>JBCCSY010000010.1:0-205003 GCA_039199335.1 Pseudomonadota bacterium
GCCCGACCACGGCCACGAGACCGCCCCCCTCACCCCAACCCCTCTCCCCCCTAGGGGAGGAGAGGGGCATGCGGGCTCCAACCGCTATGGGGGACGGCGATGTCATTCCGCCGCGGGCGCGGAGCCGCCCTCTCCCCCCGCGGGGGGAGAGGGTTGGGTGAGGGGGGCGGTGGCGTCGGGCGATGACGTCGGGGCGAAGGTGGAGACGTCGACGACCCTGTCGCAAACCCGGTCCCTGGCCTGGGCATCGTGGAAGATACCGACGATGGCCGTGCCACAAGCCTTTGCCTCTTCGATCAAGGCCAGGACGACATCACGGTTCGTCGCATCCAGGGAGGCCGTGGGTTCGTCCAGGAGGAGGACGGGATAGGGATGGGCGAAGCCGCGCGCGACATTGACGCGCTGCTGCTCGCCTCCGGAAAAGGTGGTCGGTGACAGGCCCCAAAGACGGGCGGGCAGGTTCAGGCGGTCCAGCAGGCTCTCGGCACGCGCACGGGCCGCCTCGGGCGCCATGCCGCGCGCCAGAAGCGGCTCGGCCACCACGTCGCGGGCGGCGACGCGGGGCACGACGCGCAAAAATTGGGAGACATGGCCCAACCGGTCCCGGCGCAACGCGGCGATGGTGCGTGGCGGCGCGCCCACGATCTCGGTCCCTGCGATGCGGATCGAGCCTTCGGTGGCAAGGTAGTTCCCGGCCAGCATCCGCAGGAGCGTGGACTTGCCCGATCCCGACGCGCCACCGAGCGCCACGCACTCGCCCGCGGCGACCGTCAGCGTCGCTTCGGTCAAGACGCCGATCCGGGCGCCACCCTGATTGTGGAGGGTGAAGGACTTGCTCAGACCAGAGACCCGAATGGCTGGTGGCGTGGGTGTCGATGAGGTCATGGTCAGGCCGCCAATACCGAAGAGACGAGAAGCTGCGTATAGCCGTGCTGCGGATCGTCCAGGACCTGATCCGTCAGCCCCTGTTCCACGACGCGGCCGTCCTTCATCACCAGCAAGCGATCCGCCAGAAGCCGGACCACGCCGATATCGTGGGTCACTACGATCGCGGCGAGGTTCATCTCTCGGACCAGTCCCCGCAGCAGATCCAGAAGCCGGGCCTGCACGCTGACGTCGAGCCCGCCCGTGGGCTCATCCATCAGCACCAGACGGGGCGAAGTGACGAGAGCCCGCGCGATCTGCAGGCGCTGCTGCATGCCGCCAGAGAAAGCGGCGGGCCGATCGTCGATCCGGGCTGGGTCGATCTCCACACGGGTGAGCCAATCGGCCGCCGTGCCGCGGATCGCGCCGTAATGGCGTGCGCCGCCCGCCATCAGCCGCTCCCCGACATTGCCACCGGCGCTGACGCCCATGCGCAGACCGTCGCGGGCATTCTGATGGACGAAGGCCCAGTCGGTGCGCAAAAGGCGGCGGCGCTCCGGCTCGGGCATTGCACGAAGATCACGCCCGTCATAGCGCATCCGACCGGCATCGGGCGCAAGGAACCCGGCAATGGCGCGCAGCATGGTCGTCTTGCCGGAACCGCTCTCGCCCACCACGCCGAGCACTTCTCCCGCGCCAAGATCGAAGGTCACGTCCGCGCAACCGATCCGTGTCCCATAGCGCAGGGTCAGCCCATCGATGTCCAAGAGCGCTGTCATATGGTCCTCCAATCGGTCGGGGGGCCGTCCATGGCCGGGTCGAAGGCGAACCAGTTCCCGCCGCCGGTGGCGGGCTGGTCTTCGTCGCGGGTGATCGTGCGCCCCTTCAAATGACAGCGCAGCAAGGCCCCGACGGCACCATGGGCCACGATCAGGACGGGGCCATCGGCCCGGTCCTCGGCCAGGGCCGCGCGCACCGCCCCGACGATGCGGATCTGCGCATCGCGCGCCCGCTCCCAGCCCTCGACCGACATGTCGGGTTCGGCAAAAAAGCGGTCGGCCATGCGCTCGAAACGATCGGGCGGCAGGTAGCCCGTTGCGCTGCGGTCATTCTCGCCCAGGGCCGTCCTTTGGCGGAGGCGCAATCCAGCGCGCGCCGCCGCCGGAGCGGCACCGTCCAGGGCCTTGCGCTCGCCGCTGGCGAAAACGGCGGCCAATCCTTCCAATTCAGGCGCGCGGGCGAAGGCGGCATGCCGCGCCTGTCCCTCTGCCGTCAGACCCCAATCCGGGACCGGCACCGACGGGTCGATATGGACCTGGGCATGGGTCAGGAAGATCACGGTCACGCGGCACTCCCCTCCGAACCGGACAGGCCCGGACCAACGAACCCGCCGGCGCGGCGGCCCGCGCAATGGTCGGTGTCGGAGCAGACGAACATCCGTCCCCCGGCATCGTCGGTGACGATTTCATCCAGATAGACGCCTTCCGCCCCACAGAGCGCGCAAGGATGGGGGGCATGGGACGGATCAAAAGGATGGTCCTCGAAATCCAGGCTCACGACCTCCGTATGGGGCGGAATGGCGTAGATCCGCGCCTCCCGACCGGCGCCGAAGAGCTGGATCGCATCCATGGTCAATTTGGGATTGTCGAATTTCGGGATCGGCGAGGGATCCATCACGTAGCGATCGGCCACCCGCACGGGATAGGCGTAAGACGTCGCCACATGCCCGTGGCGCGCGATATCCTCGTAGAGTTTCACATGCATGAGGCCGTATTCCTCGAGCGCATGCATCTTGCGGGTCTCGGTTTCCCGCGGCTCCAGAAAGCGCAGGGGTTCTGGAATCGGCACCTGGTAGACGAGGATCTGACCGTCGGTCAGCGGGGCCTCGGGAATGCGGTGGCGGGTTTGGATCACCGTGGCGCGGTCGGTCTGGGTCGTGGTCTCTATTCCGGCGACCCGGGCGAAGAAGCGGCGGATGCTGACGGCATTGGTGGTGTCGTCCGCCCCTTGATCGATCACCTTCAGCCGATCTTCGGGCGTCAGGATCGCGGCCGTGACCTGCACGCCCCCGGTTCCCCAGCCATAGGGCATGGGCATCTCGCGGCTGGCGAACGGAACCTGATAGCCCGGCACGGCCAGCGCCTTGAGCAGCGCGCGACGGATCATCCGCTTGGTCGGCTCGTCGAGATAGGCAAAACTGTATTCGGTCATCTGGCCGCTCCGTTCAGCGGAGCAACCGAAGGCGTGCCGCTCCTTCGATGTCGCGCAAGGCCTCCGGCAGATCGGTCTCGATCCGCGCGCGCGGCAGTCGCAGCACGCCCTGGCCGCATCTCTGCAATGCCGCGTCTCGCGCCTCCAGCAGACGCGGAAACTAGGCCGGGCCGGTGATCTCCACCACCAGACGCGCGGCCGGGCAGTGGAAGTCCACCACATGGGGACCGACCGGCGCCTTTCGACGGAACTTCAACCCGCCGAGCCGCCGATTGCGCAGCGCCTGCCAAAGCGCCGCCTCCGGTGCGGTCATCCACCGCCGAAGCGTTCGGGCTCTGGTGGTCTCCGGAGGTTCCATGGCGGAACGTGTCGGTAGAAACGGTTAAGAAACCGTTGTGCCGAAGCCCCCTCACCCCCCATCCCCCTCTCCCCGAAGGGAGAGGGGGGGCCACGGGCGACGAGCCTCGCGCTTTACGCCGCAACGGCGCCGCCTGGTGCGCCCCTCTCCCCGTGGGGGGAGAGGGGTTGGGGGTGAGGGGGCGGGTCATTCGGCCGCCTCGGGCATGGCTTGGGCATTGGCCTCTTGGCGGAGCTTTCGGATCAGTTCCAGCTCCGCCTGGAAGTCGACGTAATGGGGTAGCTTGATATGCTCCAGAAATCCGGTGGCCTGGACGTTGTCCGCATGCATGAGGACGAATTCCTCGTCTTGGGCGGGGGCGCCGACGCCGTCCTCTCCCAACTCCTTCCAGCGGAGGGCCCGGTCGACCAGGGACATGGAAATCGCCTTGCGCTCCGCCTGCCCAAAGACCAGGCCATAGCCGCGGGTGAATTGCGGCGGTTCCGTCTTCGAGCCGGTGAACTGGTTCACCGTCTCGCATTCAGTGAGAACGATCTCTCCGATCTCGATGGCGAAGCCCAATTCAGGAATATCCATCTCCACGACCACCGCGCCGATCCGCAACTCGCCCACGAAGGCATGGGTGCGCCCGAAGCCGCGCTGGGTGGAATAGGCCATGGACAGCAGAAACCCCTCATCCCCCCGCGCCAGCACCTGCAGGCGCGTCGCACGATCGGCGGGCAAGGCCAGGGGCGTTCGTGTCACGTCATTGGGTGTGAATGCACCCTCCGCCAAAGGCTCCATGAGGCCTTCCGCCCCCAGCAAGTCGGAGACGCGGGGCTTGTCGGAGAGATCGGGCGCGGCTTCCGCCGCCTCCGGCGCCGCGCCGTCGGCGGCCAGGGCGAAATCGATCAGGCGATGGGTGTAGTCGAAGGTGGGGCCCAGCACCTGCCCGCCGGGCAAGTCCTTGAAGGTTGCCGAGATCCGGCGGTCGCACCGCATGCCGCCCGTCTCGACGGGGCGGGTGCCGCCGAAGCGCGGCAAGGTCGTGCGATAGGCCCGGATCAGGAACACGGCCTCGATCAGATCGCCGCGTGCCTGCTTGATGGCCAGTGCCGCAAGCTCCGGATCGTAGATTGCCCCCTCGCCCATCACGCGGGCCACTGCCAGCCGCATCTGCTCGGCGATCTGCGCGACAGACATCTCGGCCACGTCCCGACAGCCGCGTCGCTCCTCCGCGAGCCAGTCATGGGCGGCGTCGATGGCGGCCTCGCCGCCCTTGGTGGCCACATACATCAGACCTCTCCGATCCGGGTGGAGCGCGGCAGGCAGGCGAGCCGGTCGCCGCAGGTGAAGATGAGGTCCAGTCCGAGGGGGAATTGCGCGGCATTTGCGCGAAGGGCCACGGGATCGGGCAGTGACAAAAAGGTCGTTCCGTCGATCCCCGGCCCGGTCAAAGGCAGGCCGTCGTCGCTCAGCTCTTCCAACTCGACCACGAGCGTCGCGGACCTGTCGGGATATTCGGGCGTGCCGATCCGGTAGGGCGCCAAGGGGGCCAGGGCCGACCAGGCTCCGAAGGCGAAGGCGCATTCGGCCTTTGCGGCAGGCGGCGCGCCGCAATGGAACGCGATCCAGTCCGCCGCTGCGTCGGCCGCTCCGGCCAGATGGACCGGCACGTCTGGATCGCAAAGTGTCAGGGCCACACCCGCCGCGGCGGGCGACAGGCCCGGCGCATGGGCGCCTTCGACCGTCACGATCCGGCCCGGCCGGGCCATGGCGTCCAGGATCGCGCGGAAGGCACGGGCGCCCGTGCGTGCGGGGTCCGTAAATCCGCCGGACAGGTCGCTCATACCGTCTCTCCCCGGACCATCGTGAAGAAGTCGACCTTGGTAGCCGCGGCCTTGGCAGACCGGGTCCGCGCTGCCGCCTGACGCTCGGCCAGCAGTGGCTGCAGGATGGCGGCCTCGACCTGCTCCGCATCAGGGCCCTGCATCAGCGCGTCGACCAGCGCAGCCGCCTGTGCCGCCGCTTTCGACCGCCCCTGAACATGGCCATGGCCCACATGGCCGTCGAGTGCGACAGCGGCGCGGGTCACGCTCATCTCGCCCAGATTGAACGCCGCGCCGGAACCGCCCATGCGGCCCCGGACCATGACCGACCCGATCTCGGCTGCCCGCACGATCTCCACCTGGCGCTCGAACGGCGCCGCAAGGGCCATGAGGCGCGCATGGGGCGCACGGGCCATGATCGACAACCAGTCGCGGCGTTCCATCTCGACAACCTCTCGGTATACTATACAACTCGACAAATCATAAACCCCGCGCCCCGCCAGGTCCATCCACCGGGAGGTGAAGTTTCCATGACACTCTGGTCCCGCATCGCCGATGCCCTGCGCCGCGAGATCGCCGAGGGCGCGCGTCCCGAAGGCGCGAAGCTGCCCACGGAAGCGGAGCTGACGGCCCGGTTCGGGGTCAATCGCCATACGATCCGCCGCGCCCTCGCCGCCCTGACCGATGAGGGGTTGGTGCGCTCGCGACGCGGGTCGGGCAGCTTCGTGGCGGCGGCACCGACCGAATATCCGATGGGCGCGCGCGTCCGGTTCCGGCAATCCATGGAAGCAGCAGGCCGCGTCCCCGGAAAACGCGTCCTGACGCGCGAAACGCGGCGCGCCACCGCCGAGGAGGCCGCAACCCTGCACCTGGCGGCGGGCGATGTCGTCCACGTCACCGACGGGCTGGCCATGGTCGATGATCGCCCGGTGGCCCTCTTTCACTCCATCTTTCCGGCCGCCCGCCTCCCCGACCTGCCCGCCGCCCTGGACCGGCTCGGCTCGGTCACGCAGGCCCTCGCGGCGTGCGGGGTGGCCGATTACCTGCGTGCCGCCACCCGCATCACCGCCGTGGCCGCCACGCCGGTCGAAGCCGGGCATCTCCATCTGCAGACCGGCGCCCCCCTGATCCTCACCGATGCCTTGAACGTCGACGCCGCGACCGGCGATCCGGTGGAATGGGGCCTCGCCCGCTTCGCGGGCGAACGGATCGCCCTGACCCTGGATCACCCGTAGCGCGCCAGGAAGTCCGCCGCAGACAGGGTCCGAAAATCGTCGAGCCGGGCCCGCAAGGTCCGATGATCCCAGTTCCACCAGGCCAGGGCCATCATCCCCGCCGCCACATCTTCCGGCAAACGCCGACGCAGCGGGCGCGCCGGGATGCCTGCGACGATCGTGTAGGCGGGCACATCGGACGTCACCACGGCACCCGCCGCAACCACTGCACCATGACCCAGCGTGACCTCGGGCTTCACCTGAGCCCCGGCACCAATCCAGGTGTCATGGCCGATCACCGCACGCCGCGATGCGCGCCGGGCGAACCACGCGGCATCGTCCTGCGCATCGTCCCAGTAATCGGCCGAGCGGTACAGGAAATGATGGAGCGAGGCCGTCTCCAACGGGTGATCCGTCGCGCCGACGCGACTGAACGCTGCAATATTGGCGAACTTCCCGATATCCGCGTTGGCGATATCGGCATAGCGATCGGTATAGGAATAATCGCCCATCTCGACATTCAGGAGACGGGTGCCCTGCCCCAGTTCGCAATAGCGTCCCAGATGGCTGCCAATGACGCTGCAGCCGTCATGGAGAACCGGCGCCTCCGCGCTCAATCGCGCCATCCCTGCCCTTTCGATGTTCCGGAAATACTCATGACCCGGTCGCCAGGGGCGCGCCGCTCAACCCTTGATCAACCGCCGCCGCAGCCAACCCGACAGGCTGTCCATGGCGAAGACCATCAGGATGATCAGCACGATGTAATAGGTCACCTCCTCCCAATCCTTCTGGGTGATGATGGCCTGGGTCAGCAAAAGTCCGATCCCGCCGCCGGTGATGGCGCCGATCACCGTCGCCGAACGGGTGTTGGATTCCAGATAGTAGAGGATTTGGCTCAGCAGGACGGGCACCAGCTGCGGGATCACGCCGAACCGGGCGCGCATCATGGCGCCCGCACCGGTAGAGCGGACGCCCTCGATCTGGCGCGTGTCGACGTTTTCCAGCGCCTCCGAGAACATCTTGCCGAAGGTGCCGGTATCGGTGACCAGGATGGCCAGCGCCCCGGTCAGGGGGCCGGGCCCGAAGGCCCGCGACAGGACCACGGTCCAGATCAGCCCGTCTACCCCGCGCACGAAATCGAAGACCCGGCGCATGGCAAAACGCAGCACCCCCAGCGGCGCGAAATTGCGCGCGGCCAGAAACGCCGCGGGTAACGCGATCAGCGCGGCGCCGGCCGTGCCGATGAACGCCATCAGGATCGTCTCGAAGATGGCCCAGGCCACCTGGCCATGGTTCCACATCGCATTGCCCCAGAAGCTCTGCCAGATGTCCCGCCCCTCGCCCGACACCGCGCGACGCGCCACCTCGCCCACGGACAGGCCGGAATAGGGGCTGTCCAATGTGAAGAAGAACAACTCCCATCCCGCGAAATAGCGGAACACCTCGGTGCGGTTTCGCGTGACGATCAGACGGCCCGCCTCGGTATCGACGGTGACGCGGTTGCGCGCGGCGCTGATCCAATCCGGCAGGTCGCCCTCGGGAAAGGTGGGATTGGCGCCCGATGCCCGCGACGGCTGAGCCGTAATCGTGCCGTAGCCGGGCACATCGTAGCGCACACGATTCCCCGCCCCGAAGACCACGACATGCCCGCCGCCCAGATCGACAATGGTCTCCGGACCGGTCCCATCGTCGGCCCTCGCGTTCAAAGTGACCCAATAGGGCGACGCGCCCTCCGGATAGCGGCCCTTGCGCTCGCCCTCGATGGCGACCTCGACGGTGCCGTTGCGATTGTCTCGGCTGACATGGACCTTATGGCTGACCATATCCGACATGAGGATCCGGGCATTCTCGCCATCCGCCCGAGCGATGAGGCCCGAGCCATCGAAGACGATGAAGACATAGACAAGATAGGCCAAGACCGCGGCCAACGCGCCCAGAAGGCTCATCCGGGCCCGGCCCATCCGCCGGTCGGCCACGGTATAGCGATCCGCCATCGCATCGCTCATTGCGCCGCTCCCTTCGTCAAACGCTCGCGCAAAGCGGAGCCCGCCTGATCGACCAGGACGATCGTCGCAAAGAGCAGCAGGAAGATCGCCGCCGCCTCATCGAAGCGGCCCGGCCCCCAGGCCATGGCGTTGCGTAGGTCGTAGCCGATGCCACCGGCCCCCACGAAGCCCAGGATGGCCGAGGCCCGGATGTTGATCTCGAAGCGCAGCAAGGCGTAGCTCAGCCAGTTCGGTGCCACCTGTGGCACGACGCCGAAAGCCATGCGCTGCCCCCAGCTGGCCCCGACCGATTGCAGCCCCTCCACCGGTTTCAGCGAAGCGTTTTCCGCCACTTCCGAGAAGAGCTTGCCCAAAGCGCCCATCGTATGGAGCGCGATGGCGACCATGGCCGGGACCGGACCACCACCCAGAATAAAGATCAGGACCAGCGCGATGACGATTTCGGGAATGGCGCGCAGCGCGTCCAGCACTCGCCGGATCGGCGCGACCAGCCATGGCACGGGCGCAAGCCCACGGGTCACCAGCAGCGCCATGGCCGCGCCCGCCAAGCCGCCGATCAGCGTCGCCGCCCCGGCGATGTTCACGGTTTCGATCAGCGAGGGCAGATATTGCCGCAGAAGGTCCGGCAGATCGCTCCGTTTCTCCCATGCCTCCGCCACCACTTCGGCGGGAAAATCGAACACGTTGCCGATGCCCGCCCAAAAGCCCCCCGCATTGCGGTCGTTGGCCACGAGGAAAGCGATGATCAGCAGTAGCACGAACAGCGCGAGCCCGGCGCCGTTCCACAGTCGCTTCGTGCGCAGCTGCGCGTCATAGGCGGCCCGGAGAGCGCCCGTGCCGCCGGATGTTTGGGACAAATCGGTCATCGGTCAGGAAACGGGGCGGCGCAAAGGCCGCCCCGAAAGGCCGCTCAGCCTTCGATCTCGCGGCGGCGGACCTCGATGATGGTCTCATAGGCTTCGTGGGTGATTGGCTGGAACCCGGCCGTCTCGCCCGCGGCCACGCCATAGGCGCAGTCCTGATCGGTCTCATGCAGGTTGGCGACCAGATCGACGACCGTCGCCTTCACCTCTTCCGGGAGGGCCTGGCGGACCACGACCGGACCTTCCGGGATCGGGTTCGAGCGCCAGATTTCCACCAGATCGTTCATATCGACGATCCCGGCATCGGAAGCGCGACGCAGGGCGCCGGAATTATAGCCGTCTTCCCAGTCGCCCAGACCATCGGCCCAGGTGACGCCGCCATCCACATCGCCATTGTTCACCGCGACGATGGTCTGCTCGTGCCCGCCGGTAAAGGTCACCTCGGCGAAGTAGTCGCCCGATTCCATGGTGGCACCGGTGGCCTGCGGGATCTCGACCGAGGGGATCAGGAAACCGGACGTGGAGTTCGGATCGCCGAACCCGAAGACCTTGCCCTCCATATCGGCCAAGGAGGTGATGCCGCTATCGGCGCGGGCAAAGCCGATGGAATGGTAGGAGAAGGAGCCATCCAGATTGGTCTTCACCAGAACCGGCTCCACCGCGTCGGGGTCCTGAAGATGGGTTGCCGCATAGGACGAGGCGCCCAGCCAAGCCATGTCCAGCGTTCCGCCCAGAAGGCCCTGGATCACGCCGTTATAATCGGCGGGCGTGAAGACGTTGACGTCGATATCGCCCAGCGCCGCCGAGATGTAGTCGGCCAGGCACTGATTGTTGGCCAGCCGGTCCTGTGCGTTCTCGCCCCCCAGAACGCCGATATTGAACTCGGTCACCGACGCGTCCTGCGCCATGGCAACGCCCGACAGCGCGGTTGAGGCCGCGAGGGCCAGCGTGATGGTCTTTTTCATGGATGTCTCCCGACAGGTTGGTGCCGCGCCCCGACGGGGCCGCTGCGGCAAGTGGAAAGCGATCAGATGGCGGCCTCGGCATCGCGGATGGCGGCCTGGCGCGCCGTCTCCACGCCGGGCTGTCCGGGAAGGGCCGTCGATGTGGCGGCCTCGGAAAAGTCGCTGCCCGCGCCATAAATATCCCGCGCCACGCCGGTGGTCAGTTGCGCGGGGGTGCCGTCGAAGACCACGCGCCCGTCGCGCATGCCGATGAGACGGTCGCAGTAGCGTCGCGCGGTATCGAGCGTGTGGAGGTTGCAGATGACGGTGCGACCATCCTCCTCATGTATGGCCCGCAGGCTGTCCATGACGACCTGCGCATTGAGCGGGTCGAGCGAGGCGATGGGTTCATCGGCCAAGATGATCTTCGGGTCCTGCATCAACGCCCGCGCGATGGCGACGCGCTGCTGCTGTCCGCCAGACAGCGCGTCGGCCCGCTTGGCGGCATGGTCCTCGATACCGAGCCGCGCCAGGATGTCGATGGCGCGGTGAACGTCTCGCCGCGGCCAAAGCGCGAAGAGTGCGCGCAGCGTACCGGTCCGGTTGAGCGTCCCGTGCAGCACGTTCGAGACCACATCCATGCGCGGCACGAGGTTGAATTGCTGGAACACCATGGCGCAATCGGCCTGCCAACCGCGCGCACCGCGCCCGCGCAACGCCGTCACATCGCGTCCCTCGAAGCGGATCGCCCCGTCGCTCGGCCGCTCCAGCAGGTTGAGCATCCTCAGAAGCGTCGACTTTCCCGCCCCCGACTTGCCGATCACCCCGATCATCGTCGGGCGCGGGATCTCGACCGTCACGGCATCCACGGCCGTGGCCGGGCCGAACCGCTTGGTCAGCGCGTCGATGGTCAGCATCCGTTCCCCCGTCTGCAGGGCGCCAACCGGGCCCCTGCCTTGGCGGCGAGGAACCAGATGTTCATGAAGGCAGGATGACGGTTCCGTAACGGCTTCACGTCACCCTGCGCAGGCCTGGCGCCGCGCCCACGTCACACCGACACCCCCTCACCCAACCCTCTCCCCGGCGGGGAGAGGGCTCCCGCGCGGAGCGGAGCGCATATCGCGACATCCAGCGCCGCGCTTGAGCGGGAAGACAGCCCCCCTCTCCCGGCCGGGAGAGGGGGGTTGGGGGGTGAGGGAGACCTCAGAGACCGATCCCGCCCGCAGGCAGCCCGCCACATGCCTGCTCTCGGACGCGCCGCGCCCGTTCTCTCGCCGATCATATCTCGAGGCGACCGAGATCGAAGGCGATGGCACAGCGCGCAATGTGGGGCGGACCATCCGGCTGGTATAGAGCCCGGCAAAGAGTTCCACGTTCTGGGCGGCCGTCGCGCGGCATCGGAAACTGGATCTTGAACGGGTCGACCTCAATGAACGGTCGAGATTCAACTCACCATTCCGATCGCAATCAGCGAAGCGGCTAGTCCCACCTCGATGCCACCTGCCGGATCAGCATCGCCTAAGCCATTGATTTCTTGGTGCCCCCACACGGACTCGAACCGCGGACCTACTGATTACAAATCAGTTGCTCTACCAGCTGAGCTATAGGGGCGCTGGCGTTCCTTTAGCGGGCCGTCCGGCATCGGGCAAGGGGATCGCGCGCCATTGCCCCGACGGCGAATTTGCCTGCCCCCGACACCGCTGCTAGAGACATCCAGAGCACCTCACACGGCGGGACGCGCCCTTGGACATCGCCATTCACTTGGGCGCGCATTGCACCGACGAGGATCGCATTCTCCGCACTCTGTTGCGCAACCGCCCAGCGCTCAACGAAGCGAAGGTGACGATCCCGGCCCCGGGGCGCGCCCGACCCGCGATCCGGCAGGCGCTTCGCGCCCGCTCGGGCGATCTGGCCGCAGGGTTCGGCGAAAGCTTCCTGGAGACGATCGCCGACGACGTCGGAGCCGACCGGATGATCCTCAGCTATGAAGGATTTCTGGGGATCTATGCCCAGGTTCTGAACGGTCACGGCATGTATGCCGAGGCTGGAAACCGGGCCCAAGGCTTGCGCGACCTCTTCGCGGGCCATCGCCTGGGCTTTCACCTGGCGATCCGCAATCCCGCAACCTTCGTCCCAGCGATCTTTGACGCCTCGACCGTGGTCAGCTTTCGTGACTTCGTGGAGGGCCAGGATCTGAACACCCTGCTTTGGCGCCCTGTCGTCACCGCAATCCTGGAAGCCTGCCCCGGCATTCCGCTGACGGTCTGGTGCAACGAGGATCTGCCGCTTATCTGGACGGAGGTTCTCCGCCGGGTCAGCGGCCTTCCTGGCCCGTTCGACGGCGATGACGCGATCCTGCGCGACGTGTTGACCGAAGACGGGGTCGGCCAGCTCGACGCCCGCCTGGCCCAGAATGCGCCGACGGGCCTGGACGACTGGTCGGTGCTGGCTGCCGATCTGCTGTCCAGGCATGCCGATCCGGAGAAGGTGGAGGCGGAGATCGACCTTCCGGGATGGAGCGACGAGGTGATCGCGGGCCTCTCGGCCCTCTACACCGCGGACGTCGCCCATATCCGCGACATCCCCGGTGTCATATTTATCGACCCCTAGGCTATGGACCCACTGGCCCGCAGCCACAGCCTTGGGGATGCCATTGCGACGGCGGCCATGACGGTGTCGGCGTGCGTGTCAAAGCAGGTCGCAATACGGCGAAACTGTTGAGGTTGCAGAAGACGCGTTCCGCGAGGTTGCGCGGGCGATGGAGATCGGCCGGAACGCTGCGCTGGATGCGCACCCGGCATTGGGCCGGAATGTGTGCTTCACCGCCGCCATCGCGCATCAGCTCGATCAGCGCGCGGCTGTCATACCCCCTGTCGGCTATGACGATGCCGGGCCGCAAGGCATCCAGCAGAGACGATGCCGCGGTCATGTCGGTGGCCTGTCCGGGTGTGATCGGCAGCTCGACCGGCACGCCATCCTGCCAACGACAACGGTGATTCTGGTGCTCGGTCCGCCAAGAGAACGGCCGATGGCGTGATCTGCGCCCCCCTTTTCCTTCGCCTCCGGCGTGTTGGTGGGCTCGGACGATGGAGCGGTCGATCACGTGCAGAGAATGCGGCGCCCGTCGTGCCGGTTCCTCGAATATCCCTAACCAGATGCCGCGCGTGGCCCAGCGGTTGAAACGATTGCAGACGGATGTGTAGGGACCATGGCGATCCGGCAGGTCGCGCCAGGACGCATCGGTGCGGCGCATTCAGAATATCCCGTTGGCGAGGCGCCGGTCGTCCGCTCGATGCCCGCTCTTGCCGGGTCTCCGCAGAAGCGGCTGCCCGACACGCCATCCCTCGTCGCTCAGCGCGTATCGCATCATGACGACCACCTGCTGACTTTGAAGGCGTAAACTACGACCGTCTTTCGACGGGGATCGCTATTTGAAGACGGGCTATAAGCGCCGGACCCCTTGGCCATCTTGCGTGGTCGGCCCGTTCGCGATCCGCGGGCCCCGTCGTGGGCTGGTGGCCATGTCCGAAAACCTGTTCTGGCTGCACGAGGTGCCAACGGAGCGGCTCGGGCCGCATCTGCCCGCAAAGTCCAGGGCGTGCCGCGGGCGGACGGCCGGTCGATGGTCCCTGGGATCGTCCAAGTTCCGAAATCTCGGGCCAGCGGGTTGATGCACCCGCCCTGTTAGAGCCGCTCAAGACGCGCCACAAACGCGGGTGGCGTTGGGCCGAGAAGGGTCATTGGCTCCGGATATGCAAAGCTCCGGCGGTTGCCGGTGGCCCACCTGTGCGGGTGGCAATGGACCGCTCGGCCGGAGGTGGAAGGGGCGGAGTTCGCGCAGGCATCGCCGGCGCGCGGGGTGTGCGCATGACAGAGGCCCAGACGCGCGCAGATCGCTGGCGCTGCCCCGTCCCGTTGATGAGGGTCGACAGCAATGTCGCGGATTGCATCGCCGCCAGTGCAGTGCTCGCGCGCTGGCCCCGCGACACGTTCGTCGTCATCGACCCCGCTCAGGACACCGCCATGCCATACCCGATCAGGCGATAGACAAAGGCCACAACATCACCGCGCTGCGCGAGCAGGTGAAAAGCCTCGATGCCTTCCCGAACGTCCCGCCGGGGACGAACCGCAAAGGCCGCCTCTTCTGGCGGCATGACTTCTCCCGGAACCGCAGGGCCGTTGCGGACATGTCCGGTGGGCTTACGGACGTCCGCCATGTCGCAAACCGCGACCACTGCGGAGCCGACGCCTTCCTCTCAGCCCCCACCCTCACCACAACCGTTACCCACTGGTTATGATGCCGAAGCCTAGGCGGGGGCACCGACACCGCCGGTGGTCGACACGTCGGGGAACCTGTGGGGGCGTGGACGCGGTCTGGGCGACCATCGCGAACCACCTGGCGCCCGTGCAACAGGCGACCGTCCGCACCAAGTGACCACCGTTTCAAGGCTGGCGGTCGCACGGCCAGAGCGAGCCCACCTGCTTCTCAGATCGACACCCCGACCCAAAGGCCGCGACGGCGCTGACGGATGCCGTCCGACCTGCCGCATTGCGCGGTGATCCGCACTGGCCTTGCGCGCTTTGCATCCCCACAGCCGCACCGATCTCCGGCAACCGGCGGTGGGTGCGGACCAATGGCCCGGCGCAGGACCGGAACGCCATGCCGACCTATGCAAACCCCGCCCCGCCCAGAGCCTTGAGAAAGCCCCAATCAGCTTCGCACCAGGCCGCCGGTTCCATCGGCGGCGCCGCCGCTCAGCGCATCCCCAGCGCTTCCTTGTACATCTCAAGCACCGCCTCTTCCTCGGCGATGTCGTCGGGCTCCCGCTTGCGCAGGGCGATGACCTTGCGCATGACCTTCGTGTCGTAGCCCCGCCCCTTGGCTTCGGCATAGACCTCCTTCACCTGCTCGGCGATGTCCTTCTTCTCCTGCTCCAGCCGCTCCACCCGTTCGATGAATTGCCGCAGCTCGTCCGCCGTCACCCGGTAGCTGTCCGACGCCCCGCCCTCGATCACGTCCAGTTCCGCCATGTCCCGCTCCTCTTGCCTCTGAAGAAGCCCTTCGGTAGCGCCGGGCCGAAAGCGATGCAACGCGACAGGGGGCAAAAGATGGCGGTTCTGGTCTGGATCGGCGCGGCACTGACGATCGCGGGGATCGGCCTGCTGATCGCCTGCATCGTCATCGCCGCCCGTGCCCGCAAGGCGGGTCTGGAAGGCGCGGAGATGGAGGCCCGCCTGCGCCGCCTCGTGCCGATGAACCTGGGCGCGCTGGCCATGTCGGGCATCGGCCTGATGATGGTCGCCGTCGGCGCGATCCTGGGCTAGCACCCGCCATCAGGGCCCAGGCGGCACCTTCTCGCCCCGGTCGAAGGCCTCCCAGCCCTCGCCCCCGAACACATCGACGCCCAGCTGCGCCAGCACATGGGGGAAGTCGACCATGACCCAATTGTCGACGATCTTCCCGTCCACCACTTTCCAGAAATCCATGTAGCGGATCTCCACCCGCTTGCCGGTCGCCGCCACCCCCATGAAGTCGCCCCGATGGGTCGCCTCCTGCCGCCCGAAGGCCGCGGCCCATTCGCCCATGTAAAGCCGCGCCTCGTCCACGCAGACCTTGTCCCCAAACGCCGCCTGGAACGGTTTCTGCCAGTTTTCCTGGAAGGCGCGCAGCCCGGTCTTGGTCCCGCAGCCCTGGTTGCCGTACCAGCCGAACCCTTCCGAGAAGAACTCCCCGATATCCGCGATCCGGTGGTCGTTCAGCCCGTCCACCATCCCTTCGATCACGGCGCGGGTCGCCTCGGTCTTGCTCATATCCGTGTCGCGCGTCAGCACGGCCTGTTCGGGTCGGGCGCCGGCCATCCCTGTCTCCTTTTCATCCATCCGCCGGAACCCTAGCGTGAATCCCAGCCCCAGACAGGAGCGCGATCCATGCCGACCCTCCGCAACCCCCATCCCGGTGCCTGCCATTGCGGCGCCGTCCGGTTCGAGGTCTCGCTCACCGACGGCCTCAACACCGCCCGCCGCTGCAATTGCTCGCTCTGCCGGATGCGCGGCGGGGTCGCCGCCTCTGCCCCCTTGGACGGGTTTCACCTGCTGGCGGGCGCCGACCACCTGCGCCTCTACCAGTTCAACACCAAGGTGGCCGAGCACTGGTTCTGCGGCACCTGCGGCATCTACACCCACCACCGCCGCCGCTCGAACCCCGAGGAACTGGGCATCAACATCGCCTGCCTTGAGGGCGTGAGCCCCTTCGACCTGGCCGAGGTGGAAGTCGTAGACGGCGTGCACCACCCCTCGGATGGGGGTGGGGGTTTGCTGGGGGTGCTGCGGTTTGGGGAGGTGGAGTAGGACGGGTGTCTGTTGTGCGGCGCCAAGCAGAACCAGCGGACGGATGGTTCCAGCGCGTACTTTACAACTCGAATTTGGATCCCCAGAGATAACGGTTATCTGTCCCTTCCCAAAGACTTCACTCAGTTCGAGCACTCGACGTGTCTTCAAGAACGAAAAGACAGCACTTTGTGCCTCGCTTCTATCTACAAAAGTTCTGCGACGTAGATGGGCTGGTATGGACTTATTCAGATAAGAACGAGCCGCGCGCAGACAAGCCAGAAGCTACTGCTGTAGAGTCAAATTTCTACAGTCCGGTCAGGGCCGACGGTGAAAGATTTGACGAAGCTGAAAAACTCCTAGGAATTTTTGAGAGTAATGCTGCACCACTTTGGGAATGTCTTTGTTCCGGAACAGTGCTTACAGATGAAGAACGTGAAAAAGTTACTTTATTTCTAGCTGCCCAATATCTGCGGTCACCGTCCAGCGTCCGTGCGGGCGCCGAAATCATGGCTTCCTTTGCGAGTAAAGCCGTCGATCTTATTACCAAGGATGACGAAGCATACCATCAATACTTGGCTGACTATGAAGAAAGGACCGGCAATGCCACCTCTCCTGAGATGCGGGCAGAGGCACGGAAGCTCATTGGTAATCCAAAAAATCTCTCCATGAGCGTTCTCAGAGCAGCCGGACTACCAATATTAGGCGGGATACCAAAACTCGCAGATATTTTCCTAAACATGAATTGGATTGTTGGAAGGAGCAGAGATCAGCATCTGATCACATCCGATTGCCCGGTTACACGAGTTTCCGATCCTAGAACGCATAGCCGGATTTACGGAGATGGAGCTTTCGCCAACAAGACAGTAAGAGTGACCTTTCCGCTTACGCCAACTCGGATAGTCGAGCTGACATGGAAAGGAAACCAACGAGAGGGCGTAGTAGAGATACCAAGGAAGATGGCTAAGGAACTGAACAGCATCAGAGCGGCTCAAGCGGAGCGTTTTGTGTATGCCTCAAAGAACGACACCGGCATAGTGAAGCTCTGCAAAAAATGGCTGGAGCCCGAGAAGCGGGCTAGAATTGTCATGGGACGTGATACGCCCGCGATTGATGTGAAACGGAAGTTGTAGCTGGACCACCTCTATTTGGACGCAGCCTACCTTTTGCACCTGGCGCAGGAGCCGTCACACAGGGCTTCAAGCGATCCTTCTCACTCAACGTTCCGGACCGGAATCAAGCCCGCAGGGCGCCGGTCCATCGTCGGGCCGCACCCACGGCCCGGCGATCTGGCTGGGCTTGGCGCATCGCCGAAGCGAAGCGGCGACCTTGCAGGCATAAAGCACAACAGAAGACCCGTCGGATCGCCGCCCCGCGGCCCGTCGACGGACCGGCTCGCACAATGCGGGCAAGTGGGAATCCGGTGAGATGGATCGTCGGGCACGCCCCCTCACCCCACCCAAATCTCCCCCACCAGATACGTCACCGCCCGCCCCACCAACGTCACCGCGTCCTCCGCAAGCGCACACTCCGCCCAGCCGCCCCGCGCGCTGATCTGACGTGCGCTGAGCCGGTCGCGCCCCAAACGCCCCGCCCAGAACGGCACCAGCACGCCATGGGCGGAGCCGGTGAACGGGTCCTCGTCGATCCCCGCGGCGGGGGCGAAGTAGCGGCTGACGAAATCGCCGCCACCGGACGCAGGCGCCGTACAGATCACGCCCCGCGACCGGCCCGCGCCGCCGCCCACCCGCGTCAGCGCAGCGAAATCCGGCGACAGTGCCGCCACCTCGGCCTCGGATGCGAAGACCGCCACCTCGTCCCATTCGTCCGGCGCGTAATGCGCCCGCAGCACCTCCGTCGGCGCGGCCCCCAACGCCGCCGCCAGCCCCTCGGGCGGGTCCACCGGCGCCGGGTCCAGCCGTGGCAGACGCAGGGCCAGCCGCTCCCCCTCCCGCCGCACGGTCAGCACCCCGGCCTTGCGCGTCGTGAACCGCACCTCCGCAGCACCTGTCTCCGCCAGCACCACATGCCCCGCCGCCAGCGTCGCGTGGCCGCAGAGCGCCACCTCCACGGCAGGCGTGAACCAGCGCAACTCCCGCGCGGCGCCCGCACCCCGCAGGAAGGCCGTCTCCGCCAGGTTGTTCTCTGCCGCGATGGCCAGCAGCGTCGCGTCCGGCAGCCAGTCGTCCAGCGGGACCACAGCCGCCGGGTTGCCGGTGAAAAGACCCGGCCCCTCCGGCGCGCAAAAGGCGTCGACCTGATGGATCGGAAGGCGCATCAGCGGCGATTCGCGGGGGCGGAAGGACGTTCTCCCGTCTGCCGCGCGTCTGTACAGGGGGTGTACGGGGGGTGTACGGGGGGTGCATCGCCCCGCAGGACGAAATCGGCGCAAATCGCCCCCGATGAGGGACAACATTCCACACGCTCCATGATCGCCGTCACGCCACGCGCTCTCCGCTGGCGCTGTCGAACAGGTGGCAGATCTCGCGTGGCACATGGGCCGCGAAGGGCGCGCGGATCGTGGTGCGGAAGTCCTTGGGCGCCTTCACGGCCACCAGCCCGCCCCCCGCGCGCACCGTCACCATGGTGGAATCGCCCAAGAGTTCCATGGAATAGACCGGCGCCTGCACCTCGCCCTGCCCGGTCTCGGCCACGCTCGCATCCTCGGCCCGGAAGCCGCAGGTCACGGGGCCCTTAACCCCTTCGAAACCCGGGATTTCCACGCCCGTCGCGTGGAAGGTGCCGTTCGACACCTCGCCCTCCATCAGGTTCATGGCGGGGCTGCCGATGAAGCCCGCGACGAAGGTATTGGCGGGGCGGTCATAGATCTCCGTGGGCGTGCCCACCTGCTGCACCACACCCTGCTTCATCACCACCACCCGGTCGGCCAGGGTCATGGCCTCGATCTGGTCGTGCGTGACGTAGATCGTCGTCACCTGCAGTTCATGGCTCAGGTTCTTGATCTGCGCGCGCGTCGAGACGCGCAGCTTCGCATCCAGGTTCGACAGCGGCTCATCCATCAGAAAAACCTTGGGCGTCCGCACGATAGCCCGCGCCAAGGCCACCCGCTGCCGCTGTCCGCCCGACAAGGCGGCGGGCTTGCGATCCAGGAATTGCGTCAGCTCCACCATCTCCGCGGCGCGCTGCACCCGCTCCTCGTGCTCGGCCTCGGGCACCTTCCGCACCTTGAGCGGAAAGCGAATATTCTCCCAAACGTTCATGTTCGGATAGAGCCCGTAAGACTGAAACACCATCGCCACATCCCGATCCTTCGGGTCGAGGTCGTTGACGCGGTCGCCGCCGATCAGGATGTCGCCGCTGGTGGGATCCTCCAGCCCGGCGATCATCCGCATGGTCGTGGTCTTGCCGCAGCCCGACGGCCCCAGCAGCACCAGAAATTCCCGATCCGCAATATCCAGGTCGAATTCCTGAACGCCCACGAAATCGCCCCAGCGTTTCGTGACCTGCTTGAGTTGGATTTCGGCCATGTCTATCCCCCGTGATCCCGATCACCCTAGACAGCGACGCGGCGACGCGGCAAGCGATTTGCAAACGTATGCAGGAGACAGGGATGACGGAGCGGGCAGAGGCGCATGATGCTTTGGCACGGCTGGCGCAGGGCGACCTGTCGGTGCTGCATCCGGAGGCAATTGCCGAAGCGCCCCATCCCTTCGCCACCCTGGCAGGCCCCGAATTGGCCGCCTTCTGGCAGGACCTGCGCCGGGCCCTTCCCGACGGGGAACGCCGCGACGACCTCTTCCTGATGGGTGCCAACCGTGAGGATGCGCGCGTGCCCGGCCCGCGCCCCTCGCCGATGGTGGCCTGCCTGGGCGCCTATATCGGCACCTTCCAGGCCCCGTTTGCAGGCATCCTGCCCACCGGCCGGGTGGTCGCGCTGACCTATGGCGAGGCCCATCATTTCGAAGACGGTCGGCTCAAACGCTCCTGGCTGGTCTGGGATCTGTTCGGCCTGATGCGGCAGGCCGGGATCGCGCCGCAGACGGCGCCGCTGGGCGCGGTCGGCCATTGGCCGGCACCTCTGGGCGGGACCGGCCTGCGCCTGACCGAAAGCCCACCATCGGACAGCCTGGACCGGGTTCTCGACATGCATGCGGCCCTCCACGCCTTCGACGGGCAATCGGTGGAAGATATCTCCATGGCCCACTGGGCGCCCGACTTCACCTATTGGGCCGCAGGTCCCATCGGCGCGAGCCGTGGGGTGGACGGGTTCCGCGCCCATCACCAGCGCCCCTTTCTGCGCGCCTTCCCGGACAGGCGCGGGGCGGGTCACTTCATTCGCATCTCCGACGGCCCTTTCGCAGTAACCGGCGGTGACGTGGCGATGACGCATACCGGTACCTATCTGGGCATCCCGGCGACCGGCCGTGCCCTTCGCTTCCGGGTGATGGATTTCTACCGCTTCGACGCGGCGGGCCTGATCGCGGAAAACTGGCTGCCCAACGACATGGCGGGCCTGATGGCGCAAATGGGGAACGATCCGTTCCGGGCCGATAGCCCGGCTGACATCGCGGGCGGGGACGCGACGGCAAGTTAACGAAATTGGCAAAAACGTTAACCAAGAAGTCCTTGCATTTTGACCTAGCTGCCCTCAGGTCAAACACGCGACGTTATCTCTATCGACCCTGCTCCTGACGGCCAGTCCTTCGATTTTGTACGACCGAGCCGCCCCTGCCGCATCCCGCGGGCAGGCAGACAGCAAGGAGACACGGGAATGGCCAACGGCACCGTGAAATGGTTCAACAGCACCAAGGGCTACGGCTTCATCGCCCCCGATGGCGGTGGCAAGGACGTCTTCGTCCATATCTCGGCGGTGGAACGCGCCGGGCTGACCGGCCTCGCCGATAATCAGAAGGTCACCTTCGATATCGAGCCGGGCCGCGACGGACGCGAGAGCGCGATCAACATCGCTCTGGCCTAACGGTCAGCCCCTCGACACGACGCTTGGTTTGCGGGCGCGGATGTCATTTCCGCGCCCTTTCTTTGCGTCTTTCCGCGTCTGGGCCAGACTGCGACACCGCGGCCTTTGCACATCGCCGCCCCTGCGCTACCCTTCGTGTACGAAAACGCCGAAGGAGACGACCATGAAGACGATGAAGACCCTTGTCGCGGCCGCCGTCCTGATCGGGGCGCCCGGCCTCGCCATGGCCGAGGGCTGCAATTACCTGAAGGAACGTCAGGCCAATATCAGCTGCGCGCCGGGCACCACCTTCGATGCGAGCACCGGCACCTGCGTGGCCGAAGTGTCGAGCTAAGCCCACGCCAACAGTCGAAAAGAAGGGGCGGTCCGGATGCGGGCCGCCCCTTCTCGTTTCAGAAGCAGAAGGCCGCGCCCCGACAACCGGGACGCGGCGCAACACCGTCAGCCCACCAGGGCGTTGTCGTCGCGCTTGACCGTGACAATGGCCGAACGCGGCAGGCTGTCGGGCCCGTCGGGGAACGGCGCACCCGGATGCTGGATACCCACGAACATGGTCCGGCGGTCGGCGGACCAGGTCAGGCCCGTAACCTCGCAGCCATTCGGGCCCGTCAGGAAGCGGCGGATCTCACCGGTTGCCGGATCGCCCGCCAGCATCTGGTTGTTGCCCATGCCGGCAAAGTCGCCCTCGTTGTCGTCGTCCCCATCGGTCTGGATCCAGATCAGACCCGTCGTGTCGATTTGCATCCCGTCGGGCGAGTTGAAGAGGTTGCCTTCGTTGATATTCGCCGTCCCGGCAAACGCCCCGTCGGTATGGACCGTCGGATTGCCCGCCATGACATAGAGATCCCAATCGAAGGTGGCCTTGCCGTGATCGTCGTCATGGGGCCGCCAGCGGACGATCTGACCATAGCGGTTGGTCTCGCGCGGGTTGACCGCATTTACCGTCATCGGGTCGCCGCCCGCATTGGTGCGGATCGTGCCGTCATCGTTGGTCGTGCCCCGGCGACTGTTATTGGTGAGGCAGCAATAGGCCTCCACCGCAGTCGGGTTCACGGCGATCCATTCCGGGCGGTCCATCGTGGTCGCGCCCACTTGAGACGCCGCCGTCCGGGTGAAGATCGAGATCTCGGCCGCATCCATGCCCGTGGCTTCGGGCGTGAGCGCCAGCCAGGTTCCGGTCAGGTCGTCGTTGAACTTCGCCACGAAAAGCTGCCCTTCAGAGAGCAGGGTCGAGGTGTCGCCGCCGGGCACATAGATGTCCTGGCTGACCCACTTATACATGAACTCGCCGCGCTCATCGTCGCCCATATAGACGACCACGCGCCCCTCGGGGGTCAGCGCATAGGCGGCGTTCTCGTGCTTGAAGCGGCCCAATGCGGTGTGCTTGACCGGCGTCGCATCGGGGTTCCACGGATCGATCTCCACGATGTAACCCGCGCGATGGGGCTCGTTCGGGTTCTGGGAGATGTCGAAGCGGGCATCGAAGCTGTGATAGTTATAGCGGCCTGGCTCCACTTCGGTGGAGATGCCGTAACGCTGATAGCCCTGCATCACGGCTTCATCGGCGGCGACCTCCTGGGTCGTCCCGAAATACCCGTTGAAGTTCTCTTCGCAGGTCAGATACGTGCCCCAGGGCGTCCGGCCCGACCCGCAATTGTTGAACGTGCCCAGCGATTGCGTGCCCGTCGCGTCGGCCGCCGTCTTCAGCAGGTCATGCCCGGCCGCTGGTCCGTCGATCACCATGGGCGTGTTGTGGTGGATCCGGCGGTTATAGGCGCTGTCGACGACCACGGCCCAGCCATCCGCACCTTCGGCGACTTCCATGACGCTGACGCCCTGGAAGTTCTGCAGGCGCAGCACATCGTCGGCCGAGGCCGTCTCCCCTTCCTGCGCCACGGGCAGGTTGATCTTGGGGTTCGGATATTCGCTGTTCACGACCAGAAGCTCGGTCCCGCCCTGGTGGAAAAGCTCCATCCCGTCGGTATTCTCGCCGAAGACGCGATCCGACCCTTGGGTCGGGATGCCCGTCGCCGGGTCGAAGGCCGGCGCATCCGGGAAGAGCGGATCGCCCCAGCGTACCAGCACATCCCAGCTATAGCCCGCGGGCACATGGACCGTGCCATCGGTCTGCGCGGCCAGCTGATCAAAGGCGAAACGGCTCGTCTGCTGCGCCAGCGCGGTGCCGCCCTTCAGCGCGGCGCTCCCCATCACGGCCGCACCCGACCCGAAGGCCAGGACACCGCCCAAAAAGCCGCGGCGCGAAATCGCCCGCTCGACCACGTGGTCGAACCCCTGCACCTCCGGGCGCGGAAACTTCCGCTCATCCCATTCGTCGGCCGAAATCTCGTGATCCATGACGTTCATGTTGGCTCCCTATCGTCAGTCATTCGGTTGCTATGTGGCCGATAACCTGTTCCCCAGATCGACCCTGCGCGCGAAGTAGGCAGCGTTTCCATCTGTTTTGTGACAGTCGGGGGCGTCCCGCCTATCTCGGCCCATGCGGGGCGGGCGCCGCACAAGCCGAAAAACGGCGGGATCTGAGGCGCTTACCCAAGGTCACCGCCACCACGACGCGGCCGGGATAAATTGTCGCAGAGTGTGCGGCCGTCAGCCCGCCGCGTGGCGGGCGCGCCCCGCCACATAGACCCGCGCGACGGCGCGGTCATCGCCCATCATGATCGTCGGAAAGACGGCTTCCCAGATGTTCTCCGCCCGCCCGGCCCGCTGCGCGATGGCCGGGGTCGCGGCCAGATCCAGCACCACCAGATCGGCATCCGTGCCCGGCGCCAGAGTGCCCACGCGATCCGCGGCATGCAGCGCGCGGGCGGACCCTTCGGTGGCCAGCCACAAAAGCTGCGCCGGATGCAACGCTTGCCCGCGCAGCTGCGCCACCTCATAGGCCGCCGCCATGGTCCGCAGCATCGAAAAGCTGGACCCGCCGCCGGTATCGGTGGCCAGCCCTACGCGATGGGTCCGGGCCAGCCCCATATCGAACAGGCCAGAGCCTATGAACGTGTTGGAGGTCGGGCAGTGGATCAGCGCCGCCCCGATCTCGCGCAGCCGGTCCACCTCCCGCGGCTCGAGATGGATCGCATGGCCGTAAAGCCCGCGTTCCCCCAGCAAGCCATGGGCCTCATAGCTGTCCAGGTAGTCCCGCACCCCAGGATAAAGACTGCGCAGCCAGGCCACCTCGTCCAGCTGCTCGCTCAAATGGGTCTGCATCAGGCAATCGGGTGTCCCCGCCCAAAGGGCCCCCAAAGCGGCAAGCTGATCGGGGGTCGATGTGGGCGCGAAGCGCGGCGTGATCACGTAACGCGCCCGCCCCGCCCCATGCCAGCGCGCCAGCAGCGCGGCACTCTCGTCGTAACCCGATTGTGCCGTGTCCCGCAGATCGTCGGGCGCGTTGCGATCCATGCAGGTCTTGCCCGCCCAGACCGCCATGTCCCGCGCCGCCGCCGCCGCGAAAAACGCATCCACGCTTTCGGGATGGATCGTGCAATAGCTGCTGACCGAGGTGGTCCCATTGGCCAGCACAAGGTCCAGATAGCGCCCCGCAATCTCGGCCGCATAGGCGCCATCGCCGAACCGCGCCTCTTCCGGAAAGGTGTAGCTGTTGAGCCAGTCGATCAGCCGCTTGCCCCAGGAGGCAATGATCGCCGTCTGGGGATAATGGGCATGGGCATCCACGAAGCCGGGCAAGATCAGCCCGTCCCCATGATCGACCACCTCGGCCTGCGGATGGGCCGCGCGCAGATCATCGGCAGGCCCGGTCGCGCGGATCGTGCCGCCCTCGACCAGCACGCCGCCGCGCCGCTCGTGACGCGCGGCCTCCGTGGGCGGAACGGCGAAAGGATCGGCCGTGAAGGCGAGGGTCTGGCCCAGGATCAGCATGCTCATGCCACCGCCCTAACCCGCGCGCCATTTCCCCGCTACCCCTAGCCCCGCCCCCGCGCTATGCCCGCTGCGACAGCCGGAGCATGCCCATGACCGAGCCG
Source organism: Pseudomonadota bacterium (assembly GCA_039199335.1). Lineage (GTDB taxonomy): Bacteria > Pseudomonadota > Alphaproteobacteria > Rhodobacterales > Rhodobacteraceae > Jannaschia. Next base: position 25,530 of record JBCCSY010000010.1, read on the forward strand.
CAGACCGAAACGCAGATCGGCCCCGACGACGAACCCGCCCTGCCCCCGGTGGAGGAGGATGTGGAACTGGACGAGGCCCGCCTGCGCGCCATCCGCGAGGCGGTGGAGGCCGGGAACGGCAAGGCCCTCGACACGCTTCTGGGGCCCCTGCACCGCGCCGACATCGCCGACCTTCTGGAACAGTTGGACGAGGGAGAGCGGACGCGCCTTCTTGACCTCTGGTCCGGGACGATCGACGGGGAAATCCTGTCCGAACTGCGCGAGGAGGTCCGCGAAGAGATCATCGAGGCCCTGCCCGAGGCCGACGTGGCCGAGGCCGTGCGCGAGCTGGACACCGACGATGTCGTCGACCTGATCGAGAACCTGGAAGACGAGGACCGGGCCGAGACCATCCTCGACGCGCTGGACGCCACCGACCGCGCCGCCGTCGAACAGGCGCTGACCTTCCCCGAATTCTCGGCCGGGCGCCTCATGCAGCGCGAGGTGGTGACCGCGCCGTCCCACTGGACCGTGGGCGAGGCCATCGATTTCCTGCGCAAGACCAAAGAGGATCTGCCGGGCCAGTTCTACCACGTGATCTTGGTGGATCCCCGTTTCCGGGCCGTGGGTTACGTGACTTTGGGCAAGATCCTCTCCACCGCCCGCGACACGGCCCTCTCGGAGATCGAGGAGGACAGCTTCCGCACCTTCGAGGCCACCGAACCCGAAGAAGACGTGGCTTACGAGTTCAACCAATACCACCTGATCTCGGCCCCCGTCGTGGACGAGAACAACCGCCTGCTGGGCGTCATCACCATCGACGACGCCGTGCGCGTGCTGGACGAAGAGGCGGAGGAGGATATCCTGCGCCTCGCCGGTGTCGACGCCGAAGAGGCCATCTCCAACCGCACGCGCGACGTGGTCCGGCGCCGGTTCCCGTGGCTCGCAGTGAACCTGGTGACGGCGGTGCTCGCCTCCCTGGTGATCGCGCAATTCGAAAGCGTCATCGCCGAGATCGTAGCCCTGGCCGTCCTGATGCCCATCGTCGCCTCCATGGGCGGCAATGCGGGCACCCAGTCCCTGACCGTGGCCGTCCGCGCCCTGGCCACGCGCGACCTGACCGGCGCCAATGTCTGGCGCGTCATCCGGCGCGAGGTCTCGGCGGGCGCCATCAACGGCGCGATCTTCGCCGTGGTGATGGGGGTGGTGGGTCTGGTCTGGTTCGGCTCGCCCGCCCTGGGCCTGGTCATCGCAGTGGCCATGGTCATCAACCTCGTCGTGGCGGGGCTGGCGGGCGTCGGCATCCCGGTCCTGCTGGAAAAGGCGGGCATCGACCCGGCGCTGGCCTCCGGCGCCTTCGTGACCACCGTCACCGACGTCGTGGGCTTCCTCGCCTTCCTCGGCCTCGCCGCGCTTTGGTTGCTGTAACGGCCAACGTGCCCTGATCGCAGCCTAAATCGGACAATATCGACCAGTAGATCGAGAGGGCGTAACGTTTCTCGGATCAGAATGCTCGATACCCAACACTATCCCGGCAGCCAGGCGGAGCTTCATGAGATCGTGGACTTGGCCGAGATCTACTTCGACACCGCCGAGAAGATGTTCTCAGATCGAGTAAAAGGCGAAGGCTTGGCCCATGCTCCAGCACGGTTTTGCGCTATCCATGCAATCGAGCTGTTTCTCAACGCCTTTCTCAAAAGCGAGGGTGATCGACCTGCGCAGATACGCGGTAGGCTTCACAACCTTTGCAACGAGCGGTTCATCTCAGACCTCAGGTTGAAAAAGAAAACCGCCGAACATCTTCGCGAGATAACGGAGCGGCGTGAATATCTCATAGCACGCTACGCGCCTGACCGGACGTCTCAACACACCCAGATCAACCGCTTGCAGGCGACGCTGAGAGAAGTGCGCAAGAAAACCCGCCAGTACTTGGACGCGAAGAGCCAAGCTGATCACGACGATGACTGAAAGGCACGGCCCAACTCCGATGGCTTGAGCGGGACAGGGAAACAACTCAGTGGGCAAGGGGGCCTGCAGCAGGCATCCGTGCCTTGCGCAGCCCCGTCCCCGGCCTGATGCTGGGCCGTGTCGCGTGAGGTCAGGATCGGCGCTGCATTTTTGTCAGGAAAAGAGCAGGACGTCCGCCTCCCCTCGTCACGGGCCGGTCCCTGCCCAACGGCTTGGCCCTCAAAGTAGTGTCGACGGACATCGTTTAAGCGCTTGCTAGAGCACACCCGTTGCGCAGCGGATCGGCTTCGGCCAGCGCATTCAGCGCAACGTTAAGGCGCATCATCCTGCTGATGCAGGCGGGTGCGGCGCAAGGTCTCGACCAGCATGGCCGTCAGCAGACCGAAAAGCAGAAGACCGTTGGCCGCGGCAAGACCCCCCAGAAGGCGCCAATCCTCCACCATCAGGACGTCCCTGAAGCCCAGTGTCGTGAAGACCACCAAAGAGAAGTAGACCGCCGTCTCGAAGGTGGGAAAGACGCCCAGCAGCCAAAAGGCGATGGCCCAGATCCAAACCGCCGCCGTGACCATGAGCAGGGACCAGAGCATGGCGAAGCTGAGGGCAAGGGTCAGTTTGGGCCCGTGGGGCGGCCGGGCGATCCAGGGCCGGGCACGGATCAGACCGGCCTCCAGCGCCCACCAACCGGGCGCCGTCACCAAAGCCGTCAGCAGGATCAGGCCGCTGCCGACGAGAAGCTGCGCCAGCATCGCGCCCTAGGCCGCATCGAGAAGCGCGCGGGCCGCGCCGCGCGCGGCATCGGTGATCGTGTCCCCTGCCAGCATCCGCGCGATCTCGTCCACCCGGTCGGCCTGGGCCACTGGCGTGACATCCGAGGTGGTCGTCTCTCCAACCACCCGCTTCTCCACCCGCCAATGATGGGCGCCCAGGGCGGCCACCTGGGGCGAATGGGTCACGACCAGCACCTGCCCACCATCGGCCAGCGCCTTCAGGCGGCGGCCCACCGCATCCGCCGTGGCACCGCCCACGCCGCGGTCGATCTCGTCGAAGATCAGCGTGCGGGACGTGTCGTCGCCGGTCAGGCACACCTTCAGCGCCAGCAGGAAGCGGCTAAGCTCCCCACCCGAGGCGATCTTGTTCAACGGCCCGGCGGGCGCACCCGGATTGGTAGCGACCTCGAAGGCCACAGCATCGCGCCCCTCGGGACCCGGCGTGCCGGGGGCCAGGGTCGTGGCAAAGCTCGCGCGGTCCATCTTCAGCGGGGCCAGCTCCGTCGCCATGGCCGCGTCCAGCCGCCCGGCCGCCTCCTGCCGCTGGGCCGTCAGCACATCCGCCGCCGCATCATAGGCCCCCTGCGCCGCCTCCGCGGCCTTGGTCAGATCGGCTAGGCCCCCATCGGCCGCGTCGATCAGATCCAGGCGCTGGCGCAGATCGGCGGCAAAGCGCGGCAGGTCGTCGGCGGCCACGCCATGCTTGCGAGCGATGGCGCGAATGGCGAAGAGCCGTTCCTCCGCCTCCTCCAGTTCACGGGGATCGAAATCCAGCGCATCGAGGCAGGATTCCACGCCCGCCTGCGCCTCGCCCAGTTCGACCATGGCACGTGACAGCGCATCCAGCGATCCGGTCAGCGCATCCCCCGCCTGCTCCGCCGCGCCGTCCAGCCAGCGCGTCGCCTCTAGCATCTGACCCTCCGCCCCGTCCGGGCCGATGGCCTGCAAGGCGCGGGCCACGTCGCCCTTGATCCGCTCGGCCGCCTGCATCAGACGGCGGCGCGTATCCAGCGCGGCCTCTTCCCCCGGGTCAGGGGCCAGCTTGTCCAACTCATCCACCGCATAGCGCAGGAAGTCCTCCTCCGCGCGGGCCGCCTCGGCCGTCTCCTGCGCCGCATTCAAGGCCGCGCGGGCCCGTGCCAGATCGCCCCAGGCCGCGCGGGTGGCCGCCAGCGCCCCCTCCGTTCCCGCAAACGCATCCAAAAGCGCCCGGTGACCCCGCGTGTCCAGAAGCCCGCGATCATCGTGCTGCCCGTGCAATTCCAGCAACGTATCCGACAGGGCGCGCAGCACCTCCCCGGTGACCCGCGTGCCGTTCACCCAAGCCGTCTTGCGCCCGTCCCGGCTATTGACGCGCCGCAAGAGCAACTCGTCCTCCTCGGCCGCGATCTCGAACGCCTCCAGCACGGCTCGGGCGGGATGGCCCTGCGGCAGATCGAAGGACGCCGTCACCTCACCCTGCTTGGCCCCCTCCCGCACCAATTCGGCCCGGCCCCGCCACCCCAGAACGAAGCCCAGACTGTCCAGCAGGATCGACTTGCCCGCCCCGGTCTCACCGGTCAGCACGTTCAGCCCGGCATCGAATTCCAGCGAAAGCCGGTCGATGATGAGCATGTCGCGTATGTCGAGCGTTCGCAGCATTCGGGCCGTCCGGGCGGTGGGAGTGTCCCACCCTAGTTATCATTCGTTTTGAGCGCGTCGAACGTCAGATCGGTGAGCACGCGTGGTCCGTCGTAGAGATACTGCGTCACCGGCAATCCCGATGTCATTGGTAAGCCGGGTTCAGGATCTCGGTCTCTTCCGCGACGATGCGGGTTTCGAGCCAATCGAGGTGGGGTCTGACGACCTTAGGAATGTCGCAGAGCCATTCGCGGTCGAACCGAAAGCGCATCGTGATCCAAGGGCGTACCCGTGCAGCGACGATACAGGCCTTGCTGTCTTCGCAGATGACGCCGAAGTCGTGCGTGATGCCGTTCGCGCTTGGCCATCCAAATACGCGCGCCCGATCAAACGGATGTTCGATCTCTGGCGGAGGGGGCCGATCGAGATCGAACGGTCCAGGGCGATAATGCCAATCGCGGTAGGCCATCGATTCGAACATGTCATAGCCACAGTGTTCGCCGACGTGATGCAGCTCACTCTCTGCATATTGCCGGAACAAGGTCAGCTCATAGCCCGGGAATGGCCCGTTACGGCGCTTCGCGTTCCGCATGACGCGTCGGATCGTCTCGCCGTCGAGTGGTGAGCGCGCGCTGACCCTTGTGTCGTAGAACGGGAGGCCTCTCTGCCCTACGGTCCACTCGGCCTTCGTGGTTGCCTGCGGAAGGATCTCAATAGCGCCGGTTTTGTCGACCGACATACGGTGTCGGAGGCTTGCCCATCCCGTACTACCTTCATCCGGCACCCCTGAGGACCAAGGAATGGTATGACCAATCGGAAAGCTGAACACGGCGTAGCGTCCGGTCACCGTCTCCTCGCCCCGCCAATCTTCGAGACGGAAGGTCAACTCGCGGCCTGGGTCCCATTCGCCGTAATCTCCGCGGCGCTGCACCGGCACCTCGAACGGATCCCGGTCCACAGCCTGCGCCAGCGCGATGCCCCCGACGATCAAGCACAGTAGCACCGCCATCGTTCGGGCGGCTCTCTTCATGGCCACCTATTCCCGGCACCACCCCCCACCTGTCAGAGCCAGCGGCCCCGGATCGTGCGGTCATAGACCGAGCGCAGCCAGCTCGTGCCCCGCGCCTCCGGCGCCAAACCCCTGCCCGTCAGTTGCGCGAAGGCGTCGTCATAGAAGGGCGAGGACTGGAAGTTATGCCCCAGGATCGCCCCGGCCGTCTGCGCCTCGTCCGTCAGGCCGAGCGAGAGATAGGCTTCCACCAGCCGCATCAGCGCCTCGGGGGTGTGGGTCGTGGTCTGGTATTCCTCCACCACGGCGCGGAACCGGCTGATGGCCGCGGAATGGTGACCGCGCTTCAGGTAATAGCGCCCGATCTCCATCTCCTTGGCGGCCAGATGGTCGAAGGCCAGGTCGAATTTCAGGATGGACGAGCGGGCATATTCGCTCTCGGGATAGCGCTCGATCACCGTGCGCAGCGATTGCAGCGCCTGGAAAGTCAGCCCCTGATCGCGGCCCACCTGGTCGATCTGATCGTAGTAGCTCAGCGCCAGAAGATACTGCGCATAGGCCGCATCCTCGTCCACGGGATAGAAGTCGATGTAACGCTGTGCGGCCAGGCGCGCATTCTCGTAATCGCGATCCTCGTGATAGGCGAAGGCCTGCATGATCAGCGCGCGCTTGGCCCATTCGCTATAGGGATAAAGCCGCTCCACCTCTGAAAACAGCACCGCCGCGTCATCGGCATCGCCTTGCGCCAATTGCGCTTCGGCGCGTTGATAGATCGCCTCCGGCGCCGTGTCTTCAAGTGCGAGTTCAGGCTCCCCGCCGCACGCCGCAAGACCCAAGGCAACAAGAGCAGCCGCCAAGACACGGCCCCGCCGCGTCGCTTGCCCGATGATCATGCCGTTCCTCCGCACCCGTCTGCCCGGTCCCCGCGGGGCGAACTATAGGGCGTGGGGGGAAGGGTGTGAAGCATCGGCAAACCGCGCGACGCGTCAGATATGGGCGAAGCGATCCGTTTCGAGCCCGGCGCCCGGCAGAAGACGACAATCCTCAGCCGTCAGCGTCCGAATGCGATAAGCCAGCGGATCGGCGAAAAGCGCCCGCAGCAGCTTATTCGTCATGGCATGGCCCGACCGGATGCCGGTATAGCGGCCCAGGATCGGCGCGCCCGCCAGGGCCAGATCGCCCATCGCGTCCAGCATCTTGTGGCGCACGGCCTCATCGGTGTGCCGCAGACCGCCCGGGTTCTCCACCCGCGCACCGTCGACCACGACCGCATTGTCGAGACTGCCACCAAGGGCCTTACCGGCCGCATGCATAGCATCCACGTCCGACCGGCGACAGAAGGTGCGACTGTCGCAGAGTTCGCGAACGAACGTCCCATTGGACAGGCGCAGAACCTTGTGCTGACGGCCGATGGCGGCGTCGGCGAAGTCGATGGCGAAGTCGATTTCCAGTTCCCGTGCAGGCTCCAGCGTGGCGATGCTGTCGCCATCCTGAACCGACACGCGGCGCAAGATCTCGATGGCGTGGACCGGTGCATCCAGCTTGCGCACGCCCACCTTCAGAAGGCCCCGTACGAAATCGGCGGCAGATCCATCGAGGATCGGCACTTCGGGGCCGTCGATATACACGATCGCGTTCAGCACGCCGCAGCCAGAAAGGGCGGCCATAAGATGCTCCACGGTCGAGACGGAGACACCCGCCTCGTTCACCAGCATCGTGCAAAGCGGCGACACTTCCACGGCGTCATGGCGGGCCGCGATCATGTTGTTGCCGTCGATATCGGTCCGGCGGAACCAGATGCCGTGATGGGCCGCGGCGGGGTGAACGGTCACACGCGCCGGGCGCCCGGCATGGAGACCGGTCCCGCTAAATCGGACACTCGCTTTGACGGTCGTTTGCATGGCACCGCTCAGTCTTTTTATACGGCGCCTTCAGGTCGCGCCGGTTCGAGCGTCAATTACGAACGGACCGTCTGCCAGGCAATTCAACGCTGGTTACGGTGTGAAACGGGGCCGGAAGGCCATTGGCGATTTCTTGCTCATACCGCTTTGGTTGCAGCAAGGTTCTTTAGATAACAGTGGGTTAGCAAAGAAGCGTCGCGTTGATCACGGCGAAGGAGGCGAAAAGACGTGATCACGATCAGGGCCGAAAATGCAAACGGCGGCCCCGAAGGACCGCCGCAAGACCGTTCATGATCGGCAGATCAGTTGGCCTGACGTCTCAGGAAGGCCGGGATCTCGATCCGGTCTTCCTCGATCTCGGGCGCCGGATCGGCGGCGGCCGGACGGTCACCGGGCGTCATATCGGCAGCACCCGTCATCCGGTTGATGAGGGAGCCGATGCCGAACCGGGTGCTGGGCTGCTCCCCCGTCGCGGGACGCGGATCGGCGGTCGGCGCGGCATGGCGCGGCTCTCCCCGCATGACGGCGGCGCGCAGGCGCTGCATCGTTTCTTCCGACGGGGTTCCGCCGACGGCGGGACGCGGGGCGCTGGCCAGGGCCGGCTGGGGCGGCTCGGCCGCTTCCACCGCCGCCGGGCGCTGCGGCGCCGGGCTATAGGCCGGGGGCGGCAGGTCGTCCACGGGCGCCGGAGCAGCGGCCGCCGGGCGTCCGAAGAAATCGTCGGCGGCATGGGCCTCCTCGGCCTCCTGCACTTCCTGTGCATCGAAGAAGCTCGGCTCTTCTGGCTGGGCCTCGGCACGCGCCGCGGGGGCCTCTTCCACCGGCACAGGCTCGGCCATCGGCGCCACCGACGCGGCGGCGGCAGCCTGCGTCTCGGCCGGGGCGACCGGCTCGGACAGGCGGCGGCGCGGTGCGGGGATATCCTGGGAGGAGGCCGTGGCATCGATGCCCGTAGCCACGACCGACACGCGCATGATGCCGTCCATATCCGTATCCAGCGTGGAGCCGACGATGATGTTGGCATCCTCGTCCACTTCCTGGCGGATGCGGTTGGCGGCCTCGTCCATCTCGAACAGGGTCAGATCGTGCCCGCCCGTGATGTTGATCAGCACACCCTTGGCGCCCTTCAACGACAGCTCGTCCAGAAGCGGGTTGGCGATGGCCTTCTCGGCCGCCTCGACCGCGCGCTCTTCTCCGGCGCCTTCGCCGGTGCCCATCATGGCCTTGCCCATCTCGTCCATGACAGAGCGGACATCGGCGAAGTCGAGGTTGATCATGCCGGGCCGCACCATCAGGTCGGTCACACCCTTCACGCCCTGATAGAGGACGTCATCGGCCATGGAGAAGGCTTCCGTGAAGGTCGTCTTCTCGTTCGCAAGGCGGAACAGGTTCTGGTTCGGGATGATGATCAGCGTGTCGACCACCTTCTGCAGCGCGTCCACACCGTTCTCCGCCTGACGCATCCGCTTGGCGCCCTCGAACTGGAACGGCTTGGTCACGACACCCACGGTCAGAATGCCCAACTCGCGGGCGGCCTGCGCGATGATCGGCGCGGCCCCGGTGCCGGTGCCGCCGCCCATCCCGGCGGTGATGAAGCACATATGCGCGCCCGCCAGCCGGTCCACGATCTCCTCGATGGTCTCTTCGGCGGCGGAGGCGCCCACTTCGGGCCGCGCGCCCGCGCCCAGACCTTCCGTCACGCGGATGCCCAGCTGGATGCGGCTCTGGGCCTGGTTCTGCTGAAGGGCTTGGGCGTCGGTGTTCGCCACCACGAACTCGACCCCTTCCAGATCCTTCTGGATCATGTTGTTGACGGCGTTGCCCCCTGCCCCGCCGACACCGAACACGGTGATGCGCGGACGCAGGTCTTGTTCGGCGGTCACGCCGGGCATGGTGAGGTTCAACGTCATTGCTCTGTCCACCTGTACTTTATTGAGGCCCTGCCTCAGGCCCATTCACGTGCATTTTCGCGTTCTTTTGCGAGAGATTAACGGATGTCCGGGACTCCGTCATCCAAAAAATGCCACAATTCACCAATTGTCCTTGAACCACCGAACCGCCCGGCGCAGCGACCGGTTCGAGGCGCGGTCCGGCACCGCGTCGAAGTCCCAGAATTCATCCTGCGGCTCGGCCCCCTGCATGGCCAGCCCGACGCAGGCCGCGAAGGCCGGACCCTTGGCCGCCTCGGGCAGACCCTGCACCCGCAGCGGCCGTCCCAGCCTGACCTGATTGCCCAGAATGCGCGTCGCCAGACCGTCCAGACCGGGGATCTGGCTGGCCCCGCCCGTCAGCACGATGCGCTGGCTGGGCAGGTCGCCAAAGCCCGCCGCATCCAGCCGCACCCGGACCTCTTCCAGGATCTCCTCCACCCTCGGCCGAATGATGCCGATCAATTCCGTCCGCGTGACGGCGCGGCGATCATGGTGCCAATCGCCGGTCTCCGATTCCAGCGCGATGACCTCCCGGTCATCCATGCCGGTCGCCACCACGCCGCCATAGCGCGTCTTGATCATCTCGGCGGTGGCCGCCGGAATGGCGAGGCCCTGGCTGATATCGCCCGTCACATGGTCCCCGCCCATGCGCACGGTATCGGCGAAGACCATGTGCTTGCGCATGAAGATCGACAGACCAGTCGTCCCGCCGCCCATATCGATGCAGGCCGCGCCCAGCTCCTTCTCGTCCTCGACCAAAGCCGATGTCGCCGCCGCGTAAGGCGCCGAAGCCAGGCCCGCCAGTTCCAGATCGCAGCGATGGATGCAGCTCAACAGGTTCTCGACCGCATGGGCATCCACCGACAAGAGGTGCATGTCGGTGCGCAGCATCTCTCCGGTCTGCCCCCGGGGATCGCGCAGCGTCGTGCGGTGGTCGATGCCGAAATTCACCGGCTGGGCATGCAGCACCTCCCGCCCCTCGCCCAATTCCGGCGTGTCGACGCTGGACAGGACGCGTGCCACGTCATGGACATCGCAAGGTCCATTCTCCAGCAGCACCTCCCCCGACAGACCATAGCTGCCGGGCCGCCCGCCCGAGAAGCAGGCAATGACGTGATCGACACGCACATTGGCCATCTTCTGCGCGCCTTGAACGGCGGTGCGGATCGCGCGCTCGGTCTCGGGCATCGCATCCACCTCGCCATGCCGGATCCCGCGCGACCGCGTCGTCGTGGCCCCGATCACCCGGAAATTCGACTGGCCCGCCATATGACCCACACCCTCCCCTTCGGGCGTGTTCTCGGCGAAGCGCAGCACCACGCAGGCCGTCTTGTGCGACCCCACATCCAAAATGGCGACGACGCCCCGCTGCAGGGCGGCCTGGCGCTTACGGCGCATGGCCCGTTGGGCGCGGAACAAACGACTCATCGGTCCTCCTCGTATTGGCTGCGCTCGGCGTCCTGCAGACGGCGCAATTGACCGCGCGCCACACCGCTCAGACGCAGGACGGGGCGGTCGGGCAGGCGCAGGTCCACCGCCGCCACATCGCGGTTCAGCACGTCCTTGGCGGTATGCATGGCCAGCACCCGGTCCAGGGCGGCGGCAGGCGAATCCTCGGGCAGCATGACGCGCGGGCCGTCCTTCAGGACCAGATCCCAGCGCCGGTTGCCCACGCGGGTCAGGCCCACGACGCGCTCCGCCACCGGGGCCGCCGTCTCAATCAGGCGCAACGCTTCGGGGACGGCGCGTTCGGCGCCGGTCCCGGCCATCAGCGGCAGGGTTCCGGCCGCGGCAATATCGGACAATGTGGCCACCCGGTGCCCGGTCGCGTCCAGCACGTCGATCCCGTCCTCGGACATCCAGGCGATGGCCGGCTGCCGCTCGGTGATGCGCAGCGACAGGATGCCGCCCGCCTTGATCTGCACCTGCGCATCCGCCACCGGGTCCAGCCCTTCCAGCATCTCCCGCAGCCCGTCCATATCCAGATTGAACTGGCTCAGCGGCAGGTCGATCGGCAGTGCCTCTTCGATATCGGCCTGCAATTGCTCGGACGCGCCCTCGATCTGCAGCAGGCTGACGGTGAATTCCGGCCGGTCCTGGATCGCGCGGATCGACCCGGTCCAGGCATCGACGATGGGCTCCGTCCGCGCCGGATCGCTGACATACCACGCGGTCGACGCGATAAGGGCGGCGGCGGGGATCCCGGTATGCAGGATCCGCCGGAACAGCGGCGTCAGCCAAAGCCGCTGCATCCGGTAGCGCCATTTCGACGGGGCCGGGTCGGCGGCGGCGCGGCGGCGGCTCATCGGTCGCATGAGGCATCCTCCACCAGCCGCGCGCAAAGCGCGGGAAAGTCGATCCCGGCATGGGCCGCCTGTTCCGGCGTCAGCGAAGTGGGCGTCATGCCCGGCTGGGTATTGGTCTCCAACAGGAACAGGCCGCCCGCGCCCCGCGCCTCGTCCCAGCGGAAATCGGTGCGGCTGATCCCGCGGCAGCCCAGGATGCGATGGGCTCGCAAGGCATGGTCCCGGCATAGCGCCGTGATCTCGTCCGGCACTTCCGCGGGGATCACATGGCGGCTGCCGCCCTCGGCATATTTCGCCTCGTAATCGTACCAGCCGGTCGTGAGGATCTCGGTGACGGCCAGTGCCGCATCCCCAAGAACGGTGCAGGTCAGTTCGCGACCGGGCACATAGGTTTCGACCATCACCTCACCCGGCATGGTCTCCGCCAGTTGCGGCGGCGCGTTCGCGCCTTCGGCCACGATGTAGATGCCCACCGACGATCCGTCGGCATTGGGCTTCACCACGTAGGGGGGCGGCAGCACATGGTCCGCCTGCGCCACAGTCTTCGGGACGATGCGGCTCTCCACCACAGGCAGGCCCTCGATCCGATAGGCCGCCTTGGTCCGGGTCTTGTCCAGCGCCAGCGCCGACGCCAACACGCCGGAATGCGTATATGGGATGCGCAACCACTCCAGCACGCCCTGCACGCATCCATCCTCGCCCCATCGGCCATGCAGCGCGTTGAAGACGGCGTCGGGCGCGGCAGCGCGCAGATCGGCTACCAAATCGGGTCCGGCGTCGATTTCGGTCACGTCATAACCCGCCGCCCGCAGCGCCTCGGCGCAGCCACGGCCAGTGGAGAGCGACACCTCGCGTTCGCTCGACGGGCCGCCCATGAGGACGGCGATCCGGTGGAATGCCCTGCCCGACATGCCCAATATCCTGCGCCTCGATGCCGGGACGTTTTCCGCCCCTGGCGATTGTGGAACCCCTGACCCCGGATCTTCGTCCGTTTGGGCTTTAGCGGGGCGCGGGTTCTCCGACCCGCATGATTTCCCACTCTAGCTCTATTCCACTGTGCTCGAAAACCTTTTTCCGCACCTCTTCGCCCAATCCTTCCAGATCGGCGGCGCTGGCATTGTCGGCATTCACAAGGAAGTTGGGATGCTTGGGCGACATCTGCGCCCCGCCCCGCGCAGCACCCCGCAGGCCCGCGGCATCGATCACGGACCACGCCTTCAGATCGTGGATGTCATCGGCCCGCCCGGTGGAGCTGTAGCCCGCCGGATTGCGGAACGTGCTGCCCGCGCTGCGCTCCTTGGTGGGCTGGGTCGCATCGCGCTTGGCCAGTTGCTCCGCCATCCGCGCGGCCAAAGCCGCCGGATCGCCCGGCTCGGCGCGGAAGGTGGCGCGCGTGATCACATGCCCCTCGGGAAGATCCGAAGACCGGTAGGCGAGGCCCAAATCCTCCGCCGGGATCGTCACAACCTCCCCCGCCCGCGTCACCGCCTCCACCTCGGTCAGGTGATCGGCGACGTAGCTGCCATAGCAGCCCGCATTCATCCGAACCGCCCCGCCGATGCTGCCGGGGATCGTCCGCAGGAAGGTCAGATCCAGCCCCGCCTCCGCCGCCTTGCGGGCGACATGGGCGTCCAGCGCGGCGGCGCCCGCGGTCACGGTGCCGTCTCCGATCTCGATGGAGTTGAAGCCCCGACCTAGTCGGATGACAACGGCGCGGATCCCGCCATCCCGGACGATCAGGTTGGAGCCGACACCCATGGGAAAAATCTGTACAGATTGGGGAAGCGCCCTCAGAAAACTGTACAAATCACCCATATCCGCCGGTTGGAACACCGCATCCGCCGGACCACCCACCCGGAGCCAGGTCAACTCCGAAAGCGCGCGATCCCGGGTCAGCGTGCCGCGAACGGAGGGAAGCGTCATACCGAAGCGTCCATCCGCGTGGATGCCTTGAAGCCGTAGAGCCGCGCGGCAAGGCCCGAGCGGGAAGTGCCGACGGGCCGGAACCCCTCCCGCTCATAAAGGGCGCGGGCGCGGGGATTGCTATCGACCACATCCAGACGAACGCGGCGCAGGCCGTCGGCGCGCGCGCGTTCTCGGACCGCACGCAGAAGCGCCGTGCCGAGCCCCCGCCCCCGCGCCTCGGGGGCGACGCAGATACCGTCCATGAGAAGGATCCCGTCCTCCACCTGACGCTCCAGCGGCGCCAGGCAGAGGCCCCGCCATAGCCCACCGAAGGACCCGTAAACCCGCTGGAGATCGGGCAGATCTCCCCCGACGAGTTGTCCGTGCGCGGTCTTCCAGCCAGCCACGCCCTGAACGCGTCCAGCCATCCGTGCCACCACACCGAAATCGGGGTTCAAGACCGAAGCGACGAAGGTCACAGCGCGGTCCTTCGGCCCCAGAATGCGTGATAACTTGCCGGAGAAGGCTTCCCAACACAGCGTGGCGACCTGCGTGCGATCTTCCTCTGCGAAGCCACGTTCGATCACTGGATCAGTCTCTTCAGCCATCGACCGAGATATATGACCGGCCAGCGCAGGACCAAGCCCATCACGGCGAGGCCGAGCAACGCCCAAAACGGCCCGGTGGACGTCCAAAGCCAAACAAGGATCGGGACGCCCACGGCGATCAGGCAGTAAGCTGCGGGCCAAGATTGCTTGGCCGTCAGCGTGACCATCAGAAGCCATGCGACCACGACCCAGAGGCACAGCGCGATCAGGGCCATCCGACCGATCGTAGGTTCATGCGGCCATTCCGTTCAATCGCCCGGCCAACCCACCGGCCCAGGCGGAGATGGTCCCGGCGCCCAAACACACGACAATGTCGCCGGGCCGGGCCTGCTCGCGCACGATGCGCTCCAGATCGGCCTCGTCGGTGACCGCGCGCGCATGGCGATGACCGGTACGGATCAAGCCGGCTACAAGGTCGTCGCGGGAGGCGCCGTCGATCGGATCTTCGCCCGCGGCATAGACTTCGGCGATACCCACGACGTCAGCTTCGGTGAAGCAGCCGCAGAAATCATCGAACAGGCTGTGGAGGCGCGAATGGCGGTGGGGCTGGTGGATGGCGATCACGCGCCCGCCCTCCTCGATGCTCTGGCGCGCGGCCTTGAGAACGGCCGCGATCTCCACCGGATGGTGGCCGTAATCGTCGATGATCGGCACGCCCTGCCACTCGCCGACTTTGGTAAAGCGGCGGTTGACGCCCCCGAAGGCGCCCAGCGCCTCGCGGATCACGTCCTTGGGCACGCCCAGCTCACGCGCCACAGCCACGGCCGAGAGAGCGTTGGAGACGTTGTGATCCCCCGGCATGGGCAGGCGACAGCCCTGGATCACCGCGTCCTCGGCCTGCAGGGCCACGTCGAAACAGGCCACACCCGCCTCGTAGCGCAGGTTGGTTGCGCGCACATCGGCCTGCGCGTTGAAGCCGAAGGTCACGATGCGGCGGTCAGTGATCCGACCCACCAGAGCCCTAACCTCGGGGTGGTCGGTGCAGCAGATGGCAAGGCCGTAGAAGGGCAAGTTCGACACGAAATCGGTGAAGCCCTGGCGCAGGTTCTCGATGCTGCCCCAATGCTCCATATGTTCGGGGTCGATATTGGTGACGATGGCAATGGTGGCGGGCAGGCGGTTGAAGGTGCCGTCGCTCTCATCGGCCTCGACCACCATCCATTCGCCCTGCCCCGTCCGCGCGTTGGAGCCATATTGGTGGATGATCCCGCCATTTATGACGGTCGGGTCGATCCCGCCCGCATCGAGCAGGGCGGCGACCATGGTCGTCGTCGTCGTCTTGCCGTGGGTCCCCGCCACCGCGATGTTGGAGCGCAGGCGCATCAGTTCCGCCAGCATCTCGGCCCGGCGCACCACCGGCAGGCCGCGGGCGCGGGCGGCGTCCAGTTCCGGGTTGCCCGGCTTGATCGCAGACGAAATGACGATCACCTCGGCACCGTCCAGATTCTCGGCCCGCTGCCCCTCGAAAATACGGGCGCCCAGAGTCTCCAGTCGCTCGGTGATCTTCGTGGTCTTCAGATCCGAGCCCTGCACCGTGTAGCCATGGCTCAACAGGACTTCGGCGATGCCGGACATGCCGATCCCGCCGATCCCGACGAAATGGATGGGGCCCATCTGCTGGGGCAGTTTGGTGGCGTTCATGGAACCCTCGCGATCTTTTGGGCCAGGTCGGCCAGGCGGGTGGCAGCGTCGGGGATGGCGACGCTGTTGGCGGCCCGGGCCATGCGCGCCGCCCCGTCTGCGTTGGACAGCACAAGCTGCACTTGCTCCGTCAGAGTGGCCGGGGTCAAGCGGGCCTCCGGCAGCAACGTTGCGGCACCGGCATCGACCAGCGCGCGGGCATTGGCCGTCTGCTCATCCCGGATGGCAGAGGCCAGCGGGATCAGAATGGACGGGCGGCCGATCACGCTGAGATCGGCAACCGTCGAGGCCCCGGCGCGCGCGATGACGAGCTGCGCGTCGGCCATGCGTGTCGGCATGTCGTCGAAGAACGGAAGAACCTCGGCGGACACGCCCGTCTCGCCATAGGCCGCTTCTACACGCGCGACATCTTCGGGGCGGGCCTGATGCGCGACACGCAGGTTTGCGCGCATGCCGTCCGGTAGGCCGATTAAGGCGGCGGGGACGACATCCGAGAGGATACGCGCGCCCTGACTGCCACCGGTGACGAGGACACTCATCGGGTGGTCGCCGGGTGCGATATAGGGGCTTTCGTGGCGCTTCAGGATGGCTGCGCGGACAGGGTTGCCCACATGCATGGCCTCGACCCCGCTGGGCAGGGTCGTGGGCCAGGTGCCGCAGGCGACCGCATCCACCCGTGTCGCGAAGAGTTGGTTGACCCGGCCCAGAACGCCGTTTTGTTCGTGGATCAGCCGGGGCAGCTTCAGAAGGGTCGCGGCAGCGATGGCCGGGATCGACGGGTAGCCGCCGAAGCCCGTGACGATGGCAGGCGGATCGCGGCGAAAGTCGCGCATGGCCGCCCAGCTTCCCGCCGCGATACGGAACGGCACCGTCGCCTTGGCCCCGATGCCGCCGCGCGCGAAGGTCGCGGAGGGCACGATCTCGATAGGCACGGCCTGCGGAAAAGCCCCGGCATAGCGCGCGCCCCGCTCATCGGTAGAGAGGGTGACCCGCCAGCCGCGGGTCAGCATCTCTTCGGCCAGGGATTGCGCCGGAAAGAGGTGGCCGCCGGTGCCGCCAGCCGCGATGACCATCAAAGGGGTCATCGGAAACCGTTCGACAGGAGGTGGTCGCCGATCTCACCCTGTGGCCGGGAGCGGGTGAAGCAGAGCAGCATCCCAACCAGCAGCCCCATCGCCACCAGGGAGGAACCGCCATAGCTGACGAAGGGCAGCGTCATGCCCTTGGCGGGCAGAAGGCGCACGGCCACGCCCAGGTTGATCAGCGCCTGGGACGACAGCAGGACGGTGAGGCCCGTGCCAGCGAGGCGAATGAACATATCCCGTTCCACGCACAGCCGCAGAAGGCATCGGGCCGCGATCAGCGCGAAAAGCGCCGTGATGAAGAGGACCATCAGCAGCCCGTATTCCTCGGCCGCAACCGCGATGATGAAGTCGGTATGGGCATCCGGCAGGGTCCATTTCACCCGGCCTTCATTGACACCCACACCGAGGAAGCCGCCCTCGCGGATGGCGTCGATGGCGTAGCCCATCTGGGTGCGCGGATCGACTTCGGGTGACAGGAAACCGTCGATGCGGCGCGCGAAGTGCTCGGAGGTCTGGTAGGCCATGACCCCGGCCGCGCCGACGACACCGACCACGGCGGTCAACACCGCGATGGGGGCACCGGCGACGAAATAGATGGCGGACCAGGCTACGATGGTGAGCATGGCCTGGCCGAAATCCGGCTGCAGGGCGAGAAAGCCCACGATAAGACCCAGCAGTGCGAAGGAGATCGTGCGGCCCGGCGGGCCGTTCGGCTCTGCCCCCGCGGCCATCAGCCAGGCGGTGACGATGATGAAGACGGGCTTCAGGAATTCGGAGGGCTGCACGCTGGCAAAGCCCAGAGAATACCAGCGCGTTGCGCCCTTGCCAAAATCCGTGCCCAGGATCGGCAACAGCATCAGGGCGGCCAAGGCAACGCCGAACCCCAACACAGCCAGACGCCGGACCATATGGGGCGACATCATCGACGTCACGAACATGACGGCAAAGGCAATCAACCCGAAGACCGCTTGGCGCTGGACATAGTGGAAGGGTTCTAGCCCGTTGCGTTCGGCCAGGGGGACGGAGGCTGCGAAGCCCAGCAGCAGGCCAATCGCGAAGAGCAAGGTCACGGCGGCCAGCACGCCCTTGTCGAGCGTGCGCCACCAACGCGACAGGATCGCCTCGCCGCCCAGAACATGGACGGCGCCATGCGCTATCTCGGTCATCTGTCCGCCTGCATTTGCTCTGCCCGCCCGGTTCTCCGGGTCTAACTGCAAGTTTAGCGGACGGGAGCGAATCAGGCCAGAGCTATTCGCCCCGCGCTGCCTCTTGCTTACGGACCATCTCCGACGGCTCCCAAAGCTCGACCGGATTGCCTTCGGGGTCGTGGATGCGGGCGAACCGGCCCACTTCCGAATTCCAGGCGGGATCCGTCTGGATCGAGAGACCCGCGCCTTCCAGCTGACGGATCATGGCGTCCAGGTCGCGCACGCGCAGGTTCAGCATCCAGCCCTTGGCCCGTGCGAAGTAGTCGTTGTCTTCGGCAAACGGCGCGAAGATGGTGGTGCCGCCCGCCTGCCTCCAGGCGCCAGGGCTGGCCCCGATGCCCAGATGCGTTTCGTACCACGCGGCCAGCGCGTCCGGATCCCGTGCCCGTATGAACAGCCCACCTATGCCTTCGACCCGCTCCAACGCCACGCCCTCTTCGTGATGATCCAGAGCCTAGCAACAGCGATGGCGCGACGTCCATTGGCGGGTGTCAGCCCTCCAGCGCGGTTATCATGTCGACCCGCGTTCCGTGGCGCCCGCCCTCGAAAGGTGCGGCCAGAAAGGCGTCCACGATCTCGAGGGCGGGCCCCGCGCCCAGCACGCGGGCGCCCAGCGCCAGCATGTTGGCGTCGTTATGCTGTCTGATCATGCGCGCGGAGAAGGTATCCGAACAAACGCCGCAGCGGATGCCCGGTATTTTGTTGGCCGCCATCATGATCCCCTGCCCCGTGCCGCAAAGGATGATGCCAAAGCGGCAATCGCCGGATGTCACATGGCCTGCCGCCGCCACGGCCTGTTCAGGATAGTGAACGCTTTCGTCAGTGACCGGGCCGATATCGACCGGCACCCAGCCTTCGGAAGCGATGTGGTCGGCAATCGTCTGTCGAAGGACGATGGCGGCGTGATCGCTGGACAGGACGACGCGTCGGTTTTCCGTCATGGATTGTAACGAGAACCGCCGGACGTCATCCTAAGACCCGGCGGATCTTGGTTTTGGCGCTTTCGGGATCCTCTCCGAAGGAGATGAGGTCCACCACTTCGCCACTGTCGTTCAGCACGAAGATCGAACTGTAGTGATCCACCGTATAGTCGCCTTCGCCCAGGGGACGCTTTTGCCAATAGACACCCCAGGAGCGGGCCATGTTCCAAACCGCCTCCGGCTCGCCGGTAATGCCGGTGATCCGATCCGATTGCGGCTCCAAATAATCGGCCAGAAATTCCGGTGTGTCCCGTTCGGGGTCGACGGTCACGAAATAGGCTCCCACATCATTCACGCCCACATCCATCTCGGTCAGCCAGGTTTCCATGTCGTAGACCGTGGTCGGGCAGATTTCGGGGCAATGGGTGAACCCGAAGAACAAGAGGCTCGGGCGGCCTTCGAAGGCGGCCTGCGTGATCTCCGCCCCGTCATGGTCGACCAGCGTGAACGGATCGCCCAGGGCCGTGCCGGTCACCGAGACGGTGCGCGTCTCGACCAATTCGCGGATCGCCACCCCGGCACCAAGAGCCAGCGCCGCAACGAGGACGCCAAAGACGACCGCGCCCATGCGCCGCGTATCGGTTTTCTTCGCCATGTCAGCTCCCGTGTCCGGTGTGGCCGTGGCTATGTCCGCCGCCGTGCTCCAGCGTCCCGGCCTCTTCGAATGTGGCACGGATCTCGCCCAGGGTCATCACGGGCATCTCCAATGTGATCTCCCCGGCTTCAGCAAAGGTCAGGGTTACCGCGTGGGTCTCGCCGGCGCTGAGCGGTTGTTGAAGCTGCATCAGCATGATGTGCAGGCCGCCGGGCGCCAGCGTGACGGTCTCGCCTGCGGGAACGGAGATGCCACCCTCGACCTCGGACATGGACATCACACCCTCGGACATCGTCATCTGGTGCAGTTGAACAAGACCCGCAATGTCTGGGGCGATGCTGGCCGAAATCAGCACGTCGTCGCGCACGCCCGCGTTTCGAAGGATCGCGAAGCCACCGGCCACGGGCGCGTTCGGTGGAGTCGCGCGCAGCATGGGCGCTTTGATCTCGATGTCGCCGACTATGGCTGTCTCTGCGGCCATGTCGGCCCAGGCGATCGTGCCGATGGCCGCAGCGAGATATGTCCCGACTGCGATCTTGGCAAGAAGGTTTGACATGGCACCCGACCCCTCTGATGTCCTGACGCCGATGTGCCCCCCCGCCCGCGGGAGTTGAAGGGGGACACGGCGTCGCAGGCGGTCAGTTGCCGTAGGCGACCGATGGCAGCCAGGTGGTCAGGGCCGGGAAGCTGAAGACGATGGCAAGCCCCGTAAGCTGCAGCAGCACGAAGGGGATCACGCCCCGATATATGTGGCCGAGGTTCACGCCAGGCGGGCAGACGCCTTTGAGATAGAACAGCGCGAATCCCACGGGTGGCGTCAAGAAACTGGTCTGTAACGTCACCGCCACGAGGATCGCGAACCAAACCACAGCCGGGTCGCGCACCACGTCGAAGCCCGGCACGGCCAGTTCCAGCCCTTGGATGATGGGCAGCATCAGCGGCATGATGATGATTGTGATCTCGATCCAATCGAGCAGAAAGCCCAGCAGGAAGACGATGAACAGGATGAAGAGGACCACCATGTAGGGGTTCTCGAAGATGCCGAGGACATGGTTCTGCACGATCTCGTCCCCGCCATAGCGGCGCAGGACTAGGGCGAAGAAGTTGGCGGCCAGGAAAATGCCGACGATGTAGCCAGAGGTGTTGAGGGTGGAGCGCGCCACCTCCCGGAAGACCTTCCAGTTCAGCTTGCGGTTGGCCAGCGCCAGGAGCGTCGCACCCAGCGCACCCAGGCCCGAGGCTTCGGTGGGCGTAGCGAGGCCCGCGAAGATGGAGCCAAGCACCAAGAGGATCAGGAGGAGCGGCGGGACCACGGCCAGCAGCACCTCCCGGATGACGGGCCAGCCGACGGATTCGCCGTGATCCGGCGCGGGCATCGCGCCCGGTCTGACGAAACCATAGACGATGATGAACGCGATATAGAGACCGCCCAGGATCAGGCCGGGGAAGAGCGCGCCCATGAAGAGGTCGCCCAGCGAGATCGCCAACTGGTCCGACATGATGACCAGCATGATCGACGGCGGGATCAGGATGCCCAGCGTGCCGGCGGCGGCGATGGTGCCGGTGGAGATGGGCTTGGAATAGCCCTGCTCCATCATCTGCGGCAGGGCCATGACGCCGAGCAAAGTCACCGACGCGCCAATGACACCGGTCGAGGCGGCCAGGATGATGCCGATCAAGAGGACCGTCAGCGCCAGCCCGCCCCGCAGGTTGCCGAAGAGGCGCTGCATCGAGACCATCATCCGCTGCGCCACGCCGGACTGATCCAGCATCAGGCCCATATAGATGAACATCGGCAGCGCCACGAGGACGGGGTTCTGCACGATGTTCCCGAACAGCCGGTTCGAGAGGACACTGAGGCGCTGGTAGTCGATGCCGGTGCGGTCGAACTCGATCACGTCCTCGAAGGCCCGGCGATAGGGGTCGAGGAAGATCTCGGCGAAGAGCGCGTAGATCAGCGACACGCCGACGAGCGCGAAGGCCACCGGGATGCCGCGGAACAGCATCCAGATGAAGCTGAGGAACATGGCCAGCACGACCAGTTCGTTCAGGGTCATGACCTGACCGATGACACCGAACAGACCCATCAGACGACCTCCTCGGTGCGGTCGCGGAGGAAGTAGGTCAGCCCAATCAGAACGATCGTCGCAATCAGCGTGACGAGGACGGTGATCTTCATCTCCTGATTCAGGGGCAGTTCGAGACTGTCGAAGAACCAGTGCCGCTGCGCCTGTCGCGCGGTGGTTCCTGCCTCCGACGTCAAGAGGACCACCCCGAGAGCGGCGTAGTAGATCACCAGGTTCAGTGCGAAGGCGACGGCCGGAAAGGCGTAGAACAGCTTGCGCCACCAAAGGGGCGTTACCAGCCGGCCAAGCATTCGCGTATAGGCGAACCAGGTGGCGATACCGATGAACAGGAAGGCGAGGTTGACGAAGGACTTCAGAAAGTATAGCCCGTGCAATCCATTCGGACTGCTCGACCCTTCGCCCGCAGCGATGGATTGCAGCGCATAGGCCAGCGTCACATCCCAGCACAGAATGATGAAGGGCAAGAACAGCCAAGCCAGACCGAATACGTCGATCTTGCGCTGCTTTCGATCAGAGTAGTTGTCGTAGAAGATGTCGACCCGGACATGACTGTTGGTCGTCACGGCATAGGCGACGCCGATCAGGACGGCCGCGCCGTAGAGCCACCATTGCAGATCGTCCATCCAGGCCTGGTTGCCCGGCCCGATGCCGATGCGCCCGAAGTTCCGCAGCAGAACCTGGGCCACGATGATGAACATCAGGATAGGGAAGAGCCAGGCAAAGAGGTTGGAAACCGCCACGACGAAGCGGTCGCCGCGATTGTGTTCCGCCCGGCCGACCTCGCCCGGATCGGAGATGGCGACGATGGGCGCGTCGGGCGGCCCCTCCAGGTGCTCGGTCTCCTCGGGATGCGACATCGCCCTACCCCTGCCGCGCCATCGGCCGCGCGGTCCCCATTGTCGTGACGTCAGGATGGGTCCGGCCGTCTCCGGCCGGACCCGCTTGGCTCGCGTTGTCCGGGATCAGTTCCGCGGACGCGGCAGGTAGATCGCGTCGTTCCAGACCTTGTAGCCGGCGCGGAATTCCTGAAGGTCGTCCCAGACCTCTTTGAAATAGGCGTCCTCGGCGGCCAGTTCCTCGGCCACGGCGGTCCAGTTCTCCTCGAACGAGGCGAGAAGTTCGGGCGACCAGGTCTTGATGGTCACGCCGTTCTGTTCGGTGTTCTCGATCATGGCGGCGTAGTTAGTCGCCTCACCTTCGGCGTAGTTGGTGGTGATGTTGGCCAGGCAGGCGACCTCGATCTGACGCTGCGTCCGCTCGTCCAGATCTTCCCAGACATCCTTGTTCACCAGAAGCTCGAACATCGTGGCGGGCTGGTGCCAGCCGGGGAAGTAGTTGAACTTGGCGATCTGGTGGAAGCCCAGCCGCGCGTCGATGCGGGGCATGGAGAACTCGGTCGCGTCGATGGCGCCACGCTCCAACGCCGGGAAGATGTCGCCGCCCGCCAAAAGCGACGTGGAGACGCCCAGACGCTGCATCACTTCGGCGCCCAGGC
Source organism: Pseudomonadota bacterium (assembly GCA_039199335.1). Taxonomy (GTDB): domain Bacteria; phylum Pseudomonadota; class Alphaproteobacteria; order Rhodobacterales; family Rhodobacteraceae; genus Jannaschia. Next base: position 48,615 of record JBCCSY010000010.1, read on the forward strand.
CGAAGAAGCGCATGTTCAGACCTTCCAGATCGGCAGCCGAGTTGATCTCGTTCTTGAACCAACCCGAGGTTTCCGGCGCGATGATGCCGCAGGGCTGGACATGCACATTGTAGCCGTTCTCGTCGTACATGCGCTGGAACAGCTCATGCCCGTCATCATAGAGCATCCAGGCTAGGAACTCGCCCGCTTCCGGCCCGAAGGGCACGGCGGCGAACAGGGACGCGGCAGTGATCTTGCCCTGCCAGTAGCCCGACGTGGTGTAGGCCGCGTCGACCGAGCCGTTGGAGACGGCATCCAGCGCCTCCAGCGTCGGGACAAGCTCGCCCGGATCGAAATGCTCGAACTCGACCTCTTCGGAAATGCCGTTGATCTTGTCCACGAAGTCGACGGCGGCGGTGCCGAGGATCGGCAGATTCTTCCCGAATGCCGAGGTCAGTTCGATCACGTCCTGCGCCTGTGCGCCGGTCGCAGCGAGGCTGGCCGTGGTCGCGAGTGCGATTGCCTTCATCTTCATCTATCGGTTCCTCCCAATTGAACCCATTCCCGGGGCGACGTTGCGCCCCCGAGACGACCCCTCCCGGACCGCCTGGTAAGGTTTCCTTACCGATTCACCCCATGCAAGGCTAGCTGAAACCTGTCTCGCTTCGGGGTTTAGCGCCAACATCCGACATGTCGTCGTGCGCCCACGGTCCATGAGCGGCGGGCGCGATCATTTCAGAGGTGGCGTTAGCTTGCCGCGGCCGATCGGCGCGCGGACCAGAGCGACGCGGCGGCCGGCAAAGCGGCCCCGGACAGAATGATGGCGATTCCGGCCACGGCCACCGGACCGATTGGCGTCTCGAACAGGACGGCGGCGGCGATGGCACCGATGCCCGGCGCCCCCGCCGCCAGCACGCCAAGGGTCGGTGTCGTCAGGCGCGAGAGGGCGAAGTTATAAGCGAGGTAGCTAACCGCCGTCATGCCGAGCACCAGATAGAGGAATGCCACCGCCTCCGATGCGATTGCGCTCGGATCGACGGTCGCGCCAGTGACGACCACGCCGGCCCAGCACACGATGGCACCGCCGGTGACCTGCAAGGGAGCCAAGAGAAACCAGGGCAAGACGGCGGCGGTATTGAACGCCCGGCCCGTGATCATCGCAGCACTGGTCAGGATCAGGCCGAGACAGCCCAGCGCGAAGCCTGCCGCCGTGTTCGCGCCGGTGGCGTCCCGCTCAGAAACGAGAATGACGAGGCCGAGGATGCTGATGCCGATCCCCACCACGACCGCGGGCCTCAGGGTTTCGCGCAAGATCAGCCGCCCGCCAATCGCGACGAAGGCTGGGGCAAGCGCGAGCAACAGGACCGCCGTCACGCTATCCAGCCTGCCGCTGGCCGCCGTATAGACCGCCATGAACGCCCCGGGATGGAGCGCGCCGAGCGCCAACCCCTTCAGAATTGCCGAGCGCGGAACTGTGACGCGTGGGAAGATGGCCCATCGCACCGCCCAGAGAACGAGAGCGCCGCCGGAGGCTTGCACGGCGACGATGAGGAAGGGGCTGAAAGAGACCACAAGCCATTTCTGGACGACGATGCCGATGGGGCCGAGACTGAAGGAGAAAATGGCGGCGAGGACGCCAAGCACCGCCCCACCGGCCACGGTGTTCGACGACATTTTGGCGACGGGCTGGCTGGCAGGCTTCATGGCATCGCTACTCTTTGAAAGGTTGGTCTTTCGGGGGGCGATGCACGGTCGCCATACTGGAGGCTACATGCTACTATGAAAGTATCAATCTAAATGCAACTCAGAAAGTATCGTGAAATGACTCACTCATTTTTTCTGACGCGATGAAGCGCAATTCGCGCCTCTCCCTGGCGCTTCACGCCCTCGGACACATGGCGACCGATCCGGACCGCGCGCGCACGTCGAGCGAAATCGCAGGCCAGAACCAGACACATCCGGCCTTCGTGCGGCGGGTTCTCGGCTTGTTGAAGGAGGCCGGCCTGCTTCGTTCCGAGAAGGGCCATTCCGGGGGCTGGTCCCTCGCCCGACCACCGGACCAGATCACGCTGGCGGATGTTTACGTCGCCCTGGGCGAGCGGTTCCTGCGACCGGAGCCCGACGGCGCCGACAACCCGGTGACCTGCGCGATCGAACGCGCGTTGCGCGGCGAGGTCGAGATCGCCCTGGACCGGGCCGAAGCAACCCTGATCGCCGAGCTGTCGCGAACGACGATTGCCACCCTTGCGACCGCCCTCTCTCCGTCCGCCGACCAGCGCTGACCCCGGCACACGAATTTCCAAGATGATCCCAAAGACGGGGACGTTCAGACCGGGCTAGCCAATCCGTGGCAAGGACGCGATCGGGCCGTGGGACAGCCGCCAGGCTTCCGCATCCTCTTTGGGAAAGATCTCGCGTACGATGGGATCGTGGCCCGGCACGATCAGTTCCGGACGGGAGGCCAGCTTCCGCAAGGTCGCAAAGCCGTCCAGCATCTCCTGCAGGTCCACGACGATGGGAAAGGGTTTCTCGGACAGCACGTTCTCGTAGAAATGCGTGGCATCCGAAGCGAGGCACAGCCATCCGGCTTCGGTGCGCACCTGCACCGCCTGCAATCCGCGGGAGTGGCCGCCGATCCGGTGGACCAGAACCCCATCCGCCACTTCGGCCGTCCCGTCATGGAAGACCACGCGCCCCTGATAAAGCCGCTTCACCGCCTCGCAGATATGGTCGCCCGTGAACGGCATCCGGAGCGTGTCGTGGCACATGCACGGGCCGGTGGCATAGGCCATCTCAGCCGCCTGGAGATGCAGCGTCGCGTTAGGAAACAGATGCAGCCCGCCGGCATGGTCGTAATGAAGATGGGTCAGGATCAGCGTGTCGATCCGGTCCGGTGTCAAACCGAACGGCCGGAGCGCGTCCGCCGGATCGATGAGGATGGGGCGGTCCCGACGCTCGCCCTCGGCGGCGTCGTAGCCCGTATCCACCAGGATCGTTTCCTCGTCCCGACGCAAGAGCCACATGAAGTAATCCATGGGATGGGGCGCGGAATGGTTGTCATCGAAGATGAAGCTGTCGCCCCGGATGCGCGCGTTCCGCTCCGCATAGCGCAGTGCAAAGACCTCCCAGTTGCTCATCCCTCGACCCGCCGCCAGGTCTGCACTTTCTTCACCCGGATCAAGGGGGCGGTGACCGTGTCGAAGCTGCGATAATGCGGCGTCTGGCGATGGGCCTCGAACCCGGCTGCGTCGTCATAAAGTTCATAGAGAAAGACCTGATCGGGGCGGTCCGGATCGGTCAGCACGTCAAAGCGATGGCAGGCGGGCTCCCCAAGCGAGGCGCGTGCATTCTCCATCATGGCAGGCAGGAAATCGGGCATCCGGCCCGGCGCGACCTCGATCGTGACGCAGACGGCGAACATGTTTCCCCTCCCCCTTCGGGTCGTTAATGGTTGCCGGGAACTTGCGCAGGAGGGACGTGGATGTCCAAGACTTTCCGGATCGCCGTCTTCCACGGTGACGGGATCGGACCCGAGATCATGGCACCCACGCTCAACATCCTGAGCGCCTTGGCCGATGGATACGGCTTCGATTTCGTCGACTGCCCGGCCGGAGCGGCCGCGTATTTGGATCAGGGCACGGACTTACCGGAAACATCCCTCGCCGAGGCCCGCGCCGCCGACGCGATCCTCCTCTCGGCCCTCGGAGATCCGGCGGTGCGTTACCCGGACGGAACGGAGATGACGCCCCAGATCGACATCCGCATCGCGCTCGACCTCTATGCCGGGCTGCGGCCCGTGCGCGTCGTTCCGGGGATGCGCACGCCGCTCGCCCTGCCGTCGGACAAGGTGGTGGACTTCATGCTGGTCCGCGAGAGCACCGAGGGTCTGTTCCATACCCAAGGGAAGGGATTGGTGGCGCAAGACCATGCGGAGGAAACCCTGCGGATCACCCGCGCCACGTCGGAAAAGCTGTTCCGCTACACCTTCGACTTGGCCCAGGCGCGGCACGCAGACGGCCATCCGGGCCGCGTCACCTGCGTCGACAAGGCCAACGTCTTCCGGGCCTTCGCCTTCTTCCGCGACCTCTTCGACGCGGAAGCCGCCCGCCGCCCCGACCTGACCGCCGACCACGCCTATGTGGATGCCATGGCGCTTTGGATGGTGCTGAAGCCTTGGGACTGGGATGTGATGGTGACCGAGAACATGTTTGGCGACATCCTCTCGGATCTGGGTGCGGGGCTGATGGGCGGCCTCGGCATGGCGCCGTCGGCCGATATCGGCGACGATCATGCGGTCTTCCAGCCCTGCCACGGCTCGGCACCCGACATTGCCGGTCAGGGCATCGCCAATCCATTCGCGATGATCCTATCGGCTGGGATGATGCTGGATTGGCTCGGGCAGCGCCATGGGCTGGACCGGATGGTGGACGATGCCGCCAGACTGCAGCGCGCCGTCGATGCCTGCCTCGCCGCTGGGGAGGTGACCGGCGATCTGGGCGGGTCGCTCAACACGAAGGGCGCGGCGGACGCTGTGCTGGCTCGCTTGTGAGCCTGCGCGTCGGGCTCGTCGGATTGGGCTATTTCGCCCAGTTCCACCGCGATGCCTGGACCCGGATCGACGGTGCGGAGCTGGTCGCGACCGCCGATGCCGACCCGGCGAAAAGCCCCGACCACCCATCGCTGGAGGCGATGCTGGCCGCCGCGCCCCTGGACATCGTCGACATCGCGACCCCGCCGCCCACCCACGCAGGAGCCATCCGGGTGGCCTTGGCCGCGCACCCCCGCGCCATCATCTGCCAGAAACCCTTCTGTACCTCCCTTGAAGAGGCCGAACGGACCACGGCCGAGGCGGAGGCGGCCGGGGTTCCGCTGATCATACACGAGAATTTCCGCTTCCAACCGTGGTTCCGCACCATGAAGGCAGCTCTGCAGGCCGGGCGTGTCGGCCGTCCGCTCAACCTGACCTTTCGCCTGCGCCCGGGGGATGGGCAGGGTCCGGACGCCTATCTGGCGCGCCAGCCGTACTTTCGACAGATGCCGCGCTTTTTGATCCACGAGACCGGCGTGCACTACCTGGACGTGTTCCGCTACCTACTGGGTGATCCGGATGGGCTCTACGCCGATCTACGCCGCCTGAACCCAGCGATACGCGGAGAGGATGCGGGCCTGATCATCCTCGACTACGGCGACGGATGCCGTGCCGTAATGGACGGCAATCGACTTCTGGATTTCGATACCGACGATCCGCGCCGCACCTTCGGCGAGGCACTGCTAGAGGGCGAGGACGGCACCCTGAGCCTCGGCGGTGATGGCGCCGTCCGGTTGCGGCCGCGCGGCCAGAATGCGGGTGACGTTCTGCTGAAAGCGTCGGACTGGCCAGGGTTCGCGGGAGACTGTGTCCACGCGCTGCAATCCCATGTCGTCGCGGCCTTGGAGGGAACGGTGCCTCTGGAAAATGAGGCGCGCGACTACCTGGACATTCTGCGCCTGGTGGAGCTGGCCTATGCCTCAGCCGAGGCGGGCTGTCGTTTGCCTGCCGGTGCGGGGCAAATTGTCTGAAAATCAACGGATGTTTCCTGCAAACCCGCCTACCCGGATTTACGCATTGTTCAGACATGCCACCCATAAGGCCCTGGCGAGGCACACAAAACCCGGCGCCGCAAGTGACGGCGGACCCAACAGCAAGGAAAGTTTCGATGACGATGACCTTTCGCCATCTCTCAGGTGCCCTGCGCGACCGCACGATCGTTGCCGTAGCGGTCTGGGCCGTGATTGCCGCATTGTCGATGGCGGTCGCCGTCGAACAGCCTCAGGCCAGCCAATACCGGACAAGCACGAAGACAGGAACGGATGCCGTCTCCTGCGTGCGCCCGAAGACATTCGACGCGGTTCGTCGCTGCGGCGGACGCTAAGCTAGTGCAGCCTCGGCAGCCGCTCTGATCGCCCGGATCCTGTCGCCATAGCCTGAAGGTTCCGCCACAGAGCCGCCGCCGAAGATCGCGGATCCCGCGACGAGAACATCGGCCCCGGCAGCCGCGACCAGCGGGGCCGTTTTGGGGTCGATCCCGCCATCGATCTCGATATGGACGGGGCGGTCTCCAATCATAGCGCGCAGGCGGCGCACAGCCTCGACTTGGCTTCGAATGAACGTTTGGCCGCCAAAGCCGGGGTTGACGGTCATGACGCAAACCAGATCGACATCGTCAAGCAGGGCCGCCGCGGCCTCGACCGGCGTGCCGGGATTGAGGGCAAGACCGGCCTTGGCCCCCGTCGCGCGGATCGCCTGAAGCGTACGATGGATGTGGGGACCAGCCTCCAGATGCGCAGTGATGACGTCGGCCCCCGCCTCAGCGAAAGCATCGATATAGGGGTCCACGGGCGCGATCATCAGATGCACATCCATCACGCCCTTGATATGCCGTCTGAGCGCGGCGCACATGGCGGGACCGAAGGTGATATTCGGCACGAAATGCCCGTCCATCACATCCACATGGACCCAATCAGCCCCCTGCGCCTCCACCGCCGCGCATTCCGCGCCGAAGGCCGCGAAATCCGCAGCCAGAATTGAGGGCGCGATCTTGATGGACCGATCGAACGACATAGGCCTCTGACCTCCTAAATGCGGGCCGGGGCAGGATAGACGCCCGCCTCGGTCACCACCATATCCAGCGCGACATCCGTCGCCTCTCGCGGCAGGTCGGGCACCCGCTGAACCTCCAGCGCGAGGCCAATCGCCCGCGCATTCCTCAAACCTGCCAACGTCCGATCATAGAAGCCGCCACCATAGCCCAGCCGCCCGCCCGCGGAATCGAAGGCCACCAGCGGCACGATCAGCACCTCAGGAACACGCCAGCCGCCGCCCACCGGCACCTCGACCCCAAAAGCCCCGCGTTCCGTCGGACAGCCGGGCTCCCATTCGCGGAAACGCAGCGGCGCACCCGCGCCAGCCACGACGGGCACGCAGAGCCGATTGTCATGGGCGAGCGCCGTCATCACCCGGCGGGGATCGGCCTCTGCCCCCTTTGGCAGATAGCCCGCCACCACCGCCCCGCGCAGATGCATGAGCCGTCCGTAAAGCCGCGCCGCCGCCGCCGCGCGGGCTTCTAGCGGGGCCGTTTCGCGCGCCGCCAGGACCTGCCGCCGAATTTGCGCCTTCCGTTCCGCGATGCTAGCCGTCTCGCCCATGGGCTCCATAGATCATCTCGTCGTGACCGCCGCCAGCGTAGAGACCGGCGCAGCGCATATCGAAGGGGCCTTGGGCCAGCCGATGGGGCCGGGTGGACAGCATGAGCGAATGGCCACCCATAACCGGCTGGTGGGGCTCGACGGACCCTATCTGGAAGCGATCGCCGCCGATCCGGACGCCCCGTCACCGGGTCGGCCGCGCTGGTACAACCTCGACAACCGCACCGGCGGGCCCGCCTTCGACCATTGGGCGGTGCGGGTCGACGATCTGGATGCGGCCGTCGCCACCTTTCCGAACGCCGGAGAGATCCTGTCCTTCGCCCGGGGCGATCTTCGGTGGCGCATGGCCGTGCCACCCGATGGCCGATTGCCTTTCGACGGCTGCTTTCCTGCACTCCTGCAATGGGACACGGCGCCTCCTGCATTCCCAGATATCGGGCTGCGGCTGGAGGCGCTGTCGATCCGACATCCCCATGCCGGAGCATTGCGCAAGGCCCTTGACGGCCTTCTGTCAGATGCGCGGATCACGGTGGCAGACGGCCCGGCAGGCCTCCGCGCGACGATTGCGACACCGGACGGGCTGCGCGAGCTGACATGAGCGATGTGCCCAGCGCGCAAGACGACCTGCCGCCCGATCTCGACCGGATCCTCGCCATTGCGGAGGCCACACGCGCCGCGCTCCCCAGCCCGTTCGACACCCTCGCCGCCGAGGTCCGGCTCGTTGTGGACGATTGGCCCGAGACGCACTTGCTCCAAGAGATGGAGATCGACGACGCCTATGGCCTGACCGGTCTCTACGAAGGGGAGCCGTTGACAGAACGCAGCGTCGAAGCCCCGACACCGCCCTCGACCGTCACCCTCTTCCGCCGCCCGATCCTGGATGAATGGGCCGAACTAGGCGACATAGCGCTGACCGCCCTCGTGGCCCATGTCACGGTCCATGAGTTCGCCCATCATTTCGGTTGGTCCGACGACGATATCGCGGCGATCGACCGCTGGTGGGAATGACAAAGGGGCGCCCCTAGGGACGCCCCTTCTTCACAATCCGATGACGATCAGGCCGCCGCGCGGGAATTCAAGATCTCGTCCACTGCCTTCAGCGCGCCATCCTCGTCCATGTCGTTCACCGCAGCCAGTTCGCGGGTCAACCGATCCAGCGCGGCCTCATAGAGCTGACGCTCCGAATAGCTCTGCTCGCGCTGCTCGTCATTGCGGTGCAGATCACGGACCACTTCGGCGATCGCGATCAACTCCCCGGAATTGATCTTCGCCTCATATTCCTGGGCCCGGCGCGACCACATCGCACGCTTCACGCGGGCTTTGCCTTTCAGCGTCGCCATGGCCTTGGTCACGATATCGGGCGGGCTCAAGGACCGCATACCCACATCGGTCGCTTTATGGGTCGGCACGCGGAGGGTCATCTTATCCTTCGCAAAAGAGATCACGAACAGTTCAAGCTCGATCCCGGCGACCTCTTGCTTTTCGATCGATACGATCTGGCCCACGCCATGGGCCGGATAGACGACGAAGTCGTTGGGTCTGAATTCGGGCTTCTTCGCCATGGGCATCCTTTCGATGGTTCCTGCATCCCTGCGATATGTCGCGAAAAAAGCCACCGGCCGGGGAGAATTTCCCGCGGTCAGGGCAGATGCATCTGATATCCGGACCGCCAAAACCTCACCAACAAGACGTCCGGAGTGTGAATCACGCGGAGGGGGCAACCCCTCCAATCATGTGAAAGCTACCATAAAAATGGGGTTCACGAAAGCGTCACGCAAGGCACACGGCTCTTTAGGGGTCAGCCGCCCTCGCCCGCTTCCTCTGAAAAGAGCTCCATCTTTCCTTCCTTGCCGTCCATCTCGTCGGCTTGGGGAAGCGGATCCTTCTTCGTGATGATGACGGGCCAGGCTTCGGAGTACTTTCGGTTGAACTCCACCCATTTTTCCATGTCCGGCTCTGTGTCGGGGCGGATCGCATCGGCGGGACATTCGGGCTCGCAGACGCCGCAATCGATGCACTCGTCTGGGTGGATCACCAGCATATTCTCGCCCTCATAGAAGCAATCCACCGGGCAGACCTCGACGCAATCCGTGTATTTGCAAGCGATGCAATTGTCGGTGACGACATAGGTCATGAGGGCTGTCCTTTGGCCGGGTCAGAGGGGATGTATCCGTCCCTTTCCGGTCATTCAAGCGATGGGTCGCGATCCTGCAAGGCCGCCAATCGCCGCCGGTCCCGCCCCGTCGGACGCGGGCCGCTGCGCGGGATCGCGGGTGGCGTCTGATCGGAATAGAGCGCCTGTGCCTCCGTCGCGGGACCGCGCCGGGTGCCCAGTGCGACCACCTCGACAACGCGGATCAGACGGCCTTGAGGGAAGGTCAGCACATCGCCGGCAACGACGCATTGCGATACTTTCTCGACCCGCGCCCCATTCAGGCGAACCGCACCGTCGCCCACAACGCGGGCTGCCAGGCTGCGCGTCTTGAAGAAACGCGCCTGCCACAGCCACTTATCGATGCGGAGGCGGGCCGCGCCGGTCACTTCTCCTTCAGCGCGGCGAGGGCCGCGAACGGGTTATCGGGGTCGATTGCCTTCTCCTTGCGCGGCTTCGCCTCGAAGTTGCGGGGACCGCGACCACCCTTACCCTGCGGCTTGCCCTTGGACCCCTTCGGCTTGCCTTTGCGCTGAGGCCGGTCGTCGCGGCGCGGCCCCCGGTTCTGGCGGCGCGGCGCCCAGGTGAAGGTGTAGAAGATCTCGGCCTCATCCTCGGCAGCTATGTCCGCGGCGGGGGCGTCACCGGTCGCGGTGCCATCGGCATCCGCCGTGGCAGCGTCCGCCTCCCCGCCCGCATCAACCTCTTCTACGGCCTGCGTCGCGGCGGCCGTCGGCGCATCCGCATCCTTTTGCACCGCCCCTTCGGTCGCCTCATCCGCCTCGGGGGCCGCGCCCTCCTCAGCCCCGTTCGCCTCTGCCGCCGGCGCCTTAGAAGGTGTCTCGACAGGCGCGGGCCGGGCCTTCGGCCGTTCCCCCCGCTCTGCCTGATAGCCCAGACCACCCATTAGATCGGCGAATTGCTCCAGCGTCATGCCGGTGATCGACAGCATATCCGGGGTTGCCTCGAACCCGCCCCGGCTATCGGCGGGGCGCAGAAGATCGGCCAGCCGCTCCAGCATGTCGATCCGGATCGCGCGCGCACCTGCCAGACGATAGCCCGCCATGGCATAATAGCCATCCGGCGCGCCCTCGACCTTGGGCACGGTCACAAGGCCCGGCGGCGGCGCCTCCGGAAACTCGTCGAGCCCGTGCCACAGACCCCAAAGCACCAAGCGCAAGCGCGTCGGCGCAGGTTTCAGAAGAAGCGGCTGGAAGATCGTGAACTGCCCGAAGCGCACACCGTGCTTGCGCAACAGACCGCGCGCATCCTGATCCAGCTCCTTCACTTCGCGGGCCACCTGTCCGCGCGGCAAAACGCCCAGCCCTTCCAACAGACGGAAGGCGAAGCCCCGCGCCAGCCCGGTTACGGCCTCGTCCTTGGACAGGCCGATCAAGGGCTCAAACCCGGCGGCGACCTTGCGGTCGATGAAATGCTGCAACCTGCGCCGCACCTTTTCGACCACGTCGGAACCCGCTTCCTCGTCCACGAATGGCTCGACGCCCGGCTTCAGGACATCGTCACCCTTCACCAGCTTGCCGACGGCCTGGTCGCCCCACATCAGGCCACCCTGCTCGGTGAAGTCCATCTCAGTATCAGGTGCATTGTAGAACCGGTCGGCGCGCAGGTGGAATTCGGGCCGCAGCGCCTGGGTCGCGGCTTGCCGCACCGTCTTGGCCTCATCGGGGGTCGTGGTCCCGGTCTGGTGGAAGCGGAACCCCTCCAGCCGACCCAGGACCTCGCCCTCGACGGCGACCTCTCCGCGTTCGTTGATGTCGGCCAACAGGCCCTCCTTCATCTTCAGCCGCCGGAGCAGCACCGAGGTCCGCCGATCCACGAACCGGTTCGTCAGCGCGGCGTGAAGCGCATCCGACAGGCGGTCTTCTACCGCCCTCGTCGCCTCGCGCCAATGGTCGTCATTCTGAACCCATCCCTTGCGCTGCGCCACGTATGTCCATGTGCGGATATAGGCCAGTCGCTTGGACAGGATGTCGATATCCCCCTGTGGCCGGTCGATCCGCTTGACCTGCCGGGCGAACCAATCCTCCGGCACCCGGCCCTCGGAGTGGAGGAAACCGAAGATGCGGTCCAGCAGGTTGGTATGTTCGCCGTGGCTGATGCCCTGGAAATCCGGGATGCGGCAGACATCCCACAGGAGTCGTACATCCCGGCCCCCGGACAGGCGCGCGCGCACGCCCTCAAGCTCGGTCAGCGTCTTGAGCGCGGCCAGATCGTCGGCCTCCCGGCCCCGCACCAGGATCTCTTCCTGCGGGCGCATCTCCAAAGCGGCGATCAGCGCCTCGGGCGTTCCGAAATCCAGCCGGTCGTTGCGCCACATCAGCCGGTCGATGGGCTTGAAGGCATGGGCCTCCACCGCCGCCACGACGCCCTCGTCCAGCGCGGACGCCTCTCCGGTCGTCCCGAAAGTGCCCGGATCGGTGTAGCGCCCGGCCCGGCCCGCGATCTGGCCAAGCTCGTGGGGCATCAGCGGGCGCATCTTCCGACCGTCGAATTTCGCCGTCGCGCTGAACGCCACGTGCTTGATGTCGAGGTTCAGGCCCATCCCGATGGCATCCGTCGCCACCAGGTGATCCACATCGCCGTTCTGGTACATGGCGACCTGGGCGTTCCGCGTGCGGGGCGACAGCGCGCCCATGACGACCGCTGCCCCACCCTTCTGGCGGCGCAGAAGCTCAGCGATGGTGTAGACGTTCTCGACCGAGAAGCCGACGATGGCCGTCCGCCCCGGCATCCGGCTGATCTTCTTGGCACCGGTATGGGTCAGTTCGCTGAACCGTTCCCGCCGCAGAAACTGCGCCTTCGGGACCAGATGCGCGATGGCGGGGCGCATCGTGTCGGACCCCATGAACAGCGTCTCATGCTGACCGCGCGCGTTCAGCAGGCGGTCAGTGAAGACGTGGCCGCGTTCTGGGTCGGCACAAAGCTGGATCTCGTCCACTGCCACGAAATCGGCGCCTAGCCCCGTGGGCATCGCCTCCACCGTGCAGACCCAATAGGCGGTGCGCGGCGGCACGATCCGCTCTTCCCCGGTGACAAGGGCCACGACCGACGGGCCCCGGGCGGCGACAAGGCGGTCATAGACCTCTCGTGCCAAAAGCCGCAGCGGCAGGCCGATGACCCCGCTGCGATGGGCCAGCATTCGTTCGATGGCGTAATGCGTCTTGCCGGTATTCGTCGGCCCGAGGACCGCCGTGATCCGGCCGCTGGGCCTGTCCATCACGGTCCTTTCAGAGGGTGCGGCCGCCCGTCTGTTGTTCCAGCCGCTCGATGGCGGCGTTGATATTCGGTTGCGCCGGGTGAATATCCCGCGCCGCATAGAAGGCCCGCAAGGCAGCCTTCTCGTCCCCCAACTGCTCCATCATCACGCCCAGCCCGGCCAAAGCCCCGAAATGACGCGGCTCCAGGGTCAGGACGTGTTCGATATCGGCAATGGCCTGCCCATACCGATCCATCAGGAAGAACGCCGTCGCCCGCTGGTTCCAGCCCTCAGCGAAATCCGGGGCGTGATCCGTCAACGCCGTCAGATGACTGATCGCCTTCGCATATTCCCCCGCCTCGATCGCATCCATGCCCCGCTGCAAGAGCAGGTCCATCGCGGCCGACCCGGAATGCGTCCATCGCTCCTCGATCTCGCGGGACAGACGCGCCGCCTCCGCGGCATCATGTTCGGCCGTCATCGTCGACAGGCGATTGAGCAAGGCATCCACGTCGCCCTCTAGCTCCTGCGCCGGCAGGGACGTGGCGTAAGACAGCGCAAGTGCCGCGATCAAGGCATTGCAGGTGACACGCAGGTCGAACATCTTATCTGGCAACCCAATCCGCCGATCCGGCAATTAACACAGAGGATTTCATGAGCGACATCATCACCGAAGCCGTCTCGCAACTCTCCGCAAAGATCGGGTCCTTCGACGGCTCCGTCAAGTTCGTCATCCCCGATGAGGGCGCGATCATGATCGATCAGGGCGGTGTGCGCGCCGCCGATGAAGACGCGGATTGCACCATGACCGCCGATGCTGAGACATTCCGCGGCATTCTGGATGGCGATGTGAACCCAACCGCCGCGTTCATGACCGGCAAGCTTAAGGTCGACGGCGATATGGGCGCGGCCATGAAGCTGGGCAGCCAGCTCGGCTGATCCCATGGAAACGGCGCCGTTCTTTGAGACGGTCATGGACGGCCCGCCGGATGGACGGGCCGTTTGGCTGACGACGTCCGATGGGGTCCGCATCCGCGCAGGTCTTTGGCCCGAAGGGACGCGCGGCACGGTGCTGATCTTTCCCGGCCGCACTGAATATGTGGAGAAGTATTCCGACGCGGCCCGGCATTTCCAAGCGGCCGGGCTGGCCAGTGTGACTGTCGATTGGCGCGGCCAGGGCCTGACGACACGCCCACAGCACGACCGGATGCTGGGCCACGTCAATAACTACAGCGAGTTCCAGCGCGACGTTGATGCCCTTCTGGCCTTGTGCGGATCGGAAGACCTGCCGCGGCCCTACTATCTTCTGGCCCATTCCATGGGCGGTCTGATCGGTCTGGGCGCCGTACAGGATCGGACCGATTTCGCCCGCGTCGTCTTCTCCTCCCCGCTCTGGGGCCTGCCATTGCCGCCCCATATGCGCATCCTGGCGCTGACGCTTTCATCCGCCGCGGCCATGCTGCGGATGGGCGAACAGGGGGCACCCGCCTCCGGCAAGAACGCCGATCCCGCAGGCCAGCCCTTCGAGGGCAACCTGCTGACCAACGACCCTGAGATGTTCGCCTGGATGAAACGGCAGATCACCGAACATCCCGATCTCGCTTTGGGCGCGCCGACGCTCGGCTGGCTCTGGGCCACCTTCCGGGAGATGCATCACCGCGCCCGCCAGGCCGCGCCGGCCATCCCCTGTCTCACGCTTCTGGGCAGCGACGAAGACATCGTCGATCCCGATGCAATCCATGTCCGCATGGGCTCTTGGCCGGGTAGCCGTCTTGAGATGGTGCCGGGCGGACGACACGAGACCCTCATGGAAGACGCGGCCACGCGCGGGCGGCTCTACGACCAGATCATCGCCCATTTCCTAGACTGACAGGCGGGCGCGTCAGACCTCATATTCCGCAAGCCTTGCCCAATCGAACGTCACGCCGATGCCGGGCACGTCCGGCGCGACAGCTTTCGCGCCCTCCACCACCAGCGGACGCGTCGTGTAGCGGTCGATCGGGAAGGAATGAACCTCCAGCAGACCGGGATTGGGCTGGGCGGCGACCAGGGACACATGCAGCTCCTGCATCCCGTGGGAGCAGACGGGCAGCCCGACCTCGCGACACATGGCGGCGACCCGCAGCCAACCGGTGATGCCCCCGCAATTGCTGGCATCGGGCTGGACATAGCTCAGGCGTGACTGGGCCAGGGCGTAGCCGAATTCATGCTCCGTATGCAGGTTCTCGCCCATGGCCAGCGGACAGCCCGTGGCCTCCGCAATCCGGGCGTAACCAGCGTAATCGTCGGGGATGATGGGCTCCTCGAACCAGAGGATATCCTGCGCCATGAACCCCCGCGCCGCGTCAATGGCCGCCTCCACATCCAGCGCGTAATTCGCATCCACCATGAAGGCCACATCCGGACCGATCAGATCGCGCACCGCCTTGGCCCGCGCTTGGTCATCCGGGCGGCCCACCTTGATCTTCACCCCATCGAAACCCCTGGCCAGATACCCCTCGACCGAGGCCAGCAGCTTGGGCAGATCGAAGCCCAAATCGATCCCGCCGCAATAGGCGCCACAGCGATCCGACGCACCGCCCGCCATGGCCACCAGCGGCTGCCCTGTCGCTTTACCTCGGATGTCCCACAGCGCGATATCGCAGGCCGAGATCGCGAACGACGCGACCCCGCCCCGCGCGACATAATGGACATGCCACTGCATCGCATCGTGCAGCATCTCGGGTTCCGCCGCCCGGCCGATCAGGAACGGCGCCAGGTCGTCGCGGATCATGGCCGCGATGGCGCTACCCCCCTTGCCGCCGGTATAGGTGTAACCCGTCCCCTCAACACCGTCGGATGTGCGGATCTTGCAGGTGATCAGTTGGAAATGGGTGTGATCGCCGTGTTTGGCGTCCACCAGAACGTCGTCCAGGGGCACCTCGAAGAGGCGCACCCGAACATCCCGGATCACAGGTGCCGACATTCCGGCACCGGCGTCTCCACGGTTCCGTTCGACAACCATTGCGTCAGGTTGCGGACCGTCAGATCGCCCATGGCCTGCCGCGTCTCCATCGTGGCGCTGCCCACATGGGGCGTCAGCACGACCCGCTCGGGCATGTCCTTGAGGGCTTGCGGAATCTTCGGTTCCGCCGCGAAGACGTCCAGCCCGGCCCCGCCGATCACACCGTTCTGCAGCGCGTCGATCAGCGCCACCTCATCCACCACCGAGCCGCGCGAGACATTGATCAGAAGGCCATCGGAGCCCAGCGCCGCCAAAACCTCTGCATTCACCATGTGCTTGGTCTCGGGCCCGCCGGGCGTGATCACGATCAGCACGTCCACCGCCTGGGCCAGGGCTGCGGGCGTGGCATGATAGGTGTAGGGCACGTCCTTCTCGGACCGAGAATGGTAGTGGATTTCCGCGCGGAAGGCGCCCGCCATCTCGGCGATGGTCTGGCCGATCCGACCAAGCCCCAGGATGCCGACCTTCCGATCCATAGGCGAGCGGGTCAGCGGAAACTCCCCCTCCTCCCACGCGCCGCTGCGGGCATGGGCGTCGGCCGGGACCAGCCCGCGATAGCAGGCCAGCCACAACATCATGGCCGTCACCGCCACCTCATCGTTCAGCACATCCGGCGTGTGCGATATCAGGATGCCGCGATCGGCGAAGGCGGGCGCGTCGATGGCGTCGTATCCCACGCCATAGCTGCTCACGACCTTCAGGTTCGGCGTCGTCGCCGCCACATCGTCGGGCACGCCGTAATGGCCATTGGTCAGGATGGCGGGGATGTCCGCGCCGTTCTCGTGCAGCCATCCTGCCCGATCCTCATGATCGAACAGCACGTCGATCTCGAAATGTGGAGACAGGGCATCTCGCATCCGGTCGGTGATGTTGCCGATCTGGAGAAGGCGCGTCATTCGGACGCCTCGGCCGGCGCGTCCATCCGCACCTCCTGCCGCTGCCTGCCCAGCCCCGCGATCTCCAGCTCCATCACGTCGCCCGCTTTCAGGTAGAGCGGTGGCTTCATCCCCATGCCCACGCCCGGTGGCGTCCCGGTGGAGATCACGTCACCCGGATGAAGGGTGAACATCTGGCTCAGATGGCTGATGCACTGCGCCACGGTGAAGATCATCGTCGACGTGTTGCCCGTCTGGACCCGCTCTCCGTTCAAATCCAGCGACATGGCCAAGTTCTGCGGATCGCCCACCTCGTCGCGCGTGACGAGCCAGGGGCCGGTCGGGCCGAACGTGTCGCAGGATTTCCCCTTGGTCCATTGCCCGGTCAGCTTGGTCTGAAAATGCCGCTCGGACACGTCGTTCACGATGCAATAGCCCGCGACGTAGTCCAGCGCCTCCTCCTCGGAGACGTATTTGCACGCCTTGCCGATCACGACGCCCAGTTCGACTTCCCAATCGCTGCG
Source organism: Pseudomonadota bacterium (assembly GCA_039199335.1). GTDB lineage: Bacteria > Pseudomonadota > Alphaproteobacteria > Rhodobacterales > Rhodobacteraceae > Jannaschia. The sequence continues at coordinate 65,551 of JBCCSY010000010.1, forward strand.
CTCGGAGCCGCGGGGCAGGACTACATCGTCGTCCGGGCCCACCACGGCCGAGGTCGCCTTCATGAAGAGGATCGGGTGTTCCGGAATATCCGCACCGGTCTCGGCGGCATGGTCGGAATAGTTGAGACCGATGCACATGAACTTGCCGATCCCCGCCACGCAGGGCCCGAAGCGTACGTCTCCTTCGACCTTCGGCAGGGCCGTTACATCCAGCTTGCGGAGCGTGTCGAGCGACGCATCGGACAGCACCTCATGGGCGATGTCATCCACCTGACCGCTCAGGTCACGCAGCTCTCCGTTATGGTCGATAAGGCCCGGCTTCTCGGCCCCCGCTTCGCCGAAACGGCAGAGTTTCATGCAAGTCTCTCCTTTTTCTTCTGTTGTCCGAGGCCCGCATAATCTCGTTTTTGAACGAAATTGCGTCCGAAGGTGGTTCGCGGCCGGTCTTCTTTCCGGCGATCGCTGCCTATTCGGCGGCTAGTGGTTGTCACGCGGCATCCCCTTCTGCGCCACGGCACGATAGGTCTCGGCCCCGCGCAGGGTCATGCCCTCCGACAGCCCGCCGACCCGGTCGCGGAAGATTTCCTGCCAGGGTGTCTCGCTGGCGGGCGTGAAGGGGCGGTCGGATAGGGCTGCGCGGCGACGGTCCAACTCCGCGTCATCCACGATCATATCCGCCGTACCGCGCTTCAGATCGATGCGCAGCCGGTCCCCGGTTCGCACAAGCGCCAGCCCGCCGCCAGCGGCGGCCTCGGGCGAGGCGTTGAGGATCGAGGGCGAGCCGGACGTGCCCGATTGCCGACCGTCGCCGATACAGGGGAGCGCGTGGATGCCCTTCTTCAGCAAGTAGGCGGGGGGGCGCATGTTCACGACCTCGGCTGCGCCGGGATAACCGATCGGTCCTGCGCCGCGCATGATGAGGATACAATCTTCATCTATCCCAATGTCTTCGTCGTCGATCTTCATGTGAAAGTCTTCCGGACCATCGAAGACGATGGCCCGCCCTTCGAAGGCGTCCGGATCCTCCGGATCGGACAGATAACGATCGCGGAATTCCTGCGAGATGACGGAGGTCTTCATGATCGCGCTGTCGAAGAGGTTGCCCTTCAGGTTCAGGAAGCCCGCTGCCGCCTTCATCGGCGTGTCCAACGGCTTGATCACATCGGGCAATTCCGACACGCGTCCATCGCAATTTTCCCCGATCGTTCCGCCACTTACGGTCATCGCGTCAGGATGGGGCAACATGTCCGCTGCCATCAACTGGCCGATCACGGCGGGCACGCCGCCGGCGTGGTAGTAGTCTTCGCCGAGATATGCGCCTGCAGGTTGCAGGTTCACGAGAAGGGGCACGTGGTGGCCGAGACGCTGCCAATCGTCGTTGTCCAAGGGTATGCCCAGATGGCGGGCGATGGCGTTCAGATGGATCGGCGCGTTGGTGGAGCCGCCGATGGCGGAGTTGACCACGATGGCGTTCTCGAAGGCGCCGCGGGTCATGATGTCCGACGGCTTCAGATCGTCATGGACCATCTCCACGATGCGCTTGCCGGTCTCATAGGAGATGTGGCCGCGCTGACGGTAAGGTGCTGGAATCGCGGCACTTCCCGGAAGCTGCATCCCCAAGGCTTCGGCCAGGGAATTCATCGTCGTGGCCGTGCCCATCGTGTTGCAATAACCCACTGACGGCGTGCTGGAGGCCACGATTTCCATGAAGCCCGCATCGTCGATTTCTCCGGCGGCGTGCATTTCGCGCGCCTTCCAGACGATGGTGCCCGAGCCGGTCCGTTCGCCCTTGAACCAGCCGTTCAGCATGGGGCCGACGCTGAGGGCGATGGCGGGGATGTCGACGGTGGCGGCCGCCATCAGAAGGGCGGGCGTGGTCTTGTCGCAACCGATCAAAAGCACAACGCCGTCAAGGGGATAGCCGTAGAGCGTCTCGGTCAGGCTGAGATAGGCGAGGTTGCGGTCCAGCGAGGCGGTGGGGCGTTTGCCGGTCTCTTGAATGGGATGGACGGGCACCTGCATGGGCACGCCACCTGCGGCGACGATGCCGTCGCGGACGCGCTTCTCAAGCTCCAAATGGTGGCGATTACAAGGACTTAGATCGCTGCCGGTCTGGGCGATGGCGATGATCGGCTTGTTGCCCTGCAACTCTTCCCGCGTGAGGCCGTAATTGAGATAGCGCTCCAGGTAGAGGGCGGTCATCTCGCGGTTGTCGGGATTGTCGAACCACTGGCGGGAGCGGAGCTTGGTCATCGGGCTTCTTCACAAGTTGGGGTCGTTTTCGCGCACCCTGTTTCCAATTCGTACACAATTTCAGAGATTACTGAAACGATCACTGGCCCGACCAGCCGCCGTCGATCACATGGGGGTGGCCGGTGGTAAAGGCGCTCTCGTCGGAGGCGAGATAGACGACCAAAGCCGCGATCTCCGCGGCGGTGGCGACGCGGCCCATGGGCTGACGCGAGACGAAGGCGGTCATGGCCTTGTCGTAGCTGCCCATCTCTTCACCCAGCGCTTTGACGCGGTCGTGCCAGGACGGGCTTTCGACGGTGCCGGGGCAGATGCAATTGCAGCGGATGCCGCGGGCCACATAGTCGACGGCGACCGACTTCGTCAGACCGATCACGGCGGCCTTGGTCGCGCCGTAGATGAAGCGGTTCGGCGCACCGATCACCGAGGAGCAGGCCGACGACATGTTGATGATGGAGCCGCCGCCCGCCCGCAGCATTCCGGGCAGTGCGGCACGGATCGTGCGGAACATGGAATGGACGTTCAGATCGAAGCCCATCTCCCATTCCGCATCGGTGGCGACCTCGACCGAGCCGTGATGGACGAAGCCCGCGCAGTTGAAGAGGACGTTCGGATCGGCCTTGGCCACGCCGTCGCGGATCGACGCATCGTCGCGAACATCCATGGCGAAGGTTTCGCAGTCGAGCCCGGAGAGCAGATCGGCATTGAGATCGGTGGCGAAGACCTCGGCCCCTTCGGCGATGAACGCCTCGGCGCTGGCACGGCCGATCCCCTGTCCGGCCGCGGTGATCAGGGCGCGCTTGCCCGTCAATCGTCCGCTCATGTCGTCCCTCCCTCCGGTCGGTGTCGTGCCCGCCGGGTTGTGCCGATGGCTATTGCGTTTCTATGGGTAGCGCAAACACGGAGACGCCCATGACCACGCTCACCCTCCTTGGTACCGGCCTGATGGGCGCGCCCATGGCCCGCAACCTGATCGCGGCGGGCCACGATCTGACGGTCTGGAACCGGTCCGTCGAAAAGGCGCGCGCCATCGACGGTGCCCGCGTGGCCGACACGCCCGCCGAAGCCGTGCAGGGCGCGCCGATCGTGATCTCCATGCTGTCGGACGGCCCGGCCTCGGACGCGGTGCAGCAAGACGCGATGGGTGATTTTGCCGAAGGGGCCGTCTGGGTCGAGATGGGGTCGATCAAGCCGGAGGAGGCGCGGGCCCATGCCGCGCGGTTCGCAGAGCGAGGCGTGGCCTATCTGGACGCCCCGGTCTCGGGCGGGACCAAGGGCGCGGAGGCCGGAACGCTGGCGATCATGGCGGGCGGTGACGGGGCGGCATTCGCGCGGGTGGCGCCGGTGCTGGCGGCTTTGGGGCGCCCGGTCCATGTGGGGCCGGTGGGCGCGGGACAACTGGCGAAGCTGGCCAATCAGGCCATCGTGGCCTGCACCATCGGCGCGGTGGCCGAAGCGATGCTGCTGCTGGAAAGGGGCGGCGCCGACCCGGCGGCGGTGCGCGATGCGCTGAAAGGCGGTTTCGCCGACAGCACCATCCTGCAGCAACACGGACGGCGGATGACCGAGGGCGATTTCGTGCCCGGCGGTCTGACCAAGTTCCAGATCAAGGATCTGGACAACGTCCTTGGAGAGGCGGCGGGGCTGGGGCTGGACCTGCCCACGGTGACCGCCATCAACGACCGCTTCAAGCGCCTGCGCGACGAGATGGACGGGGGCGAGATGGACCATTCCGCCCTGTACCTGGAACTCAAGGATCGCAACGGCCTGGCCTGAGCTTTGCGGGATGCCCGTGACAGCCGTCGTCACAGGAAATGCCGGATCTGATGGCCTTCGACCGCCTGGCGCAGCCGGTCGGCATCGCCGGAGATGGCGGCATCGAGGATCGCCTGATGCTCTTGAATGATCTGGCGGAAATAGTCGGGCACGCAATGCTGCTCTAGCCCCACCATCTGCTGGCGGAACTGCATGTAGACGCTTTCGAAGGTCTCGATCAGGGGCGGCAGGCGGCATTCGCCGATCAGGGTGCGGTGGAAGGTCAGCTCCGCATCGGACCAGATCCCCACGACCGAGGCGCCATCGCCCGCGCGCGCGATCTCGTTCTCGATATGGACGAGGGAATGGTGCGCCGCGTTCAGCCGCGCCTCCCATCCAAGGCCGCCATGGCGCATGGAGCGCACCGCGCCCTCCTGCTCCAACAGGACGCGGAAGCGCGCGATGTCTGAGCGACGTTCCGGGCTGACCTGCCGCGCCCGAAATCCCCGCTGGATCGCGAAATCCACCAGACCGACCTTGGACAATTGGAGCAGGACGTCGCGAACGGTGTTGGCCGAACAGCCGAATTCGTGCTGCAATGCCCCCGGCATCAGCTTGTCGCCCGGCACGAATCCCCCGGTCAGCAGGCGGTGCTGCAGATCGGCATAGATGGCCGGTGTATCCATCCGCATCGTCGCTTCGGACATGGGTTGGATGTCCTCCCTCGAAATTTTGATATTCTTAGAAATATCGCCTGTCCAGAAATTTTCATTTTTTGTTTGCGCTCACGGTCCGGCTTGCTAGGGTCCGGTTGCACCCCTCCGATCGGGAGGTTCCGACACGCGGTCGCGTGCGGGCACGGCGGGGGCCAAAGACGAATGGGAGGATCCATAATGATGACCCGTAAGCTTGCGGTGCTTGCCGCGGCCACCACCGCCCTTGCTGGCACAGCCCTCGCGGATGGCCATGCCACCACCACCCTGCGCATCCAGACGCATTACGCGCCCGAGACCGTGTCGGGGCAGCTGGCGCAGGAATTCTTCGACAAGGTCACGGCCATGTCGAACGGCGAGATTACCATCGAGCCGTTCTTCTCGGCCTCGGTCGTGGGCCCGACGGAGACGTTTGACGCGGCGGCCAGCGGCATCCTGGATTGCGACATGACCGGCGGTGGCTACCAGACCGGCAAGAACCCCGCCTTCCAGTTCGTGGGCGACATCATGGGCGGCTATGACACGCCCTATCAGCAGCTGAGCTGGCTCTATTATGGCGGCGGCCTGGAGGCGGCGCAGGAGCTTTACAACAAGTACGACATGCAGCTGATCGGCTGGTGGGTTTATGGCCAGGAAAGCCTGGTCTCCACCGCGCCGCTTTCGGGCATTTCCGATCTGGAGAACTGGAAGTTCCGCTCGCCGCCGGGGATGGAGACGAAGATCTTCGAGAAGCTGGGCGCCTCGCCCATCGTGATGGATTTCACCGAGATCTTCACCGCCCTTGAGACCGGGATCATCGACGGCGCCGATGCGTCGGGCATCGCCAACAATGTGGGCCTCGGGCTTTACGATATCGGCAAGCACACGAACTATCCGGGCTTCCATTCGATGCCGTCGGACCATCTGGCCTGCAACAAGGCCGTCTGGGACGGGATGCCGGAACACCATCGCGCGATCATGGAGACGGCGATGGAGAGCCTGGCCCTGCGCACGGCGCTGACCTTCGAGAAGGCCAATGCGGAGGCCGCAGCGGAGCTGCGGGAGGCGGGTGTGACGATCCACGAATGGTCGCCCGAGGATCTGCAGACCTTCCGCGATGCGGCCCAGGCCACCTGGCCGGAATTCGCCACGACCCCGGAAGCGGAGGCGCTGGTCGCCGCGCATCTGGAATATCTGGGCGATCTGGGCCTGGTCTCGGGCGCCGAGTGATCGCCTGACAGGCGGGGCGGCCCTGGCGGCCGCCCCGTCGCGCTCCGGCCCCCCGGCCGGAGCCTGCCGCCCCGGTTCCGCGGGGCGCGACGCGGCGATGGCCGCGCCCATCCGAGGGGAGCCCGATGTCCGAAGTCCACGAGACGCCCAAACGGGTGCCGTCCTCGACGCCGATCGAATGGATCGTCCCCCTGGCCTTCATCCTGGTCTTCGGCTGGGTGGTCTGGAACGGGGCCAATTACCTGATCGCGGCACCGGGCGACGAGGCCACGGAGGCGGCGCTGATCCGGCGCTATGGCATGGCCGATCTGTGGGATTGGGTGGCGCTGGCGCTGGCCCCGATCCTGTTCGCCCTGGGGGTGGCAACGGTGCGCCGCGCGCCCATGGAGTGGGAGGATTTCAGTCTGGCCGACCGGCTGGCCGTCTTCATCGGGCGGGTCGCCATGATGCTGGTCGCGATCCTTGTGGGCGTGATGTTCTACGAGGTGGTCCTGCGCTACGCCTTCGAGCGCCCGACCCTTTGGGCCAACGAGATGTCGCTGTGGCTGGCGGTGTTCATCTTCCTGCTCGCCGGGCTCTATGCGATGCAGCAGCGCAGCCATATCCGCATCTATCTGCTATACGATGTCTGCCCGCGCTGGCTGCAGCGGCTTTTCGACATCCTGTCCACGCTGCTGATCGTCACCTTCGCCTTCTTCCTGTTCTGGGGCGGCTATGATGAGGCGAGCGCCAAGTTCCTGCGATGGGAGACCTTCGGGACCGCGTTCGATCCGCCGATCCCGGCCACGATCAAGCCGCTGGTCCTGATCGTCGTGTCGCTAGTGGCCTTGCAGGCGGTCTTCAACCTGATCCGCGACTGGAACAACGAACCCGTCGTCCACAGCGCGGCGGACGATATCGACGAGGACGACCTGCGGCGCCTGCGCGAGCAGGTGGGCGAGGACGACTGACATGGATATCGGAACGATCTCCCTGGTCCTGCTGATCGCGCTGATGCTGCTTTTGGCCATCGGGATGCCGCTGGGCTTCGCCTCGGCCATCCTGGCGGTGCTGGTCCTGATCATGAAGTTCGAGCCGACACTGCTGCTGGCGCCGTGGGAGTTCGGAGAGGGGATGCTGACCGGGCGCTTCGGATCGGGGCCGCTGAACATATTGGCGCAGAAGGTCTACGGGACGTTGACCAGTTACGTGCTGATCTCGATCCCGCTTTTCATCTTCATGGCTGCCCTGTTGGAACGGTCGGGGATCGCCAAGGACATGTACGATTCGCTGAACGTCTGGCTGAGCCGGACGCGGGGCGGGATTGCCATCGTGACATCGATCATGGCCGTCATCATGGCCGCCATGTCGGGGATCATCGGCGGCGAGGTCGTTCTGCTGGGATTGATCGCCCTGCCCCAGATGCTGCGGCTGGGCTATGACCAGAACCTCGCCATCGGTACGATCTGCGCGAGCGGATCCCTGGGGACGATGATCCCGCCCTCCATCGTGCTGATCATCTATGGGCTGATCACCGAGACCTCCATCGTGGCGCTGTTCACGGCGGCCTTCGTGCCGGGCTTCATGCTGGCCTCGTTCATCATCCTCTACATCGTGGTGCGCACGCAGCTGAACCCGGCCCTGGCGCCGCTGCCGCCCGCCGCCCCGGACGACCCGCCCACGGGCGAGAAGACGATGCTGTTCTTCTCCTTCCTGGCGGTGCTGGCGGCGGGGTTCGGCACCGCGCTGTTCCTGCGGGCGGCGTTCTTCACGGTGACCGGGCAGAACGCGGTCGAAGAGGGCGTCGACCCCATCGCGTTGGGCCAGCCGGAACATGTCTGGCAGATCGGCCTGTTCCTGGCCGTGGTACTGGGCCTGATCTTCTTCGTCTTCGGACGCGGCCGCGCGGCGCGGGGCTGGGCCATGGGCAAGGGTCTGGTGGCCCCCATCGTCGTCATCGGCGTGGTGATGGGATCGATCTATGGCGGCATCTCCGGCATCACGGAGGCCGCCGCGATGGGTGTCGTGGCCGTCTTCGTGCTGAGCGTCTTCCGGGGCGAGGCCAGCTTCGATCTGGTCTGGGACAGCCTGATGCGGACGCTGAAATCCACCGGCACGATCATCTGGGTGACCATCGGGGCGGCGGCCCTGGCGGGCGCCTACACCATCGCGGGCGGGCCGACCTATGTGGCCAATCTGATCGTCAGCTCGGACCTGCCGACCATGGGCATCCTGCTGGTGATGATGCTGATCCTGCTGATCATGGGCGCGTTCATGGATTGGGTGGGGATCGTGCTTCTGATCATCCCGGTCTTCCTGCCCATCGTGCAGCGCCTGCCCATCGAGGAGATCGGGATCCTGGGCGAGTTGCAGCCGAAATACCTGGCGGTCTGGTTCGGCGTCCTCTTTTGCATGAATATGCAGGTCAGCTTTCTGTCGCCGCCCTTTGGGCCAGCCGCCTTCTACCTGAAATCGGTGGCGCCGCCCCATATCTCGCTGACGGATATCTTCCGCGGCTTCCTGCCGTTCATCTGCATCCAGATCTGCGCGCTGAGCGTCCTCTTGATCTGGCCGCCCATCGTGGAGGTCTTGCTCGATTGACCCTGACCGAGGCACAAAGAAGCGCCTTTCAGCGCGACGGCGTCCTCGTCCTGGAAGATGTCGTGCCCGCGCCGCTTCGCGCCCGGATCGAGGCGGAATACGCAGACGTGATCGGCGATCTGGCCCGCGCCCATGGCCTTATGCCCCGGGCGCGGTTTCTCGACACGCTGCGCGCGGTGCACGCGGCAGGCATCGATTGGTTTCAGCATCTGGACATCACGCTGCCCGGGGACCGGATCGATCAGGTTACGCCGTTCCATTACGGCCCGGCCGTGCATGACCTGCTCTGTTGTCCCGCGCTTCTGGATCTTGCGGAGGCGGTGCTTGGGCCGGAGCTGACCTCAAACCCGATCCAGCATATCCGCATCAAGCCCCCGGCCGGGTCCGTCGCCGCCGATGCGCCGGTGCATACCCAGCGGACCTTCTGGCATCAGGATCGCGCCGTGGCCCATGAAGAGGCCGACGCGACGCCCATGCTGACGGTCTGGGTGGCCATGACGGATGCGACGACACGGAACGGGTGCCTTCGGGTGCGGCCCTTCGCGCCCGGTCGGAGGATCCTGCCCCATTGCCCCTTCGATCAGACCTCGATCCCGCGCGACCACTTGCACGGCGCCGTCCGCGAGCTGCCGGTTCGGGCGGGCGGTGTCGTCCTGCTGGATCCGCTTGTGCCCCACGGCGCCGCCGACAATGTCACGGACGGATTTCGCTGGTCCTTCGACCTGCGCTATCATGCGAGCGGCCATCCATCGGGGCGGGCGCATTTCCCGGATTTCGCCGTGCGCGGAGCCGGCATCGCCCCGCCGGATTGGAAGACGCAGCGCGACCGATGGGTCGCCGCCCGCCTCGCATCGGCCAATGCCCCCCACGTTCCGATCCATCGCTGGACCTCGGACAGCCCCCATTGCGCGTGAGATCATGGCCGATACGATCCGTCTCCATCCGTCCGACAACGTCGTGACCGCGACGCGGGCGCTGGAGGTCGGCCACCCCGTCGAAGGGGTCGCGACCCGCGCCCTGATCCCGTCGGGTCACAAGGTCGCCACGGCCGCCATCGCGGCGGGCGCACCGGTGCGGAAATACGGGCAGGTGATCGGCTATGCTGCGACCGAGATCGCGGCCGGGGACCATGTCCACACCCAGAACCTGGCCTTTGCGGCCACGGACCATGCCTATGAATTCGGCACGGATTTGAGGCCCGTGGCGCCTGCGACGGGCGATACGTTCCTGGGCTACCGCCGGGCGAACGGGGCGGTGGGCACGCGCAATTACGTGGCCGTCGTCACCTCGGTGAATTGCTCGGCCACCGCCGCCCGGCGGATCGCGGACGCCTTCGGGCCGGAGGAGCTGGCGGCCTATCCCAATGTGGACGGCGTGGTGGCCTTCGTGCACGGCACGGGCTGCGGGATGGCCGATAGCGGCGATGGATTCGAGGCGTTGCAGCGCGTCATGTGGGGCTATGCGCGCCACCCGAACCACGCCGCCGTGCTGATGGTGGGCCTGGGCTGTGAGATGAACCAGATCGACTGGCTGCTGGACGCCTATGGGTTGGAACAGGGCGAGACGTTCCAGGTCATGAACATCCAGAACGTGGCCGGTCTGCGGCGGACCGTGGCGCTTGGGATCGAGAAGGTCCGCGCCATGCTGCCTGCCGCCAATCGGGCCGTGCGGGAACCCTGCCCGGCCAGCGCGCTGACGGTGGCGCTGCAATGCGGCGGCTCGGATGCGTGGTCGGGGGTGACCGCGAACCCGGCCTTGGGCCATGCCTGCGACTTGCTGGTGGCACAGGGCGGGACCGGCGTGCTGGCCGAGACGCCCGAGATCTATGGCGCGGAGCATCTGCTGACCCGCCGGGCGGCCACGCGGGAGGTGGGGCAGCGCCTGGTGGGGCTGATCGAATGGTGGGAGGACTACACCGCGCGCAATCGCGGCTCCATGGACAACAATCCCAGCCCCGGCAACAAGCAGGGCGGGCTGACGACGATCCTGGAGAAATCGCTGGGGGCGGCGGCCAAGGGCGGGACGACGCCCCTGACCGGCGTCTACAGATATGCGGAACCCGTGACGGCCAAGGGGTTCACCTTCATGGACAGCCCCGGATACGACCCGGCCTCGGTCACGGGGCAGATCGCGGGGGGCTGCAATCTGGTCTGTTTCACCACGGGGCGCGGATCGGCCTTCGGGTCCAAGCCCGCGCCGACGATCAAGGTGGCGACGAACCAGGCGCTGTTCGACCGGATGGCGGAGGATATGGACGTCAATGCCGGCGACATCCTGACGGGTGCGTCCAGCGTGGAGGCCAAGGGGCGGGAGATCTATGAGATGTTCCTGCGCGTGGCCTCGGGTGCGGTGACCAAGTCCGAGGCGCAGGGTCTGGGCGATTACGAGTTCGTGCCCTGGCAGATCGGGGCGGTGATGTGAGGGGCGCGGGGTGACGCGGCTTCTGTTGGCGGGAACCGGGCTGATCGGGCACCGGCATCTGGCCCATATCGAGGCCCATCCCGACCTGAGCCTGGCCGGGATCGTCGATCCGGATCCGGCCCGCCGGGCCCATGGCAGCGCGCCCGGCTTTGCCAGCCTGGACGATGTGGACGTGCCCGCCGACGGCCTTGTCATCGCGACCCCGACGGCGACCCACGCGCCCCTGACCATCGCGGCCCTGGAAAGCGGCTGGCCGGTTCTGGTGGAGAAGCCGGTGGCCGACACGCTAGCCGCGGCCGATGCGATCATCGCCGCCTCCGCGCGCACCGGGCTGCCCGTTCTGGTGGGCCACCACCGGCGGCATCATCCCCGCGTGGCCAAGCTGCGGGAGATCGTCACCTCGGGGCGGCTGGGGCGGCCCGTGGCGGCGTCATTGCTTTGGCTGATGCGCAAGCCCGACGATTATTTCGACGTGGCCTGGCGCGCGGGCCTCGACGGGGCGCCAATCAAGCAGAACCTGATCCATGATGTGGACATGCTGCGCTGGTGCTTCGGGGAGGTGGAGGACGTGGTGGGGCTGGCCTCCAACGCGATCCGGGGCGCGGTGCGGCCCGAATCCGGTGGCGCGGTGCTGCGTTTCGCGGATGGGGTGATCGCCACCATCAGCTATGCGGACACGACGCCCACCCCCTGGGGCTATGAGGCCGGGATCGGCGAGAACCCCGGCATGCCCCATACCGCGCAGGATTGCCTGCGCATCGCTTGTACCGAGGGGGCCATCGAGTTTCCGAGCCTGCGCATCTGGTCCGGTGCACGGTCCTGGACCGAGGCCCCGGTGCCCAGCGAGACCGAGTGCCCGGACGGCATCCCGCTGGAACGCCAGCTCGCGCATTTCGCCGAGGTCATTGCGGGCCGCGCCGCGCCCTTGGTCGATGCAGCCTCGGCCCGCGCCAATCTCGACGTGATTTTGCAGATCGAACGAACCGCCCAGCAAGGAGCATCCCATGTCTGACACACCCAAGATCGGTTTCATCGGATTGGGGCTGATGGGCTCTGCCATGGTCCAGCGCCTGCTCGACAAGGGCTATGACCTGACGATCCTGGGGAACCGGGATCGCACCGGGATCGAGGCGGCCACGGCACGGGGCGCGACGGAAGGGTCGAGCGCGCGCGACGTGGCGGCCGCCTCGGACATTGTGATGCTGTGCATGGGCACGTCCGACCAGGTGGAGAGCCGGATGCGGGGCCCGGACGGGGTGATCGCGGGGCTGAGACCGGAGACGGTTGTGATCGATTTCGGCACGTCCCTGCCCGGCTCCACCACGGCCTTGGGGGGCGAGGTGCGGGAGGCTGGCGGCACCTATCTGGACGCGCCGCTGGGCCGGACGCCCAGCCATGGGCGCGAAGGGCAGCTGAACATCATGTGCGCGGGCGAAAAGGGCGCCTTTGACCGGGTGAAGCCGGTGCTGGACGATCTGGGCGAGAACGTCTTCCATCTGGGCGCGCTGGGCAACGGGCACACGATCAAGCTGATCAACAACTTCTTCGCCATGACCACGGCCAATGCCATGGCCGAAGCCTTTGCCATGGCCGATCGCGCGGGGGTGGAGCGACAGGCCTTGTATGAGGTGATGAGCGCCGGGCCACTCCATTCCGGGATGATGGATTTCGTGAAAGCCTATGCCGTGGATGGCGATGCCGAGAAGCTGGCCTTCTCGATCCGGAACGCGGCCAAGGATGTGGGATATTACCGCAGCATGGCCGGGCAGATGGGCCTCGACTCGATCATGTCCGCCTGCGCCGAACGGGCGCTTGGCGCGGCGGTGGAGGCCGGGCGCGGCGACGATCTGGTGCCGATGATGGTGGAGTTCTACGCCGACCGCTTCAAAGGCTAGGGCACGGTGGCGGCCCCCGCCCCCGTCTCGCGTCTGGCGCGGCCCCGGCAGGATGCACCGACCCGCGGCATCCTGCTGATGCTGCTGGCCTACGCCTTCTTCGCCATGACCGATACCAGCGTCAAGTGGCTGTCGCTTGCGGGTCTGCCCGTCCTGCAGCTGGCCTTCATGCGGTTCGGCGTGCATCTGGCGCTGAGCACCGGGCCGATGATGGGGCGCGATCATTCCGGTTTCACCGCGCCACGACAGCAGGCGGGGATCATGCTGCTGCGGGGGGCGCTGCTATGTGTCTCGACCGTGACGAACTTCCTGGCGCTGCGCTATCTGGACCTGACGGTGACGGCGGCGATCATGTTCTCTTCTCCGCTTCTTGTCTGCGCCCTGTCGGTGCCACTTCTGGGGGAGCGGGTCGGGCGCTGGCGCTGGTCTGCCATCGCCGTGGGGTTCCTGGGCGTCCTGATCGTGGTCCGGCCCTGGTCGGCGGATTTCCATTGGGCGGCGATCTTGTCGCTGATTGCGGCGCTTTGCCTCGCGCTCTTCTCGATCCTGACACGGCGGCTGGCCGGAATTGCCGCGCCCCGGACCATGCAGCTTTATGCCGGGCTGGTGGGCACCTGCGCCCTGGCGCCCGTGGCGCTGGCCGTCTGGGAGAGTCCGGTCGCCCCGCTGGATTGGGCGCTGATGGTCGGGGTGGGCGTGACCGCCTGGGCCGGGCATCACTTCTTCTCAGCGGCCCATGGCTTTGCCCCGGCGAGCCTGTTGATGCCCTATAGCTATTCCTTCCTGCTCTACCTTGCGGTGACGGGCTATCTGGTCTTCGGGACGGTGCCGGACGGGCAGACGGTTTTGGGCGCGCTGGTCGTCGCGGCGGCGGGCCTGGTGATCTGGTGGCGGGAGCGATGAAGGTCGGACTGATCGGGACGGGAATGGTGGCGGCGACCCATGTGGCCGCGATCCGGGGCGCGGGGCTGCAGCTTGCCGCCGTTCTCGGTCGCGATCCGGCGCGGACGGCGCGCTTTGCCGCGGAGCATGGGGTGGATGCGGTGGATGACGTGAGCTCCGTCGCGCAAGCCTCTGATTTCGTTGTTTTGGCCACACCGCCCGATGCGCGGGAGGAGATCGTTCGGTCGCTTGTGGCGGCGGGGCGGCCCATCCTGAGCGAGAAGCCGTTGGAGCGGGATCTGGGCCGCGCCGCGCGGCTGGTGCAGATGTGTGACGCCGCCGGTCTGCCTTTCGGCGCGGTGCTGCAACACCGGATGCGCCCGGCCACGCTGGCCCTGCGGGAGCGCCTGTCCCGGATCGGACGGATCGCGAGTGTGGAGCTGCGGGTGCCTTGGTGGCGCCCAGAGAGCTATTACGACGTGCCGGGGCGCGGCACCTATGGGCGCGATGGCGGCGGGGTTCTGATCACCCAGGCGATCCATGCGCTGGACCTGATGCTGCAATTCTGCGGCCCGGTGGCGGAGGTGCGGGCCCTGACGGCCACGACGCCGCTGCATCGGATCGAGGCGGAGGATTTCGCGGCGGCGGCTTTGCGCTTCCGCTCCGGCGCGGTGGGGTCGGTCATGGCCTCGGTCACGCATCGGCCCGGCGCGGCGGAGATGCTGGTGCTGAACGGCACCGACGGATCGGCCTGGTTGGAGGGGAACCAGCTTGTGATCACGGATGGCGACGGCGCGTCCGAGACGATCGGCACGGCCAGCGCCACCGGCGCGGGGGCCGATCCGATGGATTTCGGACATGCGTGGCATCAGGCCGTGATCACGGATTTCGCGATGGCCTTGCGCGCGGGGCACGCGCCTGTGATCACAGCGCGATCGGCCCTGCCCGTGCAGGCCCTGATCGACGCGATCCAGGCGGCGGGCCGGTCGGGCCGCGCCGAGGAGGTGCCGGATGTCTGACGGGATCGCGGTGATCGGGATCGATCATCGGCATTGCTATTCCATGGTCCAGCATCTGGTGGATGCCGGGGCCTATCTGGTTGGCTGGGCCACGGAGGGGACGCCCGGCACTTTGGAGGGGTGGGAACGCCGCTTCCCGACGGCGCCGCGCCGGACGGAGGCGGAATTGTTGGCCGATCCGGCGGTGACGGTCGTGGTGACGGCGGCGGTGCCGTCGATGCGGGCCGCCATCGCGCTGCGCGCCTTGCGGGCAGGCAAGCATGTGCTGGCGGACAAGCCGGGCGCGCTGTCGCTGGGCGACTTGAAGATGATCCGGCAAGCCTCTGACGAATATGGTCGTATCTGGGCTGTGGATTTCTCAGAGCGGTTCGAGGTGCCGGGCGTGACCCGCGCCACCGCCCTGGTGGCGGCGGGGGCCATCGGGCGGGTGGTCGATGTCACGCTGCTGGCCCCGCACCGGCTGAACGCCCAGAGCCGCCCGGATTGGTTCTGGGACCGGGCGCGCAACGGCGGCATCCTGGCCGATATCGGCAGCCACCAGATCGACCAGGTGCTGCATTTCGCGGGCGCGCGGGAGGCGCGGGTGCAGCTGGCCGAAGCGGATTGCCTGACGCGGCCGGATTTCCAGGATCGGGGACGGATCGTCATGCGGGCGGGGGATGTGACCGGGACGATCCTGGTCCATTGGTTCACGCCGGACGCCCTGCCCGCCTGGGGCGATGGGCGTCTGTTCGTGACCGGGACAGAGGGAGCCATCGAGGTGCGGAAATACGTAGACCCGGCGGGCGCGCCGGGATGTGATCACGTGATCCTGCAGAATGGCGAGACGGTGGAGCGGATCGCGGCCAGCGACGATCCCCTGCCCTTTTTCGCGGATTTCCTGGCCGCTTGTCGTCACGGGCGGCTTGCCGATCCGGATCATCCCTACCGCGTGACGGAACTGGCGCTGAGGGCGCAGGCCATGGCCGAATGCTGACCTTTGCGGCGGCGGTCTTCTTTCTGATCGTCACGCCGGGTCCAGGGGTTTTGTCCACCGCCGGTGTGGGCAGCGCGTTCGGGGCGCGGGCCGGGACGCGCTATGTCGCGGGCCTCTTCATCGGAACGAATATCGTGGCGCTGGCTGTGATCACGGGGCTGGCCGCGGTCATCGTGACCTATCCGGCCTTGCGCACGATCCTGTTCGTGGCCTCCACGGGCTATCTTCTGTACCTGGCGTTTCGCATCGCGACGGCGGGGTCGCGGCTGGCCTTTATCGAGGCGGCGCGCGAACCGGGGATTTGGCACGGGATCGCGCTGCAGGCGATCAATCCGAAAGCCTATGCGGTGAACACGGCCTTGTTTGCGGGGTTTGCCTTCCTGCCCGAGGCGCCCGTGGCGGAGGCGGCGATCAAGCTGGTGATCGTGAACGCGATCTGGTTGCCGATCCATTTCGCCTGGCTGGGGGCCGGGATCGGGTTGCGGCGGTTGAGCCTGGCCGCACGGGTGCAGCGGGCGATCAACCTCGCCATGGCGGCCTCCATGCTGCTGGTGGTGGGGTTGGCGCTGGCGTCGCTGGTCTAGGGGGCGCTGCCCCCGCCGCCTTTGGCGGCCCCCCGAGGTATTTCGGGCAAGATGAGAGACCTAGATCGCGCCCTCCTCGGCGAGGCGGTCGATGTCTTCGCGGGAGAGACCCAGTTCGGTGAGAATGGCGCGGCTGTGCTGGCCCAATTGCGGGATCGGGTCCATGCGCGGCGCGGGCTGGCCGGGGGGCCGGAGGGCGGGGAGCGGGCCGGCCGGGCTGTCGACCTCGTCCCATTGCGCGGCGAGAGCGGGATGGGACCAGAGGGCGGCCATGTCGTTAAGGCGGGCATTGCCGATCCCCGCGGCGTCGAGGCGGGCCATGATTTCAGCCGCGGTCAGGGCGGCGAAGGCGGTTTCGATGATCCCACGCAGCTGGGGCGCGTGGCGGGCGCGGTCATCGTTGGTGGCGAAGCGCGGATCCTGGGCCAAGGTCGGATCGCGGAGGATGTCGGCGCAGAAGACGCGCCATTCCCGGTCATTCTGCAGGCCCAGGATCACCTGCCCGTCGGCGGCGGCGAAAGGGCCGTACGGAAAGATCGCCGGATGGGCGGCGCCCGCGCGGGCCGGTGGGGCCTGGCCGTCCATGGCGTAATACATCGGGAAGCCCATCCATTCGGCCAGGGCGCCCATCATGGAGATCTCCAGATGGCTGCCGCGACCGGTCCGGCCCCGTTCGATGAGGGCCGAGAGGAGGCCGGTCAGCGCATACATGCCCGCCGCGATATCGGCCACGGAGATGCCCGCCTTGGCCGGGCTGTCCGCGCTGCCGGTGACGGAGAGCAGGCCCGCCTCGGCCTGAACCAGAAGGTCGTAGGCCTTGCGGTCGGAGCCGGGCCCGTAGCCGGAAATATCGCAGAGGATCAGGCGGGGATGATCGGCCTGGAGCCGCGCCCAGGAGAGGCCCAGGCGGGCGGCTGCGCCGGGGGCGAGGTTCTGGACGACGATGTCGGCGCGGGCCAGCAGCGCATCGAGGATCGCGGGGGCCTTGGCGTGTTTGAGATCGAGGGTCAGGCTTTCCTTGGAGCGGTTGGTCCAGACGAAATGGCTGCTGAGACCGCGGGCCCTGCTGTCATAGCCGCGGGCGAAATCGCCACTGCCGGGACGTTCGATCTTGATGACGCGGGCGCCGCGATCGGCCAGCTGCCGTGTGGCGAAGGGGGCGGCGACCGCATGTTCCAGGGCGAGAACCGTGATCCCGTCAAGCGCGCCCATCAATAGCTGCGCGGCAGATCGAGGACGTGTTCGGCGATATGGCTGAGGATGAGGTTCGAGGAGATGGGGGCCACCTGGTAGAGCCGCGTCTCCCGAAACTTCCGTTCCACATCGTAATCGGCGGCGAAGCCGAAGCCGCCATGGGTCTGCAGGCAGGCATTGCCGGCCTCCCAAGAGGCTTTGGCGGCCAGGTGCTTGGCCATGTTGGCTTCGGCCCCGCAGGGCTGGCCCGCATCGTAGAGCGCGCAGGCCCGGCGGCGCATGAGGTCGGCGGCCTCGATCTCCATATGGGCTTCGGCAAGGGGGAATTGGATGCCCTGGTTCTGGCCGATGGGGCGGCCGAAGACCTCCCGCTGGCGCGCGTAATCGGTAGCGCGGTCGATGAACCAGCGGCCATCGCCGATACATTCGGCGGCGATCAGGGTACGTTCCGCGTTGAGCCCGTCGAGGATGTGGCGGAAGCCGTGATCCAATTGCCCGATGACGGCGTCGGCGGGCAGAGCGAGATCATCGAAGAAGAGCTCGTTCGTCTCGTGATTGACCATGTTGGCGATGGGTTTGACGGTGAGGCCGTTTCCGATGGCCTGCCGCAGGTCGACGAGGAAGCAGGTGAGGCCCAGAGATTTCTTGGTGACCTGGCCCAGCGGCGTGGTGCGGGCGAGCAGGATCATCAGGTCGGAATGCTGGACCCGGCTGGTCCAGACCTTCTGGCCGTTCACGATCCAATGGTCGCCGTCGCGGCGGGCCGTGGTGCGGATCTTGGTGGTGTCGGTGCCGGTGCTGGGCTCTGTCACGGCCATGCTTTGCAAGCGGAGTTCGCCGGAGGCGATGCGGGGCAGGTATTCCGCCTTCTGCGCGTCCGAGCCGTGCCGGAGCAGCGTGCCCATATTGTACATCTGGCCATGGCAGGCCCCGGCATTGGCGCCGGAGCGGTTGATCTCTTCCATGATGACGCAGGCGGCATCGAGGGTGAGACCGGCGCCGCCATATTCCTCGGGGATCAGCGCGGCGAGCCATCCGGCCCGGGTGAGGGCGGTGACGAAATCCTCGGGATAGCCGCGCGCGGCATCAATCTTGCGGTGGTATTCCGGGGGGAACGTCGCGCAGAGCGCGCGGATCGCGGCGCGGATCTCGCCATGGTCGTCTGGGCCGATCACGCGGGGCTGGTTCCCCGTTCCAGGCGGACGCGGGCATAGCCGGCCAGCGCGGCTACGTAATGGAGGGCGTGATAGGGGACGGCGCGAAGCGCGAAGCCAGGACCGCGGATGCGCCAGAGATGGCTGAGGAAGGGCCAGCTGGCGCCCAGGAAGAGTGCGGCGCCGAGCAGGAGCAGGAGCCCGCCAAGGCCCAGGAAGGGCAACAGGAGGAGGCCCAGGGCGGCCAGGGCCACACCGAAGGCTGCGACGCGATTGGACAGGCTGGTATTGAGTTTGCCGGTGCGCGCCCGCCCCAGCCGCAGGAGCCGGGTCCAGGGCACGGCGCGGCCGTGGAGATCGGTGCGGAACATGGAGCCGGGCGTCCAGACCTTCAGGTGGCGGCCCTGGAGGGACGGATCGAGGAGGATGCGGCCGCCGCCTTCCCGGAGGCGGAGGCCGAATTCGACGTCTTCGATATTCTCCCATTCGGAGCGGAAGCCACCGGCATCGAGGAACGCCTGGCGTCGGACGGCGCCGAGGCCGGTCCAGAATGTCTCCGATTCGCCGGGGGAGACCTGATGGGTGTAGTGGTGGAGGAGATTGCGGTAATCGCTGACCACCGTGCCGCCGCCCGGCTGGTCGTCATAGGAGCCGATCACGGCCGTGACGCCTGGATCGGCGAAATGATGCAGAAGCCGGTCGCGGATTCCCGCCCGCAGCACGACATCGGCATCGACGAAGAGAAGGATGTCGGCTTCGGCCTCCTCCACTCCGCGGTTGCGGGCCTTGGCGGGGCGCAGGGCCTCGGCATTGGAGATCACGCGGACCCCGTATTCATGGGCGATGGCGGCCGTCCGGTCGCGTGAGCCGTCATCCACGAGGATGACATCGGACAGGTCGAACCCCGCAACTTTCACGCCCTCCAAACAGGCACTGAGCGTTTCTTCCGCCTGATGGGCAGGAACGATGACTTGGATCTTCATGATTTCTCCGCCGTTTTCACGGGTCGGACCCACTTCCGACTTAAAGTCACGCGAAGATATGCTAGAGGCAACCCCGAATGGCGGCAGACCGCGACGCTAGGTCAAGACGTGCCGTTCCGGTGGGGGAGCCGGGTCAAATCTGGCGGTCGCGCTAGCGGGGCCGCCCTCCTCGGGGGAAGGGGTGACAGCCATCATGAAGCTGTCAGGCGAGGATGTTCCTGTCCATGCGGCCGGAGACCGGCCAAATCAGAGGCGTGCCTGAGACCATGTTTGACCATAGCCAATCCGGCGACCGCGTCGCCGTCATCGGCGGCGGACCTGCGGGTCTGACCACGGCCTATGAGCTGAGCAAGATTGCCCCGGATCACCGGGTCGACGTCTTCGAGGGGGGCGAGCTTGTCGGCGGGATCTCTCGGACGGAATCCTATAACGGGTTCCGCATCGATATCGGGGGGCATCGCTTCTTCACCAAGATCCCAGAGGTGCAGGCCACCTGGAAGGAGATCCTGGGAGACGAGTTCATCCGCGTCCCGCGCCTGAGCCGGATCTACTACCGCAACAAATTCTACAATTACCCGCTGAAGCTGTTCAACGCGCTGGGCAATATCGGGTTCTACGAATCCACACGGATCATGCTCAGCTATCTGAAATGGCAGCTTCGGCCGCATAAGGGCGACGACAGTTTCGAGGGCTGGGTGATCAACCGCTTTGGCGGGCGGCTCTATATGCATTTCTTCGCCTCCTACACCCGGAAGGTGTGGGGCATTCATCCCCGGAACATTCAGGCCGATTGGGCGGCGCAGCGCATTAAGAGCCTGACGCTGTGGGGTGCTGTGCGCAAAGCGCTGACGGGCTCAAGTGATGCGACCTCCCTCATCGAGGAGTTCGACTATCCGGTCCTGGGCCCCGGACAGATGTGGGAGCGCTGTGTCGAGAAGCTGGAGGCGGCGGGACAAAGCGTCCACATGCGCCACTGGGTCCAAAAGCTTGAGCGGGACGGCAACCGGATCACGGCCGCGATCGTGAAGACGCCCGACGGAGAGACGAAGCGGGTCGAGGCGGACCATTTCATCAACTCCATGGCGCTGGACGACCTGATCGGGGCCATCGACCCGCCGCCCCCTGCCCATGTCGTCGCGGCGGCCGAGAAGCTGAAATATCGCGACTTCCTGATCGTGGCGCTTCTGCTGGACGACCCCGACCCTTTCCCCGACAACTGGGTCTATGTGCATTCCGGCGATGTGCGGGTCGGCCGCATCCAGAACGTCCGCGCCTGGAGCCGGGCCATGGTGCCCAATGACAGCCAAGCCTCCATCGGGATGGAGTATTTCTGCAATGTCGACGATGAGATGTGGGCCATGGAAGATGCCGACCTCATCAAGATGGCGGGGGGTGAGCTTGAAGCCCTGTCCCTGGGCCGCGCCGACAAGGTCGTCGACGGCAAGGTGATCCGGCAGCCCAAGGCGTACCCGGTCTACGATACGGAATACAAAGAGGCGGTCGACACGATCTCTGACTGGATCAAGCGCCTGGAAAACCTGCAGAGCGTCGGGCGCAACGGCCTGCATCGCTATAACAACCAGGACCATTCCATGCTGACCGGCATCTATGCCGCGCGCAACATCATGGGTGAAGCGCACGACCTTTGGGATGTGAATGTCGAACGCTCCTACCACGAAGAGATGGAGATCGCCGATAAGGAGAAAGCGGCGAAGTCGGCGGATCGAGAGACGGTGAATGCCGCCTGACACGACGACGGCCGCGCCGCTGATCGGATGGCGCGGAGCGGCTTTGGCCCTGCTTCTGACGGGCGTTCTGATCTGGCCCGTCTGGCTTGGCGGCGCGGTTTTCATCTTCGCGGACACAGCCAGTTACCTGCGGGGCGGTCAGGCGATCTGGTCCACGGTCGGTGACCTTCTGGGCAGCCTCATGCCTGCTGCATCCGATGGGGGCGGCGGCAATGGCGGCGCAAGCGGCGCGGGACGGTTGGAGGTCAACCAATCGGGCCAGTCGACCACGGGCAGATCCTTCACCTATTCGGCTGCGGCCTATGCCGCGTTTCAGGCGGGGGGCGCGGCAGCCGTCGTTTTCGCGCAGACCTGGATCACGGTGTTCCTGGCATTGGGCCTGATCACGCCCGCAGCCCTGACGCGCCCCTGGGTTCTGCTGGCGGGCGTCGCCGCGCTGGCGGTTGCGACCACCCTGCCCTGGCATGCCAGCTATCTGATGCCCGATCTTCTGGCCGCGGCGGTGATCTTGTTCGCGGTGATCCTGGCGACGACCTTCCGCGACATGGGCCCCTGGCAGAAACTGATCGTCACCGCGCTTGGCGCCTTCGCGGTCACGTCCCATTACGGCAACCTGCCCTTGGCGGCTGCCTTGGTGGCCGTCGCACTTCTGGTCGCGGCGTTGCGCCGCCGCCTTGGGCTGGCGACGTTGGTTGCGGGGGCCATTGCAGTGGCCGGTCCGCCGCTTCTGAACCTGGGCGCGTCTTCCGCCGTCCTCGACACCGCCTCTGTCGCGCCCAAGCGCCTGCCCATCCTGTTGGCCCGGTCGCTGGAGGACGGGCCCGCCCGTTGGTATCTGGAAGATGCGTGCCCAGAGGCGCCGCTGGCGTTCTGCGACATATTCGGGGACGAGGTGCCCGAGAATGTGGGCGCGTTCCTTTGGTCCGGCGACGGTCTGAAGAACGTCACGCCCGAGCAGATGGGCCGCATCCGCGCCGAAGAGTTCGACCTGCTCTGGTCGGCCTTCCAAGCCTATCCGGTGGAGCAGACGACCTCTCTTTTAGGCAATGCCGCCTATCAGACGGTGCTGATCGGGACCGGTGACATGGTGCCGGCAACCGGCATCGATGCGCAGTTCCGGCCCGCCCGCACCGGTCCGGGCAGCGAGGCCCGGCGCTTGCAGAGGCGGTTCGACAGCATCGTGCCTTGGGGGACGTGGATCGGGGCGGCGATCGTCGCCGCCCTGGCGGTGACCGGGCGGCTGACAGGTGGGCAATGGGCGGCGCTGGTCGTCGTGGCGGCTGGGCTGCTTTTGAACGCGGCGATCTTCGGCGGCCTTTCGGCGCCGGTGGAGCGCTACCAGTCTCGGGTCGCCTGGCTATTACCGTTTCTGGCCGTGCTGTTTCTGGCGGAAGTCACGCGCCAGCCCGCGCGGGAGGGTCCGGCATGAACGTCGCCACCGATATTCGGCCCGAGATCGAGAAGGCCGCGCGATCCTGGTCGGTGGCCCTGATGGTGCATCGCTTCCCCATCATCTCCGAGACGTTCGTGGCGACCCTGGCGGCCAACCTGATCCCCCATCTGGGCGATCTGCGCATCCTGGCCACGGCCGGAGAGATCGCGCCCACGCCGCATCACGCACTGGTCGCGCAGGCCGGACTGCTGGACCGGTTGCACGTGTCGGAACGCCGGGGCCGCATCGACCCGCGCCGCATGTGGGCGATTGCCGACGAGGCGCCGGGCAAGCGCGCCAAGCTGCTGGCGCTGGCGGCGCTAGACGTCGCAGCCCCGCGCGAGAAGCTGGCGCTGACGCGGATGATGTCGAAGCAGCCCATGTTCGACGTGGTGCATTGCCAATTCGGCTATGAGGGCCTGGCGGCCCTACGCCATCGGCGGTTCGGGACGCTGCGGACGCGGGCCCTGGTCTGCCATCTGCGGGGGTCTGACATCACGCGCCATGTCCGCGAGAATGGGCGCGACGTCTATGACGACCTGTTCCGGGAGGCGGAGCTTTTCATCGCCAATTGCGACTTTTTCCGGCAGACGGCCATCGAACTGGGATGCCCGCCGGACAAGATCGTCGTCGTCGGATCGCCCATCGATACCGATTTCTTCGCGCCACCGGAGACGCCGCGGGCGCCACTGGTGGACAGGCCCCTGAAGCTGGTCGCGGTGGGGCGGCTGGTCGACAAGAAGGGGTTCGGGGATGCCATCGAGGCCATGGGTCAGCTGGGCGATCTGGACGTGCGGCTGGACATCCTGGGCGAGGGCCCGTTGCGCCCGAATTTCGAGGCGCGGATCGCGGCGCTTGGCCTGCAGGACCGGGTTCACCTGCATGGCGCGGCCACGGCGGACCAGATCCGCGCGGCCCTGCACACCGCCGATATCGGCCTGGCCCCCTCGGTCCGCGCGGCCGATGGCGATGCAGATGCGCCGGTCAATACGTTAAAAGAGGCGATGGCGACGGAACTGCCGGTCATCGCCACCGAACATGGCGGCATCCCTGAGCTGGTCATCCCGGACGAGAACGGCGCCCTTGTGCCCGAGCGCGATCCCGACGCCCTGGCTGCGGCGATCCGCGATCTGGCGCAACGCCCCGATGCGTGGTCCGCTTTGGGCCGGGCCGGGCGGATCAAGGTGATCGAGGATTACAGCCGGGAACGAGTGGTTCATAAAACGTTATCAGCGTATGATAAGGCACTTTCACGGGTCGATTGAAGGAGTTGCATCATGGCGGAGACGACGCCCATCAACGGAGCCGGTCGGCCACTGAGCGAGCGGGTCACCGTCATCGTGACCCAGCGGGAACGCTTCGGCATGACCGCGGAATCCTTGGAAAGCCTCTACGAACACACGCCCGAGCTGCGGCTGATCTATGTCGATGGCAACAGCCCCGATCGCTGGGCAAGCTATTTGCGCGAGCAGGCCCAGGCGCGCGGGTTCCAGTTGATTCGGCTTGAGCATTTCCTGACGCCGAACCAGGCCCGCAATATCGGTGTGGCGGCGGCGGAAACGGAATATGTCGTCTTTGCCGACAACGACGTGCTCTATTCCGCAAACTGGCTAGAGAAGCTGGTGGCGTGCGCCGACGAGACCGGCGCCGAGATCGTGGCGCCGCTGACCTGCCAGGGGCTGCCCGCCCATACGGAGATCCACCATGCCGGCGGCGATTACGCGCCGGGCGGCGATATGGCCGGGTTTTTCGCCAACGATCCCGAGATGGGGCGGGCCTTCGACGAGGTCATGCATGGCCATCGCGACAAAGTGGCGGATTGGGACGGCAAGCTGACCCGCCAGGAAACCGGCATGTGCGAGTTTCACTGCGCCCTGGCCCGCCGCAGCGTGTTCGACCGGATCGGCCCGCTGGACGAGGCGATGCTGTCCACCAAGGAGCATATCGACTTTTCGATGATGGTGAAGAAATCGGGCGGCGAGGTCTGGTTCGAGCCCGCGTCGGTCATCACCTATGTCTTCCCGTGCCGCGCCCGCCCGATGACGCCCGAGGATTGGCCGTTCTTCGCGTTGCGTTGGTCCAATTCCTATGGCCGCCGCAGCCTCGACCACTTCATCCGCAAGTGGAACCTGAAGACGGCGCCGGATTACGTCGCCTCCAAGCGCCAAATCTACATCATGCGGCGCCTGCAGGGGATGATGATCCCCATGATGTTCCGCGTGCCGCTGCTCAACAAGAACGACACCCTGGTCCGTAAGATCGCGCGCGCGCTGCTGGGGCCGGAGCGGGTCGTGAACGAGATCATGGTGGCGCTGCAGGATCGCAAGGCTGCAAGGGCGAAGGCCGCGTCAGGCGCCCACCCGCAGGCGGCCGGACAACCGGCCGAGTAACGCGCCGATCTCCGCGCCCAGCGGGTTTTTGGTCAGGCGCAACATCACGAACCAGCCCGCGAGACCCGATGGCACAGCCAGGGCCAGCAAGGCCCATGGCGAAAGACTTGTGGCCCAGAGCAGGAGGGCCGGGCCGACCAGCGTCCCTGCCGTGGCCAAAGCCGCCTGCCAGAGCGGGCGCAGTTGTGCCGCGCCCATCCCGTCGAGCATCCGCCATTCCCAGCGCACGATCATCGCCGCCTTGAGCCAAGCCGAGAAGGCCAAGGCGGCGCAGAAGGCTTCGAGCGACACGAAGGCCATGGCGGCGCCGAGACCGGTGCGCACCGCAAGGCTCCACGTCTGGATACGGGCGAAGTCGGGCAGACGGTCCAAGGCCGTGAAAAGCTTCAGGGACATCTTGGTAAAGGGGAAGGCGAGGCCGCCCAGGGCCAGGATGCGCACCGCCGTGATCGTCTCGTCCCAGCCCGGCCCCAGAAGCGCGTGGACCAGAGGATCGGCCAAAAGGATGATTGCGGCGAACCCAGCCCAGCAGATCGGCGTCAGATGCTCCAGCTTGCGGGCGACCACCTCAGCCGGATCGGTCCCCGCGCGGAGGGCGGCGGCAATGGCGGGCAGCATGACCGGGCGCGCCCCTTCGAGCAGTGTTTCGTCAAGGATCTGCCGGATGCGCGAGGCCCGGTTATAGAGACCCACGGTCGCCGCACCCGCCGCCGCGCCCAGGGCCCAGATCAGCAGAAGGTCGGCCAATTTGGGCAGCAGGCCGATGAAGGTGAAGGCGCGCCCGAAGCGCGTGAGTTCGCGTGCGCCGGACAGTTTGGGACCGACGACCCGGCTGCCTTCGGTCGTCGCCATAAGCCAGATCGCCCGCACCGCGACCCCCGCGAAAAAGCCCCAGGTCAAGGCGAGGACGCCGAAACCGGCCAGAGCCAGGCTGATCGCGATTGCGACATCGGCGGCCGCGCCGGCCAAACCCGCCCGCGCCGCCGGGCCAAACTCCACCGCGCGCTGCAGATAGGCCTCGCGTTGCAGGATCAGGGGGCCGATCAGCAGGCTGAGCGCCAGGGGCAGTGCCAGCTTCGGCGCCAGTTCCGGCAGGAAAGTGGGCGATAGCAGGAGCGCACCGCCGGTCAGGAACGCCGCCCCGAGGGCCGACAAAGCGAAGGAGAGGCTTGCCGCCAGGGCCATGCGTTCCGGCGGCACGGCTTCTTTGGTGCGAACGGCATGTTGCAACATCCCGAATTCCGCGATGGCACGGAGCACGCCGTAGATCGCCATGGACATGGCGAAGAGCCCGAAATCCGTCGGAACCAGAAGCCGCGCGAGGACCGTGAAACCGATGATCATGATGACCATGCCACCCAGGCGGCTGACCATCATGTTCAGAAGTGCGCGCCGGATCGCCCCGCCGGGATGATCGACCGGCCCGGTCGTCTCAGAGGTCACGCAGGTAGACGTGACTGGTCCCCGAGCGGGTGGCTTCGGCGAAGCCTTCGCGCCGGAGACGGCGCCGGATCGACAGGATCGGCGCGAGGCCCGTCACGGGGGGATGGAATTCGACCAAGATCATGCGGATGCCATCCAACCGCGCTTCCCGGAAGAACTCAACCTCGCCGCCCTGGATGTCCACGACGATCACGCTGGGGCGAGCGGCGCCGTGGACGTCGTCCCAGGGCTGCATCGGAACCTCCACCGCCTCCGCTGTGCCGGTATTGTCCGTCATGGCGGAGTGGGAAAACCGTTCGGCCAGGTAGAACGTCACCGATCCCGCCTTCGGCCCGACGACGGCCATGTGCAGATCCACATCCACGCCGTTCAGCGCGTAATTCTCGCGGATGAGGTCTTCCATCCGGGGATTACCCTCGAACGATGTCACACGTCCCGGCCCCAGCCTGCGGGCGCAATGGGCCGCGACCATGCCGATCCCGCCGCCCAATTCGATGACGCGGTCGTCGTCGCGCAGATGCTGGGTCAGAAGCGCCCGTTCGTGGACGGTATGCCGCCCCTCGGCAAGCTTGCGGATGTTGAAGGGCGACATGCGGGGGTCGATCCGCATCTTGATCCCGTCGATCTCTACGATGGAGCCCATATCCGGCAGCGTCTCTGGCGGGACGTCCTTCGGGGCGGCATTGGGCCAGCGCAGGCGGATATAGGCGTCGTGCGCCCGCTTGCGCAGATGGGCGGCGGAAAGGGTCAGGTCGCCCAGAAGGCCGCCGGGCGGGCTGGTCATGTCCTGGCTCATACGAAGCTCCAATCACAATCCTCGGCCGGGATGAGCGCGGCCAGAGCCTTTCTGTCGGCCTCGTAGATGCCGCGCAGCTCTTTGAGAAGCGTCTCGGGCAGGTCCACCGACATACTGGACGCCGTCGGCAGTAGGCCCGTCGGCAGGCGGTTCAGTTGCGCCGCCACACGTTTGGCCACGCGCTGGCCGCCAAGCGGACCCAGTGCCAAGCGCAGCGCCCGTGGCATGACGGTTCGGTCGGTCGCGCGATTCTCGGCGCGCAAGGGCAGGTCCGGTCTGTCCGGGACGCCCAGATGGGCGGCGAGGCGCGCCAGCTGCCCCACCGGCTCCGCGAAGAGACGTTCGGACCGGAGGACGAGGATCTGCGCGCGGTCGAAATGCCGGAGCCATCTGGTCAGTTCCGCGCCATAACGCCCGGTCTCCACATAGCTGTTATCGGCGCGGATCGCCGCCGCCGGGTCGCGCCATTCGCGGCCCGTCACCAACCGGTGGCGATAATGAGAGATCAGGCGCTTGAGCGGGTCGCGCACGACGTAGACGAGCCTGACATCCGGCATCGCGGCCGCGATCTTTTCGGGGGCGCCGGGGTAATCGGCCCCGCGCCCGTAGCCGTTGGACGCCTCTCCCCACGCCATGGCCGAGCCGACTTCCGCGAATTGGCCACGATACCAGTCCATCCCCTTTTCCCACCGGAAGCCGGGCAGGAAGAAACGCATCTCTTTCATCGGGTGGATGAAGATGTCGGGATGGCGCGTCATCCAGTCATGGAGCGACGTCGTTCCGCATTTGGTGGCCCCGATCAGTAGGAAGCTGGGCAACCGTCCGCGGACGGACAGATCGGGCGCGAGCGCATTCATTTGATCGCCAGGAACCCTTCGAAGCAGAGCTGTTTCCAGACGACCATCACGTCCTTGAAACCGGCGCGTTCCAGCAGGTCCAGATTACCCTGGGTGGAGAACGGCTCCAGCACGCCCTTGAGAGAGCGGGTCTTGCCCACGATCTCGGCCTCGTTGAAACCCTGTTCCAGCTTGAAATCGGCGTAGAGCGTGGAAAGCAGGTCCTGGAACCGGGCATCGGGGCCGCGCACCTTCTCGAACATGATGAAAGCACCGCCCCAATTCAGCGTCTCGTAGATGCGGTCGAACATCTCCTGACGCTTGGCCGGTCGCAGAAACTGCATCGTGTAGTAGGAGGTGATGAGGTCGGCCTTTTCGAGATCGACCGTCAGCGCATCGCCCTGGACGATCTCGACATTCGGGAAACCTTCCGCCCGTTTGCGCGCCGTCTCCACCATGCCCGCGTCAATTTCGATCCCTTGGAAACGGACGGATTTGCCCGATTGCCAATCCGCGATGCGCCGGGTCAGCGCGCCGGTGGAGCATCCGATCTCAAGCGCCAGGGCTCCATCATAGAGAAACCAATCCGACAGACGGGCGATCAGATCGTGCCCGTCCCGATATCCGGGGACGGAGCGTTCGATATGATCCTCGAAACTTTCGGAGGTGCCTGCAAAGGTCCAACGGCCATTGCCCGCCTCGATCCCCTGACCCAAGGCGGTCACGGCCTGCGGTTTGAATGTCTTCTCGGTCGACATGGTCAATCTCCGGGAGCGACGGCTCCGAGTCGCCTGCGTGCTTAGCACGTCCGATGCGGAGGCAATGCGGCGTGACTGTGAAAGAGCCGCGGAGCGCTGGTTCTTGCGCGATCTTTCGGCTTTCGCGGCGATGGATGGCCCATCCGGTTGCATCGACGGGATCACGCGGGCCAGATGGCGGCGCGATGAAACGCCCCAACCTGCCCCCATCCGACCAGCAGAGCCGCGTGAGCGTGGTCATGCCCGCTTACAACGTGGCTGCCTATATCGGCGCGGCACTGGCGTCGGTGGCGGCGCAGACATGGCCGCGCATCGAGATGATCGTCGTGGATGACGGATCGACGGACGGGACGGGCGATGAGGTCGAGGGGCAGCGCGGTGCTTGGTCCACGCCCAACCGGACGCTCACGCTGATCCGGCAAGACAATCGCGGTGCGGCGGCGGCGCGCAATACCGGGATGGCGCAGGCCACGGGCGATTACATCGCGCTTTATGACGCGGACGATCTCTGCCACCCAACGTTGATGTCCCGTCAGGTCGCCACGCTGGAGGCCGATCCAGCCTTGGACCTGGCCTTTGCGCTTTACCATTATATAGACGCGGATGGCACGCGCCTGGCCACGCAGACCGCGCCCGCCTCGGATCGGTTGGGCACCTATGACATTCTTTGCGACAACGTGGTCCACAGCCCGCTCTTCCGGGCCGAAGCGGCCCGCGCCGTGGGCCCCCTGGACGAAAGCCTGCGCGCCCATATCGACCTGGATTTCTTCACGCGGATCACCCAGCGGCGGGCCAAGTCCATCGGCGTCGTGCCCGAGGCGCTGAGCGATTATCGCCGCCGCCCGGATCAGATCACCGGCGATTGGCGCCGGATGCGCGAGAATTGGCAGCGGGTCCATGCCAAGCTGGTGGCGGACGGGATGGAGCTGACGGAGATGCAAGAACGGCGGATGCTGGCCCGGCTGCGCCTTTACTGGGCGACGCTGGCCTATCAGACGGACGATCTGGCCAATGCGCGCCGCCTGGCGTTCGAGGCCCTGCGCCACGATCCGGGCGGGGTTTTGGCGGACCCCCATGGCCGCGTTCGGCTTCTGGCTTGCGCCGCCTCGCTTTTGCCGCGGGCGGCCCATGACCGGCTTCGGGATTGGTATAATGCGCGAGGTGCGGCATGAGCGTCCCTGCACCGGATGCCGCCATCGTCCTGCCCAGCTATGGCCGCCCAGCCCATGTGCGCGATTGCCTGGCCGCGCTGAACGCGCTGGAGGGCGGGCCTTACCGCATCATCGTGGTCGATGACGGCTCACCCGAACCGCTGGCCCCGATCTGTGCGGCGGCAGGCGATCACGTGACCTGCATCCGGCAGGACAATGCGGGCCCCGCCGCCGCCCGGAACCGGGGCGTGGCCGCGGCCGAGGGGGCCCGCGTGGTTCTGTTCATCGACGACGATTGCCGCCCGGAACCGGATTGGGCGCTTCGCCTTCTGGCTGCGCAGGGCGGCGATCCGGACAGGCTTGTGGGCGGGGCCGTCGTCAATGCGCTGGAGGAGAACGCCTGCTCTCGCGCGGCGCAGGCGATCCTGACCTATAGCTACGGGGCCTTCGGCGATTTCAGCGACCGGCTGTCGTTCTTCACGACCAACAACCTCTGCGTCGACCGCGCGGCCTTTCTGGCCATGGGCGGGCTCGATGCCAGCTACCGCTTCGCCTCCGAAGACCGGGATCTGTCCTTTCGCTGGAAACAGGCGGGCAAATCCTTGGTCCATGCGCCCGATGCCGTCGTCCATCATTACCACCATCTGAGCCTGCCGAAATTCCTGCGCCAGCAATTCGCCTATGGCCGCGGGGCCCGCCGCTTCCACCGCAAGATCGCGGGCGCGCCCGGGGGCGGCGTGAAGATGGGATCGTCGGGTTTCTATTCCGGGCTGCTTCTTCACCCGCTGCGCAAGCCCTCGCCCCGCGCTGTTGTGACGACGACCCTGATCGGCCTCGCCCATGCCGCCATGGCCGCGGGCTATGCGGCCGAATGGCGGGCCATGCGCAAGGGCGGCGCCTGACAGCCGATGCCCCCGCCGGTGATTGACGCGGCCCGGCGCCGTCGCAGATCAAGTTAGAGATGGAGACGGAACTCGAAATTCACCTGCAGGAGGGCTTCCACGGGGAGACCATCGTGATCTCCGTCGACGGAGAGACCGTGGGCCGGGTCCGCGCCGAAAGCAGCTTTGCCACGGGTCTTGCCCATATCGAGCCGATCCATGCCGACAAAGGTCAGATGCTGGATCTCGCGATCGAGGGGACAGGAACCCATGCCACCCTACCGGTGGCGCCCGAAGCCCCCTTCGTGACGCTGAACCTGCGGGACGGCGCGCTGATCTGCGGCGCGACGGAAAGGCGACCGGGCTACGTTTAGCACGTCGGAGGACGACATGACGGACGACATCGCCGAGGTCAGCGGGACCTATCGCTTGAGCCCTGCATCAGGCGGCGCAGGGGATCCGGTCGCGCAAGGCCAAATCGCGGTCATCGTCCGCGTGGATGTGGACCGGGCCGATCCGCAGAACCTGATCTCGGTGGAGGTGTCGCGACAGGTTCCCAGGAGCGCGGCCCATATCGTGGCAGAAGTGACGGCTGATGCGCCAAACCAACAGGGGCGCGTGATCGAAGCCCTGGTCAGCTACCGCGACGGCGATCAGGCCCTCATTCCGGGACCGCGCCTGACCTTTACGTGGACGACCGATGGCGCGCGGCTGGATGTCTCGGGCGCCGATACCGTTCCCCGCAGCTACGATCTGACCTTCGAGAGCCCACGTTTCGATCCGGTGGAGTTCGAGGTCGACGTGGTCGAGGGGGCTGGCCCGGCGGTCACCTCCTATGCGACGGATGCGCATCCGAACCGCCCCGCCGACCTGCCAGCCGAGACGTTGGACCTCAATACGGTCTTCGCGCGCGCAGGCTTCGCCGCCACCACGTCGGCGGGCAGCGGCCCGATTCCGGTGGACGGCGCGGGCGTCAACGGCACCTGGTCCGACAGCGAAATGCACAACGCCATGGTGACCTATTGGTCGCGCTTCTCGGACAACCCGGCCTGGGCGATGTGGGTTCTTTATGCCGGGCGGCACGATACCGGCCCAAGCCTGGGCGGCGTGATGTTCGACAGTATCGGCCCGAACCACCGGCAAGGGACGGCGATCTTTACCGACAGTTTCATCCGCGACGCACCGGCCAATGACCCGGCTCCGGCGGCCTGGCGTGACCGGATGCAATTCTGGACCGCCATCCACGAGATGGGCCATGCGTTCAACATGGCCCATTCCTGGCAAAAGGCCTTGGGGGTCGAAAGCGGCGGGCCGGGCGATCCGTGGATCCCGCTGGCCAACCAGCCGGAAATCCGCAGCTTCATGAACTATCCGTTCCGCGTGCAAGGCGGGCAGGAGGCGTTCTTCTCCGATTTCCGCTTCCGCTTCTCGGATCAGGAATTGGCCTTCCTGCGCCATGCGCCCCGCCGCTTCGTGCGGATGGGGGACAGCGACTGGTTCGTGAACCACGGCTTCGAGGCGCCTGGCGCTGTGCAGGGGTCCGGCACCTGGCGCCTGGCCCTGCGCCCGTCGCGCGAGACGGCGACCTATGCCTTTCTGGAACCGGTGATGGCGGAGCTGAAGCTGACCAACATCTCGGACATGGCGCGCGACATCGGCCCGGATTTTTTGGAGGACGGAACCCACGTCACCCTGTACGTAGGGCGGGAAGGTGCCGCCACCCGCCGGTGGCGGCCCATGGTGTCCTATTGCCACGAGACGCATCGACATGGCCTGCCGCCCGGCGCCTCGATCTACGGAGCGCATATGATCGGTGCCTCGGCCCGCGGCTGGCTGGTGGATGCGCCCGGCTTCTACAAGCTGCAGGCGGCCGTCACGCTGGGGGACGAGATCGTCCTGTCCAACGTCCTGCGGATCCAGGTCGCACCGCCGAGCACCGCGGAAGAGGCTGCCTTGGCCGACGATTACTTCCACGAGGATGTGGCCCGCGTGCTGGCCTTCGATGGCTGCCCCGTCCTGGGCGGCGCGCAAGACACGCTCCGGCGGCTTTGCGCGGTGGCGCCCACCCATCCGGCGGCCACCCATGCGGAGATCGCGCTGAGCGCGCCGAGCCTGCGCGACTACAAGCTGCTCGAGGCGCGGGGGCCGCATGATCTGCGGATCACGACGCGCGCGGCTCGCGTCGCGGAGGCGCGAACGGTGCAACAAGATGCGCTGCTCAAAGCGCCGGACCGGGCCGCGGATACGTTGGGCCATATCGGGTATTTCGACCACCTGACCGGGCTGGCCCAGGCGGTCGAGGCGGAAGGCGATACGGGCGCGGCGCGCGATCTGCTGACCCGCACCGTCTCAGTGATGAAGGCGCGGAACGTGCTGTCATCGGTGGTCGAGACCACGCAAGCGCGTCTGGGGCGGACAGACTGACCAAGCGCGGAGGACACGACTGAGCGCGAGCCGGTCGTCAAGCGTCCGTCGTCAGACGCGCGCTGGCTGTGGGCGCCGTCGCGCGTTCCACAAAGGCGAAAAGACGCTGTCGATTGATCGGCTTTGGGATCAGCTCAAGACCGGCCTCGGCCACGCGGGTCCGCAGCGTGGCGCTGCGGTCGGCGG
The DNA here is from genome assembly GCA_039199335.1 of Pseudomonadota bacterium. Classification (GTDB taxonomy): domain Bacteria; phylum Pseudomonadota; class Alphaproteobacteria; order Rhodobacterales; family Rhodobacteraceae; genus Jannaschia. The sequence continues at coordinate 99,211 of JBCCSY010000010.1, forward strand.
AGACGATGCAGGCCGGGATGGCCCCATGCCGCCGGATCAATTCCCCATGGAGGGCCAGGCCATCCGCCCCCTCCCCCAATTGGTAATCAAGCACAAGCGCGTCGGGTCGCAAGTCGATGGCGGCCAACAGGTCCACGGCCTCGGCGGCGCTGGCCGCATGGATCAGATCGGCGCCCCAATCATCGAACATGAGGCCCACGGCCTGTGCCATGTGGTCGTCATTCTCCACGAGCAACACCATGGGCGAGGTCGAAAGGCGCGTCTCCGGCGCGCGGATGGCCGGAACGGGCCGGACGCCGGGATCGGACCGGACGGGTACCTCGAAGGCAAAGCAACTCCCCTGCCCCGGTTCGGACCAGAGGCTGAGTGGATGATCCAGCCCTTTGCAGGCCCGTTCCACGATGGCGAGGCCAAGCCCCAAACCTTCGGCCGCGTCATCCCCATCGAGGCGACGAAACTCCTGAAAGACCAGACCTTGATCCGACGCACGGATTCCGCGACCCGTATCCCAGACCTCAAGGCGGGCGGAACCGCCCCCGCGGCGGGCGCCGACGACAACCCGCCCAGTATCGGTGTAGCGAAGCGCGTTCCCGATCAGGTTCTGCAGGATGCGCCGCAAATAGCCCGGATCGCTTTGGATGGTGAGCGAGGACGGCACGATCCGCAGCTCCAACCCTTTGGCAGCGGCCACCGGGGCGAGTTCGTCTCGCAACGGGTCGAGAACCGCATTCAGATACACCGGGCCGATATCGAAGCTCGCCTTGCCGCTGTCCAGCCGGGAGATATCGAGCAGGGCGTCGATGATCTGCTCGGCAGAGCCGAGCGCCGTCTCGGCCTTGGTCAATATGGCCAGGTCTTCCGGTGTCTCCAACCGTTCGGACAGAGACCCCAGGAACAATTTTGCTGCCGAGAGCGGCTGCAACAGGTCGTGGCTGGCGGCCGCGACGAAGCGGGATTTCGACGCATTGGCCCGCTCCGCCTCGTCCAGGGCGTGGCCCAAGGCTTCGGTCCGTTCTTCGACCCGCGCCTCCAGCGCCTCGTTCATGTCGGCCAGGGCCTGCGCGGCCTCCCGTTCGGCGGTGACGTCCGTAAAGCTCATCACGAAGCCACCATCGGGCATTTCCTGCGCGAAGATCGCTAGGAAACGGTCGGCATGGGTCGTCACGCTAAACGAGATCGGTCCGCGATAGCTGCGCCGCGACGCCCAGGAGAGGAGCCTGTCCGCATCGAAATACCCGTCGAAGTGGAGCTGCCCCTGAAAGCGGGTCAGCAAGTCGGCGAAGTCCCGGCCGATCTCGGTCTGGTCCAGCGGCAGGCCGAGGATCGCGGTCATCCGCCGGTTCCATCCCACCAACTTGCGATGCCGGTCGAAGATGCAGACCCCCTGGTTGAGGTGATCCAGCGTGGCGCGCAGGATCTTCCCCTGCTCCTGCCGCTCGTTCAGGATCAGATCCGTCACATCGGTCTGTAGAATGACGGTGCCGCCGCCCTTGGTCCTATGCTCGCTGACCTGCAGCCAGCGCCCTTCCCGCATCTTGATGTTCAGCGCCGCATGGGGGCTGCGATGCTGTTCGGCCCGAAGGGCGACCCAGCTTTCGGGGGTCTCGTCCTCCGACAGATCCAAGGCCGGGCTGCGGGAGACGGCGGCGATGTAGTCGGCGAAGGTGGTACCCGGACGCAGGGCCGTCTCGGTGTCGATCAGCCCGCGTGAGAAGCGGGAATTGTGCAGGACCAGACGCTCATCACTGTCGAAGAGGGCGAACCCTTCGCGGATGGTCTCGATCGCTTCCGCCAGGTTTTCGCGCGCCAGATCGGCCTCTGCCGTGGCGCGGGCGAGCCTGCGATTGGATTCGTGCAGCAGATCGAGTGTGCGCTCCAGATCCTTGGTCCGTTCCTCCACCAAGGCGTCCAGCAGGGCCGCCCGCTCGAACTGCGCATAGGCGAGGCTGGACTGATCGTGCTTTTGCTCGACCCGATGCATCAACGCATCTGCAATGGCCCGCAACTTGCGGTTCTGCTGTTCCAGCGGCTCCGTCGGATCAATCAGCGTCATCGGCCACCCGCTCCGTGTCGCGCGCGAAGATCGCGACCCCGGTCATGGTGTGATTAACATGCAGAGGCCCGACCTGTTCGCCATAGGTCGAAAAGCCGCGGACATCGTAGCGGGCCAAGACGTCCGAGACGGCGCGACCCGTTTGCCGTTGTGTGGACTCGATTCGCCGCAGCAGGCAATCGCAGGCGATGATGTCCGAGGGCGGCCCGAGGCTTGGGCGCCCGGCAAGGCGCGACAGCGCGCCTTCCAGATGACCGGCCAAATCCTCTGACCGGGCCACGCGCAGGACCATCCCCTCATCGATGGCCGAGAAGAAGACCAACTCTCCGGCCTCGTTCACGCGCTGGATGGACCGGACATGGTGCTGCTCTCCGATCCGGACGACGACCGGATGGGCCGCAAAGGCCATCTGGTCCAGTTCGGAGACCGGCACCCCGAAGATACGGGCATATTCCTGGGCTGCGGGAACGGCGTTGATTTCCTTGACGATCCGGCGGCCCGGATCGGTGCGCGTCACCACCATGCGGTCTTCCGTCGGCGTCAGGTGGTTGAGGCTGAAGACCTCCACCTGGTGGCGACTGCGCACCAGGGTCAGGACCGCCGCATTGTCGCGGATCTGGTCGTTGAGGGCCACGCGGGTTTGGCCGAACGACTCCCCATCCCCGGCGGATCCTCCGAAAAGAGGCAAGCCGCCCAGACCGTGGGACAACGTCGCCACCAGCTCGTCCTCGCGCAGCGACAGCCCGTCCACCAGCAGGAACGCGAACCCATCGCTCAGATCGGGATGGGCTTCGGACAGCGCGATCCGGTCGCGAATGGTCTCGTCCGTCGTGGCCTGCGGGTCGAACCCGTCCAGCGGTGCGATCAGCCGACTGCGCGTCCGAAAGCCGTCTCGGGGAAACCCGATGGCCACGATCATGTCGTCCACATATCCGTTCGCGCCGATCTCTCCGGCCGTGGTACAGGCAATCACATCGGTGTCCGGAAAGGCCGCACGGGTCTCCTGCACGACGCTTTCGAAGGGCGCGCGCGGACTGATGAACAGGACGATTGCAGCCAAGGGCGGACCGGCCATGGCGGCAGCGATCCCTGCCCCCGGTTCCGGCGTCAACGCCGACAACTCGGCCTTCCGCAGCACGCTGCAGCGGCCGCTTGGCGGGCTTGGTTTCGCTTGCATCATTCCTCCCGGCGACAGGCTAGGAGGATTGCTCCGGGTCTGACAAGAGCTTGGCGAATTCCAGGTCTTTCGCCACCAATACGGCCTGGGTCCGGCGCTGGACGCCGAGCTTGCGCATAATGGCGGTGACGTGGGCCTTCACGGTGGTCTCGGCGATGGAGAGGTCGTAGGCGATCTGCTTGTTCAGCTTGCCCTCGCAGATGAGCTGCAGGATGCGCGCCTGCTGGGCGGTCAGCGTGGCGATGCGGGCGGCAGCGTCGGGGCCGGTCTGGGGATCGGCCGCCTCCACGAAGCCCTGGGGGGTGAAGGTCTCGCCCCGTCCGATGGCGTCCAGCGCCTCCACGAAAACCGAGCGGCGGCTATGCTTGGGCACGAAACCCGCCGCGCCCGAGCGCAGGGCGGAACGGATCACGGTGTTGTCGGCCATGGAGGACACGACGATGACCGGGCACTCGCCCGCCGCGCGCTTGAGCCGCATCAGGCCGTCCAAGCCACTGACATCGGGGAGATTCAGGTCCAGCAGGATCAGCGAGGGCGCCTCCACCTCTTCAGCCAGCCGGTCCAGCGCGGCGGCGAGGCTGGTGACTGCGCGGATGGCGGTGAAGCTGCCGATGCTGCGCAGCGTGAGTTCCAGCGCGTCGCAGAAGAGCGGGTGGTCGTCCACCACGAGGGCCCAGCCGCCCTTGGGCGCACGGATCTCGGCAGGAGCGTGTCCATCCATCATGGGGAGAGCATAGCAGCCGCAGACGGCCGCGCATCCCATCCGTTGGTCTTACGGGGTCGGTGACGATTTTCCGCACGTTCGCCCGCGGCGGGCGTTCCACCCCATATTTTCTTGGGTGAAACGCATGTCACCCCCCGTACACCCGGCGTACACCCCCTGTACATACGCGCGTACACCCCCCTGCGAACGGTGGGATGGCGGGGCGCAACGGGGGGTGTTCAGAGGTACGGGCGGGATTCGAGTCAAACGACCGAGCCAGCGAGTGTCTCTCGTCACGTGATCGACTGCCGCGCGAAACTTGTTGGCCTTGGAACAAGACTCGCGGAGTGAAAGCTTATCTAGCCTTTTCTCATCATCTCCTCATCAAAGACTGCGGGGCGAAGGCTCATCAATGCGTCTTGAATGGCATGATACGCCAAGACGAAGACAGCTGTGACCGAGGGCGTCGCCTAAAGTCACTCGCCCTAACCTAAAAGAGCGAGCCATGAAGACAAGATACAGGCTGGGGCCGTGCATAAGAGATGCGGCTTTGACGCTTATCGGTGTGTTTGCCAACGGCACCATCCTTCATGCCGAGATCGCTGACATCAAAGCATATAGATATCCACACAATCGTGCATTCTATAGCTACGACACTATAGAAGACATCCGCAGCGGAACTTATCGAGATGCACTGCTTGAATTGCGGAAGAGGCTGGAAAGCCTCGATCTGGACGGACGCTCGGTAAGTATCGTTGCCAGCGAAATGCCGATGTGGGAACCAAAAAAACAAGAACGCAGCGCAATTGGTACCGAAGCTTCATCTACGGAAGAATTACAAATCTGTGCAAGCGATAACAGCATCTATGAGATTTATGCGGACGCCCCATTCAACAGAAGCGCAACGATCCATCTTTCGTGGGATAGCGGACGGCTGCTCGCCAGAGCGCTAGGTGTGGCCGCGGACAAGGGTGATCCATCGTCGATACATGATCGCCAATCGCTTTTTACGATCAAGCACACTCAAGGAGAAATACTGGGACACTATCTCGATCGCCTCCAGAGTAGCAATCGGATGGACCTAGGTCTCAAGCGTCGAATGGATCAGCTCATGGTTATGACAAGAGCCTACACCACGACGGACGCATGGGCATCATTTGATAGTCAGATGAATAGTCTTGTTTCCAATTATATTCCTGTCATAACTTCTGAGATCGTATATGCGACGCTCAATTGCCTAGACGCGCATGATCCACTTGACCGATAGATAAGGAGCATTCGTGTTCCATCGGTTTCAGACTGATTTTCGCGATGAAGCCGTTCAACGGAAATGCTTATCGGAGAATTGTCGAAGTGCGCAAGGCTTTCGGCACCGGATAAACGGGCTGTCAGTCCGCCCGTTCGAGGATTTACGTGGCGCAATTGACGCCACGGTTTCCCTCGCCCAGGCCAGTGGAGCGGCGCAGGCACGGTTCCGCGATGTGCCTCTGACGTGCCGGGGCTCTTGCAACGGCTGAGTCTCGCCTTGCGGCTTCGCGAGCAACGCCGGGGTGACGTCTGCGGCCCCTCCAACGCGAACGGCGCGCCCCGGGGGGCGCGCCGTGCAGGGAACCCTGACGGGCTCAGTTCGAGGTCTTGATGATCGGGGCGCCGTCGGCGTCCAGATTTGCCAGCGTCTTGGGCAGGCGGAAGGTCCAGAGCATCCCGCCCTGGTTGAGGTAGTTCACCTTGTTGGCGACCTCACCCCCCCCCAAAGCGGCACGGCGCCGCCCCAGCCGGAGATGACGGAGACGAATTGCTCGCCATCCTGCTCCCAGGTGATGGGCTGGCCGACGATGCCGGAGCCGGTCTGGAACGACCAGAGCTCCTCCCCGGTCTCATCGTCCAGGGCGATGAAGCGGCCCTCGGGCGTGCCGGTGAAGACGAGGCCGCCCGCCGTGGTCATCACCCCGCCCCAGAGCGGCGCGTCGTTCTGCATCTCCCACACCCATTCGCCGGTCATGGGATCGATGGCCTTCAGGGAGCCGATATGGTCCTGGTACATGGGCTTGATCGTGAAGCCCGAGCCCAGATAGGCCGCGCCCTGCCGGTAGGTGATGGGCTCGTTCCAGATATCCATGCCCCATTCGTTAGACGGCACGTAGAAGAGGCCCGTGCGCTGGCTATAGGCCATGGGGTTCCAGTTCTTGCCGCCCAGGAAACCGGGGGCGGCGAAGACGGTCTCGCCCTTCTCGCCGTCGGCGGAGGCGGAGGGATCGCCGGGCCGGTTCTCTTCGATGAAGATGGGGCGGCCATTGTCGTCGATGTCTTCGGCCCAGGTGATATCCTTCACGAAGGGCCAGGCATCGACGAAGGCGCCGTCCTCACGGTTGAGGACATAGAAGAAGCCGTTCCGGTCGGCGGTGGCGAACTTGGCATTGCCCTCGGCATCGGTGAAGCTGATCACCTCGTTCACGCCGTCGAAATCCCAGCCTTCGCGGGGCGTGGTCTGGTAATGCCACTTGATCTCGCCCGTGGCGGGATCGATCCCCAGGCGGGAGGCGGCATAGAGCGCGTCGCCCATCAGGTCGTCGCTTTCGGTGCCGCCGGCCCGTAGCCAGGAATTCCAGGGGGCGGGGTTGCCGGTGCCGAAGATCAGGGTGTCGGTGTCGGCGTCATAGGCGCCGCCCAGCCAGGTGGCGCCGCCGCCGGTCTTCCACATGTCGCCGGGCCAGGAGGCGTTGAGCGTGCCGGTCATGGTGCTCTCTTCGCCGTTGAGGGTGCCCATGTGGCCCTCGATGACGGGGCGGGTCCAGACCATGTCGCCGGTCTCCGCGTCGCGGGCCTGGATCTCTCCGACGATGCCGAATTCGCCGCCGGAATTGCCGGTGATGACCAGGCCGTTCACGATGAGGGGCGCGGCGGTATAGGAATAGCCCGCCTTGTAATCGGCGATCTTGTCGCGCCAGACCACGTCGCCGGTCTTGCGGTCGAGGGCGACGATGCGCGCGTCGAGCGTGCCGAAATAGATGTTGTCGCCGTAGATGGCGGCGCCGCGATTGACGACATCGCAGCAGGGCAGGATGCCCTCGGGCAGGCGCGCGTCGTATTGCCAGACCTCCGCACCGGTCTTCACGTCGATGGCGTAGAGGCGGGAATAGGAGCCGGTGATATACATCACGCCGTCATAGATGAGCGGCTGGGTTTCCTGACCGCGCTGCTTCTCGCCGCCGAGCGAGAAGGCCCAGGCGGGGACGAGGTTGGCAACGTTGTCCTTGTTGAGGATCTCCAGCGGCGAGTAGCGCTGCAGGTTGCGGCCCATGCCGTTGGTCAGCACGTCGCCGGTGCTGGCCTGGTCGCCCGCCAGCATCTCTTCGGTGACCTGGGCCTGGGCCGGTGCCATGGCGGTGGCGGTCATGGCTGCCACGGCCGCTAGGATGAACCTGTTCATGCGTCTACCTCCCGATCGCAATTCTCGTGTGTCTGCGCCGGCAGGGGCGCGGACTCTCCCACGCGCAGTGTCGCGGATGTGGGCGCGGTGCGGGTATTGTCGCTTGGTCGTAAGACCACGGGGGGCTTGACAGGGTCGGTGGGGGACCGCGACGGGGCGGGTCGTGAGACGCTGCCGCTCCTGCCGGTCGGATCGATGTCGGTGCTTTGCCGGACGCCCTGGGCGGTGGCGTCCGGCGAACGTGGTTCAGGCGCCGCTATCCTAGCTTTCGAATAGCGGGGACGTGTCGCCGAAGATGCGGACGGAGGTCACAAGTCCTTGCGCATTCTTGTCGGTGAAGGCGACGGCGCGAACGGTCACCTTCTTCCCATCGTGACGCTCATAATAGTTCAGCGCCTCAAGGACATAGGTATCGTCCGTCCCGTAGATGTTGAGGAGGTCGTGTTCGCGGCTCTTGAAGCTTTGCCAATAGCCCCCGAGCATTTCGACGACGGCGGCCTTGCCTTCGATGGCAGGCGCATTGCCGAACTGGATCGAGACGTCGTCGGCCAGAAAGGCGGCGTAGGCGTCGATATCCTTGGCGTCGAGCGCCTCAAGGTAGCGAAGATAGGTGCCGTAGGCTGGTTGGCTCAGTTGGTTGGTCCGAAGGTTCGAGGTGATCATCGGTTCATTCCGTTTTCAGGTTTGGCGTTGGTGCCGGTGTCCTGAAACTACGAACCGGGTCTCATATCTTCCAATTGAACGACTTAACCAGTATCATAAGCAGTGATTATGAGTGCGCGCCCTGACCTGAACCTTCTCACCGTCTTTGACGCGATCATGTCCGAGCGGAATCTGCGCCTGGCCGCAGAGCGACTTGGGCGGTCCCAACCGGCGGTGAGTCAGTCGGTCGCGCGGCTGCGCGATATATTGGGCGACACGCTGTTCGAGAAGACGCCGAAAGGTGTCAGGCCGACCCCGCGGGCGGAGGCCTTGTGGCTAGAGATACGCGACCCCCTCCATGCCATCACCCAGGCGCTAACCCATTCCGAGTTCGATCCAAGAACGATCCAGGAAGAGGTGACGATCGGCCTTGCCGACGATGTCCATGAAATCGCGTTCGCGCCTCTGGTCTCTTTCATTCGAGAGCAGGCCCCTGGGGTGACCCTGCGCGTGCGCGAGGTCGATCATCAATCACTCTGGCAAGAGGTGGGCGATGGACGCGTCGACCTCGCGGTTTCCGTGGGATCGCCGCCGCCAAAGGGTCTCGGCGCGTCGGTCCTGTTCGAGCAACCCTTTGTCGTTCTCTACCGTCCCGACGTCCCGCCGCCGGTCACTTTGCAATCCTATGTCAGGGCGACGCATGTGGCTGTCGGCTTCCGGCAGGAAGATGCTGGCTACACGGATCAAAGGCTTGCTGACATGGGGCACCGCCGACACGTCATCGCATGGACGCCGAGATTTGCCTCCATCCCCGCGCTGATCGCGCGAACCGGCGCAATAGCGACGATGCCCGCCCCCATCGCGCGCCTGCACGCGGCCCGCTTCTCGCTCGGGCTGGCAAGTCTTCCGTTCAATCTCGATCCCGTTCCGGTGCGCCTGTGTTGGCACGAGCGTCGGCGAACCGACCCGCTGAATAGCTGGCTGCGCGAGCAGGTGAGGCATGTGGTGGAAGAACACATGACCCAATGATCCTAAGGTCGCGAATGGGCGTTCGCGGCGCGCCCATCTGAACGCGGCTGGGCCGGCAAGGCGCCCTCTCATGCGGCAGATGCGGCAGCCTTGGGCGATACCGGTCGCATGGCTGCAGCCGATGGAGCCGCCCTGCGGCAGGTGACGAAAATCTTCGGGCGGCCCACCGCCTCACTGGTCTTTGGTCGAATGGGAGCCGTCGGCGGCGCTGTTAGGCTGACCCCGGAAACGGGAGGATCATGATGGGATTTTGGAGAGGCGTGGCGGCGGCGGCCGCCTTGGCGTTGAGTTCCATGGCTGCGATGGCGGAGACGCCGACATTGCGGTTGTCGGTGCTGAAGTTCGGGACGGTCAACTGGGAGTTGGACACGATCCAGCATCACGGGCTGGACGCGGCCCATGGCTTCGACATGGCGGTCGAGGGCGTGGCGGGCGGCTCGGCCGCGCAGGTGGCCTTCCAAGCGGGCGAGACGGATGTGATCGTGTCCGACTGGCTCTGGGTGGCGCGGCAGCGGGCGGCGGGGCGGGATTACGTCTTCATCCCCTATTCCAAGGCCGTGGGTGGGGTGATGGTCCCGGCGGCCAGCACGGCGGACAGTCTGGACGATCTGGCCGGAGAGAAGATCGGCATCGCGGGCGGGCCCGTCGACAAGAGCTGGCTGATCCTGCAGGCCTATGCGGACCGTGAACACGGCATGGATCTCGCAGGCACGACCGAGCAGGTCTTCGGGGCACCGCCGCTGATCTTCAAGACGGCCCTGTCGGGCGATCTGGGTGGCGCGATCAACTACTGGCACTTCATGGCGAAGATGGAAGCGGGCGGAATGCGCAAGCTGATCGACGTGTCCGACGCCGCGACGGCCTTGGGCCTAGACCCGGAGACGCCGCTTCTGGGCTATGTGGTGAAGGGCGAGATGGTGCGCGACAATCCCGACCTGGTGAACGGCCTGGCGGCGGCCTCGCGCGACGCGAAGGCGATCCTGGCCGAGGACGACGCCGAATGGGACCGGCTGCGCGAGCGCATGAATGCGGAGACGGATGCGCAGTTCGACGCGCTCAAGGCCGGGTTCCGGGCCGGTATCCCTGCGCCCGGCCCGGTGGACGAGGACGCGGCGGCCAAGATGCTGGCGCTGATGGCCGATTTGGGCGGGACCGAGTTGATGGGCGAGGCCACGACCCTGCCGGACGGCGTGTTCCTGCAACCGGGAAGCTGAGGATGGGCCTGCGGGTGGTGAGCACACCCGCGCCCCCGGCCCCGGCCGTCTCGGTCCGGCTGCCGGGGCTGTCCCTGGGCGGAGCGGAGATCCTGGGCGAGATCGCCTTCGACGTGGCGCCGGGCGAGACGCTGGTCCTGGTGGGGCCGTCGGGGATCGGCAAGAGCACGCTTCTGCGTGTGATCGCTGGGCTGGAGACGCCGGGCGCGGGCCGGATCGACCGGCCCGAGGCGGTGTCGATGGTGTTCCAGGAACCGGTCCTGCTGCCCTGGCGGACCGTCCTGCAGAACGTGACGCTACCCACTGGCGTGGCCGAGGGCGCAGCCATGGCGCGGCTGGCCGAGGTCGGGCTGGCCGAGAAGGCGATGGACTGGCCCGGCACGCTGTCGCTGGGCCAGCAGCGGCGCCTGTCGCTGGCACGGGCCTTCGCGGCCGATCCGACGCTGTTGCTCATGGACGAGCCCTTCGTGTCGCTGGACCCGAACCTGGCCGACGGAATGATGAAACTGTTCGCGCGATTGCGGGAGACCTACGGCGTGACCACGATCCTCGTCACCCATTCCGAGGCCGAGGCCGCCAAGTTGGGGGACCGCATCCTGACGTTGGGCGGCCTGCCCGCGCGGATCACCGGCGAACAGGTGGTGGAGGGCCGGTCGGGGCGGCGGCGTGTCGCGCCGTCTCCTGCAGGTGGCGCGGGGGCCGGATCCTAGACGCTGTCCGTGCGCCCCAAATGGTTCGGGGCGCGGGGCGGGCGATCCACGAAGGGTGCCGAGATCAGCCCGTTTGATCGTTCCGATTTTCGTGCGGGCGGCTGCCCGCCTGGGCGCCGAGCAAGCCGCCGATCTGGCGGATCGCGTCTCGCTCCGGCTTGTAGAAAATCCAGTTTCCGATCCGCTTGCCCCGCACGAGGCCCGCCTCGCTCAGCTTTTTCATATGCGCACTGACCGTGGGCTGAGAAAGACCCGTCTTGTCGGTGATGAAGCCCACGCAGACGCCGTCCGCCACAAGGTCGCCGTCGCGTTGCGGCGGGAAATGTGGGCGCGGATCGAGAAGCCAATGGAGAATGCGCAGGCGGACGGGACTTGCGAGGGCCGCGTGTCGACGGGCCGTTGACTCCCAATCCATATCGTCGTTCATCTATATAGCCACCTAACGATGCGGTTATGAAGATGGATATAGCCTCCGACCCACTCGCGCTCCAGTCCGCGGCTTATCGCGACGGGGCGGGCCGCGGCGCGGCCTATCTGGACGGCCTCTCGGCCCGCAAGGTCGCTGCGACGACGACACAGCTCAGGTCGCTGGACAGGCCCCTTCCCGATACCGGGATGTCGGCGGACGCCGTGCTGGCGCTGATGGACGAGGTCGGGGCGCCCGGCAGCGTCGCGACGGCGGCGGGGCGCTATTTCGGCTATGTCGTCGGCGGGGCGCTTCCGGCCGCGTCGGGTGCGCGGGCCATGCTGTCGGCTTGGGATCAGATCGCGGATCGGCCGACGGGGCCGTCGGTGCTGGTGATGGAGGAGGTGGCGCTGCGATGGGTCGCCGACTTGCTGGGGCTGCCGGGCGGGACAGAGGGCGTCTTCACCACGGGCGCGACGATGGCCAATCTGGCCCTGCTTGCCACCGCGCGGGACGAATTACTGGCGCGCGCCGGTTGGCCGCGCGGGCGCGGACTCATCGGGGCGCCGTCGCTGCGCATCGTTGCGGGGGCGGAGATCCATGCCACCGTTCTCAAGTCTCTTCGGCTTGCCGGGCTCGGATCGGAGGCGATCGAACGCGTGCCGGTGGATGACCAAGGCAGGATGGTCGTGGACGCGTTGCCGCGCCTGGACGTCCGGACGCTGGTGCTTGCGCAGGCGGGCAACGTTTGCACGGGCGCGTCGGATCCGTTTGCGCCGCTTGTCGCGGCCTGCCGAGAGGCCGGTGCGTGGCTGCATGTTGACGGGGCTTTCGGACTTTGGGGCCGGGCCGCGCCCGCGACAGCCCATGGGCTGGTCGGCGTGGAAGGGGCCGATTCCTGGGTCGTGGACGCCCATAAATGGCTGAACGTTCCCTATGACAGCGGTATCGCGCTGACCCGGCATCCGGAAGCGATGCGCGCGACGATGGCCATGGGGGCGTCCTATCTGCCGCCGACGGCGCCCTCGCCCGCCGATCTCGCGCCGGAATTCAGTCGCGCCGCTCGCGGCGCGGAATGCTGGGCCGCCCTTCTCTCTTTGGGGCGTGAGGGCGTGGCTGATTTGGTGGCGCGCTGCCATGGTCATGCCTGCCATATCGCCGACGGCTTGCGAGAGATGGGCTTCATCTTGCCGCATCGGGTCTGGCTGAACCAAGTCTTTGCCATACCGCCAAAGGGCGGTCGCACAGGCGCCGAGATCGCAGCGGCGGTGCAAGCGTCGGGCGAGGCCTGGTTTGGCCCGGCATCCTGGCAGGGCCAGGACGGTTTCCGCATCAGCGTCTCGAACTGGGCGACGACCGAACGGGACGTGGAACGCCTGCTCCTTGCGGTGAAGGCGGCGGCCTTGGCATCAGCAAGACACCAACGGTAGTCGGCCGACCGAGGTCGCCGGAGGCCCGCTGAGGCTACCGGCGCTTGAGGCCGCGGGCGGGGTCGTAGCTGCGGATGGCGGCGCCCATGAAGAGGGCGGTGGCCAGCAGGGTCCAGCCGAGCGCCGGACCGTTCCACTGGGCGTAGAGGGCGAAGCGGATCAGCTCGACCGCGTGGGTGAAGGGGTTCACGGCGCAGATGTCATGGAGCAGTTCGCTGCTCTCGGCCATCTTCCAGAGCGGGTAGAGCGCGGAGGAGAGAAAAAACATCGGGAAGATGACGAAGTTCATCACGCCCGCAAAGTTTTCGAGCTGCTTGATGAAGCTGGACAGCAGGAGACCCAGCGCCCCCAACATGAGCCCCGCGCAGATCAGCGCCGGGAGGGCGGTGAGGTAGCCCAAGAGCGGCATCCGGATGCCGAAGGCGGCAGCGATGGCGAGGAAGGCGTAGACCTGCAAAAGCGAGACGGCGGTGGCGCCGAGTAGTTTGCACAGGAGCAGCCACCAGCGCGGGAGCGGCGAGGTCAGCAGCAGCTTCATCGATCCCATCTCCCGGTCGTAGACGAGGCTGAGGGAGGACTGCATCCCGTTGAAGAGCAGGATCATGCCGCAGAGGCCGGGGACGATATAGGTCTCGTAGGTGATGTAGGTCTGGTAGGGCGGGATGATCGACAGGCCCAAGGCGGCGCGGAAACCCGCGGCGAAGACCAGCAGCCAGACGAGGGGGCGCAGGAGGGCTGCGACGAAGCGTTCGCGCTGATGCAGGAAGCGCAGGGCCTCGCGCAGCGCGATGGCGCGGAGGGCGGCGAGGTGGGCGCTCATGCGGGCTGGGCCGTGCGTGCGAGGAACCAGTCGGAGAGCGGGGTGTCGCCGGTGACCGCGCTGGCGGGGCCGTCCGCAATGACCCGGCCGCGGTGGAGGACGATCAGCGCATCGTCGGGGCGGACTTCGTCGGTCAGGTGGGTCGCCCAGAGGATCGTGGTCCCCTGCCCCGCCAGGTCGTGGACATGGGCGGTGATGGCGGCGCGGGACGCGGCGTCGAGGCCCACCGTGGGTTCATCGAGTAGCAGCACCTTCGGGCCATGGATCAGGGCGCGGGCGATCTCCGTGCGGCGGCGATGGCCGCCATTGAGGTCGCGGGCGCGGTCGTCGGCGCGGTCGGCGATATCGAGGCGGTCGAGGACGGCGTCGATGCGATGCGCGGCGTCCCGACCCGAGAGGCCGTGGAGCGCGGCAAAATAGGCAAGGTTGCGGCGCACGGTCAGATCCAGATCCAGCGTGGATTGCTGAAAGACGATGCCCAGGTCGGCGAGCGCGGCGCGGGGCGTGGCACGCAGGTCGTGGCCTGCCACGCGGATCTCGCCCCGCGCGGGCACCAAAAGGCGCGTCAGGCAGGAAAACAGCGTCGATTTGCCTGCCCCGTTCGGTCCCAACAGGGCGCAGAACGCGCCTTGGGCCACGTCGAAGGACACATCGTCCAAAGCCGTCTTCGCCCCGTAAGCGTGGGACAGGCCCTGGACGACGAGACCGGCCATCTACTCGATCACGATCTCCAGCCGCTGGGTGTCGCCGGTGGAGCCGGGCACGCGCATCTCATAGCGACCCGGCTTGATCGCGATGAAGCCGATCTCCATCGTGCCGGCCTCGTCGAACTCCACGCTGTCGATGGCCATCGGGCGGATTTCCAGCCCCTCCACCACGATCTCGTCGATCCAGATGGCGCGGAAGAAAGCTGCCCCTTCCAGGGCCAGTTCCTGGGAGCCGTCGCCTTCGATCTCGAACTCGTAATAGGTGCCGGATTTCAGGGTCCAAGGCGCATCGGCCAGCGGCATCCCCGCGCTGAGGAGGATGGGCGGCAAGTCCTCTTTGTTGCTGCCCGACAGAAGACCCGCGGCGCCGAAACCCGAGTCATCATCGTCATCGTCATCGTCATCCGAATGGCTGTCGGCCATGGCAAGCGATGTGGAGAGGGCGAGCATTGCGGCTATCGCGGTGAGGGTGCGGGTCATGGAAACTCCTATCGTCATCGGTCGGGTCAGTTGGTGGGCCGGTACGCCGCGCCCCAGGGGAAGCGGCCGACCTTGATCGACTTCGTGGCTTCACGGGCGGCCACGTCGATCACGGTCACATCGCCGGAGACGCCATTGGTGGTGAAGAGGTGGCTCTGGTCGTCATCGAAGGCCATATGCCAGACGCGGCGGCCGACCAAGATGTACTCCTCGACCTCGTAGGTCTCCATGTTCACGACGGCCACGTGGTTGGACGGGCCGAGTGCCACGAAGGCGGTACTGTCGTCGGCGGTGAACTCGAAGCCCACGGGCTGGACGCGATCCGGGTGGACGCCCTGCACTTCGAACTCGATCTTGGCGACCTCGCTCTGGTCGGCGACGTCGAAGACCGTAATCGTGCCGCCGATCTCGGACGAGACCCAGAGCAGCGCGCCGTCGGAGGTGAATTCCGCATGGCGCGGGCGGCTGTCGACCAGGGTGTTGGCGAAGAGGCTCTCGCTTTCCGTGTCGATCCAGTGCGCCATGTTTGTCGTCTCGGAGGTGGTGATGGCGATGGTCCCGTCAGGCGAGACGGCCATGCCCTCCGGCTCCACGCCCACGTCGATCTGGGCGATCACCGTGCGGCTCTCGGTATCCACCACGGTGGTGATCGCGTCGTCCTCGTTGGCGATGTAGAGGCGGCGATTGTCCGGGTGCAGGACGAACTGCTCCGGATCCTCGCCGGATGGCAGATCGTGCAGGATCTCTCCAGTCTCCGGATCCATGACCTGCACGGCGTCGCTGTCGGAGGCGCAGATATAAACGACGGAGTAGTCCTGCGCGAAGGTGATGCCGCGGGGGCGTTCCCCGGTCTCGATGGTGCGCGTGACCTCCAGCGTTTCGGTGTCGATGACACTGATCGTGTCGTCCTTCTCATTGGTGACCCAGATCTCGCCGGCCTCAAGGGGGGCGGCCAGAAGAAGGAGTGGAAGCGCACGGATCATTGAAATGCCTCGCAGTCGGATTCGGGTTCGTCGAGCCCCAGGCTGTCCATCTCGTTGCGCTGGTGCAGGAAGCCCTCCAGCGGGGCTTGGGCCACCAGGGCGCGTTCATGGACCAGGGGGATGGGCTGGCGGAGTTGGCCGTTCCAGGGACGGAAGGTGAGCGGGCGGCCCTTGAAGCCGGCCAGTTCGAAATCGGGACCCAGGAGGTAGGCGCGAAGGGTCGCGGGGTCGGTGCTTTCGGTGCGGGTGACGGCCTCGGAGAGGGCCACCACCGCGGCCCAAGCGGCGTAATCGCGGGATCGCATCGGGCGGGCATGTTCTTCGATGAAGCGCGATTGCAGCTGCGCGGCGCCCCATTGCTCCACCACCGGAGCCCAGGCGCGGGGCACCAGTCCTTCGGAGCCGACGATGGGGCGCGGCTGCCAAGTGTTGTAGGCGATGTAGCGGCCGAAATCCTCGATCTCGTCCACGACAATCAGGGCATCATAGTCGCCCAGATCCTGCGTGAAGAGCGGGACTTCCTGGGCGGCGTTGCGGCGCATGTCGGCGTCGATGTCCCACGCCTTCTCAGCACTCAGTTCCAGCCCGAATTTCGGTAGCGACGCGCGGAGCGCCTCGGCGAAGGCGGCATCGGCGTCCTGCGGGCCGGTGATCAGGGCGAGGTCGGTCCAGCGGCGCTGCACCAGGAACTGCGCCAAGGCGTCGGTCCGCATCGCGTCGGATACGGCCGTGTGGAGCAGGTTGGCCCTGCAGGCGCCGTCCCGCAGCGTGCCATCGCCGGAGGAGACGTTGAAGAGGAGGGCGCCGTCCGCTTCCGGCAGGTCGGCGATGGTCGTCTGCACATCGGCCGCCCCGTCGATCAATAGAAACGGGCTCTCCGTGAGGGCGGCGATGGCCGCGTCGGTCGGGTCTTCGCCCTCCGCCACATCGTATTGCGTCAGCGCGTAGGTCCGGCCGAGGAAGCGCCCCGTCGTGTTCGCGTCGGCCACCCCCGTTAGCGCGCCGGCCGGACCCAGATCCTCCGGCGGCGGGTCCAGGTTGGACAGCGTCGGCGGGACCGGTTCCGCGACGCGGAGATATCCGATTGAAACCGGTGTATCGGCCAGAGCCGCGCCTGCCAAAAACACCAAGGCCACAGCCAGGATGCGCATATCATTCCTCCCGGAGGTGACGCTAGGAAACCGATCGCGAAGGATCGACTGAGACCTTTGTCGGATGTCGATGGGGGCCATTGCGCCACTGCTTCCACCAAGGTCGCATGGTGGGCGCGACCGGGGCCGCGCTACGCCCTAGGCGACGCCTTTCGAGGAGGAGGACCGACATGCGTACCACCGCCCTGACCGCCCTGTCCCTGGCGCTAAGCGCCACCATCGCCACTGCTGCAGGTCTGCCGCTGGGGATCAGCAGCGTTGCAACCGACGGCCTGCCCGAGGTCGGCGAAGACTGGCTGATCGAGAACCCGTATCGCGCCGAGGCCGCGGGGGAAGACGTCTGGTTGCGGGCCGTCGAGATCGGCGCCTCGGGATACAACCAGAACTGCGCCCGGTGCCACGGCCTTGAAGGCATCTCGGGCGGGCTAGCCCCCGATCTTCGGTTCCTAGAGGCCGAGGAATATGGTGATGAATGGTATGCAGAACGGTTTCGGGCGGGCTACAGCCAGGGTGGCGTTACACGGATGCCCGCCTTCGAGGGGCTGATCAGCCAGGAGGCTGCTTGGGCCATCCGGACATATCTGGAGGCCCGCCCGGACGATCAGGCCGTCGTGGATCTGACGCCCGAGCTCAAGAGCGTGCGCGATGAGCTTTTGACCCATGCGGATGCGCCGGACGCCGCCGACCCCGAAGCGCTGAAATCGCAACTGACGGAGATTGCCGCCGGGATCGAGACGCTGTCGGGGGCACCCGTGGCCGACAGTGCCGCGTTCCGGGCCGCGCGCCTGATCGACGGCAGCGCCGAGAGCTATGCGGCCGCCGCGGAGGCGTTGACCATCGGGCTTTCGGCGGCACAATAGCCGCGATGCCCGCGTTGCGACCGATCCTGACGGCCTTGGCTGTGACCCTGGCCCAGCCTGCCTGGGCGACGGACCCTTGCGCCGATTGGACGCCGCAGGCCAAGCCACAGAATGCCAGCCGCGATATCGTCGGCCAAGAGCTGGACCAGATCGTAGAGCGCGGCTTCATGACCTTCTCGCTCTATGAGAATTTTCCGCCCTATAGCTGGAAGGAAGGCTCCACCCCCCGTGGTGTGGATGTGGAAATCGCCCGACTGATCGCAGCCGATCTGGGCGTGGAACCGCGATTTCGGTTCGTCGGCGCGGGCGAAACACTGGAGGCAGACCTACGCGACAACGTCTGGAAGGGGCCGGTGATCGGCGGCACCGTCTCGAACGTCATGATGCGCGTGCCCTATGATGCGCGTTTCGCGTGTCGGGTCGAACAGGTGGTCTTCACCGGCCAATACGCCGCCGAAAGCATCGCCATCGCCTACGATCAGGTGGCCTATCCCGAAGACCCACCCGTCCCCGCGTATTTTCGGACCGACAGCGTCGCGGTCGAAAACCACACGATCACCGACTTCTACCTGACCTCGTTCGCAGGCGGGCAGATGAAGGAGAATGTGCAGCACTATCCGACGATGGATGCCGCCATGGACGCGCTGGCCGCCGGGGAGACCATGGCCGCCATGGGACCGCGCGGACAACTGGAATGGGGGCTGGAGGACGGGATTGCGATCCATGAGCCGCCTCTGGCCGGTTTCGCCGTCAGCAAGTGGACATTGGGTGTGGGCGTGAACTTCCGCTACCGGCCCTTGTCCTATGCCGTGGACGACGCCATTCGCTATGCGGTCGAGGATGGCCGGATTGCCGACATCTACGCCGAATACGGCCTCGTCTGGCAGCCGCCCGAGCGGTAGCCCAACAACAGGGAGTTAGGCCATGGAACTCAAAGACAGCCAGATCATCGAGGCCGATCGCACGACGGTCTGGGCCGCGCTCTTGGACCCGGAGGTTCTGAAAGCCTGTGTACCGGGATGTACCGAGATGACCGGGTCCCCCGAGGAGGGGTTCGAAGCCACGGTCGTTCAGAAGGTCGGCCCCGTGAAGGCCACGTTCAAAGGCGGCGTCACGCTGAGCGACATGGTCCCGCCAGAAAGCTTGACCATCTCGGGCGAAGGCAAGGGCGGCCCCGCCGGTTTTGCCAAGGGGGGCGCCAATGTGCGCCTGGACGACCAGGGCGGACAGACGGAATTGCACTATGAGGTGGAGGCCAAGGTCGGCGGCAAGCTGGCGCAATTGGGCAGCCGCGTGATCGACAGCTTCGCCAAGAAGATGGCCGATCAATTCTTCCAGAACTTCAAGGCGGCCGTGGAGGGCCCGGCACCGGAAGAGACCCCGGAGACGGATGCGGCGCCAGAGGGCGAGAAGAAGGGTTGGTTCAAGCGGATGGTGTCGAGCTAGGACCGTCGAAACGGCTACGGCTTTTGCCGGTGGCGCTGGCCAGCTGTCGCCCCGTCTAGATCGTCCGCAGGTTTCCGTCTGGGTCCACGATCGTGACACGGATCGACGGAAGGGCGTGCCGAATAGCCGAGATTTCGTCTTGATCCGCGAGGACCAGCGCGGTGGAGAGCGCATCGGCCAGCGCGGCTTCCGGCGCTTCGACCGAAACCGTCGACCAGAGCGGGGATCGGGTCGGGTGCAGGATGTGGCCTTGACTAGCCAGCGGCGTGGCCATGGGGCTGGAAGTGGCAATCGCCGCGTTGGTAAGCGTGCGCTGGCCAAGCAAACCATGCTCGGGATCGACGAGGCCCAGTTGCCACGGTCCACCCAACGCGCGCTGCTCCCCCAGATCAACCAGCACGTCGGTCAGGCCATTCGCGCGCAAGATATCGGCCACGCGGTCGGTGGCGTAGCCTTGCGCAATCCCATTGAAGGTGAGCGCCATTCCGGGGTCCAATTCCACGGCCTTCGCCGTCACCCTGACGCGGGACCAGCCCACATCCTTCCGGGTCTCGTCCGGCGCCCGCCCCTCGGACAGGGCCTTCCAGAGTGGCTGAACACTCGGATCGAAAAGACCGCCCGTCAGGATGTGGACGCGGTCGGAAAGTGAGAGGAGCGCGCGCATGTCGCGGGAGGGGGCGTCCAGGCGGCCGGTCCGGTTCAGAAGCATCAGCCGGGATGCGGGGTCGTAGAGGCTGAACTCGGCCTCGATCCGACGAAGGACACGCAGCGCCGCCTCCAGGGCCGGGCGGGCCTGCGCCTCAGGCGCCCGCAGCTTGATCGCCATGTCCGCCCCCATGGCCTGCCCCTGCCAGCGCCGGGGCGCCGCGCTGGCAGGGGCCCCCAGCGCGCAGGCCGTGACGGCCAGAACGCGGCGGCGCGACAGGCTCACCGGGCCGCCATGGCGCCGACGCGCCCCCGGCCCCGTTCCCGCAGGATCAGCGGGACGCATTGGCCGGGGTCGTCATGGATCGACACGCAGTCGAGGCATTGGAAGCATTCGGAATAGGCGACGGCCCCCGATTTCTCGATGGCACCGTACTTGCACTTCACCTTGCAAAGCTGGCAGGGCGAGCCGCATTCCGCCCGTCGCGCGATCCAATCGCGGCCGCGCAGAAGACCGCCAATGGCCATGACCGCACCCAGCGGGCAAACATAGCGGCAGAACCCCTTGAAGAGGGTCATGGACAGGACGAGCAGCCCGACAGCATAGGCCACGTAGTACCATTCGCGGATGAAGAAGGTGGTGATGGCGGTTTTGAAGGGCTCCACTTCGATGGCCTGATCCAACCGCGCCGGGATCGTCAGCGTGACCGCCACGAGACCGGCCAGCACCGCGTATTTCAACCATTTCAGCCGGGCATCCCAGGCTGGGGACGGCTCGATCTGCGGGATACGGAGCAGGCGGCCGAGATGGTGCGCGAATTCCTGCAGCGCACCGAACGGACAGAGCCAGCCGCAGAAAAGGCCGCGACCCCAGGCGACGAAGCCTGCGATCGCGACCGCCCAGAGCAGAAGCGAGAACGGATCGTAGAGGAGGAAGGCGAAGCTGCCGCCGTCGGCTGCCGTCCGCAGGACAGCCAGAGGCGTCGCGATGGAAAGCTGTCCCTGCCCCCACCAGCCGATGAAACCCGTCGTGACCGCAAGAATGCCGAGGCGGATGGGCGTAAAGGCGCGGTGCCCGGCGAGCCTGTT
Source organism: Pseudomonadota bacterium (assembly GCA_039199335.1). Lineage (GTDB taxonomy): Bacteria > Pseudomonadota > Alphaproteobacteria > Rhodobacterales > Rhodobacteraceae > Jannaschia. The sequence continues at coordinate 120,186 of JBCCSY010000010.1, forward strand.
CTGCCCGACCGAAAGAAGAACGCCCAGACCGACGAGGAACGCGGCCAAAACGGCGAGGTCGGCGCCCCGATCCCGGATCGCGCTAAGCCAGGGCGGATCGGGGCGCTGGATTTCGGGTCGGCTGAAGAACCGTTCCGGCGTGACGATCTCGGAGGCCAGCGTGACGGAGCCGATCTCCGGCTGGAACATCCCGTGTTCGCGCACGGCCTCCACGTTCAAGCTCCACGGCGCGCCCGGATCGAAGCCAAGCCGTCGATCGGTGCGCAAGATCAGCGCCACACCGTCCTCAAGCACGTCGGGCGCATCATCGGCGAGGTCGACGAAGAGGTCGGCATCCCGCAACGCGATGGGAAATCCACCCTGTTCGGCGCTGAGCCAATCCGGCGATGTGTTGCGAATGAACTCCTCCGAGACGAGGCCGTGGCGCCCGGTCTCGATCACGAGAACGGGTTCGTCGAACGGCGTGATCTCCTGGAAGCGCTGTAGGTCGGCCAGGCCCCGTTCGGAGAGAGCCGCGCGCGCAATGGAAGGCGGGCCAAGATCCACGAGCCAGAGGTCCATATAGACACCTTCCGGGTCGGCGGCGGCTTCCGGGTCGTCCCGGGCCCATCGGGTGCCCGCGAAGGCGGCCTCGATCTCGGCATTCGTGACCGTCTTTCGATGGACGATGCCCTGCGCGATCAGATCGTCCCAGGTCAGCGACTCCTCGTGATCGGGGTTCGGGAAGGCTGGCGGCCCCGTGCTGACCCCGCCCATCTTTTCGCGCGCGACCTGCAGCGCGGCGGCCAGAATGCTCTCATGGGCGATACGAACGGAGGCCGTCGCCTTGGTTACACCGTCCAGATAAACTAGCGCCGACCCGTCGGACCCCGCACCATAGGGCGTACCGACGACCAGCGTGTCCGAGATGGAATGGCCGCGGTATTGTTCCACGAACGCATGAAACGGGGCTTGGCCGAGCCCGGAGACGAAGATCGGCTCATTGTGGGAGATGATCTGCACGTCGACGAAGTTGCCCTGCAGATCCAGAACGACCAGCAGGTTCACCGGTGCGCCGGCAAAGCCCGGCAACGGAGCCATGGGCTCGGTCTCGAAGACGTAACCGGCATGGGCGCCGCCTGAATTCAGCAGCTCCCAGACGCCCTTCTCATTGACCGGCTCGCCCAGCGACATCGGTGGATCGATGAAACCGGCGAGGGTCTCGCGCGGCAGGGTTTCGGCACCGGCAATCTGCGCCAGCAGCCCGAGGACGCACACGAAGGCGATCCTGAGACGGAACAGAGTGAGCGCAAACATGACGCTGGAGCCTAGGCCGCGCCCTCTCGCCCTCTCCATGCGACCTAGGTCTAGGAGGGGCGTTCGGCGGGTGACATGGCATCCTTCTGGGCATGACCCACAGGAGCCGCCCCGACTCCATGACGATCACCCTCTCGCTGGCAGGGTTGCTAGCGTTGTGGTGGATAGCCGCTTTGGGCGCAGACCCGGACATCTTGCCCGCCCCTTCCGAGGTGTGGCGCATCCTGATCGCAGAGGCGGCATCCGGGGAACTTGCGCATCATGTACTGGCCACGCTGGCGCGGGTTGCGGCGGCCTTCGCCCTCGCCATGGGATCGGGCTGTGTCATCGGGATCGCCTTGGGGCGCATACCAGCGCTCAACCGTTGGTTCGGGACATGGGTCGTGGTCTTGCTGAACATCCCGGCCCTGGTGGTGATCGTACTCTGCTACCTCTGGATCGGGCTCAACGAAGTGGCCGCGATCACAGCCGTCGCGCTCAACAAGATGGCCATGGTGGCGGTGAACATGCGCGAAGGGGTCCAGGCCATGGACCCCAAGCTCGATGAGATGGCGCGAAGCTTCCGCATGTCACGAAGGGACCGGTTGCGGCACGTCATGCTGCCCCAGCTCTGGCCCTTTCTGGCGGCCAGCACCCGCAACGGTCTGGCAATCATCTGGAAGATCGTGCTGGTGGTGGAATTCCTGGGCCGGGGCAACGGTGTGGGCTTCCAGATCCATCTCTATTTCCAGCTATTCGAGGTGGGATACGTCATGGCCTATGCCTTCGCCTTCGTGGGCGTGATGCTGGCGATCGAGTATGGCTTGCTGCAAGGAATGGAACGCCGCGCGACCCGCTGGCGGCAGCGCGTCCCGGCCAGTTGAACCCCGGCGCGGGCGGGGCTAGACGATCTCGACCCGAAAGAGCCGGAGGCCCCATGTCCATCGACGTCGAAACCGCGCGCAAGGTCGCCAAACTGGCCCGGATCGCCGTGCCCGAAGACCGGCTGGAGGGCCTCGCCGGGGAGTTCAACGCGATCCTGGGGTTCATCGAGCAATTGCAGGAAGTGGATGTCGACGACGTGGAACCCATGGTGTCCGTCACACCCATGCGCCTGAAACGGCGCGAAGACGTGGTGACCGACGGGAACCAGCAGGCCGCCGTGCTGACGAATGCGCCCGAGGCGCGCGAAGGCTTCTTTGCCGTGCCGAAGGTGGTGGAATGAGCCTGACCGATCTGACCATCGCAGAGGCGCGCGACGCCCTGCGCGCCGGGGAAACGACGGCGCAGGCCCTTACGGAGGCCCATCTGGAGGCGGTCGATGCCGCGGGCGCGCTCAATGCCTTCGTGCACCATACGCCCGAAATCGCACGGGATCAGGCGAAGGCTGCCGATGAGCGCATCCGGCGCGGCGATGCGCCCGATATGTGCGGCATCCCGATCGGGGTGAAAGACCTGTTCTGCACGAAGGGCGTCGCCTCCCAGGCCGGGTCGAAGATCCTGGATGGGTTCAAACCGGAATACGAAAGCACGATCACGGACAAGCTGTTCCAGGCTGGCGCCGTCATGCTCGGCAAGCTCAACATGGACGAGTTCGCGATGGGTTCGTCGAACGAGACCTCCACCTATGGAAACGTCGTGAACCCCTGGCGTGCGGGCAATTCGGAAACCGGGCTCACACCGGGCGGCTCTTCCGGCGGGTCGGCCGCAGCGGTCGCGGCCCGGCTATGTCTGGGCGCCTTGGGCACCGATACCGGGGGCTCGATCCGGCAGCCGGCGGCCTTCACAGGGATCACCGGCATCAAGCCCACCTATGGGCGTTGTTCGCGGTGGGGGATCGTGGCCTTCGCATCCTCGCTGGACCAGGCGGGTCCCATGACGCGCTCCGTGCGCGATGCCGCGATCTTCCTGGGCGCCATGGCCGGTCACGACCCCAAGGATTCGACCTCCGCCGATCTACAGGTGCCCGACTTCGAGGCCATGCTGACCGGTGACATCAAGGGCCAGACCATCGGCATCCCCAAGGAATACCGCATGGACGGGATGCCGGAGGAGATCGAGGCGCTCTGGTCCCAGGGGATCGAGATGCTGAAGGATGCCGGGGCGGAGATCCGGGACATTTCCCTGCCCCACACCAAATACGCCCTGCCCGCCTATTACGTCATCGCCCCCGCCGAAGCGTCGAGCAATCTGGCCCGCTATGATGGCGTCCGCTTCGGCTACCGCGCCGATCTGAACCAGGGTGACGGGGTGACCGAGCTCTATGAGAAGACCCGGGCGGAGGGCTTCGGCGACGAGGTACAGCGCCGGGTCATGGTGGGCACCTACGTGCTGTCGGCCGGGTTCTACGATGCCTATTACAACCGCGCCCGGAAGGTGCGGGCCTTGATCAAGAAGGATTTCGAGGATGTCTTCGCCGCGGGCGTCGATGCGATCCTGACACCCGCCACGCCATCCTCTGCCTTCGCGCTAGGCGCAGACTTCACGCCCATCGAAATGTATCTCAACGACGTCTTCACCGTGACCGTGAACCTGGCGGGTCTGCCGGGCATCGCGGTGCCCGCCGGCCAAGACCGACGGGGGCTGCCGCTGGGGTTGCAACTGATCGGCCGTCCCTGGGAGGAAGGCGCGTTACTGAATGTTGCATCCTGTCTGGAAGAGCGGGCGGGCTTCGTGGCACGTCCGGAGAAATGGTGGTAGGACAATCGGCAAAGACGTCCGAGAGGCCAGAATGCGCGCGTTTACCTTGTTCCCGCCACTGGCGGTTCTCGTTCTTGCGGCTTGCGAGCCGCCCATCCCGCAGGAAAGCCTGCGCGGCGCGGCGTTCGAAACGCCTGCCCAATACGTCGCCCGGCGCGAGGCGGAACTGACCGGGCAGCAGGGACCCCAGCCGACGACGACCACCGCTGCGCCGACCGCAATCGGCACGGCCGCACAAAGCGAGGCGGATCGCCTTGCCAGCGATACCCGCGCAGCCCTGGGCTTGCCGAGCGGCGGCGCCGCGCCGGTGGCGGATCTGGATCGCGACAATCCGGAATTGAGCCGCGAGCAGGACTTTGCGGCCGTTTCCGCCGAGCGCGGCATCCAAGACGATGCAGAGCGGCTGCGCGCCGCGCGTGCCCAGTTCGAAGTGGTCCAGCCGGTCGAAGTGGAGCGCCCCGACGACAATCTGGTGAACATCGTGGCCTATGCGCTGAACCAGGCCCAACCCGTGGGCACAGACGCCTATGGACGGGGGTTGTTCGCGTCCGAACGTCGTGCGCAGTCGGCATGCGCGGGCTATCGCGACGACAATGCCGCGCAGGAAGCGTTCCTTGCGGCGGGCGGGCCGCAGCGCGACGCTCTGGGTGTCGATCCGGACGGGGATGGAAATGCTTGCGGGTGGGACCCTTCGGTCTATCGCAGCCTCGTCCGGTCCCAGTGACGCTACAGATCGAGGAGCGGCCAAGCCCGAACCACGGCCCGCGAAAAGGCGGCGTGACCGACCCCGATCTGGTGGTTCTGCACTATACGGCGATGACTGGCGGCCCAGAGCCTGCGCTCAAGCGCCTCTGCGATCCGGCAACCGAAGTCTCCTGTCATTACCTGATCGGCGAACGGGGCCAGACCTTCCGCCTGGTGCCCGAGGATCGGCGCGCCTGGCATGCGGGCGTTGGACGCTGGGGCGACTGCATGGACGTCAATTCACGCTCCATCGGGATCGAACTCAGCAATGATGCCGAAAGCCCCTTCCCCGCCCCGCAGATGGACAGCCTCGAAAAGCTGTTGGTCGATATCATGTCGCGTCGCCCTGCCATCACACCGGAGCGCGTGATCGGTCATTCCGACGTCGCACCGGGCCGCAAGATCGACCCCGGGCCGCGCTTCGATTGGAAACGGCTGGCCCGCGGCGGATCGGCAGTATGGCCGGACGCCCATGGCAGCGCTGCGCCTGACATCGACCTGTTTCGCGATCTGGCCTGGCGCGCCGGATACAGGGCCGATGTGAAGGGCGACACCCTGCTCTCGGCAATCCGCCTCCGCTTCCGCCCCTGGGCGACGGGCCCCCTGGATGGCGATGACATGGACATCATTGGCGATGTGGCGGAACGGTTTCCCGTTGACCGTCCGTCGGCCGTCGCCTAGCCACGACCGGCGCGAGGGGCTGGACGGTCGCGGGGACACCCGAGGAAAGTCCGGACTCCACGAAGCGACGGTGCCGGGTAACACCCGGGCGGCATTTGGTGGGGCGACCTGCGCAAGCGCCGACGGAAAGCGCCACAGAGAACAGACCGCCGTGGGTCCGCCCGCGGCAAGGGTGAAACGGTGGGGTAAGGGCCCACCGGGGGCGCGGCGACGCGTCTCGCATGGCAAGCCCCACCGGGAGCAATGCCAAATAGGGATCCCGCGCCTCCGGGCAGGCGGCTTCGACCGAGGGATCCGGGTTGGCAGCTTGAGATCGCGAAGTGATTCGCGATCCAGATGAATGGCCGTCCAGGCGGGGCGACCCGCCGGACAGAATCCGGCTTACAGGCCCCTCGCGCGCGAAAAACGGCCGAAATCCGCACGATTCTGTCCGGCTTCGGCACCGATCCCTTGTTTCGTTGCCCGTTAACCTATGTCGTGTAGGCAATGAGTCGCCAGTTTCGCCCAAGTGATACGCCATGCCGCAGACAATCGACGCTCAACGCCCCGCCGCGAAAACCCATCGTCGGACATCGGAAGCGGGAAGCTGTCGCGGACTTGTGGAGCGGGATGGACGGATTTCCGATCTGGGCGACGGATTGCTAGATCGTCTGGGCTTCGCATCTGGGGACGATCTTCGCGGCCTTCGCTTCGAAAGTCTCTGGGCCCATGTCGACCGGCCGATCGTCCAGCGTGGCCTGCGGCGTGCGGCCGCCGGCGCGAACACCGTCCTGTCGCTGGACCTCAATTACCTCACTGGCGAAGATCGCAGCTTCACCCTGACATTGCGTCCGACCCGCGATCAGTCGGCCTTGCGCGTGGAGCTGGGAACGCACTAGCCGGTATCCGCGGGCACCATCGCTCCGCCCATCCCTTGACAGCGGGTCTTCAGCAGATAGAAGGCGGCTTCCGGATTCAACGGATGGTGGGCCTCCGGCTGGCCAGACCGTCCGACGCAGGAGACACCAGATGGCGAAGCCCACCACGATCAAGATCCGGCTGAATTCCTCGGCCGGCACCGGCCACTTCTACGTGACCAAGAAGAATGCCCGCACGATGACCGAGAAAATGGTGGTACGGAAGTACGATCCCGTCGCGCGCAAGCATGTCGAATACAAGGAAGGGAAGATCAAGTAAGGGATATCCCCTGATCTTCTGACCGACAGGGCCGCGCCGGAGATATCCGCGCGGCCCTTTTCCTTTGAGGCACGCCCCATGACCGTCACGATCAGACTGGCCGAGAAGACGGATGTTCCCGCCGTCGACGCCTTGCTGGCACTGTCCTATCCACGGCTCTTGAAAGCGGATTATGCCCCGTCGGTGCTGGTCACGATCCTTCCCGCCATATCACGCGGGCGCCCAAGCCTTGTGGCGGGCGGCACCTATTTCCTGGCCGAGACGCCCGATGGCACGCTTGTGGCCGCAGGTGGCTGGACACCGGGCGCACCTGGACCGGTCTTGCGTGACGGTCCGCGCACCGGCCATGTCCGCCATGTCGTGGGCCATCCCGATTACCTGCGGCGCGGCTATGCCCGCCATGTCCTGGACACTGCCATGACGCAGGCGCGCGATGCCGGGATGCGGCGTCTCGAATGCCTGTCTACCCGAACGGCCGTGCCGTTCTACACTGCGATGGGATTCGATATCCGACAGCCGGTCGATGTGCCGATCGGCCCGGCGCGCATTCCCTTCCCCTCCATTCTGATGGAACGCGCGCTCTGACGGGCAACGTCAGCCCAACAACCGCGGATCCTCCGCCATCTCGAGGCCGGGGAAGATCATGCGCTCCAGAACGGCCTGTTCGGCGCCGAAGAGGCTTCGCAAAGCCCAAGCGGCATAGCGGCGCACGTCCCCGGTGGGGTTCACATCCCGTCGGTCCAGCAGCGCGACCTCACTCAGACCCGGCCAGTCGCCCCAAACTGTCCCGCCACGCAAGGCGCCGCCCGACAGGATCATGGTCCCGCCCGTTCCGTGATCCGTCCCGCGAGAGCCGTTCTCCGCCGCCGTGCGCCCGAACTCCGTCATCGCCAGAAGCAGCGTCTTGTCCCATGCCGCGCCCAGATCGCCGCGCAACCTCAGGATACCGTCTGACAATCTGCGAAGCGCCCGCGAGAGGTGACGCGGCTGGTCGCGATGGGTGTCCCATCCGCCCAGCGAGAGGGCGGCGATCCGAGCATCCCCGCGCAACTGCTTTGCCGCGAAGGAAAACAACGCCTCACCCGCCCGCGCCTCGGTCTTGTCCTCGGTCTCCGCCGAAAGCTCTAGCGCCACACGGGCCGCGTCATGGAAGAGCGGATCATCCCGGTAGACATGCAGGAGAAGGTCCTGCGTCGCCCCGCCCATTCTCAAACGGGCGTCCGGCGCCCAGGCGGCGTGGTCCGCATTCCCGCGAAGCAGCAGCATCTCCTCTCGCCCGATCGCGAAGGCGGTTCGGGCATGGGCATCGGGCCGCGTCTGCAGCCAGCGATTGAGCCATCCGTCCCTGCGCACCGGATCGGGCACGTCGCCCGCAGTTCCCGCCTCAAGGATGTCCTGACCGTCGAAATGACTGCGCCGATCCCGATAAGGCGTGCTCACCGCTTGCGCGAAGCCAAGCTGCCCATCGCCCCAGAGCGGTTCGAGCGATTCCAGCGCGGGATGCAGCACATGGGTGTCCGTCAGACGGGACCCGGCGCCATCGGCCAGGACCGGTCGCAGAACTTTCAGCATTGGGTCGCCCACGGGACGCAACACATCGAGACCGTCCATGCCGCCGCGCAGGATGACGACGACAAGGCGCGCCTCGCCCGGCAGCGCCGCGAAACTGACGGGCGTCATCAGGGGCGATGCGGCCAGCGAACATCCGATCCCGCTCAACCATGCACGTCGTGTCCAGCCCATCGCTACCTCCTCTGGAACTCGGGTGCCGCAAGGATCAGGCCGATACCGATGGCACGATCCTCCGCCGCCAGGGCGGCAAATCGCGTTCGGTCGCTCGCAAATGGTCCCAGGATCTCGGCAAGGAAGACGCGGGGATCGGGCATCACGCCGCCCAAGAGGCGCCTGGGCGCCTCCATCGCCCATCCGATCCGTGCCGCGAGCGCCTGTGGCGTGATCCAGGCCGCGGCCTCTTCCGGCCAGCCCTGTGGACCCGGAGGACGCAACCATGGCTGCCCCATCTCGACCAAGGGGTGGATGGCGACACGCGCCAGAAGCTTGCGGTCAGCGGCCGCAATGGTCCGTCCGACATCCAAGGCCCGCAAGCTGGCCGCCACGAAGTCCAGCGGTCGCCGTGCCTTGACCAGTTCCGCCGACCAAGCGACGGGATGGGCCAGCATCGCGGCATAGACCGCCAACAGGTCTCCATCGGTATCGCGCCATGTCGCCACCATCGCGTCGATCATCGTCGGGTCTGGCACGTCCGCCACGAAATGCACTGCCAGCTTTTGCGACAGATGCCGTGCCGTAGCGGGGTGGATTGACAGATCAGCAAGGAATGCGCGGATGTCCGAGAAGGCCGCCGTATCCCCGCCATAGGGTAGGCCCAGGATGGTCTCCGCACCAGGTTCTGCCCAGTTCGCGCGGAAGGCTCGTCCCAAATCCTTGTTCAGGGACAGTCCCGTTAGCAACTCCGCAAGCTGCTGGACATCCGCTTGCCCATAGGGACCGGCGGTGCCCAGCGTATGCAATTCCAGCACTTCCCGCGCCAGATTCTCATTAAGTCCGCCCCCCTTCCGCCCGCGCGGTGAGTTCGGCCCGACCGAGCTGTTCTGATCCAGGAAGAGGAGCATGGCGGGATGGGTCACCGCCGCGACGAGCAGGTCCGCGAACCGGCCCGCCAGATGGGGGCGGATCGCGTCTTCGTGGTATCCGGCAACCGACCGGTTCAACAAATTCTGCCCATCCACGACCGCGAAGTGATCGGCCCAGAACCAGGACAGACGTTCTCGCAGGCCATCGCGCGTCATCGCGGCGCGCGCCAGCGTCCGGCCCAGATCCGCGCGATAGGCCGTTTCCATGGCCCGGCGATGGGCGCGATACGCATCATCTTCGGCCATTCCACCCGTCCGACGGGCTTTCCGCAGGGTGTTCAGCGTCCGCGCCGCGCCGGCCCGCTCCGCCCAGCCCGGTTGCGGCAGTCTCTCGGCCATCGCGTCCGGACCACGAAGCGCCGCGAGGAGCGCTTCGCCGCCGTCTGGCGCGGGCAGACGCGGCGAAATGCCAGTCCCGAAGCGGATTGCGGCAAGGGCTGAACGATCGGTCATCGTTCGAACTTAGCAGCCCGAACACATATCAGGGGCCTTTTCGGCGGATCGGGCGACCGGACGGCAACATCTCACCGTTCACATTTCGTTCCAACCCCTGGAATCGGGTGACACGGACGCCGAATTGGCTAGATATGGCATATGAGCAGTGACGCAGCGCAAGACCTGACCCAATTTCTGGGCGACGATCGCTTTGGTTGCGTGCTGGCCGACCCGCCCTGGCGCTTTGCCAACCGGACCGGGAAAGTGGCGCCGGAACATAAGCGATTGGCGCGCTATCCCACGATGGACATTGAGGAAATCTGTGCGCTGCCGGTGGCGGACCATCTGGCGGAGCGCGCGCATTGCTACATGTGGGTGCCCAATGCGCTGCTGCCGGAAGGGCTGCAGGTGCTGTCGGCCTGGGGGTTCGAATACAAATCAAACATTGTCTGGCACAAGATCCGCAAGGACGGGGGCTCGGACGGGCGGGGCGTGGGCTTCTATTTCCGCAACGTGACCGAGATTCTCCTTTTCGGAACAAAGGGTAAGAATGTTCGCACCGAGGCGCCGGGGCGCCGTCAGGTGAACATGATCCAGACCCGCAAGCGCGAGCATTCGCGCAAGCCCGACGAGCAATACGAGGTCATCGAAGCCTGTTCCTGGGGCCCGTATCTGGAGATGTTCGGGCGCGGGATCCGGCCCGGCTGGACCGTCTGGGGGAACCAGGCGGAGGCGGATTGGAAGCCGGATTGGGACACCTACGCCTATAATTCCGCGGCGGAGTGACGGGGCCGGTTTTCGGCCGTTCTTCACAAATTGGGGTCGTTTTCCGGTGCCTGGATGCCAATTCGTACAGAATTTTCGGCGCCCGCTCCCGCGGCACGACGCCCACTAGCTGAAGAGGTCGGGGAGCGAATCGCTCGGAGGGCCGTCGGCCACGGCCGAGAGCGGCAGGCCGATCAAGAGGAGCGGACAGGGATTGCCGACGCCGCGGGCCACGCGGGCCTCCAACTTCTCCCAATGGGTGGTGGCCTGGCCGTATTTGTCGGCCACGAAAGAGCGGGCGAAGGCACGGGGGAAATCGGCGCCGTGGCCCAGGGCTTCGTCGATGAGGCGGCGCTGGCGGGCGGTGCGTTCCTTCATGCCCCAGGCTTCCAGTTCGGCCGCGTCGCCGATGCCTTCGGCGCGCAGGACACCTTCCACAAGGTCCGGCATGGCGGCCTGAAGGGCGGCGCCGCGGGTGACGATGATGCCCAGCGAGATGGCGGATTGGGCGTGGAGCCGCTGGAAGTTTTCGAGATCGCGGTCGAAGAACGGGTCTTTGTTGTTCCACTCGATCTCCAGCGCGAGCGTGCCATGGGCGGCGCGTTTGACGTGGTCGACCTCGTGGCTGATGGCGTCGCGCTCGGCCCCATCGACGATGGTGCGGGTGACGAATTCGTGCTTGGGCCAACCATCGGCGTAAAGCGCGTCGCGCAAGCGCATCGTGCTGGCCGCCTGACCGCCGCCGGAGCCGATGATCTCTGCTGCGGTGAGGCGGAAGTCGAGAAGCGTGGCGACGAGGCCCGCGACGGTTTCTGGGAAGTCGCCTGCCAGGATCGCCTCGGCATGGTTGCGGGTGTCGAGATCGAAGCCCGCCTGGCGGAGCGCGTCGAACATCAGGCCGGGCCGTAGCGGTGGAGACCGTCGAAATCGGCCTTGCCCAGCGCCACGCCGTTCGCGCGCAGGATCGCGTAGGCGGCGGTGAGGTGGAACCACATATTGGGCAGCGCGAAGAGGTGCAGGAAGTCTTCGGGGCTTTGCGTCAGATCCGCCTCGCCCGCGCGGTGGTGGATGGCCGGCAGGACGGGGCCGGTGGCGGCGTCGATCTCCGCCCGGATGGCGGTGAGGAGGGGCGCGACACTGTCGGGCTGCCAGTCGAGATCGGTGGAGAGGTTGGGGTCCACCAGGCCGAGAACGGCGCGTCGGGCGAAGGAGCCGGTGATGGCGATCTGATCGGCAAAGGGCATCATGTCGGTGGCGAGGCGCCCGTCCAGTAAGTCGGCCTGCGTACCGATGGAGAGCAGGTGCCCGGCCCGGTCGAGCCCGTGCAGGGCGGCGCGCCGGGCCTGGGCCAAGAGGGTCATTCGGTGGGCATCTTCCGCAAGCCCAGCTCAGCCAGCTGGCCCGGCAGGGGCTCCGACGGGGCGCCCATCATCAGGTCTTCGGCGCGCTGGTTCATGGGGAAGAGCATGACCTCTCGGATGTTGTCTTCGCCCGCCAGCAGCATAACGATGCGGTCGATGCCCGCCGCGCAGCCGCCATGGGGGGGGGCGCCGTATTGGAACGCCTTGACCATACCGCCGAAGCGCTTGCGCACCTCGTCCTCGCCGTAGCCCGCGATCTCGAACGCCTTGAACATGATCTCCGGCTTGTGGTTTCGGATCGCGCCGGAGATCAGCTCATAGCCGTTGCAGGCCAGGTCGTATTGGTAGCCGAGGACGCCTTCGGGATCGCCGTCCAGGGCCTCCATCCCGCCTTGGGGCATGGAGAAGGGGTTGTGGGAGAAGTCGATCTTCCCCTCCTCGTCCCGCTCATACATCGGGAAGTCGACGATCCAGGCGAAGGCGAAGCGATCCTCGTCGGTGAGGCCAAGCTCCTGGCCGATGACCACACGGGCGCGACCGGCGACGGCCTCGAAATCCGCAGGTTTGCCGCCGAGGAAGAAGGCCGCGTCGCCCACGCCCAGGCCCAATTGCTGGCGGATGGCCTCGGTCCGTTCGGGGCCGATGTTCTTGGCGAGGGGGCCGGCGGCTTCTTTGAGGCGCTTCGCAAAATGATCCTCAATCAAATCTCCGGCTCGCAAGATATCAAGGCCATCTCCAGTTCGGAGAAGCTTCGCGATCTCTAATACAATTTCCTTCTTGTCCTCACGAGCGACCCGCTCCGCCCATTCGACGTCTTTCTCTGTCGGATCTTTCTGAAGGTGCCATTCCTTCAGTTTCGCGTACAGCTCATCATCGAACCAACCGTTCTCAATTTCCCGCCAGAAGATGTAGCCCATGCCGGGAAGGCCCTGTTCCTGGGCGTATTTGTTCATGCGGTCGCAGAACTTGCGCGACCCGCCCTTGGGCGCGGGGATGGCGCGGATTTCGGTGCCGTCTTTCTCCAGCAGGGAGGCGAAGATGGCGAAACCGGAGCCGCGGAAATGGTCCGAGACGTCCTGCATTTCGATGGGGTTGCGCAGGTCTGGCTTGTCGGTGCCGTATTTCAGCGCGGCGTCCTTGTAGCTGATCTGCGGCCAGTCCGCGTCGACGGCGCGGCCGCCCCCAAACTCCTCGAAGAGACCCGAAATAACGGGCTGGATCGTGTCGAAGACGTCCTCCTGCGTGACGAAGGACATCTCCATGTCCAACTGGTAGAAATCGGTGGGCGAGCGGTCGGCGCGCGGGTCTTCGTCGCGGAAGCAGGGCGCGATCTGGAAATACTTGTCGAAGCCCGACACCATCAGCAGTTGCTTGAATTGCTGCGGCGCCTGGGGGAGCGCGTAGACGCGGCCGGGATGGAGCCGCGAGGGGACGATGAAGTCGCGCGCGCCTTCGGGGCTGCTGGCGGTGATGATCGGGGTCTGGAATTCGCGGAACCCCTTGTCCCACATGCGTTTGCGGATGGAGGCCACCACGTCGGAGCGGAGCGTCATGTTGCGCTGCATCACCTCGCGGCGCAGGTCCAGGAAGCGGTAGCGCAGGCGCGTTTCCTCGGGATATTCCTGATCGCCGAAGACCATGAGGGGGAGTTCGTCGGCGGCGCCCAGCACCTCCAGATCGCGGACGAAGACCTCGATCTCGCCGGTGGGGATCTTGGGGTTGATCAGGCTTTCGTCGCGGGCCTTCACCTCACCGTCGATGCGGATGCACCATTCGGAGCGCACCTTCTCCATCTCGCCGAAGACGGGGCTGTCGGGATCGCACAGAACCTGCGTCATGCCGTAATGGTCGCGCAGATCCACGAAGAGGACGCCGCCATGGTCGCGGATCCGGTGGACCCAGCCGGCGAGACGGACGGTCTGTCCCACATCGGCCTTCGTCAGGTCGGCACAGGTCTGGGTGCGGAAGGGATGCATCGCGCGCTCCGGGGGCGGTGTCAGGGTCGCGCCGATGAACACGCCCCCCGCGATGCTGTCAACCTACTCGGCGGCGACCCTGCGCCCCGATTGCAGGTCGACCAGGCGGGCCTGCAGGCGATCCACGATCAACACGCCCGACTGGAACTCCCGATTGGCCGCCGCTTCGCCGGGGAAGGCGATCGTCCGGATGCCGGCCTTCAGCGCGGCTTCGGCACTTTCGGGTGTATCTTCGATGGCCAGAACGTCGTCCGCGGGGAGGTCGAGTTCCGCCAGGGCGGCTGCATAGATGTCGGGCGACGGCTTCGGGCGCCGGGCCGAACCTCGGTCGCCGATCCAGTCGAAATCGTCGACACCGACACCGGGTGCCAGATTGTCGAGGATAAGGTCGACCTGCTCGGGATCGGTGGTGGTGCAGAGTGCGACGGCGATGTCGCGGCGCTGGCAGGTTCGGAGGAGTTCCAGGACGCCGGGGCGTGGCTGGATCCCCTCCTGCTCGACCAACCTCGTGAAGTGCCGCTTCTTGAGCGCGTGTATGGCATCGGCGTCGATGGTATCGCCGGATGCGTTCGCGTAATCGGTCAGCCGGGCCCGGCCGCCGGGGTCGTGGAGCATCCGCAAATAGCTCTCGCGGTCCCAGACCCATTCGAGCTCCGCCTCGGCGAAAGCATGGTTATATGCGCGGCGTTGGAGATCGGTGGTCTCGGCCAGCGTGCCTATGGCGCCGAAGAGAAGGGCCGATATGGACATGGGTCAAACTCCCCCATTTGAAGATGTGTCCTGCGCCGAGGCAACCTAGGCGTGCGCCGGTCGATGCCCAGCGATCAGCGCGAATTTTTTTGATTTTTCCGATTGTTGCATTGCAGCGGAGGTCCGCGCGGGGCGGCGTCGGGCCTTATCCTACAGGCTGAACTTGTCACGTCACGGTGGATATGCTGTCTGTCGTTCGAGGCCCGGCCCGGGCCGCCCCCTCCCGTTGGGGCAGCAGTGGACCTGCGGGGCGGCTGAGACGCGAATGTCACCCGTTTGCCGGGATGCGCGGAAGGGAGGGACGCGACCAGGATCCCGCATCGGAGGTCGCAGAATGAACCTATCCGCCCCCATCTTCCGCCTTCGCCGCGAGGCGCGTGCCCGGTCCAAGGCCGAGAACCTTCCCCTTCACGCGGCCCTGGATGCGGTGGCACGGCGGGAGGGGTTCACCGGGTGGAGCCATCTGGCCAGGCAGTCCGCGCGTGCCGCGCCAGGGGGCGAACCCGAGGATCTGTATGACAGGCTGGGTCCCGGTGAGATGGTCCTGCTGGGCGCGCGGCCCGGCCATGGCAAGACGCTGCTGGGGCTATCGCTGCTGGCGCGGGCGGTGGCGGCGGATCGGCCCGCCTTTTTCTTCACACTGGAGTATCACGCGGAGCAGGTGGTCGACCGGCTGCGGGCCTTGGGGATCGACCCGGCGTCGTTGTCGCGTCATCTGACGCTGGATACGTCCGACGGGATTTGCGCGGAATATATCGCGGCTGCGATGGAGACCGCTTCCCGCCCTGCCCTGGCGGTGGTGGATTACCTGCAATTGCTGGATCAGAGGCGCGAGACCCCGCCATTGGGCGATCAGGTGGCGCAACTGCGCGCCCTGGCGCGGCGGTCGGGCGCGACCTTCGTGATGATCGCGCAGATCGACCGCCGCTTCGATCAGGCCGGGCGCGACATTCCCGGTGCCCGGGACATTCGCCTGCCGAACCCGCTGGACCTGCGCCTGTTCGATCGGATGTGCTTCCTTCATGGGGGCCGGATCCGCGTCGATCCGGCAGGCTAGGATCGGCACGCCGGGCGGGGGCGGCCGGGCGGGGTTGCGCCCCCCCGTCCCCGCCCCTAAACCGCCGACAATTTGCGGAAGCGAGGGGGCGGCGCGATGCCGAAACGGACCGACATCCAGTCGATCATGATCATCGGCGCGGGTCCTATCGTGATCGGCCAAGCCTGCGAGTTCGACTATTCCGGCGCGCAAGCCTGCAAAGCGCTGCGCGAAGAAGGCTACCGCGTCATCCTGGTCAATTCCAACCCCGCGACGATCATGACCGATCCGGGCCTGGCGGATGCCACCTATATCGAGCCGATCACCCCCGAGGTGGTGGCCCGCATCATCGAGAAGGAGCGGCCCGATGCGTTGCTGCCGACCATGGGCGGGCAGACGGGGCTGAACACGTCGCTGGCGCTGGACGATCTGGGCGTGCTTGAGAAATTCGGGGTGGAGCTGATCGGGGCGAAGCGTGCGGCCATCGAGATGGCGGAAGATCGCAAGCTCTTCCGGGAGGCCATGGACCGGCTGGGCATCGAGAATCCCAAGGCCACCATCGTGGACGCGCCCAAGGTGGACGGGGCCTATGACATCGCCCAGGGCATGAAGAATGCCATGGCCGCCCTGGAAGAGATCGGCCTGCCCGCCATCATCCGCCCCGCCTTCACCCTGGGCGGGACGGGCGGCGGGGTGGCCTATAACCGGGCCGATTACGAAGCCATCTGCCGAACGGGGCTGGAGGCGTCGCCGGTGGCGCAGATCCTGGTGGATGAAAGCCTGCTGGGCTGGAAGGAATTCGAGATGGAGGTCGTCCGCGACAAGGCGGACAATGCGATCATCGTCTGCTCCATCGAGAATGTGGATCCGATGGGCGTGCATACGGGCGACAGCATCACGGTGGCGCCCGCGCTGACGCTGACTGACAAGGAATATCAGTTGATGCGGACCCACAGCATCAACGTGTTGCGCGAGATCGGGGTGGAGACCGGCGGGTCCAACGTGCAATGGGCCGTGAACCCCGCCGATGGCCGCATGGTGGTGATCGAGATGAACCCGCGGGTGTCGCGGTCCTCGGCCCTCGCCTCCAAGGCCACCGGGTTTCCCATCGCCAAGATCGCCGCGAAGCTGGCCGTGGGCTACACGTTGGACGAGCTGGACAACGACATCACCAAGGTCACGCCCGCCAGCTTCGAGCCCAGCATCGATTACGTCGTCACCAAGATCCCGCGTTTTGCCTTCGAGAAGTTTCCCGGCGCCGAGCCGCTGCTGACGACGGCCATGAAGTCGGTGGGCGAGGCCATGTCCATCGGGCGGACGATCCACGAATCGCTGCAGAAGGCGCTGGCCTCCATGGAGACGGGGCTGACGGGATTCGACGAGATCGACCTGCCGTCCGACCCGGCGGCGATCACGGGCGAGTTGTCGCGCCAGACGCCCGACCGCCTGCGCGTCATCGCCCAGGCCATGCGCATGGGTTTGAGCGATGGGGAGATCAACGCGGTCACCCATTTCGACCCCTGGTTCCTGGCCCGTATCCGGGAGATCGTGGAGGCGGAAGCGCAGGTGGCCCGCGACGGGCTGCCGGTGACGGAAGACGGGCTGCGCCGGCTCAAGACCATGGGGTTCACCGATGCGCGGCTGGCCAAGTTGACGGGCCGGACGGAAGACAATGTCCGCCGCGCCCGCCTGAACCTGGGCGTGACGGCGCAATTCAAGCGGATCGATACCTGCGCCGCCGAGTTCGAGGCGCAGACGCCTTATATGTATTCCACTTATGAAGTACCGGTCATGGGCGAGGCGGAATGCGAGAGCCGCCCAAGCGCCGCGCGGAAGATCGTCATCCTGGGTGGCGGGCCGAACCGGATCGGACAGGGGATCGAGTTCGATTATTGCTGCTGCCATGCCTGCTTCGCGCTAAGCGATGCGGGCTATGAGACGATCATGGTCAATTGCAATCCGGAGACGGTGAGCACGGATTACGACACGTCCGACCGCCTCTATTTCGAGCCGCTGACGTTCGAGCATGTCATGGAGATCCTGCGGGTGGAGCAGGAGAACGGCACGCTTCATGGCGTGATCGTGCAGTTCGGGGGCCAGACGCCGCTGAAGCTGGCCAATGCGCTGCACGATGCGGGGATCCCGATCCTGGGGACGTCGCCCGATGCCATCGACCTGGCCGAGGACCGCGACCGGTTCAAGCAGCTGGTGGAGCGGCTGGGTCTGAAGCAGCCGGTCAACGCGATTGCCCATTCCGACGAGGAGGCGCGGCTGAGGGCGGGGGAGATCGGCTTTCCGCTGGTGATCCGGCCGTCTTACGTGTTGGGCGGGCGTGCCATGGAGATCGTCCGGGATGCCGCGCAGTTGGACCGCTATATCCGCGATGCGGTGGTGGTGAGCGGGGACAGCCCGGTTCTACTGGACAGCTACCTGTCGGGGGCCATCGAGGTGGATGTGGATGCGCTTTCGGATGGCGAGAACGTCCATGTGGCGGGCATCATGCAGCATATCGAGGAGGCGGGCGTGCATTCGGGCGATTCGGCCTGCTGCCTGCCGCCCCATACGCTTAGCCGGGACGTGATCGCCGTCATCCGAGAGCAGACCGAGGCGCTGGCCAAGGCGCTGCGGGTGGTCGGGCTGATGAATGTGCAATTCGCGGTCAAGGACGAGCAGGTCTATCTGATCGAGGTGAACCCGCGGGCGTCGCGCACGGTGCCCTTCGTGGCCAAGGCGGTGGATTCGGCCATCGCCTCCATCGCCGCGCGGCTCATGGCCGGGGAGCCGCTGTCGGCCTTCGCGTTGCGCGATCCCTATCCGGGGGATGCGGATGCCGATCACGTGCCCATTGGTGATCTGATGACGCTGGCCCATCCGGACACGCCTTGGTTCTCGGTCAAGGAGGCCGTGCTGCCCTTTGCGCGGTTCCCGGGTGTGGACACGTTGCTGGGGCCGGAGATGCGTTCCACCGGGGAGGTGATGGGCTGGGATCGGTCTTTCGCGCGGGCCTTCCTGAAGGCGCAGATGGGCGCTGGCGTGGTGCTGCCCGAGGGCGGCACGGCGTTCCTGTCGATCAAGGATGCCGATAAGGGGCCGCAATTGGTCGAGGCCGCGCGCCTGCTGCATGAGATGGGCTTTCGCCTTCTGGCGACGTCCGGAACGGCGGCGTTCCTGGCCGGGCATGGCATCGATACGCGCGGGGTCAACAAAGCCTATGAGGGCGGACGGACCATCGTGGACGTGATGAAGGACGGCGAAGTTGCGCTGGTGATGAACACGACCGAAGGCGCCCAGGCGGTGGAGGACAGCCGGTCCATGCGGGCCGTCGCGCTGTCGGATCGTATTCCTTACTACACGACGCTTGCCGGGGCCCATGCGGCGGCTTTGGCGATGAAGGCGCGGGCCGAGGGCGATGTGGAGGTCCGGTCGCTGCAATAGGGCCTGGCGGCCCGGGCGGTCGCTAGGCGGCTTCCGCGGGGTCGCGGCTGGGGGCCGTCTGGTCCTTCGGCATGACGTAGTCGTGCTGGAAGTTCCGGCGGGTATATTGGATGCAGACGTTCCAGAGGAACAAAGCCTCCACGAAGAGCGGGTCGTTCTGATCCGCACCGCAGGTCTCCATCACCAGGCCGATGGCGGCATGCGGATCGACGATGTCGTCTTGCCATAGCTCTGCCGGGACGACGGCCCGACAGGCGTCGATGCACGTGCGATGCATCTCTTTCAGGCGCCCGACGACGTCATGGGCGAAGGACTCCGTCAACGTGCCGCCTTCCACCTTTTTGAGGAGGTCGCAGCGATAGGCGCGGCAGGCGGCCGGACGCACGTCATAGGCACCGCAGCCACCGCACGCGCCCAGAAAGGCGCAGGGTTGCATCAAGTTGAGCCCGCCATCGGGCTCCGTCCGTATGCGGGCCGCGTCGCCCAGCCGCGCGGCCTCCTCGCTGGTGATGTCGAGGCATCCGAAGAAGGTTCGGTTGCAGCAGAGATTGCACGACGTGCAGAGATTTCCGGCCATGGCGCGCGTCCGCCTCCGTTTCGGATGTGGTGTCAGGCTGATCCAAGCATGGCGCCCGGGCGCCATCGGGCGACACGGGCGCCCATACCGACCGGCCTGCGATCCGGTGCCCGGCCCCCCGTGCACCTACGTATGATCTTGCGTAGCCCGCCCAGACGATCGGATCAGGCGGCCGCGGAAGGTTCGGTCCCGCGATGCACGCGCGACACGCCCTTTCCTTCGTCCGGCTGCCGCCAGCGGGTCTGAATGCGCAGACGGATGTAGCTCATACAGACGTTCCAAAGGAACAGAGCCTCAACGAAGACGGGGTCTTCCATGTCCGCCGCGCCCCTCGCCACGACGAATTCGATCGCTTCATGGGCACTGCTGATCGAGTCGTCCCAGGCACCGTCCGGCAGCACGGATCGGCAAGCGGCAATGCACGGCGCTTGCATCGCCTTCACACGGGCCACGACGGTCCTGGCAAAGCCCGCGTCGATTTCACCGGCTTCGACATCCTTCAGGAGATCGCATTTGTAGCTTCGGCATTTTCCCGGCCTAGCCTCGTAGATCGCACATTTCCCACAAGCGCCGAGCCGCGTGCAGGGTTGCGGCATCTCCTGCCCGCCCTGGGGTGTCGCGCGGACAATGATGTCGCCGTTCAGCCGCGCGGCCTCGGCAGAGGTGAGCGCAAGCGAATTGAACAGCGTGCCGTCGCAGCAGAGATTGCAGGAGGTGCAAAGGTTGTCATCCACGGTATCGTCGTCCTTCCGCTGCGGCCAAGAGCCCTTGCGGACAAGACTATCTGCGCAGCACGCATTGAGGAGCCGGAGCGCCACGTACCGTGTCGACCAGACACACGCAGGAGAGCCCGTAGTCCCATATCGGGGGATCTGGGGCGAACCCTGCCCCCTGGAAAAGTCAGCACCGACGCGCGTTAAAATTTGCCCTAAACACGCCGCGAAACCCGCATGATCTCACGATTAACGTTGCCGCGTCGTCATCAGTCTAGGGGAATGCCATGGAACCGATCAGCCTTTCGCTCATGGCGATCAGTGCCTGTAGCGTCGCCATTCGCCGAATCGACGCGGCTCAGCGCGCCGAACGGGACGCCTCCACCGCCCGCGCACCAAAGCCCGGCGTGCACGCCCTGGTGATGAACGCCGTCTCTCAGAAGAACCTTGAGAGGTTCGCGAAGACAGCCGACCCGATCGGCCTGCGCGGGTTTCTCGTCTCGGACGCGCCACGTCACGACGTCGCCACGGTTCTCGACCTTCCGCTTCAGGAATGTTTCGACATCGATGGGCCGAACAGCGTCTTGCTGAAGCGCGCGCTGACGGCGCGACGCGTGGATGCAATGATCTGCGACCCCGATGGTATGCCGCTTTGCGGACTGCAGCTTCCGCCGACGGATGCCAGCTTTGAGACGGACCCGATCCGAAACCGCGTTTTCCGCGATGCGGGCCTTCCGCTGCTTGTCTTGCCCGAGGATTGCACCTGGCATGACGCGCTGGAACGCGTGACGCGCGCCTTGGACGGACACCCCCAAGAGACCGCCGAACATGCCGTCGATGACGGCTTTGCCGAGAGCCTCGAAGCGGCCGTCCGCAGCCAACGCGCCTGACCCCTTTCCGCCGCGGCGCGTGCTGGCGACGCGGTGAATGGCGCCCATTTGCCTCCTGCCGTTAAGGTTTGATTTACAAGCGTTTTGCAAAGGCGGGATGCGCTTCTGCAAAGGTCTGTGGACAGAATTCAGTCACAAGTCTCTGCCAGCCTCAGGGTCATTGACCTCGTGATGCCGGAGCCGCGAAATGACCTTGCCCCTTCCTCGTCCCATTCAGCGCGTTGTCGCGCTTCTGTCCCTCGATCCGACGCCGTCGGGCAGCGAAAGAAGCAATCGCGTCAGTGGCTTTGACGCCCTGGCCGGTGCGTCGGTGGGGACCGGCCCCCTGATGAGCCAGGGTCAGAACGACATGTTCCAGCGCCTGTGCGATCTGGCCAATCCGCGCGGTTTCCACGTCGCGCCGGAAGTGTCACTTGGCGCAATTTTCACTATTCAGGGCGCTGGCGAACAGGGAAGCGGGGCGGAGGCGATCCGCGCTTTGCGGCATAAAACGGTGGATTTTCTGCTTCTCGACGGAAGTGCCACGCCGGTCATGGCCATCGAATATCGCGGTGAAAGCCGTTGGCGGGACAAGGCCCTTAAGCGTGATCGGCTCAAGCGCCGCGCCTTCGAGAAGGCGGGCCTTTCTCTGGTCGAACTTCGCGCGCCCGAGGATTGGGACGAGGATCTGGCCACGATCGCCACGCTTCTGGATGAGGGTGGCAAGCCCGGCGCGCGCGACCGGCACGCTGCCTGACCCGACGGCGCGCGGCCTTCATCTTGACGCCCGCGAATGGTGGGTCCAGACCGGACCGACCTTCGCAGGAGCGTCGCTATGTCCGCCGTCAAGGCCGCCATCACGGGGGCCGGTGTTTTCACCCCGTCCGAGATCGTCACCAATGATGAACTCGTCATCGCCTTCAATGCCTATGCCGACCGGCAAAACGCCCAACATGCCGACGAGATTGCGGCCGGGACGCGCGCGCCCATCCCCCATTCCTCTGCGGAGTTCATCCGGTCGGCTTCGGGGATCGAGCAGCGGCATGTGCTGGACAAGACGGGCGTTCTGGACCCGGATCGGATGTTCCCGCATCTGGCCCCCCGGGCCGACGATGCGCCGGGCCAGATGGCGGACATGGCCATCGCCGCCTGTGGGACCGCCCTGGAGGCGGCGGGCTGTGCGGCACAGGACATAGACGCCGTCCTTTGCGCCGCGTCGAACCACGAACGCGCCTATCCCGCCGTCGCCATTGAAATCCAAGACCTTCTTGGGACGCGCGGATTTGCCTTTGACATGAACGTCGCCTGTTCAAGCGCGACATTCGGCATCCAAGCCGCCGCCGACATGATCCGGTCGGGCAGCATTCAACGCGCCTTGGTCGTCAATCCCGAGATCTGTTCGGCCCATCTCGAATGGCGGGACCGCGATTGCCACTTCATATTCGGAGACGTGTGCACCGCCGTCGTGCTTGAACGCGACGACCTGGCGACGGGCGACCGCTTCACCATCGACAGCACGCGTTGCGCCACCCAGTTCTCCAACAACATCCGCAACAATGACGGCTTCCTCCGGCGCACGCGCGATCAGATGGAGGATCGGCGCGACATGCAGTTCATGCAGAACGGCCGAAAGGTCTTCAAAGAGGTCCTGCCCTTGGTCTCGGCCCATATCGCCGATCATCTGTCCGAAGCGGGTGTTTCCGCCGATGCGCTCAAGCGGCTTTGGCTGCACCAGGCCAACAAGTCGATGAACGACTTCATCGGGCGCAAGGTGCTTGGCCGCGTTCCCGATCCGGAGGAACAGCCGAACATCCTGCAGGACTACGCGAATACCTCTTCAGCCGGTTCGATCATCGCCTTCGCCCAGCATTCCAGCAATCTGACCGCCGGTGACAAGGGGCTGATCTGCTCTTTCGGGGCGGGGTATTCCGTCGGATCGGTGCTTCTGACGCGGGCCTGACGCCGGGCGCGAGTGCGCTCAGTCCGCGTCGCTCTGCGCCTCAAGGTGCAGCTTCATATCCACCAAAACCTTCTGCAATTCGAGGGTTTCGCCCAGCATCTCCTTGGCTTCGTTCGGCGTGATGATGCTGTCGGCGATGGCATTGGCATAGGCCCGCATCAGCATGGCAAACCGCTCTGACAGGATGGCGATGTCGTCGTTCACATGTCCGTCGGCCGCCGCCTCGCCCCGGGCGTTGCGGTCGAAGCTGACGGACAGGCCCGCCAACTCCGCCAAGGCCGCGGTAACATGCGGATAGCTTGCCGCGCGCTCCAGCGCCGCGACCGTGTCGACGGGAATGAACCGCTCCGAATGCTCGTCATGGAGAGAGTAGTAGCGTCCCAGCGTCGCCTTGGACTTACCTGTGGTGCTGCAGGCTGCCTCGACACCCACATCCTTCACCAACGCTTCGGTGTGGTGCTTCAGATAGGTCTGCGGTTCCATCGCCATGATAAGGCCTCCCTTACCATACCCTAGACACGGGAACAGTTGGGGGGAAAGGCCGGATTTGTTTCCCCTGACCCAAGCGCGCTTCCCCGAATAGAAAGCGCTCATCGGATTTGAAATCGGTTTCAAACCATATCGGGTCCGAAGGCGGAGACGTGATGGAACCCAAGCCACAACTCACAAGATGGCGTTCCGCCGCAAATCGAACCCCAGGTTAATGGCGCAGGCCTGGGGTTCGACCTGCCCCTTGCGATACCTCCCCCGCGGGGGCAGGAACCCGCCATGGCGAAGCTCTACTTCCACTATTCCACGATGAACGCCGGCAAGAGCACCCTGCTTTTGCAAGCGTCCCACAACTATGTCGAACGCGGGATGCAGACATATCTGCTGACCGCGGATTTCGATCACCGGGCCGGGACGGGCCGGATCGCGAGCCGGATCGGGATCGAAGCGGAAGCCGCAACCTACGACGCGCAATCCGACTTGTTCGATATGATCCGTCGGCGCCTTGCGGATGGACCATGCGCCTGCATCCTCCTTGACGAGGCGCAATGGCTGTCCCGTGAGCAGGTCTGGCAATTAGCGCGCGCCGTGGACGATCTGGGGGTTCCCGTGATGTGCTACGGGCTTCGCGTGGATTTCCGAGGGGAGCTTTTTCCGGGCTCCGCCGCCCTTCTCGCCCTGGCCGACGAGATGCGTGAAGTGCGCACGATCTGCCATTGCGGCCGCAAGGCGACGATGGTGATACGCGTCGACGAAAACGGCGACGCTCTGCGTGAAGGGGCACAGGTCGAAGTCGGCGGAAACGACCGCTATGTCAGCCTGTGCCGCCGCCACTTCCGGGAAGCGATCGGAGATCGGGCCTCTGAGAGCTAAGCGCGGCCCAGCAAGCGAAGGGCCGCCGTGTGCAGCGCACGGTTCGCGGCGGCAAGGACCGTGCCACCCCCTTGCGCAGACCCGCCCGACCAATCGGTGACGATCCCGCCTGCCGCTTCGATGACAGCGATCGGGGCGGCAATGTCATAGGGTTGCAACCCCGCCTCGATCACCAGATCGACATGGCCCGCAGCCAAAAGCGCATAGCCGTAGCAATCCAGCCCGTAGCGTGTCAGCTGGCAGCGCCGCGACACCCTTCGAAAGGCTTCGCCTTGCTCCGAAGAGCCGACTTCGGGAAACGTGGTGAGCAGGATGGCGTCCGACAATCCGACGGTCGCGCTTGTTTCAAGCGGCCGCGCCTCGCCCCCGCGGGTCCAAACGGCGCCGTCGGGTCCACCCTCAAAGCGCTCTCCGGTGAACGGTTGATCGATCAAGCCGTATCGGATGCCGGTATCATCGCGCAGACCGATCAGCACCCCCCATGTGGGCGTGCCCGCGATGAAGCCCCGCGTGCCGTCGATGGGATCAAGGATCCAGGTCCAGCCCGACGTCCCGCGCGTTCGTCCCTCTTCCTCACCCAAGATCGCGTCCTGCGGCCGGTGCCGCGCGAGCACGTCGCGCATCGCGGCCTCCGACTCCCGATCGGCTCGGGTGACCGGATCAAAGTCTTCGGATTTGCTGTGAACGGTGAGCTTCGTGCGAAAATGGCGAAGGGTCGCCTCTCGGGCCGCATCCGCCATCTGGTGGGCAACCCCGCGCAACGACGAAATGTCTGTGGTCATGTCCCCTCCTGACGCGACCGGGTTCGTGGCATGCAAACCCGGAGATCGTCAAGCTTGGGACGCCTTGTTCAGGCAGCGCTTTCGGACAAGGCCCGCGCCAGGTCGAACAGTCGGCGACGCTGATTTTCCGGCATCGCGTAATAGGCGCGAATAAGCTCCATCGCTTCCTTATCGGATAAGAAGTCCTGACCGATGGCATGGCTCACGCCATCTTCGCCCAATCCGTCGAAGAAGTGGCTGACCGACACATCCAATGCTTTCGCAATCTCCCAAAGTCGGGACGCGGATACGCGGTTCATGCCTGTTTCGTATTTCTGTATCTGCTGGAATTTGATGCCGACATGTTCGGCTAGCTGTTGCTGGGTCATCCCAACCATCCAGCGGCGATGTCGGACACGCTTCCCGACATGGACATCAACGGGGTGTTTCATGTCGAGCTCCCTTAAGCAACGTTCCTAACCTTGAGTTGAGAACGCGAGTGGTCACGATTAGTTCACACAAATCTCAATTTGACCATCTGTCGCATGCGGTAGACACCTTTGCAGAAACCGTCATATGACGTCGCAAGACATTCACGACTAGGATGATCCACCCGGAATTGTCTGATCTCAATCTGAAAAAAACGTTAATGCGAGAGAGATCGCACTCTTATATATGTCTTTTGACATAGTGTTTTTTCTTCGTTTTTCACTGCATTTACCAAGGCTGTTAGCGCGGAAGGACCACCCATGCGGGCATTCACCGTCACCGGAAAAGAGCAGGCGGGCCTGTCTGAACGGCCCGTTCCGATGCCTCAAGAAGGCCAAGCGCTTCTGAGGATCGAAGCCTGTGGATTGAACTTTGCCGACCTGCTTATGGTGAAAGGGACGTACCAAGACACGCCCGAAACACCATTCGTCCCGGGGATGGAGGTCTGCGGTGTTGTCGAAGACCTTGGCCCGAACACCAAAGGCCCCGCCCCCGGCACGCGGGTCGCCGTCTTCGGCGGATCGGGCGGCCTTGCGCAAAAGGGGGTCTTCCCGGCGGCCCATTGCGTCCCGGTGCCGGACGACATGCCCGCCGAGATCGCCGCGGGCTTCATCGTCGCCTATTCCACCAGCCACGTGGCCCTGTCCCATCGCGCACGCCTGCTAAAGGGCGAACGCCTTGCCGTTCTGGGGGCCGCGGGCGGTGTCGGGCTCACGGCCGTAGAACTCGGAGCGCAGATGGGTGCCGAAGTGATCGCGATCGCCCGGGGCGACGATAAATTGGCCGTCGCGAAAGAGGCCGGTGCGCATCACCTTGTCGACGCCAAAGGGGACATCCGCGCGGACCTGAAGGCCCTGGGCGGCGTCGACGTCCTTTATGACGCGGTGGGCGGCGATCCGCTTCGGGCGGCGCTGAGGGCGCTGCGACCAGAGGGCCGGGCCTTGTTGATCGGCTTCGCCAGTGGGGATGTCCCGCAACTGGCCGCCAACCACCTTCTGGTGAAGAACATCGATGCCATCGGTTTCTACTGGGGCGGTTATCTGACCTTCCGGCCGAAAATCGTTCTCGACAGCATCGCGGCACTTTTCGACATGTATGGCCGTGGCGACCTCCGACCCCATGTCAGCCACGTGCTGCCCTTGGAAGAGGTGGCCGAGGCCATGGACCTTATCCGGTCGCGGCGATCGACAGGGAAGGTCGTCGTATCGATCTGAGGCCCCCATAGGTGGCGCGGATGACCTCGATCAGCCGGTCGCGGGCCGCGTCCGACGGGCTGGGCGCCGCGTAGAACGTGATCGCCACATCACCGATTTCCGGCAGGGCGCCCCCGTGGAGGATCGGACGCATCTCGCCGGTATCGAAGCCGTCGATCAGCACGTGGCAGGCCAGATCGGCGCTGACGGCGGCATCGGCCGCCCGGCTGGACCGGGCGACGATGGCGAGGTCCCAAGGAATGCCGGCGGCATCCAGGGCGGCCTGCGTCTGGCTGCGGAAGATGCAGCGTTCCTCGAAGGCCAGGCGCAGGGGGCGTTGCCGCCAGGCCTCTCCGCCTTCGGCTCCGACCCAGATGAGCGGCAAGCGCACCAGTTCTTCACCGCCCGGCGCGGCGGCGGCCTCGGTCCCGAGCATCAGGTCCAATGTGCCATCGGCGAAGCGGTCGCGCAGATCGTTGGTGACACTGGAGATCAGGTTGACCCGTGTGCGCGGATAGTCCGCCGCAAAAGCGCGCAGCACCTGCGGGATGGCCCGGGGCACGAGGTCGTGGGGAACGCCCAGCGTGATTTCCGCAACCCCCTCGCTGGCGCGCATGCGGTCGAGCAATTCGTCGTTGAGCGACAGCATCCGGTTGGCCAGCGCCAGAACGACCTCGCCATCGGCGGTCGGCAAGACCCCGCGCGGCGTCCGGTTCAGAAGCTGCGTGTCAAGCGCGGTCTCAAGGCGCTTGAGCTGCATGGAAACAGCGGATTGCGTGAGGTTCAGTAAAGCGGCTGCGCGCGTCACGCTGCCCACCGAGGCGACGGTGGCGAAGGCACGCAAGGCGGTCAGATCAAGGTTCCGGGGCATCGCTCTCTCCTTGCACGGGACGATACCCCAGCCATCCCGATAGGCGTAGACGATCTTCGAGATGGCTGACATCACGTTTCGTGATGCAAATAGCGCCGGACCTACGATAGCTAAAAACAATCGAAACGGACCGTTTGGCGCGGAGGAACGCCTTGAAATATGAGGCGTCGTTCCCGATATTCGTGCCAAGGTTTCGGCCACAAGCCGACATCCGCAACGTCATCCTATGGAGGAGTTCCATGGCACAATACGAAGCCCTGCGGACCGGCACGGTTACCGGCGCCCGCGCCGCGGAGATCGATCAGGGCCTCCGCGCCCATATGAACAAGGTCTACGGCACGATGTCCGTGGGCATGTTGATCACGTTCGCTGCGGCCTGGGCATTGTCCGGCCTGGCCGTCACCAACGATCCGTCCGTCGCGGCGGCACAGATCGGCAGCGACACTTACCTGACGACCCTCGGCGCGACGCTTTACGCATCGCCGCTGCGTTGGGTGCTGATGTTCGCCCCGCTGATCTTCGTTTTCGGCTTCTCGGCGATGATCAACCGTATGTCGGCAGCCACGGCGCAGGTCGTGTTCTACGCCTTCGCCGCGGTCATGGGCATCTCCATCAGCTCGATCTTCCTGGTGTTCACGGGCACATCGATTGCGCAGACGTTCCTGATCACCGCGATCGCCTTCGCGGGTCTGTCGCTCTACGGCTATACGACGAAGAAGGACCTGTCTGGTCTTGGCACGTTCCTGATCATGGGCGTGATCGGCCTGATCGTCGCGATGATCGTGAACATCTTCCTCGCCTCGTCGGCGCTGGCTTTCGCGATCTCGGCCATCGGCGTGCTGATCTTCGCCGGTCTGACGGCCTACGACACGCAGAACATCAAGAACACGTATCTTGAGCATGCGGTGCATGGCGATCAGGAGTGGTTGGGCAAGGCCGCCATTATGGGCGCGCTGAGCCTGTACCTCGACTTCATCAACATGTTCATGTTCCTGCTGCAGTTCTTGGGGAACCGCGAATAACGCAGAACGCCGTTTTGGGATCGGAGGGCCGCCTCAGTGGGCGGCCCTTTTGCGTGGTCAGGCCGTGATCATATCGCGGGCGGCTGCAAGCCCGTCCGGCATCGGCTGATGACCCGGCCCGGGATGCGTGATCATCTGGATATCCGCCCCGAGACCGCGCAGCACCTCCGCGCTTTTCGACGCGCGTTTCAGTGGAATGTGCGGATCCTGTGCGTGGCACGTGATGAGCCCGCGCAAACCGCCCAGGTCGATGTCATAGTCGAACGCCTTGCCACGCGCCCCGTAGAGCGCCGGATCGGCTTCGCCCGCATCGGCGGTCCCGACCAACCCTCCGGACAGGGCGATCACGGCGCCCAAACCCGCGCCACGGCGCGCGACATATTCCAGGGCAAGGCAGGCGCCCTGACTGAAACCGACCATTGCGATCTCTTCCCGTGGCAAAGCCAATTCGGCCACCGCCGCATCCACCGCGCTTAGCCCCTGCGCCACCCACGGTTCCATCTCCACCGATGGCGCCAGGAAGGAGGTGGGCCACCAGCTTTGCCCCGGCGCGTCCGGCGCAGCGATGGAGAGCGTGTCCGCACCAAGATGCGGGACGAGCCCACGCATGTCGCGCGCAGACCCGCCCCGTCCGTGCAACAGCACCAGCCCTTTCATGTGGTGATGCGCGGTAGGGCAGCCTCGATCCGGGACCGGATCGGCTCGTATTGCTCTGGCAGCTTCAGGGCCTCACCCAGATGATCCAACTCCTCGTCCCGCGTGAAACCCGGCGGGTCGGTCGCAATTTCGAACAGCACGCCGCCCGGCTCTCGAAAGTAGATCGCATTGAAATACTGACGGTCGATGACGGGTGTGACCTGCATCCCGGCGGCCAGCATCCGCTCTCGCCAATCCAGTTGATCGGCATCATCCCGCGCCCGGAACGCCACATGGTGGATCGACCCGGCCCCCTGACGACCTGGTGCCGCCCCGTCGCGGCGGTAGAGATCGACGACCGTGCCACGGGCGTCGCCCGGTGCGCGCAGACGCAAACGCTCGCCCCCGTCGCCGGTCTGGTGTCCGGCTTCCTCGTATCCCATGTGATCCACCAGAAGCCGCTGCGTCGGTCCAAGATCGTCGAGCCAAAGCGTCGTGGAGTGGAAGCCACCCTCCGCGGGGCCGTGGCCACCCGGTTCCGCGACCAGTTCCACCGCCGCGCCGTCCGGATCGGTGACGGTCGCCACCGGTTGACCGAACCGCTCCTCCGGGTTGGAGATGGTCGCCCCGCGCTTGCGAAGCTCCACGAGGTGATCGCCGAACACGTCTTCGCCCACCGAGTAGCCATAAGCGGATGCCATGCCAGAGCCTGGGCGGCCGGGTGCGGCGCCGACGAAGGGGAAGAAGGTCAGGATCGTTCCGGGATCGGCCGTGCGGTTCCCGTAATACAGATGATAGGTGCCGGGGTCGTCGAAATTGACCGTCTTCTTCACCAGCCGTTGATCCATCAGCTTGGTGAAGAAATCGACATTCGCCTGGGGCGGCCCGGAAATGGCTGTCACATGGTGCAGACCGGTGATGTGCTTGTCGGACATGGGTGCCTCCGCAAATTTACTTGGTCCATAGATGGCGCGCC
Organism: Pseudomonadota bacterium; assembly: GCA_039199335.1. Classification (GTDB taxonomy): domain Bacteria; phylum Pseudomonadota; class Alphaproteobacteria; order Rhodobacterales; family Rhodobacteraceae; genus Jannaschia. The sequence continues at coordinate 150,603 of JBCCSY010000010.1, forward strand.
CAGGCTGAGGGGGAAGGTCGATCCGTGCACAGGCTCCGTTGAGCGGCGCGGAGGATCAGCGCCGCAGCAGGCGTCCCTCTCCGGCGGCGCGCGGGCGGTGGACGTGGGCGCTTTGGACGACGCCGAAGGCCAGCATCAGCACCAGCATGGCCGACCCGCCATAGCTGATCAGCGGCAGGGGCACACCCACGACCGGCGCCAGCCCCATGACCATGGACATGTTGACCGCGAAGAACAGAAAGAAGGCCACCGCGATCCCCAGCGTGACCAGGGAGGAATAGCGATCCTTGTTTCGCAGCGCGCTGATCACGCAAAAAGCGATGATCAGGAAGTAAAGCGTCAGCAGGGACAGCCCGCCCAGGAAGCCGAATTCTTCGGCCAAGGTGGTGAAGATGAAGTCCGTATGCTTCTCGGGCAGGAAGTTGAGCCGTGCTTGCGTGCCCTGCATGTAGCCTTTGCCGGTCCAGCCCCCGGAGCCCAGCGCGATCTTCGATTGCGTGATGTGATAGCCCGCCCCCAGCGGATCGCTTTCAGGATCGAGAAACGTGTCGATCCGGCGGTACTGATAATCCTGAAGGATTTGCCAATCGGTACCGCGCGACTTCAACACGGCCGTCACGAGGCCCACGCCCGATGCGATCACGGTGGCGAAATAGGCCCAATGGACCCCCGCCAGAAACATCACCGCGCCACCCCCGGTCAGCAGCAGGATGGAGGTGCCGAGATCGGGCTGCTTGAGCACCAGAAAGACCGGCAACACGATCAGAAGGACCGGAAGAACCACCCATTGCGGGCGGGAAACCTTATCGACGGGCAACCAATCGTAATAGGCGGCCAACATCATCACCAAGGTGATCTTCATCAACTCGGATGGTTGTAGGCGCATGAAGCCGAGATCGATCCAGCGCTGCGCCCCGCCGCCGGTGACACCGAAGAACTCCACCATCACCAAAAGCAGGACCGTCAGCGCGTAGAGGACAGCCGAGACATTGCGCCAGAACCAGATCGGGACCATGGCCACGACGAACATCACCGCCAGACCCAGCACGAAACGCTGCATCTGCGGCTCTGCCCAGCGCCAATCGCCGCCCGCCACCGAGTAGAGGACAAGGAAGCCAAGCGTCGAGACGGCGGCGATCAGCAGGACCAGCGCCCAGTTCAGAGCGAGGACTTTCTGGAAGCCCTGGGGAACGCGGGCGACGTTATATTCGAGATAGCTCATGCCTGCGAGACACCGCCGCCACGGTTGAGGTCTTTGCGGATCGGCAGGGTCTTCAGATAGGTCTCCATCTCGGCCTGCTGCTCCGCCGGATAGGCCTCCACGGGTGGCAGACCGCCATTGAGTGCGTAAAGCATGATGTCCCGCGCCACCGGCGCCGCCGCGCGAGAGCCGCCGCCGCCATGCTCCACCACGACCGAGATGGCGTATCGCGGGTCGTCATAGGGCGCGAAGCCAACGAAGAGCGCGTGGTCCCGCCGCTCCCATGGCAGATCCTCGTTGCGGAAGACCCCGCGCGCCCGTTCGGCCGCCGTGATGTTGCGGACCTGGCTCGTCCCGGTCTTGCCGGCCCAGACGATCTCGCCCATTTCGAAGCGAGAGCGGCGGGCGGTGCCACGGCGCGAATTGACCACGTCGTACATAGCCTTGCGCGTCCAATCGAGCCAGCTGCGCGGAATGTCGAGCGGGGCCTTCACACCGGACTCCTGGGCGACGCCGTCGATGGAGCGAACCAGTCGCGGACGCACCTCAAGCCCCGACGCGATCCGCGCGGTCATCACGGCCAGTTGCAGCGGCGAGGTCAGAACGAAGCCCTGCCCGATCGAGGCATTGAGGCTGTCGCCCACATGCCAGATTTCGTCATGGCGCGCGCGCTTCCAGGCGCGGTCGGGGATAAGCCCTTCCGAGATGGAGGTCATCTCCAGGTCATGGGACATCCCAAGACCCAGCTTGCGGGCCATGGCCGCCATGTTGTCGATCCCGGTCCGCTGGGCCAGTTCGTAGTAATAGACATCGCAGCTTTGCTGCAGAGACTTGTTGAGGTCGACCCAGCCGTGGCCACCGCGCTTCCAGCAATGGAAGCGGCGTCCGGACACGGTCATGTGGCCTGGGCAATAGACGGTCTCTCCGGGCGAGACGACGCCGGCTTCGAGCGCCGCCAAAAGGGTAACCATCTTGAAGGTCGATCCCGGCGGGTAGAGCCCCTGGACGATCTTGTTGTGCAGTGGCCGATGGTCGTTGTCGCGCAAGACGGCATAGTCCGGCACGCTGATGCCGTGGACGAAAAGGTTGGGGTCGTAGCTGGGGCTCGACACGGCGGCCAAAAGATCGCCGTTGCGCACGTCGAGAACGACCGCAGACGCGCTCTCCTGTCCGAGACGCACCTGCGTGAAGTTCTGGAGCCCGGCATCGATGGTCAGCTGAACGTCCTGGCCAGACTGCCCTTCGGTCCGGCCCAGTTCGCGCATGATGCGCCCGGCGGCATTCTGCTCCACCCGGCGCAGACCCGCCTTGCCGCGCAGGGTTCCCTCCAACCGACGCTCTGCACCGATCTTGCCGATCTGGAATTGCGGCGTCTGAAGCAGCGGGTCCAGATCGCCCTGCGCCTCGGCATTTTCCAGATCCCGCTCGGAGACGCGGCCGACATAGCCGATGACATGGCTGTAATCCTGACCGAGAGGATAGACTCGGCTCAACCCCACTTCCGGCGTGATCCCAGGCAAGGTCGGCACGTTCAGTGCGATGGTGGACAGGTCCTCCCATGAGAGGCGATCGGCCAAAGTGACAGATTGGTGGGGACGGCGATCCATCTCGCGCAAGGCGCGTTGCAACTGACTCTCATCCAGCTTCACCAGGCTTCGCAGATTGGCGATCACGCGGCCCACATCATCCGCATCCTCTCGGATCATGGAGACGCGATAGATCTGCTCATTGCCAGCGATCAACGTGCCGTGCCGGTCGTAGATCAGCCCCCGAGCCGGTGCTAGCAGGCGCACCTTGATCCGGTTCTCCTCGGCCAGAAGCAGGAACTCATCCGCTTGATCGACCTGCAGATGGTTCATCCGCGCGAGCAACAGCCCACCGAAGCCCAGCTGCAAGCCGCCCATGACCAAGGCCCGCCGCATGATGCGACGCGAGGACAGGCTGATCTCCTGTGGGTTGCGCTTCATGGCCGGTCGTCCTTCACACGCGGGTGCCGAGGCTATCCAGCTCGCCGGGGGCGAGCCGCCGCACCCCAATCATTGCCGAGAATAGGGCAGTGGCAGGGTAAAACACAATCGTTGCCAAGGCATGCAAGGCCTGTCCCAGGATCGGCGGCGGCTCGGCAAGAAGCAGCACCAGGGCCACATGATTGGCCAGGAAGGCGGCGATGATGCACCCCGTGACACGACCCGCCTCGGTCCAGAAAGACCGCGCTTCTGCATGATCCACGCGGCGGCGCAGATACTCCGACAGAAGCAGGATGATCAGGGTCCAGAGACCCAGCGGGCGCATCAGAAGCGCATCGTCCAGAAGCAGGACCGGTACGATCAGCCAGATGGGTACGTAATCTGGGCGACGCAGCACCCAAGCGAAGATCAGGCATACCGTCAATTCCGGACCTGGGATCGCGTCCGCCCCCCCGCCGAACGGCAAGAGAGAGACGAACAAGACGAGCACGGCGAGGACCAGGAAGGTCAGCCGATAGAGCCAGACGCGCCCCTGCCCCATGGCTCATCCGTCCTCCGGCGGCAGTGGCGGACCCTGCATCGGCGCGCGCTCAACCCCGACCAGCCCGCCGGTCTGGCCGATCTTTTCCTCCTGCCGGGTCCGCAGGACGCGCAGGAACTCCAGTCGCTGGGTATCTGCCGCCAACCGGACACGCAGGCGACCGTCGCGCGTCCGCACCACCTGACCGACAAGAAGGTCGGGGGGGAACACGTCACCATCGCCGGAGGTCACGATGCGATCACCGGCCTGCACGTCATCGGGCGTTTCGACGAAGTCGAGGACCGGTGCGGCGGTCGTGTCGCCCGCCAAGATCGCCCGCATCCCCGACGGCTGGATCGTCACCGGGATCCGACTGTTCCCATCCGTCAGCAGGATCACCCGCGAGGTTCGGCGCCCAACACCCGCGATCCGGCCCACCAGACCCAAGCCGTCCATGGCGGCCCAGCCATCGCGGATGCCGTCCTCCTCTCCGACGTTCAGCAGAACGGATCGGCGAAACGGGCTTCCACTATCGGTCAGCACGACGCCGGTGACATAGGTGAGATCGGGCGACAGCCGCACTTGGTTCAGGTCCAGAAGGCGCGCATTCTCTTGCTCCAACTGGATGGCCGCCTCGCGCCAGGCCTTCATCTGCTGCAGCTCGCGCCGCAATTCCTGGTTCTGTTCGTAGACCCGCGCGTAGCCCTCGAAATCCTCCACCAGGCGACCGAAGAAGGTGACCGGGGCGAGCGCCCATTCGAAGCTGGGAACAACCCGGTCCACGAGGCCCGCGCGCAGGCGTTCCGCACGCGGATTGTCGATCCGCCAGAGCAGAACGAGCATCACGAGGACGATGCAGAGCAGCGCCAGGAACAGGCGGCGGATGGGCCGCGCATAGATCTCGTCGCTGGAACGGCCCCGCGCCATCCCCTCAGCTATCGTAGTCGATCACGTGGCTCAGCTGGCGTTCGTATTCCAGCGCCTTGCCGGTGCCGAGTGCCACGCAGTTCAGGCTTTCATCGGCCACGCTGATCGCCAGGCCCGTCTGCTCGCGCAAGGCGAGGTCCAGCTCGCCCAGCAGCGCGCCGCCACCCGTCAGCATCACGCCCCGGTCCACGATGTCGGCGGCCAGATCGGGCGGCGTGCTCTCCAGCGCCGTCATCACCGCCTCACAGATCTGCTGGACGGGCTCGGACAGGGCCTCCGCCACCTGGGCCTGGCTCACCTCGGTCTCCTTCGGGACGCCGTTCAGCAGGTCGCGGCCGCGGATCTGCATGACCTCGCCACGCCCGTTCTCGGGCATCCGAGCGGTGCCGATATCCTTCTTGATCCGCTCTGCCGTGGCCTCGCCCACCAGCAGGTTCTGATGCCGGCGCAGGTAGGAGATCAGCGCCTCGTCCATCCGGTCGCCGCCCACGCGGACCGAGCGGGCATAGACGATATCGGCCAGGGACAGTACGGCCACCTCGGTGGTGCCGCCGCCGATATCCACGACCATGGAGCCCGTGGGATCGGTGATCGGCATCCCCGCCCCGATGGCCGCCGCGATGGGCTCGGCGATCAGGCCCGCCTTGCGGGCGCCTGCACCCAGAACCGATTGCCGGATCGCCCGCTTTTCCACCGGCGTCGCGCCGTGGGGGACGCAGACGATGACCTTGGGCTTCGTGAAGGTGGAGCGGCGATGCACCTTGCGGATGAAGTGCTTGATCATCTCCTCGGCCACGTCGAAATCGGCGATGACGCCCTCGCGCATGGGTCGGATCGCCTCGATCGAGCCGGGGGTGCGGCCCAGCATCAGCTTGGCGTCTTCGCCGAAGGCCAGGGCCTCCTTGCGGCCGTTCTTCATGTGGTAAGCCACGACCGAGGGCTCGTTCAGGACGACCCCCTTGCCCTTGACGTAGACCAGCGTGTTGGCCGTTCCGAGGTCGATCGCCATGTCCGAGCTGAACAGGCTTCCGAAAATCGACATATAGGTCCCCTAACCGCACCGGCTCCGGCACGGGATCGGCCGGAGGCGTTTGCCGCATCTAGCGGGGCCAAATGGTTAACGTCCAGTGGACGGAGGGTCGTTTTCAGCACCAATCCGCGCATTTCTTCGCGATTGGGGCGGATGGGTCGCAGAATGGCATACAACCCACACCCAAGATCACATCCAGCCCTGTTTCGACCATATTTCTCACGAAGTTGACGCGGATGCCCGATCCCACCGATGTGCCGGAATCGTCTGCGAACAACCTTGAGGACGCATTTCTCCGCTTCCTGAGATGTGTCGTGGTCATCACGCCAATTTTCGCCGCGTCGCTGCTTCTCTGCCTGTTTTTTGCGGATAGCTGCGACTGGGAGGATACGGCTCACATCCTCTATCGCTTGGCATCGCCGCTCTTCATGATGTGGCTGTTTCTGCCATTTATCGTTGGCTTGATTGCCGGCGTCGTGATCGGAGCCTTCGTGCTGGATCGTAGCGGCTGGGGGGCTTTGTGGCATTGTCTGGTGTTCTGGCTTGTCGTTCTCGGAATTCTCGCCGTGCCCTTGGCGATTTTCGGTAGCCTGCAGGGCCAACCAGAAGATGTTGTGGCGGCGATAGCCATCCCGTCTAGCGCGGCAATCCTTCATTGGGTTTTCCTAGGACGCCTGAGAGGTCGCCCAGGATACCGCATTCCCGGCATAAGAGAGAGATGTTGGCTTGGTCGAGCCGTTTACGTCGCGTCCTTTCTTGCCCTCTGGTCCAGTGTTCACCTCGGATATGAGTACAGCCAAGGTCGTGTTTTCCATGGCGGGTTCCCTGACGCGCAGTCTTGCATCGTCAAAGAGGACGGGGCCGAAAGGCGCGCCGAACCGCATCGAATGGACTGGTCCCGGATCACGGGCGGTAAGGATGCCGAGACCTGCATCTTTCACGTGCTGTCCGCGGTTGGCGGTATCGCCGAAGCACGGGCATTCTTCGAAGCGGAGGGCTTTCAGGTGAACGAGGGCAGCTTCTCTCCCGAAAACCCCTATGTGGAACGCGATGGCTCTCTACGAATATCGGCATCGTGGGACATCCGAGAAAAAGGCCCCCTCTTCCCGACAACTGGGATCGTGCGACGGCTCCTGTTTTCCGTGCCGCACGCTGCGAGTGTCTCGGTCGTTTACGATGCAGAGGGAATTGACGTGCTCCGTGTTCGGCTGCAAGGGACCACACTGTAAGGGTCAGAGGTCGTCCTACCCCGCATCCTTATAGCTGATCTCCCGCGCGTCGGTCCCTGCCTTCTCCCGCCGCAGCAGCAGGCGGTTGAGGGCGTTCACATAGGCCTTCACGCTGGCCACCACCGTATCGGTATCCGCAGATTGGCCCGAGACGATGCGGCCGTCTTCCTCCATCCGGACGGTGACGGTGGCCTGGGCGTCCGTGCCTTCGGTCACGGCGGAGACCTGGTAGAGTTGCAGCCGCGCCTTGTGATCGACCAGCGCCTTGACCGCGTTGAACGCCGCGTCCGCCGGGCCGTCGCCGGTGGCTTCGACTGAAAGATTCAAAGCACGACATCTTAAAATCTCGTCGAACGACGCGGCGCCATGGGATCGCCATACACCCCTGCCACATGGCAGGTCAGAAACCGGGCCAGAGGCGGGCGAAGATGACATCGACCGAACGCGAAGATTGGCTGCTTCGCTTGGGCCGCATCCTGTTGACCGTGTTCCTTCTTGGATTGGTCGCAAGCGCAGTGGCCGTTCTTCTAAATCCTCGTCTCGAGGACGCCCACTATCTCCACAGACTCGGGGGCCTTGCCTTTATCCTATCGTTTGGTTTTCCGGTCTGGGCACCTGCGATTCTTGTCCTCTCTGTCGCTTTGCTGTGGTTTGACCGGAGAGGGATAAGCAACCCGCTCCTCCTTACATCGGTCTGGTTGGTAAGCCTTGGCATCTGGGCCATCTGGAGATCGTCAGAAGACTTCGCTTTAGACACAGCAGCGATTACGGCGACCGCCATCACGATATGTGGTCTAGCCTACTGGCTCCTCGTCGGTCGTCTCGGCGGCCGACCAGGCTTCGCCTTTCCGCGCGAGCCGACCGACCAATGGGGCAAGCGGCTGATCTACTCATCTGTGGCAGTCGGCGTTCCTCTCGCGAGTGTTCTCGCGCCGCTAGCCGTCCGATGGGCGTTGGAAGAGAGGCCAGATCGGTCAGAAGCGCAAATCTACACGACCAGATATGAGCGTGAGCTCACGACCAGGGTTCAGAAGATCGCGGCACGTCTACCGGACGCAGAGGCCTGCATGGTCGAGGGCGCAGATCCTTCGGTAAAGACAGACCTCCTAAAGATGGATTGGGACCGCATTGACAACGCGACAGAAGCAGAGGTTTGCATCTTTCGCATCCTGTCTGAACTTGGAGGCATTCACGAGTTTCGCTCTTTCTTCGAGGCGCAGGGGTTACAGGTATCTTCAGGCAGCGATTCCCCGGAACGCCCTTATCTCGAAAGGGACGGTAGACAGCGCGCCTCTGCCTATTGGAACGCCAGACATAAAGGGCCGCTATTTCCAACGACGGGTCCAATTCGCCGTTGGCTCCGCGCCGCAGCCCATACTTCCAATTTTCACGTCTGGTATGATGAAAAAGGAGAATACGTGATCGCTGTGCGTTACGGCGCCAGTATTCTTTGAACGGATAGCTGCGCGCCTTCGCCCTCACCCCGCATCCTTATAGCTGATCTCCCGCGCGTCGGTCCCTGCCTTCTCCCGGCGCAGCAGCAGGCGGTTGAGGGCATTCACATAGGCCTTCACGCTGGCCACCACCGTATCGGTATCTGCAGATTGGCCCGAGACGATGCGGCCGTCCTCCTCCATCCGGACGGTGACGGTGGCCTGGGCGTCCGTGCCTTCGGTCACGGCGGAGACCTGGTAGAGTTGCAGCCGCGCCTTGTGATCGACCAGCGCCTTGACCGCGTTGAACGCCGCGTCCACCGGACCGTCGCCGGTGGCCTCGGCCGATTGTTCCGCGCCGTCGATGGTCAGGGTCAGGGCGGCCTCTTGCGGGCCGTCGGTGCCGCAGACCACCCGCAGGCGGTCGACCTTGATGCGGTCCTCGCCCGTCCGCTCCTCATCCTGCATCAGCGCGATCAGATCGTCGTCATAGACCTCCTTCTTGCGGTCGGCCAAAGCCTTGAACCGCACGAAGACATCGGCCAGCTGGTTGTCGGCCAGGTCATAGCCCAACTCCTTCAGCTTGGAGCGGAGCGCGGCCCGGCCGGAATGCTTGCCCATAACCAGAGAGGTCTCGGACAGGCCCACATCCTCGGGGCGCATGATCTCGAAGGTCTCGGCGTTCTTGAGCATCCCGTCCTGGTGGATGCCGCTTTCATGGGCGAAGGCGTTCTTGCCGACGATGGCCTTGTTGAACTGCACCGGGAAGCCCGAAACGGCAGCAACACGGCGGCTGATCGCCATGAGCTTGGTCGTCTCGATTCCGGTGGTGAAGGGCATGATGTCGCCCCGGACCTTCAGGGCCATGACGACCTCTTCCAGCGCGGTGTTGCCCGCCCGCTCGCCCAAGCCGTTGATCGTGCATTCGATCTGGCGCGCGCCGCCCTCGACCGCAGCCAGGGCGTTGGCCGTCGCCATGCCCAGGTCGTTGTGGCAATGGGTGGCGAAGATCACGTCGCCCGCGCCCGGCACCTCCGCGATCAGGCGACGGATCAGATCGGCGCTTTCGACGGGCGCCGTGTAGCCCACCGTGTCGGGGATGTTGATCGTGGTGGCCCCGGCCTTGATGGCGATTTCCACCACGCGGGCGAGGTAATCCCATTCCGTGCGGGTCGCATCCATGGGCGACCATTGCACGTTGTCGCAGAGGTTGCGGGCATGGGTGACCGTGTCGTGGATACGGTCGGCCATCTCGTCCATCGTCAGGTTCGGGATGGCGCGGTGCAGGGGCGAGGTGCCGATGAAGGTGTGGATACGGGGCGATTTCGCGTGTTTCACGGCCTCCCAGCAGCGGTCGATATCCTTGAAATTCGCGCGGGCGAGGCCGCAGATCGTTGCACTTTCGGCGTTCTTCGCGATCTCGGAGACGGCGGCGAAATCCCCGTCCGAGGCGATGGGGAAGCCCGCTTCGATGATGTCCACGCCCATCTCGTCGAGCATGGAGGCGATCTCCAGCTTCTCGTCATGGGTCATGGTGGCGCCGGGCGATTGCTCCCCGTCGCGCAGGGTGGTGTCGAAAATGACGACTCGGTCTTTGTCGGGGGTGCTCATGGTTCTGATCCTCTGGTTGGCTTCTTCGTCGGCGCTGATCACTCCCGAGCGGTCGCGCCGGATGGCACGCTCAGGAGCGGCTAAGAAGAAGGTCCAGGATCAGGATCGTCGTCATGGGCGAAAGGATACGCGAAGTCGTGATGATGTGAAGCCCCGAAATCGGACTATGTCCGGCGAATGCGATATCTTCTCCTCACCGCTTTCGCCACCGGACTTCTGGCCTTGCCTGTCCGCGCCACGGCCTGCGGCCCGGCTACCGATTGCATGGTCGCCGATGGCACCTACCGCATCCGGATGCCCGATGGCCCGCCCCAAGGCGCCATCGTCTTCGCCCATGGCTATCGGGGCAGTGCCAATGGCACGATGGGCAGCGGCGGGTTGGAGAGGATGGCCAGGGAAAAGGGGCTGGCGCTGATCGCGCTCAATGCCAAGGGCATCGACTGGGACATTCCCAACGCGCCGGACGGTCGGGAGCCGCGCGATGAAGCGGCCTATATCCTCTCGGTGCGCGACGACGCCGCCACCCGCTTCGATCTGGATCCGGCGCGGATGGTCATGGCCGGGTTTTCGGCCGGCGGCATGATCACCTGGCAGATGGCCTGCGACCGGCCCGATAGCTTCCCGGCCTTCATCCCGCTTTCGGGCACTTTCTGGGATCCGGTGCCAGCCCAATGCGCAGATGGCAGCGCCACGATCCACCATATCCACGGCACGTCGGACGGTGTGGTGCCCATCGGCGGGCGTCCCATCGGCGCCACCGCGCAGGGGGACGTGATGCAGGCGCTGGAGATGTATCGGGCCAAGGGGTTCGACACCTCCGTACCGTTCACGCTGGCGGATCTGGAGTGCGAAGCCTGGAGCGACGGCGACGCGGTCCTCAGCTATTGCCTGCATCCCGGTGGGCACCGCTTTTCGGCCGCCTGGTTGGCCGTCTTGTGGGACCAAACCTTCCCCGGTGGCTGATCCGGGGCCTTGCCAGCCCCGGCCAGACCGGCAGAGTGATCGCGACTGCCGGAGGCCCCGCCATGACCGATCCGCTCGATCCCGTATCCGCGACCGATAAGGTCGAGGCCCTGGACCGCATCATCCGCGCCACCTCTGTCGAGGCGGCCTGGGACGCCTTCGGGGAAGCCGCAGCGGCCTGCGGGTTCGTGACGCTTCTCTATGGGATGGCGCGCCATCCAGGGCCGCCCGACCCCATCGACCCCGCCGAAGTGCTGATCCTGCATCGCGGATCCCCCGGGTGGCTGGACGCCTATGTGGACGAGCAGCTCTACATCGACAATCCGCTCTTCGAATGGGTCCAGCATAACGAAGGCTTCGACAGCGTCGCCCGAATCGCGGCGGCGTTCGATGGTCCGCTCTCGCCGCAGATGGCGCGGCTGATCGCGCTTCGGGCCGAGCACGGGATCGGCCCCGGCTATGTGGGCGGGCTGCGCGACACGATGCCGGGGGTGAATGCGGGGCTGACAGTGAACCTGCCCGGCGGGACGGAGCCAGAGCAGGCCGAGGCGGCCTGGGCCCTGCACGGCGCCCATATGGAGACCTTGTCGCGCGCTTTGCATCTGCGGGTGGCCACCCTGCCTCAGCCGCTGTTGCGGCCGCTCTCCAGCCGTCAGCGCGAGGTGCTGGAATGGTATAGCCAGGGCAAGGCTGTGCGCGACATCGCTGTCATCATCGGCGTGGATGCGAGCACCGTCGAAAAGCATCTGCGCCTGGCGCGAGAGGCGCTGAACGCGACGAACACGTCCCATGCGGTGCGCAAGGCGCTGACGCTGAACCTGCTGCGCGCCTGAGCCGAGACGCATCGTGCGGGCCCTCGGCTTGACCTGCGCATCGCCGCGCCTAGCTGCGCGACCATGCCTAATGCCCTTGTTATCGGAGCCTCCGGCGGGATCGGTGCCGCGTTGGTGGAACGCCTTGCACGCGATCACAGCATCACCGGTCTGTCGCGCCGCACGGATGGCCTGGACGTGACCGACGCGGCCAGCATCCGCAGCGCTTTCGATGCCATGCCAGATCCGATCCACACCGCCTTCATCGCCACTGGTATTCTGGCGCCGGAGGGGTCCAGCCCGGAAAAGAGCCTCGACGCTATCGATAGCGAGGCCATGGCCCGCACCTTCGCGGTGAATGCCATGGGGCCTGCGCTGGTGCTGCGGCACCTGGCGCCGAAGCTGGCCGACGACGCCCGTGTCGGCGTGTTGACCGCGCGCGTCGGCTCCATCGGGGATAACAAGATGGGCGGCTGGTACAGCTACCGCGCGTCAAAGGCGGCGGCCAACCAGATCACCCATGGCGCCGCCATCGAGATCGGGCGCAAGAAGAAGGGGTGCGTGATCGTGGCCCTCCATCCCGGCACGGTGGAGACGGCGTTCACCGAAGGGTACAAGGCGCCCAAGGTCGCCGCTGACGAGGCGGCGGACAATCTGGTTGGCGTCCTACAATCGCTCACGCCGGAGCAATCGGGCGGCTTCTTCGATTACGCGGGCAAGGTCATCGAATGGTAGGCCGCCTGATCCTGGTCCTGGGCGATCAGCTGTCCGACGACCTGAGCGCGCTACGCGAGGGGGACAAGGCGACCGACATCGTCGTCATGGCCGAGGTCCAGGCCGAGACGGATTATGTCCCCCACCACCCCAAGAAGATCGCCTTCCTCTTTGCCGCCATGCGCAAGCACGCGGCCCGTCTGCGGGACGACGGCTGGCAGGTCCACTACACCAAGCTGGACGATCCGGAAAACACACACTCCATCCCAGGTGAGCTGCTGCGCGCCGCCGACGCGACCGGTGCCAGCGAGGCCATCGCCACCGAGCCGGGCGAGTTCCGCCTGATCAGCGCATTGGAAGACGCGCCTTTGCCGGTCCATCTCTTCCCCGATGACCGCTTCCTCGCCTCCCACGCGGAGTTCGACGCCTGGGCCGAGGGCCGCAAGGAATTGCGGATGGAGTGGTTCTACCGCGACATGCGCCGCAAGACCGGCCTTCTGATGGATGGAGACCAGCCCGCGGGCGGCAAGTGGAATTACGATCACGACAACCGCAAACCGCCGAAAGACGGGCTGGAGACCGTCCACCCCATGCGCTTCACGCCCGACGAGACGGTGGAGGAGGTGCTGGCCCTGGTCCGCGACCGCTTCGGCAATCGCTATGGCAGCCTGGACGATTTCTGGTTCGCCACCGACCGGGCACAGGCGCGCCGGGCGCTAACCCATTTCATCCAGAAGAACCTGCCCACCTTCGGCGACTATCAGGACGCGATGGTGAAGGGCGAACCCTTCATGTTCCACGCCTTCCTGTCGCCTTACATCAATGCGGGGCTCTTGGGCTGGCGCGAGGTCTGCGAGGCGGCGGAAAGGGCCTGGAAGGATGGCGATGCGCCACTGAACGCGGTGGAAGGCTTCATCCGCCAGATCATCGGCTGGCGCGAATATATCCGCGGCATCTATTTCCGAGAGGGGCCGGATTACACGTCGCGCAACGCATTGGACCAGACGCGCGACCTGCCCGAATTCTACTGGACCGGCGAGACCGACATGGCCTGCATGGCCGAGGCGATCACCGGGACCATGGACCATGCCTATGCCCACCACATCCAACGCCTGATGGTGACGGGCAACTTTGCCCTGCTCGCCGGGCTGCACCCCCATCAGGTCCATGAATGGTATCTGGTGGTCTATGCGGACGCCTATGAATGGGTCGAGGCGCCCAATGTCATCGGCATGAGCCAATTCGCCGATGGCGGCGTCGTGGGGTCGAAGCCCTATGTGTCGGGTGGCAACTACATCAACAAGATGTCGGATTACTGTAAGAGCTGCGCCTATTCCGTCAGCACGAAGACGGGCGAGGGCGCCTGCCCTTTCAACCTGCTCTACTGGCATTTCCTGAACCGCCATCGCGACCGGTTCCAAGGCAATCCCCGCATGGCCCAGATGTACCGCACGTGGGACCGGATGGACGAGGATCGCCGCGACACCGTGCTACGCGACGGCGATGCCATACTGGCGCACCTCGACGCGGGTCAGCGCATCTGAAGACCGTTAATTCTCCCCTGTCGCGCCCAACTTTGGCCTAGCGCGGCCGCGAAGACGTAAGGGTATTCTTCAGGACGGATCCCATGTCACAGGCACGTCTCGTTCAGACCCTCGTTCCTTCCGGCCTCTCGAAGGCCGTCACGCAGTTTGCCGTGCGCGCCATTCCCGGCCTGCGGTCCAGCAAGAGCGAAAGCCCGGTGATCCCGTTTCCGGGTGGTGCGGGGCCACGAGGATCAGGCTCTTGGGCCAACGAGTGGGAGGGCCTGCCCGATCTGGCGCCGCAACCGCCGGCCAAGACGATCGTGAAACCCAAGCGACAGACCCAGGCGACGCCCGGCGCCAAGCCGGGCACAGTCCGCCCGCGCCCGCTGATGAACCACGCCGATATGCGGCTCCATGACTGGATCGCCGACCATCTTGAGATCGAGGCCCCGGCCTGCACCCTCCATGCGGGTGTCGCGTTGTCTGCTTTTCTCTCCGCCGACACCCATGAAGAGTTGGGGATGATGGCCGGATTGACGGCTGATTTCGTCATCGCGGATGCCCACGGACACCCCGTCGTCGCCATGATCCGCGAAGACCCGGAGGATCCCGAAAGGCATTCGATGACTCTGGACGTTCTGATCGACGCTTTCATTCCGGTGATCGATATGGATCCCAAGCCCGTCCTGTCCGAGCTTTGGTCCGACATCTCCGAAGCGCTGCCTCGGGATTGAGGCCGCGATCAAGTGGCTAAGCGACCGCCGGCACAGCGCCGATCGTCGTCATTACCGCCAGCAGGTCGGTGAAATAGCGGCTCTCCAGAATCCGTCCATCCGCTCCGAAGCGCAGGATTGTGACGTCCGGCACATCGACCGAAGCGCCACTGGCGGACACGTTGAGGAACGCGCCCTCATGGCGGCCGGTCAGACGGCTTTGCACCACAACCGTGTCTGATTCTGCCGTCACGGACGTGATCGCCACTTTGAGATCGGGAAAGCCAGCGAAGAGATCGGCGTTGAAGGCCATCGCCGCCTCGAGTCCGCGGATCGGCGGGAAGGCATGGAACCGTGAGACGATGTCGGGGTCGAAAACACGCTTCCAGACGTCTTCCCAACCGGGCCGGGCGCCCCAGCCTTGCCCGAATAGAGTGAGTGCCGTCGCGACATTCCGCCGTTCGATCTGGCTCCGACCGGCGGGCGGATGGCAGCTCTCGGATGAGGGTCGCGCGGAAGTCATCTTGCCTATCCATACATAGTGTATGGTTCGAGTTATTGAATCTCTGGCGGAACCTGTCAATACAGGCTGTATGGAAATCGAGTCTTCAGAGAGGCTGGGGCCCGACGCTTGGGTCGATGCCGCCTATGCCGCGTTTGAAGCCGGTGGGGTAACGGCCGTCCGTGTCGATCCGCTTGCGAAATCCATGGGCATTACGCGGGGAAGTTTTTATTGGCACTTCAAGGATCGCGGCGCTCTGCTCCGCGCGGTGATTGCGCGCTGGGATACGATCAATACCGACGAGGCCATCGCCGAGAACGAAGCGCAGGGCGGCACACCGGCAGACCGTCTCCTACGCCTTCTCCGCAGCTGCGCCACCGATGATGGCAGGTTCGAGATGGGTATCCGTGCCTGGGCGGCGGAGGATGAGGAGGTTCGGCGCCGTGTCGCCGGTATCGACACCCGGCGGCTGAATTACATGGCCGATCTGATTGAACAGACGGGCGTGGAACGGGAGACGGCGCTCAAGCGCGCAAGGGTCGGATACGTGGCCTGGCTGGGCACGTATGTGGGCGCCGCCTTTGACGAAACGGCTCAGCGCCTCGCGGACATGGATTGCCTCTGGCGAATGATGCTCGTCAAAGACCGTTAGAGAAAAGTCTCAGCCGTCGGTATCGGCCACGGGCTGCGGATCGCTGGCCGAACGGTCGCGCTCGGCAAGGGCGCCGCCTTCCCAGCGGCCTGCTTCCACTTGGCCGGTGGCATAACGCATCGTGCCCGGTCCTTCGCGTCGACCAGCGACGAAGGCGCCCTCATAGACGTCTCCGTTGGCATAGGTGGCAACGCCCTGACCGTGGATCTCGCCATCCTTCCAGCCGCCCTCATAGGCGAAACCATCCGCCATCTCGATCTTGCCCTGCCCCTCGCGCTGGCCGCGCACGAACGCGCCTTCATAGGTGGTCCCATCGGCATATGTCGCCGTGCCCGTTCCGTCCCGCAGACCGGCCTTCCACTCGCCTTCGTAGCGATAGCCGTCA
Organism: Pseudomonadota bacterium; assembly: GCA_039199335.1. Taxonomy (GTDB): domain Bacteria; phylum Pseudomonadota; class Alphaproteobacteria; order Rhodobacterales; family Rhodobacteraceae; genus Jannaschia. Next base: position 166,788 of record JBCCSY010000010.1, read on the forward strand.
TTGAAGGTCATTACGCCGAAACCTTCATTCTGCGCGTCGACAAAATTGCCTTCGTAGATCAGGCCGTTGGGATAGACCGCCCGGCCCTGACCTTCGATCACGCCCTCGTTCCACTCACCTTCATAGGTGGCGCCATCGGTATAGGTGATCTTGCCGGTCCCGTGGGCCAAATCGTTCAGAAACTCCCCAACATAGACCGACCCGTCGGGATAGGTGACTTCGCCCTCGCCTTCGATGCGGCCCTCGACCCAGCCGCCGGTATAGACGTAGCCGTCGACACCGGTGAACGTGCCCTGTCCATGGCGCCGGTCCGCGACGAAGGTTCCCTCGTAAACATCGCCGTTGGCATAGGTGACCTTGCCCTCGCCTTCGCGGCGACCGTCGACCAGCGCGCCAGCATAGACGTCGCCATTGGGCTGCGTCAGCGTGCCGTCGCCGCTGATCTGGCCATCTTGCCAGCCACCGACATAGGTCAGGCCATCGGGCGTCGTCAGCGTCCCCTGGCCCGAGCGGACATTGGCCGCCATGCCGCCTTCGTAGGTGGAGCCGTCCGGATAGACGATCTTGCCCTCGCCCTGCTTCTCGCCCGCGACCCAGCCGCCTTCGTAGCGATAGCCGTTCGGGCTCTCCATCACGCCCTGGCCCTCATGCAGCGCGTTGACGAATTGGCCGGTATACGTCGTGCCGTTGGCGTATTCAGCGGTGCCGGTCCCTTCGATCCGGCCATCGACCCAGTCCCCGGAATAGGTTCCGCCATCGGCGAAGGTGATCGTGCCCTCGCCCTCAGGCTTGCCGTCAGAGAAGCTGCCTTCATAGACCGAACCGTCGGGGAAGGTCGCGCGGCCCTGGCCTCGGATCTCGCCCGCGACCCATTCGCCAGTATATTCATAGCCCGACGGTAGCGTGTAGGTGCCGGTGCCGTCCTGAAGACCGTCCTTGAAGGTGCCTTCGTAGACGCCACCGCCCTCATATTGCTTGGTGATGATTTCCTGCGCGACGGCGGCATGCGCGAGAAGCGCGAAGGCGAGCGTCGCTCCGGTCCGAATGATCATGGGCCTGCCTCTCGTGTCTGTCGCGTCGAAATTACTTAAGATTGAGAGATGCGGCAACAGGATGGCGCAGGTGCTCTTTTACCTGTGACCGACCCGCGCTAGGTGGCGACGGGTTGTGCCCGCCGGAGCCGTTCCATGTCCCAGACTTTTCGCCTGACGCTGGCGCAGTCCAATTCCGCCATGGGCGACCTGTCCGGGAATGCTGCGAAGGCCCGCCAGGCCTGGGCTGCGGCCAAGGCGGCCGGGGCGGATATGGTCGCGCTGCCCGAGATGTTCCTGACCGGCTATCAGCCGCAGGATCTTGTGCGGAAACCCGCCTTCGTAGCCGATGCCAAGCGCCATCTCGACGATCTGATCGCGGCCTGCGCCGACGGCCCGGCCATCGGGATCGGCACTGCGATTTGGCCGGAAGGATCCGTGAAACCCTATAATGCCTGGATCGTGGCCCAGGGCGGCGCAGTCGTTGCCGAGATCCGAAAGCATCACCGGCCGAACTACAAGGTCTTTGACGAGAAGCGATATTTCCATTCCGGCGACGTCTCTGGCCCCTACCGGATCGGCCCCGTCCGCATCGGAACGCCGATCTGCGAGGATGCCTGGTTCGAGGATGTCTGCGAGACGCTGGAGGAGACCGGCGCCGAAATCCTCGTCGTGCCCAACGGCTCGCCTTACTTCCGGGGCAAGCAGGACGTCCGCTATGGCCACATGGTTGCCCGCACCGTCGAGACCGGGCTGCCGCTGGTCTATCTCAACCTCGTGGGCGGGCAGGACGACCAGGTCTTCGACGGCGCGAGCTTCGTTTTGAACCCGGGCGGCGACCTGACTCACCATATGCCCAGCTTTGCCGAAGACCTGATCCATGTGGATTTCGAGGAAACGCCCGACGGCTGGCGGGCAAAGCCAGGCGATTTGTCGCCGCAACCCGAGGGACCGTCCGCCGACTACCAGGCCATGGTTCTGGCCTTGCGGGACTACATGGCCAAGACCGGCTTCCGGAAGGCGGTTCTGGGCCTGTCAGGCGGTGTGGATTCGGCCATCGTCGCTGCCGTCGCGGTGGACGCGTTGGGCCCGGACAATGTGCGCTGTGTGATGCTGCCTTCGGAATACACATCCGAGCATAGCCTGGAAGACGCGCGCGGCGTCGCCGAACGGCTGGGCACCCGCCTCGACACCTTACCTATCACCGCCATGCGCGAGGCCGCGGCGGGGACGCTGGCCCCCCTGTTCGAAGGGCGCGATGCCGACCTCACGGAAGAAAACATCCAGTCCCGCATCCGGGGGATGCTGCTGATGGCGCTGTCCAACAAGTTCGGTGAGATGCTTCTGACCACCGGTAACAAGTCCGAGGTCTCCGTGGGTTATGCCACGATCTACGGCGACATGTCCGGCGGATATAACCCGGTGAAGGACCTCTATAAGACCCGCCTCTTCGAGACCTGCCGCTGGCGGAACGCCAATTTCGTGGACGGCTTCCTGGGACCGCGCGGCGAGGTCATGCCCGTGCGCGTCATCGACAAGCCGCCCACCGCCGAGCTGCGAGAAGACCAAAAGGACGAGGATAGCCTGCCGCCCTATCCCACGCTGGACGACATTCTCGAACGCCTTATCGACGAGGAGGCTTCGGTGGAGGAGGTTGTCGCCGCCGGTCACGACCGCGAGACCGTGAAGCATGTGGAAAAGCTGATCTATCTGAGCGAATACAAGCGCTTTCAGTCGGCCCCGGGTGCCCGCCTCAGCCAACGTGCCTTCTGGCTGGACCGCCGTTACCCCATCGTGAACCGCTGGCGTGACCCGTCCGGCGAATAATGGACGCGGTGCGGGTTCGGCTTAGTTCCGGGCGATGGAGAGCGGTACCGACAATCAGAGCAAGAAGACCGACTGGGCGGAATGGCGCACCGATTGGGCCGAGGACCGGACGGTTCTGGCAAATGAACGCACCTTTGCTGGTTGGATGCGGACCGGAATGGCGGCCATCGCCATCGCCGTCGGCCTGCGCGCCGTCTTCAACGAGGCGGAGCCGACATGGGTGCCGAAAGCGGTCGCGACACTCTTCATCCTAGCCGCACTGACGATTTTCTACGCTGCCTGGAAAAACTCCTGCAAAGGCCAGCGGCGCCTCGACACCCACGATACCGAAGAGCAGGAGACGCGAACCTTCGGTCTGTTGGCGTCGATCTTCAGTATCGGGGCCGTGGCCGTCTGTGTGGTGCTCTGGACGCTCTAGCGGCGGCGGGCCGGGCCGCCTAGATTGCCCCGGCAAGGGGGCCAGATGACCGATTCCGACTATAAGGTACTCGCACGGAAGTATCGTCCGGCGACCTTCGCCGACCTCAAGGGGCAGGAGGCGATGGTGCGCACCCTGCGCAACGCCTTCGCCGCCGATCGGATCGCCCAAGCCTTCATCCTCACGGGCATTCGCGGCACCGGCAAGACGACCACGGCCCGCATCGTCGCCAAGGGGCTGAACTGTGTCGGGCCCGATGGCAACGGCGGTCCTACCACCGACCCGTGCGGCGTCTGCGAGCCCTGCCGCGCCATCGCCGAGGGCCGCCATGTGGACGTGCTGGAGATGGACGCCGCGTCCAATACCAGCGTCAACGACATCCGCGAGATCATCGACTCGGTCCATTACCGGGCCGCCTCCGCACGCTACAAGATTTATATCGTGGACGAGGTCCACATGCTCTCTACCAGCGCGTTCAACGCGCTCCTGAAGACGCTGGAAGAACCGCCCGCCCATGTGAAGTTCATCTTCGCCACCACCGAGATCCGTAAGGTGCCGGTCACGGTGCTGAGCCGCTGCCAGCGTTTCGACCTACGCCGGATCGAGCCGGAGGTGATGATCGACCACCTGCGCCAGATCGCCGGTCAGGAGGGCGCAGAGATCGCGGATGACGCGCTTGCCCTGATCGCGCGCGCTGCCGAAGGGTCTGCCCGCGATGCCATGTCGCTGCTGGATCAGGCCATCAGCCATGGCGCCGGAGAGACGACGGCCGAGCAGGTCCGGTCCATGCTGGGTCTGGCTGACCGGGGCCGGATCATGGACCTCTTCGATCTGATCATGAAGGGCGAGGCCGCGGCCGCCCTGACCGAGCTGAGCGCGCAGTATTCCGATGGGGCCGACCCGCTGGCGATCCTACGTGACTTGGCCGAACTCACCCATTGGGTCAGCGTCGTGCAGATCACGCCAGACGCCGCCGAAGACCCCACCGTTAGCCCCGACGAACGCGCCCGTGGCCAGGCCTTCGCCCAGGGCGTGCCCATGCGGGCGCTGACGCGGATGTGGCAGATGCTGCTCAAGGCGCTGGAGGAAGTCAGTCAGGCGCCCAATGCCATGATGGCGGCCGAGATGGCCGTGATCCGCCTAACCCATGTGGCCGACCTCCCCTCCCCGGACGAGTTGATCCGCAAACTGCGCGACGCCCCCGCCCCGTCGGCGCCCGCCCCGGCGCCGCGCCCGGCGCCATCGGGCGGCGGCGCCCCCATGGCCCGCGGCTCCGCCTTGCCCGCGACGGACGCGGAACCCGCGCTGGCCCGCTTCCAGACCTTCCCGCAGGTGGTGGAGCTGATCCGCGCCAACCGCGACGTGAAGCTGCTGGTCGAAGTCGAGACCGGCCTGCGCCTCGTCCGCTACGCTCCGGGCCGGATCGAGTTCGAACCGGCACCCGATGCGGCCCCGGACCTGGCCGCAAGGCTGGCGGGCCGCCTGCAGGGCTGGACCGGGGTGCGCTGGGCCGTGTCGATCGTGTCGGAGGGTGGCGCGCCCACGATCGCGGAACTGCGCGATGCGGATGCCCGCAAGGCAGAGGCCGAGGCCATGGCCCATCCGCTCACCCAGGCCGTCCTTGAGGTATTTCCCGGCGCCGAACTGGTGGAGGTGCGGACGCGCGCCGATCTGATCCAAGACGCCGCCGCCGAGGCGCTGGAAGAAGTCGAAGACGAGTGGGATCCGTTCGACGAAGGGTGATGTGCAGCTCGCGTCGCCATCAGCGCACTGCATTTCCGCACCGGGACACCGCGAAGGAGGGTCGCGCCGATGACAGCCCCCATCCTCCATATGCTCTGCGGCAAGATCGCGTCGGGTAAATCGACCCTTGCCCGCGATCTCGCCCGCTTGCCGGGGACCGTGCGCCTGGCCGAAGACGATTGGCTCGCGGCCCTGTTCCAAGGAGATATGGCGTCGATCCGCGACTATATGCAGCGTGCCGCACGCCTCCGCGGTGTCCTTGGCCCGCATGTGGTGGATCTGCTGAACGCAGGCGTCTCCGTCGTTTTGGATTTCCAGGCCAACACCGTCGAGTCCCGCGCCTGGATGCGAGACATCCTGAACCAGACCGGTGCCGATCACAGGCTGCACGTTCTGACGACGCCCGACGCGCTTTGCCTAGCGCGCCTGCGCGCGCGAAACGAAACGGGCAGCCATCCATTCGCACCGACCGAGGCGCAGTTTCACAGCCTGTCCGCCCATTTCGCCCTGCCCACACAGGAGGAGGGGTTTCACGTCGTGCGTCACGCCGTGCCAGATGGGCGGGATCGCGACGCGGACTGAGATCGCGCTGCAGTGTCGCGATCCTTTTACCGGAAAAAGATGAAACCGAATCCGATGATCCACCGTTGCGAAGGGGCAACCACGCGACCTGGAGGATTACAGATGCCCGAAACATTCGTCAGCGGTCTAGACGACCAGACCCAAGCCCAGATTGTCGACCTGCTCAACGAGCGGCTGGCCGACAGCATCGACCTGACCCTTGCCGTGAAGCAGGCCCATTGGAACCTGCGCGGCCGCGGTTACATCGGCGTGCACGAGCTTCTGGACGAAGTGGCCGATCGCCTGCGCGAGCATTCGGACCTTATGGCGGAGCGTTCGGCGATCATGGGCGGATTTGCCCGCGGCACGACCCAAGTTGCCGCCGAAAAGACGACGCTGGCCCCTTACCCGGTCGAGTTGACCGACATATCCGAACATATCAACGAGCTGGTGACCCGCTTCAAGGATCACGGCGCCAAGATACGCAAGGCGGCGGGCGATGCGGGTGAGGCCGGGGACGAGGATACCGCCGATCTCTTCACCGAGGTGAGCCGGGAAGTCGACAAGGACGCCTGGTTCATCGGTGCGAACGCGGCCCGCGACTGATCTGCGGGCGCCGGGCTTTGGGGGACAACCGTCTCACAGGCCCAGCCATGCATCCGGCGGGATCGTCCCTTCGAGGACGAACCCGCCCCCCTCGTTCCGCAAGAGATGGGCCGTCCCGGGCATCTCCTCCACCCCTTCGATGACATCCGACAAAGCTTCGGCATGGCCGATGATGACCAGATTGTCCGGGCGGCCGATCGGCATCGGACCCTGCATCAGCGGATCGGGTCGAGACGGCGTGCGCGCCGCCTCCAGCGCCTCGGCTTCGGGTGAGATACTTATGGTGGTCGCGGCAAAAGCGTTTCGACCCATCTGCCATGCCCCGCAACAGGCCGCGGCCACGACCTCGGTGACCGGGATATCCAGTCGCTCAAAACCGCCGCCGATTGCCTCGGCCTTGGCCGCGCCCACCTCGGTCAGGGCAAAGGGCGAGGCGCAGCGCGCCGACGGGGAAGCGCCTGGCGCGATGACGATGTCTTTCTCGGCCTCTGCGTGAATGATGTAGACGACATACCCACCGCCTTGCAGCGATAGGATCAACTCTTCGGGCAGCGGCGCATCGCTTTGTGCCGACGCCGCCCCGAAGAGGGCGGTTGCCGCGAAGAGGACCAACGAAAGGGCGGCGGATGCAGACATTCGCAATTCCGACTTTTTTTGTCGCAGTCAGTGTTTTACGTAAGGGAAAGTCAACCGTTATCGTTCCCCCCTGCCGTGACGTCCATGGCTTGTTGCGCGCGTCGGCGAACGCTACTTGCAAAGAGGAACCGAAATTGAGGGGATAACGGATGTTCAAGGGACTGGGCGGCCTGGGCGATATGGCCGGAATGATGAAGAAGGCCCAGGAGATGCAGGCCAAGATGGGCGAGATGCAGGAAAGCCTGTCCAGCATCATGGTCACGGGCGAAAGCGGCGCGGGCCTCGTGAAGGCGACCGCCACCGCCAAGGGCGAGCTGACTGGCCTGGAAATCGATCCGTCGATCTTCGACCCCAATGAGAAAGAGATGGTCGAGGATCTGATCCTGGCCGCCATCAAGGATGCGCAGGCGCGGGCCTCCGAACGCTCCCGCGAGGAGATGGGCAAAATGGCCGAGGGTCTGGGCTTGCCACCGGGAATGAAGCTGCCGTTCTGACGGCGGTCTCGGGGCATGGAGACCCACCGCGACATCGAGGACCTGATCGCGCGGATGGCCCGGTTGCCCGGCTTGGGTCCACGGTCTGCCCGCCGCGCCGTCCTGCATCTGGTGCGTCAGCGCGACAGCCAGCTTCTGCCCCTTGCCGATCTGATGGGCCGTGTCGGCCGGACCGTCCGGACCTGCCTGAACTGCGGCAACATCGCCGCCAGCGACATCTGCGGCATCTGCCAAAGCGAGAAGCGGGCCAATGGGCAGATCTGCGTGGTCGAGGACGTGGCCGATCTTTGGGCGATGGAGCGCGCGCAGGTTTTCGGCGGGCGCTACCACGTCCTGGGCGGCACGCTGTCGCCTTTGGACGATGTGGGCCCGGACGATCTGCGCATTCCCAAGCTGCGCGACCGGATCGCCGCCGAGGGGGTGAGCGAGGTCATTCTGGCACTCAATGCCACGGTCGACGGCCAGACCACGGCCCATTACGTCGCCCGCGAGATCGAGCCGACCGGCGTCACGGTCAGCGGTTTGGCGCAAGGCGTGCCCGTGGGCGGCGAGCTCGACTATCTGGATGACGGAACGCTGCGCGCGGCATTGTCGGCACGCAAACGTTTCTAATTTGAACAATTCAGTTTACCTCGCCACCGCGATAGGGTCACATGGTGGCGAAGGCGCCGTCTGGTGGCGGTCGCCTCGGGAGTCAAAGGGCTTTGGTTCGCCATGCTCTGGAACGGCATCATCCTATTGGCGGCGGTGTGTGCCGCAGGCTTGATCGGTCTGCGGATCGGACGGCGCTATTCTGTTGCGCCCCCCGACGCGCGACCACCGGAGGGGCTGCGCCCCGTCCCGCTGGACACGACCGACGAAGCGGGCGGTTCACTTGCACTTCTGGATGTGGACGATCTGAACGGCGTCAATCGTGACGAGGATTTCGACACGGGCGACCGGTTGCTGGCTGCCATGGGCGACATTCTGCGTCGGGCGCTTGGCCCCGGGCAGGGTATGGAACGGCTTGAAAGCGGACGCTTTCTTCTTTGGCTCCCGGGGCAGTCCTTGGAAGAGGCAGCCGATCTAACCCGCAACCTGCGCCGCCTTGCCTCCAACGCGATCGTGGATGGTCGGAACGGTCCCGTGGCCCGTAGCCTGTCGGCCGGGGTCGTGTCCTTGCAACAGACCGAAAGCCGTGCGCGCGCCATCCTGCACGCCGATGCCGCGTTGGCGCGGGCCAAGAAGGCGGGCGGCGATCGGCTGGAAGTGGTCCGCAACTTGCCCACACCGTCCAGCATCCCTTCCCGCGGGGAGGTCGAAGCCGCGCTGGAAAGCGAGGCGTTGGCTTACCATGTTCAGCCGATCTTCGATCTTCGCACCGACCGCGCGGTGGGCGTCGAGGCGTTGTTGCGTTGGACGCGACAAGACGGACGGGTCGAGGGTCCGGGCGGCTTTCTGACGACGCTCGACACGGTGCCCGAAGCCGGTTCCGACCTGTTTCCCGCCTTGGCCGAACAGGCGGCGCGGCGTTTCACGGACAGCGCCTCACCGCTCTACTGCACCTTCAACATCACCGGCGCCGTCATCGACGGCAAAGAAAGTGGCAGCTGCCGCTACCTCTCCGCGTTGCTGGAGCGAATCCCGAATGATCGCCTGGTGCTGGAGATCGTGGAAAGCGCCGTCATCATCCGCCCCGAACGCGCGATCGACCTGATCACTCGGCTACGGGACCGGGGCGCGCGGGTCGCGCTGGACGATTTCGGAACAGGGCATTCCAATCTGGAACGGCTCCGCCGCTTCCCGGTGGATATCATCAAGATCGACCGGGTCTTCGTCGATACGCTGGGGCAGGACGGGCGCTCCGAAGGTATCCTGCGGGGCCTGGCCGGGATCGGACGCGATCTGGATATGGACATCATCGCGGAAGGGATCGAGACGGCGGAACAGGCGCGGATCCTCTCCGAACTCGATATCCATTTCGGGCAAGGCTACCATATCGGCCGCCCCGCGCCGGCGGAGGAATGGCAGTCGCGGCTGCTTAGCGCATCGGCGGAAACCGCGCCGCCTTGAGGTCGCAATCCCGGATCACGTCCGGACCGCAGCGTCGCGGCGCCAGATCGGTGGTCAGGCAGATGCGCACCTCTTGGACATGCCCCGCCTTGCAGGTCACGGTGATCTGGTCGGATGAGAGGTCGGGGTTCGCCTCCAGAAACGCGTCCTCGATGACATGTGCGGGCAGGGTCACCTCCCGATCCAGCTGGCGCAGCAGATCAGGCCGCGTCACGGCATCATACGCGCTGCGCGAGGCCGTGAAGTAGTCCGCGGCGCTCAGGCCAGAGCAGCGCCCATGCTTCTTCCATTGGTGCCAAGCCAGGCCGCTGGAGCCCATGATGTCGACCATTGCCCCGGTTTGCGCCCGCGATGCCTCCCGCTCGGGCGTGCGGCAGTAGCTGGGCCATCCGTCCTCGTATTGCGGCCAGAGACCGTGCAGGGTGAAACCGTGACCGCGTCCGGGATCGCATTGATCCGATCCGCGCCCGTCGCCCTCCAATGCGCACCAGGTGGGCGTCCAACTCAGGCTCAGCACGTAATAGTCGAAGTCTCCCGCCCGTTCCCCCTCGGCAAATGCAGGCATGGCGGCGCCGAGCGCCATCGCGATCCAGCGGAGCATTTTCCCTTCCCTCCCCAAACGGCCTTGCCTATATAGCCGATCAAGTTCCCCGAAAGCGAGAACGGCGGGCCCCGGCCCGCAGCCCCTGAACCGGGCGACGGGGAAGGCATGTCCGAACGGAGGCACGAGATGAACAAACCGATCATGGCCAAGGCCACCGCCGTCTGGCTGGTGGACAACACCACCCTCAGCTTCAAGCAGATCGGCGATTTCTGCGACCTGCACGAGTTGGAGGTCCAGGGCATCGCGGATGGGGACGTCGCGGCAGGCGTGAAGGGCTTCGACCCGATCGCCAACAAGCAGCTGACCGCCGAAGAGATCGCGAAGGCCGAGAAAGACCCGACCCACAAACTGCGCCTGCTCCACAACCCCGCCGCCGATGGTGAACAGAAGCGCCGCGGTCCGCGCTACACACCGCTCTCGAAGCGGCAGGATCGACCCAATGCCATCCTGTGGCTCGTGAAGTTCCACCCCGAACTCACCGATGCCCAGATCTCCAAGTTGATCGGCACGACCAAGCCGACCATCCAGTCGATCCGCGAACGGACCCATTGGAATATCCAAAACATGCAGCCCATCGACCCCGTCGCCCTGGGCCTCTGCAAGCAGTCCGAACTGGATGCCGTTGTCCAGAAGGCCGCCGCCAAGAAGGCCGCCGAGGGCGAGGTGATGACCGATGACGAGCGGCGCAAGCTGGTCTCGACCGAACAATCACTGGGCGGGGACACCGATGCCGCCCTGCCCTCCGCGATCTCTGGGCTTGAGACGTTCAGCCTGACGGGCAACGACGAGGACGAGAAGAAGGACGAGCCCGTGGATGCGGACAGCTTCTTCAACCTGCCCGACTCGACCGACGACGACGAGGACGACAGGTAAGCCCCAAGGCCGGGACTTGCGCGTCCCGGCCATCCAGCGCACCCATGGCCCGAAACCGAGAGGGGAATGGGGATGCGTGACGACTGCGACGACACGATGAGCGGAGCGCAGGCCCTCGTGGCCTGCCTCGAACAGATGGGCGTGGACCGCATCTTCGGTGTGCCCGGCGAAAGCTATCTGGCCGTTCTTGACGCGCTGCTGGACGCGCCGGGCATCGCGTTCGTCACCACTCGGCACGAAAGCGGCGCGGGCTTTATGGCCGTGGCCGATGGCAAGCTGACCGGGCGTCCTGGCATCGCCTTCGTTACGCGGGGACCGGGGGCCATGAACGCGGCAACAGCGCTCCATGTGGCGCAACAGGATTCGGTGCCGCTGATCCTCTTCGTGGGTCAGATCGAGGCCGCCATGCGGGGACGCGAAGCGTTCCAGGAGATGGACTATCGCGCGGTCTTCGGGTCGGTCGCCAAATGGGTGGCCGAGATCGACGATGCGCGCCGCGTCCCCGAACAGATCGCGCGCGCTTTCGCCACGGCCCTGTCCGGCCGCCCTGGACCCGTGGTGTTGGCCCTGCCCGAAGACATGCAAAGTGTGCCGGTTGCACGCCCCGCCCTGCGCCCCGTCACGGCACCGGCGATGGCGGCGCCGGACGAGACGATGGCGCAGGTGGTGCAACGGCTCTCGACCGCGGAACGCCCCCTTATCGTGCTGGGCGGCGGTCTCTGGTCGCAGGCGGCATCCGACACGCTGCGCGCCCTGGCGGAGCGTTTGAACCTGCCGGTCACGACCGAATTCCGCTGCCAGGATTTCCTCGACAACCGTGCGCCCTGCTATGCGGGCGATCTTGGGCTGGGCATGTCACCCGCCTTGCGCGCCGCCGTTGTCGAGGCCGACGTGATCCTCGCCATCGGGGCCCGGCTGGGCGAGATCCCGAGCGACAGCTACCAACTCCTCTCCATACCCACGCCGAAACAGGCGCTGATCCATGTCCTCCCGGACCCAGAAGAGATCGGCCGCGTCTACCAGCCGGAGATCGGCATCGTCGCCGACGCGCCCACTTTCGTCGCGCAATTGGCCGATGCGCTCCGCGAGACCGCCGTCGATCCGAACCGGATGCAGGCGCTTCACCAAAGCAGCATCGCGGCCCGCGATCTGCCCGCCGCCCCGGCGGGCGTGGATATGGGCGCCATCGTGGCCGAGGTGGAGCGGCGCTTCCACGACAGCGCCATCGTCTGCAACGGCGCCGGAAACTACGCAACCTGGCTGCACAAGGGCTTCACCTATGGCCGCTTCCGGTCCCAGCTGGCGCCGGTGAACGGCACGATGGGCTTTGGCGTCCCGGCAGCCATCGCCGCCGCGATGCGCCATCCGGATCGCCCGGTCCTGTCCTTTGCGGGCGACGGCTGTTTCCTGATGACGGGACAGGAACTCGCCACCGCCATGCGCCACGACGCCAAGGTCGTGTTCCTTGTCGTCAATAACGGCGCCCTTGGCACGATCCGGATGCATCAGGAACGGCACTTCCCGCGCCGCGTCTCGGCTACCGAACTCACCAATCCGGATTTCGCCGCTTTCGCGCGGTCTTTCGGGATGCCGGGGGTCACGGTCTCTGAGACGGCGGAATTCCCGGCGGCCCTTGATGCGGCGCTCGCAACCGACGGCCCGGCCCTAATCGAGTTGCGAACGGATGTGGAAGCGCTGACACCCAGGCAGACGCTGAGTGCGATCCGCGGCTAACCCGGCATCGGTGCGACGCCTCACGCGTCTGCGTTGATCTTCTCGATATAGGCGCGCAGCTCCCCGGCCTCGCGCCGAGCCTCGCCCAAACCCTCCATGGCGGCCTTCAACTCGGCCTCGGTCTGCTGGACCTGCGCCACCAATTCGTTCTCGCGGTACTGCAGATAGGTGATCGCCTGGTCCCGCTGTTCCTCCGCGTCGTGGAGCGCGCTGGCCATGGCCTCCAACTCCCCGACCTCGTCGGCGGAGACGCGGCTGAAGCGCTGAACCAGCCAGGAGGCGAACCAGCCCAGGATGAAGGCCAGGAACAGGATCAGCGCGATGGCGATGATGAACTCGGTTCGGTTCAAGGGTCAGTTTCCTTCGGGTGGGTCCGGGCGGGCGGGCGGTGGAGTGGGGCGGTTCGGATCTTCCTCCGCGACAGGATCCTCGGTTTCGGGATCGTCTTCCACGGGCGTCGGCGGCGCCGTGGCAGTCTCTGGCGAAGTCTCACGCTCCGGTGCCGTCTCGGGCTCGGTGGTGGCCTCGGCCGCCGCCTCCACGGGCGCCCCGTCGGACCCGTCTTCCTGTGACCGGTTCGAGCGGCCGGTAATCACGACGATCTCGGAAGGCTCCGTGGTGTCGCCCGATGCCTCGGTGCCGGCTGCCTCGGCTTCGGCCTGCTCCTCCGGGTCTTCTGTGCCCGGCGCGTCGGTCGGAATGCTTTCGCCGGTCGCCTCTTCCGCCTCGTCCGAGGGCGCTTCAGGCACGGCGCTCTCAGCCGTATCGTCCTCGGTCGCAGCGCCGTCAGACGGCGCCTCGCCCGGGTCCGCAGTCGCCTCAACCGCGGCGTCCTCCGACGCAGCCTCCTCGCCCTCGTTCGCCTCGGCCCCGAGGATCGTGAAGGTGATCCGGCGGTTTGCTTCCCGCCCGGCCTCGGTATCGTTCTCAGCGATGGGCTCCGCCTCGCCGTAGCCGCGCGCCGCCAATTGATCCGGTGGCACGCCCCGCGTGATCAGGGCCGCGCGCACCGCTTCGGCCCGGTCCTGGCTCAGTTGCAGGTTCATGACCTCGCGGCCCTGGCTGTCGGTGTGCCCTCCGATCTCGAACGCGGACCGCTTGCAGCGATCCAGTTCCTCGGCCAGCCGCAAAAGCTGCCCCTCGCCGGAAAGCTCGATCACGGCCTCGCCGGGCGCGAAACTCAACTTCTCCTCCAGCAGGATACCGTTCAGGCTCTCCTCGCATTCCGCGGGGGTGGGGATGTTGAGCAGGGGGTCCAGCTCCTCCCGGTAGATGACGTCGATGCGGAAGTCGGCTTCCGATCCCAGCCGATCGGACAGAAGGCCCGAGATCTCAAGATCGGCGCGCTGATTGCCGGTCTCGCCCCGGATCACCAGGAAATCCGGTTGCACCACGACCGAGCCACTGGCCAGGATCGTCAGCGCGTCGAGCCCGGTGAAAACGCGGCCCGGCCAGCCTTCGGGCAGCGTGTCGTCCGCGCGGGTGGCGATATAGGTATCGTCCACGCCGAACAGCGCCCGCCCGTAGCTCAGCACCGCGCGTTCCTGTGTCTGGTCGAAGAGGCGACCGCGCAGCTGCACCTGCCCTTCGGGCGAGAGGGTCGCCACGAATTCGGGCGGTCCGGTCTCGGCCTCGCCGGTGCCGTCCACGACGGTCGGTTCCGGCAGGACGGCGCTGACCGAGAAGATATCCGGCAGGGCGGTCTCCAACTCGGCCGCCACGCGGTCGAAAAGATCCCGGTCCGTCCCGTCCTGCGCCACCAACGTCACGTCGGCATCCGACAGGGTCACCGAGCCGCCGCCGAATTCGGCAAGCGCGGAGATCGACAGGGCCGCCGCCTCCCCCCAGGAGGCGCTCGGAACGCCCAGCGCCGTCACGCAATCGGCCTTGCCCTCGAAACCCGCATCGGCCGCCGCCGCCAAGATGCGAATACGCGCGACCTCACTGTCCACGGCGCAGGCATCGAAGCGCGGCGGCGCGTCGGGCGGCATGACGAACCGCAACGTGAAGGGGGCGATGACCGGGCGTGGCGCGGCGATGTCGACTTCCAGCGACACGCTGCGGGGACGTGCGCGCGACAGCTCGCTTTCCAGACGCCGCCGTTCCGCATCGCTGTCGGCCACCGCGGTGATCGACACCCGTCCGGGCGCCACAGTCACCTTGGAGCGGGGCAGCGTCTCCAGCGCCTCCATCGCGAATTGAACCGCCTCAGGCCAGCCCGCGGGGACGGAATAATCCGCGGTTTCGACCATGTTGGTAATGTCACCGGCCTCGACGTCCGCCAGAAGGGTCTCCAACCCTGTGCGGCCGATTTGGCCGGGGACCAGACCGATGACGGAGATGTTGGCGTCGTTGCGCAATATCTCCAGCGAGAATTGCGGCGGGGCCACCGGGTCAGCGGCCACGACCTCCATTCCATCCACCACACGGTTCGGATCGACCACCCGCCCGGCCCGCGTGATGGCACGAAAGCGCGCGGTTTCGCTGGGGGCCGTGCCGGTCAAAACGATCAGGAGGCCGTCCGTCTCGACCGAGGCCCAGTCCAGCAGCTCCGCACGGAGCGCACGGTCAACCGCCTCCCGCGAGGACCGCTCGACATAGCCTGCGCCATGATACGCGGTGGCTCCCGCCCCCATGGCGGCCAACCCGAAGGCGGCCAATGACATGAAAATACGCTTGCGGTTCATATCGTTCCGATCCGTGCCGCGCCTGACTAGCCGCCCCGCCGCCGGGGGGCAATCAGACGAGGGCCGCCATGGCGAAACACGGCAGGGGGATCAGGCCGGCCGTGCGGTTCGACCGAAAAAGGCGCAGGCAGGTGGCCGGATCGTCGATCTTCAGCTGCGCCAATTGCCAGGCCAGATGCCAGCCCATGGCCCAGACGCCCAGCAAGGCCAGCGCGCCGGAAAGCGGTGGCAGCGCCAGAAGAACGCCCACGGAGATCAGCGCCACGGTGGCCATCAGGAACCCGCGCAGCCATGGCACGGGCCGATCGCCAAAACGTCGTGCGGTCGACTTCACGCCGATCAACGCGTCGTCTTCGATGTCCTGATAGGCATAGATCGTGTCGTAGAAGAGGGTCCAGGCGATCCCGCCGAGATAGAGCAGGATGGGCGGCCAGCCCAAGCTGCCGGTATGGGCCGTCCAGGCCAGCAGCGCGCCCCAATTGAACGCGATGCCGAGGAAGACCTGCGGCCACCAGGTCACGCGCTTGGCGAAGGGATAGACCGCCACAGGCAGAAGCGAAAGGATTCCCAACAGGATCGCCGGGCCGTTGAAGGTCAGCAGGATGCCGAACGCCAGGAGCGCCTGTGCGCACATCCAGATCAAGGCGCCCTTGACCGTCACCTGCCCCGACGGGATCGGGCGGCTGCGCGTACGCGCGACCGAACCATCGATGTCCCGGTCGGTGATGTCGTTCCACGTGCAGCCCGCGCCCCGCATCAGGAACGCGCCGATGGCGCAGCCCAACGCGATCCAGAGGGCGAAGGGCCGGAACTCGGTCGCGGCCACGGCCAGGGTCAGGCCCCACCAGCAGGGCAGAAGCAGTAGCCAGGTTCCGATGGGCCGATCCGCGCGCGAAAGCCGCAGGAAGGGCCGCGTGGCCGCGGGCGCCAGGGTATCGACCCAGTTGCCCTTGACGGCGTCGGCCACCTGTCCTTGATCGGAGGACGTGTCGGTCATCGGAGGGCCCCATGGACAGCAAGGTCAGGCTGCATGTAGCCGGACCCCTCGGGCCGGGGCAATCGGTGACGCTGTCGCGGGAGCAGGCGCATTACCTGTCCGGTGTGATGCGCCTATCCGCGGGGGATACGCTGACGGTGTTCGATGGTGTCTCGGGCGCGTGGCGGGCCGAGATCGAGGCGGTGGGCAAGCGCGGCGGCACGCTGGTCTGTGCAACGCAGGTGGCGCCGCAGCGCGATCCGCCCGATCTCTGGCTGGCCTTCGCCCCGATCAAGAAGGCCCGGACGGATTTCATCGTCGAGAAGGCCACCGAACTCGGCGCGGCCCGCATCCTGCCCGCCCAGACCCACTTTACCAATGCCGAGCGCATCCGCCGCGACCGGCTGCAGGCCCATGCAATCGAGGCGGCGGAGCAATGCGGCGGCACCTTCGTGCCCGAGGTAGCGGATCTAGTCCCGCTGGACCGCCTGCTGGCCGACTGGCCCGCGGACCGCGCGTTGATCTTCGCAGACGAGGCGCTGTCCGACGACCCGGACTGGTCCGGGCCTGGCACCGCGGTCCCCCTGCCACCCGCCCCCGCCTGTATCCTGATCGGCCCCGAGGGCGGCTTCGCGCCCGAGGAACGCGCCCGCCTGCGCGCCCTGCCCCAGACTGCGCCGATCTCCCTCGGGCCTCGTATCCTACGGGCCGACACGGCGGCCGTGGCGGCCCTGACACTCTGGCAGGCCGCGCGGGGGGATTGGATATGATCCCCGTAACCGAGACCACGCTTCCCGCCGCGATCCGCGCCATGGAGGCCCGGCCGGAACTCGCGATGTTCCCCCTCGACAACCTGGCCCGCTACGGGCTGGGCGGCGAGGCGGATCGGTCCATGTCCCTTTGGGCCGACCGCGCCGCCGACCCGACGACGATCCTCGGGTTGACGCGGGAGGGGATGGTGATGCCCTTCGCACCAGGCGGGATCGACGCGGCAACCTGCGCGCCGTGTTTGCGCGGGCGGGAGATCATGGGCTTCATCGGCGCGGCTCCACCCGTGCGGGCGATCATGTCCGCCACCGGATTGGTTGGGCGCGCCGAAGGGTTGGGCGCCGAAGGGTTGGACAAGGACGAGCCGCAATTTCTTCTCGACCTGGAACGGCTTACAGTGCCGGGGGGGTCAGGCGATCTAGTATCCCTTGCCCCATATCGCGACATCGCCGTGGATTGGCGACTGGCCTATGACACCGAATTGAAGGTCCGCCTGAACGACCGCGACCGCGCAGCGGCGGATGTCGCTCGATGGATCGCGCGGGACAGCCACCGCGTGCTTGTGATCGACGGCATGCCCGTCGCCATGACCGGGTTCAACGCCAGCCTCCCGGACATCGTGCAGGTGGGCGGGGTCTACACCCCACCCGAACGGCGCAACCGTGGCCATGCCCGCCGCGCCGTGGCCCTGCATCTGGCCGAGGCCCGCGCCAAGGGCGTGCGCCGCGCAACGCTCTTCGCCGCCTCGGAGACAGCCGTCGCCTGCTACCGCCCGCTGGGCTTTGCCCGGATCGGCGATTTCGCCATTGTCCTGTTGGGCGAAAGCGTGACGCTGCCCGCATGAGCCACGCCCCTCCGCATCCGCCGCGGTGACCCTCCGCCGCCTGTTTCCACCGATACGAGGCCCCACCATGATCCGTCCCGAAGCCGCCGCCCGCCTACGTCGATGGCGCGAAGTGCTGATCGGCGCCGGCGCCTTGGTCCTTGGCCTCTGGCTCTTGCTGCAGGGGCGCGGTCTGGCGCTTCTATTCGGGCTGGCCTTGCTGGCCTCCGGGGCGGGGCTTCTTCTGACGGGCATCCGTCGCGCCAGGTTCCGCACCGAAGCCGAAGCCCCCGGCATCGTGGAGGCGGTGGAGGGGCGCATCGCGTATATGGGACCGGTCATGGGCGGGACGGTGGGCCTGGACGAATTGCAGGAGGTGGCCTTCCAGCGCCGCGCCGATGGCAGCGGGTTCTGGCGCCTGATGCCCGCTGCGAACGCCCCGCTTTTCATTCCCGAAGGCGCGTTGGGCGCGGATATCCTGCTGGATGCGCTGGCCCCTCTGCCCGGCATGGAGGCCGATGCCATGGTCCGCGCGGTGCAGGCCCATGCGGAGGGCTTCACGATTGTGTGGCGGCGGGCTGGCGTGGCGGCCTTGACTTGAGCGGCCGCGAAACACAGGGAGAAGGTCGCTAAGACGGAGGCGCCATGTCCATCCCCCAATCCGGCGGCGGCCCCGTCACCGATCCCGCCCAGCTGGCCGGATATCTGGAATCGGGCTGCAAACCCAAAGACGCCTGGCGCATCGGCACCGAGCATGAGAAGTTCGGCTATTGCGCGGACACGTTACAGCCGCTGCCGTATGAGGGCGCACGCTCGATCCACGCCGTCCTGAGCGGTTTGCGCGACCGTTTCGGCTGGGCGCCGGTGGAGGAAGGCGGCAAGCTGATCGGCCTGCAGAAGGACGGCGCCAACGTCTCCCTGGAGCCGGGCGGCGCGCTGGAGCTATCGGGTGCGCCGCTAGAGAACATCCACCGCACCTGCGACGAGGTGAACGACCATCTGCGCGAGGTGAAAGCCGTCTCCGACGAGATCGGCGTGGAATTCATCGGGCTCGGCGCGGCCCCGATCTGGCGGCACACGGACATGCCGCTGATGCCCAAGGGCCGCTACAAGCTGATGGATGCCTATATGGGCAAGGTCGGCACGATGGGGCGGGTCATGATGCGCCGGACCTGCACCGTGCAGGTCAATCTCGACTTCGCCTCCGAGGCGGACATGGTCAAGAAGCTGCGGGTCGCGCTGAGCCTGCAATCGGTGGCGACGGCGCTTTTCGCCAACTCCCCGTTCTTCGAGGGGCAGCCCAACGGGCACAAATCCTGGCGCAGCCGGGTCTGGCGCGATCTGGATGCGGACCGCACCGGCATCCCCGCCTTCGGCTTCGAGGATGGGATGGGGTTCGAGCGGTGGGCGGACTACGCGCTGGATGTGCCGATGTATTTCGTCCATCGCGACGGTCAGTATATCGACGCGCTGGGCATGTCCTTCCGCGACTTCCTGAAGGGCGAACTGCCCGCCTTGCCGGGCGAAATCCCCACCCTGTCGGATTGGGCGGATCACCTGACGACGCTGTTCCCCGAGGCGCGGATCAAGACCTTCATGGAGATGCGCGGCGCCGATGGCGGCCCCTGGCGCAGGCTCTGCGCCCTGCCCGCCTTCTGGGTCGGGCTGATGTATGACCAAAGCGCGCTGGACGCGGCCTGGGATCTGGCCAAGGGCTGGGACCAGGAGACGCGGGAGGCGCTGCGCGTCGCGGCGAGCGTGAACGGATTGCAGGCGAGTGTGGATGGTCTGAGCATGTTGGACCTGGCGCGCGAATGCGTCGATATCGCGGAAGCGGGATTGAAGGCCCGCGCCCAGCCCGGCGCGGGCGGGCTGATCCCGGACGAGACCCATTTCCTGAACGCACTGCGCGAGTCCGTCGAGAGCGGGAAGGCCCCGGCCGATGAGTTGCTGGACCTCTATCACGGTGAGTGGGACGGCGATCTGACGCGGATCTATGCGGAGCGGCGATACTAAGGATGCAAGCGTTCTTCATCGCCGCATTGGAGCGGGCGCTGGGTCCGCTTCTGTTGATCGGCGCCGCGCTGGTGATCTTCGCGACCATTGCGACGTTCTACGCCAAGAACGATGGGGGCTGGCTGTCCGCCTTGCTCGTCTTGGGTGCGGGCACGACCTATTTGCTGCTCTTCGGCGGGCTACTCTCCTTGGGCCTCGGAATCTACCACAACACACGCCGTATGGCGGACGCTGCGGAGGCCGAAAGGGCAGCGCGGCGCTAGGGTCAGTCGGGGAACAAGGCCCATGCGTCGGGGGGCCGCAGAACGATTTTCTGCGAAAGATCGCGTAAACGATCTCAGGACGGGAGCGCGATGACCCGAGCCGCCAAGACCCAATCGGCGACTTTTGCGGCAGGCATCTCACAGGGTTTCAGCCGCGGTCCGGTGGTCAGCCGGTAGAGGTTGAGCGAGATGTAATCCGACCCGTCCAGCGCACAGGCGACGAGCTTCTCAGAAGCGCCACCGGCGTGCAGACTACGGGTGGCCAGCCAGTCGCGGCCTTGGGCACGGGCACGGAAGGCGCCCAGCGGCAGCCGGTCCAGCGCATCGGCCACGGCGTGAACATCGACGCTCACTTGGCGCCGATCCGCGGCTCCTCCCCGCGGCGCAGGCGGCCGATATTGGCGGAATGGCGGTAGAAGATCAGCGCGGCCAGCGCCGCGCCGAGCACTATGGCCTCGGGCCGGAGCCAGAGCGCCCAGAGCGGGCTCGCCAGCGCGGCGAGCAGCGCCGAGAGGGAGGAGATACGGAAGAGCGCCGCGCTGACAAGCCACGTGGCGCAGGCGGCCAGTCCCAGCGGAAAGGAGAGAGCCAGAAGCGTGCCCAGGAAGGTGGCAACGCCCTTGCCGCCCTTGAAGCCCAGATAGACCGGGAAGCAATGGCCGAGAAAGGCCGCAAAGCCCGCGATCTGGGCTGCGTCCTCGCCCACCAGCGCACGGGCGATCAGCACTGCCGCGCCCCCCTTCCCGGCATCGCCGATCAGCGTCAGGAAAGCGGCGGGCTTGTTGCCCGTTCGCAGGACATTGGTCGCACCGATATTGCCGGACCCGATTGTGCGCAGATCGCCAAGACCGAAGAGCCGGGCCATCACGATGCCGAAGGGAACGGAGCCCAGCAGGTAAGCGGTAAGCGCGGTCAAAAGCAGCAGAAGCGGTGGCGAGACGAGCTCAGGCATGGGCCACGTCCGCGTCGAAGACCCGAATGCCACCGACCCACGTGCCGCGCACACGGCCCTGCATCCGGGCGCCGTCGAAAGGCGTGTTCTTCGATTTCGAGCGCAGTGTGAAGCGGTCGAGCACGAAGGGCGCATCGGGGTCGAAGAGGACAAGGTCTGCCGGCGCGCCCGGGGCAAGCGTTCCGCCCGGCAAGCCCAGGCGACGGGCCGGGTTGGTAGAGAGCGCGCGCCACAGCGTCGGCAGATCCAGATGGCCGCCATGGACGAGGCGAAGGGCGGCGGGCAGCAGCGTCTCCAATCCCACGGCGCCCGGCGCGGCCTCCTCAAACGGCAGGCGCTTGGATTCCTCGTCCTGCGGCGTGTGCATGGAGGAGATGACGTCGATCGTCCCATCCGCCAGGGCCGCCACGATGGCGAGGCGGTCATCTTCTTCGCGCAGGGGCGGGACCACCTTGAAGAAGGTCCGGTAATCGGCGACGTCGAGCACGTTCAGCGTCAGGTGATGGATCGACGTCCCCGCCGTAACATCCAGACCCGCCGCCTTGGCACGGCGCAAGGCGGGCAGTGCCGCGGCAGAGGTGATCTGGTCGGCATGCCAGCGGGCGCCCGCCGCCTCCACCAACGCGAGGTCACGCTCCAACCCCATGCGTTCGGCCAGGGGCGAGACGCCGGGCAGACCGCGCAGGGACGCGAACTTGCCGGACGTGATGCAGGCGCCCCGACTGAGACCCGGATCCTGCGGATGGCCTACCACCAGCGCGTCCAGGGAGGCCGCATAGGTCAGGCAACGGGACAAAACCTTGCTGTCGGCGGTAACATGGGTACCGTCGGTGAAGGCCACGATCCCAGCTTCGCGGAGGAAGCCGATCTCCACCATCTCGCGCCCGTCCCGGCCCTTCGTCAGGCTGGCCATGTGATGGACCCGGACGGCGGCGTCGGCGGCACGGCCACGAGCCTGTTCCAGCAATTCCGGACTGTCGAGCGGTGGGGCCGTGTCCGGGCGGCAGACCATCGTCGTCACCCCCCCCGCCGCTGCCGCGCGACCCGCCGTGCGGAAGCTTTCCTTGTGGCGCTCGCCCGGCTCGCCGACCTTGACGCCCCAATCGACAATGCCGGGGGCGAGGCAGAGCCCGCCGCAATCGACGATTGCCCCCGCCAGGCCATCCGGTGCGATCACACCGTCCGCGATCCGCAGATCGCCACGCGTCTCGGTCCCGGCCACAGGGTCGATCAGGCGGGCATCTCGGAAGAGGATTGGCTCCATGGGCTCCGGTTACCCGTGCCGTCCCGCCGGTGCAATCGGACGGTTCGGCTGAACCTTCTAGGCAGGGGCGGAGGTGGCGAGGGCGCGGTGCAGGCGCTGGCCCGGCGGCACCCGGCGAAACGCCACGAGCGTCGGCGCGGTTCGGCCCGGGAAGACGAGGCTCACGCTGCCATCGCCATGGCGGCGCAGGCGGGGCGCATCGAAATCCGCGATGGCCCAACCATCTGGGCGTCGCGCCGTGCGCCAGCCACGGCCCGGCCGCGACAGCAGAACACGCCGATCTGTGAGCGCGTAAAATGTCTGTCGGTCACGAGCGCGGATCACCCACAGGGCGAGCGCCCCCGACGCCAAACCGATCAGGAATGCGACGATACCGGTCAGATGCGCCATCCAGCCGACCCCGCCCCCCAGGATCACCGCCAGCGACATGGCGCCAAGCCCGAGGATACCGGCGCCCACGGCAAGCCCCAGCGCCTCGCGCCCGGTCCAGGGCGTGGGCCGGGGGCGCCCTTCCCAGATCAGGGTTTCTTCATCGGACAGGGGCCAATCGGGCATGGGTCAGATCACCAAAACAAGAAGAACGGACAGAACCAGGGCCGCCAGCACGATCCAAACCACGATCCGGCGCTGTCCAGCCGTCCCGGTGGCGGTGGCCGGGGTTGCGAGGCCCGGCTCCTTCGCGGCGGGTGGCAGGCGGCGCGGTGTGTCGTCGACCTCGGCGGGCGCATAGCTGCCGATATGCGTCAGCTCTGGCCGGGGGGCGAGGGCGGCAACCCCCTCGACGGCCTTTGGCGCCAGGACGACCACGTCGCCCTCTAGCGCGTCCAGTCGGGCGGCATCGCCTGCCAGGGTCTCCGGTGGGATGTCATGGGCTTGGGCCAGATAGTCCCGCAGGCCCATGGGCGCGATATCCTTGATCGCAAAGACCTCCGCATAGGTCGGATCGATCCCCGCGCCCACAGCCTCGGTCAGGGGTGTGGTATTGGCAGGCGGATCGGTCAGTTGCGACAGATAGGTCTGATGGGCCAGCGCGACGCCGCCATCGCTGACCGAGAAGACGTGGATGCGCGGGTCACGGGCCTGCAGCGCAAGGGACATGGGACAAGCTCCGGCTTGGTTCAGGGGCGTAACGCGGCAAGGCGCCATCGGGTTCGCCGCCCCGCGACACCGCGCCACGGGGCTGCGCGTTGGCCAGGCTGCCCATGGGTCGGCCCCGCGCCAGGCGGACCGGGCGGGCATGGCGGGCTCTGGAAGGGTGAGGACGGCGCCGCCCTCGGGCGAGGGGCGGTTCCAAGCGGTCCGCAGGGGCGTTCACCTCCCCGCGTTCGGGTCCATCGCGCGATTCCCCTGTTCGGCGGCGTGACCCGCCGGACCGTGGAACCTATCCTTCTGTCGTCGACTGGCGGGGTTGTCCGGTGGAGCGGTTAACGGGGGGTTAGCGGGGGTAGAGTTTATGATTGCGCTGGAGAACTCAGCAGTCGCCGTCGACTACAATGCCTGGATGGTCGCTCTTGCAATCCCATAGGGAACCATTGGGTTGTCGATCCCACGAAAAGTGAATCGGCGATCCTCGTTCGTCCAGATCGAAAAAACCGAACCGTAGGCCGCAAAACCCGGAGCGGTACCAAAAGAAACTGATCCCCTGCCATTGCCTCTAACCGAAAGCGCCAGGGACTTCTGCAAAACCTGCTCCTGGATTTTCCGTCTTCGGTGGTTCCGCTGGATCAGCGCGCGGCGCTCCGTGAGCGCGTAAGTAGTGTGACGTCGTCGCCAGGCATCGTAAACGAAACGTCCAAGCAGTGGTTGCAATCCGAAGAGAAGCATCGCGATCGGAACTAAGATGAAAATATCAATCGGACCGACGGCAATGAGTAGGATCGGAAACGACATCCAGACAAGCAACGAAGGGATCAAAAGTGCGTCGATGGGCCGGAACAAGAACAGTTGCCGCGTCGGCGCCCCTTCCCAGAGGACCGTCTCGCCCGGGTCCAGATGATCGGACCAGTCATGTGTGCCATTTGTCATCCCGGCCCTATCGACCGGTAGAACGGCGGATGTTTGACCAGAGAGGGCCGGTCGGATGACTTATGCCATCCGCTCCACCGGCGCCGTTTCCCGGTTCCGCGCCAGGAGGTCCATGGCGGCCATGCGGACGGCCACGCCCATCTCCACCTGCTCCTGAATGACGGAGCGGTTGATGTCGTCGGCGAGCGTCCCGTCGATCTCCACCCCGCGGTTCATGGGGCCGGGATGCATGACGATGGCGTCGGGCTTGGCGCGCGACAGCTTCTCGGCATCCAGCCCGAAGCGGTGGTAATATTCCCGCTCCGACGGGATGAAGGCGCCGTCCATCCGCTCCTTCTGGAGGCGGAGCATCATAACCACGTCGGCCCCGTCCAGCCCCGCGCCCATATCGTCCGTGACCTCCACGCCCAAAGCCGCCACGTCGGGCGGCATCAGGGTGGGCGGGCCGATCAGGCGCACACGGCTCTCCATCTTGCCCAGCAGGATCAGGTTGGACCGGGCCACGCGGCTATGGGCGATGTCGCCGCAGATCGCCACGGTCAGGCGGTGGAGCCGCCCCTTTTTGCGGCGGATGGTCAGCGCATCCAGCAGAGCTTGCGTTGGGTGTTCGTGCCGCCCGTCACCCGCATTGAGGACGGCGCAATTCACCTTCTCGGCCAGCAGGTTCACCGCGCCGGAATGGGGGTGGCGCACCACCAGCAGGTCGGGCCGCATGGCGTTCAGCGTCAGGGCCGTGTCGATCAGCGTCTCGCCCTTCTTCACGCTGGAGGCCTGCATGGCCATGTTCATCACATCCGCCCCCAGCCGCTTGCCCGCGATCTCGAAGCTGGCCTGGGTCCGGGTGGAATTCTCGAAGAACATGTTGATCTGGGTCAGCCCCTCAAGCGCCGTCCCGTGCTTGGCCCCGCTGCGCTGCGCCTCGGCATAGGTCTGGGCGAGATCGAGGATCGTCGTGATCTCGTCCGGAGCGAGGTGTTCGATGCCGAGGAGATGGCGCTGGCGGAAGGGCATGGGGCGCTTTTGCGCGGGCCGACGGCGGGGATCAAGTGGTGTTGGCACGGGACCGAGGTGCCAGGATCAGGCCGCGTCAGGGATTCGCGCGATGACCTTGATCTCGAAGTCGAACCCGGCCAGCCAGGTGACGCCCAGCGCGGTCCAGTTCGGATAGGGCGGCGCCGGGAAGACCTGGGACTTGACCGCCAACATAGCCTCGACCTGTGTTTCGGGGTCGGTGTGGAACGTCGTGACGTCGACGATGTCCTTCAATCCGCAGCCCGCCGCGCCGAGCGTCGCGATCAGATTGTCGAACGCCAGGCGGACCTGGGCGGCATAATCCGGCTCTGGCGTGCCATCCTCGCGGCTGCCGACCTGGCCGGAGACGAACAGCAGGTCGCCGGATCGGATGGCGGCGGAATAGCCGTAAGCGTTGTAGAGATCGGCGCGGCCGGGCGGGAAGACGGGTTCTGGCTGGGTCATGGTGCGTCCTTCGCACTGGTGATGTATCGAGTGGTGACATACGCTGCGTATATGGTTTGGTTGATATACGCAGCGTATGTCAACCCATGTGGGGGAGGGCGTGGCGTGGCCAGCAAACAACGGCAGGAGAAGATGGCGGAGACGCGGGCGCGCCTGATCGCCGCCGGACGCAAGGCGTTTGCCGCCAAGGGCTACGCCGCCGCCTGCATGGACGATTTCACGGCGGAGGCCGGGCTCACGCGGGGTGCGCTTTATCACAATTTCGGCGACAAGCGGGGCCTGCTGGCGGCCGTGGTCGAACAGATCGATTCCGAGATGGCCGCCCGCGCCCGCGACATCGGTGCTGAAATGGATGATCCTTGGGCGGCACTGCTGGCCGAAGGCAACGCTTATATCCAGATGGCCCTCGACCCGGAAGTGCAGCGGATCGTCCTGCTCGACGGTCCGGCTGTGCTGGGCGATCCATCGCGCTGGCCCAGCCAGGACAGCTGCCTGCAAGCCACGACCGAGGCCATGACCCGGCTGATCGCCGCAGGCGTCGTCAAGCCGATGGATCCGGCTATCGCGGCGCGCCTTCTCAGCGGCGCCGCCCTGAACGCCGCCCTTTGGGTCGCGGCCCAAGACAAACCGGAGGAGGCGCTGGCGAGGGCCCAAGACGCCTTCGCTCATCTGGTCGGTGGGGTGCGAGCGGGGTAAGTCGGCTGTTCGTGCGTTGAAGTGGCGCCTTTCCCCGGCCCGTCCGGCGCGCTACCCCTCCACCGCATGGCCTCATTCCCAGAGCTCGACCCCCATACCGCCCGCGCGTTGCTGGAATGGCAGCGAGAGATGGGGTGTGACGAGGCGATCTCGGAACAGCCTCTGAACCGCTATGCCCTGCCCGCGCAGATGCCGGGCGCTGCGAAGCCTGCGCCGCTGGTTCCCGCGCCGGTCGCCGCGCCTGCCGCGCCCGAGGATCCAGTGGCGGTGGCGGAGCGGCTCTCGGCGGGGGCGGGCGACCTTGCTGCGCTGCGGGACGCGCTGGCGGGCTATCCCCATTGCGACCTGCGGCTGGGGGCGCAGAGCCTCGTCTTCTCGGACGGCCAGCCGAGCGCACGGGTGATGATCATTGGCGAGGCGCCGGGGCGGGAGGAGGACCGGCAGGGCAAGCCCTTCGTCGGTCAGGCCGGGCAACTTCTGGACCGAATGCTGGGCGCCATCGGCATGGCCCGCGACCACGCGGACGCGGCCAGCGCCGTCTACATCACCAACGTCCTGCCCTGGCGACCGCCCGGCAATCGCGACCCGGAACCGGCGGAAGTGGCGATGATGATGCCGTTCCTGCGCCGCCACGTGGAACTCGCGGCGCCCGACCTGCTGGTCCTGATGGGCAACCATGCCTGCCAGGCCGTCCTCGGGCGCAAAGGCATCACGCGCTTGCGCGGGAACTGGACCGAAGGGCTGGGGAAGCCGGTTTTGCCCATGCTCCACCCCGCTTACCTGTTGCGTCAGCCCCATGCGAAGCGGAACGCCTGGGCGGACCTCCTCGCCCTGCAGGCGCGGCTTGAGGGATAGCCGGCCGATCGGCCACGCGGGCTAGCGCAGCTCCGCCGACCGCTCACGCCGCAAACCGGCCCAGGCCAGCGCCGCGCTGATGACGAAATAGCATGAGATCCACGGCATCTGGCCCGGAAAATCGACACCCCTGTCGATCAGCGCACCCACCAGGCCCGGCCCAAGAGCCGTGCCCAGGGTCATGGCGGCCATGGCCGCGGCCTTGATCGCGCCCAGATGCCGTGTCCCGAATTGCTCCGCCCAGAGGGAGACCGGCACCGTCGCCATGGCGCCCATGGTGAGCGCCAGAAGGATCACGGCGGGCAGCGCGGCCCCCAATGTCGAGGCCCAACCGAGCCAGAGAAACCCAGCGGCCATCGGCAAGAGCGCCACCGGCAGGAGACGTGACGCACCCACGCGGTCGATCAAGGCACCGCTGGCAAAGGTCGTGAGCGTCGAGACGGCCATCACCACCGGGAAGAGGGCCACGAACCCCACCTGCGACCAGCCCTTCACCTCGGGCAAGTGGACCTGGAAAAAGAAGAACGCAGTGCCGAATGCGGGCGGCCCCATCAGGGCGGGCAGCAGCATCCAGAAGAGGCGGTCGCGCAAGACGTCCGCCCGCGTCCAGTGGCGTCCCGCGCGGCCGGGCGCCTCCGTCGCGGCAGCCTCCGCGCCCATGGCGACGCGCGGTTGGGCGAGGAGACGGCGCATGGGCCAGATGGCCCCGAGGCAGATGGCGGCCGCCAGCAGCCAGAGGGCTTCGGCCCCGACCCGAACCATGGCGGCGGTGAAGGCCAAGGGCAGAACGGCCTGCCCGATGGTGAAGCCCAAAGCGGCGATGGCCAATGCTTGTCCACGCCGCGCGGCGAACCAGCGCGCCATGGCGACATAGGCCAGGTGGCTCAACATGCCTTGCCCGAAGAGGCGCAGCCCCACGATCAGCAGCGGCAAGAGCCAGAGCGCGGGCGAAAGCGCCATGCCGAGACAGGCCAGGCCCAGCCCCGCCAGGACCCAGGCAGATAGCGGCGCCAGCGGGTGCCGGTCGGCCCAGGTTCCCGTCCAGAGCATCAGCATTGCCGCGACCGTGGTCCCCAGCGCATAGATCGCCCCCCAACTCCCCTGCCCCAGATCGAACCGCGCCGTGATGTCCCCGGCGAAGACGGCGACGAAGGCTGTCTGGCCAAATGTCGAAAGAAGCGACAGCAGGAAGCCCGCGCCGAGCCAGCGCGCATTGTCGCGCAGGAAAGACAGATAGGCGGACAGGTCGCGGCCTCCGGCGGGCTGGATCGGCGTCGGGCAAAGCACAGGCCGTGCGGGAATGCCATGACACCCGTGCGCCCCAAGGGCTTGCCGCGCACCCGCCACGCGCCACAAAGACGGGAAGCAAAGGAGACCACATGACCTACGACCCGCCAAAAGTCTGGACCTGGGACGCCGAATCCGGCGGCCAGTTCGCCAGCATCAACCGCCCCATCGCCGGTCCGACCCATGACAAGGCCTTGCCAATGGGAGAGCATCCCTATCAGCTCTATTCGCTGGCTACGCCCAATGGCGTGAAGGTGACGGTCCTCTTCGAGGAGTTGATCGAGGCGGGGCACGATTTCGACTACGACGCCTGGATCATCAAGATCGGCGATGGCGATCAGTTCGGATCGGGCTTCGTGGAGGTGAACCCGAATTCCAAGATCCCCGCCCTGATGGATCGCAGCGGTCCGGAACCCGTGCGCATCTTCGAGAGCGCGGCCATCATGCTCCATATGGCAGAACGCTACGACGCCTTCCTGGGCGATGCCCGACCCGCCATGCTGTCTTGGCTGTTCTGGCAGATGGGCAGCGCGCCATTTCTAGGCGGTGGCTTCGGGCACTTCTATGCCTATGCGCCCGAAAAGTACGAATACCCGATCAACCGCTACGCCATGGAAACGAAGCGGCAGCTGGACGTGCTGGACCGGCATCTGGGTGAGAACGAATGGATGGCCGGCAGCTATTCCATCGCCGACATGGCGATCTGGGCCTGGTATGGCCAACTCGTCCTCGGGCGGCTCTATGGCGCGGCTGAGTTCCTGTCGGTGTCCGAGTACGAAAACGTGAAAGCCTGGGCCGAGCGCATCGACGCCCGCCCCGCCGTGCGCCGCGGCCGGATGGTGAACCGCGATTTCGGCGACGACGAGAGCCTGAAACTGCCCGAGCGCCATTCGCGGGCCGATTTCGGTTAGGATTTCGGATCGGAGTGCGTGGGCGGAGACCGGTCAGGGGGCGCTGCCCCCCGGCGGCCTTGCCGCCGTCCCCCGAGGTATTTTGGGCAAGATGAGGAGGCGAGGCGCGCGTCCTCCCGGCGAGACAGCCCAAGCTGCGGCCAGAGGCGATCCGATCTGGACCGCTCTCGGGGCATCGGCCATCGTGCCGGTGCCCATCTCCAGCCTGTGAGCCCACCATGACCGACCGCACCTTCCTGCCCTGCCGCATCGCCGTCCTGACCGTCTCGGACACACGCGCACCGGAAGACGACCGCTCCGGCGACACGCTGGTCGAACGGCTGGAGACGGCGGGGCATGTCCTGTCGGCGCGGGGGCTTTTGCCAGATGATCGGGAGATGATCGCAGGCAAGCTGCGGGAATGGTCCGACAACCCGGATATCGACGTGATCCTGACCACGGGCGGCACGGGATTGACGGGTCGGGATGTGTCGGTGGAGGCCCATCGCGATGTCTATGAGAAGGAAATCGACGCCTTCTCCACGATGTTCACCATCGTCTCGATGAAGAAGATCGGCACTTCCGCGGTTCAGTCACGGGCCTGTGCGGGCGTGGCCTCGGGGACGTATCTTTTCGCTCTGCCCGGCTCGCCCTCGGCCTGCAGGGATGCCTGGGACGAGATCCTCGTCCATCAACTCGATTACCGGCATAAGCCCTGCAACTTCGTGGAGATCATGCCGCGACTGGATGAGCATCTGCGCCGGAAGTGACTTGCCCGCGGCTCTTCATTTCGTTATTTCACGAAATATGGAAGAATACGTCGAACGCTTGGCCGCCATCGCACATACCGACCGGCTGGCCGTGCTCCGGCTTCTGACCCGCCGCTATCCCGGGTCGATCCGCGCGGGCGAAATCGCGCAGATATTGAACCTGGCCGACAGCACGCTTTCGGCCCATCTCGCCACGCTCAGCCGTGCGGGCCTGGTGCGCGCGTCCCGGCGCGGGCGGTCCATTCTCTATGCGGCGGATGCCACGCGGGTCGGCGCACTGCTCGATTTCCTCATCCATGATTGCTGCCGGTCGCGGCCCGATTTCATCGGCCGGGCCCCACACCATCCCTCTCACCTTCTCGATGGAACTCTGACCATGCCAGATCGCAAGTTCGACGTGCTTTTCATCTGCTCCGGCAATTCCGCCCGCTCCATCTTCGGCGAGGCCCTGCTGCGCGATCTCGGCGGCAGCCGGTTCCGCGCCTTCTCCGCGGGCACGCGCCCTTTTTCGGAGCTGAACCCCATGGCCGTGGAAATGCTGCGCGACAAGGGCCATGGGATCGGCGATCTGCGCGCCAAGACCGTTGCGGAATTCCAACGGCCCGAGGCGCCGATGATGGATTTCGTCTTCACCGTCTGCGACCGCGCCGCCGACGAGGAATGTCCGCCTTGGCCGGGCCAGCCGATCACCGCCCATTGGGGCATGGTCGACCCGGTGAAGGCCACCGGCACAGATGCGGAGCGGGCACTGGCCTTCCAGACAGCCTATGGGACGCTGCGGCGCCGGATCGAAGCCTTCGTAAACCTGCCCGTCGCCGAGTTGGATCGGATGACGCTGCAGCGCCGGGTCGATGAAATCGGTGGGCAGCTGCCCGCTCTGGATGCCGCCAACTGAGCCTCAGAAAAGCTGACCCTGATCCGGAGGCGGGCTTTTGGCCTTGCGCGGGCGCGACGGGGCGCGCCCGGACAGGCTCAGCGTGCCATCCTGAAACTGGATCGACAGGCCCGCGGCGGTTTCGGCGGCGGCCTTGCTGGGCAGCACCGTCTCGCCACTCCGGACGACGGCGAAGCCGCGCTTGAGCGTCGCCTCGTAGCCCAGGCTCTGGCGCAACCGGTCCAACGCGTCGAGGCGTTGCCGCGCGCGGTCCTGTGCGGTGCGCGCGGTCAGCGACAGACGCTGTTTCAGGGCCGTCAGCCGCGCCCCGTCGGCCAACGCGCGGCGGGTCAGCACGTCGGATCTGAGCCGTGCCGTCAGCTTGGCGAGGTCGCGACGCTCCTCAAAGCCCCTTGCGGCCCGGCGCGAGAGCACGCCGCTGAGCGTATCGAACCGCCCCCGCGCCTGCGTCACCGCACGGGGCAACCCGGCCTCGAGCCGCGAGGCAAGCGCATCGAGCCGTCGCCGTTCCGACCGCAGCCGGGCTGCCAATGCGCCCGGCCCGGCGCGTCCCGTCAGAGCGGAAAGGTCGATCCGCGCCCGGCCGATCCGGCCCCTGAGTGCGGCGGGCAGCCTTTCGGTCTGCAGGTCCAGGCGCTGGCGCGGCCCTGCCAGCACACCATCGGGCCGGGGCAGGCCGCGCGAGAGATCCGCGAGCCGCTGGCCCCGCATGGCCACGGCCGCCCGCGCCGCGCGGATCTGGCGGGCGGCCATGGCCTCCACCGCCGCCAGCAGGTCCAGCCGAACCGGCACCGCCATCTCGGCGGCGGCGGTGGGTGTCGGCGCCCGGCGATCGGCGGCGTGGTCGATCAGCGTCGTGTCCGTCTCATGGCCCACGGCCGAGATCAGTGGGATGTCCGAGGCCGCCGCCGCGCGCACCACCGCCTCTTCGTTGAAGCCCCAGAGATCTTCGATGGAGCCACCGCCGCGGGCCACGATCAGCAGATCAGGCTTGGGGATCGGGCCGCCGGGGTTCAGCGCGTTGAAGCCGCGGATCGCATTCGTCACCTCGGGCGCGCAGTTCTGGCCCTGGACGGCCACAGGCCAGATCAGGACGTGGCGCGGGAAGCGGTCGCGTAGGCGGTGCAGGATGTCGCGGATCACGGCGCCCTGGGGCGACGTGATGACGCCGATGACATCGGGCAGAAAGGGCAGCGGACGCTTCCGCTCGGCCTCGAACAGACCCTCGGCGGCCAGCTGGGCGCGGCGCTTTTCCAGCATGGCCATCAGGGCGCCCTGCCCGGCCACCTGCATCTGATCGACGTTCAGGTTGTATTTCGACTGCGCCGCGAACGCCGAGAGGCGCCCGGTGACGACGACCTCCAACCCCTCTTCCGGGGCGACCGACAGTTGGCTCAGTTGCCCCTTCCAGGTGGTGCAAGCCAGCACGTTCCGGTCGTCCTTGATGTCGTAATAAAGATGCCCGGACTTGGCGCGAAAGACCCGCCCGATCTCGCCGCGCACGCGGATGCGGCCGAAGCGGTCCTCCAGCGTCCGCTTCACGGCGCCCGAGATTTCGCTGACGGTATATTCGGCCTCGTTCCGGCCCGGGCGCGGATCGTCGATCAGGTCATCCATGGGCCAGACCTAACCGGCCCCGAACCCCGCCGCTAGAGCCCCATGCCCGAGGCGGCGAGGCCCAGCAGGAAGCCCGCCAAGGTCAGCGCGATGGCAAGCCGGAACTCGATCCGCACGAGGATGGTGGGATGGTTCCAGAGGTAGCCCACGTATTCCACCGCCCGCGCCTTGCGGACGGTCAGCGCGACGGACGTCCCCTTCTTGGCCGATAGCTGGGCGCGCGCATCGTATTCGAGCCCGATCAAGAAGATGTCGTCGGCCTGCACGAAGCGCGCCACGGCGTAGAGCCGCGCATGGCTATCTGTCTCGATCCGCACCAGATCGTTGCGCCGGATGGTGCGGGCGGGCGCGTAGTGTTCGGGCAGGGCATGGTGCAGGCGCACGACGCCGTTGCCGTAATCCTGTGCAGCCGTCCCCAATTCCTTGAAACCGATGACGTTGAACTCCGCCTGTTCGATCATGGCTTGGGCGACACGGCCTCGGCCAGCTTGCGGGCCGCGCAATCCGCGCAGCGCCCGGAACAGGGCGCCGCAGGCGGCGTCGGGGCCGGGCGCTCAGTCACCGCAGCCTCCGCCGCACGAGCCGCAATCGCCGCCCTCACTGTCGGACCAGATGTCGACCGAGACGCCCAGATGCCAGCCAGTCGTTGCCTGCACCGTCGGTCCGAGGGTCGCGAAAATCCAAGCGGCCCCGAAGAAAAGCCCGAAAAGAGAAACCGGAAACGGGGCGGAGGCCAGCCAGAGGCCCGCGAAGGCCGCGCCCGGCAGGGCGAAGAGCAGCGCGGCGATCATACTGGGGGCGGGGCCTTTCCAGATGCCCTTGGGCGGTGTCTCCCCGAACTCCGCCTCATAGCGGGCCACCGTCGCCTTGAAGTCCTTGGCATGGCCCTCTGGCTCGCCCGGGCTGTGATGGATCGCCTTGCCGTCGAGGATCTGGGGCACGAAACGCTCCCAGTAGTCTTCGGAATGGGACAGGTGCAGATGCCAGACCTCGTCCACGGCCTTGGTCGGCACCGACCGGCCATGGCCCGTCGCACAGAGATAGAGAAAGCGCTTGTATTCCGTCACCGCCCGCGCCGCCGTGGTCGCAGAGATGCCGTGCGCGGCGCGCAACTGTTCTTCGAAACTGCGGCCCTGGCTGTCGGACGGCAGTCGGTAACCGTCGAGGCGGGCCCAAAGGAAAGGGTCGGTCAGGGGCATCGCAGCCTCCTGTCTGGTCCATGTCGCGCGAAGCGTCCCACCCGATCGGGGCGGTTTTCGGGCAGGCTCGGGGCGATCTTTCAGTCGCCGCCGCCGCAGCCACCGCCGCCGCTATCGGCCCCACTGCTCAGGCCCCCTCCGCAGCCGCCACTGCCGCAACCACCCGCGGCGGATCGGCGGCGTTTTGGGCGGGGCGCATCCCAGTCGATATCGATGCGCAGATCGAGCGTTAGCGCCTGCCGCCCGCGATAGACCAGTGCCCCGCCCGCTCCGGCCAACATCAGGGCCGCGAAAGCCCCACCGGCCAAAGCCGCCAAGGTCGCGACGGCAAGCAGGCAGATGCCCGCGACATAGGCCCATCTCCGCGCCCGGATATCGGGGCGTATCCAGACGTCATAGGTCGGACGGCTGTCGAACTCGGCGGCATAGCGGCGCAGGGTCCGGGCGTAATCGTCGCCATGGCCCGCGGGGCTGCCGGGCTTGTGGTGCAGCGCTGCGCGCAGCACATCGGGGCAGAACCGCTCCCAATACTCCCGGGTATGGCCCAGATGCTGATGCCAGACCGCGTCGACGATCTTCGACGGCACCGTTCGCCCCGTGCCCAATCCGGCCAGATAAAGAAACCGCCGATACTCGCGCACCGCGACGCGACTGCGTGCGGCGGACCAGCCGGTTTCACGGATCAGCTGCTCCTGAAACGGGACGCCGCCGCTATCGGCGGGGAAGTCATAGACCTGAAGGTGGGCCCAAAGATTCGGATCTGTCAGCGGCATGGGCCTGTCCCGGTACGTCGGATCGTGCCGACCGGATGCCAAGCCACCATGGCGCTTTCATGGCCGCGTGCTCAGTCGCTGCAGCAGGTCTGGCAGCCCTTCACGCGGTCGTATTCATCCCGCGCCCGGTCCAGGGCCGTCGCGCTTTTCGCCGCATCGCCGAGCGCCTTGCGGTTGTCGGCATTGGGCAGGAATTGGCAATCCTCGCGGTGGACCACATGGGTGCCGTCTTCGCGTGCCTCGGTCTTCACGTAATACTTCATGGGGCATAGACGCACGTTGATGGGTGCAGGTTCCTTGCCCCTTGCGTCACCCATCGCTAGGCCCGGCCCGACCATCGCAGGAGGCGCGGCGACATGAACATCCTGATCCTCGGCTCCGGCGGCCGCGAACACGCCCTGGCCTGGGCCGTCCTGCAGAACCCGAAATGCGACCGGTTGGTCGTCGCACCCGGCAATGCGGGGATCGACCAGATCGCCGAATGCGCCGCCCTCGACATCGAGGATGGCGCCGCGGTCACCGCCTTTGCCGACGAGGAAAGCATCGACTTCGTGATCATCGGCCCCGAAGCCCCCCTGGCTGCCGGGGTCGCCGACGCCTTGCGCGGTGCGGGCATCGCCTGTTTCGGCCCCTCGCAAGCGGCGGCACGGCTAGAGGCCTCCAAAGCATTCACCAAGGAGATCTGTGCCGCCGTCGATGCGCCCACCGCCGCCTATGCGCGGTTCGATGCCCTTGCTCCGGCCCTCGACCATCTCCGGTCGGTCGGTGCGCCCATCGTCGTCAAGGCCGATGGGCTGGCGGCCGGTAAGGGCGTGACCGTGGCCGAGACTTTGGATCAGGCCGAGGCCGCCTTGCGCGACATCTTCGACGGCCAACATGGCCGCGCGGAGGTCGTGATCGAGGCGGTATTGCAAGGGGAGGAAGCCAGCTTCTTCTGCCTCGTGGATGGTGAGACCGTGCTGCCGCTGGGCACGGCACAGGACCACAAGCGCGTGGGCGAGGGCGATACCGGCCCCAATACCGGCGGCATGGGCGCCTATTCCCCCGCCCCAATCATGACGGCGGAGGTTGAAGCGCGCGCCCTGGACCGGATCATCCGCCCCACCATGGCCGAGATGGCCCGGCGCGGCACGCCCTTCACCGGCATCCTTTTCGCGGGGCTGATGATCGAGGAGGGCCAGCCCAGTCTCGTGGAATACAACACCCGCTTCGGCGACCCGGAATGCCAATGCCTGATGATGCGACTGGGTGGGCAAGCGCTGGATCTCATGCTGGCCTGCGCCGAAGGGCGGCTGGACGGGGCCCGCGTCCATTGGGCGGCGGACCATGCGCTTTGCGTCGTTCTGGCGACAGAGGGCTATCCGGGCGCCTATGCGAAGGGATCGGTCGTTGCCGGGCTGGAAGACCTGCCCCGCGACAGCCGCAACATGGTGTTCCATGCCGGGACGGCGCGCGAGAAGGGGCAGATGATCGCGATCGGCGGCCGGGTCCTGGGTGTCACCGCGCGGGGCGACAGCTTGGGCGAGGCGCGGGATCGGGCCTACGGCATGGTCGATGCGATCCATTGGCCCGACGGTTTCCATCGCCGCGATATCGGCTGGCGCGCGCTCTGACCGCGAAGCGGTCGGCATATCGGGCCGCGAACCGCCGATGAGCTGCCGTGGCTTCGGCGAAAACCCTCTGGTCACGGCGCACCCTTCCCAAGCGCTAGAGGTGCCGCTGACGCAAGGTTAGCCTCAGCGTCAGGAAGGTCGCGCATGGGTCCGAGGATCTGCGGATCCGGGGACGGAGGCAGATCCACGCGTCGGCAGATGACAGGAGAAAGACGCCCATGCGGCTGCGTTTGCCGAGCGCCGTAGCCTTCGGGCTGCGCGCGCCCCAGAAGCCATGACACGATCCGCCCGTGTCGTTCGATCCTTGGCGGCTTGCTTGGCCATTTTGCTTTTGCCCGGCTACGCCCCGGCCAATGAACTGCGCTTCGATATCGGCGCGTTGAGCGAGGACTACTTCGGCCGACAGGAAAGCACCGGCCCGATCCGCTTCAACGGCGGCGCGCTTTCGGTCATGGGCCAACTTGGGCGGCTCGATTACGGGCTCGCGCTGGCCATCCCCCAAGAGCGTCCCCGCGATCCCCTCCCCTTCTTCGATCTGAGCCTGCCGCTTGGTACCGACTGGCGGCTCGGCGCAGGAAAGGTGGCGCGACACTGGTCCCCCTCGCCCCACACCTCCCTGATCCTGTCCCGTAACGGCGAGGCCATCCCGTCACTTTATCTCCGCAAGGTGGCGGCCACCCGCAGTCAGGTCGCGCCGTTACGCTGGATCGGGCCATGGCGCGGCGAAGTGTTCTTGGGCCGCACCGATGATTCCCGCGCCGGGGAGGACGCTCTGATGATCGGGATGCAGCTGGCGCTGGCACCCACGCCGAACCTGGAGATCGAGCTCGTGCGCACGGTCCAACTGGCGGGCGACGGTCAGCCGTCGGGCCTCGGGCCCATCACCGATGCACTGCTCGGCCAGACCAATGAAGGGGCTGCCAGTGGCGCCAACCAGATGGCCGGGCTCGGTCTGTCCTACCGCCTTGCGCGGGCGCCGGGACGGCCGCGCCTCTATGCCCAGGTCGTGGGCGAGGATGAGGCGGGCGGCCTGCCGAACTGTCTGATCACGCTGGCCGGGCTCGAGACCGAGATGGCGCTTCTGGGAACCCGGACGGAGATCAGCCTGGAGGCGGTGGATACCCGCGTCGACGAGACCGAGAACGGCTTCTGCGGTCCGAACACGGCATACAACAATGACACCTACGCCTATACCAATGGCGGGCGGGTCATGGGCGCGGCCATCGACAGCGAGGGGCGCTCCGCCATCCTGCGGGTGCGCCACGAACGCGCCGATTGGGCGCTGCATTGGAGCCTGGGCCGCTATGAGATCAACGCCGCAAGCGACCCGGATCACCGTCTGAGCACGTCCCGCGTGACCGGCACCCTCGCCTCGATCGGACTGGGCGTAGAGATGTTCGGCGGGCGGTTGGAGACCGTCGTCGTGGACCAAGGCTTCGCATTGGACGCGGCCAACCTGTCGGAGGGGCTTCACCTCGGCCTGGGATTTTCACGTCAATTCTGACCCCGCGCGGTTTGGGTTTGGTGCCGCCGGACGACTGAGAGCGGGCGGTTTTGTTACATCCCCGGCCCGCAGGCTCCCGTCGGCGTGAGGGGGGTGCGGGGTGGCGGAGGGTCTGTGCGTCAGCGCGCGAATATCGCGCCATCCTCACGTCGCCGTGCATTGAATGTCAGGCGCCAAGGCCGCACATCTCCCCCATCAGCAGGGCAACACCGCCCGCCGCACCGCAACCCGGACCCGCCGCAACACCATCAGGACCCAACGCACATCGAAGGAACCGACCCATGAAAA
>JBCCSY010000011.1:0-179232 GCA_039199335.1 Pseudomonadota bacterium
CATCCTGGGCGACCGCGGACACGGTCGCGGTACCCAACGCGACAGCGAGCGCCGTTGCGAAGCGTTTCCTGCGGCAGAACGGCGTGATTCTCATGGCTGACGGTCCTTCTAACTGAAATTTGAGAACGCCTCGACGAAGCCCGAAGTTTCATCCGGCCGACGGTCGGTGACGAAGGGAGGGTCCACGACAGCGACGACGTCGAGATCGGTCGCGCTGGCATTCTCCAGGTCGATCCACAGAGAGGTGGCCACGCCGCGATCCTGCAACTCTCCGCAAGGTCCGCGCTTCTGAACAGCCGCGGGTCATGGCAGAGCGACGCGATGGTCTTGCCGGCTTCGTGGAATGAGCGGATCACGTCGAGGACGTCCTCATCGAGACGAAGAATGTCAGAGTCGCGGTGGCCAACAGGGAGATGCAGCACGTCGAACTGCGTTACTTCAGACGCCCCAACGTCGAAGTCGGCCACGATACTATAGTATCGGGTGAGCTCATTGAACGTCCGGATCGATCTTCCCTGTGAGGAACCAACCCAGACGATCAATCCACGGTCCACGAAGTCATTGCGGCTGGCGGTCAACGCCACCCGCTCGACGCCATGAGTGGCCGGGATGAGGATGTTTGGGGTGGGTCGCTCATCACACTTCTACTCCGCCTGCCAGAGATGAAGGCAGTTTAGGGTCGAACGACGCGTATCGTCCGGGAACGCAACGAGCCCTAGGGGTACATGGAGATCAAAACGGCCGGTCAGGAGGATGCGGAGCAATATTCCAGCGGCGCGTATGCGGTCTTCGGTCAAGACCATCGGGCTGGCGGCACGTTCTGCATCTTGATGTTCGGGGTTCAGCAGGGCGCGGCAGAGAAGATCGATCCTTCGGTTCCGGAGATTCCGCTCGGCACTGCGCTCAAGCCCTGGGGATCTTTCGAGATCGAGATGAGCGACGGCTCCCGAAGCCATGAGGCCAGAACCGCGCGGTTCGTCGAAGTGCAGCCGATGCATGCGGAGAGTTGGTTCCACCTGCTGGACCTTCATCTGCGGTCTGCACTCGTCGACGATGTGCGGATTGGGCGCCTCTTATCTGATATCGGAACGCATGCGGGCGCCTGCTGACCGACGGCGGAGACGCCTACCTGCTCGGCGCCCCGCCCGTGATCGCCGACGCGCCCCTCGCCCGCGCGGTGGACTACGTCGAGAAGAACATCTCCGGCTCGCTGACCTTTGGCGATATCGCTGCCATAGCGGCCATGAGCCCATCCCATCTCGCACGTTCATTCGGGACGGCAGTCGGCGAGAGTGTGTCGGCCCATATGCGTCGCAGGCGATACAAGCGCGCGAGGAACCTCGTGGAGAGGACCCACCGCTGTCGCCGATCGCATGCCAATGCGGATACGCTGACCAGAGCCGCATTGGCCTGCGCGTTCACGCAACGCACTGTGAAGGCCCCGTGTCTGTTCCGAGAAGGAGTGGCCTACTGGAACGGCATCGTGCAACGTTTTTGTCGTTCGAGTCGGCGAGGTTCTTAAGAAAGGAAACGCCCACTTGGGCGGGTCTGAGGCTTATCGGACCGTTCTGGACGAGTAGTAGTAGTAGACTTCGGGAGCTGACGGCCCCAACGCACGGACAGGCGTCTCAGAACGATCCGAGATTTCCCGCCCTTTGGACGCGATCTCGCCTAGACCAGGCGAACAAGCCTGACCCTCACTCGACCAGGGAAGACGGCCGAGCAGAATTGACGAATTTGACCATCTCGAAGTCTCGCGGCGGAGCCCACTGGGTCATCCACGTCAGTCGACGAGACAACATCACGCGGCTGGACACTTTGACTGCCGACAGAGGATCAGTTGGCGTTGCCTCGGACATTGTCCCGGCAGCTCTTCATAGTGAGTTCTGGTCGGAGTGAGAGGATTCGAACCTCCGACCCCTGCCTCCCGAAGACAGTGCTCTACCAGGCTGAGCTACACTCCGACCGTGGGGCGCGTTTACGCGCGCGCCGTATGCTTGGCAAGCGGGGTCTGGCCTGGTTGAGACTTGGTCACGGGCGCGTCTGATATGCGCGACAAGGCCGCTGACGCCTCTTGTGACAGCGCCCGGATCTCGGTGGCGATCACGGCAAAAGCGCGTCCGGCAGACCCGGCACCATTCGCCTCCACCGACGCATTGATCGAGATGAAATAGATCTGACGGCTGATGCGATAGAGCTCAGCCAACGCACGGTCCAGACGCTCATCGGACGCGCCGCGCCCGGCGATCACGGAGGAGAGAAACGGACCGGCGAAGATTTCGTAAAGAGACTGAGGCGCCCCAGCGAGATGGTCCACCATCCAGCTGCGGGCGCCGTCCGGGTCCGACGTCAAGCGGTCCGACAGGCGACCGAGATCCCTAGCCCAGATTTCCGCGGTCATCCGAGCCTCTTGCGGCAATGGGATATCGGCAGCGGCCATCAGGCCGGGCCCATCGCGTTCAAGCAGGACCACCACATCAGCCAAAACGGCCTTCAGTGCCGCCGCTTCCGTACCATCGGATACCTCCCAGGCCATGATCGCAGGCCAAAGTGGCGCGAGACGTCGACCGATCTGGATCAACGGATCTTGGGCCCAGGCGTGGGGAGGACATGTCTCTGACATATCTCCGGCTGTACGATGCCTGCCTTAAAGGCTGCTTAATGCCGGTCGTTGCCGTTTCGCCAACGCATCAGCGGTCCGATGCGTGGACTCGTCCCCGTCTCGGCACGAGACCGGGTCCGCAGGACGGGCGTATTGACCGATCCACCGCGCCCTTCGCGGAAGACGATATACAATCCCGACGCAATGATG
The DNA here is from genome assembly GCA_039199335.1 of Pseudomonadota bacterium. Classification (GTDB taxonomy): domain Bacteria; phylum Pseudomonadota; class Alphaproteobacteria; order Rhodobacterales; family Rhodobacteraceae; genus Jannaschia. The sequence continues at coordinate 2,813 of JBCCSY010000011.1, forward strand.
ATCGCCGCGCCAAGCAGCGTGCCCCGGTCGACGGTCTCATCGAAGAACAGCCAGCCATAGAGCGCCGCCCAGATGATCTGGCTGTACTGCATCGGCGCCACCAGAACGGCATCGGCCCTGCGATAGGCCTGAATGAGCGCAAGGCTGGCCAGGAAGGCAAGGCCCGCCATCATCGCCCATAGCCCAAGATCGCCCGCAGGCATTGGCTGATACACGAATGGCATCAAAGCCCCCATCAGGATGAAGTTGGCGACCATCGGATAAAGCAGCAAGACGGCAGAGCGCTCCTCCCGACCGATCTTGCGGACAATGACGGATGCCAGCGCACCAGTAACCGCGGCGGTTATCGCAGCAAGGTGCCCGAGCGAGAACGTCACATTGCCGGGTCGCAGCACGACAAGGACGCCGATGAGGCCCAACACCACGGCGGCCCAGCGGTGGACGCGAACCGTCTCGCCCAGAATGGGGATCGACAGAACCGTTATGACCAGCGGCGCCGCAAAGAGGATCGCATAGGTTTGCGCCAATGGCAGGACCGAAAAGGCATAGAATGCACAGAAGCCCGTGATGACGGCAGAAACCGTTCGAACGGCCGTCCACCAAGGATGGCGGGGCTTTAGCGTTCCCACCTCTTCATCGCGCAGCAGCATGACCACCACCAGGGGGAACGTCAGAAGCACGCTAAAGAAGACGATCTGGAACGTGGCGTAGCCGTTTCCGCCCAGCATCTTCACCGCGATGTCATGTGTGGAAAAGAGACCGAAGGCGGCGAGCGCCATCAGGATGCCGGGAAGCGAGGACGTCTTGTCTGGCATTGGCCTGATCCTTCGGACGGGCGGACCGGCACCTCCCCTCCGGTTCGATAGTGATCCGGGCCTAGCCTGATGCAGCGAGACGTTTCAAGGCCGCAAGGCCCAGAGTGTAATGAGTCTTGCCATCATCCTCGGCGCCAAGGCTGGCGTAGAAGGTCCGAGCCTCCGCTTCGCCTGTTTCCCAGCGGACCTGGTCTGCCCCAGAGGCTATCGCCCGGTCGGCAAGACACGCCATCAGGGCCCGGCCGACGCCGGTCCCACGCGCGGCCTCGATCACGAAAAGCTCTTTGAGGTAGATCGCAAAGCCAGAACCGGCCGGGAAGACGCGAAGCCAGCAGGTGAAGCCAACGGCCCGATCCGCAATCCATGCGATGTCCGCAAAGGTGCCTGTGGAGCCGAGAGTTCCTCCAGAACAGTTTGCTCGACGGCCGCAGGCGCAGCCGCGCAGCGGTAATGGGTCAAGCAGCTGCGATAGAGTGCGAGAAAGTCCTTCGCATCGTTCCCGACATAGGCGCGAACGTCGATCAAACCGCGTCCATGGCCGCCAGGATCGCGTCGCCCATCTGGCTTGTGGAAACCGGTGTCCCGCCCTCGGGGCCCATCAGATCACCCGTGCGAACGCCATTGGCGAGCACCTTCTCCACCGCGCCTTCCAGAAGATCGGCATTTTCCCCTTCGTCGAAGGAGTACCGCAGGGCCATGGCGAAGCTCAGGATGCTAGCTATCGGGTTGGCCTTGCCTTGACCGGCAATGTCGGGGGCCGAGCCGTGCACGGGTTCATAGAGCGCCTTGGGTCGGCCATTCTCCATCGGTTGTCCTAGCGAGGCCGATGGCAGCATTCCCAGCGAACCTGTCAGCATGGCCGCGGCGTCCGACAGCATGTCGCCGAAAAGGTTGTCGGTGACGATCACGTCGAACTGCTTGGGCGCGCGGACGATCTGCATGGCGCCCGCATCGGCCAGCATGTGGGTCAGTTCGACCTCGGGGTATTCGGCGTCGTGGATTTCCTGAACGACGTCTTTCCAGAGGATGCCGGCCTCCATCACGTTCGACTTCTCCATGGAGCACACGCGGTTGGAACGGCGCTTGGCCAACTCGAAAGCGGAGCGCGCGACGCGCGCGATCTCGGATCCGGTGTAGCGATGGGTGTTGATGCCGACGCGCTCATTGCCCTCTTTCGAGACGCCGCGGGGTTCTCCGAAATAGACGCCAGACGTCAGTTCACGCACGATCATCATGTCGAGGCCGGAGACGAGATCAGGCTTCAGGGACGAAAAATCGACCAGCGCATCGAAGCATTGCGCCGGGCGGAGATTGGCATAGAGATCCATCTCCTTGCGGAGCCGCAGGAGGCCGCGTTCGGGCTTCACGCTGAAATCCAGCTTGTCGTATTTCGGCCCGCCGACAGCGCCCAGAAGGACGGCATCGACCTGCTGTGCCTTGGCCATCGTGTCGTCATGCAGCGGCGTGCCGTGCTTGTCGTAGGCGCAACCGCCCACCAGGTCTTCGGTCACGTCGAAAGCGAGGTTCCGCTTGGCTTCGAACCAGTCGATGATCCGGCGCACCTCGGCCATGACTTCGGGGCCGATGCCGTCACCGGGCAAGATCAAAATGGAGTTCGACATGGGAAAGCCTTCGATGAATTTCGGTCGCAGGCCGGGTTAGAGGCTGCCCCGTAAAGGGTCAAGGAAGGGCGATATCCACCCAGACCGGGCGTCCCGGCCCTGCTACCTCCAGCGTCTCAAACAACGGGTGATCCGGCCCCGGCCAAAGAACACCCGCTGCCGTGACCTCCAAAGACTGTGCAGGCAAGACATAGTCGACCCGCAACGGGCCTGGACCCTGCCAGTCGACGGTGTCGAGCGCGGGGTCCCCGCGGTGACCAGCGCCGTCCCCGCCATAGCCGCGCGGTGCGGGGTCGCGAAGGACGGGATGGGCGAGAAGGGCACCGATCCCCTCCTGCAATCCTTCGCCATCCATCGGGTCGACGTTCGCCCGACCCAGAACAATCGGGGTTTGCCAGTCCGCAGCCAGCGCGGCGACCCGCTGCAACTCATCGCGATTGCGGATACCGTTGCGGTCCTCCGGGCCGTCATAAACAGGCGTTCCTGCCGCCAGCGTGATCAGGGTCATGGTCTGCGAACCGATCTGCAGCGGGATGACCCATTGGGCTGTCGTGGTAAGCGGCACAATTCTTTCCGCACCTTCAGGCAGCAAGTCGGCCGCGTCTGGTCCGTGGTCGGCCCAAAGCTCCGTCGACAGGTCCGTCACGGGTCCAAGCGGGTAGCGTGACAGGAGGACGAGGCCGCTATCGCCGGTGAACCGACCATAGCCCAGCGCATCCCTTGCCTCTCCCAGAGCTCCGTTTCCGTCCAGGTCGTAGCCGGATGGCAGGCCGGTCACGGGCTTGAGGGCGACAGTATGGGCATAGTCGCAACCATGGTCGCTGAGGCGGTCGAGGAGGGCCTGCAAGCCCAATCCGCCATGGTCCCAATCCACATCAAGCAAAAGCAGGATATCAGCATCTAGCGCGGCGATGACGTCCAGCGCCGCTTCGGTCTGTTCGTCCCTTTCCGCGCGAAGATCCCGCAGCATCAGGCCAGGACCCTTCCGGCCGAGCCCGGAATGATAGGTCGCGATCCGTAGATCCGCCCAGGCCGGAACGGCGAGACCGAGACAGATCAGGCTGGCAAGAAGGCCGGATCTTCCAAGCCGCTTTCCGCTTCGAACCGGCGGCGCTTCATTGAGATCATCAGCGCCAGCCGCCGCATGGCGATGCCGCGCAGAAACAAGGAGGCGGGAAGGAAGGCCCATAGCGATATCGTCCAGACCAGCATCAGATCGCTGTCGAACATCGAGATCCCGTTGCTTCGCCCGATATAGGCAGCGATTGGCGGCGTGAGATATGGCAGCAGGATGCCTAACAGAATGTTAACGGCACCGTCGCGTTTGAGGCGCGTCACCACGTCAGCGCCAGCGGTGGGATCGAATGTCGGCAGGTTGATCCAGACATTGAACGCACCTGACGGGGCGGGCCAGCTATGGAGGCGGATCAGGATCGAGAAGATCGTTAAGCCGACCAGGGCGATCAGATAGGCCAACCCGGCCGCCGTACGCACATCATGGGCGTCGCTCAAACGCGTCCCTTCAGGCAGCAGCCACAGGACCAGACGGATCGGGCTGAAGGGAAGGTCCAGCGACTGACCGAGCAGGTTGCCCACCGCCGCAAAAAGACGCGACAGCGAGGACGGATCGGGACGGTCGCCCACGGCGAGGGTGATCAGCACCAGCATGACCGCAAGCGTTCCGAAGCGTACTCGATTGAAGGGCGGCGCGGCTCGAAACTCCACCAAACCTGGATAGACGGCACCGTATTCGACAGATGTAAAAATCGCCGCGAAGATGGCGACCAGCACCATCGCGTCTGTGATCTGCGGATTGGGCTCCGGCATGAGGAGGGACGGTATCAGTACCGTCAAAAGCACGAGCATCGCTCGCACAAATGCGCCTGGGAGCTGTAAAATCACCGCCTGCTCGATCCTCGCCGGGTGGTCCCGGTTACATCCGGAACCCTTTGTCCTGTCCCACCCTGCTTCGGGGCGGCTGCCTTATTATTGCCATCAACTTGCCTAATTTAACTTAACGCCGCAACAGTTTGATCAGACTGCAAAAGCGGCGCGAAAAAACTGTGCCCGCGCTGCATCAGAGCGCGGGCACTAAGTACAAAGTAATTATCTTTCAGTGTGTTAGGGATTGCCGTTGAACTAAACCCAGGGACGCTCTTGCGACATGCGCGTCTCAAAGGCCGTGATGGCGGGCGTCTTTTCCTGGGTGAGGCCGATATCGTCCAGTCCGTTCAGCAGGCAATGCTTCTTGAAGGCATCCACTTCGAAGGGATAGGCCGTGCCGTCCGCACCGATGACGGTCTGGTTTTCCAGGTCGACGGTGATCCGCGCATTCTCACCCTTCTCGGCGTCGCCCATCAGGGCATCCACCTGATCCTGCGGCAGCGCGATAGGCAGGATGCCGTTCTTGAAGCAGTTATTGTAGAAGATATCCGCGAAGGACGGCGCGACGATTGCACGAATGCCGAAATCCAACAGGGCCCAAGGCGCATGCTCGCGAGAAGAGCCGCAGCCGAAATTGTCGCCCGCCACCAGGATCTGCGCGTTGCGGTAAGCAGGCTTGTTCAAAACAAAGCCTTCGATTTCGGAACCATCATCGGCATAGCGCATCTCGTCGAAGAGGTTCACGCCGAGACCGGACCGCTTGATCGTCTTCAGGAACTGCTTGGGGATGATCATGTCGGTATCGACGTTGATCAGGGGCAGGGGCGCGGCGACGCCGGTGATGGTCTCGAACTTATCCATGGGGTCCTCCGTGGGTCGGCAACCGGATTACGCCTCGGGGACGGCAAAGGTCAACGCGGCCCAATGGGTGCGCCAAACCGGATCGCCGTCGACCTCCGGCTCGATCGGGTCGATGGAGACGGAGTCGAGCAGATATTCGTGCCCCGGCAGAACGGGCAGAACCACGCGTCCGGCATCGTCCGTCCGGTGTAGCGTGATCTCCACCGCGCCACTGGCATCCTTGGCGAACATCTCCACCTGCGCGTCGGCGCGCGGCGCGCCGTCCAGCAGAACTTGGACGGGCAGCCCGTCGGACAAATCGTCGGTATACGGATTGGCTTCGGCCACGATTTCTATCTTCAGGCCCTGCGCACGGTCCTGACCCGCCCCCGATCCGACGGCAATCAGCGCCTTCGGATATCTGCGATAAGCTTCGCGAAATCCCTCCTGCGGCAGACCGCGCTCCAAATGCGCGGCCTCAGTCCAACTGAAATCCTTGTGGGCTGCAAATTTAAGCCACTTGGCCCATTCGGTGTAGGTCACGAACTGATCTTCGGTCTCTTGCAAGACGGTCAGCAGACCGTCCGGCAAATCCTCGACAACAAAGGCAGGGTTGTCGCCCAAGCGGGCCGGAACAGGCCGGACCTCGCCGTCGACCACCATATCGAACCGAACAGATCGACGGGGGATGTAGCTGTAGCTGGATCCCTGGAATTCTTCCCCGTTCCGAAATGTGGCGGTGACTTCCTGATCGGTCGTGACCGTATAGTCCTGGGCGTCGATCCAGTATTCGTGTGCTTGCGCCATCGGCGCCAGGATGCACAGTGCGATGGCAGCAACACGGGAATGGACGGACATGGCAAATCTCCTATCGGCAACCCTGAGGTTGGCTCTCGCCCTTTGGCTGTCAATCGGCATGGCGCAGGCCCATGAGGTACAACCCTCGGTCGCCGATGTGGAGGTTGGCGGCGACTCCGTGACCATCCTGCTGCGCACCGCGGTTGAGCCGATGATCGCCGGAATGAATCTCGGCGCACTCGAAGACACGAACGACTCACCATTGTCCGGGCTGCACGATCGCCTGCGAGAGCAGCCGCCGGAGGAACTGGCCGAGGCGCTTCAAGGCGCATGGCCGGATATCCGCGACCGCATCACCCTGGAAGCGGGGGAGCCGCTGACGTTGGAGTTGGCCGAAATCGTCATCCCGCCCGTCGGCGATCCGGAACTGCGCCGCGACTCCACCCTGACACTGACCGCCGCCTTGCCCGAAGGCAGCGCGCCTTTGGTCTTTGGTTGGGACGAAATGCTGGGCAGCCTCATCGTCCGCCAGTCGTCGGGCGAGACTGCGTATGAGGTTCTTCTGACCGGCGGCGCGCTCACCGATCCTCTGCCACGGGAGGGTGTGGCCGAGCAGACGCTGGGCGACGTGATCCAGCGCTATATCGTGTCGGGCTTCATCCATGTGATCCCGGACGGCTTGGATCACATCCTCTTCGTGTTGGGCCTCTACTTCTACGCGTTGGCGTGGCGGCCTCTGATCTGGCAGGTGACGTCTTTCACGGTCGCGCACACGCTGACCCTGGCCCTGGCGACGACCGGGGCCATCGTGATCCCGGACGATTGGATGTGGCTCGTGGAGACCATCATCGCCGGGTCCATCGTCTGGATCGCGGTCGAGAACATCTTCGGAGACAAGACGCGCGAGATCGGATGGGGTCGGATCGGCGTCGTGTTCGTCTTCGGCCTTGTCCACGGCCTAGGCTTCGCATCTGTCCTGTCGGAATTCGGGCTGGGCGAATACTTCGTCGCGTCCCTGGCCTTCTTCACCGTCGGGCTGGAAATCGGACACCTGACCGTGATCGCGGCCGCGTTCTTACTCTTCGGTCTGCCTTTTGGATCAAGTCCGTTCTACCGGAAGGCCTTCGTCATCCCAGGCTCCCTCATCATCGCCGCCATCGGCGCCTATTGGGTGCTGAACCGCGTCGGTTTCGTGGGCGATCTGCCGCTACTGACCTAGTAGGCCAAGAAGCGCGCGCTCCCCCTGGCGCAGGCCGGTGGGGGCGTCTGGCACCGGAACGTCACGCCACGTCTCCGACAGCGCGATCACGTCGGGATGGATATAGGAATTGCGGGCGATGGTCGGGGTGTTGTGCAGCGTCTCAGCGGCCGCCTCCGACATGGCCTTGATCGTTATCGCGGGGCCGTTTGCCATGGCCGCCCCCAGCGCCGCGACTGACCCATTCCACGTTCGAAAGGTCTTGGCACTTGCATTGTCCAGTTCGGTTACGTCCCGTATCCAATCGTTGATCTGATCCGCATGGACGGCCCGTCGCGCATCCCCGTCCATCCATTCGAAGATCGGCGCACCGGGAAGATCGCCCAGCCGTTCCATCGCGCGCGCCAGGGTGCGGTCGTTGACGCGGCGACGCACGCGCTTTCCGCCCTTGGCCCGCCAGGTTAGCCGCATTCCGTCACCCTCAAAGCGGACATTGCCCGCCCGCATCGTGGTCGCACCTTCGGTCCCGTTCTCGGCCCGGTATTCCTCCGATCCGACGCGCATCGACACCCGGTCGATCAGCCGGAGCGCGGCAGCGATGGCGAAGTCCCGCTCCCCCGCCTCACCTGTCAGCGCCTCTGTCACCCGGCGACGAAGGCGCGGAAGGGCAAGGCCGAAATCCGGCAGGTCATCGTATTTCTTGCGGTTCCGCCAATCGGACCAATCGGCGTGATAGCGATATTGCTTCCGCGTGCGCGCATCGTAGCCCGTGGCCTGCAGATGACCGCGGGGCTTGGGGCTAATCCAGACGTCGTTATAGGCGGGCGGGACGGCCAGCGCGTCAATCCGCTTCCGCTCCGCCCGGTCGTCGATGGTCGTGCCATCCGGCGCGCGATAGGACCAGCCCCGTCCCGCCTTGCGGCGCGAAATGCCGGGGCGGTCGTCGGGATAGTAGATCAGGTCCGGCGTGTTCATGTCGCCCCAACGCCGCCCGCACGGGCCGGGTTGCACCTCCCCGCCGCCCGTGAAACCCTTGGCCATGACGCCCGAGACCCTGCCGTCGTGGCCCGACGCCGCCCCCGACCTCATCGCCATCGCCGCCGGACGCAAACCGGCCGAGACCGTCATTCGCGGCGGCCGCGTCGTCTGCGTCCACACCCGCGAGGTACTGGACTGGGAAGTGGCCATCGCCCATGGCCGCTTCGCCTATGTCGGTCCCGATGCCAGCCATTCCGTCGGGCCGGATACGCAGGTGATCGACGCGGAGGGCCGCTTCGTGATCCCCGGCCTCTGCGACGGGCATATGCATATCGAAAGCGGGATGCTGATCCCCGCCGAATTCGCCGCCGCCGTGATCCCGCATGGCACTACGACCATGTTCACCGACCCGCACGAGATCGCGAACGTACTGGGCCTGCGTGGTGTGCGGCTGATGCATGACGAGGCGATGAAGCAGCCCGTCAGCATCTTCACCCAGATGCCATCCTGCGCGCCGTCTGCCCCAGGATTGGAAACGACAGGGCACGAGATCACGCCCGAGGACGTGGCCGAGGCCATGGCCTGGCCCGGCATCGTCGGCCTGGGCGAGATGATGAACTTCCCCGGCGTCGTGGCGGGCGATCCCAAGATGCTGGCCGAGATGGCCGCGACGGCGCAAGCGGGCAAGACCATCGGCGGGCACTATGCCTCCCCTGATCTGGGCCCCGACTTCCACGCCTATGCGGCGGGCGGCCCCGCCGACGATCACGAGGGCACACAGGAGGCCGACGCCATCGCCCGCGTCCGGCAGGGGATGGGTGCCATGCTACGCCTCGGCTCCGCCTGGTACGACGTGAAGGCGCAGATCACCGCCGTGACCGAGGAGGGGCTGGACCCCCGCAAGTTTATTCTCTGCACCGACGACTGCATGGCGGGGACGCTCGTGAATGACGGCCACATGGACCGCGTCGTGCGCCACGCGATCGAGTGCGGTTGCGATCCGCTGGTGGCGCTGCAGATGGCCACGATCAACACCGCCACGCATTTCGGGCTGGAGCGGGAGCTGGGCTCCATCGCCCCCGGTCGCCGCGCAGATCTGATCCTGACCTCCGACCTGACGGCCCTGCCCATCGAGCATGTGATCGCCTTGGGCCAAACGGTCGCAAAAGACGGCAAGCTGACCATCGCGTGTCCCCATCTTGACTGGCCGGACGACGCTCGGAGCACCGTCCATCTGGGCAAAGCGCTACAGGCGCAGAACTTTGCGATCCCCGCGCCCGAAGGCGCAACGGAAGTGACGGCCCGCGTCATCGGCGTCGTTGAGAACCAGGCTCCGACCCGCGCGCTCACCCGGACCCTTCCGGTCAAGGACGGCCGGGTCGATACCGATGATCATTTCGACACTTGCCAGATCGCGCTTGTCGAACGCCATCGCGCCACTGGCGGTGTCACCAACGCGTTGGTTTCCGGCTTCGGCTATCGCGGTTCCATGGCCATGGCCTCCACCGTAGCCCATGACAGTCACCATATGATCGTCGTCGGCACCGACCGCGCCATGATGGGCGCGGCGGCCAATCGGCTGGCCGAGGTCGGTGGCGGCGTCACCCTTTGGGCCGACGGCGCGGAGCGCGCTTTGATCGAACTGCCCATCGCGGGCCTCATGTCCGACCGCCCCGCCGCCGAGGTGGCCGCCAAAGCCGACGCTCTGATGGCCGCCATGCGCGATGCGGGCTGCACGCTCAACAACGCCTATATGCAGCACTCGCTGCTCGCCCTGGTCGTGATCCCCGAATTACGGGTCTCGGACCTTGGGCTGGTGGATGTCACGAAATTCGAACTGACCGACCTTATCGAAGCGCCATGAACAGATTGACACCGATCCGAACGCCCGACGCCTTGGAACCCGCCCTTTTCCATGACGGTGCCGCCGCCGTCGACGAGCTCATCCGCCGCTACAAGCAGGCCACTGAATACCTGCGCCAGGAATTTTCCCAGGCGGTGAAGGGCGAGATGCCGGAGTGCCGCTTTCGCGCCTTCTATCCCGAGGTCCGGATCACGACGACCACCTTCGCCCGTACCGATAGCCGTCTCAGCTTCGGCCATGTCGCCGAACCGGGCCACTACGCGGCGACGATTACCCGCCCAGATCTGTTTGCGAATTACTTGACCCAGCAGATCGACCTCCTGATCCGCAGCCATGACGTGCCGGTCAGCGTCGGCTGGTCTGAGACCCCGATCCCGATTCACTTCGCGGTGCTCGACGACTCCGATCTCAGCGTTCCGCAGGATGGTGTGCTGCCCTTCCTGATGCGCGACATCTTCGACGTGCCCGATCTTGAGACGACGAACGACGCCATCGTGAACGGCGTCGGCTTCACCTTCGATGACGGAGCGCGGCCATTGGCCCCGTTCACGGCCCAGCGCGTGGATTACTCGCTGGCCCGGCTGACCCACTACACCGCGACGCAACCCGCGGATTTCCAGAACCACGTCCTCTTCACCAATTACCAGTTCTATGTGGAAGAGTTCGTCGCCTATGCACGGCGCGCACTCGCCGACCCGGATTCCGGCTATCTTGAACTGGTCGGTCCGATGAACCAGCGCATCACCCGCGACGACCCGGACGCGCCCATGTCCGACCCACCCAAGATGCCACAGATGCCGACCTATCACCTGACCCGAGAGGGTCAGGCCGGCATCACCCTGGTCAATATCGGCGTGGGTCCGTCCAACGCGAAGACCGCGACGGACCACATCGCCGTCCTGCGTCCGCATGTCTGGCTGATGGTGGGCCATTGCGCCGGGCTGCGGAACAGCCAATCCCTGGGCGATTTCGTCCTGGCCCATGCCTATCTGCGCGAGGACCATGTCCTGGACGACGACCTGCCCATCTGGGTGCCGATCCCGGCGCTCGCCGAAGTGCAGGTTTCGCTGGAACAAGCCGTGGCCGAGGTGACCGAACTAGAGGGGTTCGAGCTCAAGCGCATCATGCGCACCGGCACCGTTGCGACGATCGACAACCGCAACTGGGAATTGCGCGAACAGGCAGGGCCCGTGCAACGCCTCAGCCAGTCCCGCGCGGTGGCGCTCGACATGGAAAGCGCGACCATCGCGGCCAACGGGTTTCGCTTCCGCGTGCCCTACGGCACGCTTCTCTGCGTGTCCGACAAGCCGCTCCACGGAGAGCTCAAGCTGCCGGGCATGGCATCGGCGTTTTACAAGACCCAGGTCAGCCGCCATCTCCTGATCGGGATCAAGGCGCTGGAACGGCTCCGGGAGATGCCGTTGGAGCGCTTGCATTCCCGGAAGCTACGCTCGTTCGAGGAGACCGCCTTCCTGTAAAGGTACTTTTCCGCTACGGAGACCCCGCGAACCGCTTACAACTTCTTGTGAGCAAGCGGATTATCGGTCTAGGGTCCGCCCCAATGACAAAATCACCTGCCGAGAGAGGGAGAGCCGCACAATGGCACAGAAACCGATGACCAAGACGCAGCTGGTCGCTGCGCTGGCCGAAAAGATGGATGCCGACAAGAAGACCGCGTCAAGCGCACTTGACGCGATCACCGGGATCATCACCGAGGAAGTGTCCAACGGCGGCGCTGTCACCCTGCCCGGTGTCGGGAAGATCATGTGTCGCGAACGGCCGGAGCGCATGGTGCGCAACCCGGCCACGGGCGAGCAGTTCAAGAAAGAGGCCGACAAGGTGGTCAAGATGACCATCGCCAAGGCGCTCAAGGAAAGCGTGAACGGCTAAGGCCTTTTCACCGCAGAGATCAGGCCGCCTCTTGGGCGGCCTTTTTTCATGGGAGAGACATGGACCTGCGCGCGCTGCTTCTCGGTCTGGCCTTCGCGGCGATGTGGTCCTCCGCTTTCACCTCGGCCCGGATCATCGTGGCAGAGGCGCCGCCGATCCTGTCGTTGTCCTTGCGCTTCGGCCTTTCCGGGGCGCTGGGCCTGATCTTGGCCCGTCTCCTAGGGGAAAGCCTCCGTCTCACCCCGGCGCAATGGCGGGCCGTCATCGTTTTTGGGTTGTGCCAGAACGCCCTCTATCTCGGCCTCAACTTCGTCGCCATGCAGGAAATCGAGGCGAGCCTGGCAGCCATCATCGCCTCCGCTCTGCCCCTTCTGGTGGCGCTGGCAAACTGGGTGCTGTTCTCCGAACGGACACGCGCCCTTGGTGTCGTGGGGCTTCTGGCCGGAACGCTCGGCGTGCTGCTCATCATGGGTACACGGCTCTCCGGCGGCACAGATCCGATCGGCATCCTTCTCTGCGTTCTCGGCGTCATCGCCCTGACCGTTGCCACCCTGTCCGTGCGTGGCGCCTCCGGCGGCGGCAACATTCTGACGGTGGTCGGCTTGCAGATGTGGGTCGGATCGCTCGCCCTGCTGCCCGTGGGCCTGGCGCTCGAGACCTGGGCGGTCACCTGGACCCCCCGCCTGACGGCCGCCTTCGCCTACACGACCCTCGTCCCCGGTCTTCTGGCGACATGGGTCTGGTTCCTTCTGGTCGGCCGCATTGGCGCCACGCCGGCTGCGACCTTCCACTTCCTGAACCCTGCCTTCGGTGTCGCCATCGCCTGGGCGCTGCTGGGCGAACGCCTTGGTCCCCTCGACATCCTCGGCGTATCCATCGTGACCGCCGGTATCCTGGCGGTGCAGCTCAGCCGGATCAGGCGCTAGCCGATCCGCCCCCGCACGCCGCCCGTCTGTCCGCGGTCCATCAGCAGATGATCCAGCAGGACGCAGGCCATCATCGCCTCCGCCACCGGCACGGCCCGAATGCCCACACAGGGATCGTGGCGGCCTTTCGTCACCAGCGTCGTGTCCTCGCCCGCCTTCGTGATCGTCCGCCGCTCCGACAGGATCGAGCTCGTCGGCTTCACTGCGAAACGCACCACCACGTCTTGCCCGGTACTGATCCCCCCCAGCACCCCGCCCGCATGGTTCGAAGAATAGACCGGCCCATCCGGCCCCATTCCGATCTCGTCGGCATTGTCGCGCCCGGTCAGCCGGGCCGCCGCCATCCCCTCGCCGATTTCCACGCCCTTGACCGCGTTGATCGACATCATCGCCGCTGCCAGATCGGTGTCGAGCTTTCCATAGACCGGCGCCCCAAGCCCCGCGGGCACGCCACGACCCACGCATTCGATGACCGCGCCGACCGAATTGTGGTCGTCCTTCCGCAGCCAATCCAAATGCTCCGCGAAGGCTTGCGCCGCCTGCGCATCCGGACACCAGAAATCGTTGCGCCCGATCTCGTCCCAGTCGAACCGGTCCCGGTCGATGTCCAGCGGCCCCATGGCCGTCATATAGCCCGTGATCCGCAGCCCCGGCACCAAGGCCGCCAGCGCCGCACGCGCGACGCCGCCGGCCGCCACCCGCGCCGCCGTCTCCCGGGCCGACGACCGGCCGCCGCCCCGGTAATCCCGGATCCCGTATTTCTGCCAATAGGTGATGTCCGCATGGCCCGGCCGGAACTTCTCGGCGATCTCCCCGTAATCTTTCGACCGCTGGTCGGTGTTGCGGATCATCAGCTGGATCGGCGTCCCCGTGGTCCGCCCCTCGAAGACGCCCGACAGGATCTCGACGGCATCCGGCTCCCTGCGCTGCGTCGTGTGCTTCGACTGTCCCGGCTTGCGCTTGTCCAACCACACCTGCAGGTCCGCCGCGTCCAACGCCACGCCCGGCGGGCAGCCATCCACCGTGGCGCCCAGCGCGGGCCCATGGCTCTCCCCCCAGGTTGTGACACGAAACAAGTGGCCGAAACTGTTCAGGGACATGCACGTTCTCCTCGCCGAGGCGGTCTAGCGACCCCCCACGCCCCTCGCAACCAAACCCTCTTTCTTCTTGGTCGAAATATCCCGGGGAGCGCGAGGGGCTGGCCCCTCGCCCCTGCCCTCTGGACCCCATGCCGCCCTTCCCCTATCTCTCCCGATACCTCGGGGGGCCTCACAAGGCTGAGATGCGCAAGCGGACCCGTTGAACCTGAACCGGTTAAGACCGGCGGAGGGAAGGTGCGATGCTCTCACCCGAACCCCGTCCGTCGCCATGGGAGAGAGACATGAGATCCACCATCGCCACGGCCATCATCCTCACCGCGACGCCCCTCTGGGCGGAGCCGCTGACGATTTATGCCCCCGATTACTTCGCCTCGGAATGGGGCCCTGGCCCCGCCATCAAGCAGGCTTTTGAGGCGTCCTGCGACTGCGAGATCGAATACGTCACCGGCGACCTGCTGCCGCGCCTTCGGCTTGAGGGCGAACGCACCAAGGCCGATGTGGTGATCGGCCTGAACACCGATGACGCGGAGCGCGCCCGGCAGACCGGCCTCTTCGCGCCGCACCAGGTCCAAATCGACGGTCTCACCATGCCCGTCGACTGGACCGACGACACCTTTGTGCCGTTCAATTGGGGCCACACCGCCTTCGTGTACGACGCGACACGCCTCGACACCGTGCCTGCCAGCTTCGCTGACCTCGTTGCAGCGGATGATGACCTTCGCATCGTCATCCAGGACCCGCGCACCAGCGTCTCGGGCCTCGCCCTCGCCCTGTGGGTCAAGAAAGTGTTCGGCGGCGAAGCAGAGGCCGCTTGGGCCGGCCTCGCCCCCAAGATCGTGACCGTCACCCGCGGCTGGTCGGAAGCCTACGGCATGTTTACCGATGGCGAGGTGGACATGGTGCTCAGCTACACGACCTCTCCGGCCTATCACATCATCGCCGAAGAGGATGAGACCAAGAAGGCCGCCATCTTCTCGGAGGGCCATTACGTCATGGTCGAGACCGCCGGGAAGATCGCGCAGAGCGATCAGCCGGAACTGGCCCAGGCTTTCCTCGACTTCATCCTGACGGAGGAGTTCCAGTCCATCATCCCTGAGGGCAACTGGTCCCTTCCCGCCAAGCTGGACCCGACACTGATGCCCGAGGGGTTCGCCAAGCTCGACATGCCGGAGACCGCGCTGATCTACGATGCGGAAGAGGCCGAGAGCCTGCGCGAGACCGTGGTTTCGGAATTTGAGGCCGGTCTGGGTCGCTGACGTGACGCGGGGCGCCCGCCTCGGTATCGCCGCCGCCTGTCTTGTGGCGGTGGCGATCGTCGGGCCGCTTCTTGCCGTGGCAAGCCGGGCCGAAGGCTGGGGCGGCCTTCGGGCCTCCGATTGGGCTGCGCTACGCTTCACCCTTTGGCAGGCGGCCCTCTCGGCGGCACTGTCGATCCTGCTGGCGATCCCGGTCGCGCGGGCTCTCGCCCGTCGAGTCTTTCCCGGCCGTTCGGCCCTTGTCCTGCTGCTGGGCGCCCCCTTCATCCTGCCGGTGATCGTCGCGGTGCTGGGGTTGGTCGCCATGTTCGGCCAGACAGGCATCGTGAACACCGCACTGGGCTGGATCGGCATCGACCCCATCTCGATCTATGGACCTCAGGGCGTGATCCTGGCCCATGTCTTCTTCAATATGCCGCTAGCCACCCGGTTGATCCTGCAAGGCTGGCTCGCCATCCCCGGAGAGCGCCTGCGCCTTGCGGCCTCGCTGGGCTTCGGGCCAGCCGACACGGCAAGGTTTCTGGAATGGCCGATGCTGCGGCGTCTCGCACCCGGCCTCTTCGTGGTGATCTTCCTGATCTGCACGACCTCCTTTGCCGTGGCGCTGGCGCTGGGCGGCGGCCCCCGCTCTACGACGGTGGAGCTGGCGATCTACCAAGCCTTCCGTTTCGATTTCGACCTCGGCCGCACGGCCCTGTTGGGTGCCATCCAACTCTCGCTGGGCGGGTTGGCCGCCTGGGCAAGCCTGCGCCTGCCACTTCCCTCGGGCTTCGGTGCGGGCCTCGACCGCCAGGTGCCTCGATGGGACAGTGCAGGGCTGGGCCTGCGCGTGCAGGATGCTTTGGCCATCTTCATCGCGACCACCTTCCTGCTTCTACCGATGGCGCTGGTCCTGACCGGCGGCCTCATCGCGCTCACCGATATCGGCGCGACGGTCTGGTGGGCGACCTTGCGCTCCCTCCTGATCGCCGTCACCGCCGGGATCGCCACGCTGGGACTTGCCATGGCCATGGCCGTCGCCGCGACCGGCCCGCGCGGCGCGCGGTGGATCGAGATCGTCGGCACCTTGCCCATCGCGGCTTCGCCCCTTGTGCTGGGCGTCGGCCTCTACATTCTGGTCTTGCCCGTCGCCGACCCCATCGCGCTCGCCCTACCGATTGTCGTCCTCGTAAACATCGTCCTCGCCCTGCCCTTCGCGCTGCGGTCGCTGATCCCAGCCATGGGCGATCTGCGCCGCGACTACGACCGCCTCTCGGCCTCTCTCGGCATGACCGGTATGACATGGCTCCGCCTCGTGGCCTGGCCCCGTCTGCGCCGACCGGCAGGCTTCGCAGGTGGCCTCGCCGCGGCCCTGGCAGCAGGGGACCTGGGCGTCATCGCCCTCTTCGCCGCGCCGGATCAAGCGACGCTGCCGCTGGTCCTCTATCAGCTGATGGGCAGCTACCGGATGGAGGAGGCCAAGGCCGCAGCACTCATCCTCGTGGCCCTGTCCCTCGGTCTTTTCTGGATCTTCGAACGCGGGGGGCGCCGTGCTTCGGCTGGATGACGTCCGGGTGCAGCTGGGCCGGTTTGCCCTGCGGGCGGACGTGACGCTACGCGCGGGCCACATCACCGCGCTGATGGGGGCCAGTGGCTCCGGGAAGTCAACATTACTGGCCGTCATCGCGGGATTTCTCGCCCCGGCATCCGGCCGCATCCACATCTCGGATCAGGAGGTGACGCAGATGGCACCGGGGGACCGGCCCCTCTCGATCTTGTTTCAGGACAACAACCTGTTTCCCCACCTGACGGTCGCACAGAATGTCGGTCTGGGATTGCGACCGAACTTGCGCCTCACGGCGGAGCAGACCATGGCGCGCGACCGGGTCCTGACGCGCGTCGGCCTGGATGGGATGGGCGACCGGCTGCCCGCGAACCTTTCGGGCGGACAGCAAAGCCGCGCCGCCCTGGCCCGCGCCTTGCTGCGCCGCCGGGATTGGCTTCTGCTGGACGAACCCTTCTCCGCCCTCGGTCCGGCCCTGAGGCAGGAGATGCTCGAATTGCTGCGGGAGACGGCACAGGCGGAAGGGCTCTCGGTGCTGATGGTCAGCCACGATCCGCAGGATGCGCAGATGATCGCGGATCAGACCTGCCTGCTGGCCGCCGGCGCAGTGACCGAACCCGTCGCGACGGCGGAGCTTTTCGCCGATCCAACGCCTGAACTAAGAGCCTATTTGGGCCGTTAGGGACTGAATTGCCGCTGTCGGGGAGGCCGACAAAGCCGCAACCGCCGCGGACATCTCGGACCGAAATGCCTGCTCCTGCCCCAACTCGCCGAACACATCGCGAAGATCGAGCATTCCCTCCACGCGGTCGCGCGACCCGACGGGAAACCGCGACGACATGGGGTCGTCCGGGCTGAACCGCCCGCAGGTCGCGTAGTCGATCCATGCCGCCACCCCGAGCGTGGCACAGGGATGGGCATGTCCAGCCGCCCGGCAATCCCGGATCGTCGAGATCAGCCGCTGCGGCAGCTTCTGACTGCCATCCATGGCGATCTGCGCCGTGCGGTGCCGCAGGGCTGGATTGGCGAAGCGCGCAATCAACGCGTCGCCGTAGCCGTCCAAATCCGTCGCCACGTCCAAGCTGGGGCGCACCTCTTGCCAGAGCCCACGGATCACCGCGCGTATCTCCGGCAAGGCAACCGCTTCGGCCACCGTCTCGGCTCCGATCAACTGGCCGAGATAAGCCAGCGTCGAATGGGCCCCATTCAGCATCCGGAGCTTCATCGCCTCGTAAGGCGCGACATCGGAGACAAACTCAGCCCCCGGAAGCGTCGGGCGACCGCCGGGAAAGGTGTCTTCGATCACCCATTGCGAGAACGGCTCCGTCATGACGGGCCATGCATCGTCCAGCCCCGTCACGGACGCGACGGTCGCGCGATCTGCGTCGGTGGTGTGAGGCACGATGCGGTCCACCATACAGGACGGAAACGCGACAGAACCCTCGATCCAAGCGGCATCGGCCTCCGACCTCAGCGCGGCTATCTGCGAGACGACCCGCCGCAATGCCTGACCGTTTTCCGGCAGGTTGTCACAGGAGAGGACCGTGAACGGCGCAAGCCCGGCCGCGCGCCGCCGCAGCAGCGCGGCAAGGATCAGACCGGGCGCAGTGCGCGGTGCCGAGGTGGCCAGATCGGCGCGGATATCGGGATGATCGCCGTCAAGATCACCGCTCGCGGGATCGCGATAATACCCCTTCTCCGTCACCGTCAGGGTCACCAGACGGATGGCAGGCTCCGCCATTCGGGCCACCAACGCCTCGGTCGCGGAGCCATAATGGCGCGCTTCCAGCACGGAGCCCACAATGCGCGGACGCATCCCTGCGCCATCCTGAACCCCGAGCGTGTAGAGGCCGTCCTGTGGTCCCAGCTCATCGGCCATGTTCGGCCTGCGCAAAGACACACCAACAATCCCCCAACTTGGATCCTTGGCGAGGCTGTCATCGACATAGATGGCTTGATGCGCCCGATGGAAATTCCCCAGACCCAGATGGACGATACCTGCCGTCACCGCCCGACGATCATAGCTCGGCTGATCCGCGCGGGCGGCCAGCACAGTCTGCCGATTCAATCGTTTCATCGCGCGCAGGTCAGGCGGCCTGTCCGTCCGCGGCACCGCCCCTGTTGCGGCGGAAGATATCTGCGTTCAGCGCGCCAGCATAGCTGACCCAGATCAGATACGGGACCGTCAGCCAGAAGCCGAGCGTGTCCAAAGGCCAAAGCGAGACCAGCAGCCCTATGACCGCGATCCAAAGACCGACAAGGACGATCAGCGCCGCGCCCAGGCGGCGCAGGCCAAAGAAGACTGGCGTCCAAAGGGTATTGAAGGCGATCTGCATGGCCCAGAATGCCATCGCATAGGCCGACCCGTCCTGTCCGGCGACGCGCGCAGCCGTCACCGCCAGCGACAGGTAAAGCATTGTCCAGGCCAGCGGGAAGAGCCAGTCGGGCGGCGTCCAGGATGGCTTGTCCAGACGGCGATACCAGTCGCCCGGCGGGAACATGGCGCCCGTCGTGGCGGCCGCCCCGCAGGCGGCCAGGAAGATGAGAAAGAGCGGCCAATCCACGAAGGATTAGCTAGGTCGCGCCCGCCGGTCGTCCATGGTTCGGTCATGGGCGGCCAAATCGGCCAGAACATCGGTAAGGCCGTCGCTCCACCCCCGCCGCAGGGGCGCCGGATCGGCCGCCGCCTGCACCAGGAACGCCGTCTCGTTCAACGGTTTGGCATGCAGGATCGGAGAGCGCGGCATGAGCGTCACCCATCCCGCCTGCGTCAACGCCTTGCCGAGACCGCGCAATTTCTGACTTTTGGTCGTGATCGCCCGGCGCGTCACGCTGTCATAACGGGACCGGGCAATATCGGCGCCGATGGCGTCGTAGATGTGTCGTGCGGCCAGGATGCCAGGGCGGGCGGAGGGCGGCAGGGCGGCAATCCCAGCCTCTGAGCGATGGTAGAGCCGCCGCGCCTCGGACAGCAGACGACGCACCATCGTCCGGATCGCATCGCTGGCCTGCGGGTCGGACAGGAACGTGTCGGGCGCCAGACCGGCCTCCTGCAACCAGTCGGTTGGCAGATAGAGCCGTCCTGCCCGCGCGTCTTCTCCGACATCGCGGGCGATATTGGTCAGCTGCATCGCCACGCCCAGATCGCAAGCCCGCGCCAGGGCGTCGGCGTCCCGGACGCGCATCAGGACGCACATCATGGCGCCCACGGTGCTGGCCACCCGGGCCGAGTAGCCGCGCAACTCCGATAGGCTGGCGTAGCGGCGCCCCGCCGCGTCCCAGGCTAGCCCCTCGAGAAGCGCCTCGGGCAAGGCACGTGGCATCTGGAATTGATCCACCACTCGGGCGAAAGCCCGGTCGGCGGGCGCATTCTGCGGCCGACCGGAATAGACGGCATCCAGCCGTTCGCCCAATCGCAACACCGCAGGGGCCTTGTCCTCGGTCTCGTCCACGGCATCGTCGGCCAAACGGCAAAACGCGTAAAGCGCCAGCGCCGGGTCGCGCACACGGGCCGGAAGCAACCGCGACGCGGTATGAAACGACAGAGAGCCGGTTCGGATCGCGTCTCGGCAATGGGCCATATCGGTGGCGGCGCTCACCCGGCAGCCGCCTGCAAGACAGGGCGCGTCTTCGACAGTCGGGCTTGTGGCACCACCTGTGCCAGAACCTCGGCGGAGGCGACGACGCCCGGCAGACCCGCGCCCGGATGCGTTCCCGCACCCACCAAATAAAGGCCCGGAGCCTCTTCGGAGACGTTGTGGGGCCGGAACCACGCCGATTGCAGGATCCGCGGCTCGATGGAGAAGCCCGAGCCGTGGAGGCTTAGGTAACGGTCCCGGAAGTCTTCTGGCGTCAAACACATGGAGGTCGTGATGCGCTCACCGAGACCGGGCAGCAGCCGTTCTTCCAAGACGGAGAGAACGCGCTGCCGATAGGTCTCCGCCGTCTCCGCCCAGTTCACCGGATTGCGATGTCCCAGATGCGGGACGGGCGAGAGGACGTAGAACGTATCGTCCCCTTGGGGCGCCACGCCCGGATCAGTGACACTGGGACGGTGGACATAAAGGCTCATATCGTCCGCCAGATGCCCGCGTCGGAAGACGTCGCGCAGCAGCCCCTCATATCGCGGTCCGGACAGGATCGTGTGATGACCCACATCCGACCACATCGACCGGGTACCGCGCGTGCCGAAGTACCAGACGAACAGGCCCATGGACCACCGCGCCCGCTGCATCTTGCGCACGGTCCAGCGGCGCTTGCCGGGCAGAAGCGTGCGGTAGGTGTGACCCGCATCGGCGTTGGACACGACGATATCGGCGTCGATCTCCTCACCGGACGTGAGCCCGACACCCCGCACCCGGCCATCGGCGGCCTGCCGCACGGCCTCGACCTGACTGCGCAGACGGATCAACCCACCTTGGTCGCGCACCACCTGCGCCATGGCCGCCGCCATCGCACCGACACCGCCCATGGCATAGTGGACGCCTTGCGTTTTCTCCAGATGGCTCACCAAGGCATACATGGAGGTCACGCGCGCCGGATCGCCGCCGATGAAAAGCGGATGGAAACTCAACGCCATGCGCAGCCGCTCGTCCCGGACGCGGGACCGCGCCAGGGACAGGATCGACTTATCCGCCCGAAGGCGGGCAAATTGCGGTAACACGCGCAATGTCGACCAGAGCCGGTGCATCGGCTCGGTCAGCATCCCCTCATAGCCGACCACGTAACGTTTCTCGGCATCCGCCAGGAACCTGCGCCATCCAGCCACGTCGCCGGGCGACAGACGCCTGACCTCACGCTCCATATCACCGTCATAGGCATGGGCAGCCAGGTGGGAGCCGTCCGGCCACCTGATCGTGTAAAAGGGATCCAACGCGACGAGGTTCACCATCTCGTCGAAATCCCGCCCGCAGGCGGCGAAAAGCAACCGGAACACCTCTGGCGCGGTCACGATGGTCGGGCCCAGATCGAACCGGTGCCCGTGGCTGCTGATGGAACTGGCGCGCCCGCCGACCATGTCCAGACGGTCCAGAACGGTCACGCGCCAGCCCGCCGCCCCCAGCCGCATCGCAGCGGCCAGGCCGCCCAGACCCGCACCGATAACCACGGCGTGGGACCGGTCGGGATCGTCGATCTGGTTCAGGACGTTCATCCCACCCCTCACTATTGTCCACTCTGGTTTACACTTAGACTGTCCGGAAGGCTATTCCATTATGGTCGGACTCGTGCAAATCTGACGAATGGGAGGACCGGACCCATTCAGATCGTGACCCTCAGCCTTTTCAGGTTCGGACCTGTGCGGGACCGTCTCTGGGCGTTTGCCCAGATGGGTCTTGCCCGGCCGCCGTTACGCCGAATCGACGGGCTGTCCTTTTGGAAGCTGCTGGGATCGGGCACCGGCGAGGGGTTTACCCCCGTGCCGAATACCGGCGTCTACGCGATCCTTTGCGCCTGGCGCGACCGTGAGGCTGCGCGCGTCGGCCTCGATGCCCCGGTCTTCCGGCGCTATGCCACCCGCGCGCGGGAGGTCTGCACCCTGGTCCTGACGACCCTGTCCGCGCGGGGCGCTTGGGCCGGACAGACACCATTCACCGACGGTCCAGACCATGACGGCCCGCTCGCCGCGCTTACCCGCGCCACCGTCAAGCCGCGCAATGTCCTGCGCTTCTGGCGCCGGGTGCCGGATATCAGCCGGATGATCGGCGCCAACGACGATGTGCGCATGAAGATCGGCGTCGGCGAAGTGCCGTTTCTCCATCAGGTCACGTTTTCGATCTGGCCCGACAGCGACGTGATGGCGAACTTTGCCCGCCGCTCCGGCCCCCATGCGGCGGCCATCCGCGCGGTGCGCGACGGCGATTGGTTCGCGGAAGAGCTTTATGCCCGGTTCCGCGTCGCCGACGCCACCGGCCGTTGGCAGGGCCGCCCGATCCAGGAGGTGCTGCGATGACCTTTCCCTTCGCCGCCATCGTCGGCCAGGACGAGATGAAGACGGCCATGATCCTGACCGCCATCGATCCCGGCATCGGCGGGGTTCTGGTCTTCGGAGATCGCGGAACGGGCAAATCCACCGCCGTGCGCGCCCTTTCGGCCTTGCTACCGCCGCTGGACGTCGTGGCAGGATGCCCGGTCAACTCCGCCAGCGCAGAGGAGATACCGAA
This sequence comes from Pseudomonadota bacterium, assembly GCA_039199335.1. Lineage (GTDB taxonomy): Bacteria > Pseudomonadota > Alphaproteobacteria > Rhodobacterales > Rhodobacteraceae > Jannaschia. The sequence goes on from JBCCSY010000011.1 coordinate 25,688, forward strand.
TTGGGCCGTGGTCACAGATCGGCAGATCGTCTCTCGGCCCACGCCTGTGGTCGACCTGCCGCTGGGCGTGACCGAAGACCGCGTGACCGGCGCGTTGGACATCGAAAAGGCTCTAACGAAGGGAGAAAAAGCTTTCGAGCCGGGCCTGCTGGCCCGCGCCAATCGCGGCTACCTCTACATCGACGAGATCAACCTGCTGGAAGATCACATTGTCGACCTCCTCCTCGACGTGGCGCAATCCGGCGAGAATGTCGTGGAACGGGAGGGCCTCTCCGTCCGGCATCCTGCCCGCTTCGTCCTGGTCGGCTCCGGCAATCCGGAGGAAGGCGAGCTACGGCCCCAACTCCTCGACCGGTTCGGTTTGTCGGTCGAGGTGACGTCCCCGAAAGATATCGATGACCGTATCGAGGTCGTCCGCCGCCGCGACGACTATGATCGGGATCGCGCCGCCTTCCTGTCGGACTGGGAACCCGCACAGGCAGACCTGCGCGACCGGATCGTCCGCGCCCGCGCCACCCTGCCCCAAACCAAGGCCGAAGAAGATGTGCTGCGCGATTGCGCCGGGCTTTGCATCGCGCTGGGCTCCGACGGGTTGCGGGGGGAACTGACCCTGCTCCGCGCGGCGCGCGCCCTTGCCGCCTTCGATGGCGATGCCCGCGCAACTCGCGCCCATATCCGTCGCGTCGCACCCATGGCCTTGCGCCATCGCCTGCGGCGAGACCCGCTGGACGAAGCGGGCTCCACCATCCGCGTCTCGCGCGCGGTGGAGGAGGTGTTGGCGTGAGCACCGAGCCGCGCGACGCCATCCGCGCGCTGCATTGCCTCGCTCGCGCGCCGCTGGCGCTGGGCGGCATTCATCTGCGCGCGCGTGTCGGGCCCACGCGCGATGCGTGGTTGGACATGCTTGCCGGTCAACTGCAGACAGGGCCCGCGCGTCTTCACCCCGATATCGGGGACGACGCCTTGTTCGGCGGTCTGGACCTGACCGAGACCTTACGGACCGGGCGCCCCATAACCCGCAGCGGGCTTCTGGACGGTCACAACCTCCTGCTTCTGCCCATGGCCGAGCGCACGTCACCCGGCCTTGCTGCCCGGCTGGGTCAGGTGCTCGATGGCGGCGGCCACACTCTGATCGCGCTGGATGAGGGCGCATCGCCAGAGGAAATCCTGCCGCAGCTACTGTCCGAACGGCTGGGCATCTTCGTGCACCTAGATGGCATCCGTGTCGCTGATTTTCCCGCGTTAGAGACGTTTTCAGCCGATGGCGCCCTTACGGAGATCGACGCGCTTCGCCATCTTACCACCCTCTGCTTGACCCTGGGCATCACGTCTCTCCGGGCCCCGCAACTGGCCATGCGGTTGGCCCGGATCTCGGCGCAGCTCGATAGCCGCGCCGACCTAGTGGAAGCCGATCTGGCCTTTGCGACCCGCGTGAGCCTTGCGCACCGCGCCACCCAGCTTCCGACCCCGGAGGCCGAGCCGCCTGCGCCCGAGCCGGAACACGAAGAACAGGACAGCCAGACGACCCTACCCGATGGAGATCTCCTCATAGAAGCAGCGCTCGCCGCTCTGCCGCCGGACATTCTGGACCGCCTCGCAGCCGGACAGACACGTCAAAGCAAGGGAAGCGGCAGCGGTGCCAAGCGTCGTGGCAACAGACGGGGCCGACCCCTGCCACCACGACAAGGCCGTCCCGATGGCCGCGCACGGATCGACCTTGTGGCGACGTTGCGTGCGGCGGCCCCCTGGCAACGCCTGCGCGGTGGCGGCCCGGGCCAGCGGGTTCAAGTCCGCGCCAGCGACATCCGGTTGCGCCGGTACGAAGACCGCTCGGACCGCCTCGTGATCTTCGCCGTCGATGCCTCCGGCTCCGCGGCCTTCGCCCGGCTGGCCGAAGCCAAGGGCGCGGTGGAACTGCTTCTCGCCCAAGCCTATGCCCGCCGCGACCACGTGGCATTGGTCAGCTTCCGGGGCGCGAAGGCCGATATATTGCTGCAACCAACCCGCAGCCTGGTGCGCACCAAGCGCGAACTGGGCGCGCTACCCGGCGGCGGCGGCACGCCCCTGGCCGCAGGTTTGCGCGAATCCGTTCAGGTCGCGCAGATCGCGCGCGGGCGCGGCCTGGACCCCGCACTGGTCCTGCTCACGGACGGGCGGCCAAACATTGCGTTATCCGGCGAACCCTCCCGCGCCGATGCGCTCCGCGACGCGGAAGCCATGTCCCGCTTGATCCGCGCCGATGGCGTGTCGGGCCTGGTGATCGACACGGGCACGCGACCGTCAGGCGATCTCGAACGCCTTGCCGATCAGATGGGCGCCCCCTGCATGGCCCTGCCCCGCGCGGATGCCGACGGGCTCAGCCGCGCCGTGGCGGAGATGCTGTGACGCCCCCACCCCCACCCGACTGGCCCTTTGCCGATGCCAGCCGCATCGTGGAGGCGGTTCATCATCGCTGGCACGTCCAAAGCTTGGGCGACGGACCTGACCTTCTGCTGCTCCACGGGGCGGGTGGCGCGACCCATTCCTGGCGCGGCCTCGCCCCCCGTCTGGCCGAAACGCACCGCGTCACCATGATCGACCTGCCCGGCCACGGTTTCACCCGGCCCGGATCGGCCCGGTGGAGACTTCCGCAGATGGCCGCGGATGTGACTGCCCTCATGCGCCAGCTGGACATCACCCCCACCCATGTCATCGGCCATTCCGCCGGCGCGGCCATCGCGTTGCAGATGGCCCGCGACGATCCGCGACCCGTGATCTCTCTCAACGGGGCCTTCCAGATGTTCGAGGGTGTCGCGGGCTGGCTCTTCCCGATGATGGCGAAGGCGCTGGCCCTGAACCCTTTGACCGTGCCCCTTTTCACCGCCGCCGGAAGCGCGGCACGGACCCGCCGCTTGATCGACGGCACCGGCAGCCGGATCGACGCGGAGGGCTTGGCGCAATACCACCGACTGATTTCTGATCGGGAGCATGTCTCGGGGGCGCTATCGATGATGGCCAATTGGTCGCTCAACGATCTCGTACGCGCGGCACCCGGGATCGGCGTTCCGGTCCTTTTGCTCGCCGGAGAACGCGACCGCGCTGTACCCCCACGCATTTCCCACGACATGGCCAAGCGCCTGCCCGACGCCCGCTTGCACGTAATGCCCGACGTCGGACATCTGATGCACGAAGAAGCCCCCGCCGAGGTGGCGAGGGCTGTTCTCGATTTCGTAGCGGTGGAGGCCGTTTAGTTCGTGACCGCCGCGTCATCCATGTATTGCGCAAGGAAAGCGTAGAGGTTCACGGCATCCTCTTCGTTGCGCACACGGTAGGTCATCTTGCCCCGGCCGTTGTCGCCGGTCACCTCGCGCAGATGCCCGGTGGGATCCTGCACATAGGCGACGAAGGTCGCTTCATCGTAGATCATCCCGGCCTCACCGGCCGCCACGATCAGATCGGAATAGCGGAAGTCTTCGACGGTCCCAGCCGTGCGGCCGACGATCCCGTAAAGATTGGGCCCGGTTCTTGCGGCGCGGCCCGCCAGAACCTCGCCATCGGGGCTCTCGACGACGTGGCAGGACTGGCACTGACGGAAAGCCGACTCCCCTTCGGCAGCATCGCCGGTCGCGGCGAGATGGCCGTCGGCGAAGGCCGGAGCTGCCGTCAGCGCGAGCGCTGCGATGGACATTGTGCGGATCATATCTCTACTCCCTGAGCTTGCGGGTCCGGTTAAACTACGGATCGCGCTGGCACTTAGATCATCATCATCCCCCGGCGACAGGCAAATCGCAATTGCGTCAGGGCGCCGCGCGGGGATCTCCGCTCAGGCCGTCGCCCGCGCCAGGGCGCATTGCTTCCAAAGCGTCGACAGCGCCATCACCAGATGTTCGATATCCGCGTCGCTGTGCTTTGGACCGGGCGTAAAGCGCAGCCGCTCCGTCCCCTTGGGCACCGTGGGATAGTTGATCGGCTGCACGTAGATGCCGAATTGGTCCATCAGGTAGTCGGACAGCATCCGCGTCTTGACCGGATCCTTGATCATCACCGGGATGATATGGCTCGGGTTGTCCATATGCGGGATGCCCTCCGCGTCGAGCCGCGCGCGAAGCCGCGCGACCTGCCGCTTCTGCATCGCGCGCTCAAACTCACTCACCTTCAAGTGCCGGATCGACGTCGTGGCCGCCGCCGCAATGGCGGGCGGTAGGGCCGTGGTGAAGATAAAACCGCTCGCGAAGCTGCGGATGAAGTCACACAGCGCGGCGGAACCGGTGATATAGCCACCCATCACGCCGAACGCCTTGCCCAGCGTGCCCTCGATCAGGGTGATGCGATCCATCAGCCCCTCCTGCTCGGCCACGCCGCCGCCGCGGGGACCGTACATGCCGACGGCATGGACCTCATCCAGATAGGTCATGGCGCCATGCTTCTCGGCCACTTCCACGATCTCGCGGATGGGGGCGATGTCGCCATCCATGGAATAGACGCTCTCGAAGGCGACGATCTTGGTGGCGTTGGCAGGCAGCTTGGCCAGCTTGCGGTCCAAGTCTTCGGGGTCGTTGTGCTTCCAAATGACCTTCTCGGCGCGGCTGTGGCGGATGCCTTCGATCATGGAGGCGTGGTTCAGCGCATCCGACAGGATTACCGCATTGGGCAGGCGCGATCCGAGGGTCGAAAGCGCGGCCCAGTTGGACACGTAGCCCGAGGTGAAGACCAGCGCGGCGTCCTTGCCGTGCAGATCTGCCAGTTCCGCCTCCAGCTCCAGATGCTGATGCTGCGTGCCCGAGATGTTGCGCGTCCCCCCCGCACCGGTGCCGCACTTGATCGCTGTCGCGGCCATGGCGTTCACTACGTCCGGGTGTTGACCCATGCCGAGATAATCGTTCGAACACCAGACGGTGACTTCGCGCACGCCGTCCTCATGGTGGTTCGTAGCCTTGGGGTGCTGGCCGCAATGCCGCGTCAGATCGGCGAAATAGCGGTAGTTCCCTTCCGCCTTCAGCGTCTCCAACTGACTCTGGAACAGTTTATCGAACGGCATCGGCCCCCTCCTTCAGCATCTTCTCTTTCGGCAGCATCCACCGCCACAACTTCTCATCCGGCAAGCGGACCACCATGAACCAGTGTTCAAGCAACGCCAACGCGCTCAGCGCGGCAAGTAAGGCAAACCCCACCGTCTCAGGCGCGGCCTGCGCCGACATGGCCCGCTCCAACCAGCAGAACGTCGCGAAGCTGAGGACGGTGACGCTGGTGGGGAACAGCCAGTTCATCCGCGCTTCGCGGAAATGGCTGGGCAGGTGGGTCAGGGCGCGGGGCAGGAACTCCGTGTTCACCTTCCGCACGCCCAGATAGAGGTTCAGCTTCGCGCTGATCCGCGCCGCATAGAGGATCGCGAAGGTCCAGAAGCCAAAGCGATTGGGCGCGCCGTGTGACAGGATGGCCAAGCCGATCAGCGCCGCTGTCAGCGTCATCTCATGATAGGCGACCGTGCCCCAAGCGCGGATGAACCGCTCCCATTCCGGCACGCCGGGCCGCAACGGGCTGCGGTTCGGGCCCGTGATCACACCCGCCAGGAAAGCCAGTTCGATCCAGCCCCAGATCGCCAGCGCCGAGGCAAAGGCCAGATAGGTGGCTGCAAGGGTCGAAACCCCTTGTGTAGAGACAAATCCATAGAGCCCCACAGCCATGATCGGAAGTGTGATCACAACCATGCGGACCGGGTGATGAGACCGCTCCGACCAGCGCGACAAGACCAGGATCGCCCCAGTGGAGAGCCACCAGGCGAACAGGGCCAGAAGGCCCGCGATCCAGGGCGAGGCCAGCATCAGCCCCGCCCCCCGCGATATGATCGAGACTGGATCAATAGGCCGGCTCCAACCGCGGCGAGTCCGGCACCGCGTTGCGCTTCACGGGGATCGTGTAGAGTGACAGGAAGGCCGCCGCCGCCCGCACCGACCCGTTGGCCTTGCCCCAAAGCCGGGCCAGGCCAGTCTTCTTCTGGGCCACGGCCAGATCGGCATTGGCCCTTTGCAGTCGCTGCAGTGTCGGCAACCAGCGCGGGTGGTCGATATCCAGCGTGATCGGGAAGACCTGCTGCGAGATCTCCGACGTCTTCTCAAAGACTGAATGGGCGTACCAGTCGGGGTCCACGCCGAGCGCCTTGTGGAATTCAGGACGCTGATGGTCGCGTACGAACATCGTCCCATAGACCGCCGTCAGGAAGAACTTGATCCACCAGACATTCCGCCCGCTGGTCAGTTTCGGATCGGTCTTCATCAACAGGGCGAAGGCCTCGCCATGGCTGAACTCGTCGTTGCACCACTCCCGGAACCACTTGAAGATCGGGTGGAAGCGATGCTCCGGATGCTGCTCCAGGTGTCGGAAGATGGTGATGTAGCGGGCGTAGCCGATCTTCTCGGACAGGTAGGTCGCGTAGTAGATGAACTTCGGCCGGAAGTAGGTGTACTTCTTCTTCTGCGTCAGGAAGCCCAAGTTAACCGCGATCCCCGCCTCGCGGAGCGCATCGTTGATGAAGCCCGCATGGCGCGCCTCGTCCCGGGCCATCAACTGGAACAGCGTCGTGATATCTGAATTAGACCCGCGCCGCTTCATTTCCTTATACAGAACGCAGCCCGAGAACTCCGCCGTGCAGGACGAGATCAGGAAGTCGATGAATTCGGCCCGCAGCTTGGGCTCCATCCCGTCCCAGTCGATATGGTCCCAATCCTCGTTCTTCTTGAAGTGCCCCTTGTTCGGATCGGCCTTCATCTGGGCGATCAGCTTGTCCCATTCCTCGCGCACCGGATCCACGTCGATGGCATCCATCTCGTCAAAATCGGTGGTGTAGAAGCGGGGCGTCAGCAGGGTGTTCTGCATGGCGACGGCGGTGGCCGCCTCGCTGTCGACGACTTGCTGGTTCTCGGCGGCCAGCGCCTCCTCGACGGTGCTGGCATCGGCGGAATGCTTCACATGGGCGTTCATGACAGCACCTCCTCGGAGAAGCTGAACTCGCAAAGCTCCATGAATTCCAGATCGCCCGTCATCCGGGTCCAGAGCCGCTCCAGCCCGCTGGCCCGCGTGATCACGGCGCGGCGCTTCTCCTCGACGATCTCGCCATAGGGGGCCATGATCTCGGGCCCCTCCACCTGCACCTCGTCCCCCGGCCAGATCACCGCGCCGTTGTCGAAGCGCACATGCGCCGACAATTCCTCGAAGCGGTGGGACACCGTGACCGTGCAGGGCGCCTCCTCTCGTTCTCGCGTGATCCATCCCATGGGTCGTTCTCCCTAGTTCAGCAGTTTCGCGAAGGTGTCTGCGTTCTTCGCTCCGAATCCGATCAGTTCTGCGCGCCAGCCGGTGGCGTCATCCCGCAGGCTGAGCTGGCCGCCCTCGAACAGCACCAGCCGCACCGGCGTCTCCATTCCCAAATCCCGCCGCGACCGCTCGAACGTCAGGACACGATGCATGCCCGCGACGAAGCCGCCTTGCGATGGATCAAGATCGGCGATCACAGTGCCGTATTCATCCAGCACGCGCGCCGCCCCCGTGGTGCCGTCAGCATCCAGGAAAATCGCGCGTTCCTTCAGGATGCGCGCCTCGCCCTCCATCACCGGCATGGCTTCCAGCGGGCGGTCGGTCATCACCGCATAGGTCGTGATCAACAGGGCGCAGACCACCAGAACCCCCATGGCGCGCAACAGAACGGTGGGGATCATCTCACGGTCGCGTGTCTTGAGGCGGGCTTCAGGTGTCATGGCATCACTCCGCAGGCACGGGCATCGCGGCTGGCGCATCCTGCGGCGCCGGCGCCGGCACGGGCTGGCTGCCCACCGCCTCGGCCATCAGCCGCGCCACCCGCGCCGCGTCGGGGATACAGCGCAAGGCAGGCTGCGTCGGGGCGAAGCGCCAGGGCCGCAGATGGGGCCAAAGCAACAGATAGCTGAACCGCGTCTTCCCCAACGTGCGCAGGGCGATGGTGCCGGTTCCGCCCCGCCGCGTCGTCAAGTCTGCCGCCCCGATCCACTGGAAGGGAAATTGCAACGTCATGGTCAGCGCCGCCCCGATCCGCATCACGACGCGCCGATCCGTCACCGTGTAGACCGTGGATTTCGCCTGGGCCCACCCAATCGCCATTAGCAGCAGGCAAACACCGCCGCCCAGAACCAGATAGAAGGAAGATTGCCCGATGGCGGCTGGCACGGACATCTCCGCGCCCTTTACCACCGCGGACCACCCGAACAGCACGACGAAGTATCCCGCCACCCATTTTAGCGACAGCGCCTCGACGGTCAGCGCCCACCAATCGGGGCGCCCCTGCCAGAGGATCGTCTCCCCCTCCGGCAGCATCTCGGGCAGACCGCGGATCGGCTCCTGGTCGAAATCGTCATGGTCCATCGGGTCGTCCTCCTCTGGTCAGAACGTGCTCAGCTCAGAGCTGCGGCTCCTGCCGGTCCAACGCCGCGTAGAGCTTGCCACCGCCCACGAAGGCGCAGATCTTGTCCTCCTCCAGCAGGGTGACCTGCGTGGGCGATTTGGTGGCGGGGATCTGGGCGAAGTGGCGCTGATGCAGGGCCTTTACCTCCACCAGCCCACCGAAGATGCGGCATAGCTGGATGGGGATCAGGCGCTTGCCCGCATTCGGCACATCCACCTCCAGATAGCGGACCAGCTGTTCCGGCGCGTCCAGCCACATATCGCTGATCGTTCCGCCCACTTCGCCATCGCCACCCATCACGGGCAGGCCGCGCGGGTCCCGCCCGGCGCTGACGCGAAAGCCCGACATACCTGCCATCGGCGCGATCTTGGGATGGCCATGGCCGTCCAGCTCCGGCACGTCGCGGCGCGGCGCCCAGCTTGCGGCCCCCACCCCATCCAGCATCGGATCGCCCGTGGGCTCGAAGGGAAAGCCGTTGGGCACTGCGGTCTTCGCCATGGCCACGTCGCGGCCTTCCGGTTGCATATCCGGCACCGTCACGGACCCACGCCCATGGGGCAGCAGGAACGTCTTCTGCGCGGGCAGCGGGAACGGCCCCTGGTTCGGGGCCAGCGTCCCGTCATCGTTTTCGAGGGGGTAGCCTTCGCGCATGTTCTCCGTCTGCAGATAGTAGACCAGCAGGGCGAAGAACCCGAGGAAGAGCCAGACCGACAGGCTGGCCAGATCGAAGTTTCCGAAGAATGCGTCCACCTGTTGCATGGGCGTGTCCTTACGTTGGGAAGTCAGCCAGTCCGATCCTGGCCGCTTCGGGGTGGGGTCTGTCTGTGTGTCGTACCAAGGGCCCAAGGGCCACGAGGGTGAGGAAGAGAAGGCCGATCTCCACGTGGTAGACGACCGAATAGCCGGTCGCGGGATCGTTCAGCGCGGCGCCCAGCGCGCCCGATTGCGCCAGCGCGTCGACGCCGTCGCGCAAGCCGCCGCCGATGGCGGTCGAAAGCCCCTGCGCCGTGGCCTGCGCCGCGCCCCAGGCGCCCAGCGCCAGGCCGCGTCCGGCAATATCGGTGACCGGCAGCGTCATGGCCGTGGTCAGCGTGGCGACGGCGAAGAGCCCGCCACCGAACCCGATCCCGCAGGCGCCCGCGAAGAACAGGGGTGCGGAGCCAAGAGGCGAGGCGAAGATCACCGCCGAGAATGCGCCCAGCCCCGCCAGGATGCCCCGCGCGGCCATGCGCGTCGGGTTGATGCCCCGGCTCAGCCAGCGTGCCGCAAGCCCGAAGGCCACCAGCGCGCCACCGGCCCACGACGCGGTCAGCAACGTCGTGCTCGACACCGACAGGCCCAGGATTTCGCCGCCATAGGGCTCCAGCAGAACGTCCTGCATATTGAACGCCATCGTGCCAAGGAACACCGCCGCAAGCAGCCGCCCCGCCGTGCCGCCCCGGCCAAGATCGGCCCAGGCATCCCGGAAGATCGGCACGGGCGCGGCCCGCTCGGCCTTGGTCGTGGGTCGAAGGCTCTCCTGCTTCCACAGCGCGATCACGTTCAAGGCTAGGGTGGCTACGGCCGTGCCCTGCACCACTTGGATCAGCTTTACCGGGTCGAAATCCCGCAACAGCCAGCCGATCAGCACCGCGCTCACCAGCATGCCCATGAGGAAAGCGACGTAGAGCAGTGCCACCACCCGCGGGCGCGTTTCGTCATCCGCGCGGTCCGCGGCCAGGGCCAGCCCGGCGGTCTGGGTCATGTGCATTCCCAGCCCAGTCATCAGGAAGGCCAAGGCGGCTGCCGCCTCACCGGCGAAAGGCGGAATGTTCACTTGATCATAGCCGCCCAGGATCAGCAGCGCGAAGGGCATGATCGCCAGCCCGCCGAACTGCCAGAGCGTCCCGAACCACAGGTAAGGGATGCGCTTCCAGCCGATGGCGCTACGGTAGGTGTCCGACTTGAAGCCCAGCAACGCCCGGAACGGCGCGATCAGCACCGGCAGCGCGATCATGGCGGCGACCAGCAGGGCGGGCAGCCCCAGTTCCACGATCATCACGCGGTTCAGCGTGCCCAGCAGCATCACGGCGGCCATGCCCACCGAGACTTGGAAGAGAGACAGGCGGAGCAATTGGCGCAACGGCAATGCGGCACTGCCCGCATCCGAAAACGGCAACATCGACAGCGCAAAGCGCGTCAGGGGATGCCGCTCGACGCTCACCGGCGCAGTTCCAAACATGTGGAAATGTAGAAACCCGAGGTCACCCGCTCGATGACATCGCCACCCAGATCGCGGGCTAGCCGCGTGACGTCATGGGGCACCATAGCGGGCGACCGGTCGGCCCGCGGAAACGCCTTCCCCGCCCAGAACATCGCGCTGAGCAAGGCTGTGCGCGGCGCTAGCGACGTCACGACCAAAGGCGCACGCCCGACCAACTCCCCCAGCTTCCGGCGCAGATCGGGCGCACCGTAATAGATCATCGAATCCTGCGCGACGACGGCGTCAAAAGACCCTAACTCGCGGGAAAACATGTCTTGCGCTGCGAACCGAACCCGGCCCGCCAAACCCGGAACCATCCGCGCCGCCGCAATCTCCAAGAGCTTCGGCGACACATCCACGGCAACCACCTCGGCGCCGCGCGCCGCCAGAGCAGCCGCCTTGGCCCCGGTCCCGCAGCCCGCATCCAGCACACGCGCCCCGCTGAGATCGTCGGGGAGCCGCGACAAGATCACATTCCGCATCCGCGCCCGCCCGGCCCGCACCGTCGCCCGCACCCGGCTGACCGGCGCATCCGATGTGAGATCCGCCCAAACCCGCGTCGCCGTGCCGTCGAAATACCCCTCGACCCGCGCCCGCGTCGCCGAATAGCCCGCATCTTTCGATGTTCCCGAAATACTCCGGGGCGGTCGTCCGTAAGGGACGCCATCGGTCCGAGGCCCGATGGACGACTGGGAAGACCCCTCGCCCATCGCCACAGAGATCGGCGCGTGGTCCATCAATCGAACCCCAACAATTCGAAGATCTCCCGGTCCGGCAACGGCTCCGGCGCCAGCCCCTCGGTTCCGTTCCACAACGTCTCGGCCAGCCGGACATATTCCGCCCGGCAGCGCACGATGTCCTCCTCGTCGTCCATCTCGAACAGGGTTTTCTTCTTCAGCCGCGACCGCCGGATCGCATCCACGTCCGGCATATGCGCGATCCGGTCGAAGCCGACCGTCCGGCAGTAGCGATCCACTTCGTCCGTCTCTCGCGAGCGGTTCGCGACACAGCCCGCCAACCGCACCTTGTAGTTCTTCGCCTTGGCCTGCACCGCGGCGATGATCCGGTTCATCGCGTAGATCGAGTCGAAATCGTTCGCCGTCACGATCAGCGCCCGATCCGCGTGCTGCAGCGGCGCCGCGAAGCCTCCGCAGACCACATCCCCGAGGACATCGAAGATCACGACGTCGGTATCCTCCAACATGTGATGCTGCTTCAGCAGCTTCACCGTCTGCCCCACCACGTAGCCGCCGCAACCCGTGCCCGCGGGCGGCCCGCCCGCCTCCACGCATTGCACGCCGCCATAGCCCAGGGTCACGAAATCCTCGGGCCGCAATTCCTCGGCGTGGAAATCCACGTCCTTCAGCGTGTCGATCACCGTCGGCTGCAGCTTCCCCGTCAGCGTGAAGGTCGAGTCATGCTTCGGATCGCACCCGATCTGCAGCACCCGCTTGCCCAGCTTGGTGAAGGCCGCAGACAGGTTGGACGACGTCGTCGACTTGCCGATCCCGCCCTTCCCATAGACGGAGAATACCTTCGCCCCCTCAATCCGGGCCGAAGCATCCTGATGCACCTGCACCGAGCCTTCGCCGTCCAAACCGAGATCGGGAATATCCTTCGGCATCTCGTCTCTCCTATTCCGCCGCCACGATGCCTTCGAGCCGGTCTTCCAGCTCGTCCGCGGCATCCTGCAATGCGGCCAATGTCTCTTGATCGGGCGCCCAGAAGTCCCGGTCCCCCGCCTCCAGCAGCCGGTTCGCCATCCGGGCCGACGCCTTCGGGTTCAGCGCTGCCATCCGGCGCCGCATCGCCTCGTCCAGCACGAAGGTCTCCGACAGGCGCTGATAGACCCAGGGCGCCACCGCGCCGGTCGTGGCCGACCAGCCCAACGTATTCGTCACCTGGCTCTCGATCATGGAGACGCCCTCGGCCCCATGCTTCAGAAGCCCCTCGAACCACCGCGGGTTCAGCGACCGCGACCGGGTCTCCAAAGCGACCTGATCGGCCAGCGTCCGCACCTTTGCGGCCCCCATGGTCTGGTCGCCGATATAGACCGGCGCCTCCGACCCCTTGGCCCGCTTCACCGCGCGGGAAATCCCACCCAAAGTGTCGAAGTAATGGTCGACCGTGGTGACCCCCAACTCGACCGATTCCAGGTTCTGATAGGCCAGGTCCACATCTGCCAAGGCCGCCTGCAGCAGGTCACCTTGCCGCGCCGCTTTCCCGTCGCGCCCATAGGCAAAGCTCTTCCGCGCCTCATAGGCATCGGCCAAATCGCTCTCGTCGTCCCAGGCGCCGCTATCCACCAACTGGTTGACGTTGGACCCATAGGCCCCCTCGGCGTTGGAGAAGACGCGCAAGGCCGCCGTCTCCAGATCGCAGCCCATCTTCGCCGCATAGGCCAGGGCATGCGCGCGCACGAAGTTCATCGCCTCGGGCTCGTCCGCCGACGCCGCCAACCACGCCGCCTCGGCCAGCATCCGCGTCTGCAACGGCAGCAGATCGCGGAAGATGCCCGACAGCGTCATCACCACATCGATCCGGGGCCGTCCCAATTCTTCCAGCGGGATCAGTTCCGCCCCGCAGAGCCGGCCGTAATGGTCGAAGCGCGGCCGCGCGCCCATCAACGCCATGGCCTGGGCGACCGGTACCCCGTCCGACTTGATGTTGTCCGATCCCCACAGCACCAGCGCGACCGAACGCGGCAGCGCGTCATGGGTCGCCAGCAGCAAATCCGCCTGCGCCGCCCCGTCCCGCAAGGCATAGGCCGTCGGCATCCGGAACGGATCGAAGGCATGGATGTTGCGCCCCGCTGGCAGCACCTGCGGAGACCGAACCAGATCGCCCCCCGGCACCGGCGCGATGAACCGCCCCGACAGCGCCCGCATCAGCCCGTCCAACTCCGCGCTGGACCGCAGGGCCGCCTCGGCCTTCGCACGACCCGCCTCCGGCACATTCGCCAGATAGGCCTTCACCTGCAGCGGGCTCAGATCGCCGCCCACTACGTGCAGTCCGTCCGGGATCAGCGCGGCCTCGGTCTCCAGCAGCACCAGCCACAGCGCGTCCGGGTCCGATCCGTCCAGATCCACCGACGCCGCCTGATCGGCGATCAGCGCCGCAAGATCGTCCGACCGATCTCCGCCCCGCCACCGCTCCACGCTCTCCTTCAGGCCCAGCAATCCCTTGTAGAGCCCGCTCGCCAGAAGCGGCGGTGTCACATGGGTCACCGTCACCGCGTTCGACCGGCGCTTGGCCAGCGTGGCCTCCGACGGGTTGTTTGACGCATAGAGATAGACGTTCGGCACATCACCGATCAGCCGGTCGGGCCAATCGGCCGCGCCCATCCCAGCCTGCCGCCCCGGCATGAATTCCAGCGCACCGTGCATCCCGAAATGGAGCAGCACATCCGCCCCGAAATCTGCCTGCAGCCAGCGATAGAACGCGCTGAACGCATGGGTCGGCGCGAAGCCCTTCTCGAAGAGAAGCCGCATGGGGTCGCCCTCGTAGCCGAAGGCGGGCTGCAGCCCGACGAACACGTTTCCGAAGGTCGCGCCCAGCACGAAAACGCCGGACCCGTCGGATTGATGCTTGCCCGGCACAGGCCCCCAGGCGGCCTCGGTCTCCGCAAGCCACGGATCCTCGGCCACCAGCCGGTCTGCCGGAATGCGCGCGGCGGCATTGGCGTCCAGCCCGTAGGCCGCGCCGTTGCCCTCCAGCACCGCATCCCGCAGGGCATCGACATCGGCGGGCAGGTCGACCACATGCCCCTCGACCTTCAACCGCCGCAGCGTGTTCAGAAGCGACTCCCAGACCGACAGATAGGCCGCGCTCCCGGCCCGCCCGGCATTGGGCGGGAAGTTGAACAGGACGATCCCAACCTTCCGTTCCGCCGCCTCGGACCGGCGCAAGGCGGCTAGCCTCGTCACCCGGCCCACCAAAGCCTCCACCCGCTCGGGGCAGGGCGACATGGCGCGCGACGTGTCGCCCGCGCAGCGCCGCGCGCAACCCGCGCAGCCCCCGGCGTCGTGCCGTCCAGCGAACACCGTCGGGTTCGTCGCCCCGTCGATCTCCGGCAAGGCGATCAGCATTGTCGTCTCGACCGGCCCCAAGCCGGTGCTCGACGCGCCCCATTGTCCCAGCGTCTGAAACTCCAACGGATGCGCGGCCACGTAGGGCACGTCCAAATCCGCCAGCAGACGCACAGCGGCATCGCTGTCGTTGTAGGCCGGCCCGCCCACCAGGCTGAACCCGCTCAGCGAGAGCAGCGCGTCGATCCGCCCGTCGGTGAAGTACCGATCCACCGCGGGCCGCATGTCGAGGCCCCCGGCGAAGGCCGCGATCACCCGGATGCCCCGTGCCTCGAAACCGCGGATCACGGCCGCGTAATGCGCCGAATCGCCCGCCAGCACGTAGGACCGCATCAGGAGCAGGCCGACGGTCAACCCGTCCGTGTTGCGCGTCACCCCGTCTGACCGCGCGTATGTACGGGGGGTGTACGGGGGGTGTACGCCCGGTGACATGCCTTTGAGGGGCGGCAATTCGTCCGGATCGGACACGATGCCCGTATCCGGATGCCAAAGCCCGACCTCCGGATATTCCACCGGAAGCGCGGCTTCGACCGGCCCGAAACGGTTGGAATACCGCCCGATCAGATGCCGCAAAAGCCCCTCGAAATTGTCGTCGGACCCGCCCAGCCAATATTGCATACACAGGAACCAGGCCCGTAAATCCTGTGCTTTTCCAGGCACATAGCGCAACAGCTTCGGCAGCCGCCGCAGCATCTTCATCTGCTTCTCGCCGCTCGAGCCTGACGGCCCCTTGGACCCGCGCAGCTTCTTCATCAGCTGCACGGCGGCCGAGGATGGCTGCGCCATATCCAGATCGCCCATCCGCGTCAGCTTGACGATGGTCGGATCGCTGACCATCCCGACCATGGCATCGCAGTTTTCCCGCCGTGCCAAAAGGTTAGGAAGGATCGCCTGGATATGTTCGTCGATGAACAGCAAGCCACACACGACGATATCCGCTGCCTCCACCGCCGCTTTCGCAGTCGCCAGGGCCGCGGGCGCCTCGGCCCATTCGGCAGCCGCGTGGACACTCACCTCCAGCCCGGGCATCTCTCCCGACAACCGCGCGCCGACGCGCGCCACCGGGCCGGCGGTATGGGCGTCCAGGGTCACGATCGCGACCCGGTAAGGGACGGGTCCGTCACCGCGCATAATGCGCCTTCGCTTCGTAGAGGGTTTCCACACTGATCTCGGCAAGCCCTTGTTCGGCTGCGAAAATCTCCGTATTTCGCCGGGCCTTTCCGCGCACGAAGAATGGGATCTTGCGCAGCTCTCGCTCCGCCTCCGCGATCCAGATCACCTCGCCCTTCTTCTTGGCGGAAATATCCCGGGGGGGCGCCGCAGGCGCGGGGGCAGCGCCCCCTTCCGAACTGTCAGCCGAGACTTCGCTGGCTGCGACGCGCGGATCACGGATGGCGCCTCCGCCGTGATGGCTGGGGCCGGCTTCGTCGGAGAACTCGAAATCCTCGCGGAACATCGTCAGCAGATGTTCTTCCAGCCCCATCACGAGCGGGTGTATCCAGGTATCGAAAAGGACGTTGGCGCCCTCGATTCCCATTTGCGGTGAATGCCTTGCGGGGAAGTCCTGCACGTGGACGGGGGAGGAGATGACGGCGCAGGGGATGCCGAGGCGCTTGCCAATATGGCGCTCCATCTGGGTGCCCAGGATCATCTCGGGGGCGGCGTCGGCGATGGCGCGCTCTACTTCCAGATAGTCGTCGGTGATCGTCGCCTCGATGCCCATCTCGCGCGCTAAAGCCCTGACAGGGCGTGCGAATTCGCGATTGTAACAGCCCAGACCGCAGACCTCGAAACCCATCTCGTCGCGCGCCACACGCGCGGCGGCCATGGCGTGTGTGGCGTCGCCGAAGACGAAGACGCGCTTGCCGGTGAGGTAGGTGCTGTCGACCGAGGCGCTCCACCAGGGCTGGCGGAGGTCGGTTTTGTCCAAAACGGGGTCCTTTTTCGCAAGCTCCCCGACAATTTGTACAAACTTTTCGGTGGCCCTTGCGCCGATCGGGACGGTCTTGGTGAAGGGCTGGCCATGCTCCCGCTCCAGCCAGCGCGCGGCGCTCTCGCCATGTTCGGGATAGAGCAGGATGTTG
Organism: Pseudomonadota bacterium; assembly: GCA_039199335.1. Classification (GTDB taxonomy): domain Bacteria; phylum Pseudomonadota; class Alphaproteobacteria; order Rhodobacterales; family Rhodobacteraceae; genus Jannaschia. The sequence continues at coordinate 42,512 of JBCCSY010000011.1, forward strand.
AAATGGGCCGCGCCCAGCCGCGCCAGATCGGAAGGGCGGCTGCCCATGGGCGCGACGCAATTCACGGCGATGCCCATGGCGTCCAGCAGCTTGGTCACCTCGATCACGTCGTCGCGGTGGCGGAAGCCGAGACCCACGGGGCCGAGGATGTTACAACTGACCTCGGGTGTCCGTGCGCAGGGCGCCGCAAGGTGACGGACCAGTTGGTAGAAGGTCTCGTCCGAGCCGAAGAGTTCCTTGCGGGAATAGCTGGGCAGATCGAGGGCGATGACCGGGACCGGCAAGCCGAGGCGTTCGGCCAAGCCGCCGGGATCGTCCTGGATCAGTTCAGCCGTGCAGGAGGCACCCACGATCAGCGCCTCGGGCCGGAAGCGTTCATAGGCGGCCTGGCAGGCATCCTTGAAGAGGCTGGCCGTGTCGGCGCCCAGATCGCGGGCCTGGAAGGTGGTGTAGGTGACGGGCGGACGTTTGCCGCGCCGCTCGATCATGGTGAAGAGCAGATCGGCATAGGTATCGCCTTGAGGGGCGTGGAGGACGTAATGCAGCCCCTCCATCCCCGTGGCGACGCGCATGGCGCCGACATGGGGCGGGCCCTCATATGTCCAGACGGTGAGCTTCATGCGGAAAGCGACCGGGGCGCTGCCCCGGACCCCGAGGTATTTCGGGCAAGATGAGACCCATTGAGGAGGGCCTTGCGACGCAGCGGGCGGGCGAAGAGGGCGGCAAGGTCACCGGCCTGCTCGTAGAAATGGACGGGCGTGAAGACGAGTTCGATGGCCCATTTGGTCGTCAGGCCCTCCCGCTCCAGCGGGTTGGCGAGGCCCAGGCCGCAGATCGTGAGGTCGGGCCGGTCCTCGCGCACGCGGTCCAGCTGGCGGTCCACATCCTGGCCTTCGGAGAGGCGGGGACCTTCGGGCAGACGGGCCAGTTCGGGGGCCATGATATGGCTGTGGAGGAAGGGGGTGCCGATCTCCGTCGCCTCCATCCCGCATTCGCGGGTGAGAAAGCGCGCCAATGGAATTTCCAACTGGCTGTCGGGCAGGAAGAAGACGCGCTTGCCCGCCAGGTTTTCGGCGGCGGCGGCCACGGCCTTCCGCGCGCGGGCGCGGGGGGCGGCGGTGACGGCCTCGAAGGTGGCGTCGTCGATGCCGAACGCATCGGCCAAGGCGCGGAGCCAAAGGGTCGTGCCCTCTTCACCGAAGGGGAAGGGGGCGGCGATGCGGGTGGCGCCGCGGCGGTCCAGCGCATCGGCGGTATCGCCCAGAAACGGTTGCAGGAGCGCGTAGCGCGTGTTCGGGCCGACCTGCGGATCCTGCGCGGCACGGCGGCCCGGGAGAACCTGGATGTCCTCGATACCGAGACCTGCCAGAAGGTGGCGCGCCTGATCCTCCACCACGTCGGGCAGGGCGCCGACCAGGAGGAGGTTCTGCGCCTGTGTCTGGGCCAGGCCGGGGACCATGGCAGCGAGACAGGCATCTTCCCCTTGGGTGAAGGTCGTCTCGATCCCCGAACCGGAATAGTTCAGGACGCGGACATGGGGTGCGTGGGCCTGGGAGAGGCGTTCGGCGGCGCGGGCGAGATCAAGCTTGATGACCTCGGATGGGCAGGAGCCTACGAGGAAGAGCTGGCGGATATCGGGGCGGCGTTCCAGCAGGCGCGCGACCTCCCGGTCGAGTTCGTCATTGGCATCCTTGAGACCGGCCAGGTCGCCCTCTTCCAAGATGGCGGTACCGAAGCGCGGCTCGGCGAAGATCATCACGCCGGCGGCCGATTGCAGGAGATGGGCGCAGGTGCGGGAGCCCACGACCAGAAAGAAGGCGTCCTGCATCTTGCGGTGGAGCCAGATGATGCCGGTGAGGCCGCAGAAGACCTCGTGCTGGCCCCGTTCCTTCAGGATCGGTGTCTGTGTGCAGCCGATGGGGGAGGCGTCGTTCATGCCGCCTCCATCCGGGCGAGGCGCAGCTTCAGCAGGAACTGCCCGGCATTCACGACATAGGCGGCATAGGCGACCAGCGCGCAGGTCATCTCGGCTGCGGGGGCGAAGCCGCCATCCAGCAGCATCCAGACATAGGCGAGGTGGAGGGCGATGACGCCGAAGCTGACCACGTCTTCCCAGAAGAAGGCGGGCGCGAAGAGCCAGCGGCCGAAGACGGCCTTCTCCCAGATGGCGCCGGTGACCATGATCGTCAGAAGGATCGCGGTCTTGAGGACGATGGAGGCGGTGGCGAGTTCGTATCCCGTGCCGGTGACGAGGTAGCGCAGGACCAGCGCGAGGGAGACGAGAAAGACGAGGAACTGAATCGGCGCGAGAAGGCCCTGGACCAGCGTCCAGATCGTGGCGTCCCGGCGGGCACGCTCTTCCGGCGAATAGAGCCGGGGCCGATGATGGGTTCGGTCAGGCACTGCCATCGCGACGACTCCCCCCTTTTTGGCCATATCATCAGCGTTACACTCTATATGTCAATTCTGATTTACATATCTGCGAATAGGGCAAGGCTACTGTCTGATTGTACGACCGGGATATGCTGTAAAGTCTGCTTGACAATTTCATCCGATTCCGCCCTTCTGACAACGGCTTGTCCGAGCGGAGGGCCGGACGTGAGTACCATGCGATCTCAAAGACCGACATTGGTGCCCCTGCTGCCGCAGGGGATCGCATCCGATCGCTTGGTGCCGGGCATCCTGCGTTTGTCCAAGCTTCTCGACCTGCTCGACACTGAGGCGGATGTCTTCGGGCGTCTTTTGGATCTGGCCGACCATGCGATGCATGACACCAGCGAGACCGCCATGGAGGGGCTTGCCGAAGCGGCGCTGGACGACGCGGCCTTCGCACGGCTGTTGGCCGATCGGATCGTACCCGATCTGGCGCGGCGCCTGGGTGATGAATGGGAACGGGATTCCCTGTCGTTTGCCGACGTGACCATCGCCGCGGCACGGCTTCAGACCCTGATGCGACGGATCGCGCCCGGACCGGAGCTGGCCAAGCGGGGCGACGGGGGCATCGTCCTGATCGTTCCGCCCTGGGAGCAACACACGCTGCCCGGCAGCCTGGCCACCACATGGATGCGGCGCCGCGGGATCGACGTTCGACCCTGCATGGGTTTCGACGCCGACGTGGTGGCGCGGATGGCGAGCCACGGCCGCATCCAGGGCTTTTTCGTTTCGGTGGGATCGTCGCAGAGCCTGGAGCGCCTTCCGGACTACCTTCGGCGATTGCGACGTGCCCTTACGCGCGTGCGCCCTATCATCATCGGTGGGCCTGCTGTGGACGGATCGGTGCGGCACCCACAGCGCTATGGTGGAGATGCCTTCGCGTCGGGTATCGAGGACGCACTTGAGAAATGTGGTGTGTTGGTCCCTTGTTCGGGTGATCACGGCCCTTTACCGAGGATCGAGCGTTAGGACGGCGTCAAGGGAGCGGGACACCTTCGATGAATACGCGGGAGAGCGATTTCTGGAATGAACGGGCAGGGCCGCGGATCGCGCCCGAGTTCTTCGGGGACATCGTGGCGACCGCTGCCGATCTGGCCCTGGTGATCGGCGAAGGCGGCACGATCGTGTCGGTTACGAAGAACCCGCTCAACTCTGCCATTGGAAGCGTCACCCATTGGGAAGGGCGCAAGATCGCCGATTTCCTGGCGCCGGACAGTGTCGGCAAGGTGGAGCGGCATCTGAACGCGGTTCGGACCGGGGCGGCGAACCGGCCGGATTCCATCGAGGTGAACCACCAGGACGGCGCGGTGTGGGACTTCCCCGTGAAGTACACGATGCACCCGACGGGGCGCGAGGGGCGCATCCTGATGCTGGGACGCGATATGCGCCCGGTGGCGGAGTTGCAGCAGCGGCTGGTGAAGGCGCAGCTGGCGCTGGAGCGGGATTACGACAATCACCGGGTGTTCGAGACGCGGTACCGGGTTTTGATGGATGCGTCGCGCGATGCGCTGGCGCTGGTGGATGTGGGATCGGGGCGGATCCTCGATTTGAATGAGCCCGCGGCGACTTTGCTGGGGGGCGAGGGGCCGGCGCTGGCCAATTCGGCCTTCACGCAGTGTTTCGAGGGGCGGCGCCGGAGCAGCTTCATCGAGGAGCTTTGCGGCGCGGCCATGCGCGATGGCGAGACCGTCACGGCAGAGACCCGGAATGGCGCGGCGTGCCGGATCGATCCGCGGCTGTTTCGTGCGGGCGGCGAACGGATGCTGCTTTGCCATCTCTCGGCCGGGTCGGAGGCGCGTCCCGTGCCCGAGGCACTGGTGTCCCGAATGGATGCCCTGTTCCGGTCGGCCAGCGACGGGATCGTGATCGCCGGGCCAGACGGGAAAATCCTGCAGGCGAATGACGCGTTTCTATCCCTGGCCGAAGTCGATGCCGTGTCCGACCTTCGCGGGCGTCCGATGTCGGACTTTCTTCTGCGTGGCAGCGTCGATTTCAAGGTTCTGGTGGCCGCCGATCGGCCACGGGTTTTTTCGACCCGCATGGTGTCGGCACATGGCACGCAATTGCCCGTCGATGTGAGCGCGATCGACCTGGAGAACGGCGAACACATCTTCACCCTGCGGGATACCGGGCGGGGCGATCTGGCGCGTGAGATGGGGCCGTCTTCGCAGATGGACGATACCGGGCACGGCATGAGGTCTGATGCCACGAGCCTGGTGGGCACCGTGCCGCTTCGGGATATCGTGGCCTCCATGACGGATGTGGTCGAGAAGCAGTGTATCGAGACGGCCGTCGACCTGACCAAGAACAACCGGGTGGCCGCCGCCGAGATGCTTGGGCTGAGCCGGCAGAGCCTTTACGTAAAGCTTCGGAAATACGGTCTTTTGCAGCGCGACGAGATGTGACGCCGCGCGACATCTAATCCCTTTACCGGGATGGCGTGTATCGCCTACGATACGGTCATGGATGTCACGCAAGATTTACACTCACGTCGGCTTCCGCAACCTGCCGCGCTTCTCCAACTGATCAAGCCGATCACGTGGTTTCCGCCCATGTGGGCGTATCTGTGCGGCGTCGTCTCATCGGGCATATCCCCCCTGGAGCGTCCTGGATTGGTGGCGCTAGGGATCGTCCTTGCGGGGCCCGTGGTCTGCGGGATGAGCCAGGCGGCCAATGATTGGTGCGACCGACATGTGGATGCCGTGAACGAGCCGGGCCGTCCGATCCCCTCGGGCCGTGTGCCGGGGCGGTGGGGTCTTTGGGTGGCCCTGGCCATGACGGCGCTGGCTTTGGCGTTGGGGGCGCAGTTGGGCCCGTGGGGTTTTGGCGCCACGGTGTTGGCGGTGCTGGCCGCCTGGGCCTATTCGGCGGAGCCGGTGCGGCTGAAACGGTCCGGCTGGTGGGGGCCGGGGTTGGTCGGGCTGAGCTATGAGACATTGCCCTGGATCACCGGCGTGGCGGTCATGTCGGCGGCGATGCCGGACCCGCGCATCCTGTTCGTCGCGCTGGCCTACGGAATCGGTGCCCACGGGATCATGACGCTGAACGACTTCAAGGCGCTGGAGGGCGACCGGCAGCATGGCGTCGCCTCCCTGCCGGTGCGGCTGGGGCCGGACCGCGCGGCGCGGCTGGCTTGCTGGGTGATGATCCTGCCGCAGGTCGCGGTGATCGGCGCGCTGTGGCTGTGGGATCGGCCGGTCCATGCCGGGCTGATCGGCGTGCTGGTTCTGGCGCAGCTTTTCGCCATGCGCCGCCTTCTGACCGATCCGAAGGGATTGGCGCCCTGGTATAACGGCACCGGCGTTCTGCTGTCCGTGGCCGGAATGATGGTGGCCGCCATCGCTTTGCGAGATCTGTAGCGATGCTGGGATGGGGGAATATCATCCGGCTTTGCCTTGTGAATGCCGCCATCGGGGGTTTGACGGCCCTGCCGGTCAATCTGTTCAACCGGTTGATGACGGTGGAGCTTGCGCTGCCCGCCATGCTGCCGGGTCTGCTGGTCGCGCTGCATTACGCCGTTCAGCTGTCGCGGCCGGTCTGGGGCCATCGCTCTGACCGGACGGGGGCACGGACGCCGGTGATCCTGGGCGGGATGGCCGCCCTGTGCTGTGGGGTGATCGCCGCCGCCTGGGCCGTGGCCCTGCCGACGGGGCCGGCGCTGGCGGTCTGGGTGCTGGCCTATATCGCCATCGGGTTGGGCGTGGGTGCTGCAGGCACCTCGTTCCTGGCGCTGCTGGCGGCGGCCACGGCGGAAGCGCGGCGCCCTGCCGCCGCGACGCTGGCCTGGCTGATGCTGATTGCGGGCGCCATCGCGGCCTCGGTCGGCGCGGGCATCCTGCTGGAGCCCTATTCGCCCGAGCGGTTGCTTTTGGTAGTAAGTTGGATCGCCGGGGTGGCGGCACTGGCCGTAGTTCTTGCCACGCTTAGCATCGAGAAACGCAACGCGGCCTATCCCGATGAGGCGCGCCCCGCCCTGCGCGCGGCGTTGCGTGCCACATGGGCCGACCCGGCGGCACGGCGCTTTACGGGCTTCGTCTTCCTGTCGATCTTTGCCTTCTACCTGTCCGAACTGATCTTCGAGCCCTTTGCGGGCCATGTGCATGGCCTGTCGCCGGAAGCATCGACCAAGCTGTCCGGCGGTAAGGACGGTGCGGCCCTGTTGGGGATGATCGCTGCCGGGGCGCTGGCCTCGTTTCGGATCGGCAGCCTACGCGCCTGGGCCGTGGTCGGCTGTGTCCTGTCGGCGGTCGGGCTTGTGGCGCTGGGCGCGGGCCTGCCGTTGATGCCCGCCACCGTGACCCTGGGCCTGGGCAACGGCCTGTTCGTGGTGGGGGCCATCGGCTCCATGATGCGGCTGGCCTCGGCCCGGCGGGGATCGGAGGGCGCGACCATGGGTGTCTTCGGCGCGTCGCAGGCCATTGCGGCGGGGGCTGCTGGCCTGCTGGCCACAGGCCTTCTGGACGCGTTGACGGCAATCCTGCCGCGCGATGCGGCCTATGGCATTTTGTTCACGCTGGAAGCGGCGATGTTCCTGGCGGCGGCCGTCGTCGCCGCGCGGATCCTGACGCCTAAGACCAGCCCATCCATCGTTCCGGGAGAGTGACCATGACTTACGATGTCGTCGTTGTCGGGGGCGGCCCGTGCGGGGCCACAGCCGCTGAGGATCTGGCGCGGGACGGATATCGCGTCGCGCTTCTGGACAAGGCCGGACGGATCAAGCCCTGCGGGGGCGCGGTGCCGCCGCGGCTGATCCGCGATTTCGACATCCCGGATGGGCAGATCGTGGCGCGGATCGGGACGGCGCGCATGGTCTCGCCCACCGGGCGGCGCGTGGACATCCCCATCGAGGACGGGTTCGTGGGGATGGTCGACCGGGAGCATTTCGACGAGTTCCTGCGCCAGCGTGCGGCCAAAGCCGGGGCAACGCGGATGACGGGCACTTTCCTGCGGATCGACCGGGAGGGTGATGCGCCGCAGGTCGTCTATCGGGACAAAGCCACCGGGCAGGAGGTGCGGGTTGAGACGCGGCTTGTCATCGGCGCGGATGGCGCGCGGTCGGGCGTTGCGCGGCAGGAGGTGAAAGGCGGCAAAGAGATCCCCTATGTGATCGCCTATCACGAGATCATCGCCGCGCCCGAGCCGTCGGAGGCCTATGATCCGCGCCGCTGCGACGTGGTCTATGACGGCGCGATCTCGCCCGATTTCTACGGCTGGGTCTTCCCCCATGGCGCGCAATGCAGTGTCGGGATGGGAACGGGCCGCGACGGTGTGGACCTGAAGGAGGCGACACGGGCCTTGCGCGCGGCCTCCGGCCTGGACGGGTGCGAGACGATCCGGCGCGAGGGCGCGCCGATCCCGCTGCGCCCGCTGGATCGCTGGGACAATGGCCGGGACGTGGTGCTGGCGGGGGACGCGGCCGGGGTCGTGGCGCCCAGTTCGGGCGAGGGCATCTATTACGCGATGGCGGCCGGACGGGCTGCGGCCATGGCCTGCGACACGGTGCTGGCCACGGGCGATGCGCGGCAATTGGCGCGGGCGCGCAAGCTTTTCATGAAGGACAACAAGGCGGTCTTCCGGATCCTGGGGGCCATGCAGGATGCCTATTACCGCTCGGACGAGCGGCGGGAGCGGTTCGTCACGCTATGCCACGATGTCGACGTGCAGCGGCTGACCTTCGAGGCCTATATGAACAAGGAACTGGTGAAGGCCCGGCCCTTGGCGCATCTCAAGATCGGTGTGAAGAACGTGGCCCATCTGATGGGGATCGTCCCGGCGACGGGATGGGCACGGGCATGACGATCATGATCCCTGCATGGCGCGACGGCGATCTCGTGCCGGTCGAGAAGCTGGAGGCGCATCGGCTTGGCCTGCGGCACAAGGCGGTTTCCGTCTTCGTGATGGCGGGCGCCAAGGTGCTGATCCAGCAGCGCGCGGCGGGGAAGTATCATACGCCCGGACTTTGGGCGAATACGTGCTGCACTCATCCCAAGTGGAACGAGGGGGCGGAAAGCTGTGCCATCCGTCGCCTGCGCGAAGAGATGGGCATCACCGGGCTGCGGGTGGAGCATCGGGACGTGATCGAGTACCGCGCCGATGTGGGCGGCGGGCTGATCGAGCATGAGCTTGTGGATGTCTTCCTGGCCCAGACCTCGGAGAGTCTGGCCTTCACGCCGAACCCGGAAGAGGTGGCGGCGACGCGCTGGGTCGATCTTTATGATCTGACCGCCGAGATCGCGCGACATCCCGACCGGTTCACCCCGTGGATGCGGATTTACATGGAAACCCATATGGATCGCATCTTCGGCGTCTTGAACCGGGCCTGATAACCGGGCTGATCCCCCAATCGAGAAGACGCGCGGCATCCGCCGCGCGCCCCGTCTATGCCTGATATGTTTGGGACGTCACAGGCATATACCGTCCCCTCCGAGGTCGGGAGGGAACGGATGAGGTGTCAGTATTCCGGCGGCTCCGCGCTGGCGAGCTCGGGCCAATCGGCGATCATGTTCAGACCCTGCATGGGCTTGTTGTAGCCCTGATGGCAGGTCGCGCAGGCGGCTTTGGGCGCATCTGCATAGACCGGGCCAAGACGTTCGGGCGGGTATTCCGGCCCAAGCGGCTCCAGGAACTCGTTGTTGATGTCGCGCACCATCTCGATCGCCAGGGACGCCGTGGCCCATTGCGGGGTGTAGCCCGTGGGGTCGTGGAACGCGCGGCTGTTGTGGCAGAAGACACAGTTCACGCCCAGCGAGTTGGCGAAGTAGTTCATGAGCGAATAGGTCCGCTCGGTGTCCTGGACGGTCGGGAAGTCCGCATCGGCCGGAGAACCCGCAACGCGGGATTCCAGATCGTGCACCGTGATGCGCCCGTCCTCATAGAGATAGCGGTAGAGCGCATCCGAGGGCAGCGATGTGAACTGCGACTGCATCGTGGCCCGGTTCTGCACGGCAGCCCAGCCTTCGGTCGCCTCGTTCACGGGGTCGATGCGGAACCAGATATTCGCCGGGACCGGCTGCCCCCGGTGGCAGGAATAGCAGTTCACCCCGACTTCTTGGTTGGCATTCACATGCGCGTACCATTCGTCGTTGATATACTGCGTCATCTGGATCATCCGCCGGGAGACGACCTTGGTGTAGATGTCGTCCGAGGCGTAATTCACCTCTCCGTCGTCGCCGACGATGTGGCAATAGGTGCACCCCTCGTCCGGGGAGACCCATTGCGTCATCGCGTTCATCAGCCGGTTGAAGTTTCCGTCGCTGACACCGGCCAGAACCTGCACGTTCTCGTAGATCTCGCCGGCCAGGGGTTCGCCGTCCTCCCGTGGATAGGGCTCCTCGGTATAGTAGTCGGCGATGGTCGGATCGTCCTCGCGCGAGGCGAATTGCACGACCTTCATCCCGGTTCCGCGCGGACCCGTCTGGGTGCTTTCCGTGGCGAAGGGCTGCCCCCAGCTCACGATCAGCGCGGCGACGACGACGGCCCCACCGATGGCCCCAATTGCGATGGCGGGGCCATAGATGTTGGTGGGATTGCCGCTGTTCCAGTCATTGAACCATTTGGGGAACATCTCATTCGCCTCCCATGTAGGTTCCGTCGCCGTAGGATTCGTATCCGTAGGGCTCCAGGTAGGTGGGGGCGAAGTGGTGTTCCTGCGCCCAGATAAACCAGTTGTCCACGACCGTACCGGTCAGCAGGATGCCGATCCCGCCGGTGATCGGCGTCAGGACGGCGAACCACCAGGCCCAGCGGTGAATGCCTTCCATCGTGGCATTGAACCCCATGGTCCAGCGCCAGAAGAGGGCGGCGCGCTCGGTCGCCGTGCCGCGGTCGTAGATTTGCTCCAACTCCCGATCGCCGCCATAGCGCGTGACCGCGAGGATCGTGGCGCCATGCATCGCAAAGAGCAGGACCGAGCCATAGAGGAACACGATCGAGAAGCAGTGGAACGGGTTGTAGTAGAGGTTGCCGTAACGGATCGAGAAGGCCGTCGTCCAATCCAGATGCGGGAAGATGCCGTAAGGCACCGCTTCGGACCAGGAGCCCATGAGGATCGGGCGGAACAGGCCCAGCACCAGGAATAGCCAGATGGCGGAAGCGAAGGCCCAGGCCACGTGCTTGCCCATCTTGTGCATCTGCGCCAGCGAGTAGGTCCGCGCCCACCAGGTCAGGACCGAGACCAGCAGGAAGAAACTGGCGATGATGTACCAGCCGCCATCCTGCAGCGGGGGCATCGTCAGCCCGTATTCCGGGCTCGGCGGGTCGAGCGACAGCCAGAAGAGCTGCCGGATGAATTCCGGGATCGACCAGTCGACCTGCGCCAGCATGTTGAAGCCGATGATGTTGAGCCACAGCGTGCCCGTCACCAGGGAGATCACACCGTAATAGCCCAGGTAGATCGGACCGAGTTGGGCGTTGCCGATCAGGCCGATCAGCGTGCTGAACCGCGTGCCCTTGGTGCGCTCACCGCGCATATCCTCGCCGAAATCGACGCCCATTTCCGGTGCGCCCTGCACCTGCACCTGGGTGAAGATGTTCTGATATTCAGGCCAGAAACTCATCTCAGAACCCTCCCTGACCGGGCCAGATCGGCAGCGTCAGCCACCAGTTCCACCATTCGGGCCAGCCGCGCGTCCAAACGGGGCCGGAAATGATGATGCAGACCGCGCTCCAGAACCCGGCATTGATGGCCAGCAGGAAGCCCACGCGGTGAATGCCCAGCGTGCCGACCGAATAGCCGATGAAGTCGCGGAAGAAGGTGTCTTCGTTGTCGGGCATCCGCGCCTCTTCCCCCTTCTCGGGGTTGGCCGCCGACAGGATCAGCGCGCCATGGAGTGCGAGTGCGAGCGTGGTGGTGAAGAACAGCGTCACCGCCAGCATGTGCGCCGGATTGTAGTGGAAGTGGAGATACGCGTAGCCCGTATTCGACACCCAATCGAGGTGGCTGAAGATGCCATAGGGGAAGCCGTGCCCCCAGGCGCCCATCAGCATCGGGCGGAAGACGTTCAGCGTGACGAAGGCGAAGATGGCGACCGAGAAGGCGAAGGGCACGTGGTAGCCCATGGCCAGCTTGCGGCAGATTTCCACCTCGCGCAGGGCCCAGCCGACGAAGGCGCCGACCGCGCAGATCGTGATGATCTGCCAGAGCCCACCTTCCTGAAGCGGCGCCATGCCCAGACCCACGGACAGGTCCGGCGGCGCGATGTTGATCGTCCAGGGGTTGAACGTCCCCTGCCAGGCCGCGCCGATGAAGATCAGCAGCGTCCCGAGGATGGCGAAGAACATGCCCACCACCCCGAAGAATCCGACATAGAAGGGCCCGACCCAGAAATCGAACAGATCGCCCCCGATCAGCGTCCCGCCGCGGACGCGATATTTTCTCTCGAAGCTGAGCAATGCCATGGGGCAGCCTCCGCGGTTCTGGACGGTGGGCCACGGCGTTGGCGGCCTCCGTCGGACGTTCTTGAATTGGGGCGGGCGACCCGGAAGCCGCCCGCCACCGGATCATGCCTACTCGGCGGCCAAACGGGCGTTCGAGCTGAGCTCGAACCAGTTGTAGCCATCATGCGAGAGCAGAACGAGGTGGATCATCACAGCGAGAAGGAACAGGAACACGCCCTGTGCCACGAACACTCGCCGCGGGTCGAAGACCAGCCAGATCTTGTAGAACTTAGCCATGTGTCACCTCACCAGCTGAACCAGGGAAACACGATATACGTGAGGAGATGAGCGACGACGGCCACGGCCGAAAACAGCCAGAGCCCGCTCAAATACACCGTATGCAGTTCCTGGGCCTGCTCGTCGGTCAGACCTGTAAAGGACAGGTCCGTTCTATCAGCCATTTGGAAACCTCCATCAGACTGACGCCGCACACCCTGCGGCCGGGCCCCGGTGCGGGCTCATTCCCTCACCGGCCGTCCACCCCCCACGCGGGGAGGGAACCTCTGCGTCCGCCCGCCCGGCCAGCGGCGACGCCATCGTTTCACCCTCGGCCTGTCTGACGGACCGAAGGGGACCCGCTCAGATCGAGCAGATCGTCGTGGTCACATCTCGCGCCCGGGTCCAGGCATCCGCCAGGATGCCCGGCCGCGGCGCCGGATCGGACTGCACCGCCGCCGACACAGCGCGAAGCACTGCCAAGGGCAGGCTGAGCGCCAGGATCGGGACGAAATACATCTTGTATTCCCAACCCGGCGCCTTGCGGCTGCGGGCATAGGGGGTGTTCGAGGTCATGTCAGACATGGGCGTCCTCCTTGGTCTCGGATGATCGGGGGGCGAGCGTGGCGACGATCCGGGCCTCGACCCGCGCCGCACCGGCGGCGAGGGTGGCGCGTTCGGCTTCGTCGCGCAGCGACTTGGCGGCGGAGATGCGGGTCAGCACCGGGAAATTGGCGACGATCCGATCGAGCAGGGCCTGCGCCTCCGGCTCCCACGGGACGTCGCGGCGAATTTGGGCGGGCGTGGCCGCAGCGGCGTCCAGATCGCTGCCCAGGGGCAGGATGTGGAACAGCGCGTCGAAGAGGCCGTTGCAGATTTCCTGCAGAAGATAGGTCGCGCCGGCATAGCCCATGAAGGGCGTGCCGGTGGCCCGCCGGATCGCGGCGCCGGGGAAGCTGGCCGGGATGAAGGCGGGCGCTGGCCCATGTCCGGATTTCAGTTCGGCCAAATACATCTTCTCGTTGATCGACCCCATGACCACGGTCGGGCGCTTCGCCGCGATCTCGATACGGACGGTATCATTGTCGGTCTTCTTGCCGGCGACCCGGGCCGTGGCGAAGGCGCAGGGCAGGCCCAGATCGTCTTCCAGGAACAGGCGGATGCCGCGGGTATAGGTCTCGTTGGCGACGATCCCGAAACTGGCCGTGGCGAAGAAATCCTGCGTGACCGAGCGCCACAGATCCCAGACCGGCTTGAGCGTCGAATGCTTCTCGCGCGCGATGAAAGGTTCGGGGTCGAGATGCAGGCGTTCTCCGAGCGAACGGAGGAACAGGGTGGTGCTCTCGACCCCGATCGGGGCCTGGAGGTAGGGCTTGCCCAGCACCTCGCAGAGACCGCGACCGAATTCCCGGTACATGCAGATGTTGACGTCGGCGTTCACGAGGTTCCGCATCTCGGCCAGATGCGCGCCCAGGGGCATGACCATGTTGACCTCGGCGCCGATCCCCTCGACCAACCGCCGGATCTCGGCCAGATCGCTGGCCATGTTGAAGGTGCCGTACATGGGCCCCAGGATGTTCACGCGGGGCTTGGCACCATCCGGGCGCTTGGCCTCTTTCGGCATCCGACCTTTCGTCATCCCGAACTCGGTGAAGATCCAGGTCATGGCGCGGTCAGCCGCCTGCCACTGATCTTCGTCGATGGTCCGCGGCAGGAAACGTTGGATATTCGTGCCCTCGGGCGTCACGCCTCCACCGATCATCTCGGCGATGGAGCCGGTCACGACGACGGCGGGCAAAGCGGGGTCGAGCGTCTTCCAGGCGCGCTTCATCGCGCCCTCTGTTCCATCGCGGCCCAATTCCTCCTCGCCCAACCCGGTGGTGACGATGGGCAATTCATGCGGTGGCAGCGCATCGGTGTAATGCAGCACCGCAGTCACGGGCAGGTTCTCACAACCCACCGGCCCGTCGATCACCACCTGCAGGCCCTTCACGGCGCAGAACGCGTAGACGGCGCCCCAATAGCCGCCGGCCCGGTCATGATCCTGGATCAGCATGGGCCCGGTCTCATCTTGCCCGAAATACCTCGGGGAGCGCGAGGGGCCGGCCCCACGCCCCGACCAAGGGGCGTGTGCGAAGCACTCATATCATCTGCTCCGCCTTGGCCGCGCGCGCCTTCTTCTCCAGCTTCTTCTGGTGCGCTGCGCGGAAATCCGGGCGCAGATTGGGGTCACCTTCCCAGATCCCGGCGCTTTCATCGTGACCGACGCCCGCAAAGAAACCGCGCATCCGGTCCATCCGATCTCGGTTGCCCATGGCGGCATTCACCACCTGTTGCAGCGATCCGGCCCCGGCAGGCCCCATGAGCGGGCGGGCGGAGATGAGGTTCGTGAAGTAGAGCGATGGGATGCCCAGCTCCTTGGCCCGCTGCACGACCGGGGTCGTGCCAATGGCCAGGTCCGGGCGGAGGCCCTCGACCACGGAGAGATCGTCTTCCAGCGAGGCACGGAACTTCACCGTGACGCCCCGGGCCTCCAGCCAGTCCAGATCGGGGGCCGACCAGGGCGTCTTTGGGCAGGCCGTTCCGACATAGGGCACATCGGCGCCGCTCTCGATCAGAAGGCGCGCCACCAGAAGCTCGGACCCTTCGTAGCCCGAGACGGTCACCGTCCCGTCGATGCGGGCGGCGCCGAGCGCGCCTCTGATCGCCGGGAGAAACTGATTCTGCGCCTCGGCCACCTTGTCGACCGAAATCCCGAATGCATCGCCGACTGAAGCGAGCCACGCCGCGGTTCCGTCGACGCCGACAGGCGCCGAAGGGAGGATCGGGCGTCCGGCCGCCTGAAACTCCCGCACGGAAGCGGTGTAGAACGGGTGGATCGCGGCGACGGCGCCGCAATCCAACGCAGAATAGAGCTCGCGCCACTCACGGCAGGGAACGACCGGACCTGCCGCCAGACCGAGTGGCGCGAGTATCCCGCCGATCCCGATGGGATCCGCGGGAAACATTTCGCCCAACAGCGTGACTGTCGGACGATCTTCGACGCCCGCGACCGGTGCGGGCACGGGGCCTGCCGCGATCTCTTTGCGGGCATAGGAAAGCATGGCGGCGGCGAGGACGTCCTTCGCCTCCGCATGGGTGGGGATGCCGAAGCCGGGCACGTCGATGCCCACCACGCGCACCCCGTCGATTTCGTCGGGCAGCAGGCGCAGCGGCACGCCAGAGGCGGTGGGCACGCAGAGATTGGTCACCACGATGGCGTCCAGCTTTTCCGGATCGGCCATGTCGTGGACGGCGTCGCGGATATCCTCGAACAGTTTGCCGGTCACCAGCGTCTCGCTGTCGAAGGGCACGTAACCCACCGACCGGCGCGCGCCGTAGAAATGGCTGACGAAGGTCAGGCCGTAGACGCAGCACGCCGAGCCAGACAGGATCGTCGCGACCCGACGCATCCGCAGACCCGTGCGCAGCGACCCGAAGGCCGGACACATGCTTTGCGGTTTGTCATGGGGGCCGACCGGATAGTCGGCCTTGAACCGGTCCAGCAGGTCACCTTGCCCCGCCTGACGCGCGGCATTCTCCATCGTCTCGGACGAGGAACAGGACCCGTTCGGCGGGACCGCGCCACCGCCCGTTCCGGGCGAGGCCTCCATATGCCGGTAGTCGTCAGGCATCGTCGTAGACGACCTCCAACGACGGTTTCGGAGCGTAGAACTTGCCGCGCATGTCGGCGTCGGTGGCGGGCTCTAGCGTGATGCCCGCCCCGGTCTCGGATCCGTCGAACAGGGCCAGCAGCCCGTCTTGATCCAAGGGGGTCGGCCGCACCGGCGGGGCGTCGGCGACGTTCTCGCCCAGCGCCGCGAACAGGCCGCCCCATTGCGAGGCATCGGTGCCGACGATCTGATAATTGGCGGATTTCTTGCGCAGATCGTCATCCTGCGGGATCGAGGCCAGGACTGGGATGCCCGCCGCTTCCGCGAAAGCCTGCGCCTCGCCCGACCCGTCATCCTTGTTCACGACCAGGCCCGCAACGCCCACATTGCCGCCCAGCTTGCGGAAGTATTCCACCGCCGAGCAGACGTTGTTCGCGACATAAAGCGACTGCAGATCGTTGGAGCCGACCAGGATCACCTTTTGCGCCATGTCCCGCGCGATTGGCAGGCCGAAGCCGCCGCAAACCACGTCGCCCAGGAAGTCGAGGAGGACGTAGTCGAAATCCCAATCGTGGAAGCCCAGCTTTTCCAGCAGTTCGAAGCCGTGGATGATGCCGCGCCCGCCGCAGCCGCGGCCCACTTCGGGGCCGCCCAGCTCCATGGCGAAAACGCCGCCGCGCTTGAAGCAGACATCGCCGATCCCGACCTCCTCGCCCGCCAGCTTCTTGCGGGTGGAGGTCTCGATGATCGTGGGGCACGCCTTGCCGCCGAACAGCAGGCTGGTCGTATCGGATTTCGGGTCACAGCCGATCAGCAGGACGCGCTTGCCCTGTTCGGCCATCATATGGCTCAGGTTCGCGAGCGTGAAGGACTTGCCGATCCCACCCTTGCCGTAGATCGCGATGATCTGGGTCTTCTTGGTGGCCTCGGTGGGGATCACATCGGCCAGGTCCTCATGGGCCTCGTCGCGCAGGCGGTCGGAGAAATCCTTCAGGTTCGGCACATCATCCAGGCTCATGCGGCGCCCTCCCAATCCAGGATCATCTTGAGGCAGGCCGGATCCTCGAAGGCCGTGCGATAGGCCGTCTCGGCATCGGATGCACCTTTGCGATGGGTGATCAGACCGTCCAGCGACAGGATGCCCGCCTCGACAAGGTCGCGGGTGGCCACGAGGTCGCCGCGCGTCCATTCAGCGGAGATGCGGAACCGCGCCTCACGCATGAAAGCGGGCGGGTAGGCGAATTGGACAGGCTGGGCGTAGAAGCCTGCCAGCACGATCTCGCCGCCTTTGGCGAGGCGCCCGATCAGAGTGTCCAACAGAGCGGTATCGCCTGACGCGTCGTAGATCGTCTCGTAATCCCGGCGCGGGTCGTCTTCCGGCGACAGAACCTCGTACCCTTCGGCGCCGGCGCGACGCTCGGGCGAGATTTCCCACACCGCGGGACTGCCCCCCGCGGCGACCGTCACGCGGGCCAGGAGGCGACCGAAGACGCCGTGGCCCACGATCAGATCGGGAAGCGGGGTGCGCAGACCCGCAATGGCATGGCGCGCCGTCGCCGCGAGGGCGAGAAGGGCGCCGGTAGCCCCGTGACCGGGATCCACCCGAACCAGACGGCCCGCGCCGGTGACGATTCGGGAGGATGAAGCGCCGAAGAGACCCCGCGCGCCGTCATAGCAATCGGCACCGGGGACGAAGACATGGTCGCCGACTTTCAGCCCGCTCTCGGCATTGGCCTCGACGACATCGCCGACAGCCTCGTAGCCGGGGACAAGCGGGTAGCCCATGCCGGGAAAGGGCGGCATCTCGCCGGTCCAAAGCAGGCTTTCCGTCCCGGTCGAGATGGCGGAGTGCTGGATGTCGACCACCACCTCGCCCGCGCCGGGCGGGCGCAGGCCAAGGCGCTGCAAGGCGATCGCCTCAGGCCCCGACATGATGATGGCACTCGTCTCCAAGGTGTCCTCCCCGACTGCGAGACTCAGGGTCGCAGCCCGATCTCTTCGTGTAACTGTATCGAGACAGCCCATATTGTCAATTTGAATGGACACTTTGCTGTCAGTTTCGTCGGGCAGACAGGACATGAGTGATGAACGGCCGGGTGGTTCCGTGGTCTTTGACAGAGGAAAAGCCCGCCTTCTCGAGCAGGGATGCGATCTGCCGCGGGTGCCGCGCGCGGCCGGACTGCATCGCCATGCAATAGAAGGTAAAATACGTGTC
Organism: Pseudomonadota bacterium; assembly: GCA_039199335.1. Taxonomy (GTDB): domain Bacteria; phylum Pseudomonadota; class Alphaproteobacteria; order Rhodobacterales; family Rhodobacteraceae; genus Jannaschia. The sequence goes on from JBCCSY010000011.1 coordinate 60,464, forward strand.
CGTCGCCTTGTGGCCCTTCATCGGCTCGCTCACGACGATCCGCCCGCTGGGCGGGAGAGCCCGGTGGATGGCGGTCAGGAGCGACAGGACGGTGTCGTCCTGATGATCGTAGAGGACACGGATCAGGGTGATGATGTCGGCGCTGGTGGGAAGAGAATCGTCGCGGAAGCTGCCGGGCGTGATGGTCACGCGATCGGTTAGGTTGGCAGCGGCGAAGCGCGCTTCGGCTTCAGGCAAAACCGCGGGCAGGTCGAAAAGGTGCAGCCGTGATCCAGCATGGCGATGGCCCACGGCCGTGAGGAACGCGCCTGTCCCGCCGCCGATATCGAGGATTTCGGATGCGCCGGAGAGGTCGACCCGGCGCAGCGTCTCTTCCGCCACAAGTGCCTGGCTGTCGGCCATCAGGTCCGAATAGCGCCGGGCCGTGGCCGGATCCTTCGCGGCCCCGGCACCGAAAACGTAAGGCCAAAAGGACGACAATTCCGTATCGTCGCCGCGCAGAAGGGCCGTCGGTTCGGCCATGTCGCGATAGAGGATCGCATGGTGCCGGATCATCGCTTCCAGTCCCGGAACACCCAGAAGGGCGGCACCCTGGCGCGCAATGACCCAAAGCCCGTCGGCGCGACGACGCACCAGACCCAGCGCGGCGGCGGCCTCTAGAAAATCGGTCAGCCGGTCTGGCGGGATGTTTGGATGGCCAAGCTCTTCGGACGCAGCCGGACCGTCCATCAGCCGATGCAGCACGCCCAGCTCAACCACCGCCATGAGAACCTGGGAATGGACGAAGCCTGCGACCAGATCGAACAGCGCCTCCCCATCCCGACGGGCAAGACGGCGAAGACCCGGAACGGCAGAAACGAGGGAATGAAAGCGGGGTGATGCAAAAAGATGGCGAAGGCCGCGGCGTGCGCGACCGGGTGGCGCCGTCTCTGCCAAGCTCATTCTGCGGCGGTGACGTTTGTATGGGTGGGGGTATGGGCCGGGGTCAGCTTGATCGCAGTCGCCCGCACCATCTCGGCCAGCATCGCCTCGCCAGGGCAAGCCGGGATCGACGCGATGGCACCCGACAGGATGTCCTCCAACCGCCGGATCGCCCCATCGACACCCAGTTCGGCCACGGCCGAAGGCCGGGCGAGGCGCAGATCCTGTCCCGCGGGTTTGCCCGTGACCTCGGCCGGTTGAAGCGCGTCGAGCAGATCGTCCGCCACCTGGAACGCTTCGCCGATCCGCGCGCCCAGTTCCGTCCACGGTTCGGGATCCTGACCGGCGGCCGCGGCGCCCATCCGCGTCGCCGCGGTGAAAAGCGCGCCGGTCTTGGCGCGGTGATAGGTGGAGAGGTCGATTTGCGCTTCGCCCTCCCAACCCTGACCGGCGCAGATGCCGTTGGGCATGCCCGTGTAATTCGCCAGCTCCGCAACCAGGCGACCGGCGCGGACCGGATCCGCGACCGCGGCATGACCGAGGATTTGAAAGGCCAAAACGATCAAGCTGTCGCCGGTCAGAAGGGCCGTCGCCTCGTCCCAGCGAACGTGCACGGCCGGTTTGCCCCGACGAATCGCCGCATCATCGAAGCAGGGCATGTCGTCATGGACGAGGCTGGCGCAGTGGATCAGCTCGATGGCGGCAGCGGCGGCCGACGCGAGATCGGGCCGGTCGTCGCCGCAGGCAAGCGCCACGGAAAGGGAGATGGTGGGCCGGATACGGGCGCCGCCGGGCTTGACCGCATGGTGCAAGGCAGCCGCCAGCCGCCCCGGCGCGGAGCCGCGCGTCGCCATCAGGAGAGCCGTATCGATCGCCGCTTCGATCCGTGGTTTCAGCGACATGGCGATCCTCCCGATATGTCATTGTTAAATGACAGAGTGTGTAACATAGTGTTGACAGATTGGAACTCTGTCAACCGGAGCGCATCATGCCCGACCGGATCGCCATTATCGGTGCCGGTATCGGCGGCCTCGCCGCCGCGATGCGTTTGGCCCGTGCCGGATGCGATGTGACCGTGTTGGAGCGGCATGATGCCCCCGGCGGGAAGATGCGCACCGTTCCAAGTGTCGCCGGACCGGTGGATGCGGGCCCGACGGTTCTGACGATGCGCGACGTCTTCGAGGAATTGTTCGATGCGGGCGGCGCGTCCCTGACGGACCATGTGACGCTTCGGCCCTTGGACACTTTGGCGCGCCACTACTGGGACGATGGCGCGACGCTTGACCTCTTTTCCGATTATCGTCGGTCGCTGGACGCCGTCGGGGTGTTCGCGGGCGCGCGGGCCGCGCGGCAATTCGCGCGCTTTCACAGGCGGGCTGAGCGCCTGTTTGCAGCCTTCGAAGGCCCGATGATGCGCGCAGAGGCCCCGACATTGTCGGGCATGGTCGCGAATGTGATGATGCGGCCCTGGCTCGTCCCCGCCATGTCACCCGGCCGAACACTGGCGCGGAGCCTGCGCGCGCAATTCACCGATCCGCGTTTGCGCCAGCTGTTCGGGCGCTACGCGACTTATGTTGGCGGCCATCCGGACGCGGTCCCTGCCCTCCTTTCCCTGATCTGGCACGCGGAGTCGCGCGGTGTCTGGTCCGTCGAGGGCGGGATGCACAACCTGGCGCGCGCCATGGAGGGCGTGGCCAAGGGCGCAGGCGCCCGCTTCCAATACGGCGCCGACGTCACGCGGATCGAGATGCAGAACGGCCGTGTCGATGCCGTTCATGTCGGCGAAGAGCGGCGTTCCGTCGATGCCGTGCTTTTCAACGGCGATCCGCGCGCCCTGCGCGAAGGTCTGCTTGGGCAAAGTGCAGTGGCGTCCGTGCCGGAGACCGGCGTTGCCCCGCGCAGCCTCTCGGCCTTCGTATGGTCCTTCGCAGCGCGCCCGGGCGGGATCGCGCCGCATCATCACAACGTCTTCTTCGGTCACGACGCCGAGACGGAGTTCGAAGACCTTGCCATGGGTGTGATGCCCCGCGATCCGACGCTTTATGTCTGCGCGCAGGATCGGGGGCATGGCGCGACGCCAGCGGGCGCGGAGCGTTTCGAGATCATCATGAACGGGCCACCGCGGTCCGGAACCACCCCCGATCCGGAGGAGCAGGCCCTATGCCGCGAGACGACATTCAGCAGATTGGCCAAGATGGGTCTGACATTTTCGGATCGGCCGGAGGCGAGCGCGCTGACCACGCCGGAGCAGTTCAACCACCTCTTTCCCGCGACGGACGGATCGCTTTACGGGCTGAGCCCGCATGGGATGATGGCGGCGTTCCGGCGGCCAAGGGCGCGGACGGAGATCCCAGGGCTCTACCTTTGCGGGGGCGGGGCGCATCCGGGGGCGGGGATCCCGATGGCGGCCATGTCCGGCGGGCACGCGGCCGCGGCGATCATGCGGGACCGCGTTTCGACCTCGCCATCCCGCCGGACGGCTATGGGTGGTGGTATATCGACGGCCTCTCCGAAGACGGTACACGGGCCGTCTCGGTAATCGCCTTCATCGGGTCGGTCTTCTCGCCCTGGTACCGCTGGAGCGGCCGGCGCGCCCCCGAAAACAATTGCTGCATCAACGTCGTTACCTATGGGCGGGGTGGACGCTGGACGATGACCGATCGCGGACGGGATGCGTTGCGCCTGACGCCGGAGCGGATGGAGGTCGGGCCATCTTCGTTGCATTGGGACGGCGGCAAGCTGGTGATCGACATCGACGAGATGTCGACGCCCCATGCCCAGAAGCTGCGCGGCCGGATCGTCCTGACCCCAGAGGCAGTCACCTCGGTCGAGGTGCCCCTGACCGCGGATGGCGCCCATGTCTGGCGTCCCTTTGCGCCCACGGCACGGATCGAGGTGGAGATCGACCGCCCCGGTTGGACATGGTCGGGCGAGGGATATTTCGACAGCAATTTCGGCTTGCGCGCGTTGGAGGCCGATTTCGATTATTGGACCTGGGGCCGATTTCCGACGCCGGATGGCACGGTGGCGTTCTACGATGCGGTCCGCAGAGATGGCTCCGTTCTGCAAACGGCGCTGGCATTCGATGGCGCCGGTCAGGCCCGGGCCATCGCCCCGCCACCCATGCAGCCCATGCGCCGCTCCAACTGGCTGGTCCGGCGCGAGGCGCGTTGCGACCCTGGGCATCGGCCAAGGCAGGTGAAGGCCATGCTGGACGCCCCCTTCTACAATCGCTGCGCCGTCGAGACGGTGATCGACGGTCATCGCAGCGTCGGCACCTATGAGGCGCTCGACCTGAACCGCTTCCGGGGGCCATGGCTGATGCCGATGCTGGCCGTCCGCGTCCCGCGACGGGCGGGGTGGCGAAGGCCCGTCTGAACCGCCATATGGGCGGCGAAGGAGAACGGGGATGAGCGAAAGCTGGCACGGCACCACGATCATCGGTGTGCGCAAGGGCGGCCAAGTGGTCGTTGCGGGCGACGGACAGGTGAGCCTGGGACAAACCGTCATCAAGGGCACGGCGCGGAAGGTCCGCCGTCTCAGTCCGGGCGGACACGAGGTTGTCGCGGGGTTTGCGGGCTCTACCGCCGATGCGTTCACCCTGCTTGAGCGGCTGGAGAAGAAGTTGGAGGCCGCGCCCGGTCAATTGGCCCGCGCCTGTATCGAGCTGGCCAAGGATTGGCGGACGGACAAGTATCTGCAGAAGCTGGAAGCCATGCTGATTGTCACCGATGGCACGGACCTTTTCGTCGTCACCGGCGCAGGCGACGTGCTGGAGCCAGAGCATAACGTGGCGGCCATCGGGTCGGGCGGGAACTTCGCGCTCGCCGCTGCGCGGGGCTTGATGGAAAGCGACTTGCCCGCCGAGGATGTGGCGCGCAAGGCCATGGCCATCGCCGCCGATATCTGTGTTTACACCAATGGCAATCTGACCGTCGAAGTCATCGCCGCGTGATCGAGGCGGATGACCTCAAATCGGCGGTGCAGTCCGGGCTTCTGACCGAAGCCCAAGCGGCGCAGCTGACGGCCCTGGCGGCCGAGCGTCAGACCGGGCGCAAAGTCGTGCGCGCGGGAGAGGAACCGTTCGAGCTGTTTCGCGGCTTCAATGAGGTCTTCATCGTCGTGGGCCTCGGCATCCTTGGTTTCGGCTGGGTCGGGGTCTTGGGCATCCTGCTCACCCGATCGGGCGACTTTCAGACCTTCGCGCTGACGGCTGCACTCGTGACCGGCGCGGTGATCCTTGGCCTGGCGGAATACTTCATTCGACGGCGGCGCATGGTCGCGCCGGCCATCCTTCTTTCCGTCGGCTGGACGGCGACGGCCTTAGCGGCGTGGCTTATCCAGTTTAACGCGATCACGCTTTTCGGCGGTTTCCGGACCGAGGTGGCCGCGGGCCCAATCGCGTTGGCCGCGGCGACCACGGGCGTCTTCTGGTGGCGTTATCGGGTGCCCTTCGCCATGGCCCTGATCGGTGTGCAGACCTTCGGCGCGTGGCTTCTGTTCCTTGCGACAACCTCGGGCCAGAACGCCACCCTGCGCGACATCTTCCTTCTGTCGTCCCAAGGGCCGCTGGCCTGGGGCACGCTTCTCTTCGGTCTGGGCATCTTCGCCTTCGCGATGCGCTTCGATATGAGCGATCCCCATCGCGTGACCCTGCGTTCGGCCAACGGGTTCTGGCTTCACGTCATCGCAGCACCGGCAATCGTGAACACCGTTGCTCTGACCCTGATCGTTGCCGGACAGAACGCCGCCCTGATCGCCCTTCTCGCCATCGTCGCCGCGCTGGCCATCGTGATCGACCGGCGATCCTTTCTGCTCTCGGCGGTGGGATATGTCATCGTCCTGATCGGACAGATCAGTGAAGGTGATCGTGTGATGATCGCGATCCTGGCGCTGGGCGTGGGTCTCGTCGCGCTGGGGGCGGCATGGCAGGGCATTCGCCGATGGCTGATGCGCGGTGTTCCCGCAACGCTCGTCCCGTTCCTCCCGCCATCGCGCTGATCGCGCCCGCGCCGATTTACGGTTTCTTCAAGACTGCTCTGTAGGCGAAGGCCATTGGAGTGCCCGTATGAACCGCGTCCTTCCTGTCCTGCTGATTGCGCTCTCATTTGCCGTGGGGCCGCTCATCGCCGTCGCAGCAGCGCCGCAGGGCGACGATCCCGTGCGTCTGGTTCTGCTGCCGCCGTGGATGGATCGGGATGAGATGCTCCGCCAAAGCGGTGCATGGCAGGTCGGTCCGTTCGCCGCCCCCTTCGCCGTCTTGGCCACCACCGATCAGGCCAGCCGACCGATGGCGATTGATCAACGCCTGCGCACGGCGGGGGCGTGGACCGTTCTTGACGGGTCTTTCCTTGCCGCGCTCTGTGGTGTGACCTGATGCTCCGTCCCGACAGCGTTCGCGCAAATCAGGAAAAGGCGACGCGCTACATCGCAGTGTCTTGCGCGCCGCTCAGCCTGCTTGCGGCCTTGGCAGCTTGGATCGTCGGCAATTCGGTGACCCCCGTTCTACTGGCGGGTCTGGCCTTCACCGGCGTTGCGCTGTTCGGAAGCCAGATCAAGAATTCGAGCGGTCGCAGCTTGGTGGCGTTCGGCTTCATCGGCCAAGCCATGGCGATTACGGCCGCCTTCGCGGGCCATTCCTGGCAATCCGACAGCCATATGATCTTCTTCGCCCTTCTGGCCATCATCATCAGCATGTCGGACCGACAGGCGGTCCTGGTGGCATCGGGCGCCGTGGCTGCCCATCACCTTGGGTTGGCCGTCGTCTTCCCTGCCCTCGTCTACCCGTCGGCAGACCTTGTGCCGAACCTTCTTCTGACGGTGTTCCACGCCGTCGTCGTTTCGGTCGAAGCAGCGGCTTTGTGCGTGGCGATTACCGCCCGCAACCGGCTTGACCACGCGAGCGCCGTCTCGGCCCGACGATTGACGGCCGCAGCGGCCGAGAACGAGGCAGCCCGCGCCCATGCCGATGAGGCGCGCGCGGCAGCCGAGCTGGCGAGAGACGAGGCCCGCGCGGCCCATCAACGTGCCGAGGCGTCCAAGGCCCAGGCCGAAGCCGAAGCCGCGCGCGCACAGGAGGCGGACAGTCTGGCGCGGGACGTCGAGGCAAGAGAGGAAGCGGATCGGCGCGCACTTGCACAGAAACAAACCATCGTGGTCGACGCTTTGCGCGCCAGTCTCGCGCGGCTTGCCGCGAAAGACCTGTCCTGTGAAATCGACGCGCCGTTCTCGGATCAGTACGAAGGTCTGCGCACCGATTTCAACACGGCGCTCTGCGCCTTGCAGGAGGCGATCGCGCTCGTCGCGCAGACCTCCGAAAGGGTCAATTCGGACAGTTCCGAAATCGGCGACGCCGTGGCCGAGCTGACGGAACGGACGGATCGCCAGCGCGGAACGCTGCGCGAGACCACGGCGGCGATCGTCGACATCTCATCGAAGGTGAAGGTCACCGCAGATGGTGCCCGCCAGGCGGACGATTACGTGAAGACGACCCATGATGCCGCGAACGAGGCGGGCCGTGTCGTCCGCGATGCCGCGCAGACGATGACGGAGATCAAGGCGACATCCGACCGGATCAGTCGCATCGTCAATTCCATCGAAGAGATCGCCTTTCAGACCAACCTGCTCTCGCTGAATGCCGGGATCGAAGCGGCCCGGGCTGGTGAGGCCGGTCGCGGCTTCGCGGTCGTGGCCGCCGAAGTGGGCGCCCTGGCGCGAAGATCGTCCAATGCCGCAAAGGAAATCAACAGCCTGGCCGAACATAGCGGCAGCCGCGTCTCTCAGGGTGTGGACCTGGTAGAGGAAACCCTGTCCTCCCTCGACGCGATTACCGGCCGGATCGAAGACATGCTGGGGACCGTCTCCAAGATCTCCGCCGCGGCGCAGGAACAATCCGAACGGTTGTCGGAGGTGGAAGGCGCGATGCAGTCTTTGGACCGGCTTGCCGAAGAGAATGCCGAAGCCGTCTCACGTTCGAAGCAAGCGGAACGGGCACTCCGGACAAGCGCCGACGATCTGGAAACCGCGATGCGTGATTTCAGCAGTGATCACCCGGGACCGCCAAGAGCGGCGACCCCGTCCCAGGGCGAGCCGGACCTGTCTTCACGCCTATCCGCCTAGTTTCGCCACGCCCAAAGGCACATTGAAGCGCTCGCACCAAATCCAAACCTCGTTATAGGCGGCCGGGTCGATTCCGTCGGGCAGCGTGTAGCTGGATGCCCCAGTATCGGATTGCAACGGACCCATCAGCGTCGCCGGATCGTACCCGTCGCGTCCGAGGGCCACCTTGGGGTCCGGCGCGCCGTCGAAGGTGAAATCATCCAGAAGGTTGACCTGCCGTCCGGCAAGCTCGGCCGTGCCGGTCGTGACGTGATTGCTGGCCCCCCGGAACGTGCCGAGACGGCCATGGCCCCCCCCAAGAGCCGGACCACCGGCAAGCGCGGCGAGAGAAGCGAGGAAAAGACGGCGGTGCATGGCGGGTCTCCTATGATTGATCCGTTCTCTATGACCACAGGTCAAACCGCAGTCAGCCCCCCGCACGGCGATGTGACTGGCGTTGCGTTTCCGTGATCGTTCCTTAGGTACGCCTCGAAGGAGACGACCATGACCGACCTGACCCCGCGCGAAATTGTATCCGAACTGGACCGGTTCATCATCGGACAGTCTGATGCAAAGCGGGCCGTGGCCGTCGCACTCCGCAATCGCTGGCGGCGCAAGAAACTGGCGGATGAATTGCGCGACGAGGTCTACCCGAAGAACATCCTGATGATCGGGCCTACCGGTGTCGGCAAGACCGAAATCAGTCGCCGCCTGGCCAAACTGGCCCGCGCGCCCTTCCTGAAGGTTGAGGCGACCAAGTTCACCGAAGTGGGCTATGTCGGCCGCGATGTGGAACAGATCATCCGGGATCTCGTGGACGCGGCAATCCTGATGGTTCGCGAGCACATGCGCGAGGATGTCCGTGCCAAAGCCCATGGCGCGGCGGAAGATCGCGTGATCACGGCACTGGCCGGGACCGACGCCCGGGAGGGCACGCGCGAGGCCTTCCGCCGCAAGCTGAAAGCAGGCGAGCTGGACGAGAAAGTCATCGAGCTGGAACTGGACGACACGTCGAACCCGATGGGCTTTGCCATTCCCGGCCAACCTGGAATGGATCAGATGGCAAATCTGGGCGAGTTGTTCGGAAAGGCGTTTCAACGCAAGGTCAAACGCCGCATGACCGTCGCGGCCAGTTACGATGTCCTGATCGACGAGGAGGCGGACAAGCTTCTGGACCAGGAGACGGTGACACGGGAAGCGGTCCGCGCGGTTGAGCAAAATGGCATCGTCTTCATCGACGAGATCGACAAGGTCTGTGCTCGCGCCGATGCCCGGGGGGCCGATGTCAGCCGGGAAGGCGTCCAGCGCGATCTGTTGCCGCTGATCGAAGGAACCACGGTGTCGACAAAGCATGGCGCCGTGAAGACGGACCATATCCTGTTCATCGCCAGTGGGGCTTTCCACGTCGCCAAACCCTCGGACCTCTTGCCAGAGCTTCAGGGCCGGCTGCCGATCCGCGTGGAATTGCGCGCGCTGACCGAGGAAGACTTCGTCCGCATCCTTACTGAGACGGACAACGCGCTGACCCTGCAATACAAGGCCTTGATGGCCACTGAAGAGGTCATGGTCCGTTTCACCGCGGAGGGGATCGCCGCGCTGGCGAGGATCGCCGCGGAGGTCAACGGAAGTGTCGAAAACATCGGCGCGCGGCGGCTTTACACGGTTTTGGAACGCGTCTTCGAAGACCTCAGTTTCGAGGCGCCGGACAAATCCGGCAGCGAAGTCGTGGTGGATGACGCTTTCGTCGAGCAGCATCTGGGTGAGTTGGCGCGCTCTGAGGATCTGAGCCGCTACGTCCTCTGATCTTTTCACGACCGCCGACAGGGGTGTGGATCGGCGGCTTAGCGCAGACGCCGAAGATAGACGTAGAATGCGCCGCCGCCGCCATGGGCGCGATGCGCCTCGCTCACCTGCAGAACCACGGATGCAAGCGGTGCCATCCGCAACCATTGCGGCACCTGGTGGCGCAACACCCCAAGCCTTGCCGGGATCGGACCATCCGACGGTTTGACCTTGCCCTTGCCGGTCACGACCAGGACCAGACGCTTACCCTGCGCATGGGCACCGAGGATGAAGCGGGTCAGCGCCGGATGCGCGACATCCAGGGTCATCCCGTGAAGGTCCAGCTTACCTTCCGGCCTCAGCTTGCCCGCCATCATCTTCCGATTTGTCTTCGCATCCATCCGCAAGGGCGCCGCGCGCATCTCGTCCGACAGGCTAGGTGCGACATCGCGGATCGCCGTCTCGCTGCGCCAGGCGGATCCGATCTGGAAGGGTGCAACCAGAGCGGCGGGCGGGCGCGGCGGTGTCGGTTTGGCCGGCGCCGATTCATCCTGGCTTCGACGCTTGGGATGCAGTGGCGTCGCATCGCGGGTGACACGCGACCACAGCTCCCGATCTGCGTCGGTGAAACGGCGACGCGTCATCGCGGCACCAAGGCTGTCAGTCGGCCAGTGGTGTTGACGCGACCGGCGGCGCGACCGGCCGCCTCACCAGTGCCGTGGAACAGGTCCACCCGACCGTGCCCTTTGATCGCGCTTCCCGTATCTTGAGCGACGACCAGGCGTTGCACGCCGCCAATGTCGAGCCAGAAGAGGCCGCCGAGCGCATGGTGTTCCGGATCGACGGCAATGGATCGCATCGGCGTCACCGACACGCCGAGCGCCCCGATCGGGCCGTCCTTTTCCGGCAAGTCCAAGCGCTCAAACATCACGTAGCTTGGGTTTTCGCCCATGAGGGCGCGGCCGCGAACCGTGTCTGACCGAAGCCAAACCTTGACCTTTTCGGCCGAGATATCGCCCGCCGCCATCTCACCCAGCGCGATCAGCCGCGCGCCGATCGACCGGTAGGGCTGGCCATTCGATCCGGCATAGCCCAGCCGGAGGGTTCCGCCCTGCGCCAGACGAACCCGGCCCGAGCCCTGGACCTGTAGAAAGAAGCGGTCCACCTCATCGCGAAGCCAGCAGAGTTCATGCCCCGCCAAAAGCGGTTCGATGTTGGCGCGGGGCGCATCCGGACAATGGTCCGGGCAGGCGTGAACGGGAACTGGATAGACGTCGGAGCGAATGAGGGAGCCGTCGAGCTCGGGCTCATAATACCCGGTCACCTTGGCAGGGATCGTCTCGGCGTAGGCGAAGCGTGCTTCGATGAACCGACGCGCTGTATCGTTCGATACATGCACGGGGTCGGGATTGCTTCGACGATAAGCCGACAATGCGGCCGCGTGGTCATCCGACTGCCAGCCCGGAAGGTCGGAAAGCAAACGCCGCCCGGACGGGGCGGCGTCGGATGATGCCAAGTTGTCCGGCATCTTATCCGCCAGTTGCGACCAGCTTCCAGTTCGGATCGTCGGAACCCATCGCGCGCGCAAATGTCCAGACATCCTTCTGCTTCTTGATCTCGTTCGGGTTGCCTTCAACGATGTTGCCATCGCCGTCGCGGACTACGCTGGTCATCTCACCAACGAATTTGAGCGTGATCTGGGCTTCTTCGTTGTCCCGATCGAAATCCGCTTCCTGCAGCGCGGTCTCACGCACACCGATGAAGTTTGCATCAACTTTGAAGCCTTTGTCCTCACGTTCCGACACGACCGAAAGGAAGGCTTCGTACACATCTTCCGAGAGGAACGACTGGACCGGGCCGAGATCGCCATTCTCGAATGCCATCAGGATCATTTCGTAGGCCTGGCGCGCGCCGGAAACGAATTCAGTCACGTTGAAGCCCGGCTCTGCCAACTTCATCGCAGCAAGCGCCTTCGCGGACGGCGTACCATCGTCGACATGGTCGGTGATGTCGCGGTCGGGGCCGCCTTCGATCACCTCAAAATCGCGGCGCGGCTCGTCGGCGGCGCGCGGATCCGCAAGCGGTGGCTTTTCGAAACCCGTGCGTGTCCCCAGCACGCTCTTCAAGCGGACAATCAAGAAGAGTGCGATCGCCGCAAGAACCAGAAGTTGAATCACAGGCTCGTCCATCCTTCTCTTGCGGGCCCCCGGGGTTGGTATCCCAAGACCCGCACATATGTAACTGACACTGGGGGTCAAGGGAAACGCGGCCCCATTGCAGGGGCTAACATCATGTGGCTGTTTGCCGTTTTCGTGATTGTGCCGATCCTTGAGATTGCGCTTTTCATACAGGTTGGTGGTTGGCTCGGCCTTTGGCCGACCTTGGCCATCGTGATCCTGACGGCGGCTTTGGGCACAGTTCTCGTGCGGCGGCAGGGCCTTGCGGAGCTTCGACGCCTGCAATCGTCGCTCGACCGGCTCAGCGATCCGACACGCTCGCTCGCCCATGGTGCGATGATCCTTGCTTCGGGGCTCCTGCTGCTCACACCCGGGTTTTTCACCGACGGGGTTGGCTTTGCACTGTTGGTGCCGGGCGTCCGGGACGCGATCATGCGCTATGTCCGCGCGCGCGTGGATGTGCAGGGTTTCCGGGTCGGTGGTGCTGCAACCCGACCAGCGGAGCAAGATGCGCCTATCGAAGGCGAGTACGTGGAAATGCCACAGCGGGACGGGCCCTCTGGCTGGACCAATCACCGCTAGCCCGGTTGTGAGGTGCAGGGGCCTCTGATATCCGACCGCGAACTCAGTTTTTTCGAGGAACGCCCCCAAATGGCAGACGCCAACAGCGATACCCAACCGACGCCCGCCGCCGCACCTGCTGAAGGCCAAGCCCTTCCCCAAATGCAGGTTCTTGGCCAGTTCATCCGCGATATGTCGTTCGAAAATGTCGCAGCCCAGAAGGGCAACACGATGGACGGCCAACCGGATATCAACGTGCAAGTCGGACTGGATGCCAAGAAACGTCCAACCGAAGGGCAGTTCGAGGTGGCGGTGAAGCTGAACGTGACGGCCAAGGTCAAAGGCGGCGACGATCCGATCTTTGCCCTGGAGTTGGACTATGCCGGTCTCTTCTCGATCAAGAACGTGCCGGATACGCAGTTGCATCCCTACCTGCTGATCGAATGTCCGCGCATGCTGTTTCCGTTCATCCGTCGTATCGTGTCGGACGTGTCGCGGGATGGCGGCTTCCCGCCGCTCAACCTGGAAAATATCGATTTCGTGTCCCTGTACCGAAACGAGATCCAGCGCCGCGCCCAGGCCGAAGCGGCGAACGCGACCCCGTCGTGACTTAGCCGCTGCTCCACAAAGCATTGTCGCCCAGTGCTGCCACGAACGCGGCATGGGCCTCACGCTCTGTATCCGAGAGGCGGGATGGCAGCGGCTCCGTACGCGGCTTGGCTTTCCAGCCGCCGCCGATCGGCCCATCGGTGCTTGCGGACACGCCAAGGGTGAGGGCGGATTGGCGTCCACCCAAAAGTTCTAGGTAGACCTCTGCCAAGATTTCACTGTCGAGCAACGCGCCGTGCTTCGTACGCGCCGTATTGTCCACGCCAAAGCGTCGGCACAGAGCATCCAGCGACGCGGGCGAGCCAGGAAATTTCGACCTTGCGATGGCCAGCGTGTCGATGGCCCGGTCTTGTGGCAAAACCGGCAGGCCCATCCAACCCAACTCAGCATTCAGAAACTTCATGTCGAAGGCGGCGTTGTGGATCACCAGCTTTGCTTCGCCGATGAAATCTAAGAAAGCTTGGCCGATTTGCGCAAAGACCGGAAAATCCTTCAGGAAATCGTCCCCCAGACCGTGCACTTCGAAGGCGCCCTGCGGCATGGTCCGTTCCGGGTTGATGTACTGGTGATAGACTTGGCCAGTTGGGACGTGATTGATCAGCTCGACCGCGCCGATTTCCACAATCCGGTCACCGCCCTCCGGCTCGAACCCTGTCGTCTCCGTGTCGAGGACAATTTCCCTCATGCAACCTTCCTCAGTTCTGCAGCGATCTCAGCGACCTGACGGCGGGTGCTATCCATGTCGATCGTCTCGATGACGTAGTCTGCTCGCGTCCTCTTCTCAGCATCCGGCGTCTGCTTTGCAAGGATCGCCTCGAACGTCGCCACATCCATCGTACCACGGGCTAAGACCCGCTCTCTTTGTAGGTCGGGCGGCACGGTGACCACGGCGATCCGGTCCATCTGGTCTGCTTGGCCCGTCTCAAAAAGAAGCGGGATATCCAGAACGACAGGTCTTGGCTGCGTTTCAAGGAAGGCCATGCGGTCCGCCGCAACAAGGGGGTGAACGATGGCTTCCAATCGCGCGAACCCATCGGGATCTTGGGAGAGCGCCTTCCGCAACGCCGATCTGTCGACGACACCGTCCCTGACGGTACCGGGAAATGCAGCTGCGACCGGGGACACCGCGGCGCCGCCAATTCCGTAGAGACGATGAACGGCTGCGTCCGCGTCCCAGACAGGAAGGCCAAGATCGCGGAACATCGCTGCCGTCGTGGTCTTACCCATGCCGATGGAGCCGGTCAGACCCAGTATCATTGGGCGAGGACCGCCTTGCGCAGCGCGTCGTCGACCTCCGGCCGTTGACCAAACCATTGCGCGAATCCTGGGGCGGCCTGGTGCAAGAGCATCCCGAGACCATCGACGGTGCGAAGACCCAGGGATTTCGCCTGCCGTAGGAGCGGCGTTTCGAGCGGGGCATAGACGATGTCTGTCACGACGGCATCTTTCGGCAGATCCGCCAGGTCCATGTCCAAGGCGGGCTGTCCTTGCATCCCAAGACTGGTGGTGTTCACAACCAGACCTTGCCTTGAAAGCAACTCGCCGATCCCGGACAGCGGAACGGCCGCGACCTTTGGACCGAATTGCGATTGCAGTACCGCTGCGCGTTCCACGGTTCGATTGGCAACGGTCACTTCTGGGACACCCGCGTGAAGCAGGGCCGCCACGATGCCCCGCGCAGCACCCCCGGCGCCCAGAACCAATGCGGGACGGTTCTGAGACCAGTCAGAGGCGCCTGCTTGCAGCGAAGCAAGAAGGCCCAACCCGTCCGTATTGTCGGCATGAAGCTTTCCATCCGCAAACGTCAGCGTGTTTGCAGCCTGCACCGCCTCCGCCCGTTCCGTCCGGATGTCCGCCAGGGTGAAGACAGCTTCCTTGTGCGGAATGGTGACGTTGATCCCACGAAAGCCCATTTTCGGCAGAAGCCCCAAGACCGTGCCCAGATCCTCTGACGTAACGCGCAGCGGAACGTAGTGACCGGATATCCGATACCGCGATAACCAATGACCGTGGAGGCGGGGAGAGAGGCTATGGGCGATCGGATCGCCGATCACTCCGGCAAGCAGTGTCATCCCGCAAGCTCCCCTCTTGTGATGAGGATGTCGATCAAGGGCAGCAGCGGCAGGCCAAGCACGGCGAAAAAGTCCCCATCCACCCGGTGAAAGAGCCGCGCGCCCTGCCCTTCCAGCGTGTAGGCGCCGGCACTGTAGCGGATATCCTTCCAGTTCTCTTCAACATATTGCGCAATCGCAGCATCCGAGGTCTTGCGCATGGTCATCTTTACACTCTGTACATGCCGCCAGACTGGTGCTCCGTCTTCATAGAGAACTGCAGCGGAATGCAGTTCATGACGTTTCCCGGAAAGTGCCGAGAGGATGCGAATGGCATCGGCCCGGTCCTGCGGCTTGGAAACGAGTTGCCCGATCGACTCCAGAACTTGATCGCATCCCAGAATAAGACCGGGCTTGCGGACCTTCCGCGCCTTCATCTCGGCTAAAGCATCCGCAAGATCGCGCGGCGTCGCACCTTCGGCCAGAAGAGCCGTCTTCGCGGCCTCTTCGTCGAGGCGCGGCGGCACAGCATCGAACATGATCCCCGCATTTTGCAATAGCTGCATCCGGGTACGAGACGTGGAGGCGAGGGTCAGCATGGGGATAAATTCGGGGAAATGTCGCAGGGAAAACTGTTTGAAGTTCTGGTGATAGAAGCCGGCGGCAGGTTGGTCGAGGATAAGTCTGACTTTCGGGCAAAAGAGTTCGGAACTTTTCTTCCGGGGATGGGTTTACTCACAGCTGTGGGACGTTCGAGACCACCCCCTCGCGTCTCACCCCACCACCCCAGAATGTTCCACAGCATCCACCCCTTTCTTACCAGGGACTTCGCGACCTTTTCCAAAGGCCGTTGATGGATTCCGTCTCTGCCGCGACCTGCTGGGGATCGGCTTGGGGTCGGAATTTTATCCCCGTTTTCCACGCGACCTACAGACAACAACCTTCTTTCTTATCTCTTTCTATTATGAGAGGGGCGAGCCATGTCTGATCTCTATCTTTGGGTCAAAGCGGGACATGTGATCTCCGTCATCGCGTGGATGGCGGGTATCTTCTATCTCCCGCGATTGTTCGTCTATCACGTCGAACAACGCCAGACGGTCCCGGATATGATCCCGGTGTTGGAAGTCATGGAACGGCGTTTGCTGCGGGGCATCATGAACCCTGCCATGCTGGCGACTTGGTTCTTTGGACTTTGGCTGATCGGTCTTGGGGTCGTCGATTGGGGCGCGGCCTGGGCGTGGCTGAAGGCCGTCAGCGTTCTGGCCATGACAGGGTTTCACATGTGGTGCGCCGGACAGCGTCGAAAGCTGGCAGAGGGGGCTTCAGGGCTGTCGGGCAAGGGCTATCGGATCGCGAATGAGGTGCCGACGCTCTTGTTGGTCGTCATCGTCGTCTCTGTTGTCGTAAAATTCGGATGATTGACTCGGCGCGACCAAACACCTAGCTGCGCCTTAGCGGTGGGCCGTCCTGGCCCGGTATGCCGTTTTCCAGATCTAGACTGAACACCGGGGCCTCTGATCGGCCCATTGGAGTTGTTCCATGCGAGACGACCACCTCCCTGACTCGGACGAGACCACACCGGCTGAGACGCTCAACCTTTGGGATCTGAAGGCGAAGTCGCCCAAGGATCTGCTCTCCATGGCCGAAGAGCTTGAGATCGAGAACGCGTCGACCATGCGCAAGGGTGAGATGATGTTCTCGATCCTGCGCGAGCGGGCGGATGAAGGCTGGGAGATTTACGGCGAGGGCGTCCTGGAGGTTCTCCAGGACGGTTTTGGCTTTCTTCGCTCGCCCGAGGCGAACTACCTACCGGGTCCCGACGATATCTATGTCAGCCCCGATGTGATCCGGCAGCATTCCCTGCGGACGGGCGACACCGTGGAGGGCGTGATCCAGGCGCCGGACGAGAATGAGCGCTACTTCGCGATCACCAAGGTTACGCAGATCAACTTTGCCGACCCGGAGAAGGCCAAGCACAAGGTCAGCTTCGACAATCTGACGCCGCTTTACCCTGACGAGCGGCTGAAGATGGAAATCGAGGACCCTACGATCAAGGACCGCTCTGCGCGGATCATCGACTTGGTCGCACCCATCGGGAAGGGTCAGCGTTCACTGATCGTGGCCCCGCCGCGGACGGGTAAGACGGTAATCTTGCAGAACATTGCCAAGTCCATCGAGACCAACCATCCGGAATGCTACCTGATGGTCCTGTTGATCGACGAGCGCCCCGAGGAAGTGACGGATATGCAGCGGTCGGTGAAGGGCGAGGTCATCTCCTCGACCTTCGACGAACCTGCGACGCGGCACGTCGCCGTCTCCGAGATGGTGATCGAGAAGGCCAAGCGCTTGGTCGAGCACAAGCGTGATGTCGTGATCCTGCTCGATTCGATCACGCGCCTTGGTCGGGCCTTCAACACCGTCGTTCCGTCGTCTGGTAAGGTGCTGACCGGCGGTGTCGACGCCAATGCGCTGCAGCGCCCCAAGCGCTTCTTTGGTGCCGCGCGGAATATTGAGGAGGGCGGGTCCCTCACCATCATCGCCACGGCGCTGATCGATACGGGCTCACGGATGGACGAGGTCATCTTCGAGGAGTTCAAGGGGACCGGTAACTCCGAGATCGTCCTTGATCGGAAGGTGGCGGACAAGCGCGTCTTCCCCGCTATGGACATCCTCAAGTCGGGTACCCGGAAGGAAGACTTGCTGGTCGACGCGAAGGATCTGCAGAAGACCTTCGTCCTGCGCCGTATCCTGAATCCCATGGGAACCACGGATGCGATCGAGTTCCTGATCTCCAAGTTGAAGCAGACCAAGACGAATTCAGAGTTCTTCGATTCGATGAATTCGTAGCGGCCGCGATGGCCAATGAAACCATCTTCGCCACGGCCACAGCGCCGGGGAAGTCTGGTGTGGCTGTCATCCGGCTGTCGGGCGCGCAGTCGTGGAACGTTGTCGAGCGGCTGGCAGGCGACATACCCGTCGCCCGGACGGCGAGCCTGCGGACATTGCGAGGCGACGATGGCGAGGTTTTGGACGAAGCCCTGGTGATCTGTTTTGCCGAGCGGGCGAGTTTCACGGGTGAAGAGGCGGCCGAGCTTCAGGTTCATGGAAGTGTGGCGGTGATCCGGGCGGTTCTCGATGCGATTGGACAGACGGGACTGGCCCGACCTGCGGCGGCTGGAGAGTTCACAAGGCGGGCTCTGGAGAATGATCGGCTCGACCTGACACAAGTCCAAGGTCTGGCCGATATCATCGATGCAGAGACGGAGCTTCAGCGCACCATGGCGATGCGTGTGATGCGGGGGGAGTTGTCGGATCGGGTCTTGGGATGGAAGGCGACGTTGCTGCGCGCGACAGCGCTGATTGAGGCAACAATCGATTTTGCGGATGAGGATGTTCCTGAGGATGTAAGCGCAGATGTGGACGCGCTGTTGGCAGAGCTGGAGACATCTTTCCGCGCGGAACTTGCCGGGTCTGACCGTCGCGAGCGACTGCGGGTTGGTTTTGATGTCGCCATTATCGGAGAACCGAATGCTGGTAAGTCGAGTCTCTTGAATGCGCTTGCCGGGTCCGACGTTGCGATTGTGACGGATCGTCCTGGCACCACTCGTGATCTGATTGAAAAATATATTAATATCAATGGTTTACCGATAAACTTCATTGATACCGCCGGGCTGCGTGCGACGACGGATCCGGTAGAGCGGATTGGTGTCACAAAAGCGATGGCGCGGGCGGAGACGGCTGATCTTCGCGTCTTTCTATACGACGGGTTAGAGCAACCAAACTGGCCGATAGCCGTGGAGGCCGAGGATATCGTGTTGCGGTCGAAATCCGATCTGCAGCCCGGCGCAGATATTTCCGCGCGAACCGGAGAGGGATTGGACGATCTGATATCGACGATGTCGGCCAGGCTCTGGCAACGCGATCTGGGTGATGGATTGATTGCGCGAAAGCGTGATGTGGAGCTCGTCGCAGAAGCGCAGGCGTTGATCGGTAAGGTCCGAGGTTCGGGCGGTCCGTTCGACGAGATCGCGGCAGAGGAGCTACGGCGTGCTGCGAGAAGATTGCAAGCGATAATTGGTGGGGTTGAAGTCGAGGACGTCTTGGGCGAAATCTTCTCCTCTTTCTGCATCGGTAAGTGATGGTGTTTCACGTGAAACATTCGGATTACGACGTGATCGTTGTCGGGGCGGGGCACGCGGGGACGGAGGCGGCCCATGCGGCCCATCGTTTAGGCTGTCGTGTCGGCTTGGTAACTTTTCGGAAAGCCGACTTGGGTGTGATGTCGTGTAATCCGGCCTTTGGCGGCCTCGGCAAAGGTCATCTCGTACGCGAGATCGATGCCTTGGATGGTTTGATGGGGGTCGCGGCCGATCGGGCGGCGATTCAGTACCGCCTTCTTAATCGTCGGAAAGGTCCCGCTGTACAGGGGCCACGAGTCCAGGCTGACCGTGCCTTATACCATCGCGCCATCACCGCGCTTGTCAAAGACACCACGATTGATGTCATCCAAGGTGAAGTCGTCGATCTTCGTCTGACTGAGTCCGGTGCCGTGAGGGGTGTAGAACTGGCCGATGGCTCGGAAATAAGCGCCGAAGCTGTCGTCCTGACCACAGGGACGTTTCTCGGCGGTGTTATCCATATTGGTTCTGAGCAGCGGGCGGCCGGGCGCGTTGGCCAAGGGGCGTCTGTCCGGCTTGCGCAGCGGTTGCGTGACCTCGATCTGTCGATCGGGCGGCTAAAGACGGGGACGCCACCCCGTCTGTCGGCCAGATCGATAGCGTGGGATATGCTTGACCGGCAGGAGGGCGACGCCAAACCGATTATGATGTCGTTTCTACACGCGGCGCCGTTTGTGCGGCAGGTCGCATGTGGGATCGCGCACACAACAGAGCAGACGCATCACATCATCCGCGCAAACCTAGATAGATCAGCAATGTATGGTGGTCAGATTGACGGAATTGGCCCGCGCTATTGCCCGTCTATCGAGGACAAGGTGACAAGGTTTGCCGATAAGACATCCCATCAGGTCTTTCTGGAGCCGGAGAGCCTGTCGTCAGATGTCATCTACCCGAACGGTATTTCGACATCGCTGCCAGCGGATATTCAGGTTGAGTATGTTCAGAGCATTCCCGGCCTGGAAGCCGCGGAGATCCTGCAACCGGGTTATGCGATCGAATATGACTTTATCGATCCGCGCGCGCTCTCGCCGACATTGGAATTGGGGGAAGTGTCTGGGCTTTTCCTGGCCGGTCAGATCAACGGGACCACCGGTTACGAAGAGGCTGGTGCACAGGGACTTGTTGCCGGGTTAAACGCTGCACATCTTGTTCAACATACAGAAAAGACAATATTTTCTCGGGCCGACAGCTATATCGGCGTGATGATTGATGACTTGGTGACCCGGGGGGTGACCGAGCCTTATCGAATGTTCACGTCGCGGGCGGAATACCGGCTTTCCCTCCGCGCGGACAATGCAGATGACCGGCTTACTCCGAAAGGTCTGGAAATCGGGTGTGTCGGGCGGGATCGGCAGAAGGCGTTCGACGCAAAGATGCGACGCCTCCATGATGTTCAGCATCTCCTCGATAGCCGCTCTTTCTCGTCGCACGAACTGCGCGCATATGATGTCGCCGTGTCTGATGATGGTCGGCGTCGGTCTGGAACGGATGTTCTCGCTCTTCCTGGAACGGAGCCTGTGGCACTGGCGCGTGCGTTGTTTCCGAGTTTGGAAGCGTTGGATGAAGACATCGTACAGGTTTGGAGGAACGCGCTTTACCGGCAGTACGAAGTGCGTCAGCAGAATGAAGTCGCGGCGCTCAGAAGGGCAGAAGCCGTTTCGATACCAGAGGAATTTGACTACGCTCTGATCGGCTCACTTTCGAACGAGCTACGTGGAAAGCTAGAACGCGTGCGTCCAGTTAACATCGGACAGGCGGAACGCATCGAGGGGATGACACCGGCGGCATTGAACGCGGTGTGGTCTGCTGTGAAACGGCATTCCGCTGGCATCTCTCGGACAGGTTGAGATGTTGGATGTTTCACGTGAAACACAGGATAAACTGGCGCTCTACGAAGAGTTGATCCAGCGTTGGACTCGTCGGATCAACTTGATCTCTTCCGGAACCATCGAAGAGATTCGATCCCGACATATCGATAACTCCATCTGGATCGTGCAGAACGCGCCGATCGCCGAAACGTGGCTCGACGTCGGAAGCGGAGCCGGATTGCCGGGGGTCGTGGCGGCCATCTTACGACCAAGAACACGCGTGACCTGCGTGGAGAAAGATCGACGGAAGTGTGAGTTCCTCCGCACAGTTAGGCGCGAGCTTGATCTAGATTTGGTGGTGATTGCCGATAGACTGCAAAATGTTGAGATCGCGCGACCGGATGTCATTAGCGCCCGCGCTCTGGCGTCGCTCGAAACACTGTTCGAAATGATGCACCCACATATGCACGACGCGACGACACTTGTGCTTCCGAAGGGGCAGTCCTGGAAGTCAGAGATGGACCTCGCCGACCGTTCGTGGACATATGATCTGGAGGTGATCGACGATCCGAACAATCCGGGCTCGGCGCTCCTGAATATCGGAAATCTTGAGAGACGTGTGGATGAAGCGCAGGATCTATAGCATCGCGAACCAGAAAGGTGGCGTCGGAAAGACGACAACCGCGATCAATCTGGGCGCTGCGCTTGCAGCGCGCGGCCTATCAGTTCTGATCATCGATTTGGACCCACAGGGTAACGCGTCGACGGGCCTTGGCGTCGATAGGGATGTCCGCCAGCAGAGCGTCTACGATCTGTTACTCGGGAACGAGAGCGCCAACGACCTTGCTCGCGAGACCGAGGTGGACGACCTCTTCATCATTCCTGCCACGATGGATCTTAGCTCTGCCGATGCCGAGCTCCTGTCGAGTGCACGGCGTGTCATGCACCTACGCAACGCACTGCGGCACCGTCCGGCCGATTTCGACTATATCCTCATCGATTGTCCGCCGTCTCTTAACTTGTTGACAGTAAATGCTTTTGTGGCGTCCGACTCTGTTCTTGTCCCGCTTCAGGCAGAGTTCTTTGCCCTAGAGGGGCTGTCACAGCTGCTGTTGACCGTTCGAGAGGTTCGCAAGACCGCAAACCCCGACCTACGCCTTGAGGGGGTCGTTCTGACGATGTTCGACCGGCGCAACAACCTGTCTCAGCAGGTTGAGCAAGATGCGCGCGCCAATCTTGGTGATCTCGTCTACGAGACGATTATTCCCCGCAACGTGCGGCTGAGCGAGGCGCCGAGTTACGCAATGCCCGTGCTCACCTATGATCCGAACAGTCGCGGCGCGATTGCCTATCGGACGCTTGCCGGGGAGCTTTTGAAACGCGGAACGGTGGAGGTGATGTCGGATGCCTGATGTGAAAGCGAGACCGGCCATGCGCCGCGGCTTATCGGCCTTAATGGCCGATGTGGGGGTCGACGCCCAGGACGTTCGCAGTTCTACCGCGTCCGAACGCAGCCTTCCCATCGAACGATTGCATCCAAACCCGGATCAGCCGCGTCGGCGCTTTGCCGAGGAAGACCTGTCCGATCTTGCCTCTTCAATCGCGCAGAAGGGGATCATTCAACCACTGATCGTGCGAAAGTCTGAGAGACAGGCCGATCAGTTCGAGATCGTCGCCGGGGAGCGGAGATGGCGCGCCGCCCAGCGCAGCGGTTTGCATGAAGTGCCTGTTATCGTTCGAGATTTCAGCGATACTGAAGTATTGGAAGTCGCGATTATCGAGAATATTCAGCGGGCAGATCTTAACCCCGTGGAAGAGGCGCTCGGGTTTCGCCAACTGATGGATCGCTTCGGTCATACGCAGGAACAGCTTTCAACTGTCCTCGGTAAATCGCGCAGCCATATCGCCAACCTGATGCGCCTGCTTAAACTGCCAGACGACGTACAGGATATGTTGCAGGACGGGCGCTTATCGGCGGGTCATGCGCGTGCGTTGATCAATGCCGAAGATCCGGTGGGTCTGGCCAAACGGGTCGTGGCCGGAGGTCTTTCCGTGCGGGAGACCGAGCGGTTGGTTCGATCCAGCGCCCGGTCGGAGACATCGACGCAGCCGCAAAGCGGGAAATCGACGAAAGACGCCGATACACGGGCCCTCGAAGGCGATCTTGCCATGGCGCTGGGCCTCGGCGTCTCCATCGACCACACGACGGGTGGCGGTGGCAAGGTGACGCTCAGCTATGGATCTCTCGAACAGCTGGATCGGCTATGCGAGCTTTTGTCAGGCGGGCTGCGCGAGTAGATCGCCGAGGATCGCATTGAGCAGCAGGATACCGCGGTCCGTGGCGATCACGCGGTTTTCCTCATGGCGTAACAGACCAGCGTCGCAATGGGATGCGATCCGCGCGGTATCGAGCTGACCGCCGAGACGTCTGAAGCGGTCAAGATCAGCCCCTTCGGTCAGGCGTAGCGCCATCATCAGGTACTCCTCCGTCACTGCCTGATGCGGCAGAACCGTTTCCTGCTCGCGGACATCATGGGCGGATGACAGCCAGGCCTCCGGTTGATGCACAGCCTGTGTTTCGAGTCGCTGCCCGCCGATCGTCAATCGGCCATGGGCGCCTGGGCCGATCCCGACCCAATCCCCGCCGCGCCAATAAATCAGGTTGTGTCGGCAGGTGGCGTTCGGTTGTGCGTGATTGGAGACTTCATAACGCGTAAGCCCGGCCTCCGCGCATAGGGCTTGCGTCACGTCATACATGGCCACGGACCGATCCTCGTCGGGAAGTCCCCGCAAACCGCCCCGCGCGTGCCGATCTCCGAACGCCGTGCCCGGTTCGATGGTGAGTTGGTAGAGCGACAGGTGCTCGCCCGCGAATGTCAAAGCCTCACCCAGCTCCGCCCTCCAGGCATCGACGGTCTGATCCTGCCGCCCGTAGATCAGATCAAAGGAAACGCGGGCAGATAGTCCCGTCGCGATATCGAAGGCGCGGCGGCCCTCGGCGGCGCTGTGTAGACGCCCCAGCTGTCGCAAATCGGCGTCCCGCAGGGCCTGCAGACCGATCGAGAAGCGGTTTACCCCGGCGCCGACGAAATCTCGGAAACGGGCCGCTTCGACCGATGTGGGGTTGGCTTCGAGCGTGACTTCCAGGTCGTTCGCGACAGTCCAATGCGTGGCGATGGCCGAAAGGATCGCGTCCACCGTCTCAGCCGGCATTAGCGACGGGGTGCCGCCGCCAAAGAAGACGGAGGTGACCACCCGGCCCGGCAGTCGCGCCGCCCATCGCGCCACATCGTCGACATAGGCATCCCGCCATTGCGCCTGTTCCACCCGCGCGCGGACATGGCTGTTGAAATCGCAGTAGGGGCACTTCGCGGCACAGAAGGGCCAATGCACATAGATGCCGAAACCGGCCTCCTGCCAGTTTTCCAGACCTGTGCCGCTCACGATCCGCGATAGGCCGTGACTTCGACCTCGTAGAGCATCTCAGCTTCCATCAGCTCGGCGATAACCATGGTCGCCGCCGGACGGATGTTGCCCAGTGTTTCGCCCAGGACGGGGATCAATTGAGGCACCAGCGCCCGGTCCGCAACGTAATGGGTCACGCGGGCGATATGGGCCATTTCGAACCCTGCCTCCTGCAAGACGGCCTCGACTGTCCGAAAGCATTGCTTCGCTTGCGCGGCGATCCCTTCTGCCAGCGTCATGGAGGCATAGTCATAACCGGTCACACCCGCCATGAAGCACCAGTCGCCCTGAACGACAGCGCGTGAATACCCAACCTCGCGCTCGAAGGCCGATCCGGTGGAGATGAGACGACGGGTCAACCTTGTTCCTTCAACCAAGCCACGAACTTTTCCAGGGCGCGCGCACGATGGCTTATGCCGTTCTTCTCTTCCGGGGCCATTTCCCCAAACGTGCGATCATATCCATCCGGTTGGAAGACCGGGTCATAGCCATGTCCGATCTGCCCCCGCATGGGCCAGACGATGCGTCCCTCGACCGCGCCGTCAAAGACCGTCTCCGCCCCATCGGACGCCAGATAGACAAGGGTCGCGCGAAACCGGGCCGTGCGCGGCTCTGGCGCCATTGCCGCTTCCAGTTCGGACCAGGCGCGAGTCATCGCGATGGTGAAGTCTCGGCCGTTTGGGGTTTCCGCCCAATCGGCAGTGTAGACGCCGGGCGCCCCGCCCAGACCGTCGATCTCGATGCCGGAATCATCGGCTAAGGCGGGCAGGCCCGTCGCGTCCATCGCGGCGCGTGCCTTGATCCGCGCGTTTCCCACGAAGCTGTCCTCGGTCTCTTCCGGCTCGGGAAGGTCGAAATCCGCATTCGAGAGGCAATCGATCCCCAGTGGTCCAAGGATCTGCTGAAACTCTTCCAGCTTGCCGCGGTTGTGGGTAGCGATCAGGAGCTTTTTGCGCGCCTGGCCCGTCACGCCACGGCTTCTTTCTGCGCCTCGACCAATTCTGCCACACCCTTGTCAGCTAGACCAAGCAGCGCCTCGAATTCTCCACGGGAGAAGGTCGCGCCCTCGGCGCTTGCCTGCAATTCGATCATGGCGCCCGATCCGGTCATGACGAAATTTCCATCGGTTCCGGCCTCGCTATCTTCCGCGTAATCCAGATCGAGGACCGGCTGCCCCGCATAGATCCCGCAAGATATGGCCGCCACATGGTCTAGGATCGGGTCGCTTGTGATGTCGCCCGCCTTCATCAGCTTGTTCACCGCCAGCCGCAGCGCCACCCAACCCCCAGTGATCGAGGCGCAGCGGGTGCCGCCATCGGCCTGGATCACGTCGCAATCCACGGTGATCTGTCGTTCCCCCATGGCCTGACGGTCGATCCCGGCCCGCAGGCTGCGCCCGATCAGGCGCTGGATCTCTTGTGTGCGACCGGATTGCTTGCCCGCCGCGGCTTCGCGCCGCCCGCGTGTCGTGGTCGCCCGCGGCAGCATTCCGTATTCTGCCGTGACCCAACCTTGCCCCGAATTGCGCAGGAAGGGCGGGACACGTTCTTCGACCGAGGCGGTACATAGCACATGGGTGTCGCCACAGCGGATCAAGCACGACCCTTCGGCATGTTTCGTCACCCCGACGTCGATCGAGATGCTCCGCATTTCGTCCAGGGCTCGGTCGGAAGGCCGCATGTGATCTCTCCTGATGCTTCGGGGGCGTCATGGACCCGCGTCGGGGCTCGGCGCAAGACGCGATTGACCGCGCGCAGGCCTATGCCTACATCGCTTTGCCCATGTCCGAGAACACGCAAATCCTGTCCGAGTTGAACGACCGCTCGCGCGAGGTCTTCCGCCGCGTGGTCGAATCCTATCTTGGCACCGGCGACCCAGTCGGCAGTCGGACCCTGACGCGCGCCATGTCCGAGAAGGTGAGCGCGGCGACCATTCGTAACGTGATGCAAGATCTGGAGTTTCTGGGCCTGCTTCAGGCGCCCCATGTCAGCGCCGGTCGCATTCCGACCCAAGCGGGACTTCGGATGTTTGTCGACGGCCTGCTGGAAGCTGAGCTTGGCGACGAAGATCGCGAACGGATCGAGGCGACCATGGGCACGTCCGAAGATGATGTGACCGCTATGATGGACCGCGTGGGCGACGCACTCTCCCACATTACCCACGGCGCCAGCCTGGTCTTGGCACCCAAGCGGGAAGCCCCGATCAAACATATCGAGTTCGTGAGCCTGGCCGCCGACCGCGCGCTTGTCGTTCTGGTCTTCGCCGATGGCCATGTTGAGAACCGCGTCTTCGTTCCGCCCCCCGGACAGACGCCGTCTTCCATGCGGGAAGCCGCAAACCTGCTCAATGCTATGATCGAGGGGCGCACGATCTCCGATCTGCGCGATCTGATGAGCACCGAAGTCTCTGCCCGTCGCCAAGAGATCGATGGCCTTGCCCACGATTTGATCGAGAAGGGCCTCGCGGTCTGGGAGAATGAGGGCGAACGCAACGAACGACTGATTGTCCGCGGACGCGGTAACCTGCTGGATGCAGGGGCTGACCCCGCCGATCTGGACCGGATCCGGACCCTTTTTGACGATCTGGAGCGTAAGCGCGACATCGCAGAGTTCCTGTCCCTGACCGAGGCAGGCGAAGGCGTTCGGATTTTCATCGGATCCGAGAACAAACTCTTCTCGCTTTCCGGTTCCTCTTTGGTGGTTTCTCCTTATATCAACGCCGACCGGAAGATCGTCGGCGCCGTCGGCGTCATCGGACCGACGCGACTGAATTACGGGCGGATCGTTCCCATCGTGGACTATACCGCGCAGCTTGTGGGCCGGATGCTCTCCGGCGACAAAACCTAGAGGATAAAGATGGCCGAGCCGAAGCAAGAGCCGTTCCTGGACGACCCGGAAGCGCTGGATGAAGAGTTCGACCTCGACGCCGCCATGGAAGAAGAGGCCCCAACCGAAGCCCGTCCCACCGGACAGGAAGTCGCTGCTGAGCGGGACGAGTTGAAGGACCGGCTCATGCGGGCGCTGGCCGAGACCGAGAATATCCGCAAGCGCGCCGCTCGCGACCGGATCGAGGCCGAGCAATATGGCGGCTCCAAGCTGGCCCGCGACATGTTGCCCGTCTACGACAATCTGCGCCGGGCACTGGATGCCGCGGGGGACGCGCAGGATGGGGTGATCGAGGGCATTCAGTTGACGCTGAAAGAGCTGTTGAACGTGTTCAACAAGCACGGGATCACCTTGGTCGCACCCGAGGTCGGCGACCGTTTCGACCCGCAGCTCCATCAGGCCATGTTCGAGGCGCCTCTGCCGGATACGAAGGCGGGCGATATTATCCAGGTCGCCTCTGAGGGTTTCATGCTGCATGATCGCCTGCTGCGACCGGCTCAGGTGGGTGTTTCAAGTACGCCTGCTGGCTAAGCCCTTTAGTTCATAGACTAGGTCGAGCGCTTCGCGCGGTGAAAGCGCGTCGGGTAGGATGTCGGCCAGGCGGTCCTCAACCGCACTTTCGGCTGTAACCACCGATGCGGGCGGTGTTGCCGCAAAGAGTGGCAGATCGTCGATCAGCGCCTTTGGCTTCGCGCCCCCTTCCCGCTCACCCGCTTCAAGCGCTTCCAGCACGGTTCGCGCGCGCGTCACAACCGCGTCGGGAAGCCCCGCCAATTTGGCCACCTGCACGCCATAGGACCGATCGGCGGCGCCGTCGCGCACTTCGTGTAGGAAGATGACATCCCCTTCCCATTCGCGCACCGTCACCGTGGCGTTCTCCACCCCGTCCAGCTTGGCGGCAAGCGCCGTCATCTCGTGGTAATGGGTGGCAAACAACGCGCGACAACGGTTTACGTCGTGCAGGTGCTCCAGCGTCGCCCAGGCGATGGAGAGGCCATCATAGGTCGCCGTGCCGCGCCCGATCTCGTCCAGAATGACGAAGGCGCGGTCATCGGCTTGGTTCAGGATCGCGGCGGTTTCGACCATCTCGACCATAAAGGTCGAGCGGCCGCGCGCCAGATCATCGGAAGCGCCGACCCGGCTGAACAGCTGACTTACGATCCCGATATGGGCAGCATCGGCCGGGACAAAGGATCCAGCCTGTGCCAATACGGCGATCAGCGCATTCTGCCGCAGCCATGTGGACTTCCCCGCCATGTTCGGCCCGGTCAGTAGGCGAATGGCGGCACCATATTCAGCGGAAAGCGCGGTGTCGTTAGCGACGAAGGGCTGACCATCGCCCTTTAGCGCTCGCTCGACGACGGGGTGACGGCCGGCTGTGATCACAAATTGCCGAGACATGTCGACGGCGGGTCTGCACCAGTCCTCGCCTCGTGCGAGATCGGCCAAGGATGTGATCACATCCAGCTCAGCTAAAGCGCGCGCCGTCGCGAAGATACCGTCGGCCTGGGCGATGACATCCTGTCGCAAGTCTTCGAAGAGTTGTGTTTCGATGTCCTGCGCCCGACCTCCGGCATTGAGGATCTTGGTTTCCAGTTCAGACAGTTCCACGGTCGTGAACCGGACTTGGTTTGCCGTCGTCTGCCGGTGGATGAAGGTCTCCGCACGGTCCCGCATGCTCGCTTCGTGGGTTGCCGTGACCTCGACGAAATAGCCCAGCACGTTGTTATGCTTCACCTTGAGGGCGTTAATTGATGTCTGCTCGATGTATTTGGCCTGAAGGCTGGCGATCACCCCGCGGCCTTCGTCCCGCAGGGTCCGGACCTCGTCTAGTTCGGTGTGATATCCTTCGGCGATCACGCCGCCATCCCGCAGCGCGACCGGTGGTTCCGCGACGAGAGCACGATCTAAAAGCACGAGTAGATCGTCTTGTCCCGCCAGTGCCGAGATGGTCTCCCGAAATGGCAACGCAGTCTCTGACAAGGCGGAATAGAGTCTTTTCGCAATCTCTAGACCCGTCCTGATGGCACCAAGATCGCGTGGCCCGCCACGGCCAAGGGACAGCCGTGACAATGCTCGATCCATATCCGGTGCGCGGCGTAGGATGTCGCGGACCTGAGCGGCCATCGCGTCTTCCTCCATCGCCCATGACACGGCATCCAAACGTTCGTGGACGACGCTTTCGACGGTGGATGGCGCGGAGATGCGTTGTTCCAGCAGGCGACCCCCTGCGGCCGTGACCGTTCGATCTATTGCCCCGAGAAGCGATCCGTCGCGCTTGCCATCCGCCCCCCGTACCAGTTCCAGATTTCGGCGGGTCGCCGCGTCGATTGCCATCAGCCGCTCGGGGGCCTCTGGCCTGGGTGGCCGCAGGATCGGCAGCTGACCGCGCTGGGTGAGCGAGACATATTCGACGAGTGCGCCCATGGCGCCCAACTCCGGGCGCCCGAAGGTCCCGAAGGCGTCCAGCGATGCGACATCGAAGAGATCGGTCAGCCGCGCCTCAGCCGACCCGGAATCGAAGGCGCTACGCCCAAGCGGCGTCACCGCTGCACCCGTTTCGGCGATCAATTCTTCGGCGTCGGATCCTTCCACCACGACCACCTCGCGCACGCCAAGGCGGGTCAGATCGGGTCCCAATCGGACGCGCGGACAGGTGGCCACGTGGAATGCGCCGGTCGAGATATCCGCCCAGGCCAAAGCTCCCTGGCCACGCACCTCGGCATATGCGGCGAGGTAATTGTGCGCCCGCGCGTCCAGCAGCGTGTCCTCGGTCAGCGTGCCGGGCGTGACCAGCCGCACGATGCCCCGCTTCACCACGGCCTTGTAGCCCCGCTTCTTCGCCTCCTCCGGTTTCTCCAGTTGCTCGCAGACGGCAACGCGGAAGCCCTTTCGGATCAGCGTCATCAGGTAGTTCTCGGCCGAATGGACCGGGACGCCGCACATGGCGATGTCTTCGCCCAGATGCTTGCCGCGCTTGGTCAGGGCGATGTCCAGCGCCTCGGCCGCGGTCACCGCGTCGTCGAAGAACAGTTCGTAGAAGTCGCCCATCCGGTAAAACAGGAGCGCGTCCGGCGCCTCTGCCTTGATCTCCAGATATTGCGCCATCATCGGCGTGACGGACATGGCAGACCCCTCGTTCGCGCGGGCAACCTATCCACCTCCGGACGGCTCCGCTACACCATCCGGGCAAGAGGGAGAGAGACATGGCCGGACGCAGCAAGATCACCGCCGAGGAGGCGCTCGCCTACCACTTGGAACCGCGGCCCGGGAAGATCGAGATCAACGCCTCGACGGCCATGGCGACCCAGCGCGACCTGAGCCTTGCCTATTCCCCCGGCGTGGCCGTGCCCTGCGAGGCGATCGCAGCCGATCCGGCCACGGCCTACGATTACACGACCAAGGGGAATCTGGTGGCCGTCATCTCGAACGGAACCGCGGTGCTCGGGCTGGGGAACCTTGGCGCGTTGGCGTCGAAGCCGGTAATGGAAGGCAAGGCGGTGCTGTTCAAGCGCTTCGCCGACGTGAACTCCATCGACCTGGAACTGGACACCGAGGACGTCGACGCCTTCGTGAACGCGGTGAAGCTGATGGGGCCCAGCTTCGGGGGCATCAACCTCGAGGACATCAAGGCGCCCGAATGCTTCATGATCGAGAGCCGTCTGAAGGAAGAGATGAATATCCCCGTCTTTCACGACGACCAGCATGGCACCGCTGTGATTTGCGCGGCGGGGTTGATCAATGCGCTGCACCTGTCGGGAAAGAAGATCGAGGATGTGAAGATCGTCCTGAACGGGGCCGGCGCGGCGGGGATCGCCTGTATCGAGTTGCTGAAATCCATGGGCGCGCGCCACGACAATTGCATCACCTGCGACACGAAGGGCGTCATCTATCAGGGCCGGACCGAGGGGATGAACCAGTGGAAGTCGGCCCAGGCGGTGAAGA
Source organism: Pseudomonadota bacterium (assembly GCA_039199335.1). Taxonomy (GTDB): domain Bacteria; phylum Pseudomonadota; class Alphaproteobacteria; order Rhodobacterales; family Rhodobacteraceae; genus Jannaschia. Next base: position 91,944 of record JBCCSY010000011.1, read on the forward strand.
CCGACCTGCGGACGCTGGACGAGGCGATGGTCGGGGCCGATGTCTTCCTCGGCGTCAGTGCCAAGGGCGCGGTCACGCCCGAAATGGTCGAGAGCATGGCCGAGAACCCGGTGATCTTCGCCATGGCGAACCCCGATCCCGAAATCACGCCGGAAGAGGCGCAGGAGGTTCGCGCGGATGCGATCGTCGCCACGGGTCGTAGCGACTACCCGAACCAGGTGAATAACGTGCTGGGGTTCCCCTACCTGTTCCGCGGTGCCCTCGACATCCATGCGCGGGCCATCAACGACGAGATGAAGATCGCTTGCGCCGAAGCCCTGGCCGAATTGGCCCGCGAGGATGTGCCCGACGAGGTCGCCATGGCCTATGGCCGTAAGCTGAGCTTCGGGCGCGACTATATCATTCCCACGCCGTTCGACCCCCGGCTGATCCATGTGATCCCGCCCGCCGTAGCGCGGGCCGGGATGGATACGGGCGTTGCCCGGCGACCCATCGTGGACATGGACGGCTATGCCCATGCACTGGCCGCGCGGATGGATCCGACCGCCTCGATCCTGCAGGGGATCAGCGCGCGAGCGCGGGCGGCGCAGGCCCGGATGATCTTCGCCGAGGGGGACGATCCGCGCGTGCTGCGCGCGGCCGTTGCTTATCAGCGCAACGGTTATGGCAAGGCGCTGATCGTCGGGCGGGAAACGGATGTGCGGGAGAAGTTGGAGGCAGCCGGTCTCGGCGACGCCGTACGTGAGCTGGAGGTCGTGAACGCGGCCAATACCCGGCACCTGGAGACCTATAAGGCGTTCCTCTATGCCCGCCTGCAGCGGCAAGGCTACGATGCGCAGGATGTGCATCGCCTCGCCTCGCGTGACAGGCATGTCTTTGCCGCGCTCATGCTGGCCCATGATCATGGCGACGGGTTGGTGACAGGCGCCACCCGCAAGTCGGCCCATGCCATGCGCCTGATCGGTCACGTCTTCGACGTGGAAGAGAACGCCGAAGCGGTGGGGATCACGGCGCTGCTACATCGCGGACGGATCGTCCTGATAGGCGATACGCTGGTCAACGAATGGCCGGAGGAAGAAGAGCTGGCGACCATCGCCGAAGCCGGGGCACGAGTGGCTCGTGCGCTGGGGTTGGAGCCACGCGTGGCCTTTGTCAGCTTCTCCACGTTCGGCTACCCGGTCAGCGAACGGGCGACAAAAATGCACCTCGCCCCCGGTGTTCTGGAAGCGCGTGGGGCGGATTTCGAATACGAGGGCGAAATGACCGTTGACGTGGCGTTGAACCCGGAGGTCGCTGCGAATTACCCATTTTCCCGCCTGACGGGACCGGCCAACGTTCTGGTGGTTCCGGCCCGGCACTCCGCGTCGATCTCGGTCAAGTTGATGCAGGAAATGGCAGGGGCGACGGTCATCGGCCCGATCCTGACAGGTATCGACAGGCCGGTACAGATCGCCTCGACCGGCTCAACGGCGTCGGACGTGCTCAACATGTCGCTGCTGGCCGCATGCCGTGTCGGAGGATAATCGCCGTTTCGGCGGGTCAGGATGTCCGGCCTTGCGATGACGTCGTTTGGCGCAGACCCTCGTTCGCGGGTCGGGCAGGCCCTGTTTTCAGCACCCTATTTCGATGCGTGATATTTTAAAGTCCCTTTCGGCCGGTCGTCCGCGCGCCACTGCGCGTCGTGCGTGGCAGGCGGTCCAAAAACATCGGCCCAGCGAGATGCCGCCCGTTCTGCGCGATTTGCTGGACCATCATCTGCCTGGGCTCGTTCCGGAGACGCCCGATTCCTATGAGCCCCGGATCGGCGATCCGCCAATCCCCGCGGGCGCCATTTGGGAACGTTGTCAGGGTGCGCTGCCCTACCGTCTGTTCCGGCCGGCGCGGCCGCGATGGCGGGCTCCGTTGATCGTGATGCTACATGGATGCACGCAGAACCCCGAAGACTTCGCCCGCTCGACGGGAATGAATGAGGCGGCGGACAAAGTGGGCGCCCATGTCCTGTGGCCCGAACAGACCCGCCGGGCCAATGCCAGTGCCTGCTGGAACTGGTTCGACATCGCCCATCAAGGACGGACCGGTGAGGCCGCGGCCATCGCCATCACGATCCGCGAGGTTCTCGGGCGGATCGGGCACTTTCGGAAGGTTCATGTGGCTGGGCTGTCGGCGGGCGGCGGGATGGCGGCGATCCTGGCTGCGCGTTACGGTGATCTGATCAGCGCGGTCGGCATCCATTCCGGCCTTCCCGTGGGCTCAGCCAGTTGCCATCGGTCGGCGATGCGCGTGATGCGCAAGGGCGGGACCGGGCAAGTGGAGCTGGCCGTTCCCGCGATCGTCTTTCATGGCAGCGAGGATAAAATCGTCCATCCATCGAACGCTGCGGCACTTCTCCCGGGGACGACAGAACGATCGGTGAGTACCTACGGGGAGCGCATCGTACGAGTGTCCGTGCGGCGCAGGTCCGGGCAGAGACGTGCATCGGAACTCTGGCAGATCGAAGGACTGGGTCACGCCTGGTCCGGCGGTACAGCGGCCATGTCCCATGCCGACCCAGAGGGGCCCGATGCGACGGCGGAAATGATGCGCTTCTTCTCGTCTGTCTGAGCGGATCAGACCATGCCAGCAGCCTGGTCGAGCAAACGGCGGAGATCGCCGAAGAAACCACCTGACCGGGCCGGTCGGGTCGGATCGGAGGTGATGGCGATAACCAGATCGGCATCCGGCACCACCGCCAGGATCTGCCCGCCATAGCCCCGCGCATAAGCGGCCTGGAGGCCGCCAAAGCGCGTCAGGAACCAACCATAGCCATAAGCATCGCCCGAAAACGGCGACCGGCTTCGGGGCGTGAACGAAGCGTCCAGCCAAGCTTCGCTGACAACCTGTACGCCATTCCAGCGACCGCGCTGCACGATCATCTGGCCGATCCGAGCCAATTCGCGGGGGGTCATCGACATCTCGTTGCCGCCCAGATAGCGACCTTGCGGATCGGCCACCCATGGGCTGAGATTGATGTTCAGCGGCCGAGCAAGCCAATCCCGCGCAAGATCATAGAGCGGTGCATTCGCAGCGCGCGCCACGGCGGCGCCCAAGACATGGAACGTTCCGGTCGAGTAGACGAAACGCTCCCCCGGGCGGCCCACCGGGTCGGCCAACGCGCTGGCGACCCAGTCCCGGCTGGATATCCATTCCCCGTAATTGCCGCCTGATGTGCTCGCAAGCCCAGCGCGGAGCGTCAAAAGGTCTTCCAACACCATCTCGTCGCGAGCATCGCCAAAGGCGGGCAGACCGAGAAGGGGGAGGACGGGCGCCTCTACAGAAGGAATATGCCCCCGGTCGATCGCGATCCCGGTCAGAAGGGCGACGAGCGTCTTTGACACGGACTTTAGATTGGCGCGGGAGTCGAGGCCCCGACCGCGAAATGCTTCTTCGATGATGGGCTCACCGCCACGCAGGACGATCAGGCTGTGAAGCTGATCCAGATCGGCGGCCATGGCCCGCAGCGCATCGGCCGCGTCTTGTGCGCGCAGGATCGTCGGAGCCGCCAATGCCGCGCCCGCGCCCAGAAGGAGCGTTCGCCGCGACGGCTTTGTCACTGTGTCATCCCGTCCCAAAAACTCTTCACCTTACGGAAGAAGCTGTCGCGGTTGGGATTGTTGTCAGCGTCGATCTTCTCGAACTCCTTCAGCAGCTCCCTTTGGCGGCTGGTCAGATTGACCGGCGTCTCCACCGCCAATTCAATATACATGTCGCCCGTCGGGCCGCCGCGCAGGGCGGGCATGCCCTTGCCGCGTAGCCGCATCTGCCGGCCGGTCTGCGATCCGGCGGGCACCTTCACGCGGGACCGGCCGCCATCGATCGTCGGCACTTCGACCTCCCCGCCCAAGGCGGCGGCGCCCAGGGCGACCGGCACTTGGCAGTAGAGATTGCCACCGTCGCGCTGAAAGATCGGATGATCCTGCACTTCGATGAAGATATAGAGATCGCCCGTCGGGCCGCCACGCAAACCTGCCTCGCCTTCCCCGGACAACCGGATCCGGGTCCCGGTCTCGACCCCGGCAGGGACGTTCACAGACAATTGCCGGTCTTTCTGGACACGGCCAGCCCCGCCGCAGGCCTTACACGGATTCTTGATGATTTGGCCTGCCCCGGAACACGTCGGACAGGTCCGTTCAACCGTGAAAAAACCCTGTTGCGCCCGAACCTTGCCCATGCCCGAACAGGTTGGGCAGGTGACCGGTTCGCTGGCCCCTTCGGTACCCTTTCCCTCGCAGACGGAACAGCTGACCATCGTTGGCACAGTGATGGCTTTTTGACCGCCGTTGAATGCTTCTTCCAGGCTGATCCGCAGATTGTACCGTAGGTCCGAACCGCGGGTCGCGCGTGTCCGAGCGCCGCCACCGCGGCCCTGCTGGCCACCCATGAAATCCCCGAACAGGTCTTCGAACACGTCCGAGAAAGCCGATGCGAAGTCGCCCTGACCCTGCGCGGGCCCACCGCGGCGCGCACCGCCCATTCCGCCTTCGAATGCGGCATGGCCAAAGCGGTCATAGGCAGCCTTCTTGTCCGGATCCTTCAGGACGTCATAGGCCTCGTTGGCTTCCTTGAACTGCGCTTCCGCATCGGGATTGTCGGAATTGCGATCCGGATGCAGCGCCTTGGCCTTTTGGCGGTACGCCTTCTTGATTTCGTCGGCGCTGGCCCCGCGCGCGACGCCGAGCGTATCGTAGTAATCACGTTTCGCCATTATTCACTCTCCAACAAGAAGGCCGGCCCGTGCGCCGGGCCGGCCCCCTGGTCAAGCGACCGGACGGATCAGGCCCGCTTCTGGTCGTCGAGGTCCTCGAAGTCGGCGTCGAGGATTTCGTCATCGTCGCTGTTGCGCTCAGCCTCATCCACCGGTTCGGCTTCATCAGCATCGCCGCTATCGGCCTGCGCCTTATAGATTGCCTCACCCAGCTTCATGGCGGCTTCGGTGACGTTCTGGATACCGGAGCGAATTTTGCCGGCATCCTCGGTCTCCATCGTCTCCTTCAGCGCGGCGACGGCCAGTTCGATGGCTTCGACCGTGGACGGATCGACCTTCTCGCCATGCTCTTCCAGCGACTTCTCCGTGGAATGCACGAGGCTCTCGGCTTGGTTGCGGGCCTCGACCAAGTCCTTGCGCTGCTTGTCGGCCTCGGCGTTCTCCTCGGCGTCGCGGACCATCTTTTCGATATCCTCGTCGGACAGACCGCCCGACGCTTGGATGGTGATCTTCTGTTCCTTGCCGGTACCCTTGTCCTTGGCTTCGACCGACACAATGCCGTTGGCATCAATGTCGAACGTCACCTCGATCTGCGGCAGGCCGCGCGGCGCTGGAGGGATTTCTTCCAGATTGAACTGGCCCAGCAATTTGTTGTCGGCCGCCATCTCACGCTCCCCCTGGAAGACGCGGATCGTCACGGCGTTCTGGTTGTCCTCGGCCGTCGAAAAGACCTGCGACTTCTTCGTGGGAATCGTCGTGTTGCGATCGATGAGACGCGTGAAAACACCGCCCAGTGTCTCGATGCCAAGCGATAGCGGGGTCACGTCGAGAAGGACGACGTCTTTCACATCACCCTGCAGAACGCCGGCCTGGATCGCGGCGCCCATGGCAACGACCTCATCCGGGTTCACACCTTTATGGGGCTCTTTGCCGAAGAACTTTGTCACTTCTTCGATGACCTTCGGCATCCGGGTCATCCCGCCCACCAGAACGACCTCGTCGATGTCGTCCTTGGAGAGGCCGGCATCTTTCAGGGCGGCCTGACAGGGCTTCAGAGACTGCTTGATGAGATCGCCGACCAGGCTCTCCAACTTCGCACGGGTCAGTTTCATGACCATGTGCAGTGGCTGGCCGTTGGAGCCCATTGAGATGAACGGCTGGTTGATCTCGGTCTGGTTAGCCGAGCTCAGCTCGATCTTCGCTTTCTCGGCAGCCTCCTTGAGGCGCTGCAGGGCCATTTTGTCCTGCGTCAGGTCACTGCCATGTTCCTTTTTGAACTCCTCGGCGAGGTAGTTCACAATCCGCATATCGAAGTCTTCACCACCCAGGAACGTGTCGCCGTTGGTGGATTTCACCTCGAACAGACCGTCGTCGATTTCCAGGATCGTCACGTCGAAGGTACCACCGCCAAGGTCATAGACCGCGATCGTCCGGCTTTCCTTCTTGTCGAGGCCATAGGCGAGTGCAGCGGCCGTCGGCTCGTTGATGATGCGCAGCACCTCGAGGCCCGCGATCTTGCCCGCATCCTTTGTCGCCTGACGCTGAGCGTCGTTGAAATAGGCGGGCACGGTGATCACGGCCTGATCGACATCCTCGCCAAGATAGGATTCGGCCGTTTCTTTCATCTTCTGCAGGATCAGGGCGGAGACCTGCGCGGGCGAATACTTCTCGCCCCGAACCTCGACCCAAGCGTCGCCGTTGCCGGACACGACGTTGAAGGGGAGGTTCTTCTTGTCTTTCGCCAGATGCTCATCGTCGAAGCGGCGACCAATCAGGCGCTTGATGCCGAAGACGGTGTTTTCAGGGTTGGTGACGGCCTGGCGCTTAGCAGGCTGGCCAACCAGACGCTCATTCTCGGTATATCCGACGATGGAGGGCGTCGTGCGCGCGCCCTCGGCGTTCTCGATCACGCGGGGCTGCGACCCGTCCATGATCGCGACGCATGAATTCGTGGTCCCGAGGTCGATGCCGATGACTTTTGCCATTTCGTATTCCTCTCTTGGCGATTTGCCCGTCCCGGAGCCCCATTAGGCACCCCGGGCCTCATCCCATTGAAAAGCGGTGGCAGTCCCCGTGTCGAAGGCCCCGTCCGCGGTTCGACGGGTATATAAGGAGGGCGGTTTTCGCTCGCAAGGATGTGAGGAGACTCAAATTTGGACCAGCCATCTTGCCGGGAAGTCCGGGGATTTCGGATCTATGACGGGTTTCTGGACGGCCCGATGCAGGTTGCCATCGTCGATGCCGTTCGCGGCATTCTGCGCGCGGCCCCCTTGGTCGTGCCGGTGACGCGGCGCGGTCAGGAACTGTCGGTACGAATGACATCAGCGGGACGCTTTGGTTGGGTCTCCGACAGGCGTGGCTATCGCTATGAGACGCGACATCCCCGAGGGACGGAATGGCCGCCCATCCCCGAGCCGATCCTGGCCATTTGGCGGGCCGTCGTCCCGGCCGCTCGCACACCGGAAAGCTGTCTCGTCAATTGGTACGAGCCGGGCGCACGAATGGGGCTGCATCAGGATCGAGACGAGGTCGACATGAACCAGCCGGTGGTTTCTGTCTCGCTTGGTGATGACGCGCTCTTTCGCATCGGAAATGAGGCCCGTGGCGGGAAGACGGAAAGCCTTTGGCTGCGGTCGGGCGACGTGGTGGTTATGGGTGGCAGCGCGCGATTGCGCCACCATGGCGTCGACCGGATCGCCTCCGGAACGTCGACCTTGCTGGACGCGCCGGGACGGATCAACTTGACGCTGCGCGTCGTCAGCCCGCCATCGAACAATGGCCAAAGTGTATGACGGCAGTCTGCCGCTGTTGGGTCATCGCCCGGCAAACCACGAGATTGACGCGTTCCGCTTGGTCGAGAATTCGATCAACAGACCGATGAACAAGAGGATCACCGAGATCAGCAGCGGGTATTCCCAGCCGGTATGCATCGGGTTGTAGTTGATGAACGTGTAGCCCCGCGCCTGGTCGATGATGTGAAAGAGCGGGTTCCAATCGAAGAAGTCGCGGATACGCGGTGGCATCTGGTTGACCACGAACATCTTGCCGGACGCGATCATGTTGGCACGCGTGTAGACCAGGGCGATGATTTTCACGAGGTTCGGTGCCCAAGGCTTCAGAGCCAAGAGCACGATCCCGATGGACAGACCAGAGAACCACGACAGGATAAACATCATCAAGGCGCCGCCCGGATCGTAGATGACCAGGGGCCGGAGCGCGACATGGACGGTCGTCAGGACGACGAGCAGCGAGAGTGCCTGAATATAGAGGGCGGACAATGCCGCCGCGGCGATCGCGACGGCCGTATTCATGGGCGCATGATGCATCATGGGTGATGCCGGCCCCTCGGCGCCCAGGACAGCGCCGATCGTCTTCGCGTTGGTGATGAAGAGGAAGATCCCGGTCATCATGTATAGGATGAAGTCCCCGCGAATGGCCGATCCGCGCAGACCCAGATACTCGAAGATGACGTAGAAGACGGCGACGAAGATGACGATCTGCAAAATGTTCATCACGAGCGCCAGCAGACCGCTGCGATAGCCGCGCTTGGTCTGACGAACGGTGGAGATGAAGATCAGCTCCAACAGGGCAAATGCCCTGGCCATCATGCTTTGCCGTCTTCGTGCCTGGAACATCGCCCTCTAACCGGTCGGGTTGTGCCGTGCGGACCATTACCATAAGCCCCGTCGCATCGACAGACTCGCTGCTATTTCATTCTTTTCTGGAGATTTCGTTATGGACCATTCCGAGATGATGGCCACGCTGCGTCGGCTTGCCTTGGAGGCGGGAGCGAAGATCATGGAGATCTACGAAGCCGACGACTTCGACGTGCGTTCCAAATCCGATGACAGCCCGGTCACCGAAGCCGATGAAGCCGCGGATGCCCTGATCTCGGCTGGTCTGCGCGCGGCCTTTCCGGGCGTGGCCCTTGTGACCGAAGAACAATCGGACACGCACGACCTCAGCGTTACCGACTTCTTCATCGTCGACCCGTTGGATGGCACGAAGGAGTTCGTACAACGTCGCGGCGATTTCACAGTAAACATCGCGTGGGTCGAGGATGGACGTCCCGTGCGTGGGGTTGTCTATGCCCCCGCGCGCGATCGTCTGTTCTGGACGATGGCCGATGGCACGGCGGTTGAAGAAACCGGACCATTTGACATGGATCAACCTGGTCGGACGCAGGTCATCCAGGTGGCCGAACCCGCGTCGCGCCCGTTGAACATCGTCGCGTCGAAGTCGCACCGCGATGCGACGACGGATGCCTATATCAATGGATATGACGTGGGTGACATGCGGTCGGCCGGGTCGTCTCTTAAATTCTGTCTCGTGGCGACGGGCGAAGCCGATCTCTATCCGCGTCTCGGACGCACGATGGAATGGGACACGGCTGCGGGTCACGCCGTTCTGGCCTGTGCCGGGGGCGAGGTTCTGCGCTTCGACGACCACACGGCGCTTGCCTATGGCAAACAGGGCTTCGACAACCCGCACTTCATTGCACGCGCCCCTTGGGTTAAGCTGACACCGGCAAATTAAGGCCGCTTACCGGGCTTAGTCTCGGAAAAGGTGCAGATGATCCCTGTTTCGTCCACAATTTATTTAGAAATAGTCCCCAGTGCGTGGGGTGGAGACCTTGTAAGATGAAGCGGAACGTCACGAAGGCGATATTTCCTGTGGCAGGTCTGGGAACGCGGTTCCTTCCTGCAACGAAGTCGGTCCCGAAAGAGATCATGACCTTGGTCGACCGGCCTCTTATTCAATACGCCATCGACGAGGCTCGGGCGGCCGGGATCGAAGAGTTCATCTTCGTAACCTCGCGCGGCAAGTCGGCGTTGGAAGACTATTTCGACGATGCCCCCGTCCTGGAGGCGGAGCTGGAGCGCAAGGGCAAGACGCAGGCGCTGGAAGACCTGTCCAGGACAAATATGGATTCCGGGCAGATCGCCTACGTACGTCAGCACAAGGCCAAGGGGCTGGGTCACGCCGTCTGGTGCGCGCGTCGCCTTATCCATGACGAACCCTTCGCCGTGATCCTGCCCGATGACGTCATCGCGGCCGAACCATCCTGCCTTGCGCAGATGGTGGAAGCCTATGCGGAGACTGGTGGCAATATGGTCGCCGCGATGGAAGTACCGACCGAAAAGACCTCGTCCTACGGGATCCTCGATGTCGAAGCGGGCAGCGGCGCGTGCCGGAAAGTCCGTGGCATGGTCGAGAAACCGAAGGCCGGGACGGCGCCGTCGAACCTGGCCGTAATCGGGCGTTACATCCTGTCCCCGCATGTCATGGACCATCTGGACCGCGTCGAGACCGGTGCCGGCGGTGAAATCCAGTTGACGGATGCCATCGCACGCGAGATCGAATCGGATCGCGGCGTCCATGGCTTCCGCTTCAACGGACAGCGCTTCGATTGCGGCTCGAAAGCCGGGTTCCTGCAGGCCACCGTTGCCTTTGGATTGGCGCGAGATGATCTCCGGGACGAGCTTCAGGAATTCCTGACCGACGTCGTCGCCTTCAGCACGGCGGCCCAGTAGAGGCGCGTGGGGCGGCTCGCCGCGCTTGCTACGGCCTACGGGCTGCGCTGGCGCCGACGTCGCCTTCTCGCCCGCGCCATTTCCCGGCGGGGGCAGTTGGTATCGATCCGCAATCGGACGCAGGCAATCGAAGCGGACACGGTCCTCGCCTTCGCGACGATGCGAAACGAGCGCCTGCGGCTGGACCGCTGGCTTGACCATCATCGCGAACTCGGCATCGGTCATTTTCTCGTCGCCGATAACGGAAGCGATGACGGCACGCGGGAGCGATTGGCGCAGGAGGCCGATGTGTCGCTTTGGGCGGCCGAAGGCTCCTACAAGGCCGCGCGCTTCGGCATGGACTGGCTGACGCTTCTGCTGGCCCGCTACGGCCACGGCTACTGGTGCCTGACCCTCGATGCGGATGAGCTTTTCGTCTATCCCCACCACACGACGCGCGATCTGGTCGCCCTGACCAGATGGCTCGATATGGCTGGTCACGTGGCGGTCGGCGCGCTTATGCTGGATCTCTATCCGCGGGGCCGCCTGGGCGCCATCGACGGCGGGAATGATCTTGCCGACATCCCCTGGTTCGATGCCGGGAACTATGTCTCGGTCCGGCAGGAGCGGCTGCAGAACCTCTGGGTGCAGGGTGGGCCCCGCGCCCGTGTCTTTTTCGCGGAGGAGCCGCGCCGGGCGCCGACTCTCTCCAAGATACCGCTTGTCCGGTGGAACAGGCGCTTCGCCTACGTCTCCTCTACCCACAGCTTGCTACCGCGTCGTCTGAACCGGGGATTGGGGATCGACGATGCGCCCACCGGCGTTCTCCTCCACACGAAGTTCCTTGCCGACAGTGCCGTGCGCGCACGAACGGACAAGGCCCGGAAGGAGCATTTCGAGAATTCCGACCTCTACGGGCGCTACTACGACGCGCTGATGACCGATCCCGTCCTCTGGTGCGAAACATCCACGCGTTTCCACGGATGGCGCCAGTTGGAAGGCTTAGGCTTGATGTCGCGCGGCGCTTGGGGCTGACGTTGCTTGATTGGTCCCAAAGATGGGACAATACGCCGTCATTGGGCCTGGGGAGGAACCGACAAAGCGGATGGGCCTGGTCACGTCTTACAGGATGCGGCTGCGACGGAAGCTCTGGCGGGCCCGCGCATTCCGCCGCCGTCGGCAGCTTCGCCCGATCCGCGATCTGACGGCCCGGATCCGGCGCGGTCACATCCTTCTCTTCTGCACCGTCCGAAACGAGCGTCGGCGGTTGCCCTATTTTCTGCGCTACTATCGTGACCTCGGCGTCGATCACTTTCTGCTGATCGACAATGGCAGTACGGACGGGTCGCGGGACTATCTTGCCGCGCAGGAAGATGTCTCTCTTTGGTCGGCCACGGGCAGTTACGCCGCGGCGGCATATGGCGTCCACTGGCTGAACTGGTTGCAGCGTCGCCATGGCCATGGGCATTGGTGCTTGACCGTCGATGTGGACGAGTTCTTCGTCTATCCGTTCTGCGACACCCGGCCGCTGCGGGCCCTGACTGATTGGTTGGATGCCTCTTCGCTTCGCTCATTCGGGGCCATGCTGCTGGACATGTACCCAAAGGGACCGCTCTCGGGACATGTCTATGAAGAGGACCAGAACCCGTTCGAGATCGCGTCCTGGTTCGACAGCGGGAACTATCTGATCGAGTATAATCCGGGCTATGAAAATCTTTGGATCCAGGGCGGCGTTCGCACCCGTCTCTTCTTTTCCGACCGTCCGCACGCCGCTCCGGCTCTGAACAAGATCCCATTGGTAAAGTGGCACCGCAACTACGTTTATGTGAGTTCGACCCACGCGCTCCTCCCGCGTGGGTTGAACCTGACCTATGACCGCCATGGCGGAGAGAAGGCGACGGGCGCCTTGCTTCATGCCAAGTTCCTGGACCTATTCGTGGATCGCGCCGGAGAGGAGGCCGGTCGGGCAGAGCATTATCGCGCGGGTCACGAATATGCCAGCTACGCGCGGCGGCTGGATGCCGATACCGACCTCTGGTGCCACTGGTCCGAACGTTATGTGAATTGGCGCCAACTTGAGATCCTGGGTCTGATCTCGAAGGGGAATTGGGCATGACGCTGGGCTTCGTGATGCTGGTGCATACGGCCTTGGAACGGGCCGAGCAGATCGCCCGGCATCTGACCGCTGCCGGTTGCCCGGTCGTGATCCACGTGGACGCCAAGGTTCGACAAGCGGCCTTCGATCGGTTGAAGGCACATTTGGCGGACAACGACCGTATCCGCTTCTGCAAACGGGTCCGCGCGGACTGGGGAACCTGGTCGCTTGTCGCGGCGACGCAGTGCGGTGCCCAGACCCTTCTGCAGGACTTCCCGGATGTTCGGCATGTCTATCTGATGTCCGGCGCCTGTCTGCCGCTGCGACCGATCGCCGAACTTCGCGACTATCTCGACGCACATCCCGAGACCGATTTCATCGAAAGTGTCACGACGGACGATGTTGATTGGACCGTGAACGGGCTCGAGATCGAGCGTTTCACGCTGCGATTTCCCTTCTCCTGGCAGAAGCAGCGCAGGCTCTTTGACTCCTACGTGGCGCTGCAGCGCACGATCGGGCTGACACGGCGTATCCCGGACGGTGTCTTGCCGCATCTTGGTAGCCAATGGTGGTGTCTGACCCGGACAACCCTTGAGGCAATCCTTAACGCGCCCGACCGGGCGACGATTGACGGCTATTTTTCCAAGGTCTGGATCCCCGACGAGAGCTACTTCCAGAGCCTCGTGCGCCGATACGCACAACAGATAGAGAGCCGGTCCCTGACCCTATCCAAGTTCGATGTTCGCGGGCGACCGCACATTTTCTACGACGACCATGTCGATCTTCTGAAGAGATCCGACTGCTTCTTTGCCCGAAAGGTCTGGCCTCGTGCCGACCTTCTCTATCGGACCTTTCTGTCACATCCGCAGGGCGCCAGCCGCCAGGTCGAGCCTAACCCTGCCCGGATCGACCGGGTGTTTGCCCGGGCAAATGACCGTCGGCAGACCGGGCGACCGGGTCTCTATAACCAGGGGCGGTTTCCGCTTCCTGGGCAAGAGCGCGGTTTGACCTCGGCACGCTACAACGTTTTCTCAGGCTTTGACGATCTGTTCGACGATTTCTCGGACTGGCTTGGCCGTCGTATCGGCGGCCGCGTCCATGGCCATCTCTACCACCCCGACAGGGCCGAATTCGCCGGGGGCGACACTGTCTTACCGGGCGCAATCTCGAACGATGCCAAGTTACGCGACTACCGCCCGACCCAGTTTCTCACGAACCTCCTCTGGTCAACGCGTGGAGAGCGGCAAAGCTTCTTTCTTGGCCCAGGCGATCAGCAAGATATCGTTCCCTTCTTGCTGCGCGACTCCAATGCCCTCATTGCGGTGATCTCGGGTGCCTGGGCTGTCCCCCTTCACCGATCGCAGGCACCTTTTGCGGATGTCCGGGCGCGGGCCGCCCGCCTTCAGAAAGCCGAGATGGCGATGCTGCGGGCGATCCGGTCCGAGCCGGTGGCCGCCAACGTCATGACCTGGACCCTGGCGGACTTTTTGGCCAATCCCAAAGAGAAGCTGCAAAACATCCTCGATCAGATCGCTGGGCCCGGCCCACGACGCCTGACCGATCTGCCTCAAATGAACGACCTGGCAGATTTGGCGCAGTTCCTGCAGCGCCTCCAGAACGAGGGGATGAAGCCGCAGGCCACGGGCGATGTCCGTGCCGTTCTAGCGTCGGAGCGCGGCACTGATGGCCAGTAAGTTCGCCGCCTTCGTGATCCTGGCGGAGATGCGTACCGGGTCCAACCACCTCCAGGATTCCCTGAACGCTTTGTCGGATGTCACCGTCCACGGGGAGATCTACAATCCGGCTTTCATCGGCCAGCACAATCGAGACAGTCTCTTCGGTCTGGATATCGCGGCACGGGATGCCGATCCGCAGGTGCTGTTGGATCGCCTGATTGCCCAGGACGAAGGGCTGCCCGGCTTTCGTTATTTCAGCGGTCACGATCCCCGAATGCGAGAGCGCATTCTAACCGACCACAAGATTGCGAAAGTGATCCTGACGCGGGAGCCGGTCTCGCGCTACGTCTCCTGGAAGATCGCACGGGCGACCGACCAATGGCGCCTGACCAATCCGAAGATGGCGAAGACCGCGACCGTCCCCTTCGACCCGTCTGAGTTCGATGCACAGCGCGACACCCTTGGCGAAACCGCGGCAACGATCCGCCGGACCTTGCAGCGCACGGGTCAGACGGCCTTTGTCATCGATTATGCGGAGATAAATGATCTGACGGTTCTTAACGGTCTTGCAGCCTATCTGGGCAGCGAAGATCGCCTCGAAAAGGTGCCGGATCGCCTGAAGCGCCAGAACCCGGGCGATCTCCGTGAGAAGGTCACCAATCCGGACGAAATGCTGCGCCATGTCAGCGCGGCCCACATACCCGACGCGCCAGAGCCGACGCATGGACCCGCCGTGCGCACCATGTTGGCCGGAGCACGCAGCCCGATCCTTTTGTTGCCCATACCCGGCGGACCGACAGACGAACTCCGCGCCTGGCTGACTGCGTTTGACGGAGAGGCCCCGCTGGAGAGCCTGCGGCAGAATGCATTGCGGGACTGGTTCAAGACCGCTTCGCACCCCATCGTTCTAGCTGTCCTGCGTCATCCGTTGCGGCGCCTGCACCATCTGTTCTGGCAGGATGTCCTCATGCCGACGGGCCCGAACGGCCGGGATCGCCGCCGCGTGCTGGCGAACCAGCACGCGGTGCCAGTGCTGCGCGGTGGGTCCGAAGACGCGGGTTACGACAGGGACGCCCATGCGCGGGCATTCGGCGCCTTCCTCAATGCGCTTCCCGCGATCTTGGGCGGTCAGACATCCTTGTCGGTTCCGGCGGGATGGCACAGTCAGTCGTCAATCTTGATCGGTATGGCGCGCGCTGTTCTGGCGCACCGCATCGTGAAAGAGGAGGAGACCGCCGCCAGTCTTGCGGACGTTGCCGCACAGCTGGCCCGACCTGCGCCGCCGCTGCCGGAAGCTGCCTCATGGCCCGTGCCCTTGGATACGATCCTGACCGATGAGATGTTGGCCGCCGCGCGGCGGGCCCACGGCCGCGACTACCTACAATTCGGTTTCGATCGTCTCTGACTCTCGGTGTCAGAGACTTTTCGAGCCGACATGTCGCCGATGTCTCCATCACGAATCGAAATTGGAGCTTATCGGCGCCATTGTGCGCATGACTGTCGCCCCGCATGCGACTAGAGAAGGCACAAAAAAGGCAGAAGCCAGGGTGCTGGGTCGCGGAATCGTGTGCAGGTATCCGCAAACGATCAGCAAAACCTTGCCGGTCATCATGGCCGCTCCGTGTCCAATTGTGCCCGATATGCGGAATCTTTTCTTGATGTGGCCACGATGACGGGCGCGTTCGGCCACGAACATCGGAAAAACAGACGCTGCAAACAACGTTCGTGCCGCCCGGATCCTGTGGTGGCGCCGTCCAAGTTGGAGACATGTGATGGACAACCCCGCTAAGAAGGCGCTCCTGGTCAGCACGATCCTGGCCGCTGCCGCTTCCCCGGCGCTCGCCGAGATTGTGACCCTGAAGACGACCGATGGAAGCGTATCAGTCAGCGGTGATCTGCTGTCCTTCGACAACGACTTCTACGTGCTTCAGACGGCGGTCGGCCAGATGGCCATTGCCGCCTCGAACGTGAGCTGCGAAGGCGCAGCCTGCCCCGAACTGAAGCCGACGCATTCCGAATTCACGATCGCCGGTTCCAAGTCCCTCGGCGATAAGCTTATCCCCGCGCTGGCGATCGCCTACGGGTCCGAGATTGGCGGCACGTCTGAGATGACGGAAGCCGAGAACGCCAAGGTCGTGAACATCGCCGCGAACGAGCAAGGCACCGCCGCAATCGAAATCAAGGCGACCGATACCCGTCAGGGGTTCAACGCCCTTCTGGCCGGTGAGGCCGACTTCGCCCTTGCGTCGCGTCCGATCCGCAACCGTGAGATCCGCGCCCTGGAAGAAGCCGGGAAGGCCAACCCGCGCGCAGCGGGACGTGAGCACATCGTCGCCCTGGACGGTCTGCTGCTGGTGACCCACCCCGAGAACCCCGTGCGCGCCATCTCTGAGGTCAACGCGGCCCTCGCTTTCGCCGGACGCATCGGTAGCTGGGTTGAGCTTGGCGGCCGCAACGCCCCGATCAACCTCTATGTCCGCGAAAACGACTCGGGCAGCCGCGAGGTGTTCGACACGCTTTTGATGCGCCCGAACGGCCTGTCCATCGGCGGAAACGTCCAGGTGATGGAATCTGACGCTGCCATCGCCGAAGCCGTTCGCAATGACCCGAACGGTCTGGGCTTCACCAGCTTCGCCAACGCAAGCAACGCGGCCGCCCTGGACATCGAAGGTGTCTGCGGCCTGCGGACGCCGGCCACGGCCTTCACGATCAAGACCGAGGAATACCCGCTGACCCGCCTTCTCTACATGTATGAGGGTGACAACGGTCTGCAGCGGCACGCCCGCGACTTCCTGAGCTTCGTCAATTCCGAAGAAGGTCAGGAGCAGGTAGCACGCGCCGGGTTCATCGATCAGTCGATCTCCAGCGAAACGATCAACTCGCAGGGTATTCGCGTGGCCTCGGCCGTCGTGAACAACACGGAGTTCAACGACTTCCTGCAGATGCAGGACATGTTCGGCCTCCTGCTGGCATCTGACCGCCTGTCGACCACCTACCGTTTCGAGACCGGTTCCGCCCGCCTCGACGCCCGTGGTCAGGCCGATATCGACCGTCTGTCGGAAATCCTTTCGGACGATCGTTTCGCCAATAAGGAAGTGCTTTTCGTGGGCTTCACCGACTCGGTCGGCCGCGAAGACCTCAACCAGGTTCTGTCGCAGCAACGCGCCGAGCAGGTGCGTCGCACCATCCTCGACGCGAACCCCGCGCTGGCCAGCCGTATTCGCACCCGCTCGGTCGGCTTCGGCGAAGTGTCGCCGCTGGGCTGCAACGAGACCGACCAAGGCCGTCGCATCAACCGCCGCGTTGAAGTGTGGGTCAAGGATATCGCCGCGGCGGACCAGAACTGAGCCAAACGCCAAAGCCGGGGGTCGATCGGTTCAATCGATCCTTCGACCCCCGATAAACATGAAAGTGAAGAGATGAAAAATCTGATCAAATCCTTCACGGCGGCGCTTGCTCTCACGACTGGTTTGACCGCCGCCGCATCGGCGACCGAAGGTGTGAACACCGGGTGCGATGCGGGCGAAGAAGTCCTCAAGCTCTCGACCGTGACATCCCTGAACGGTCACCCGAAAGGTGAGGCCGCCAAAAGCTTTGCCGCCGCTGTAAACGAGCGGATGGAGGGGCGTTATTGCCTGGAAGTCTATGGCAGCAGCGAACTCTATCCGGATGACGACACGCTGTTTGACGCCATGCGTCGGGGCGAAGTGCATTTCGCGGCGCCCAGCATGTCGAAGCTGACCGGATTCACCGAGGCATTCCAGCTCTTCGAGATCCCGTTCCTGTTCGATGGCCCGTTGCACGCAATGGAGTTCTTCGGATCCGACGCCGCGAAGGGTCTTCTCGCCGAGATGGAGGACGATGGTTTCTACGGCCTGTCCTTCTGGTCCAACGGCATGCGGCAATTCTCGGCTACCGTCCCAATGCGCACCCCTTACGACGCGCAAGGCATGACCTTCCGGGTTCAGGCGTCCACGCCGATCATCAACCGGCAGATCGAGATCATGGGCATCACGCCGCAGAAGCTTGCCTTCTCCAAGGTCCACGATGCCCTGGCAGCGGGCGAGGTTCAGGGTCAGCAGAACACCTGGTCGAACATCTACTCCAAGGAGTTCTACGTTCATCAGGCGGCCGTGACCGAGACAAACCATACCTATCTCGGCTACGTCTTCATGACCTCCAGAACGTTCCTCGACGGTTTGGACGAGGCGACGCGCCAAGAGTTCATCGATATCGCGGAATTGGTCACCCATGAGCGCAACCGCTTCGCGTTCGAGCTGAACCAGATCGCGCGCGCCGAGATCCTGTATGATGACGGGGTTATCTTGAGCCTGGCGCCCACGGAATTGCAGGAGTGGCGGGATGCTTTCTCCCCGATCCTGTCGGAATTCCGGGACGTGGTCGGTGGGGACCTCTTGGATGCGGCGATCAAGATCAACGCTGAGACCAAGCCGTTCGACTGACGAATGCAACGCCCGCGCACGCTGCGCGGGCGTTTCCACTCTGCCGCCTCTAGGAGCACACGACATGACCCGGAAGTCTCTCATCGCCGCCAGCCTTCTTGCCTGCGCGCCTGCGCTGGCCCATGCGACGGAGGGGCTTGGTTGTGACCCCGGCGAGGAGGTTCTGAAGTTTTCCGTGGTGACCGTCCTCCAAGGTCACCCGAAAGGCGAGGCCGCCATGGCCTATGCCGAACAGATCAACGAAAAGATGCAGGGCCGCTACTGCGTCGAAGTCTACGGGTCGAGCGAACTGTTCCCGGACGATGACACGCTGTTTCAGGCCATGCTCGACGGCGAAGTTCATTTCGCCATGCCCGCATTTGCCAAGATCCTGAGCTACAGCGACAAGGCTGATATCTTCAACTTGCCGTTCCTGTTCGATGGGCCGCTGCACGTGCTCGAATTCCTGCAGTCGGACGTAATCGAGCAGATTGGCGACGACTTGGAGCAAAATGGCTTTGCCGCCCTCGGCTATGTCAGCAACGGGATGCGCCAGTTCTCGGCCACGACACCCATGCGGATGCCGACGGATGCCGATGGGCTGTCTTTCCGGGTATCATCCGGTTCTCCGATCACCGCGGCCGTCCTAGACATCATGGGCGTCACGCCCGTGAAGCTGAAGTTCAAGGACGTGTACGATAACCTCGCCAATGGCACGGTGCAGGGCCAGGAAAACACCTGGGCGAATATCCAGACCAAAGGGTTCTACCTTGTGCAGGCCGCCGTCACCGAGACGAACCACACATATATCGGTTATCCGATGATCACGTCGGCCGGTTTCCTGGACAGTCTTGACCCGGAAACCCGTGCGGTCTTCGAGGATACGGCCAAGCTGGTTACGCATGAGCGCAACCGCTTTGCCTTTGAAATCGGGCAGCAGCGCCGCCGCGACATCATCGAAGACGACGGCGTGGTCCTTCAGCTTAGCCCGGCAGAGATGCAGGCGTGGCGGGATGCCTTCGCGCCCATTCTGTCGCAGTTCAAGGGCTCGATCGGGACGGAGTTCGTCGATGCGGCGATCCAGATCAATGCCGAGGCGAAGCCCTTCGAATAGTCTCGTGTAGACGACCCGAAAAGAGGCCGCGTCCGAAACGACGCGGCCTTGGTCGTTAGAGGTTCTCGCGGATCAAGATCTCTACCCTGATACGCTCCTGTCCGGCGACGATGGAGCTTCGATCACAGCGGGCTCGCAACGTCCGGACGGCACTTCGGACAAGGTGTCCCTGGTCCTGCGTGATGACGGCATCGGCCAGACCGTCGCGCAAAGCGTTCTCTGTGAACGGGGTCCGTTCATGGACGATCCGGATCAAGTCCGGGGGCGCATCGCACGTCGCCTCAAGTGCAATTCGGGCCTCAGAGCTGAGGACATAGACGCCGACAAGATCGGGATGTTCCTGCATGGCCGTGGCGACGATCTCTCGCGTCCGCGACGCGTCGCCATGGGTTTCAAGGGTCGGCAGCGCGTGCAGTTCCGGGGCATCGCGTCCCAGAACGCGATCGAAGCCCAGCCGCCGTTCAAGGGCGTTCCGCGCCGTCAGGCTTTCGCCGACGACAATCACTGGACCTTTGCGACCAACGGCAAACCGTCGAAGCAAGGCGCCCGCGGTGGCCCCTGCGGCGCGATTGTCGATACCGACATATGGGGCGAGATCCGGTTCTTCCGCCTGATCCGAGAGAAAGGCCAGCGGACGGATGCCCCGCTCTGCCAGCCGCCGGATGGCATCGCGCACTTGCGGTGTTTCGGGTGCCATGATGGCCACGCCGTCGAACCGAGCTGCGTCCAATCCGCCGAGAAAGGCGGCGATCTTATGCGGATCATTTCCGGCAATCGGGAAGGTCTCAAGCTCGATCATCTCGGATGCGAAAGCGTCCGCCGTCTCGTGGATCCGGGCTCCCAATGCCGAGAGGAACTGATCGCCGTCTTCTGGCAGCACGAAGGCAAAGCGATAGCCGCGGCGCCGCGCCAGACGGGCGGCCACGACGTTCCGTTCGAACCCTATTTCCGCGATGGCGTCGGTCACGGCCTGGACGGTTGCCTTCCGCACACCTGACCGTCCGTTGAGCACGCGATCGACGGTCGCCAGGCTGACACCTGCGGCCTTTGCGAGATCTCGTGTCGTCGGCCTGACCGGCATCTGCGTCCTCCCTCTAACAGAACTACGACAGGATCGCCGAGAGCCAAAGCGTTTTTGAGGCACGTACCTCAGAAATGTCTTTACGGATCGTCATTCCGCTTGCTACGGCTAGGGGGCGGATAACGTGACGGGGAGTCGCGCGCCGCGAATGGGAGGTCATAACAATGAAACGCACGTTGATGACGGCGGCATCCGCTGCCGCTTTCGCCGCGACCGGGTTTGCCGGATCCGCTGCCGCCGAAGACTTGACGCTCTGCTGGGCGGCCTGGGACCCGGCCAATGCTTTGGTGGAACTGTCCAAGGATTTCGAGGCCGAATCCGGTCACACGATGAACTTCGAGTTCGTCCCCTGGCCCAACTTTGCCGACCGGATGCTGAACGAGCTCAATTCCGGTGGTCAGCTTTGCGATCTGCTGATCGGTGACAGCCAGTGGATCGGCGGCGGTGCCGAGAACGGGCACTATGTCCAGCTGAACGATTTCTTCGATGCCGAGGGCATCAGCATGGACGATTTCGCCGATGCGACGGTCTATGCCTATTCGACCTGGCCCAAGGGCAGCCCGAACTACTACGCCCTGCCCGCCATGGGCGACGCTTTGGGCTGGTTCTACCGCAAGGACTGGTTCGAGATGCCCGACATTCAGGAGGCGTTCCAAGCCGAGGTCGGGCGTCCGCTGGAAGAGCCCACGACCATGACCGAACTCATGGAGATCGCGAAGTTCTTCCAGGAGCGCGAGATCGACGGCCAGATCCGCTACGGCGCCTCGATCTTCACCGAGCGTGGTTCGGAAGGGATCACCATGGGAGCCACGGCGGCGCTCTATTCCTTCGGCTTCGAGTACGAGACCGAGCCGGGCAGCTATCAGATGGAAGGCGCGGTGAATTCACCCGAGGCCGTCGCCGGGCTGGAATTTTACAAGGAACTCTACGAGTGCTGCACCCCGCCGGGCTATACCGACGCCTATATGGAGCAATCGCTGGACGCCTTCAAATCCGGCCAGGTCTTCATGGCGATGAACTGGTTCGCCTTCTTCCCGGGCCTCTATGCTGATCCGAACGTGGGCGGGGACAAGATCGACTTCTTCGTGAATCCCGGCCAGAACGTCGAAGCTTCGACCCTGGGTGGTCAGGGCATCAGCGTCGTCGCCTATAGCGACAAGCAGGACGCCGCCCTCGAATACATCAAGTGGTTCGCGCAGGACGACATCCAGGCCCGCTGGTGGGAACTGGGCGGTTATTCGGCGGCCAAGTCGGTGCTGGAAGGCGACGGCTTCGAGGCCAGCGCACCCTTTGCCGGGGATTTCCTGACAGCCATGAACGGCGTGAAAGATTTCTGGCAGGAGCCGGCCTATGCCGAATTGCTGCTGGCGATGCAGAAGCGGCTGCATGACTATGTCGTGGCCGATCAGGGCACCGCGCAAGAGGCGCTGGACGCCTTGATCGAGGATTGGACCGAGACCTTCGAGGACGAAGGCAAGCTCTGATCCAACGGGGCGCCGTATCCGCGGCGCCCTTTTCCGACTGACGGGCCGACCGGCCCGACGATCCACGCGTCCGCGCGACAGGAGCCGTCATGTCCGACACACTCGCCGATCGTGCCGCCCGCTCGACGCCGCCCGCCATGGCGCGACGCGTTCGCGGCCTCAGCGACCGCGCCATCGCCTGGATCTTCGTGGCACCGACGATCTTCCTGCTTCTGGCGGTGAACATCTTCCCGCTGATCTGGACGATCCGGCTGTCCTTCACGAACTTCCGCGCCAACCGGAACCGCGAGGTAGAGTGGGTGGGCCTGCGCAATTACGAGCGCATCCTCACCGACGAGGATATCTGGCTGACGATGCAGGCCACCGCGCATTTCCTGTTCTGGACGATTCTGCTGCAGGTGCTCATCGGCTTCGCGTTGGCCTATCTGATCAACAAGAACTTCAAGGGCAGCCCGTTCTGGACCACCGTGATCGTCCTGCCGATGATGCTGAGCCCCGCCGTCGTCGGCAATTTCTGGACATTTCTCTATCAGCCGCAGATCGGCCTCTTCAATTACGTGGTGGAGTTCTTCAGCGGCGTCCCGGCCTCCAGCTTCGAGATGATCGGGTCGGTCAACCTTGCGCCCTGGTCCATCGTCATCGTGGACACCTGGATGTGGACGCCCTTCGTCATGCTGATCTGCCTGGCCGGGCTCAGGTCCATCCCTGACTACATCTACGAGGCGGCCGAGATCGACAGGGCGTCCAAGTGGCGGCAATTCTGGACGATCACCGTGCCCATGGTCCTGCCCTTCCTGATGCTGGCCGTGCTCTTCCGGGGGATCGAGAACTTCAAAATGTTCGATCTGGTGGTGCAGCTGACCGGCGGCGGCCCCGGCTCGGTCACCGAACTGACCTCCATCAATCTCAAGCGTGAAGCCTTCGAGAAATGGCGCACGGGCTATGCCAGCGCCTACGCGATCATCCTCTTCGTGACGGTGTTCGGCCTGGCCAGCATCTACGTGAAGGCGCTGAACAAGGTGAAGGAACGATGATGTCGGGACTTTACTCAAGCCGACCTTCCGACATCGAGAAAGTCTTCATGGCGTCTGGTGTCGCGGTCCCTCGTGAACTGCCGACGCAAGGCATTGCATGGCCCGACTTCGGGTCGGATTTCGCGCTTAACCGATTTTATGGCCGGTACGATCATGCCGAAGGTTGGTTCGGCGAGAGTTTCCTACGGTTCGACACCGTCGCCGAAGCCAAGAAACACACGGCGACGGTCAGAGAGTTTCTGACGTCTCCAGAAATCGTCTTCGGTGGCAATGGAGGTGGCGAGTACTTTGGCGTGCGCGGGAGCCAGGCGGAAGAGGCTGAGTTCATCGTCATCCCGTCGGTTGGGGCGGAGCAGGATATTTTTGCGCTCGGGACATGGGACGATTTCTTATCGGCCCTGATGAAAGGGAAGTATCTTCCATGAGCAGCTACTCCATCACCGAACCGTCCAGCCGCCAGAAATGGACGGCGGGGATCCTCGTCATCCTCTACGCGGTCATCACGCTGATCCCGCTTCTTTGGATCATCGCCACCGGCTTCAAGTCGCCCGCCGATGCCATCTCCTATCCGCCCAAGATCCTGTTTGAACCGACGCTGGAGGGCTACGTGAACCTCTTCACGACACGGACCCGGCAGACGGCGGAATTCCTGGCCGCGAACCCGCCCCAGACCTGGGCCGAGGAGATCGTGCGCCAATACGACATGGTCATCGTCGGCCCGTCGCGCTTCGGAGAGCGGTTCCTGAACTCCGTCATCATCGGCTTCGGCTCGACCTTCCTGTCTGTGGTTCTTGGCGTACTGGCGGCCTATGCGTTCAGCCGCTTCCGCGTGCCGCTGAAGGACGATCTGCTGTTCTTCATCCTGTCAACGCGGATGATGCCGCCCATCGCCGTGGCCATCCCGATCTTCCTGATGTTCCGCGAGCTGGGGCTGTCGGACACGCATCTGGGCATGATCCTGCTCTACACGGCGGTGAATATCTCCCTCGCCGTCTGGCTCTTGAAAGGGTTCATCGACGAGATCCCGCGCGAATACGAAGAGGCAGCGCTGATCGACGGCTACACGCGGTTCCAGGCCTTCTACAAAGTGGTGCTGCCGCAGGCGGCCACCGGCATCGCCTCAACCGCGATCTTCTGCCTGATCTTCGCGTGGAACGAATACGCCTTCGCCGTGCTGCTCACCTCGGGCAACGCGCAGACCGCGCCACCTTTCATCCCGACGATCATCGGCGTGGGCGGGCAGGACTGGCCCGCCGTCGCCGCCGGGGCCACGTTGTTCCTGATCCCGGTCATGGTCTTCACCGTCCTGCTGCGGAAACACCTGCTGCGCGGCATCACCTTCGGAGCGGTCCGCAAATGAGCGCCTTCCTCAATGGCCTTGCCCGGTTCCGCCGCGGCCCGTGGGAGATGGTCGCCACCATCCTCATCGGCTTGGGAGTCGTCATGCTGATGCAGCCGTTCGTCCTCTGGGCCTATACCTACAGTTTCATCGTCCTTCTGGTCGGTACGGTGGGCTTCATCATCGTCTCCCACTTCCCGGAGGGCGATTGATGCTGGAACAGGTCTGCCCCATCATGCCGTCCCGCGACTTCGACGTTACCGAGGGCTTCTATCGTTCGCTTGGCTTCGAGGTGTTCCGCTACGGGGGCGAATACCTGATCGCGAACCGCGACAAGGTAGAGTTACACTTCTTCGCTGCCCCGGATCACCAAGCCGAGACCTGTGATCATGGTGCCTATATCCGCCCGTTGGACGTAGATGCCCTCTCGGCCGAATGGGCGGCGAAGAACATGGCCGGGCCGGACACGTCCGATTACCCCCGCTTCCGCGCTGCCGAGGACAAGCCATGGGGCATGCGTGAGCTGCACGTGCTGGACCCGGACGGTAACCTTCTCCGCGTCGGTCAGGAGATCCGCTGATGGCCCGCATCGAGATCCGCGACCTCCGCAAGGAATTCGGCGACTTCACCGCCGTCCAATCCTCCAGCTTCACGATTGAGGACGGGGAGTTCTTCATGCTGCTGGGCCCCTCGGGCTGCGGCAAGACGACGACCCTGCGGATGATTGCCGGGCTGGAGCTGCCCACCTCGGGCGAGATCACGATCGACGGAGAGGACGTGGCCCAGCGCCCCGCTAGCCAGCGTGACATCGCCTTCGTCTTCCAGATGTTCGCGCTCTACCCGCATATGAATGCGCGCAAGAACATCGCCTACCCGCTGGTCAGCCAGAGGATGCCCAAGGCGCAGGTGAAGGCCAAAGTCGATGAGGTGGCGCGTATCCTCGGGATCGAGGACATCCTGGATCGGCCCGTGGGCGGTTTGTCTGGCGGTGACCGACAGCGGGTGGCGCTGGGCCGGGCCATCGTTCGCGAACCCAAGGCGTTCATGATGGACGAGCCGCTGGGCGCCCTGGATGCCGAATTCCGCGAACGCATGGCCGAGGAACTGCGCGCCCTGCACGACCGAATGGGCGCCACCACTGTCTACGTGACCCACGACCAGCTTGAGGCCATGCAGATGGGCGACAAGATCGTGGTGATGAACCACGGCGTGGTCGAGCAATTCGGCGTGCCGCAGGATATCTACGACTGGCCTGCCACCCGCTTCGTGGCGGACTTCATCGGCTCGCCCCCCATGAACGTGCTCGAATTCGAGGGCCGGGCCGAGCCCGGTACCACCCAGGTCGATCTGGGCGACGCGACAGTTGCCATGCCCGCCCTGCGCGACGGGGCGTCGGGCCGGCTGGGGCTTGGCGTTCGGCCGGAGCATGTCGTCCCCGATGATGCGATGCCCTATCGCGGTACTGTCACGGCCACCGAATATCTCGGCACCACGCAGATCGTCAGCTTCGACACCGCCCATGGCCCGGTGAAGGCCCGCATCGCCGCCGATCAGCCCGCCCGCGTGGGTGACAAGACCGGTCTGCGCTTCGACGCCCGGACCCTGACGCTGTTCGGACAGGACGGCC
Organism: Pseudomonadota bacterium; assembly: GCA_039199335.1. GTDB lineage: Bacteria > Pseudomonadota > Alphaproteobacteria > Rhodobacterales > Rhodobacteraceae > Jannaschia. The sequence continues at coordinate 118,090 of JBCCSY010000011.1, forward strand.
GCGCGCTTCTGTCTGAGGCCAATGAGAAGGTGCTCGCCCATGGCTGAGGTGCAGCTGACCAACGTGTCCAAACGGTTCGGCAAGGATATCGCGCTGGACGACGTCTCGATGACCATCCCCGACGGCGCCTTCGTGGTGCTGCTGGGCCCGACCGGCGCCGGCAAGACCACGACGCTGCGGATCGTCTCGGGGCTCGAGACCGACCATGAGGGCGATGTCCAGATCGGCGGCCGGTCCATGCGCGGCCTGACCCCGGCGCAGCGCGACGTGGCGATGGTGTTCCAGCAATACTCGCTCTACCCCCACCTGACCGTGCGGGACAATCTGGCCTTCCCGCTCCGCTCCCCGATCCTGAAGACGCCAAAGGACGAGGTGGAGGCCAAGGTTCGGCAAGTGGCCGAAACCCTGCAGATCGCCCACAAGCTCGACAACAAGGCGACGGCGCTATCGGGGGGCGAGATGCAGCGCGTTTCCATCGGCCGCGCCTTGGTGCGGGAACCGTCGGTCTACCTGATGGACGAACCGCTCAGCTCGCTCGACGCCAAGCTGCGCGCCGACCTGCGGGTGGAGTTGAAGCGCATCCAGGCGGAACGCGGCGCGACGCTCCTCTATGTGACGCATGACCAGGTGGAGGCGATGACCATGGCCACCCATGTGGGCGTGCTCGACCACGGGCGGCTGGTGCAGTTCGGTCCGCCGCGCGAGATCTACGAGAACCCCGTCAGCCTCTATGCCGCCGCCCGGCTGGGCCAGCCTCGCATCAATCTTCTGCCTGCCGATCTGTTCGGCCAGGCGCCCGCGGGGGCCAAGACCATCGGCTTGCGCCCAGAGCAGATCGTGCAGGGCGAAGGCGAGGCCGCGCAGGTTCGCCGGGTCGAACGCCTGGGCGACCAGACGCGCCTGCATCTGCATCTGAAGGGCCACGAGATCGTCACCGTCACCGACGCGCACACGACGCTGACCGGCGGTGAGACCCTGCCCATCCGGCCCGAGCGTCCCTTCTGGTTCGACGACCGGGGCGACCGCATTTCCTGAGGAGGATCCATGGCTCAATTCGTCAACGCCCGCGCGGATATCGTCACCGATGCGATCGATGGGCTGATCCGCACCTCCGGCGGGCGGCTGGCCCGGTTGGACGGCTATCCGCATATCCGTGTCGTGACCCGCGCCGATTGGGACCGCTCCAAGGTCGCGCTGGTTTCCGGCGGCGGGTCCGGACATGAGCCGGCCCATGCGGGGTTCGTCGGCCGCGGGATGCTCACAGCGGCGGTCTGCGGCGATGTCTTCGCCTCCCCGTCGGTGGACGCGGTGCTGGCGGGAATCCTAGCCGTGACCGGCGAAGCTGGGTGTCTGCTGATCGTGAAGAATTACACAGGCGACCGGCTGAATTTCGGCCTTGCCGCCGAGCGGGCGCGCGCCTTCGGTCTGAAGGTCGAGATGGTGATCGTCGACGATGACATCGCCCTGCCCGACCTCCCCAATCCGCGCGGCGTTGCGGGCACGCTCTTCGTGCACAAGATCACGGGCGCCATGGCCGAGAATGGCGCGAGCCTCTCCGAAATCGCCAAGGCGGCGGCCCGTGTGATCGAAGGGACGCGCAGCCTGGGTATGTCGTTGGATACCGGGACGGTGCCGGGATCCCCGAAGGAAGATCGCATCCCGCAGGGCAAGGCCGAGCTTGGCCTGGGCATCCATGGTGAGCCGGGGGTGGAGCAGGTTGATTACACCGACGCCCATGCCGCCATGAAGATGGTCGCCGAAAGGTTGGGCGGCTTGATGGGTGATGGTGCACATGTTGCGCTGCTCAACAATCTGGGCGGTGCGTCCGTGCTGGAAATGTCGATCCTCGCCCGCGACCTGGCGGCCTCCCCCATCGCAGGGCAATTGTCTCACGTGATCGGCCCGGCTTCCCTGATGACGTCACTTGATATGCGCGGCTTCTCGATCTCAGTCTATCCGGCCAGCGAAGCGGAGATCGCTCTCCTGTCGGCACCGACGGAATGTCCCGCTTGGCCCGGCTGCGTGGCCCTTTCCAATGTCGCGGTGCAGGATCTGCCCGACGGCCTGACACCCGTGCGACCGATGCCTTCCCCGCATCCGGCGACCGAAGCCCTTCTGCGCCGCTGCTGTGACCTGCTGATCGCAGCCGAGGCCGATCTCAACGGGTTGGATGCGAAATCGGGTGACGGTGATACCGGCTCCACCCTGTCCGGCGCGGCACGGGCGCTGACGGACGCGCTGGACCGGCTGCCGCTTGCAGATCACACTCAACTGTTCCGCGCCATCGGGCAGGAGCTGAGCCAGACCATGGGCGGCTCTTCCGGCGTGCTGCTGGCGATCTTCTTCACGGCGGCGGGCGACGCGGCTTCCAGCGGGAAGACCATGACCGATGCGCTGCGCGCGGGCCTTGCCCGGATGCGAGAGATCGGGGGGGCCAATCCCGGTGATCGGACCATGGTCGATGCCCTTGCCCCAGCGCTCGACGCGCTGCCCGAGGGCCTCGGCGCGGCGGCGCAGGCGGCCCGTCGTGGTGCGGACGCAACGGCCGACATGGCCAAGGCCCGTGCCGGGCGGGCCGCCTATATCGGAGAAGACCAGTTACGCGGACATATCGACCCCGGTGCGGAGGCCGTGGCCAGATTGTTCGAGGGATTGGCGCAGGATCAGGGAGATACCGCATGAAGACGATCAAGGGCCCGGCGCTGTTCCTGGCGCAGTTCGCCGGGGACGAGGCACCTTTCAATTCGTGGGATGCGATCACGAAATGGGCGGCCGATTGCGGCTATGAAGGTGTGCAGGTGCCGTCCTGGGATGCGCGTCTGTTCGATCTGTCGAAAGCGGCCGAGAGCAAGGACTACTGCGACGAATTCATTGGCCAGGGACGGGCCAATGGCGTGGAAGTGACAGAGTTGTCGACCCACCTGCAAGGCCAGCTTGTCGCCGTCCACCCGGCCTATGACGCGGCCTTCGACGGCTTCGCCGATCCCTCAGTGCACGGGAACCCGAAAGCCCGTCAGGAATGGGCCGTGGATCAGGTGAAGAAGGCGCTGACGGCGTCCAAGAACCTCGGCATCACGGCCCATGCGACATTCAGCGGTGCACTCGCCTGGCCCTATGTCTATCCGTGGCCCCAGCGCCCCGCTGGCCTAGTCGAAGCCGCTTTCGACGAGCTGGCCAAGCGGTGGCGGCCGATCCTGGACCATGCCGAGGAATGTGGCGTGAACGTCTGCTACGAGATCCATCCGGGCGAGGATCTCCATGACGGCGTGACCTACGAGATGTTCCTGGAGCGGGTCGGCAACCATTCCCGCGCCATGATGCTCTACGACCCCAGCCACTACGTGCTGCAATGCCTAGACTACATCGACAATATCGACATCTACAAAGACCGGATCGGCATGTTCCATGTGAAGGATGCGGAGTTCAATCCGACCGGGCGCCAAGGCGTCTATGGCGGGTACCAATCCTGGGTTGATCGGGCCGGGCGGTTCCGGTCGCTGGGCGATGGCGAGGTCGATTTTCGCGCCGTTTTCTCGAAGATGGCGGCCAATGATTTCGATGGCTGGGCGGTTGTGGAATGGGAATGCGCTCTGAAGCATCCTGAGGACGGCGCGCGCGAAGGGGCGGATTTCGTCCGCGACCACATCATCCGTGTCACGGAACGGGCCTTCGACGACTTTGCCGATGGCGGCACGGACGACGCGGCCAACCGTGCCATGCTGGGGCTCGACCGATGAGCCGCCGTATTCGGCTGGGCATGGTCGGTGGCGGTTCTGGCGCGTTCATCGGCGCGGTTCACCGTATCGCGGCGCGTTTGGACGACCGCTATGAGCTTGTTGCGGGTGCGCTGTCATCGACGCCCGAGAAGGCACAAGCTAGCGGCGCCGAACTGGGCCTGGACCCAGGGCGGAGCTACGATGATTTTACGGCCATGGCCAAGCGCGAAGCGCGGCTGAAAGACGGGATCGAGGCGGTGGCCATCGTCACGCCGAACCATGTCCACTACGCCGCCGCGCGGGAGTTCCTGAAGCGCGGCATCCACGTGATCTGCGACAAGCCGCTGACCTCGACCCTGGGCGATGCCAAGAAACTCGCGGCAGCGGTCGAAAAGTCGGACGCGCTTTTCGTGCTGACTCACAATTACACCGCCTATCCGATGGTCCGGCAGGCCCGAGACATGGTCGCCAAGGGCGCACTGGGGGCGATCCGCGTCGTGCAGGTGGAATATCCACAGGACTGGCTGACTACCGCGCTGGAAAACGAGGGACTTAAGCAGGCCGAATGGCGCACCGATCCCGAACGCTCTGGCGGAGGCGGTTGCGTGGGCGATATCGGCACCCACGCCTACAACTTGGCGGGCTTCGTTACGGGCCTGAAGGCGGAGAGCCTGGCCGCCGACCTCCATACCTTTGTCCCTGGCCGCCGATTGGATGACAACGTTCACGTCATGCTACGCTACGAAGGTGGCGCGCGGGGGATGCTTTGGTCGTCCCAGGTCGCGCCCGGCAATGAGAACGCTTTGCGGCTGCGGGTCTATGGCGAGAAAGGCGGGCTGGAATGGGCGCAAGAGGATCCGAATTACCTCTGGCACACGCCCCATGGCGAACCCAAGCGCCTGCTCACCCGAGGTGGTGCCGGATTCACGGAAGAGATCGGCCATCGCACCCCGCCCGGCCACCCGGAAGGCTATCTTGAGGGCTTTGCCAACATCTACAGTCAGGCCGCAGACCTGATCGAAGCGCGCCGCGACGGTAAGGCACCAGAGCACCTCCTGCCGAGCGTGCAAGACGGTCTCTCCGGGATGCAGTTCATCGACGCCTGCTTGAGATCGTCGAAACGCGACGCGGCCTGGGTCAGCCTCTAGGCCGCTTCGGCCTGCGCTTCCGTCAGAACGGTGTAGAGGATCGACGGCTTGTCGTTGGCGCGCAGCTTCGCGCACAGGCTCTGATCACGCAGGGTGCGCGAGACGAGTGCCAGGGCCTTCAGATGCGCCACACCTGCCCCTTCCGGCGCGAACAGCGCGAAGACCAGGTCGACCGGCTTGCGGTCCATAGCGTCGAAATCCAACGGCTGTTCCAGCCGGACGAACACGCCATGCACCGATTCGAGTCCCGGAAGCCGCGCATGGGGCAACGCGACGCCATCGCCCACACCCGTCGGACCCAACGCTTCGCGCTCCTGCAAGGCCGGGAAAGCCACTTCCTGGTCGACGCCGTAGATATCGGCAGCGATCTCGGCGAGGTCGCAAAACAAACGCTTCTTGCTGCTGGCCTTCGGAAATAGCTTCACGGCCCCTTGGGCCAGGATTTCGTCCAGTTGCATCTGCTTTTCCTCGTTCCGCACCGAGGGCTGGTGATTATCCGCTTGTGGCTGGGTCGATCCAACCGACGTTTCCGTCGTCTCGACGATACACCACGTTCAGACCGCCGCCCTTCTCGTTCTTGAACACCAGAACCGGCACACCAGCCAATTCCATCTGCATGACCGCTTCGCCAACGGACAGGGCGGGGATCTTGGTCTCCATCTCTGCCACGATCATCGGCTGGAGGGTGTCGGGCTCATCACCCTCCTCCTCGGCGGCGAGGATATACGAGGACGCGCCAGAGAGTTCAACCGGTTGCGAACGTTCTTGGTGATGGTCCTTCAGGCGCCGTTTGTAGCGCCTCAGCTGCTTGTCCATCTTCTCTGCGCTGGCGTCGAAAGCGGCATAGATCTCGGTCGCCTTACCCTTCGCCTGCGCGGTCAGACCGGTGCTCAGATGGACGATGGCTTCGCACGCATATTCGTGGGCGGCCTTCGAAAAGATCACCTGGGCATCGGTCGGTCGTTGAGAATACTTCTCCAATACGGAGCCGAGCTCCGACTTCACATGGCTCTGCAGGGCCTCGCCGATATCGATCTGTTTTCCGGTGATCTGTGTGCGCATGGGGTCTCCTGCAGATGGTCTTCATCGTCTGGCCCGTGTCGCGCCGGTTTTGCGCTGCGGGGTGGGCCATACGGACGATTGGGCGACGGGGGCGCCGCGAAGTCAACGGCTAAGACATTGGCCACGCTAGCGCGCGAAACTGTCGCCCAGATAGACCCGCCGAACGTTATCATTGGCGATCACATCTGCCGGGCTGCCGGACATCAATACCCCGCCGTCATGGAGGATGTAGGCGCGGTCGACGATTTCCAGCGTTTCCCGGACGTTGTGGTCGGTGATCAGCACACCGATCCCGCGCGATGTGAGATCCACCACCAATGAGCGAATGTCGCCCACCGCGATCGGATCGACGCCGGCGAAAGGCTCGTCCAGTAACAGATAGCGCGGAGAGGCTGCGAGACATCGCGCGATCTCCACGCGGCGGCGTTCGCCACCCGATAGCGCCAGTGCCGAGGCGCGGCGCAAATGCTCGATCGAAAACTCGGCCAGAAGCTGCTCCAACCGTTCCCGCCGTCGATGGGCCTTGGGCTCGGCCACTTCGAGGATGGCCATGATGTTCTGCTCGACCGACAGGCCCCGGAAGATCGACATCTCCTGTGGCAGATAGCCGATCCCGGCCTTGGCCCGCCGATACATCGGCAGCCAGGTGACATCGCGCCCGTCCAGCATGACCTTGCCGCCATCGGGGGTCACCAATCCGGCGATGGCGTAAAAGCAGGTCGTCTTGCCCGATCCGTTGGGCCCCAGCAGCGCGACGACCTCGCCACGCGAAAGTTCCATGGAGACGTCTCGGATGACCGGGCGCTTGCGGTAGGACTTCTTAAGATTGCTGATCTTCAGACCCCCGCCGCCTTGTGTGACCGACAGGGTATTCATGGCTGCAACGTCGTGCGGACCCGGCCAGAGACCGTTCCTGCCCCTGACGTGAGGTTCACCGAGAGTTGGTCGCCCGCCAGGGTACTGCCTGCCTGCGTGACGACCACGTCCCCGGTCAGCAAGATCTCGGATGTGCCGAGCGTGTAGGTCGCGCTCTGCCCCTCGGCGGCATCGGCCCCTGCGACGATCAGCACGTTTCCAAGCGCAACCAGGCGTTCGATCCGGCGTTCGGCCCCGGTTGAGTAGTCGACTTCGACGCGATCCGCGCTCAGCCGCAGGTCACCCTGCGCGATGACGACGCTTCCGGTCAGAACGGCCTGTCCCGTCGACTGGTCGACCTCCAGGTTCTCGGCGGCCACTTCCACCGGGGCGCTGCGATCGTGGTTCCCGCCGCCGAAACCCACATCCGTCTGCGCTGCGACCGGAGCAGCGATCAGTATCAGGAAGGCAAGCGTGCGGAGCATGGGGATACCTATTCATCCGGGGGTTCATATAGCAGCTCTACCCCATCGGTGAAGAGCAGGCGCGCCCCGCCTTCGGCAGCGTCGTCGATCCGCATGGCCCCGGCACGTATCGTTCCCAAGGGGCCATGCCCTCGCACTTCCCCCGGAGCGGTGACGCGAAGGTCGCCCAGCGTTCCCTCAAGCCGCCGTGTCTGCAGGGCGTAGCCGGTCGATGTTTCGATGATTACGTCGCCGGTCAGGATCAAGCTGCGCCGCCCCGTATCGACCTCCGCATCCTGCGCGGCGACAATGGCGTTTCCGCCTTCCGGATCGACCAGGACCAGACGCGGCGCGTCCGCGCTCATGCGTCTCGGATCGGCCGGATCGGGACGCGCTGCCATGGCGGAGAGATCGAATGTCGTTCCCTCACCGGACACGCCGGAGAAGCGTGGTCCGGTCAGTTGCTGGTCCCGCGCTCGTTCGGAAACGTCGACACCGGCCGTCGGGATCGCGTCGGCGGGATCCACGGTGCGTGCCAACAGAAACAGCGTGGAAAGAATCGCCAAGGCAACGACGGGAAGGACAATCTTGGCGGTGCGGACGACGCGGCTATGGGCGCGATCCGAGACCATCAGCTATGCGCGAAGATGTCCGTTTCCGGATACCCGATCAGATCCAGCCTAGCCCGCATGGGAAGAAAGTCGAAACAAGCCTGCGCGATGTCGGTCCGGCCTTCGCGCGCCAGCATGGCATCCAGCTTTCCCTTTAGGCGGTGCAGATACAGAACGTCGGATGCCGCATAGGCCAATTGCGCATCCGTCAGAGTCTCCGCGCCCCAATCCGACGATTGCTGCAACTTGGAGATATCTTCGTGCAGCAGCTCCTGAAGCAGGACTTTCAGGCCGTGCCGGTCGGTATAGGTGCGCACCAGACGGCTTGCGATCTTGGAGCACCAGACGGGCTGCGCCAAAGCACCGAATGTATGGAACATGGCGGCAATGTCGAAACGTCCGTAATGGAACAGCTTCAGGACGTCCTCGTCACGCAGCAGACGCTCAAGGTTGGGCGCGCTGTCTTGACCGATAGCCACCTGGACCAAATGCGCGTTTCCGTCGCCACCGGACAGCTGCACGACGCAGAGCCGGTCGCGATGCGGGTTCAGTCCCATCGTCTCGCAATCGATGGCGACCGACGATCCCAGGTCCAAACCATCCGGCAGATCGCCTTTGTGCAGCGTGATCGTCATGTGGCCTCCGTGAGACGCGAACGCCCGGCCGTCGCGGGACCGGGCGCGTTCGTCTGACCGTGGTGCCCAGGAGAAGACTCGAACTTCCACTCCCTTGCGAGAACTGGCACCTGAAGCCAGCGCGTCTACCAATTCCGCCACCTGGGCATTCACGGTGCGGGCGGGGGTATCGCTGCCCCTGCGCGGTGTCAATCGCCCGTGCGGGAATTTTCGGCCGATCCCGCCGGTTTCGCGATGGCGCGCAGGATTGCGCGCAGCCGCGCACGGTCGGCTTCAGACAAGCCATTTGTCAGCCTCGCCTCGCTGGCATCGATGCGGTGGCGCAGGGTATCGAAGTCCGCCGCGCCGGCGCCTGTAATGCGATAGGTGCGATGTCGCTGATCCGTGCCGGGCATCGCTTCCACGCGCCCAGACGCGATCAATCCCTTCAGGGCGGTCGTGAGAACGGAAGCAGAGCAATCCAGCCCCTCGGCCAGTCGCGAATGCCGGATACCGGGGTTTCGGCTGAGCAGTTCCAGGATCATGAATTGCAAGGGCGTCAGATCGCGTCCGACCTCCTGCGCGAAAGAGAGCGTGGCCCGGTTATAGGCCAGGCGGAGCAGATGACCGATGAGGTCGTGCAATATCCCGTAATCCAAGGACGGGTCGTCTGGCCGCTGTGCGTCTTCCATGGGGGTCTTTTCTACTCGTACGCTACCAAACTTCCTAATCGTTTACATTATAAACGACCTATGACAGCTTGCACAGTGACATCGCATATCTGGAGGATCGCATGCCCCGTTTCGCTCTTGCTGTCATCGCTGCATTGGCCGCGCTGATGCCCGCCGCGCGGGTCCAGGCGCAGGAGGTCATACTCCGACTGCACCAGTTCTTGCCGCCGCAAGCCACGATCCCCGCGCAGGTGGCGCGCCCATGGGCCGAGAGCGTGATGGAGGCTTCGGGCGGTCGGATCGAGATCCAGCACTTTGACGCCATGGCGTTGGGGGGACGTCCGCCGGAACTCTACGATCAGGCGATTGGCGGGGTCGCAGATATCGTGATCACCCTGCCCGGGTACACCCCCGGCCGCTTCCCGCAGGCCGAGGTGTTCGAGCTGCCTTTCATGATGCGCGGTTCTGTCGAGACCTCCCTCGCCTTCTGGGACATGGTGGAGCAAGATCTTCAGGCAACGGAATTTGGCGAGGCCCATATCCTTGGCGCGTGGGTGCACGGCCCCGGCGTCATCCATGCCAATGCGCCGGTCCGCACCACGGACGATTTGGGCGGGCTCAAGCTTCGGGCGCCGACGCGCGTCGTCAACGACATGGTGTCGGAGCTTGGCGCGACCGCTGTCGGGATGCCCCTGCCTGGCGTTCCCGAGGCGCTGTCTAAGGGCGTCATCGACGGGACCGTCATCCCGTGGGAGGTAACGCCTGCCCTTCGGCTGAGCGAGCTGGTCAACCACGCCACGGAATTTCCCGGCGAAGAGGCGCTCTATACCGCGACCTTCGTCATGGCGATGAACAAGGCGGCCTATGAGGGGATGCCGGAAGATCTGCGCGCGATCCTAGACGCGCAATCGGGCGAGGTTCTGACGCGGCTCGCTGCCGAAGCCATGCTGGCCGGAGACGCCCCGGCACGCGATTTGGCCTTGGAGAACGGAACTGAAATCGTCTCGCTCAGCGCAGAAGAGATCGCCACCTGGAAAGAAGCGGCGGCACCGGTGCGGGCGGCCTGGCTGGAACAAGCGGCGTCCCGCGATATCGACGGCGCCGCGCTGGTCGAACGCGCCGAGGCGCTGATCGAGGCGCGCCAGTGACCATCCTGATTGCCGGGGGTGGGATCGCGGGTCTCGCCCTTGGCCTCACGCTGCATCAGATCGGCCGACCGTTCCGTATCTTCGAGGCGGTGTCGGCGCCCGCCCCCCTGGGCGTTGGGATCAACCTTCAACCCAACGCGGTGCGGGAGCTGCTGGACCTCGGGCTAGAGGACGTTCTGGACGACGTCGGAATCCGTACGCGCGATTACGGCTTCTTTACGAAAACCGGTCGCGAGATCTGGGTCGAGCCTCGGGGCTTGGAGGCCGGATACGCCTGGCCGCAATACTCGGTCCATCGCGGCCGCCTGCAGATGGCACTGCTGCGCAAATTGCGCGATCGCGCCGGGCCCGATTGCGTCGTTACCGGCGCGCGGGCGACCGGCTACGCGACCGATGCGACAGCCGCCCGCCTCTCGATTGAGACGAGGGAGGGTCGGGCGGAGGTGACTGGCGATCTGCTGATCGCCGCAGACGGCATCCATTCCGCCCTGCGCGCCCAGATGTATCCGGACGAAGGTCCGCCGATCTGGGGTGGGGCCGTTCTTTGGCGGGGGACGACCTTCGCCAAGCCGTTCCGCAGCGGCGCGTCCATGATCTTGGCCGGGCACGACAGCCAACGGATCGTGGCCTATCCGATCACCGCACCCGATCCGCAAACCGGGTTGGCGGAAATCAATTGGATCGCTGAACGCACGCGTGATCCGGCAGATGGCTGGCGAAAAGAGGATTGGAACCGCACTGCCGACCTGGATGACATCCGCCCCGCCTTCCGTGACTGGAATTTCGACTGGTTGGACGTGCCCGCGCTGATCGACGGGGCCGAACGCGTTTGGGAATATCCGATGGTGGACCGCGATCCCCTGTCCCGCTGGACCGATGGCCGCGCTACGCTGATGGGCGATGCAGCCCATCCAACCTATCCCGTTGGCTCCAACGGCGCGAGCCAGGCCATCATGGATGCGCGGACGATCGGGGCCGCACTGCTAGAGCACGGGACGACCGAGGCCGCCCTGCTGGCCTATGAAAATACGTGCCGCCCTGTCACCGAACGGGTCACCCTGGCCAATCGGGGACAGGGGCCGGATGCAATCATGCAAATGGTCGAGGACCGCTGTGGCGGCGTCTTCGATCAGATTGAGGATGTTCTGCCCCGCGCGGAACTGGCCGACCATGCGGCCCGCTATAAGGCTCTGGCCGGTCTTTCGGTCGCGGAGCTGAATGCCCGCCCGCCGATCATCGACATGCACCGCGACGCCGTGCCGACTTGAATCACCTTTGCAGCTGCCGCAGAAGACCGACGTTGCAGCCGGAGTTGGAGGAAGTCCCATGCAGAAGCTTGTCACCATCTTCGGTGGGTCCGGCTTCGTCGGCCGCTATATCGCCCGCCGCCTCGCCAAGCAGGGCTGGCGGGTCCGGGTGGCCGTGCGCCGCCCGAACGAGGCGCATTTTGTCCGCATCTACGGATCGGTCGGTCAGGTGGAGCCGGTCTTCGCCAATATCCGCGACGATGCCTCCGTTCGTGCCGCGCTGATGGGGGCCGACGCGGTGGTCAACTGCGTCGGCATTCTGGCCGAAGCAGGGCGCAATGGCTTCGATGCCGTCCAATCCGAGGGCGCCACCCGGATCGCGCGGATCGCAGCCGATGAAGGCCTCTCGCGCATGGTCCAGATCAGCGCGATCGGCGCCGATGAGGAGAGCAATAGCGAATATGCCCGCACCAAGGCCGAGGGCGAAGCGGGTGTCCTGCGGCACATGCCCGAGGCGGTAATCCTGCGCCCGTCCATCGTGTTCGGCGCGGAAGACCAGTTCTTCAACCGGTTCGCCGCCATGGCCGCCCGTGCACCGCTCCTTCCCGTCGTGGGACCGGAGACGCGTTTCCAACCCGTTTTCGTGGACGATGTGGCCGCAGCGGCGGCGCATGCCGTGGCGGGCAAGGCTGCACCGGGTATCTACGAGCTGGGCGGCCCGGATGTGGATACGTTTCGTGAGCTGATGCAGACCATGCTCCGCGTGATCCGGCGGCGTCCGTTGATCCTGGCGGTCCCGTTCTTCGGGGCAAAGATCATGGGTTGGTCACTGGACCTGGCGCAGAAAGTGTCCCTCGGCCTTTTCCAAAATGGCCTTTTGACCCTGGACCAGGTCAGAAATCTGGCCGTGGACAACGTGGTGACGGGCAACCATCCGGGGTTCGAAGAGCTTGGGATCACGCCCAAGGCCATGGAGGCGGTGCTGCCGGACTATCTCTGGCGCTTCCGCAATTCGGGGCAATATGCAGAGATCAAGGAAAGTGCGGGCAATCTGAAGGCCTGAGGAACCGGGCCAGCCGCCGACGGTTTCCGTCCACCAGAACGAGGGACCGACACGATGGCAAGAGGTGGACGCAACCTGACCGAGGGCCCGGTATGGAAGGCCCTCGCCGCCGTGTCCCTTCCCATGCTTCTTGGCATCGCGGCCGTTCTCTCGACGGGGCTTGTGGACGCCTATTTCCTTGCCAAGGTCTCGCCCGAGGCGCTGGCAGCCGTGGGGTTCATCTATCCGATTACCACGGCGATCGCGTCTCTCTCCGTCGGCCTTTCGGCCGGTGCCAGCGCGATCATCAGCCAAGCGATCGGCCGTAAGGAGGGCGATCACGACGTCACCCGCCGGGGGCTCCATGCGTTGGGACTGGGCCTGGTCCTCGGGGCGCTTGCAGCATTGATTTTTTGGCTTCTGGACGAAGCCATTTTGGCGGCCCTCGGGGCGGAGGATGCCGTTTTGGATACCGCGCTGCGTTATACGCCGACCTGGTGCCTGTCCTTCCCGTTCCTCGTCTCCATGATGCTGATCAATGCGGTCTTCCGTGCCCATGGGAACGGGTCCGTTTCGGCAATGGTCATGGTCGCCTCGGCCATCGTGAATGTGGGCACGACACCGGCATTCATCCTGGGTTGGGGGCCCCTGCCAGAGATGGGTATTCAGGGCGCCGCAATGGGGACCCTTGTCGCCATGGTAGCCGGGTCGGGGGTTGCTCTGTGTCTGGCCTGGCAAGACGGTATTCTCAATCCTTGTTCTGAGCCGCTGAAGGATGTCTGGCGCAACGCCAAGAACATCGCCGGTGTGGGCGGTCCGGCGGCGACATCCAATGCGATCAACCCCGCGGGCATGGCTTTGGTGACGGCAGCGGTTGCCACGGTCGGGTCCAGCGCCGTGGGCGGTTTCGGCGCCGCAACGCGGGTCGAGAGTGTGCTCGCCGTGCCGTTGCTGGCCTTGTCGTCGGGGATCGGGCCGGTTGTGGGCCAAAACTGGGGGGCCAACCTGAGGGATCGGGCGCAATTGGCCCTGAAGCTCTGTTTTGGGGTCTCGCTTATCTACGGGTTGCTGGTCGCGTTGCTCCTGACCTTCTTCGGCGGGTCCATCGCCGCGGCCTTTGGCGCGGGCGAAGGCAGCACGGAGGCCGCGGCTTCCTACCTGCGCGTGGTTGGCTGGTCGATCTTCGGCTTCGGGATGCTCGTGACCGGGAACGCCGCCTTGAACGGTATCTCCAAGGCAGGACATGCCATGACGCTGTCTCTGGCGCGGGTCCTCATGATCTACGTGCCGCTGGCCTGGCTGGGCGTCACGCTGTTTGGCTATCCCGGTATCCTCGGGGCCGCTGTGGTGGCGAATGTCTTCGGGGCCTGGGCTGTTCTGGTTGCCGCCCGTGCGACGGGTTTGCTGCGGACAGATATCGCGCCTGTTGCAGTGCCGGCGCGGGTCGTACCCAGTTAGCTGTAGGCCCAGACAAGAAGACCGATGCCCAGCACGATCCGGTAGATCACGTAGGGCGTGAAGCTGACCGCGTTGAGAAACCGCATCATCAGATGCAGGGCAATCAGCGCGGCGAGACCAGCGAAGGCTGCGGCTATGGCCGCATCGCGTAGAAGCGGCAGGTTCGCCTGCCCTATCACGTCGAGGCCCAGCAACGTGCCCGAGGCGAGGATCGTGGGGATCGACATCAGCATCGCGATCCGCGCGGCTTCGTGGCGTTCGTACCCCATGGCGCGTGCGCCCGTGATGCAGATGCCGGAGCGGGAGGTGCCTGGGATCAGGGCGATGGCTTGCCAGAGCCCCATCTGTAAGGCTTGGCCCAGGGTCCAGTCGTCGATGCCCTTTGTTTCAGCCCCGCGTCTGTCGAACCACCAGAGCAGCAGGCCAAAGCCCAGCGTGGCCCAACCGATCACGGCGACGGATCGGAGCGCCTCGGCGCCGACAGTCTGGCTGAGGATGAACCCCGCCACAATCACCGGGAGCGTCGCGATGGCGAGGCCTGCAGCCAGACGTTCCGGGGCGCCGAAGCGGCCGCGGAGAAGGCCAAGCGTTCCGCGCAGCGCGACGGCGACATCGGCGCGGAAATAGATGATCACGGCGATGAGTGTGCCGACATGGACGGCCACGTCGAGGAAGGCGCCCTGGTCTTCCAGCCCGGTGAGTGCAGGCAACAGGATCAGGTGCCCGGAGGAGGAGATCGGCAGGAACTCGGTCACGCCCTGCAGGGCGGCCAAGAGGAGGAGATACCAGAGTGCCATGACTGCCCGATTCGCGGTTCGTGGCACCATGAATCAGGATGGTCCGGGCTTCTAGGGAGTGAATGAGACCGATGCGGTCCCTTTTTTCGTCTAGACCTTAAGAGATTCTTCGCGCATACCAAACTTTCCGCCAATATAGGTCAGTAACGCTGACTTTAATTTCTCGGGCAGAGTCGATAGAGGGGCCGGGACCCTGGGAGGATGTGATGTCGCAGCAGAAAATGCTCCAATTCGTGACGACCGAGCGGCGGACGCCTGAGAAGCGGGAGGCGTCGGACCGGACGGAGGATTTCGGCGAGATCTATCGTGAATTTGCGGCGGAGCGCGCGGCCGAGCAAGCCGGGCGCTGTAGCCAATGCGGCGTGCCCTATTGCCAGTCCCATTGCCCGCTGCACAACAACATCCCCGACTGGCTGCGCCTGACGGCCGAGGGGCGGCTGCGCGAAGCCTATGATGTGAGCCAGATCACCAACACCTTCCCCGAGATCTGCGGCCGCATCTGCCCGCAGGACCGGCTGTGCGAAGGGAATTGCGTGATCGAGCAATCGGGCCACGGCACCGTCACCATCGGCGCGGTGGAGAAATACATCACCGACACCGCCTTCGAGGAGGGTTGGGTGGAGCCGATCCGGCCCCATGCCGAACGAACCGAAAGCGTGGGCATCATCGGTGCTGGCCCCGGCGGTCTGGCGGCGGCGGACATGTTGCGGCGTGCGGGTGTGCAGGTGACGGTCTATGACCGCTACGACCGCGCGGGCGGGCTGCTGACCTACGGGATCCCCGGCTTCAAGCTGGAGAAGGAGATCGTGGAGCGGCGCAACCGGCAGCTTGAGGAGGGCGGCGTGACCTTCGCGCTGAACACCGAGGTCGGGCGCGACATCACCTTTGCCGATATTCGCGAGAAGCATGACGCGGTGATCGTGGCCACGGGCGTCTACAAATCGCGGGAGTTGGACATGCCCGGCGATCAGGCGGGCGGTGTGGTGAAGGCCATCGATTACCTGACTGTGTCGTCGAAGAAGTATTTCGGTGACGACGTGGAGGCGTTCAACGACGGATCGCTCAATGCCGAGGGCAAGCGCGTGGTCGTCATTGGCGGCGGCGACACCGCCATGGATTGCGTGCGCACGGCGATCCGCCAGGGCGCCAAATCGGTCAAGTGCCTCTACCGCCGGGACCGCGCCAACATGCCGGGCTCGCAGCGCGAAGTGGCCAATGCCGAGGAGGAAGGCGTCGAATTCGTCTGGCTGACCTTGCCCGGCGGCTTCGAGGTGGATTTGCGGGTGACGGATGCCGAAGCGCCGAGCCAGGTTGGCCCGGTGACCGGCGTGAAGGTGCAGCGAATGCGCCTGGGCGAACCCGACGCCACCGGCCGCCAGAAGCCGGAGGTGATCGAAGGCAGCGACTATGTCGAGGGCGCCGATCTGGT
The DNA here is from genome assembly GCA_039199335.1 of Pseudomonadota bacterium. GTDB lineage: Bacteria > Pseudomonadota > Alphaproteobacteria > Rhodobacterales > Rhodobacteraceae > Jannaschia. Next base: position 134,352 of record JBCCSY010000011.1, read on the forward strand.
CATTAAGGCGCTGGGTTTCGAGCCGGAGGAATTGCCAACCCTGTGGGAACAGCCGGAACTGGAAGTGACCCGCTGGGGCACGATCAAAGCCGATTTCCGCACCCATGAGACGGGGCTCGACGGCGTCTATGCGGTGGGCGACATCGTGCGCGGTGCGTCGCTGGTGGTTTGGGCCATTCGCGACGGGCGCGAGGCGGCGGAAGCGATCCTGGATCGCTTTGCCGCGGCGCAAGCCTCGGTCGCGGCGGAGTAGAGCCATGGCGAGCAAGACTGGGCGTTGTCTCTGTGGGGCCGTCAGCTACGAACTGGCGGAGATGCCGACATCGTATGGGGCCTGCCATTGCGCGATCTGCCGGCGCTTTTCCGGTGGGATCGAGCTGGGCCTGCACGTGCCGCCGGGCGGCGTGACGTGGTCGGGCGAGGAAAGCATTCGCGTCTATAAATCGTCGGATTGGGCCGAGCGTGGCTTCTGCGAGGCCTGCGGGTCGAGCCTGTTCTGGCGGCTGACGGCGGAGGGGCCGATGCAAGGGATGCTGTCGCTGTCGGCCGGATCTCTGGACGACATGTCCGGGCTGTCCTTCGATACCGAGGTCTATGTGGATGCCAAGCCCGAGAGCCATGCTTTCGCCGGAGATCGCAAGCGCATGACCGAGGCGGAGGTCATGGAGATGGTGGCCGCCGGGGGATCGCCGGAGTGACCGTTTTCCTGCGTCAAAACCGCGCTGCAAATGGCGGCGGACGGTGCGTCTTCGGGGCGCGCGACGGGGGGGCATATGCCGTACACCCCCCGTACACCCCCCGTACATACGGCGCCGGTATGCGCGGAACGCAACGGGTCAGCACGGCTGACCCGGTTTCGGCTTAAGGGAATTTTCATGGTTCCCCGTATCGAGACCGTCTTTCAAGACGCGGAGCTGACGCTGCGCTGGCTGCCGGGCCGGACCCGGCGGATGGTGGTGGTGTTCACGGGGCTGAAGCACCGCTTTGGCGGGCAGCCGCTGGACGAATTCGCCCGGTCCGCCGCGGGGCGGGCGGGGAATGGCGTTCTGTTTGTGACGGATCGGCGCGGGACGTGGTTCTCGGCCCCGTATCTGTGGCGCCGGATCGTCGGGATGGTGACTGAGACGCGGGATAGCGAGGGGATGACGGAAGTCATCTCCATCGGGAATTCCATGGGCGGGTTCGGCGCGCTGCTTCTGGCGCGGGACATGCGGGTGGCGCGGGCCATCGCGTTCGCGCCGCAGGTGAGCATGGACCGGGGCCTGCTGGACGACGCCCGCTGGCCGGATGTAGCGGCGCGGTGGGGCCATCTGCCCGCGCGGAGTGCGGCAGAGGCCGTGGGGGTCAGCCGGACGGGTTTCTATCTGATCGCCGGGGCGGAGTGTGCCGAGGATGTCGCGCATCTGAACCTGATGCCAGAGACGCGGCGCGTCACGCGCTGGCTGGTGCCCGGCGCGGGGCACAGCATTGCGCGGCGGCTGAAGGAGGCGGGGCGGTTGCACCGCGTCGTGTCTGCCTTGGTGCGGGGGCGGCGGGCCGAGGCGGATGGGCTGTTGGCCGGGTTCGGACAGGTGGCGGCATGAGCTGGGTCGATCAATACCGCGCCGAAGGGCGGCTGGATGGCCGGTGCCTGTGCGGCGCCGTGAGGATCAGGGTGGATGGCAAGCATATCGCCGCCGTGGGTATGTGCCATTGCGGGAAATGCCAGCTTTCGAACGGCGTGGCCTGGGCGGCGTTCGAGGCCGAGGCCGACGCGGTGACATGGACGGGCGACGTGGCGCGCTATGCCTCCACCCCCTTTGCGGAGCGGGCCTTCTGTCCGGTCTGCGGCAGCAATCTGTGGCTTCGGAATACCGATAGCGACGATGCGGCCTATGAATTGATGCCGGGGCTGTTCCCGGCGGCGGCGGGCTTTCCGCTGATCTCGGAAATCTACATCGATTGTGCCCCGGCCTATGCGGCGATGTCCGGCGACCACCGGACGAAGACGCGGGCCGAATACGAGGCCAACAACGCTCACGTGGAAGGAGACGACCCATGACGCATTGGTTCACCGAATGGGAACGGGACGAGGTTCTGCGCCGGGGTCTGACGGCGGAAACAAGTCTCTATCACGCGGATTCGGAACATGCCTCCTGCGGTGTGGGGCTTGTGGTCGACATCAAGGGCAAGCGGTCGCGCAAGGTCGTGCAGGCCGGGATCGACGCGCTGAAGGCGGTCTGGCACCGGGGCGCCGTGGCGGCCGATGGCAAGACCGGGGATGGCGCGGGCATCCATGTGCAGATCCCGTTCAAGTTCTTCGGTGAGCAGGTGGCGCGGACGGGTCACGAGCTGCGCGATGAATTGCTGGCGGTGGGGCAGGTGTTCCTGCCGCGCAACGATTTCGGCGCGCAGGAGACGTGCCGGACCATCGTGGAGACCGAGGTGCTTCGGATGGGGCACTACATCTATGGATGGCGGCACGTGCCGGTGAATATCGACGTGCTGGGCGACACGGCCAATGCGACGCGGCCGGAGATCGAGCAGATCCTCATCTCCAACGCCAAGGGCGTGGATGAGGAGACGTTCGAGCGGGAGCTTTACGTGATCCGGCGGCGCATCGAGAAGGCGGCGGCGGCGGCGCAAGTGGCGGGGCTGTATCTGGCGTCGCTGTCCTGTCGGTCGATCATCTACAAGGGGATGATGCTGGCCGAGCAGGTGGCGGAGTTCTATCCGGACCTGAAGGATGACCGTTTCGAGAGTGCGTTTGCCATCTACCACCAGCGCTATTCGACCAACACCTTCCCGCAATGGTGGCTGGCGCAGCCGTTCCGGATGTTGGCCCATAACGGCGAGATCAACACGCTGAAGGGCAATGTGAACTGGATGAAGTCGCACGAGATCCGGATGGCCTCGGGCGCGTTCGGGGACCATGCGGGCGACATCAAGCCGATCGTGCCGCAGGGGGCGTCGGATAGCGCCGCGTTGGACGCGGTGTTCGAGGTGCTGGTGAGGGCCGGGCGAAATGCGCCGATGGCGAAGACGATGCTGGTGCCGGAAAGCTGGTCCAAGCAGGCCGAAGAGCTGCCGCAGGCCTGGCGGGACATGTATTCCTACTGCAACTCGGTGATGGAGCCGTGGGACGGGCCTGCCGCCTTGGCGATGACCGACGGGCGCTGGGTCTGCGCGGGGCTGGATCGGAACGGCCTGCGGCCCATGCGGTACACGGTGTCAGGTGATGGGTTGCTGATTGCCGGGTCCGAGACCGGGATGGTGCCGGTCGACGAGGCGCGCGTGGTCGAGAAAGGCGCGCTGGGGCCGGGACAGATGATCGCCGTGGATATGGTGGACGGCAAGCTGTTCCACGACGTGGCCATCAAGGATGCCTTGGCAGCCAGCCAGCCGTTTGGCGATTGGGTGGGTAAGATCACCGATCTGGAAGAGGTGACGGGGGGCGTCACCGAGACGGCCGTCCATGACGGCGGCGCATTGCGGACACGGCAGGTGGCGGCGGGCTATTCGGTGGAGGAGCTGGAGCAGATCCTGGCGCCCATGGCCGAGGACGGCAAGGAGACGCTGGCCTCCATGGGGGACGACACGCCCAGCGCCGTGCTCTCCGAAGGGTATCGCCCCCTGAGCCATTTCTTCCGGCAGAATTTCAGCCAGGTGACCAACCCGCCCATCGACAGTTTGCGCGAATTCCGGGTGATGAGCCTGAAGACCCGGTTCGGGAACCTGAAGAACGTGTTGGACGAAGATTCGAGCCAGACCGAGATTCTGGTGCTGGACAGCCCGTTCGTGGGCAATGCCCAGTTTCAGGCCATGTTCGAGCATTTCGAGGATTCGGTCGTCACCATCGACTGCACCTTCCCGGCGGGCGGCGCGCAGGACGCTTTGCGCGCGGGGTTGGAGCGGATCCGGGCCGAGGCGGAGGATGCGGTGCGGTCGGGTGCGGGGCACATCGTGCTGACCGACCGCTTCCAGGATGCCGATAAGGTGCCGATGCCGATGATCCTGGCGACGAGTGCGGTGCATTCCTGGCTGACGCGCAAGGGGCTGCGGACCTTCTGTTCGCTGAACGTGCGGTCGGCGGAATGTATCGACCCGCATTACTTTGCCGTGCTGATCGGCTGCGGGGCGACGACCGTAAACCCCTATCTGGCGCAGGACAGCATCGCCGACCGGATCGAGCGGGGCCTGATCGACGGCACGCTGACCGAGGCGGTGGCGCGGTATCGCGCGGCCATCGATGCGGGGCTCCTGAAGATCATGGCGAAGATGGGGATCAGCGTGATCTCCTCCTATCGCGGGGGTCTCAACTTTGAGGCGGTGGGGCTGAGCCGCGCCATGGTGGCCGAGTACTTCCCCGGCATGTTGAGCCGGATCTCGGGCATTGGGGTGAGCGGGCTGCAGAAAAAGGCCGAAGCCGTCCACGGCAAGGGCTGGCATGGCGCGTCGAACGTTCTGCCCATCGGCGGCTTCTACAAGGCGCGGCGGTCGGGCGAGAAGCACGCCTGGGAAGCGCAGACCATGCATATGCTGCAGGCGGCTTGCGACCGGGGCAGCTACGAATTGTGGAAGCAATTCTCGGGCGCGATGCAGGCGAACCCGCCGATCCATCTGCGCGACCTGCTGGCGATCAAGCCCATGGGCGATGCGATCCCGCTGGAGGAGGTGGAGAGCATCACCGCCATCCGCAAGCGGTTCGTCACGCCGGGCATGTCGCTGGGGGCGCTGTCACCCGAAGCGCATAAGCTGCTGAACGTGGCGATGAACCGGATCGGCGCGAAGTCGGATAGCGGCGAAGGCGGGGAAGATCCGGCACATTTCGTGCCCGAGCCCAATGGCGATAACCCGTCGGCGAAGATCAAGCAGGTCGCCTCGGGCCGGTTCGGCGTGACGGCAGAATATCTGAACCATTGCGAGGAATTGGAGATCAAGGTCGCACAGGGGGCCAAGCCCGGTGAGGGCGGGCAGCTGCCGGGCATGAAGGTGACCGACCTGATCGCGCGGTTGCGGCATTCGACCAAGGGCGTGACGCTGATCTCGCCCCCGCCGCATCATGACATCTATTCGATCGAGGATCTGGCGCAGCTGATCTACGACCTCAAGCAGATCAACCCGCGCTGCAAGGTGACGGTGAAGCTGGTGGCCTCTTCCGGCGTGGGAACCATCGCCGCTGGGGTGGCCAAGGCCAAGGCCGATATCATCCTGATCTCGGGCCATAACGGTGGCACCGGGGCCAGCCCTGCGACCAGCATCAAATATGCGGGTTTGCCTTGGGAGATGGGCCTGACCGAGGCGCATCAGGTTCTGGCCATGAACAACCTGCGGTCCCGCGTGACTTTGCGCACGGATGGTGGCCTGCGCACGGGGCGCGACATCGTCATGGCGGCGATGATGGGGGCCGAGGAATACGGGATCGGTACCGCCGCGCTGATCGCCATGGGTTGCATCATGGTGCGGCAATGCCAGTCAAACACCTGCCCGGTGGGCGTCTGCACGCAGAACCCGGAGCTGCGCGCCAAGTTCACCGGCACGGCGGATAAGGTGGTGAACCTGATCACCTTCTATGCGCAGGAGGTGCGGGAGATCCTGGCCTCCATCGGGGCACGGTCGCTGGATGACGTGATCGGGCGGGCGGATCTGCTGACGCAGGTCTCGCGCGGCTCGGCCCATCTGGACGATCTGGATCTGAACCCGCTTCTGATCACGGTGGATGGGGCCGACCGGATCGCCTTCGACCGCGATAGGGACCGGAACGCCGTGCCCGACACGCTGGACGCGCAGATCGTGAAGGATGCCGCGCGCTTCCTGAACGATGGCGAGAAGATGCAGCTGAGCTATGCCGTGCAGAACACGCTGCGGACGGTGGGGACACGGACGTCGAGCCATATCGTCAAGCAGTTCGGGATGCGCAACGCGCTGCAGCCGGACCATCTGCATGTGAAACTGCAGGGGTCTGCCGGGCAGTCGCTGGGTGCCTTCGCAGCACCCGGTCTGAAGCTGGAAGTGTCGGGCGATGCTAACGACTATGTGGGCAAAGGCCTGTCTGGGGGGACAATCGTCGTGCGCCCGCCTCAGGTGAGCCCGCTGAAGGCCGACGAGAACGTCATCATCGGGAACACGGTCCTTTATGGGGCCACCGACGGGTTTCTCTTCGCCGCCGGACGGGCCGGAGAGCGGTTCGCGGTGCGCAATTCCGGTGCGCAGGTGGTGATCGAGGGCTGCGGGTCCAACGGTTGCGAATACATGACCGGCGGCGTGGCCGTGATCCTGGGGTCCATCGGGGCGAATTTCGGCGCCGGGATGACCGGCGGGATGGCGTACCTGTATGATCCCGACGGGTTGGCCGAGGGGCTGATGAACCTGGAGACGCTGGTGACCTGCCCGGTCACGGTGGATCATTGGGAGACGCAGCTGCGCGGCCTGGTCGAGCGCCATGCCGAGGAGACCCGATCCCGCAAGGCTCTGGCCATCCTGGGCGATTGGGCGCGGGAAAAGGCGAACTTCCTGCAGGTCTGCCCGAAGGAGATGCTGGTCCACCTGCCCGCGCCCCTGAGCGAAGCGGCGGGGGCGGTGCCTGCGGAGTAGGAGATGGAGTTTTGCGCGGGCACTGGAGACAATGCCCGCGCTGCTTTCTGTACTAACCGGATCTCATCTGGTGAGCTTTCAAGTCAGAACCTGGAAAGTCATTTCCAGACAGTACAGCGTTCACCCGGCCCGAATTGGTTCCTAACTTCGCTGCGATTAAATGCTGGGAGTCACCAGACCAGCGAAGTAGCCAGACGACAACAGCTTCGTCTTCCGTCAAGCTTGCGCGCCGGTGTTTGATCGTGTTCAGTTCAACCGAAATCATTTCCATCTCCTGGATTGATTTTGGGCGAGACGGGTACCAGCCGTCTCGCCAACTCATGCCCCACAAGATCGAGTTGGCACGACGATCATTGGCACAAGATATGGGTCGGTCAATCTGGATATGCTGTGGGTATCCTGTGGGTTTCGTTCTCCTCGGTTTTGCGATTATTTTTCAGTATCTTATGCAGGAGCGGAAGCTTGTAATCTCCTTCCCTAATGAGTTGCTAAGAACAAAAACCGAACTCAGCGCGGGTGCGGTTTTCGCGATTTGCTTGACCTGAACCCGAATCGCCGTTTCTTGGGCGCGTGGCGAAGCGGCAGGCAAAGAAGAAACCGCGCGGGCGGAAGAAGGCGGCGCCGCCGTCTCTGCGTGCGCGGATCGGGGTCGCGTTGCGGCGGCCCTTGCGGTGGTTGCGGCGGGGTGTGCTGGCGGCGTTTGCGCTGCTGGTCCTCTGGGTCGCGGCCTATCGGTGGATCGATCCGCCCAGCACGTTCTACATCATGGGCGAGGCGCGGCGCGAGGGCGGCGTGGCGCGGGACTGGGTGGATTGGGATGGGATCGCGCCGGTGATGGCGCGGTCGGTCGTGGCCGCCGAGGATGCCAATTTCTGCCGGCATTGGGGGTTCGATCTGTCGGCGATCCGCGGCGTGATCGAGCGGGGGGAGGCGCGCGGTGCCTCCACCCTGTCGCAGCAGGTGGTGAAGAATACCTTCCTCTGGCACGGGCGGTCCTGGTGGCGGAAGGCGCTGGAGGCGGGGATCACGCCGCTGATGGAGGCGCTGTGGCCCAAGCGACGGATCCTGGAAGTGTATCTCAACGTGGCGGAGTTCGACCGGGGTGTGTTCGGGGTGGAGGCGGCGTCCTGGCACTATTTCGGTGTTCCGGCTTCGGATCTGAGTGCCACGCAGGCCTCGCGTCTGGCGGCGGTTCTGTCGGCGCCCAAGCAGCGGAGTGCGTCGCGGCCCTCGGATTTCGTCCTGCGCCGGGGTCGGTCGATCGCGGATGGCGCTGCGACGATCCGGGCCGACGGACGCGCCGACTGTTTCGAGGATTGAAACCGGAGGCGCCGCACGGCATGTCAGCCAGATGATCCAGTTGTACCATTTCGCCCTGTCCCCGTTCTGCCGAAAGGTCCGGCTGACGCTGGCCGAGAAGAAGCTGGATGTGGAGCTGGTGGACGAGAAATACTGGGAGCAATCGTCGGAATTTCTGCGGCGCAACCCCGCAGGCAAGGTGCCGGTGCTACGGATCGATGGGCAGACGCTGTCGGACAGCACAGCCATCTGCGAATATCTGGAAGAGACGGTGGCGGAACCCGCCTTGATGCCCAAGGACGCGGCGCGGCGGGCTGAGATGCGGCGGCTGGTGGCGTGGTTCGACGACAAGTTCCATCAGGAGGTGACGTCGAAGCTGGTCTATGAGCGGATCAACAAGAAGCTGACGCGGCAGGGCTATCCGGACGGGGCGAATGTGAAGGCCGGGGTGAAGGCGATTAAGTTCCATCTGGATTACATGGGCTGGCTGCTGGACCGGAACCGTTGGCTGGCCGGGCCGGACATGACGCTGGCCGATTTCGCGGCGGCGGCGCATCTGAGTTGCCTGGACTATAGCTCTGACGTGGATTGGGACCGGGTGGCTTCGGTGCGCGACTGGTACGCGAAGATCAAATCGCGGCCGGCCTTCCGGTCGATCCTGGCCGATCAGGTGCCAGGCTTTCGGCCCGCGCCGCATTACGCGGATTTGGATTTTTGAGCCTCCGGGCCCGGCTGGAGGCGCGGGCGCGGGAGGAGGGGTTCGTGGCCATGGGTGTGTGCCGCCCGGATGCCGTGCCCGAATTGCAGGAACGATTGGCGCGGTTCCTGTCGGATGGACATCACGGGCAGATGGGCTGGATGGGCGAACGGGCGGCCTGGCGCGGCGATCCGGCGGCTTTGTGGCCAGAGGCGCGGTCGGTGGTGATGCTGGCGCAGTCTTATGCGCCGGAGCACGATCCTTTGGATGATCTGGCGCGGCGCGATCGGGGGGCGATCAGCGTTTATGCTGCGGGGAAGGATTACCACGACATCGTCAAGAAGGCGCTGAAGCGTCTGGGACGGTGGCTCATCGACGCGGCCGACGGAATGCCGGAGATCAAGGTCTTCGTCGATACGGCGCCCGTCATGGAGAAGCCGCTGGCACAGGCGGCGGGGCTGGGATGGCAGGGGAAGCATACTAACCTGCTGTCGCGGGATTTCGGCAACTGGGTATTCCTGGGGGCGATCTTCACGACGCTGGATTTGGAGCCCGACGACCCGGAGGGGGAGCATTGCGGGTCGTGCCGGAAGTGTCTGGATGTCTGCCCGACCGATGCCTTCCCGGCGCCGTTCCGGTTGGATGCGCGGCGCTGCATTTCTTACCTGACGATCGAGCATAAGGGGCCGGTGGACATTGGTCTGCGCCCTGCCCTGGGCAACCGCATCTATGGCTGCGACGATTGTCTGGCGGTCTGCCCTTGGAACAAGTTCGCGGTCGCCGCCTCGGACCTGCGCTATCACGGGCCGCATCGGGCACCGGACCTGGCGGAACTGGCGGTGCTGGATGATGCGGGGTTCCGGGCGCGCTTCACGGGGTCGCCGATCAAGCGGATTGGCCGGGATCGGATGGTGCGGAACGTGGCCTATGCCATCGGCAATTCGGGATCAGCGCGGCTGATCCCGGTGGCGCAGGACTTGTGTGACGATGCCGATCCCACGGTGGCGGATGCGGCGCGCTGGGCGGTGGAGCGGTTGTCATGCCGACCCTCCTGAGTTTCGGGCATGGCTACAGCGCGCGGGCGCTGACGCCGCGTCTTCTGGTCGAGGGCTGGGAGGTCATCGGCACGACGCGATCGGCGGAAAAGGCGGAGGCGTTGGCCGCCGAAGGGGTGACGCCGGTGATCTTCGGCGCGCCGCTGGAGGCGGCCATATCGCGGGCCGATCATCTGCTGGTCTCTGCCGGGCCGACGGAGGAGGGTGACCCGGTCCTGAGTGCCTTTTCACCTTTGTTAGAGACGTATCTGAGGCGGATGCGCTGGGTCGGATACCTGTCCACCACGGGGGTCTACGGCGACCATGGCGGCGGATGGGTCGATGAAGAGACGCCGTTGACCCCCACCACCCGGCGGGGCTGCTGGCGCGTGGCGGCTGAGGCGGCCTGGCAGGACTTGGCGGCACAGACGGATGCGCCGCTCCACATCTTTCGACTGGCGGGGATCTACGGGCCGGGACGCGGACCCTTTGCAAAGGTCCGGGCCGGAACCGCGCGGCGGATCGTGAAGCCGGGCCAGGTCTTCAGCCGGATCCATGTGGAGGATATCGCGCGGGTGCTGTGGGCGTCGATCCAGCGCCCGCATGCGGGTGCGGTCTATAACCTTTGCGACGACATGGCGGCGCCGCCGGAAGACGTCATCGGCTATGCTGCGGACCTGCTCGGCGTGCCGGTCCCGCCGGACGAGGATTTCGAGACCGCCGAAATGACACCAATGGCCCGCAGCTTCTATGCGGAATCGAAGCGGGTGCGGAACGACCGGATCAAGTCGGAGCTGGGCGTGCGATTGCGTTATCCCGACTATCGCGTCGGCTTGCGTGCCTTGTTGCAGGAAAGCCGCAACGCACCATAGGTTGGATAAACTGCCCTATTTAACCCGGCATTTACCATCTGTATCCTAACCAAAAACAAGAAGCAGTGTAGTCGATACGGGCAGTTCCATGACGCGTTATACACGGCGCGGCACGCTGGCTTTGGGGGTAGGTGCCCTCAGCGCGTGCGCGCATTCTGAACCGGTCCTCGGGGCCGATGTCACCCGCGTGGTCGTCCATAAGAAAGAGCGACGTCTCTTCCTTTTGAACCAGAAAGACATCCTGCGGGATTACCGGGTGCAGCTGGGCTTCACCGCCGACGGGCCGAAGCGGTTCTACGGCGATGGAAGGACACCGGAAGGCCGCTATTTCGTGGATCGGCACAATCCGAATTCGCGCTATTACCTTTCGGTGGGACTGGATTACCCGAATGCCGCCGATATCGCCTATGCGGAGCAATTCGGCCGGTCGCCCGGCGGTGATATCTTCATCCATGGCTGGGGCTCCGAACGCCCTGCCCCCGGGGAAGACTGGACGGCGGGCTGCATCAGCGTCACCAATACGGAGATGCGCGAGATTTTCTTCAACGTCCGCAAGGGCACGCCGGTCGACATCTTCGCCTGATCGCCACGCCCACTGGACGGCGGCGTGAAACGCGCCATTGTGCGCCGGACTGGCCGGACATGCGATCCGGCGGGCGGAGATTGGAGGGCGCGATGGCGAAACTGGCATTTCTGGGCATGGGTGTGATGGGGGCCCCGATGGCGGGTCATCTCGTGACGGCCGGTCATGAGGTTACCGTCTTCAACCGGACGGCAGCCAAGGCCGATGCCTGGGCCGAGGCCCATGGCGGGCGCGCCGCCGCCACGCCGCGTGAGGCCGCGGATGGGGCGGAGATCGTCCTGGCCTGCGTCGGCAACGATGACGATCTGCGCGCGGTCGTGACGGGCGAGGACGGCGCGCTGGCCGGGATGGGCGACGGCACGCTTTTCGTGGATCACACGACGGTGTCGGCCATCGTGTCGCGAGAACTGGCTAGCGCCGCGCGGGACGGGGGCATTGGCTACGTGGACGCACCTGTCTCCGGCGGGCAGGCCGGGGCGGAGAGCGGGCAATTGGCCATCATGTGCGGCGGGTCGGAGGTGGATTTCGCCCGCGCCGCGCCGGTGATGGATGCCTATGCCAAGGCGATCTCGCATTTCGGCGATGTGGGCGCGGGGCAGCTGACGAAGATGGTCAACCAAGTCTGCATTGCTGGGATCGTCCAAGGCATCTCTGAAGGGCTGTGGTTCGCCATGGAGGCCGGGTTGGATGCGAAAGCGGTGGCCAAGTTGGTGTCGCAGGGCGCCGGCGGATCGTGGCAATTGGCCAATCGAGCGGAGACCATGGTGGACGATCAGTTCGATCACGGCTTCGCGGTGGATTGGATGCGCAAGGATTTGGGGATCGCGCTGGAACAGGCGCGGGAAATGGGCGTGTCCTTGCCGGTGGCGGCGCTGGTCGACCAGTTCTACGGCGATGTGCAGAAGCTGGGCGGCGGACGATGGGACACGTCGAGCCTGATCCAGCGGTATCGGAAGATGTCGGGCGGAATGTGAGGGCGCGCCCCGGTCCAGCGCCGAGGTGCCGCCCATCGGTTGCGCCATGAGTATTTCCGGCCAGAGGAAGGCGGGGCGTTAACCTTAAGCGGCCGGTGATGGCGCCAGGGTGATGTCGATCAGGTTCCGACGTTGAGCGTGTACCAGATCTTGCCGTTCTGCTCCTGGAAGTAAGCGAAGCCCATGCGGCGCCCCTCCGGGTCCATCAGCACCCGGCGTGGGCCGGGTTCCTGCATCCAGGCGGCAATGGTTTCCAACTCGCTCTCGTAGGTTTCGGAGATCGTCTCACCCAGCAGGCGCCCGTCGAATCCGACGCGGTCGGCCCGGTCGATGGGACTGGAGCCATCAGAGCCGAAATGCCAGGGTCGGTTCTGCAGCGACATATCCCGGGAATGGGTCGCGGCGGCTGCGTTCAATTTGGAATCAAGTTCCAACGCGGTCAGGCCTTCGCCCTGGCGCAAGGTGTTCACCGCATCCAGCGCCCGGAACGGAAGCTGTCGTCCCTCCGCGCGTGAGATACGATAAAGCCGCGGGAGAGGCTGCCCGTCCGGCCCCAGCGTCGGTTGGGTGGGCGCCGGCGGCGCGCAAGCGACCAGCAAGGCAGGAGCGGCAAGGGCGAGGAAGGCGCGGCGGTTCATCACAGAGATCCAGGGTAACGTCCGATCTGGCCGCGTTTATAGCGGAGCGGCCCGCCGGGCAAATCACCGTTGGGTCAGGTTGTTACCGAGTCTGACAGATTTGACACGCCTTGGATTTGAACGTGCGGGGTCATCGCCCTAGACCCTCTCTAGGAGATATTCTCCGACCCCGTGGGGATTCGATCTGCCAAGAAGGAGTCTGCCATGTCTCTATTGAACCGCCGTACATTTCTTGCGGCCGGAACGACGGCCGTTGCCGCGACGGCCGTGCCTGCGGCCGCCGATGTGATCACGCGACGGAACACGTCCAGTTTCCGGTCCCTCGCCTGGGAGCCGTATTTCTCATCGCTGCGCAGTGGCACAATCCTCGTCGATATCGAGAGCCGGGCCCTGCATATGTGGGAAGAATCAGGCCGCTATCATCTCTATCCATCCTCGGTTCCCATGTCCGAAGAACTCACCCGTCGGGGTCGGACACGGGTCGTTCGCATGGTGGAGGGCCCCGATTGGCGGCCCACGCCGAATATGCTGCGGCGGAATCCCGACTGGCCGAGCTATGTTCCCGCGGGACCAGATAATCCCTTGGGAACGCACGCATTGTATCTCAGCTGGCAGTATTACCGTATCCATGGCACGCACGATACGCGGAAGATCGGGCGACAATCCTCGTCCGGCTGCATCGGCCTCTACAATGAACATATCGCCGAAGTGTTCGGCATGGCACAGGTCGGCACCCAGGTGTTGCTGATTTGACGTCTGGGCCAAAAAGGTAAGCGCGATCAAACGCTTTTGGATTGCCTGCCGCTGTCCACAGAGGTTAACGAATCGCCCGAGGTACAGTCTTGGGCGCCACAAGGTGTGGTGATGTCTGCCTCACCAACGGTGTATCTTGGAGGATACTATGAAGAAAATCGCACTCGCCGCTGCCCTTTCCATGGCCGCGACCACCGCTTTCGCGGGCAACCCGGAACCGGCTCCGATCGACCCCGTCGTCATCGTTGAGGACACGTCGTCCTCGTCCGCTGGCGTCGTTGTTCCGATCATCGCTCTGATCCTGCTGGCCGCCGCCGCCGCGTCCAACTGAGCGCGGGCGGCAACACCGCATCGCAGAGGGCGTCCCGCGCGGGCGCCCTTTTTCGTTGGGTCATGTCTCCGTTGGGCCAGGTCCGTCCGCTACCCTTCGTCCGGGCGAAGGGTGCCCCGATACCGCACCAGAGGTCCTGCCAGAGGTGCCGACAAGGCGACGTCAAACTGCGCGTCCCCGTCCTCCGTGACCTGCTCCACCGCGGCCGAGCGCGGCAAGAGCGCGCGCGGCCAGGGAAGGCCCAGGAACCAGCCGCGCCGGACCGGATAGTGCAGCGCGCCCTCCGCTACATTCAGCCCGAGTTCGAAGCGGAACGGGCCGAAACGTTCGGTCACGAAACCGCCCCGACCGACCCGCAGGTGAGAGCGGAAGATGCGCGTGCCGAAGCGTCGCGTCCAGATTTCCTTGTCCCCGCGACGGGTCATCGTGACCGTGACCGGGATGTCCTGCGCTGCGGGCGGAAAGCCGAAGAGACGGCAGATGACGCGGGCGAGCGGGTTGTTGCCGCGTGTGACCTGTGCCGTCCCGGACCACCGGCGGCTGGCCGGAACGGTGTGAAGGTCTCGTAGCGGCGCGGGCAACTTGTCCCAATCCGTCCCGAGTGCGGTTTGGAAGATTGGCACGATCTCCGTTTCCGTCGTCCCGTCCGATAGATCCAGATCCGGTGCGACGGTTCGAAAAGCATCAAGATCGAACTCCGCGAGGCATGGCCGGGCGCCCGGGGCGATGGCACCGTCGGCGAGACGGTTCAGCACAATTCGCGCCGGCAGGGCGGGGATGTGCGGTCCGTCGCCCGAAGCGGCGATCAGGGTCCAGTCGCGGCGAAGGATCGTATCCGCCTGACGGCCGACGACCGTGACACGCATCCCGCCGCGGTCGGTTCCGAAGGGTTCCAAAAGATCGGCGGCAAGGTGCAGGGGGCGGGCCAGTGGCGCCAGTGAGCGGATCAGACCCCACCGTACCGGCAGGGCCATGACAGCGAGGCCGAGATGCATGATCGACAGTTCCAGCCCGGCACGGAACCGCACGCTGGCGGCGCCGAAATAGTCGGCGAAAAGCGCGAGATCCGGCGCGCCGATTGGGCTGGACCAGCGCGGCGAGAGGGGCCGCTGCCCCTCGATCACGAGCTTCTCTCGCTGCAGATCGGACCAGGCCGGAACGGGTTCTGTCCGTCCGGCGATCCAGGTCGGGCTGGGGCGGCCCACCTGCCCGAGGATCGACTGCATGACAGCCAGTCCCCGCGGCGCCCTGTTGCCGGGTAGGATCGCGCTTTCGACGAGGTCGATATAATCCAGTCCTTCCCGCAAATGCTGGACTGCCGCTGAGGACAAGGCGGGGACGGAGGAGACGCCCGATAACAGCGTCACGCCAGCCGCCTTCGCGGCCGTATCAAGCGCTGAGATCCCAGTGGTGAAACCGGCATCGTCCGACAGGTCGAGGTAATGCGCGCCGCAAGCGAGCGCGGCTTCGGCCACGCGGTAAGGACGGTCGCCGTAATCCTGATAGGGGCCGGCCGCGTCGACGATGACGAAGGGCGCGACCTTTGCTATGACCTCGTTTAAGGACGGGTCGTCCAAATCCAGCGCCATGGCCCGCCCGCCATGGTCATCGCAAAACGCCTGGGCGCGCGCGAGGTCGCGGCTGGTGACGATGACGTCCCAATCGGGGCGAAGGCCCATGGCCAATCGCCCCCCGAAGACGCCCGCCCCGCCAATGATGAGGATCGATCTAGTCGACAAGCCGACCCCGAAGCGCGGCAGAGGGCAGCGGACAGGATCGCTTGCCGAAGGCATAGCGATTGCGGGCGATGCGGTCATAGAGCCAGTTCGCCGGTCGGCGCGGCAAATGGCGAAGGGCGGCAAGCCAGCGCCAGGGACGGTTCAGCGTGCCCATGGCGGCAGCAAAGGCGGCCATCTTGGTATGGGCCACGCCATCCACGATCACGATATTCGTTTCCATCGCCACGCCGTCCAGGCCGTGGGCCTCGTAGAGCGCCTGTCCCCGTGGCGACCAAGCGTTCACGAAACGGAAGCGGTCGTCGTGGTCGTGCTTGGCCATGAAGCGGGCAAAGCCGGAGCAGAAGATGCAGTCTCCGTCGAAGACGATGATGTCGTGGTCCATCGCGAACCTCCTTAATTCAGGAGGTAGGATCACGCTCCCAAGGCAACCATGTGGCAAAAAGAACCCCCGCACCGGCATGGGGCCGGGCAGGGGTTAAGTGGCGCCCGCCGGACATTGGACAGCGGGCGCAGGCGGTAACTTTGCGGGGTCGACCGTCAGTCGGTCATCTCGTCCCGGATTTGCTGGCGCAGGGCGTCGATAGGCACGCGCTTGCCGTCACGCTTGAAGTGCCAATATGTCCAGCCATTACAGGATGGCGCGCTTTCGCAGGCAGCGCCGACTTGGTGGATCGATCCGCTGACGGACTTGTTGGCCAGCGTACCGTCGGCGCGGACCCTGGCGCGGTGGCGGCCATTGCCGCTTTCTAGTTCCTCGCCGGGACGCAGCATCCCGCGCTCGACCAGTTGGCCGAAGGGCACGCGGGGGGCGGCGCGCTTGGATGTGGTGACGGCCAGCGACGCAGCTTCAAAAGCGCGGATGCGGGCGATGCGGGCCTCGGCCATGGCGCGATACTCTGCTTCGCGCTCGATCCCGATGTAGTGGCGGCCCAGCATCTTGGCCACGGCGCCGGTGGTGCCGGTGCCGAAGAAGGGGTCGAGCACGACGTCACCGGGCTTGGTCGTTCCCAGCAGGACACGGTGCAGCAGCGCCTCAGGCTTCTGGGTGGGATGGGCCTTCTCGCCCCGCGCGTTCTTGAGCCGCTCATGGCCCGTGCAGATCGGCAGCATCCAGTCCGACCGCATCTGCACGCCTTCGTTCAGGGCCTTCAGCGCCTCGTAGTTGAAGGTGTAGCGGGCGCCTTCCGCGCGGGAGGCCCAGATCATCGTCTCGTGAGCATTGGTCAGACGCTTGCCGCGGAAATTGGGCATGGGGTTCGACTTGCGCCAGACCACGTCGTTGAGGACCCAAAAGCCCGCATCCTGCAGCGCGGTGCCGACGCGGAAGATATTGTGGTAGCTGCCGATGACCCAGATCGCGCCATCGGGTTTGAGGATGCGACGGGCGGCCCGCAGCCAGTCGCGCGTGAAAGCGTCGTAGGCCGCGAAGGTGTCAAATTGGTCCCAATGGTCGTCCACGCCATCGACGCGAGAGTTATCGGGGCGGTGCAGGTCGGACTTGAGTTGCAGATTGTAGGGCGGGTCCGCGAAGATCAGATCGACCGACGCTTCGGGAAGTCCGTCCATTGCGTCGACGCAATCGCCGGACAAGATCGTGTCGAGCGGAAGCGCAACCGCTTCCGGTGGTCGTGATGCCATGCCTAAGCCTCTTGCAGCACCCTCTTTGCGGGGTGCCTTTTGGTTATGGGATCAACATGACGGCGGGTGCCGGACGACGTCCACAAGACAAATGAGGCAAGTTCGTGTCACGCCGTCTGGCACAACATCTTGCGGATGGGGGCGAAGCTGCGCCGATGATGTGGTGTCACCCCCTGTTGCAGAAGCGCCGCGCGATGGGCTGCCGTCCCGTATCCGGCATTACAATCCCAACCATAGCCGGGGAATTGTTGCGCCAGCGCCACCATGGTCCGATCCCGGTGTTCTTTGGCCAGGATTGAGGCCGCCGCGATGGACAGGCTGGCCCCGTCTCCGCCGACGATCATGGTGCAGGAACCGGTGGCCCAGGCGGGTCGGTCGCGGCCGTCGATCAGCAGGTGATCCGGGCGGCGGGGCAGCGCGGCGATGGCCCGCTCCATCGCCAGATGCGTCGCCTGCCGGATGTTGAGCGCGTCGATCTCGGCCACGCTGGCCGCGCCATAGCCAATCTCACAACACGCTTCGAGGAGAGGGACCAAGGCAGCACGGCGCTTGGCCGTCAGTTTCTTGCTGTCTGTAACGCCGTCCGGGGGCGTGCCGGTCAGGACGACGGCGCAGGCGACGACGGGTCCGGCCCAGGGTCCGCGACCGACCTCGTCGACCCCTGCGACGATGGTCGCGCCGCCATTCCGGGCAGCGCGTTCGTGATTCAGATCGGGAAGACGAAGGGAGGCCATGGGCGGACCCTCGCCCAGGCCTCCCTCCCGGTCAACGCCGTGCGGTGCGGGTTGACCACCCGTTGCGCCCCATGCAGCGCGGGGCGTAGATCGTGCGCTCTCCGACCGAGGTGTTCAGGCGGCGCAGGCAATTGGGCGGCAGGCTTCCGGGCAGAACGACGGCGTTCTGCATGCATTGGGCGCCATAGCCGGTCGTCAGACCGTCGGGCGTGTCGAACTGGCGCAAGCATTGCTCCGGCAGAACGCGCAGGGTGACGGGGTTGTAGAATGGCCGTGGCGCAGGACGGTCGGACCAATAGATCGGCGACGTGCGCGGGGTCTCTCGGATGCGCGTGGGTTGGGGCTGCGGCTCGTAACGGGGCTGATAGACCGGCGCGCGGGTAATCTGCTCTGTTCGCCGAACCTGCCCTTGGCGGCGCTGGTCTTCTATCAGCCGCGAAACCGCGTAGATCGCGGCAAGGCCGCCGACGATTTTTGCGACGTCCTTGGCATCGGCATGGACGGGCGTGGCCGGTGCGGTTGCGGACATCGCGAAGCTAAGCACGGCGGCGAGGATGGAGCGGATCATGTGGGCCTCCTGCGGCGGATCAATGCCCTCCTCCTCGCCGCGGGGCGCCCAGACCCTCAATAACGCGCGATTGTCATGCGATAGCGGCGGATCGGATATTGCCTGCCAACGCGACCTCCCGCATCGTGACAATCATGAAACATGCGCTCGTCGCCCTGATCGTTCTGATCCTCGCCGCCGCCCCGCTGCAGGCCGCCTGCTATGCCGATTACAAGGCAAAGAAGGACAACCCCTTGCAGCTTCACTACGGGGTGGTGGAGTTGCCGGACTCCGCCTGTGGTGGAACCGGTGCCGCGCAATCCGTCATCGCCGGACGGTTGCGCGATGGGTGGACCCTCTTGCAGGTCATATCCGTGTTCGGCCAAGAGGGGCTGAACGAAAGGAGAGGCCGTGCCGGCGAATTCTTCCTCCGTTACTGAGACCCGCGCGGCCTCGGCCCGGATACTTGCGCTAGGCGTCACGGCCATTGTCGTGATCCTGGCGGCAGCGGCCGTTTTTCTGTTCGCGACCCTGCCCGACGCCAACGCCTTCAACGCGCGGGTGGAGCGGCTTTTCATCGAGACGGATCTGACTTCGGCTTCCGAGATCGGGCTTCTGGAAATCCTCGCGCAATCCGGCACTGCCTTTTCGGAAGTGCTGGTCAGCTATCGGATGGTGATTTTCGTTCTGTTGATTTTTGCCAGCGCGCTTCTGATCGCTTGCGTCGTTCTTCTGGTGGCCATCGTCACGTTGAACCGCCGGATGGGCGAGATCGAAAGGTCGGGCATTCAGGTCACGTCCCTTGTCCTGTCGCGGGCCGAGAATGCGGTGGCGCTGAACGATATCGATTTGAAGCTGACGGACGCGGCGATGGAGACATTGTCCGTTCTGGCCGAGGCCCGGCTGGACGGCGAAATGCTGACCGGCGCCCAGATCGAGGCCATGATTTCGGGGCGGCCGGAAGCGGATTGCGATGAGGCTGCGGGGGCGACGCGGATCAAGCGTCTGCGCGACGCGCTGGGCAACCAGATCGTCACGGCCCTGTTGATCCGGAACATCACGCGGCAGGGCTATATGCTCGCCCTCGATCCCAAGGTCATCCGCATCACCTGATGTTGCCCCAAGTCACCTGCACGTCAATCGGCGGTTGACAGATCCCCGATAGCAATGGTCGCTTGGGGAGGCATCGGAAGGGAGCCGGTGCCAAACGGGAGGAAATCATGCGGAAGCAGCTTTATTCCGCCGTCGCGGCCACGGCCGTCCTGGCGGTGACCGGTCCGGCTTGGGCCGACGAAGCCGCCGCGCAACGCTGGATCGACGACGAGTTCCAGCCTTCGGTGCTGTCCCAAGAGGAACAGCTCGAAGAGATGCGCTGGTTCATCGAGGCGGCTCAGCCCTATGCGGGCATGGAAATCAACGTGCTGTCCGAGGGCATCCCCACGCATAGCTACGAATCCGACGTGCTGACCCAGGCCTTCGAAGAGATCACCGGTATCAAGGTGAACCATCAGATCCTGGGTGAGGGCGAAGTTGTACAAGCTGTACAAACCCAGATGCAGACGCAGCGCAATTTGTACGATGCGTACGTAAATGACAGCGACCTGATCGGGACCCATTCGCGCCTGCAATTGGCCTATCCGCTGTCGGACATGATGGAAGGCCCTTGGGCCGACGTCACCAGCCCGACGCTGGATCTGGATGACTTTATGGGCATCCAGTTCACCACCGGGCCGGACGGCAAGCTCTATCAGCTGCCCGACCAGCAATTTGCCAACCTCTACTGGTTCCGCAAGGATTGGTTCGACGATCCGGAGATCGCGGCTGGCTTCGAGGAGAAGTATGGCTATCCGCTGGGCGTGCCGGTGAACTGGTCCGCCTATGAGGACATCGCCGAGTATTTCACCAACGACGTGCAGGAAATCGACGGCGTCCGGATCTATGGCCACATGGATTACGGCAAGCGCGCGCCCGACCTGGGTTGGCGGATGACCGACGCTTGGCTTTCCATGGCCGGTGCCGGATCGGTGGGGGAGCCGAACGGCGTGCCCATCGACGAATGGGGCATCCGCATGGAGGAAGGCACCTGCAACCCGGTCGGCGCCTCCGTCGAGCGGGGCGGGGCGGCCAACGGGCCCGCAGCGGTCTACGCGATCCGCAAGTGGGACGAATGGCTGCGCGCCTATGCGCCGCCGGGTGCGGCCAGCTACGACTTCTATCAGTCGCTGCCCGCGCTGAGCCAGGGCAACGTGGCCCAGCAGATCTTCTGGTACACGGCTTTCACCGCCGACATGGTGAAGCCCCAGTCGGAAGGCAACAACACCGTCGACGAAGAGGGCAACCCGCTCTGGCGGATGGCGCCGTCGCCGCACGGGCCGTACTGGGAGGAAGGCCAGAAGGTCGGCTATCAGGATGTGGGGTCCTGGACGTTCCTGAACTCCACCCCCGAGGACCGCGCCAAGGCCGCCTGGCTCTATGCGCAATTCGTAACCTCCAAGACGGTGGATACGCGCAAGTCCCATGTGGGTCTGACCTTCATCCGCGACAGTACGGTCAACCACGAGAGCTTCACCGAACGGGCGCCCAAGCTGGGCGGTCTGGTGGAATTCTATCGCTCGCCCGACCGGGTAGCGTGGAGCCCGACCGGCATCAACGTGCCCGACTACCCGAAGCTGGCGCAGATCTGGTGGCAGCAGATCGGGGATGTGAATTCCGGTGCGTTCACGCCGCAGGAAGCCATGGACCGTCTGGCCGAGGAGATGGACATCACCATGGCCCGGATGCAGCAGGCCGATGAATCGGCCAATGTCTATGGCGGCTGTGGACCGCGCCTGAACGAGCCACAGACGGCGGAGTTCTGGTTCGAGAATGGCGGCGCCAAGCCACCGCTCGAGAACGAGAAGCCGCAGGGCGAGACCGTCAACTACGATGAGCTCGTGGCCCGCTGGGCGTCCGAGTGAACTGAGACCCGGCCCCGGCGTGGGGCCGGTGGCGGGCGGGCTTCGGCCCGCCCCCTTGCCCTTAGCGGCGACGAGAACGAGGGGACGGGATGACGCTTCGCACGGAGGCCATCACCAAGGTCGTGGGCGGGCAGACCCACATCAAGCCCGCCACGCTGGAGCTTCGGCCCGGTCACTTCAACGTTCTGCTTGGGCCCACGGGCGCGGGAAAGACGTCCCTGATCAAGATGATGGCGGGGCTCGACCCGATCGCATCGGGCCGTGTCTTCATGGACGGAGAGGATGTCACCAAGCTGTCGCCGCAGAAACGGCGCATCAGTCTGGTCCACCAATTCTTCGTCAACTACCCGCACATGACCGTGCGTGAGAATATCGCCTCGCCCCTGAAGGTGGCGAAGCTGCCGAAATCCGAGATCGAGAGCCGCGTGGCCGAGGCCGCCGACATCCTGCAACTGGGTCCGATGCTGCACCGCCGGCCCCATGAATTGTCGGGCGGGCCGCAGCAGCGCTGCGCTTTGGCCCGCGCCATTGCCAAGGATAGCCGCGCCGTCTTCCTGGATGAGCCTCTGGCGAACCTCGATTACAAGCTGCGCGAGGAATTGCGGGAGCAGCTGCCCGAGCTTTTCGCCGGGCGCGGTGCCGTCGTCGTCTATGCCACATCGGAACCCGAAGAGGCGCTGCTTCTGGGTGGAGAGACAGCGTTGGTCGAGGACGGCCATGTCCGCCAATTCGGTCCCACCTCCGACATTTATCGCGCGCCGAACTCTCTGGCTGCGGCGCGCATCTTCTCGGACCCGCCGATCAATGCTGCCCCTGTCCGGATCAGCGACGGGCGCGCCAAGATGGGATCGGCGGAATGGTCGGCTGCCATGCCGGATGGTGACTATACTTTCGCGATCCGCCCGCACCATGTTCTGCCCGACAGCCAAGGTCGGGGCGATGTGGCCCTGACCGGGACCGTGGGCGTGACGGAGCTGTCGGGGTCCGAGTCCAGTGCCCATTTCGATCTGGACGGACGCGGCTGGGTGAGCCTGGCCCATGGTGTGCATCCCTATAGCCTTGGGCAGGCCCATGTCTTTCGCATGGACCCGGCCCAGGGCTTTTGGTTCGACGCGGATGGCCGCGCCTTGGGGGGCTGAGCCATGGCGCGGATCACGCTGGACAAGCTGCGTCATTCCTACCTTCGAGAGCCCACGGGCCCGGCGGATTACGCGCTGAAGGGGCTGGATGTGGAATGGCGCGATGGTGGGGCCTATGCCCTGCTGGGCCCTTCGGGCTGCGGCAAGTCCACCCTATTGAACATCATCTCGGGTCTTCTGACCCCGTCGGAGGGGCGCATCCTGTTCGACGATCAGGACGTGACCGGCCTGCCGCCCGACCAGCGTAACATCGCGCAGGTGTTTCAGTTTCCCGTCATCTACGACACGATGAGCGTCCGGCAGAACCTGGCCTTCCCGTTGAAGAACCGCGGCGTGGATCAGGCCCGGATCGACCGCGCCGTGGGTGAGATCGCCGGGATGCTGGGGGTCGAAGACTTGCTGGACCGGCGCGCGGCGGGGCTGGCGCCCGACGACAAGCAGAAGATCTCCATGGGGCGCGGCCTCGTGCGGGACGATGTGAACGTCATCATGTTCGACGAGCCGCTGACGGTGATCGACCCGCATTTGAAATTCTCGCTGCGCTCGAAGCTGAAAGAGCTGCATCAGCGCATCGAGACGACGATGATCTACGTGACACACGACCAGACCGAGGCCCTGACCTTCGCGGACGAGGTCGTGGTGATGCAGGACGGCGAGGTCGTGCAGATCGGCACGCCGGTGGAGTTGTTTGAGCGACCGGGCCACACCTTTGTCGGCCATTTCATCGGGTCGCCCGGCATGAACGTCCTGCCGGCCGAACGCGCGGGCACCGGCGTCAGCTTCCACGGTCAGCCCGTGCAACTGGACGGCGCCATCCGAGACGGGGCGTCCGGGCGGCTGGAGATCGGCGTTCGACCGGAATTCGTGACGCTGGCCGATCACGGGATCGACGCGACGGTGACCAAGGTCTCGGACGTGGGGCGCCACAAGGTGGTGGAGGCCCGTGTCGGCGAGACCCGCATCAACGCCATGACCGAGGGGGCCGTGCCCCCCACGGGCAGCGCCGTGCAGCTGGCCTTCAGGGCGGACCGCACGCGCCTTTATGCCGATGGCTGGCTGGCCAGCGGGGAGGGCGTGCGATGAAGGTGGAAAACCAGAAGGCGTGGTTCTTCGTCCTGCCGGTGTTGGTGCTGGTGGCGTTCAACGCGCTGGTGCCGATGATGACGGTTGTCAATTACTCGGTGCAGGAGACGTTCGGGAACAACCAATTCTTCTGGCAGGGCCTCGATTGGTTCGAGCAGATCTTGCGCTCCGAACGGTTCCATGCCGCTTTGGGGCGGCAGTTCCTCTTCACCTTCCTGATCCTCATCATTCAGGTGCCGCTGGGGATCGTCATCGCGCTGTCCATGCCGCGCTCGGGCTTCTGGGTGCCGGTCTGCCTGGTGCTGATGGCGCTGCCCATGCTGATCCCTTGGAACGTGGTGGGCGCCATGTGGAACATCTTCGCACTGCCGAAGATCGGGCTGCTGGGGTATTTCCTGAACGATGTGGTGGGGATCAACTACGACTTCACGCAGGATCCGCTGGCGGCGTGGTTCACGATCATCGCCATGGATGTTTGGCACTGGACGTCGCTGGTGGTGCTGCTGGCCTATGCCGGGCTCGTGTCCATCCCCGACGCCTATTATCAGGCGGCGCGGATCGACGGAGCATCCAGCTGGGCGGTGTTCCGACACATCCAGCTGCCCAAGATGAAGAACGTGCTGACCATCGCGATCCTTCTGCGCTTCATGGACAGCTTCAACGTCTACACGGAGCCCTTCACCCTGACGGGTGGGGGGCCGGGCAACTCCACGACGCTTTTGTCCATCGACCTCGTGAAGATCGCGCTGGGACAGTTCGATCTGGGGCCGGCGGGCGCCATGAGCCTGATCTACTTCGCGATCACGCTGCTGGTCAGTTGGCTGTTCTACACTCTGATGACGCGGAACGACACATGAAGAAACGCGCTCTCATCCCGATCCTCTATATCGCGTTCCTGATGCTGCCGATCTACTGGCTGGTCGCGATGTCGTTCAAGACGACGAACGAGATCCTGGCTGGCTTCTCTCTTTTCCCGCAGACTTTCACGCTGGATGCCTACCGGACGATCTTCACCGATCCGACTTGGTATTGGGGTTACATCAACTCGATCATCTACGTGACGATCAACACGGTCTTGTCTGTCGCGGTGGCGTTGCCCGCGGCCTATGCATTCAGCCGCTATCGCTTCCTGGGCGACAAGCAGTTGTTCTTCTGGTTGCTGACCAACCGCATGGCGCCCGCGGCGGTCTTCGCCCTGCCGTTCTTTCAGCTTTATTCGGCCGTCGGCCTTTTCGACACGCACATCGCGGTGGCTTTGGCCCATTGCCTGTTCAACATACCGCTGGCCGTCTGGATCCTTGAGGGCTTCATGCGCGGCGTCCCGAAGGAGCTGGACGAGACGGCCTTCGTGGATGGCTATTCCTTCCCGCGCTTTTTCGTCACCGTTTTCATTCCCACCATCAAAGCGGGCGTGGGCGTGGCGGCCTTCTTCTGTTTCATGTTCTCTTGGGTCGAACTCCTGCTGGCCAAGACCCTGACCGCCGTTGAGGCCAAGCCCATCGCGGCGACCATGACCCGGACGGCCTCGTCCTCGGGCTACGAGTTGGGGCTTTTGGCGGCGGCGGGGACGTTGACCATCATCCCCGGCGCCATCGTGATCTGGTTCGTGCGGAACTACATCGCCAAGGGCTTTGCCATGGGGCGGGTGTGATGCGCTGGGTCTTTGCCTTCCTCCTGCCCACGGCAGCGCACGCCCAGCAGGCCGGTTGGGGTAATGTCGGCCAGCAACCCGAGGAGACGGGGTTCGACTGGACGGCACCGATGTTCGGCGGCTTCTGGATGGCCTGGACGCCCGCGACGCTGGCCGTCTTCGTCGGCATCTTCGCGGCCATCGCGCTGATCGGCACGTTGGAGGTTATCCGCTTTCGCGACGGCCTCGCCAGGCGCGGCGTGCTGGGCCTGACCACGACGCTGGGCGATAGGCTGTTCCTGTCGCTGCTGGGAACGGCCTTCATCTTCCTGGCTTGGCTGGGCCTCGTTGGGCAGCCCGTTTGGGGCGCTCTGGGGATTTCGGCCCTCTGGGCCGGGTTCTGTTTCTGGAAGGTCTAGCCCGTCCAGGGATTGACCAGGGCCACGCCCGATCCTTCGAAATCGGCCGTGTTCCGGGTGGCGACCGTCATGCCGTGAACCAGCGCAGTTGCGGCGATGAGGGCGTCGCGGTCTGACCGGGGATCGGGCACATGCAGCCGCGCGCAAGTCCGGGCAATCTTGGCATCCACCGGCAATGTGCGGTCGGCGAATTCAGGGACGACGCGGTCTTCCAGCCATGCCCGCAGGCGGGTCGCTTGGGCCGGATCGCGTCGCTGGACCCGAAGGATCCCGATCTCGATCTCCATCAGGGTCAGGCAGGAGATGTGGAACTCCGTCGCGTCGCGGCCGATGATCCATGTCAGGACGTTCGGGTCGGCGCGGTCATCCCCCGCCTTCCGCAACTCCGAGACGACGTTCGTGTCGAGCAGGATCATTCGCCCAGGTCGACATCCTTGGCCTTGAGGCTGACGGGCTGTGGATCGAAGTCGATGTCGGAAAGGCCCGGCATGGCGAGAGCGTCCGCCAGGTTGTGGCCTTGGCCGCGGAGGCGGCGATAATCCTCAATCGTCAGAAGGACATGGGCCGGACGCCCCCGATCGGTGATCACGACGGGGCCAGATCGGGCGGCGCGCTTTGCCCGCCCGACATCCTGGTTCAGTTCACGGCTGGTGAGTGTGGTCATGACGTCCTCCGGCAGATGTAGGTACGTCACTACATCGCGAAAGTCAACCTCCTGGCCGTTCCGCCCATCCGGCGAAGATGCGTTCCAGAAGGACGACGACGTAGAAGAGGACGATGCCCAAAGCAGCCAGCGCGATGAGGACGGCGAACATCAGGGGATAGTCGGCGTTGATCTTGCCGCTGTCGAACAGATGGCCCAGGCCGCGGCCATGGGGTTCGACGATCTCCATCAGGTTGGTGCCGATGAATGCCAGCGTGACCGAGACCTTCAGGGCGCCGAAGAATTCCGGCAGAGTCTTAGGCAGGGCGATCTTCCAGAAGATCGTCAGGCGGGACGCGCCGAGGGAGCGGAGAATGTCGCGGTATTCCGGCTCCAACGTCGAGAGGCCGATGGAGACCGAAACGGCGATCGGGAAGAACGAGATCATGAAGGCGATCAGGATCGTGTTCAGGTCGTGCTGGCCGATGAAGATCAGCGCGATGACCGGAACGACGGTGGCCTTGGGGATGGCGTTGAAGCCCACCAGCAGCGGATAGAGCGCGTCTCGCATGACCTTGGAGAAGCCCATGACGACGCCCAACCCCACACCGACGACCACGGCCAGGAGAAGCCCGACCACGGTGCGCCAGAGCGTGTCCCAGCCATATTCGAGGAACAGGCCGCGGAACTTCCAGAAGGCCGGGCCCAGATCGGAGGGGCTGGCCATCTTGTAGTTCGGCCAGTCGTTGACCCAGACCAGCAGCTCCCAAAGACCGAGGAAGACCAGGATCGCCGCGATAGGGACGAGGACTTTCTGCGCCGTCACGGCAGCACCTCGGTTACCATGCTTTGCCTGGGCGCAGGATCGCTGGCGGGTGCGTCTTCGGCAGGGGCGCGGCCCTGGGCGATCTCTATCTGGCGGCGCAGGATGGCAAGCATGTCGGTGGCCCGTTGGTCGTAGAGGTGGTCGAGGGTCCGGTCGGCTGGCAGGTCCACGTCGAGGGTGAATTGCGCATGGGCCGGTCGACCGGAGAGGACGGTGACGCGGTCGGCCAGAAAGATCGACTCGCGCAGGTCATGGGTGATTAGCAGGGTCGTCGTGCCTTCCTGCCTCCGCAGAGCGTGCATCGTCTGCCAGAGGTCTTCGCGCGTGAAGGCGTCGAGGGCGCCGAAGGGTTCGTCCAGGATCAGGATTTCGGGCCGGTGCGCCAGCGCGCGGCAAAGAGAGGCGCGCTGGCGCATTCCGCCGGAAAGCTCGGACGGGCGCTTATCCTCGAACCCTTCCAGCCCGACCATGGCGAGCAACTCCCGCGCCCTTTCCGTGCGGGCGGCGCGACCCATGCTGCTGACGATTTCCAGGGGCAGCATGACGTTCTGCAGGATCGTCCGCCATTCCAGAAGGACGGGGTTCTGGAAGGCCATGCCAACGGTATTGCGCGGGCCTTTCACCCGCTCACCATGCAGGCGCACCTCGCCCGCATCGGGGATCAGGAGACCGGCGATCAGCCGGGTTAGGGTCGACTTGCCGCAGCCGGATGGGCCGACGACGGCCAAAAAACCTCCTTCGGGGATGCCGAGCGTCAGATCGTCGAGGACGGGCAATGGCCCGTCCCCGGTCTTGTAGGCATGGGTCACGCCCGTGATTTCGACCAGATCGGTCACTGCAACATGCGGGCGTCGGCATCCGGCAGATAGCTGTCATCGAAGATAGTCGCGATGTCCGGGTCGGACTGGAACTCATAGACCAGTTTGGTCTGCTCGAGCGCGGAGGCCATGCGATCCGCGTCGATGCCGCCCATGCCGTTCTCGGCCACGTAATCGGTCAGCACGTTCGCATCGATGGCCAGCTGCAGGCGACGCTGTTCCAGATCGACGTCGCCTGCGGGGTTTCGCGCGATGACGGCGGCGGCGCCCATGGCCGGGTCGGCGATGACGTCGCGCCAGCCCGCGGCAACGGCGGTCAGGAAGCCGGTGACCAGTTCCGTATTCTCGGCGGCCCAGTCGGTGTTCACGATGATCGCATTGCCGTAGAGGTCAACGCCGTGATCGGCCATCAGGATGGTGGAGATGTCGTCTTCCGCCACGCCCAGCCGGACCAGGTTCAGATAGGAAGAGAAGCTGAAGCCGGTGACGGAATCCACCTGTCCTTCCGCCAGCATCGGCTCCCGCGTTGGGAAGCCCACCGGCTCCACCGTGATGGCATCGATGTCGATGTCATTGGCGGCGGCGAAGATCGGGAATTGTGCCCATGCGCCATCGGGGGGCGGCGCGCCCAGGGTCGAGCCTTCGAGATCGGCAACGCCTTCGATCCCTTGGCTCTTGCGGCCAACGATGGCGAAGGGCGGCTTGTCATAGACCATCATGACGGCCTTCACCGGCGCGCCGGGGTTCTGATCGAGGAACTTCACGAGGCTGTTGATATCGGCGAAGCCGACGGGGAAGGCGCCGGTGGCGACCTTTGGGATCGCATCGAGGCTGCCTTGCCCTGCGCTGATCTCGACGGACAATCCGGCCGCTTCGAAATGGCCGTTGTCGATGGCTGCGAAATAGGCGGCGGAGGGCCCCTCGAACTTCCAGTCGAGGGCGAAGGGCACTTCGGTCAGGTGACCGTCGGCCCAGGCGGGCGCGGTCAGCGTGGCGGCGGCAAGCGCCAGGAAACTGCGTCGGAACATGGTCTTCCCCTTGCTGTCGGACGGAGGGGGTATGACCCGCTCATCCACCGGACTGAACGTGTTGGAATATCTCCCCTTCCCGGTTGCAGGGTGGGTGCCCGAAAAACAGGCGTCAAGCAGGCATCTGCTCGCTTTCCGCGCGGTCAGGGAGCATCAGGTGAACGGCCAGGGGAGATCCACAAGCTCCTGCAGCAGGCCGGGCGGGAAGTCGCGCCGCAACGTGCGTGCGAGGGTCAGAAGGATGGCCAGCCCGCCCGCCATGCCCAGCAAAGCGCGGCCCCAGCTGAGACCGGCGCGGACGCGCAGGAACATCGTTAGAAAGATCGCGGCCGCGATCACGAAGCCACAGAGCGCGGAAAGAAGGAGGAGGCCAGCGAACCAGCCCAGCGTCGCCCATAACCCGTGGGGCGCTTCTGCATCTTCGCCCACGGCTTCCCGGTCCGCAAAAACGGTGTCGGTTTCCGGTTGCAGGATCATGCGGATCACGAGGGATACGCATCCGAGGATCCCCGCCGCCCCGACCGTCAGGGGGAAGATGCGGTCCGAGGTGAGGGTGATCGTGTAGGCATCGATCCAGGCGACGATCAGATATGCCAGGACGCACAGGGCGAAGATGAGCGGCGCGCGCTTCTTGCCCGATGCCACCACGCCTTCGGGCAGGATCTGGCGCGATTGCCGGATGCCGATCACGACCGACAGGATCGTCACGACGATCAGGACCAGGACGATGGGCGAGAAGACGTAGTCGAGCCCTTCGGACACGTCGCGCCGAAAGCGCGATGCCGCGATCTGGTTCGCCATGTTGGTAAAGTTTTCGGCCTGATAGCTGAGCACGAAGCCGATCAGGAAGGCCGGGCGGGACCAGTCGAAGCGCCGGAGCAGGATGCCGAGGAGGCCCACGGCCATGAGCGCGACCAGGTCCCCGAGCGATTGCCGGGACTGAAACGCCGCGAAGGCGATCATCATGAAGAGGAAAGGCGCAAGCAGCGTGAAGCGGATCGTGGTCAGCCGCGCGATCTGACCGGAGAGCAGAATGCAGAGACCAGCACCGAAGACGTTGGCCAGGGCCAGTGACCAGACGATCGTATAGGTGATGTCCAGGTTCGATTGGATCAGCTGCGGTCCGGCATCGTAGCCCAGCAGGCCCAGCCCGCCGAGGAAGATCGCCATGGAGCCGGATCCGGGGATGCCGAAGATAAGGGTCGGGACGAGGCCGCCGCCCTCTTTCGCGTTATTGGACGATTCCGGGCCGATAACACCCCGGATATCGCCGGACCCGAACCTCGCCTTGTCCTTGGTGGATTGGACCGTGTGCCCATAGGCGATCCAATCGACGACAGAGCCGCCGAGGCCCGGGATGACGCCCACCAGCACCCCGATGACCGAGCAGCGGATCGACAAAAACAGGTTCGCCCACCAATCGCGGACACCGTCGAGCCAGCCAGCGCCCAACGTGCCGCCCTTGGAGATGGAGCGATCCTGCCTGAGAAGCGCGACGATCTCGGGGATGGCGAAGATGCCCAGGCCCACCACCACGATGCTGAGCCCGTCGATCAGGTAGGGGATGTCATAGGTCGCCATGCGCAGCGAACCGCCCGCTCCGGCCTCCCCGATCGTGCCCACCATCAGGCCCAGGCAGGCCGCAACCAGCCCCTTGAGCACCACACGTCCCGCGAGGATCGCGACCATGGATAGGCCGAGGATCGTGATCATCAGCATCTCGGGCAAGCCGAAGGCCAGAACCAATGGCCGCGCGATCAGGATGAAGAAAGTCAGGACGGCAGCGCCGAGCAGACCGCCGAACAGAGAGGATGAGAAGGCCGCCGACAATGCCCGCGCGGCTTGCCCCTTCTTTGCCAGCGGAAAGCCGTCGAGGACGGTCGCCTGGCTGGCCGATGAGCCCGGGATCCCCATCAGAACGCTGGCGAAGGTGTCCGATGTTGGCACAACTGCGATCAGTCCCACCATCAAGGCCAGGCCCGACACGGGGTCCATCCCGTAGAGGAACGGCAGGACAAGGCTTAGCCCAGCGATCCCGCCGAGCCCCGGGAAGACGCCGACGGACAGGCCGAGAAGCACGCCCACCAGCAGGAAGCCGATCTGTTGGGGCTGCAAGATGAGGGCGAACGCCTCGCCCAATGCGGGCAGGGCGGTGGCGAGAATGTCCATGTCCGTAGGCTTTCCGGCGATGGGCGGTGGCCCCGGCGCAAGGGCGCCGGAGCCGGTCGATCAGTTGTCCAGGCTCACGCCATAACGCTCCGAAAGCCAGTTGCTCACGAAGGCCTTGGCGCCGTCGGGAACGGTCGTGCCCAGTTCCAGCGTGCTGGCCGCCTCGCTTCCCGTCATTTGGGGGTAGACGCCCAAGCGGCTGGCGCTGATCTCCGCGAAGTCGGCGCGCGCCTTGATCGTCTCGAATGCGTCCGAATAGGTCTGGATCGCGTTCTCGGGCGCCCCGTTGGGCAGGAACACCATCTTCTGTGCTGGGAAACCGGCGATGAAGAACGCCTTCCAGGCATCCCATGCCTCG
This sequence comes from Pseudomonadota bacterium, assembly GCA_039199335.1. GTDB lineage: Bacteria > Pseudomonadota > Alphaproteobacteria > Rhodobacterales > Rhodobacteraceae > Jannaschia. Next base: position 165,834 of record JBCCSY010000011.1, read on the forward strand.
CCCGAGGTCTCGCAGGCGGGCGTGGCTTCGCAGACTTCCTTGAATGTGGGCATGTCGGGGAAGGTCGGGTCGCGGACGATGTTACCGTCGGCATCCAGCGCACCCCAGCTCATCATCGGCACGGCCTGACCACCATCCACCAGCGGCACGACGCCCGACAGGTAGGAGGAGGAGGTCTGATAGTCGATATTCGCTTCGCCGCGTTCGAACATCAGACGCCCGTCACCCCGACCTTCGATCCCGAAGACCGGCTCAACGTTTAGGCCCAGCATTTCCCAAGCCAGCAGCGGGACGAGGTCCAAGCGTGTCGCGCCTTGGGAGCCGTAGATGAAGTTCTCATCCTGCAATGCGGTCGCATCGAGCCCGTCCATCTGGGCGGCAAGGTCGGGTGGCAGGTAGGCGACGCCACCGGTGCCCGATGCGAGGACGACGTTCCAATCGTCGTATTCGTAGCGGACGCGCGGGTCGCCCAGCAGATATGGGAACTGGGTCGAGCCGGACGTGCCGAAGATGACGGTGCCATCCTCGTATTCCTGCTCCTGGAACCAGTTGGCGCCCTTGGTCGACCCGGCGCCGGGCATGAACTTCACGACGACTGTCGGTTGGCCGGGCAGGGCCTCAGACAGGAGCGGCGCGTAGAAGTTGGCCCATTTGGCCGAGCCGCCGGATTCGGAGAACGGGATGACCCATTCGACGGTTTCCCCCGACAGGTCGAGTGCGTGGCCGTCGGCCAGGGCCGGTGCGGCAAGGGCGGTGGTCGCGCACAGGCCGACGACCCCCCGGATGAAGGCAGTGTTGGACATGGATTTCCTCCCTCAGGGCGTGGACATCCCCCCGGATGTCCCTTTTTCTTTGATGTCGCGGGGCTGTCCGGTCCCGCGCCGGCGACGATACTGCGCAAACCTTGCGGCAACCTGACGGATTGGAAACCCATGCGGATCGCGGTGATCGAGGACAATCAGGCCCTGGCGCAGGGCATCGCCTTCCTGCTGGGGGATGAGGGACATGCCGTGGATTTGCACCAGGATGGGGCTGCGGGCCTTGCCGCCATTCTGGGCGACGACCCCGACGCGGCGATCCTGGACATCAACCTGCCGACGCTGGATGGGATCGAGGTTCTGCGCCGCGTGCGCGCCGCGGGACACGCGTTGCCGATCCTGCTTTTGACCGCGCGATCCGGTGTGGAGGATCGGATCGCTGGTTTGGATGCCGGTGCCGACGACTATCTGGTCAAGCCCTTCGAGATGGGAGAGCTTGCCGCGCGATTGCGGGCTCTGCTTCGACGGCGTGCGGATCGGGCCGCCCCGCAGCTCAAGATCGGAGATGTGACGTTCGATACGACCTCGCGCGACGTGGTGGCCGGGGATGGCACCCGTCTCGACATCCCACGCCGCGAGGCCGCCCTGTTCGAAGCGCTGGCATTGGCGCAGGGTCGCCTGGTCTCGCGCGAGCGGCTTCTGGACCATCTCTATGGGGTCGGGGCGGATGTGGATCCTGCGGTCATCGACAGCCATGTCTCCCGCCTGCGGAAGCGTTTGGCCGGAACCGGCGCCGTCATCCGGACGGCGCGGGGCTTGGGTTACCTGCTGGAAGAAGGCGATGGCTGACGGGCCCGTCCCGTCCCTTCGGCAGCGGCTTCTCCTGACGCTGACGGTGCCCCTGCTGGTTGTAGCGGGCCTGTTGGGCGCCTGGCGCGTCTGGGAGACGTCGCGGATGACTGCAGATCTCTTCGACCGGACCCTGATCTCGGCCGCGCTTGCCATTGCAGGCGATCCCGCCCTGCGGGACGGAGACGCCCTGACCTCGGCCACGCTGGCCTTGATGGCCGATACGGCGGGCGGGCAGATTTTCTATCATGTCCAAGGCCCTGACCGGTCCTTCGTAGCGGGTTTTGCGACACCTCCGCTGGTGGATGCCGATGCGCAGGATGAGCCGATCACGCTTTACAACGGGCGCTACAGGGGGGCGCCGGTCCGCGTGGTCCGGTTGACGGATTCCGTCGATCTGGGCTGGATCCGGGGGGATCAGGTCATCTCGGTCTGGCAGCCCATGTCGGCGCGCCGGGCCTTTGCCACGCGTCTGACGCTGCGGACCGGTGCGGTTCTTGCCGTGCTCACCGCTGCGGTTGGTCTTCTGTCCTGGTTCGGGCTGCGGTTCGCCTTGCGCCCGCTGACCGAGATCGAAGCGGCCATCGCCGAGCGGTCTCCGGACGATCTGACGCCGATCCGGCGGCCCGTGCCGGTGGAGGTGCGCGGGGTGGTGGGGACGCTGAACACGCTGTTCGACCGGGTCACGCGCCGGATCAGCTCGAAGGATGAGTTCATCTCGAACGCGGCGCATCAATTGCGAAATCCCATTGCCGGGGTCGTGGCCCTGGCCGAGGCGATCCGGCGTCAGGCGGGCAACGGTCCGCAATCCGAGCGTGCCGAGGCAATGGTCAGCGCGTCGCGGCACCTGAGCCGCTTGGCCGATCAGCTTTTGTCGTGGGAGCGTTTGCAGGACCGTGACGCCCTTGATCGTGATGGTGATCCGCTCGATCTGACGGCTCTGGCCCATGAGGTGGTCGAACGCGCCGCGCCCGATCTGATGCAGCGCGGCGCGCAGGTCACGTTCGACCGCGGGCCCCCACTGCCGATCCGGGGTGATGGTTTGCTGCTGGGAGAGGCGTTGCAGAACCTGCTCGACAATGCCGTGCGCCACGGTGGCGGCAGCGGGATTTCCATCGAGATCTCGACAGAAGCCCATGGACATGCGTGCCACTTGCGGGTGCGTGATGACGGCATCGGCCTGGCGCCGGAAGATCGGCTATCGGCTGTGCATCGCTTCAGCCAAGTCCGCCCCGGAGAGGGGAGCGGTTTGGGCCTTGCGATCGTCGTCTCCATTTGCCGACGCCATGGTGGCCGGTTGGAGATCGAGGCATCCGACCGCGGCGCATCGCTGGTGATGCTGCTGCCGCGGTCGGAACCGTCCTAGCCCTGTGGCGCGGCGGCAGGGAGCGTCGCCACGTCGAACGGGTCGAGATAGACGACCCGCGGCGCTTCGGTCAGCTGATCGGTCAGTTCCTGCAGCGCACCGGTCTCTTGCCGCCAGGCGATGTAATCCGCGTGTTGCTGGGCGGATGTCCAGCTTTGCAGAAGCACGAAACGTTCCGGGTTCTCGGGATCCTGCGTCGTCCACGAATATTGGATGCCCGAGGCCAGGCGGGTTGTCGGGATCACCGCCGCGCTTTCCAGATAGCTGCGGAAAGCGTCCGGGTCTTCCGCTACCAGTTCGACCATAACCATCACCGGCTGTGCATCTGCCGGCGGGGCAATGTAGGGCGGCAGATTTTCCGCGTTTGCGGATGCGATCGAAAGGGTCATGGCTAGTCCTGTGGTCAGATGGATATTCATTTTCGGTCCTTTCAGGGGTTGGTACGGTCAGGCCGCCTTGACGGCGTGGCTTTCGGCAATGGCCTCCAGCAGCAGCGCGGCGACCGGACCCGCGGAGGCTGGATTCTGCCCCGTCACCAAGCGCCCGTCGCGCACGGCATGGGGTTCGAAAACGCCGGACGCTTCGAAGACCGCGCCCAGCGCGCGCAACCGCGTCTCAAGAAGGAAGGGCATTTCGTCGGTTAGCTCGACCGCGGCCTCTTCGGCATCGGTGAAGGCGTTCACACGCAGCCCCTCAACCAGGGGCCGTCCATCGGTGCGTGTCGCCTTCACCAGTCCGGCTGGACCATGGCAAACGGCGCCGACGACGCCCCCGGCCGCATGGATGGCGGAGACAAGATCCGCCAGACCGTCGCTGTCTGGAAAGTCAAACATCGTCCCATGCCCGCCCGCCAGGAAGACCGCGTCGAAATTGGTTGCGTCGATTGCATCGACGGACGGTGTGTCCGAGAGCTTGGCCATCGCGACCGGATCGGCGCGGAACCGGTCGACGGCCGGAGGGTTGTCGCCATCGGCGGTGACGCTTGTCGGGTCCGGCGTGGCGCTGCCGCCTGCAATCGTGGCGATCCGGACGTCATGCCCGGCATCCGTCAGCGCCCAGTAAGGTGCCGCCATTTCATCGAAGTAAAACCCGGTCTTGCGTCCGGTGCGGCCGAGTTCCGTATGTGATGTCAGAACGATAAGGGCATTTGCCATCGTCTCTCTCCGTTTGCGTTTCGATAGCGGAGAGATGGCGGTGACGGGACAAATCGGGAAATCGGAAGACCCGATCCTTGCTATCGCTCAGACGGAAAGTTCGCGGCCACGCGGTCCCGAAACCAACGCTCCGCCGGGTCGCGGTCGGTCGCCGCTGACCAGGCCATGGCGTTGGTCACGCGCGGTATGTCGAGGGGCGCGGGGTCGATGGCCAGGCGCCCCAGCCTCGCCAAGGAGACCGCCGCGAAATCGGGAACCGTGGCGACCAGGTCGGTGCCGGGCAGCGATGCGAGAAGGAGCGCGAAGCTGGAAAGCCCCAACCTGACGTCACGCCGCCGACCTTGGGCCCGCAGCTGGTCGTCCACTAGGCCCGACAGGTCCCCCAGGGGTGTGACCAAGGCGTGGGGGCGGGTGCAGAAATCGGAAAGGGAGTTGACAGGCGGGGTGTCCGGATCCCGAAGAACGACCCATTCGGCGTGGCGCAGGACGCGTATCTTGGCCGTGGCGGCCGGGTCGTCGCGCAGAAACCCGACAGCCGTCGTGATCTCTCCGGAGGAGAGCATGCCTGGCAGGCTGCGATAGTCGCCGACGCGGACCGTCAGATGGCAGTTTGGCGCATCTTCTCGAAGGGTTTGGATCAGTGTCGGCAAAAGGCCCATTGCCACGGCGTCGGTGCAGCCCAGGCGGAAGATGCGCGCGTCCGCCTCGGGGTGGAAATCCCGTGCTTCCCCAAGGGCGGCTGTCAGGGCATCGAGATGCGGCTTGGCGGCGGCGAGCAATTCTTCCGCGCGGGCCGTCGGGACCAGGCCGCGCCCTTGCCGGATCAGAAGCTCATCCCCGAAGATGTCGCGTAGGCGAGCCAAGATGCCGGACACGGTCGATTGGGCCAGGTGCAGGCGGCGGGCGGCCTTGGTGGTGGATCGTTCTTCAATCAGCACCACGAGGGCGGAAATCAGATTGAGATCGAGGCGGTCGAGGCCGCGCGGGGTCTGTGGCATGGACCATCCTCCGGGGCTGGAAAGCCTAGGGGATATCGTGCGGCCTTCAAAGGTCAGGCGGTCCGGCCCCCATGGGACCGGACCTTGTCATCAGGCGAGATCGAAGCGATCCAGTTCCATCACCTTGACCCAGGCGGCGATGAAATCGCGGACGAATTTCTCGCCGTTATCGGCCTGGGCATAGACCTCGGACAAGGCTCTAAGCTGCGAGTTAGAGCCGAAAACAAGGTCGACGCGCGTCCCGGACCACTTCACATCACCGGTGTTGCGATCGCGGCCCTCATAGGTGATCGGCGCCTCGCCCACCGGCTTCCACTCGGTGGCCATGTCCAGCAGATTGACGAAGACATCATTCGTCAACTGACCGGGACGATCCGTGAGGACGCCGTGCTTGGACCCGTCGGCATTGGTGTCCAATGCCCGCAAGCCGCCGAACAGCACCGTCATCTCGGGCGCGGTCAGGGTTAGAAGCTGTGCGCGGTCCACCAGGAGCTCCTCCGGGGAGGCGGTGACTTCGCGGCGCTGGTAGTTCCGGAAGCCATCGGCCAAAGGCTCCAGCGGGTCGAAGCTGTCGGCGTCGGTCTGTTCGGCGGTGGCGTCGGCCCGACCGGGCGTGAACGGAACCGTGACATCGTGGCCCGCTGCCTTGGCAGCCGCTTCGATGGCGGCGGACCCGCCCAGGACGATCAGATCGGCGATGCTGACTTTCTTGTCGCCCTGCGCATCGAAGTCGGCCTTGATCCCCTCCAGTGCTTGCAGAACCTCCGCCAATTGCGCCGGTTGGTTTGCTTCCCAGTCTTTCTGCGGGGCAAGGCGGATGCGGGCGCCATTCGCGCCACCGCGCCGATCGGAGCCGCGATAGGTGGAGGCCGAGGCCCAGGCGGTCTGGATCAGCGCCTTTGCAGGCACCGCATCCAACAGCTTGGCCTTGAGGTTCGCGATGTCAGCATCGTCAACCAGCGGATGGTCGACGGCCGGGATCGGATCCTGCCAGATCAGGTCCTCGTCCGGCACTTCGGCGCCCAGATAGCGGATGCGCGGACCCATATCGCGGTGGCATAGCTTGAACCACGCGCGGGCGAAGGCATCGGCGAACTTGTCTGGGTTGGCGTGGAAATCCTTGGAGATCCGGATGTAGTCGGGATCGGTGCGCAGCGCCATGTCGGCTGTGGTCATCATGGGCGGATGACTTTTGGACGGATCATGGGCGTCGGGGGCCATATGCTCCGGCTTCGGGGTCTTCGGGTGCCATTGATGGGCGCCCGCCGGGCTCTTGCCCAGTTCCCAGTCGTCGTAGCCAAGCAGGATGTCGAAATAGGACATGTCCCATGTCGTCGGCGTGTTCGTCCACGCGCCCTCGATCCCGGATGTGGTGGTATGGCCGGAATGGCCGCTTTCGAACGCGTTCTTCCAGCCGAAGCCCATATCCTCGATGGCGCTACCCTCCGGTTCCGCGCCTACCAGCGACGGATCGCCCGCGCCATGGGCCTTGCCGAAGGTATGACCGCCAGCCACCAGCGCGACGGTTTCCTCATCGTTCATGGCCATACGGGCGAAGGTGTCGCGGATATCGTAGGCCGAAGCGGCGGGGTCCGGGTTGCCGTTCGGCCCTTCTGGATTGACGTAGATCAGGCCCATCTGAACGGCGGCCAGCGGGTTTTCCAGGAAGCGGCCCTTGCCATCTTCGCCCTTGTCGTAGCGGTTGTCGCCCAGCCACGTATCCTCGACACCCCAATAGATGTCTTCCTCGGGCTCATAGATATCTTCGCGTCCGCCGCCGAAGCCGAAGGTTTTGAAGCCCATGGATTCGAGGGCGACATTGCCGGTCAGGATGAAAAGATCGGCCCAGCTGAGCGCGTTGCCGTATTTCTGCTTGATCGGCCAGAGCAGGCGGCGCGCCTTGTCGAGATTGCCGTTATCGGGCCAGGAGTTCAGAGGCGCGAAGCGCTGATTGCCGGTGGAGGCGCCGCCACGGCCGTCGGCCGTCCGATAGGTGCCGGCCGCGTGCCAGGCCATGCGGATGAAGAAGGGGCCGTAATGGCCATAATCGGCAGGCCACCAATCCTGGCTGTCGGTCATCAAAGCCGTCAGGTCCGCCTTCACCTCAGTCAGGTCCAGCGCCTTGAATGCCTCGCCATAGTCGAACCCGCGGTCCATCGGATCCGTAGCGGGTTGGTTCTGATGCAGGATCTTCAGGTTCAGCTGGTTGGGCCACCAATCCTTATTACCGCGGACCAGGTTGGTCGTGTGCAAGGTGCCGCCGTGGATCACAGGGCATTTGCCGGCGGGGGCGTCTGATCCGTCCATCGAATCCTCCAGATGTCGAGTATGAGATTGGCTTTGATGTAGCAGTTCGGTGCGATTGGCTTAAGTTGTATTTCCGAATGATCACCATAAGATATTCCTATGGCAGAACCGACGATCCGGCAGTTGCGATATTTCGAAGCGCTGGCCCGCCACGGCCATTTCGGACGCGCGGCTGAAGCGTCGTCGGTGTCACAGCCCGCCCTGTCCGTGCAGATCCGTGAGCTGGAAGCCAACCTGGGGGCCGCCTTGTTCGAGCGGAGTGCGCGAGGCGTCCGTCTGACTGCTTTCGGACAGGACATGTCGGAGCGGGTCCGCCGCATCTTGCGGGCAGTGGATGAGCTAGGCGCGGCTGCGCGGACGGCCCAAGGAGTTTTGTCGGGACGGCTGCGGCTTGGCGTCATTCCGACGGTCGGGCCCTATCTGCTGCCCGCCATGATCCGACGCATCGGGCGCGACTATCCCGATCTGGATCTCGACATCCGGGAGACGATCACCCCCCGGCTGATCGAAGAGCTTGGCGCCGGGCGGCTGGACGCGGCCATCGTCGCCCTTCCGATCCCAGAGCCCAACTTGACCGCGCTACCGCTCTTCGAAGAGGCGTTTTTGCTCGTTCGGCCCTCCGGCGATGCCGGAACGCCAATTCCGGCCGGAGAGAATCTTCCCAAGATGCGGCTGTTGCTATTGGAGGAAGGTCACTGCTTCCGTGACCAGGCCCTGTCCTTCTGCAGCCTTCAAACGGCGGCCCCGCGTCACGGTATGGACGGTTCCTCCCTCTCGACGCTTGTGCAGATGGTTGGCGCCGGGTTGGGGGTTACGCTGATCCCGGAAATGGCTGTCGCGGTCGAGACACGATCCGCCGCGGTGGCCATCGACCGCTTCCCGGAGCCGCAGCCATCCCGCAAAATCGGGCTGGTCTGGCGAAAATCGTCCCCCCTTGCCGAGCAGCTGACCGAGTTGGGCGCCGTTCTGGCGCGGGTAGGGGATTGATGGCCGGACGAGCTTATCCGCAGATGCAGACTGTCTGTCCGCATCTGGTCTTTCCAAGGTGGCGGGAGGATAGTCGTCGGCGCAACGCGGCAGGAGGCACCCATGCCCAGGGATGAGACGTTGGAGCCGAGTGTGGCGTCGACCGCGAAGACGGCGGTGCTTTATCGAATGGTCATGCCCGATCATCTCTGCCCATCCGGGCTCAAGGCGCATTGGTTGCTGCGGCGCAACGGATATGAGATCGACGATCGGCCCCTCCGCTCCCGGCCGGAGGTTGATCGCTTCAAGGCCGAACATGGCGTCGCGACCACGCCACAGATCTGGATCGACGGCGCGCGGGTCGGCGGATACTCAGACCTACGCAACGTGTTGCGCGACGCGGATCCGAATGCGCTGACCTATCGGCCCGTCTTGTATCTTTTCGCCGTCGCCGCCGCGACGGCCGTGGTGCTGACGGTCTTGGTCCTTGATCGCGTTCTTGCCTGGCAGACGCTGGGCTGGTTCATCTCGATCTCCATGATCCTGCTGGGGATGCAGAAGCTGCGAGATATCGAAGGCTTCACGACCGGCTTTCTAAATTACGATCTGCTGGCCCGGCGCTGGGTGCCTTATGCCTATATCTACCCTTGGGTCGAAACGGGTGCTGGGATCCTGATGACTGGCGGTCTTCTGACCTGGTTTGCGGCGCCTGCCGCGCTGACGATTTCGACCATTGGCGCGATCAGCGTTTTCAAGGCCGTCTATATCGACCGGCGCGCGCTCAAATGCGCCTGCGTGGGCGGCAATTCCAATGTGCCGCTTGGTTTCGTGTCCCTGACGGAAAACCTGATGATGATGGCGATGTCGGTGACGATGCTGGCCCTGCTTTTCTGATTTTTCTTGGTTGGCCGTCCCGGCACGGGAAGCTTGCCCCGACGTGACCTTCTGCCGAGACAAACTGACCTGTGCCTTAGCAGTTGAATTGAGCTATCAATACGATTTGTATAGAGAATTATCTTCAGGTCGTGCTGCCTGATTGGCTCCCGCACGAACACGGGCATGACATGAACGAACAGTTAGACCCTGCAGAACTGGCGATCGACAACTGCGATCGCGAGCCGATCCATCGGCCGGGACGGGTGCAGCCTTTTGGTGTGTTGCTTGCCGGCCCCAGGGATCTGTCGCGGGTCGAATATGCTAGCGACAACACGGAAACTGTTTTCGAGCAGCCAGCCTCGAAATTGCTGGGCGTCTCCTTTCGGGAAATCCTGCCACGTCAGGTTGTTCACGATCTTCGCAACCTGATCTCCATGTCCACATCTCGGGCGCAGAGAGAACGCGTCGGGTGTTTCAGCCGCGACGATCGCATGATCGAGGTCTTTGTTCACCGTAATCCGGCAGACCAAGTGATTGTAGAGTTCGAGCCGGTCGCGGCGGAAGCGCCGTCTATAGAAAACCCGATCGACCGCATGCGGATGCTTCTGACCGTCGCGTCGCAGCAAAAGGACTTGACCCGTTTTCTGCGGGTATGCGTGGTCGGTTTGCGGGAACTGATCGGCTATGATCGCGTGATGGCCTATCGATATGCTCCCAATGGCGACGGGGAGGTCGTTGCCGAAGCGCGAAGTCCACAGGCGGAGAGCTTTCTCGGATTGCGCTATCCAGCGTGGGACGTCCCGACCCAGGCGCGGGCGCTTCAGGTGCGTAACCCGGTCCGAATGCTGAGCGACGTGCGACAGACGCCGGTGCCGCTTCTCGGGCTGGAGCAGGATCCAGACAAGCTCGACATCGCTTTGGCGCATCTTCGCGGCATCTCTCCGATCCATGTCGAGTACCTTCAGAATATGGGGGTTTCGGCGACGCTCACCATCGGATTGGTGGTGGAGGGCAAGCTTTGGGGCATGTTCTCTTGTCACCACATGTCGCCGCGCGTGATTCGATCGGATGTTCGGATCGCGGCCGAGCTCTACGGTCAGATGATCTCATTGATCATACAGCAGAAGCTGGAGCTGGAGGTGAGCGATGCCCGCGCGCGTGCTGAAAAGGCGCGGCGTCGCGTTCTGGCCGATACGGATGCGGCTACCGATCTTCTGAGCGCTTTCACCGATTTCGCGCCGATCCTCCGGGACGTGATCGACGCCGACGGGCTGGCCATCATCCGGGACGACAAAGTCCAGGCCACAGGTTCCACCCCGCCGACCGAAACGATCCGCGCCATTGCGGGGCGGGAACCGGACAAGGCCGATCTTGTCGATCAGACCGATCACCTCTCTGACGCGGCTTGGGCTCCGGACGGCGACCTGGGGGCAAGCGCTGGATGCTTGCAGGTTCGCTGTACTGCGGCGACGCCGGTTCAGGCCCTGTTCTTCCGAGACGAGAAAACACGCTCGGTCAAGTGGGCCGGTCGCCCGGAGAAACAGGTCCGAACCGAACCGAAGGGCGACGTGCGGCTCCACCCACGCGGATCCTTCGCAGCCTATCTCGAAGAGCAGGCGGGCCGGTGCGAGGAATGGTCGGTCTTCGACGTGGAAGCGGCCTATGAGCTGCGGAAACTGCTGATCCAGATCACCGGTAAGGACGAGCGCGCGCAGCTTCAGCGGCACAAGGAAATGGTTACCCACCGACGCCAGCAGGATCTGATGATCGCGGAGCTGAACCATCGCGTGAAGAACATTCTGGCGTTGGTCCGGTCTCTGTCGCGCCAAGCCAAATCGTCGGCCGCTTCGTTGGAAAGCTATGCCCACGCGCTGGAGCAACGGATCTCGGCTTTGGCGACGGCGCATGATCTCGCCGTTTCGGACACGATGCAGGGCGTTTCGATGCGCAGTATCCTGGAAACCGAGTTGCAGCCCTATCTTGTGGAAAATCAGGCGCAAGTTGCGCTTGCCGGACCCATCGTCGGCTTGCGTGCCGACGTTGCGCCCATGATCGCCCTGGTCTTCCACGAGGTTGTGACCAATGCCGCGAAGTACGGCGCGCTCCACACCCAGGAAGGGGTTGTTCAGGCGAAATGGTCCATCGATGCCGATGGCGGCCTGTCTTTTCACTGGAAGGAGTTGGGCGGTCCGCCCGTGACACCCCCCAGCCGTCAGGGCTTTGGCAGGTCGTTGATCGAAAAGGCGATCCCGTACGAATTCGGGGGTGATGTCACACTGGATTATCCGCCAAGCGGTGTCACGATGACGTTTCGGCTTCCGAGCGACACGCTCGTGGATCTCGCCAATGAGACTGAAGCCAAGGTAGTCGGTCCGATCGGAGAGATCCGAACCGTCGCCAAGGATGCCACTGCATTGCTTGTCGAGGACAATGTCGTCCTGGCGATGGATATGGTCGACACGTTGACGCGGCTGGGGGCCGGTACGGTCGAGACGGCAAATTCTGCCGAAGCCGCAATGCGCGCTATTCGTAATCAGCGTTTTGACTTTGCCGTTCTGGATCTGAATATCCGTGGCACCGTGACGTTCGATGTGGCGAACGCCCTGCGTCAGCGGGACGTACCCTTCATTTTCGTTACGGGATATGGGTCGTCGATCGATATACCCGCGGACCTTTCCGAGGTTCCGGTCCTGTCGAAACCGGTGGATGACGGGACGTTGTCGCAGCGATTGGAAGCTTTGCTGGACGCGCGCGGATAGGTTTCGCGCGTCGGCACTAGCTTCTTTCTTGCCTCGTCGGTTGGGGTAGTTTTGGCGATACAGTGCGGGTTCTGGGATGACCCGATCACTCCGATATCTCGGGCCTGTAACATGCCTTCTGCGATCAGCAGGGATCGCGGGACTGCGTCGTCGTTCTGCGGGATGCTGGTCTTGTGTCCGCGGGCGCCCTTTTCCAGTAGGTCGGCCGACAGGTGCGTTCCCCTTTTGACCTGGTTTTCCCGATAGCGTCGAGACCGCCGACCCCGTTTCGCTTCGCGCCCACCGCAGAGGCCACCTGGCGCGCGTTAAGGCAATGACCGTCGAGTTCGACAGTCTAGGGAGTGTTTGCGTACTGGCAGCCGAGACGTTGGTCCGTTCCTCTGGCATGCCCCTCCACGCATCTCGAAGGCCGGACGGCTGGCGTCACGATCGTCCGATGGGTGCCATTCGGACGATGAGGCACGACTTGCCTGCAGTCGGCATTTGACGCGACGTGAATATCGCGATCCAGTTTGGGCGGCCTTGACGGTTCGGGCCGCCAGACATCCAAGGATTTCGCAGATAGCCTCCGGCTTGCGATGATCAGACGGAGTCGCGCAGTGTCGTCAAACGGGCCGTAAGCAGCGCCTTGACACTGAGCCCGATCGCTTCACCGGTCTGTATTAGGTAATGATGGGCCGCATCACTGGCGGCGTTGATCGCGTCGAGCCCCGCAGCCAAAGCGCGCGCATGATCCTCAAAGGCGGTGGCACGGGCCAGTGCCGGTATCTCGAATTGCGATCCGATCCGGTAACGTGGCGTCCCACCGTCGTCACGGACGGCGAAGACGTAGAGGAAGTTGTCGAACGCTTCCCCAGATTTGCGATAGTTCGTCAGAAGTACGCGGCTGTCACGCCCTTCTTCCAGATCGGTCTTGATCTGCCGGATCATGGCCGTCTGTGTCTCGCTCCCTTGGAGGAAACGGCAATTTCGCCCGCGGATCTCGGAAAGCTCATAGCCCGTCATCCGCAGAAACGCGTCGTTGGCAAGAAGCAGCGGATCATCCTCCGCGCGCGGGTCGCTCAGCGTGAGGGGTATTTGGACCTCGTCGAAGACGTCTTGGATGGCCTGCGGTATCTCGGTCGCCATGGGGCTCTCCGGTTCATCGGGCCGGGCCAGGAGGCCCGGCGCACCGAATGTCTTAGAGATCGAGACCCTGCTCGACATTCTTCACCTGCACGCGGGACATGCCGAGATTGGCGGCCTTCTTGTCCAGCGCCACATAGAGAAAGACCGTTGGGTTCTTTTCCAGGGGACGGATCAGGTGGAACTGCTTGCCGAGCGTGATTAGGATGTCATCGATCTTGTCGTTGAGCCCCAGCATCTC
>JBCCSY010000012.1:0-157520 GCA_039199335.1 Pseudomonadota bacterium
CCCATCCCGATCGCCGTGACCCGTCGGCAGAACATCCAGTACAAGGATTGGGACGGGTCCGGAGGGCTCGAGAACATCACCGATCTGGGTCTGGATTACGAACTCAGCACAGAATGGAAGGCGGAAAACCTCGCTCCGAGCCTTGAGGTCACGGGCGCCTATGGCGGCATCAATCCCAATACCGGCGGCGAGAGCTTCGCCCACAACACCAATCTGACCCCGGAACAGTTCGACCGGCTCAGCGCCGAGCTCGGAGGTGAGCTGGCCCCCGTCACATTGCAGGGGGACAATCCCCTCTTCCAGCCCGGCCCGGACGGCGAAACCAGCGGCATATACGACGTGATGGAGGGCGTCACGGTCACCTTCGATGCCGAGGACAGGAACCCTGACTTCTACAGCTACATGGATGTCAACGGAGACGGAAATCCGGACCTCGTCCGATACGGCGTCAAGCAGGACAATGACGGGCTAAGCGACGGCGACCGGCGCTACGAGATCACGCTGATGGGCCCCGACCTGCAGCCTCTGGGCCTGCCGACGATCCGGCATACCGACCTCAACCATGCCGCGCGCGTCGCACAGCTGAGCCCCTACTTGATGCAATGGGGCGCCGCCCGGCCGGAGCTTGGCCAGCACGGCAACGACCCGATCTCGCTTTACAACCTCGCTACCGAATCCGGCGATCTGGCAGGGATCGAGGAGCTCTACCAGATCGATCTGGGCTTCGCAGTGGACCTGGACCTGATGCAAGGCGTGCTCGCCTCCGAGGAGGTGTTGGACGACGCGGCCTGGGAGGGGCTGGAATTCGAGACGCAGCCCGGGACGACCAATCGTCGCGACGCGCTGGTCGCCGATCTCGGCCTGTTCGATATCGCCGGCTATGCCGACGCCAACCCGACCTTACGCGGCGAGATTGCCGAGTCGCTCGGACTGCCGGAAGAGCTGATCGGCGGCACCCATCTTGCCCATCACTACATGGTGTCGGGCAACGCAGAGGGCCGCTCGATCGATCCGGCAGGCATCTACCTCGACGTTGGAACGACGCCGGTCCGGCCGCAGAGCCGGTCGGCCGGAAACGAGCTCTGGGCGGGCGAGGAACTGCGCGCGGGCGAGGCGCTCTTCTCCGAGAACGGCCAGTTCGCAGCCGAGTTTACCCTGGGCGGCGACCTGGTGATCCGCGACCTCACGCAAGACGGTCACCCGGAAATCTGGGACACGAACAATGGCGGTGAGAACACCGATCACGGCGGCATCGTGATGCAGGCAGACGGCAATCTCGTCGTCTACGATAACGACGGTGCGGAGTTCCACCACATCGATGCCGGTTTCTCTTCGGGCACCCATAACGAGACGACCCATGGGGCCTTCGTTTTGCGGCTGGAGAATGACGGACGCCTCGTTATCCGCGACCGGACGGACAATTCCGTCCTCTGGGTCGCTGGCCAAGGTCAGGACGAACACGGGAACGACATCGACAATAACGGCCATGGATTTTTCGTCAGGGCCGCGCCGACCGTGACCGACCTGCCAGAACCGACCGAGTCGGCCAATGCCAATCGCAACGCGATCCTCTTCACCGAAGAAGGCGCCTTGACCTACTTGGCTTCCGATCCGGCGCTCATCGAACAGTGGCAGACCGCCGGCGGCGATCCGGTTCTCTGGGCGCGCAACCACTTCATCACGACCGGGCAGGGGGGCGAGGTCGTTCTCAATTCGAACCTCGTCGATCTCTACCTGGCTGCGCCCGGCAACGACGATCTGGTCATGGCCTTCCGCGACGATCCCGTCGGGGCGTTGCGGCATTACGTTACGACGGGAGTCGGCGAGGTCTCGGCGGAGGGTGCGCCCCGAAATCTTGCACTGACCGAAGAGGACACGCCCAACGCGGCCTATCTGCACGCCGACGACATTCTCGAAAGCGACCTCGGTGCGCTGGAATACCTCGCCGCCAATCCCGGCCTGGCTGCGGATATCATGGCAAGTGATCAGGATCCCGTCACCGCCGCGCGAAACCACTTCCGAGATATCGGCTGGCATCCGGGACACGGGATGAACTTCGACTTCGATGTCGAAAGCTATCTCTCGGCCCCCGGCAACGGTGACCTGATGATCGCATTCGCGAACGATCCGATCGGAGCGGTGAACCACTACCTGTACACCGGTACGTCCGAGTTTGCGGAGGGCACGCGTGCCGATCTCGACCTCAGCGAAGGCGAGACGGCCAACACCGCCGCACTCTATTACGAGCCGATCATGGAGACGGATGCAGGCGCGCTGGCCTATCTGGCTTCAAATCCCGGCTTGGCCGCGGATGTGATGGCCAGCGACGCGGACCCGATCACCGCGGCGCGGAACCACTTCACCTCCGTGGGCTGGCAAGAAAGTCACGGGATGCTGTTCGACTTCAGTCCGGCAAGCTACATCTCGGCACCGGGAAATGATGACCTTGTCATCGCATTTGCCGACGACCCCGAAGGTGCGACCCTGCATTTCCTCGAGACCGGCAGAAACGAAATCGCGGATGGAACGCGGCCATACGGACAGCGCGAGGGCGGGGTCGAGGAGAACCCGACCTACGCAGCCTATGACGAGATCATGGAGACAGAAGAAGGTGCCTATACGTATCTCGCCTCCAATCCCGGCCTGATTGACTACGCCAACGAGAATGGGATCGAAGATCTGGTGACCTTTGCCCGCGACCACTTCACCACCTCCGGCTGGTCAGACGGGTTCTCCATGGACTTTGACGCCGATTCCTATCTCTCGGCACCCGAGAACGCGGACCTTGCCCGCGCATTCGGACGCGATACGGCGGCCGGGGTCGAGCACTTCGTGACAACGGGCTACGGCGAAGTCGGCAGCGAAACCTCCAACCGCGTGGTCTCCCGTGATCCGAATGACCTGCCCAGCGACGCCTACCTCTTTCGTGACCTGATCATGGAGACCGACGAGGGCGCCCTGGCTTATCTCGACGCCAATCCGGGCCTGCATGACGACGTCGTCGCCAGCGGCGAGGATCCCGTCACCGAAGCCCGAAACCACTTTGCCGCTGTGGGATGGCAGCCAAACTACGGCATGAACTTCGCCCCGCCCCCAAGCACCTAGCCCACCGCGCACACGTCACTTGGCCGACGCGCTAAGCCCACGCGCATGTGATTGTCGGGGCGTGGAAAGCAAAACTTGGCGGGACGCAGGGGAGCGACCCCGCGCGTCCGAACCCGTTCAAGGCAGAGGGCGCGAAGCGGATGTCGGTCGCGCATCCGTTGGATCGGCGTCCCCGCCGGTATGACGCGGCGGCGGGGCGGCACCAATTGGGGCTTTGACCGTGGCCGCGTCACTATCCGTTCTTCCAACACCGCCGATCGTTCGGCTGAGTTGGAGTTGGACCGCGTCATGATGGCTGGGGCCGATCCGATCAACTTCATGGAGAATCTGTCGCGGTTCGACAGGGCGCCATGCAATCCCGACGCGGCTTGCCCTGCCCGCGGGCAACCGCCATTCCGGTCTCCGGAAAGGAGGGGCCGATGCATCCGAACCGAGCATTTCGCAAGGCTACCGACGCACGCGCGCTGGACTTCGCGCGCGACCGCAGTTTTGGAACACTGGCCGTCAACGCCGATGGCGGGCCGCGCCTCTCCCATGTCCCGTTCCTGATCGACGCCGCCGGCCAAAGCCTCGATCTCCATCTCGTCCGCTCCAATCCCATCCTCGGGGCCCTGGAGTGCGACGCCGTGGTCTCGATCCTGGGCCCGGACGCGTATCTCTCTCCGGATTGGTACGACGTGCCCGACCAGGTGCCGACCTGGAACTACGTCGCCGTCCATCTCCGTGGGCGCCTGACGCGACTGCCGCAGGACGCCATGCGCGACATGCTGGACCGGCAGAGCGCCGGTTTCGAGGACTGGCTAAACCCCAAAACACCCTGGACGACGGACAAGATGACCCCCGACATCCTGACCCGGATGATGCGCCAGATCGTGCCGTGCCGCATGACCATCGAAGATGTCCAATCCACCTGGAAGCTCAGCCAGAACAAGCCCGATCCGGTCCGACTGGCCGCCGCCGATCATGTGGAGACGTCTGGCATCGGGTCGGAGGTGGTGGCACTCTCCCGCCTGATGCGCGATCCCGATAGCGAGGTGTGACATGCAGCTTCTCAGTTCCGGGGCCTCCCCCTTCGTCCGCAAATGCCGCGTCGTCCTGTTGGAGACGGGGCAGGACGACGTGGAGGTGCGGGATGTCACCGCCTCGCCCATGGGCGGCGACGCGGCGCTGAATGCCGCCAACCCGTCGGGTAAGATCCCCACCCTGCTGCGGGACGACGCTCCGGCCCTTTATGACAGCCGGGTCATCTGCCGCTTTCTCGATGACCGCGCCGGGGCGGGCCTCTATCCGCAGGGCCGCCTCTGGGACGTCCTCAGCCTCGAAGCCAATGCCGATGCCATCATGGAGGCATCAGTCGGCATGACTTACGAGATGCGCTTCCGTGCCGAGAAAGGCCTGGTCTGGGACGAATGGCTCGACCTGCAATGGGCGAAGGTCGCCCGCTCCCTCAACGCGATGGAAAACCGGTCCATGCCGATCCTGGAAGGCCCGCTCAACATAGCCCAGATTGCCGTCGGCTGCGCCCTTGGATACCTCGACCTCAGACATGGCGCCCGCAACTGGCGCGACGGACGCCCCGCGCTCGCCGCCTGGGAAGCGGGCTTCGCGGCGCGGGACGCGATGACGGCCACACGTCCGTGACAAACCGCCAAGAGGCCCTGCGCGGCGCCGTTCTGGCTTTCGCGGTGGCCCTTGCGGGGCTGGCGGGAATGCTGGTCCTCATCCTCTCCGGGCCAGAGGGCGCGCGTGCGGTCGCCGCCATCGGCGGCCTTCTCCGCGACCCCGTCCAGGCCACGACCTTGCTGAAATGGGCCGCAGCCGCCGACACGCTCCTGCCGCTGGGATACGGGGCCGGATTCTGCCTGATGGCCATCGGGCTCGCCCGCGATCCGCACGATTGGGCCTTGGCAGGCGCGGCCGTCCTTGCCGCCATCCTCGGGATGACCTTCGATTTCCTTGAGAACGGCTTCGTCTTGGCAAACGAACCGATCGGCGCGCTCACGACGGCCAAATACGGGACGCTCGGCCTCGCCGGATTTCTGATCGGCTGTCTGATCCCGACGGGAACGGGCCTCCAGGCCGCGACGCGCGTCGGCAGCCGCATCGTCGCACCCCCGGCATTGGCTGTCCTGATCGCGGGGCTTGGCCCGTTCTCCGCGCCGCTACCCCTCATACTCCTGCTGATCGTGACCTTCGCGCTTCTCGCGCTCACGGCCCGGCAGATCGCGGGGCAAGCATGATCCAGATCGAGAGACATGATCACCTCACGGCCGAGGTTCACGCGATCCGACGTGCTGTCTTCATGGAGGAACAGGGGATCTCCGAAGCCGAAGAATTCGACGGGACCGATCCGGGCTGCACCCATTGGCTGCTGTCCGAAGACGGGCAGGCGAGCGCGACGCTTCGCACCCGCATCGACGGCGACACCTTCAAGATCGGCCGGGTGGCCACCCTGGCCACCGCCCGGGGACGCGGCCATGCTGGCCGTCTCCTGCAGGCGGCGATCGACGCGGCGCGACAGGACGGTTTGGCGCGCGTCTATCTCAGCGCGCAGATGGATGTCGCCCCATGGTATGCCCGCTTCGGCTTCGTTACCTATGGCAGTGTCTATGACGATGCCGGAATCCCGCATATCGACATGGAATTGCGGCTAGCCCCAGACGCGCCGCAATAGACGGATCGCGCCCCCAGGTTCTACCCGATCTCACGGCGCGCAGGCGGCCGGATCGGCGCGAACGAGACGATCTGCGTCAACTGCGCCGGATTGTCCGCTGGAACTTTGGGCTATGTATGACGTAAGACGCCCGGCAGAGACGCGGATTCGGCCGCGACAGACGCGATTGCCGAGGTCTATGCTTCGGATAAGACGGGAGAAGTCTTCAGTGTCACATGCAGACGATCACGCAGCGACCCGCCGCGACTTTCTGTATTACGCAACCGGTGGCGCGGGCCTCGTGGTCACCGGGGCGGCGGTCTGGCCGCTGATCAACCAAATGAACCCCTCGGCCGACGTGCTGGCCTTGTCCTCCATCCCGGTGGACGTGTCGGGCCTGACGCCGGGCACCCAGATCACGGCCATGTGGCTGGGCAAGCCGGTCTTCATCCGCCGCCGCACCGAGGAAGAGATCGCGGCAGCCCAGGATGTCGACATCGACGGGCTGATCGACCCGCTGGCAAACAACGAGAACATCGACGACACCGCCGATGCCGGTGACGGGAACCGCAGTCTCGCCGACTTTTCAGGCGAGAATACGGGCGAATGGCTCGTGATGATGGGGGTTTGTACCCATCTCGGCTGCGTTCCGCTCGGCGACGGCGCGGGTGATTTCGGCGGGTGGTTCTGCCCCTGCCACGGCTCTCACTACGACACGGCCGGTCGCATCCGACGCGGCCCCGCGCCGCGGAACCTGCCCGTTCCGCCTGCGCAATTCACGGACGAAACCACCATCTTGCTCGGTTAAGGAGTAACCAAATGGCTGGCATTCCACACGACGAGTACACGCCAACCTCCCAGGGGGAGAAGTGGGTAGAGAAGCGGCTTCCGATCATCGGACTGCTCTACAACACCCTGATGATCCCCACGCCCAAGAACCTCAACTGGATGTGGATCTGGGGCATCATCCTGACCTTCACCCTGGTCCTGCAGATCGTGACCGGCATCATCCTGGTCATGCACTACACGCCCCATGTCGACTACGCCTTCGCGTCGGTCGAGCACATCATGCGGAACGTGAATGCGGGCTGGGCCTTGCGCTACATCCACCAGAACGGGGCGTCCCTGTTCTTCGTGGCGGTCTATGCGCACATCTTCCGCAACCTCTATTACGGCTCCTACAAGGCCCCGCGTGAGATCACGTGGATCCTGGGCATCATCATCTATCTGCTGATGATGGGCACCGCCTTCATGGGCTACGTGCTGCCATGGGGTCAGATGTCCTTCTGGGGCGCGACCGTGATCACCGGCCTCTTCGGCGCCATCCCCTTCATCGGAGAGCCGCTGCAGACCTGGCTCCTGGGTGGACCGGCGGTGGATAACGCGACGCTGAACCGTTTCTTCAGCCTGCATTATCTGATGCCGTTCCTGATCCTGGGCCTGTCGATCGTGAAGATCTGGTCCTTCCATTCCACCGGCAACAACAACCCCACCGGTGTGGAAGTGCGCCGCACGTCGAAGGAAGAAGCCAAGCGCGACACGCTGCCCTTCTGGCCCTACTTCGTGATCAAGGATCTCTATGCCCTGGCCGTGATCCTGCTGGTCTTCTTCGCCATCGTCGGCTTCATGCCCAACTATCTGGGCCACCCCGACAACTACATCGAAGCCAACCCACTGGCGACGCCGTCGCACATCGTGCCGGAATGGTACTTCCTGCCCTTCTACGCGATCCTGCGGGCCTTCACGTCCGAGGTATGGATCGTGATGTTCTTCAGCTGGATCTCCGGCGGGATCATCGATGCGGCCTTCTTCGGCGTGGTCGCCATGTTCGGCGCCATCGCGGTCATGGCCTTCGCGCCCTGGCTCGACACGTCGTCGGTCCGCTCGGGCAAGTACCGTCCGATGTTCAAGTGGTGGTTCTGGCTGCTGGTCGCGGACTTCTTCTTCCTGATGTGGCTCGGCTCCATGCCTGCCGAGGCGCCGTGGGACACGTTCTCGCTCATCGCGACGACGTATTGGTTCGCCTACTTCCTGGTGATCCTGCCGCTCCTGGGCGTGATCGAGAAGCCGCTGCCGCGTCCCGCGACCATCGAAGACGACTTCGCGGAGCATTACGGGTCTGGATCCGGCGGCACCGGAGCAGGCATTCGCCAGTCCGGCGAGCAAGTCAGCCCGGCGGAATAAGGAGAGTGGACATGATCCGCAAAGTCACAGGCGCTCTCGCCGCCCTTGCAATCTCGACCTCGGCGGCGCTTGCCGCCGGGGCCGACGGAGAAGTCACCGATTACGACTTTTCCTTCGAGGGACCGTTCGGTACCTACGATCAGCTGCAGCTTCAGCGCGGTCTGAAGGTCTACACGGAAATCTGCTCGGCCTGCCACGGCTTGAAATACGTCGCCTTCCGCAACCTTGCGGATGAAGGCGGCGTCGGGTTCAGCCCGGAGCAAGCAGAAGCCTATGCCGAGCTTTTCGAGGTTTTCGATCCGTCTCTCAACGACGGTCTCGGAGATTTCCGGATGGCCACACCCGTGGACAACTTCCCCGAGAACAACTCGGTGGGCGCACCGGACCTGTCGCTGATGGCAAAGGCGCGCGCAGGCTTCCATGGGCCCTACAACCTCGGCATCAACCAGATCGTCAAAGGGATGGGCGGCCCGGAATACATCGCCTCCCTCCTGACTGGCTATACCGGGGAAGAGCAAGAGGTCGCGGGCACCATCCTCTATGAGAACGTCGCCTTCCCCGGCGGCTGGATCAGCATGGCGCCCGTCCTCTACGGCGACGATGTTGAGTTCGACGACGGCTCCCCCACCGATATGGAGAGCATCGCCAAGGACGTCTCGGCCTTCCTGATGTGGACGGCCGAACCGAAGCTCGCCGCACGCAAGCAGATGGGCTTCGTGGCCGTCATCATGCTCGGTGTGCTGTCTGTCCTGCTCTACCTGACGAACAAGCGCATCTGGGCTCCGGTGAAACCCAAGAAGGGCGTGCGGGAAACCGCCTGACATCAGCCCGATTCGGCAAGTTTTGGACCGTGCCCCAGGGCGCGGTCCTTTTTGTTTGACCCTACGTCGCCCCCATGAAGATCTTCGCCAAAGCGCGGAGAAAAGTGCATGGCAACAGGCGGTAGACATACGACCGGACGTCTGGCGGCGTGGGTTCTGGCCCTTGGCGGAACGCTCACCATTATTGCCGGGGCGGTGCTGATCGCGGAGTCGGTGGGTGCATTCACGGTGCCCGGCTTGAACGTCTCGATCGCGGATGGCGGCCTCGCAATCCTGATCGGTGCCGCCGCCGTGGCCCTGTCGCTGCAGGCCCATGCCGTCTTCGACACTGCCGATATGATCGACCGGCTCGCCGATCAACGGGACCGGGCCCCCAAATCCACCCGGCACGGCGCCGCGCGCACCCGCGCGGCAGACCCCGTCCTTACCCGGCGGTCACGCTACGTCCCTGACGGAACCGGGTCCGCCCCCCACGCAGCGGAATAAAAAAAGGCCCCCGAAATCCGGGGGCCTGTTCGTTTCCAACCTAGAGGGCAGATCAGGCGAGCGTCCGCTCCACCTCCTCGCGCTCGAAGATCTCGATCACATCGCCTTCGCGGATATCGTCGTAATTCTCGAACGCCATGCCGCATTCCTGGCCCGACTGAACGTCCTTCACTTCATCCTTGAAGCGCTTCAGCGTCTTCAGCGTGCCTTCGTGGATCACCACGTTGTCGCGCAGCAGGCGCACACCAGCGGACCGGCGGGCCACGCCTTCGGTCACCAGACACCCAGCGACCTTGCCGACGCCCGTGACCTTGAAGACCTCCCGGATCTCGGCATAGCCGATGAAGTTCTCCTTGATCTCCGCCGAGAGCAGGCCCGACGCCGCTGCCTTCACATCGTCCACAAGGTCGTAGATCACCGAATAATACCGGATCTCCACACCCTTCTGGTTCGCCGCCGCGCGGGCAGGCGAATTGGCGCGAACGTTGAAGCCGATGACCGGCGCGCTGGACGCTTCCGCCAGCGTGATGTCCGATTCCGTGATCGCGCCCACACCGGAATGCAGCACGCGCACGCGAACCTCTTCGTTGCCGACCTTCTCCATGGCTTGCACGATGGCCTCGGCCGAGCCCTGCACATCGGCTTTCACCAGGATCGGCAGTTCTGAGACGTTCTCGTCCGCCTTGGCGTTTGCCAGCAACTGATCCAACGTCGTGGCGGCCCCGGCCGCGGCACGCTTGTCCTTGGCCTGCTGCTCACGATACTCGGCGATCTCTCGGGCTTCGGCCTCGGTCTTCACCACGTTCAGCACGTCACCGGCCTCGGGCGTTCCGTTCAGGCCCAGCACCTCCACGGGGACGGATGGACCGGCCTCGTTGACGCGTTCGCCCTGATCGTTGACCAGCGCGCGGACCTTACCCCACTGCTCGCCCACGACGAAGATATCGCCGCGCTTGAGCGTGCCGTTCTGCACGAGGACGGTCGCGACGGGGCCGCGACCCACATCCAGCTGCGCCTCGATGACGGCGCCTTGGGCTGCGCGATCCGGGTTGGCCTTCAGCTCCAGAATCTCCGCCTGCAGCGCGATCGCTTCCAGAAGTTGATCTAGGCCCTGACCCGTCTGTGCCGAGACTTCGACGTCCTGCACATCGCCCGACATCTCCTCGACGATCACCTCATGCTGCAAAAGCTCCGTCCGCACGCGGTTCGAATCCGCCGCCGGCAGGTCGATCTTGTTGATCGCCACGATCATCGGCACCTCGGCCGCCTTGGCGTGATTGATCGCCTCGATCGTCTGCGGCATGACCGCATCGTCCGCCGCCACCACCAGCACCACGATATCCGTCACCTGCGCGCCGCGGGCACGCATGGAGGTGAAGGCCGCGTGGCCTGGCGTATCCAGGAAGCTCAGCGTCGTGCCGTTCGTCTCCACCTGAT
Organism: Pseudomonadota bacterium; assembly: GCA_039199335.1. Taxonomy (GTDB): domain Bacteria; phylum Pseudomonadota; class Alphaproteobacteria; order Rhodobacterales; family Rhodobacteraceae; genus Jannaschia. The sequence continues at coordinate 10,687 of JBCCSY010000012.1, forward strand.
AGGCGCCGATATGCTGGGTGATGCCACCGGCCTCGCCCGAGACGACCTTGGTCTTGCGGATCGCATCCAGAAGCGACGTCTTGCCGTGGTCCACATGGCCCATGATCGTGATGACCGGCGCGCGATCCTTCAGATCCTCGGCCTTGTCTTCTTCGACCTCGATGGCTTGTTCGACATCCGCCTCCGAGACGCGCTGCACCTTATGCCCGAACTCCTCGATGATCAGTTCGGCCGTATCGGCGTCGATCACCTGGTTCTGCGTCACCATCATGCCGTTCTGCATCAGCGACTTGACGACGGCGGCCACCCGCTCGGTCATCCGGTTCGCCAATTCCGAAACGACGATGGTCTCGGGCAGCTGCACGGTGCGGATCACCTTCTCCTGCGGCCCGCTATCGCCGCCGCCACCGCGGCGTTGCCGCTCCTGCTTCCGGCGCATGGAGGCAAGCGAACGCTGCCGCCCGCCTTCGCCCCCGCGCAGGGCCTGGTTCACGGTCAGCTTGCCGGACCGGCGATCCCCGCCGCCCCGCGGCTTGCCGCCATCGTCATCGCGCTTGCGCTTGGCATCGTTGCCGCCCGGACGGGCATCGGGGCCCAGATTGCGCTGCCGCTCCGGCTTGGCGGCGGCGGGCTCGGCCGCCACCGGCTCCGCCGGGCGGGCCTTGCCTTCGCGGGCCTCACGCTGACGGCGCTCGTCCTCTTCGGCCCGGCGCTTGGCCAGTTCGGCGCGCTCCTGTTCCTCGCGCTCCTTCGCCTCGATTTCGGCGCGGCGGCGTTCGCGGGCGGCCTGGGCCTCCTGCTCTTCGCGCGCGCGGCGCTCCGCATCTTCGGCTTCGCGGGCCTTGGCGGCCTGCAACGCCTTCAGGCGGCGCTCCATTTCGGCATCGGTTGTGCCACCCTTAGAGGCCCCACCCTGGGCCGAGGCCTGGGCTGCGTTATTCGTTCCCGGCTTCGGCACCATCACGCGCTTGCGCTTGGTCTCGACCACGACGTTCTTCGTGCGGCCACGGGCGAAGCTCTGCTTCACCTGTCCGCTGCGCGCGCCGCCCGAGAGGCCGAGGGGTTTTTTGCCGTCCGTATCGCTCATGCGTTTCCAATTTCCTTCCCGGCAGCCCCATCGCCGCCGTCGATCGTCCTGATGCCCTGAAGCCTTGCGGCTTCCTCTATAACACGTTGCGCAAGGGTTCCAGCGGCGAGCGCCGCATGGATCACCCGGTCGCGCCCGAAGGCTTGCCCAAGCTCATCCGCCGTTAAGAAACCGATCCATCTGGCCCCCTCCGGTGTGCTGAGCTTGCCTTTGCCCCGTTCCGATCCGTCCGCTGCCTGCAACAGGACACCCACGTCCTCGCTCCAGAGCCAGCCCTTCACCTTCTCATAACCACAGATCGCGTCGCCCGCCTTGCGGGCCAAGGCGATCGTGTCCTGCATCCGCTTGAGAAGCCCCGCCTCGATCGACCCAAGAAGGCCGTCGGGAATCGCCACCTGCCGCTTGGCGCCCTTGGAGAACATGCGCTTCGCCACGGCCTTTTCCAAGGCCCCTCGGTCTGCGGACACCCAAATCCCCCGACCCGGCAGCTTACCCGCCAGATCGGGATAGACCATATCGTCCGGTCCGACCACGAACCGGATCAGCCCGGCTTTCGGGCCGGTCGCGCCGGTAACGATGCAGCGGCGCTCAGGCGCGCTGCGATCCCCGTCGCTGTCCTTGTTTCTGCCGCCGCGCGTCAGGAAGCCGGTCCGGGGCGATCACGCCCCGGCCTCCTCGGTTTCGCCCTCGGTCTCTTCCTCGTCCTCGGCGGTGCCGACGACGTCCTCGGGGTCGACCCAGCCCAGCATCACGCGGGCGGTCATGATCATGTCCTGCGCTTCCTCCAGGCTGACGTCGAACTTCTCCAGGACGCCGTCATCCTTGACGCGCTCGCCATCCACCGTGGTCCAGCCGCCCGCCAATTCCCAGTCGGCGCAGGTGGCGAAATCCTCCAGGCTCTTGACGCCATCCTGCGTCAGCGCCTCCAGCATTTGCGGCGTCAGACCCTCGAAATTGGCCAGATCGTCCTGCAGCCCGGCCTCCCGCGCCGCCGCAATGGCCTTGGCGTTCTGGGCCTCGATATAGTCGCGGGCGCGGGCCTGAAGCTCCTGCGCGGTGCCCTCGTCCACACCGTCGATCACCAGAAGCTCGTCGATCTCCACATAGGCCACCTCTTCGAGATTGGTGAACCCTTCCGAGACCAGCAACTGGGCGAAGAACTCGTCCAGATCCAGCGTGTCCATGAACAGCTTCGTGCGCTCCTCGAACTCCGCCTGGCGCCGCTTCGATTCCTCTTCCTCGGTCAGGATGTCGATATCCAGCCCCGTCAACTGCGAGGCCAGCCGCACGTTCTGACCGCGCCGCCCGATGGCCAGCGACAGCTGCTCCTCCGGCACCACGACCTCGATCCGCTCGGCATCGTCGTCCAGCACGACCTTCGACACCTCGGCGGGCTGCAGCGCGTTCACCAGGAAGGTGGGCGCATCGTCGTTCCAAGGGATGATGTCGATCTTCTCCCCCTGCAATTCGTTGACGACGGCCTGAACACGGGAACCGCGCATCCCGACACAGGCCCCCACCGGGTCGATGCCCGAATCGTAGGAGATCACGGCGATCTTGGCACGCGACCCCGGATCGCGGGCACACGCCTTGATCTCGATGACGCCGTCGTAAATCTCCGGCACCTCCATCTTGAACAGCTCTTCCATGAATTCCGGCGCCGTGCGCGACAGGAAGATCTGCGGACCCCGCGGCTCGCGCCGGACATCCTTGATGTAGACGCGGATCCGGTCGCCTGGCCGGTACGCCTCGCGCCCGATCTTGTCGTTGCGGCGCAGGACCGCGTCACCGGCCCCGATATCGATGATGATGTTGCCGTATTCCTCGCGCTTCACCAGACCGTTGATGATAGTCCCGGCGCGATCCTTGAATTCCTCGTACTGACGCTCCCGCTCGGCCTCGCGCACCTTCTGCAGGATGACCTGCTTGGCCGATTGCGCCGCGATCCGACCCATATCCACGGGCGGCACCTCGTCCACGATCGTGTCGCCGACCTTGGGATCGTCCAGATACGGCTTGGCCTGCTCCACCGTCAGCTCGGCCTTCTCGTTCTCGATCAGCTCGTCCTCGACCACGGTGCGCACGCGGGTAAAGGTCGCCCGCCCCGTCTTGCGGTCGATGGACACCCGGATGTCCATCTCTGAGCCGTAGCGCGACTTCGCCGCCCGCGCGAGGCTCTCCTCCATGGCCTCGATCACGAGGGCCGGGTCGATCATCTTCTCCCGCGCCACCGCCTCGGCGGTCTGCAGAAGTTCCAGCTGGTTGGCGGATGTGATGGCCATTACTCTTCCTCACCGTCCATGAGTGTCTTCACTTCGTCGAATTGGGTCTCGTCGATCTGACCCTTGTCTTTTCGGTTCTTCAGCACTTCGCGGATCAATTCGTCCGTCAGGATCAGCTTCGCATCGCTCAGCCAGTCGAATTGCAGCCCGATGGTCACCGTCTCGGCGCCGCGTTCGATCTCCACCAGAACCTCGCCGTCCTCGGTCCCGGCCAGCACGCCCTTGAAGCGCCGCTGTCCGTCGATCATCTCCGTCGTCTCGATCCGCGCCTCATAGCCCGACCAGGCGTCGAAATCCTTGGCCCGCGTCAACGGCCGGTCGATCCCAGGCGACGACACCTCAAGGACGTATTCGTCCACGATGGGGTCTTCCACATCCAGGATCGCGCTCAGCGCGGTGGAGATTTCAGCGCAATCGTCCACCTCGATGCCGCCCTCCGGCTTGTCGGCCATGACCTGCAGCGTCGCTGTCTTGCCGGACATCAGCCGCAGGCGCACCAGCTCGTACCCCATATCCTCGATGACGGGGGTGACGATCTCGGCCAGGCGCCGGTCCATGGCGGTCTTTGCGATCAGGTCGGACATTCGCTTCGGTCTGTCGGTCTTTCAGCAACAAAAAAACGGGCCCGCGGCCCGTCGATCTTTCCCGGTAGTGGCCCGACGGCCGCCGCTGTTGAGCCGTACATAGGGGAGGGGCCGGGCAGGCGCAAGGGGCTGGCTTTTCGCCCCGCCGCGCTACCTGTCCGACCCATTCCGGAGACGCGCCGATGCCGCAACATGAGCTAGCCACCCTCACCGACCTGCCCGAAGGCGCCCCCGTCAAGGCAGAGGCCGGCGACACGGCGATCCTGCTGATCCGCGATGGCGACGCCGTCAGCGCACTGACCCATGAATGCCCGCATCTGGGCCTGCCGCTGTCCAAGGGCGTCGTCCGTGATGGCACCCTGATCTGTCCCTTCCACCACGCTTGTTTCGATGCACGGACCGGCCGCCAGACCGAACCGCCCGGCTATGGCGATCTCCACCGCTTCGATGTCGAGATCCGCAATGGCCGCGTCTTCGTGGACGTCCCGGCCGAGATCGAGGCGCATCCGGCGCCGCCCTTCGCGCGGCAGGGCGCGGATCCCCGCCGCGTGGTCATCGCCGGGGCCGGGGCCGCGGCCGAGGAATGCGCGCTCACATTGCGCGCACAGGGTTTCGAAGGCCAGATCGAGATGATCGCGCCGGACGGCCAGCCGCCCTATGACCGCACGATGCTGACGAAGGCCGTCCTGACGGGCGATGCCGCGCCGACCGATCTGACCCTGACCGATAGCGCCGCCCTGGCCGCCCGCGACATCGCCTTGATCGACGGTCGCGTGACCGCCATCGAACCCGGTCAGGTGATCCTCGCCGATGGCGGTCGGCACGCCTTCGACGGTCTGCTTCTGGCGCCCGGCGGCACGCCCCGCCGCCTCGATCTTCCCGGCCATGATCTCGCGGGCATCCATGTCCTGCGATCCGTGGCCCAGGCCCAGGCGCTCCTGCCCGATTTGCAGAACGCGGCCCGCGTGGGGATCGTGGGCGGCGGTTTCATCGGGATGGAGGCGGCGCTCAGCCTCACCAAACGCGGCCTCGATGTCACCGTGATCTTCCCCGAGGACGTTCCCTTGGCCGCGCCCCTCGGGCACCGCGTCGGCGCCGCCATCATGGCGGAACACCAAGACGCCGGTGTCACGATCCGCCCCACCACCAAGATCACCGGTTTCTCCGGCACGGATCGCGTGACGGCCATCACGACCGATCAAGGTGAGATCGCCGTCGATCTGGTCCTGATCGCCATCGGGGTGACCCCGGCCACGGCGGATATCGACGGGATCGCCGTGGGCGACGATGGCGGCGTCACCGTGGCGCCCGATCTGACGATGCCGGGCCATGAAAACATCTGGGTCGCGGGCGATTGCGCCCATGTCCCCACGCCCTTCGGTTCCGCCCGGATCGAGCATTGGCGGGTCGCGCGCCAACACGGGCGGCGGGCCGCGCTGGCCATGCTGGGCCAGCCCCCCGACGCGCCCGATATCCCCTTCTTCTGGACGGCTCTGGCCCGGCAATACCGCTATCTCGGCCATGCCGCCGATTGGGACGAGATCGCCTTCGACGGCACACCGGAAGACGGCCCGTTCCTGGCGCGCTACCTGAAAGACGGGCAGGTCATGGCGGTGCTGGGCGCCGGGCGCGATGCCGAGCTTGCCGATCTGCACGCGCAGATGCGGGCCGTGGGTGGCCCGCTCCCGGCATGAGCGTCAGCCGCAGCGGACGCGCTGGATGATGCCCGCGGCGTCGAATTCCACGTTCAGCCGCTCCAGCACGAAATCCATGGTTACGGCCGTGTCCGGCCCGATCACCCGGGCATTCAGATCGGCGGGCAGGGTCACGGCCGCGATATTGGCCCCGATCAGCGATTGGTAATTCGCCGCGCCGCACAGATCCTCTTCCGCGGGGGCCTCGACGGGCTGGCAGGCGGGCAAGGCCAGGATGAGCGCAATACCGAACCGTGTCATATCGAAACCTCGCGTCGTGATCATTGCAATCACCCTCCGCTTGCCGGAGGCTGACAGGCAATAGCAAGCGGAGGAGAACGCATGCGCACACGGGCGGCGGTGGCGGTCGCGGCGGGCAAACCGCTGGAGATCATGGATGTGGAGCTGGACGGCCCCAAGGCGGGCGAAGTCCTGGTGGAGATCAAGGCCACCGGCATCTGCCATACGGATGAATTCACCCTGTCCGGCGCAGACCCGGAAGGGCTCTTCCCCGCGATCCTGGGCCATGAAGGCGCGGGCATCGTGCAAGAGGTCGGGCCGGGCGTCACCTCGCTCAAGCCGGGCGATCACGTCATCCCGCTCTACACGCCGGAATGCCGCGAATGCGAATATTGCCTGAACCCCAAGACCAATCTCTGCCAGGCGATCCGGTCGACCCAGGGGCAGGGGCTCATGCCCGACGGCACCAGCCGCTTCAAGATGACCGACGGCACGCCCATCCTCCATTACATGGGCTGCTCCACCTTCGCCAATCACACCGTCCTGCCCGAGATCGCGTTGGCCAAGGTCCGCCCCGACGCGCCCTTCGAGAAGATCTGCTATATCGGCTGCGGCGTGACCACCGGGATCGGCGCCGTCATCAACACCGCCAAGGTGGAGATCGGCAGCCGTGCCGTGGTCTTCGGTCTGGGCGGCATCGGGCTGAACGTGATCCAGGGCCTCCGGCTCGCGGGCGCCGACCAGATCGTGGGCGTCGATCTGAACCCCGATCGGGAGGCCATGGCCCGCCGTTTCGGCATGACGGATTTTGTACAATCCGGGGATATGGGGTCTGAAATTGTACCCCATCTTGTGAATTTGACCGGCGGCGGGGCCGATTACACCTTTGACGCCACCGGCAACGTCCAGGTCATGCGCTGGGCCCTGGAAGCCGCCCACAAGGGCTGGGGCGAAAGCGTCATCATCGGCGTCGCCCCCGCCGGCGCCGAGATCGCCACCCGCCCTTTCCAACTGGTCACAGGCCGCGTCTGGCGCGGCACCGCCTTCGGCGGTGCCAGGGGCCGTACCGACGTGCCGAAGATCGTGGATTGGTACATGGACGGCAAGATCGAGATCGACCCGATGATCACCCACACCATGCCCCTAAACGACATTAACAAAGGCTTCGACCTGATGCATGCAGGAGAGAGCATCCGGAGCGTGGTGGTCTATTGAAGGTCCAGGTTTTTCGCCAGGCAAGGTGTATCTAAATGCATGATTTTAATAAATATATATTATGGCCGACGTGACGTCGCCCCCTTCCTCTGGCAGGAAGTACTCCACGGGGGTCCGGGGGTGTGAAACCCCCGGCGGCCCGAAGAAAGGACAACCCGATGCCCACCCGTGACCGTCCGCTCGTCGCCGTGCTGATCGACGCCGACAACATCCCGGCCAAGTACGCCGAGGCGATCATTAAGGAGATCACCGCCCTTGGTGAGCCGGGGCTCCGGCGGGTCTATGGCGACTGGACCTCCGGCCAGCTCAAGGGCTGGTCCGACAAGGTGCTGGAACTGGGCCTCGTGGCCCACCAGGAGACGGCCAATACCAAGGGCAAGAACGCCTCCGATATTGGCCTCGTCATCGACGCCATGGACATCCTCCATGCCGGTCGCTTCGACGGCTTCGTGCTCGTGTCCTCGGACAGCGATTTCACGCGCCTCGCCTCCCGCATCCGGGAGGAGGGGTTGGACGTGATCGGGATCGGAGAAAGTAAGGCCCCAGAGAGCCTGCGCAACGTCTGTAACCGCTTCATCCTGATCGAAAATCTCGTGGACGAGCCCGCCGCGGCAGAGGTCCAGAAGACCAAGCGCAAGCCGCAGGATGCCCTGCCACTGATCCTGCGCGCCATGGAACGGATGGATCAGGATGACGAATGGTATGCGCTGGGGGCCTTGGGCAGCCAGATCGTGGCCGAGATGCCGGATTTCGACACCCGGACCTATGGCAAGCGCAAGCTGTCGGACCTGGTGGCGCAGATCAAGCGGCTGGAGACCCGGATGGAAGGCACGCAGTTGATGGTGCGGCGGACCGATTGACGGCCCGCCGCAAGGGCCTCAGACCAGCGGCAGATCGTCGAACACGATATCCTCGGGATTGGTCCGGCGCAGGACGATCGTGTCCCATGTGTCCGTGATCAGGACGGTGTTCCGGCCCACATCCAGCGTCCGCGCGATGCCGACGCCGTTCATGTCCAGCACATCGTCCGCGTCGTAATCGCGGATCACAAGAAGGTCGTAGCGCCCTGCCACATCCACGAACTCGAACGTGTCCGCGCCGCCGCGTCCAGCAACGCTGTCGAAGCCGCCGCCGCCGATCAGGATCTCGTCGGCCTCGGTGCCGCGCAGCCGGTCGCGGCCTTCATCGCCCGCGATCACGATGGCCTCGGGGTCCAGATCGAGCCCCACGATGATCGGGTCGTGGTCCGAGCCGCGCAGCGGGCTGTCGCCGTCGAACAGGTTCTGGTCCGCCGGGTCGGGCCGGTCCGGGCCGCCGAAGGTCGGGTCGAGGTTGTAGTCGAAGAAGACCGGGCTCTCGTCGTTCACATCCCAAGCGGTCGCCCCGGTGACCTGGCTTGTCAGGCTGTCGCTGCTGAGCGCGTAGTCCAGTGTCCCCACCTCACCTGAGAAGCGGTAGGAGGTGCTTTCCAGACCCTCGAACGCGGCGACGAGGTTGGTGAAGCCGCCATCCTCCAGCACGGTGATCGGGTCCTCTCGCGCATAGGCGTTCAGATCGCCCAGGATCAGCACGTCGTCGTCGCCTGCGCCCGTCGGATCGGTGGCGAGCCAGTCCAGCAGCGCCTCGGACGCGGCCTCGCGCGTCGCGTCATTGCGGCCCGCGCCGTCGCCCTGATCGTCGTCGGCCTCCGCCCCCGTGAGGGAGCCTTTGGACTTGTAGTGGTTGACCACGGCGGTGAATTCGCCCCCGCCATCGATCTCGCGGAAGGTCTGGGCGACGGCGGCGCGGTTGAAGCTGTCGCCGTTCGGCGTCTCGTCCCCGTTGCTGTCATCGCCGTCATCCAACGGGTCGAGGAAGGATTGGTCGTCCAGGATCGCCGCCGTGCCGACAAGCTCCACGGTTTGGGTGTTGTAGATCATGCCCACGGCGATGGCGTCGGTGCCGACGAATTCCTGTCCGGGATCGACGAAATCCCAGACGTCGTCGCCCAGGCTGGCATTCACCGCATCCACCAGGGTCTGGATGGCGAAGTTGTCACCGGCGAAATTGTTCTCCAGCTCCACCAGGCCGATCACGTCGGCATCCATGCCAAGGATCGTGGTGACCAGCTTGTCGGTCTGCCGTGCCAGCTCCTCGGCGCTTTCGGCGCCCCGCGGGCCCAGACCGATATCGGTTTGGTTCCCGTTCTGATCCAGCGTGGTGAAGTAGTTCAGGACGTTCAGGCTGCCGACCTGCAGGCTGCCGCCCACATCGGCGGGTTCGGTCGGGATCTCGACCTCCTCGATCGGCTCGAATGCTGCGCCTTCGGGCAGGCGCAGGCGGAACGCGCCGAAGTCGAAATCCAGGATCCCGGTCAGGTCGAAATCGTCTCCCATGCGGATCGGCGCGTCGATGTCGAAGGGCGTGCCGTCCGGCTGCAGGATGGGAGAACCATCGGCCCGCGACCCGTTCGTGCCATCATCCACAATGATCGAGCGATCGGCGACCTCCTCGGCATAGGCGGCGTTGCCGGCCGCATCCGGGTCGTTGAGCTGCGTGTATTGATAGACCTGTCCGCCCGATGTGAAGGTCGCCTCGCCGAAGTTCTCGTAGTCGAAGCTTTCGGAGAAGGTCAGCGGCTCGGTCACGTCGATCAGCATGGATTCCAGCGCTTCGCGGTCATCGACACCGGGCAGGCTGGTCTCCACGGCGAGCGACATGACGTCTTCGACAGTGCCCGTCTCCTCGATACGGATCTCCGTGGCCTCGATGGTGGTCTTGCCAAAGCGCTCGACAACGGTGCCGAGGACGCGAACCGTATCGCCCGCCGCAACGTCGGGGGCACCAGGCAAGTCGACGTCGCGGATGAAGAGACCTTCGGAGGTGGCGGCGTCGGCGTCGAAATCTGCCGCCTCTTCCATCACGAAGAAGCCGCCCAGGTTGCGGAACCCGTCCCCGTCACCGTCTTGGAAATCGCCCGTCATGATGGCTTCAACGACGACCGTCTGTCCCACCAGGGCCGAGGCGCTTCCGCTGCCCTGGACGGTGGAAATCAGCGTTGCCTCGTCGTCGATGGTCACGCCACCGTCGCCACCACCACCACCTGTGTCTCCGTCCCCCACACGCACGTTATCGACGGCGATGGGTTCGAAGCTGTCGGTCGACGTCACTTCGATCTCCAGCGTCAGAAGGTTGCCCTCGGGCAGATCGAAGCGGAAATCGGTGAGCCGTGTCGTCAGCGGATCGCCATCGCCGATCCCGTCGCCATTCGTGTCCTGTCGCAGGTCGCCCGCGCCGCCCTCGGGCGGCAGGAAAGCTCCGATCTGGACGCGCGCGCCACCGTCGAGCGTCGCGAAGATACGGATGCCATCGCCATCGGCGGCCTCGTAATTCTGGAAGCTCGGTTCGCTGTTGAGCGCGCCCAGGGCGATGGTGACGCCCGGATCGCTATAGCCCGTCAGGTCGATGTCGGGGATGGTGATGATGCCGGTGGAAGGACCGCCGTCGCCATCGATATCCTGGCCGTAGATGGCGAAGTTTCCGTCGAACCCATCCGTGAAGTCGTCACGCGCGCCGTTCGATCCGTCGGGCGCATCGAAGCGGCCGAAGAAGTCGAAGCCACCGTCGTCGAACGCGCCGGTCAGCGTGTAGTCGGTGCCGGGCGCGTCTTCAAAGCTTTGGACGAATGTGGGCGCGGGCGGAGAGATGAGGTCGTCGCCGACGACCACGTTGTCGATGGCGAATTCATCGCGCGACCCGCCGCCCGACACGTCATCGGACGACCAGCGGAGCAGAAGGTCCGAGCCGGCCGTCAACGTTTCGGGCAGAACGGCGCTGAAGCTCGTCCGTTGGAACCCGCCGGCATCTGACAATTCGTCGCTTACCGCAGAGGTGAGCCCAGTGAAGGTGACGCCGCCGTCCAAGGAATAGCTGAGGTCGAAGCTGTTGGCGCGCGTCTGGTCGTTGTTGATCAGAAGATCGAACGAGACGGACACAGCACTCGCATCGGCCCCGTCATTCGTAACCTTCAGCGTAAGGGCACCCGGGGTGAAGTCGGACCCTGACGGCTGCACCATCAGCGCATAGTCCTCACCGCCCTGGTCAAGCGCGTAGAGACCACCGGATGAGACCCCGCCGGCTGTCACGCCGCGTGTGAAGTCCGTCCCAGCGCTCGTGTCACCAAACGCGACATCGCCGGCCGAAAAGCCGGTCACCGACCATATGTCGGAATCGAGCTGCCCTGGCGCAGGGACCGGGGCGAGGCCGAGGCCGCGGAACGTGTCGAAAGTGTCGCTGAACAAGGTGCGTGGCATTCTAGTCCTCCTGTCGGGATCGTCCCGGCCACCGGTTTGTCCGGCGGCGTTGTGCTCCGATCTTGGGCGGCCTTATGGACGGGCCACAACGACAATGTGACAGAAAGGACAAAGATCGTTTCGTCACATCCGGTGTTAGCCGCGCAAATTAGCAGCCGCGTCGATCCGGGATGTGAGAAAGGCCGAGAGAAGTGCCGCGCCGGATGACAGCGCCAGGAATCCGAGGCTGAGATGCAGTTCTGGCCAACCGAGCTGCGCGTCCACGGCGATGCCGGTCCGTGACGAAATGACCGCAGAGAGGAGGGCTGCGCCTGCAAGGCCGAGCATCAGGCCCAATGCCGTCCCGGCGACCAGCAAGCCGGTGGCGTGGCCCCAGATCACCGCCGTCAGGAAGCGTCGTGGCGCCCCCAATGCGCGGAGCATCGCGGTGCGGCGCAGCGATAAGCGCGACAAGATCGCCAATGCCAGGATTACGGCAATCGCCACAAGCAACTGCGTCACGATGGACAGGATCGACATGATTTGCCGGATATCCCCGAGAACGACGTATAGGCGCGACAGAACCTCTCCGGGGAAGAAAGCCATCGTCTGCCCATCCCGCGTGTATTCCGAGCGCAGTGCGTAGGCGGCGGCGAGGGAGTCGACTTGCAGGATCACGGCAGGGGTGCCGGGAAACAGCGCGGGCGCGAAAGGTGGGCCCAATTGCCCCGGTTCGGTGTGGCCGTCGGACAAACCATGGGTCCGCCAGACCGCTTCGACTGGGACGAGGATGGCCTGATCCCACGGTGTCCCGGTCCGCGGCAGCCGCGCGACCACCTTGTATTCATCGGCATGGATGTCCTGGGCCGCCTCTCCGTGACCATGGGCGGGCACGAAGACGTCACCGGGTGCGACGGGGGCGTCGACCCCGGCAGCCGCATCGAACGTATCGCCGAAGACCTGGCCCAGCTTCGGATCGCCGGTCAAATGCCGCAGAAAGTCGCCGGTCGTTCCGATGACGGGAGCACCTCTGTAACTGTCGCCAAAGGCCACCGGCGCGGCGAGGGTGACCCTTGGATGGTCGTGCAGGCGCATGAACGTCGTGCCGTCGACAAGCCCCATATCGGCCGGTTCCAGGAAAATAGTGGCGAGCATCACCTCAAGCTCGCTGCCTGGCGCGGCGACGATGATGTCGAAGCCGGTGGCAGCCTGTGCTGTGCCTTGACGGAGGCCGCGTTCCTGCGTCGTCACGGCGACCCCCAAGGCCACGGCGACGGCGATGAGAAGAACGAACGTGGCCGTCAGCGCGCGATGGCGCCGGATGTTCGCGCGGATCAGCGGCCAAGGTGCGTATCCCCAGCTGAGCAGGACGGCGATCCCAAAAGGGACGCTGAGGAAGGCGAATGCCAGGGCCGCCTGAAATATCCCGTGGGGCAGGGAAAGTGACAGTGCCGTCATCGGACCAGCCGACCGTCCGCGAAGGCGACCACCCGATCCATGCGGTCGAGCAGTCTCTCGTCGTGGCTGACGACGATTAGGCTTTGTCCGCCCTGCGCAAAATTCGCCAGATCGTCGGCCAGGGCGTCGGCGTTTGCTCGGTCGAGGCTGGCCGTTGGTTCGTCCGCCAGGAGGACGCTTGGCCCCGTTGCCAAAGCGCGCGCGACGCTCACGCGCTGCCGCTCTCCTCCGGATGCGGCGCCGACGGTACCTTGCCTGCTGCCAAGCGCCCGCTTGTTCAGTTCGTGCTTGGCCCGTACCCGGATCCGCGCCCGCTCCGATCTGGGGGAAAACAGGGCGGAGATGGCGGCATTCTCCGGGCCACTCATCTCATCGAAGAGATGATCCTCTTGGAAGACCAGACCCATATGACGGTGACGAAAGGCCGCGCGGGCTTCAGCGTGGCTCTTCAGGATGTCGGTTCCGTCCCAGGACACGCTGCCTGTGGTCCGGGCGAGCAGTCCGGCGATGGCAAAGAGGAACGTGGATTTACCGGCACCGGACACACCTCGCAGGCCGAGGCTTTCGCCGGGCGGGAGGGACAGAGAGGAGACTGCGCAGATCGTCCTGCCGCCGGGCGCGGTTACCGCGAGGTCGTGCACATCGAGGCGCAGGCCATGCGCGACGTCAGTCATGATCCTGGCCTTGACTGCAAGATGCGCGGATCAGATGACGGGAAGCGGACGGCCGAGGCATATCGCGATCCTCTGGCCTTACACGTGAAATGAAAAGTGTGCTCTTTTGCGTGGTCGGCCCACTGGCCGAATGCGCTTCTGCTGTGTCCCAGATATTGGCGCGAAGGCGCAGCGAGCATGCGGCCCGCTGCGTTCCTTTGCGGCGGAACAGAAAAGGCGGCCCGAAGGCCGCCTTCCCTGGGAATGGTCGCCTCCGCCCTCAGGGGGCGGAGGCTGCCGTGTCATTTGGTGGCGAGGAAGCAATCCGAGGTGACACCCACACAGACATCCATCGCGGCTTTCTGAGCCATCGGACCCACCGAGACGGTGGTCAGATCGCCAGCTTGCCGGAAGACGGGCTGCAGCTTGCCGAGAACGCCCGGATTGGTCTGGGTCAGCGTGGCCCAGTGCTCTTCGGCCGCGCCCTTCTGCCCGAAGGCGCCCAGCACTGCATAATGCGTCCCGCCGGTCGTGGCGGCCGTTTCTACCACGTTCCGCGACACGGCGGGCGGCGGCGTCAGTTCCGGGCGCGGGGCGGTGCCTTGGTCGCGCTTTTCGATGAACTCGGAGTTCGGGGTCGAAAGCTCGGGCACGGAGATCGAAGTGCTCAGCGACGGACCGCCAAGTTGGAGCGACGTCACGCGTTCGCGCAGCTGTCGCGTCACTCGGCGGGCATCCAGGGCGTTGTTGACGATCCGCGGCGTGATCAGGACCAGAAGTTCGGTCTGCTGATCGCGGTTCGAGGTCTGACCGAAGAGGCGTCCCGCGACAGGAATGTCGCTCAGAACGGGGATGCCGGACCGACCGCGGGTGGCCCTCGTCTCGAAGAGGCCGCCCAAGGCGATCGTCTCACCGCTATCGACGGATACGGAGCTTGAGAGCGTGCGCTGGGAGATGATCGGGTTGCCGGTCGACGGGTCCGTGGCCCCGACGGTGCTGACCTCTTGGTCGATGTCCAGAACGACCGAGCCAGAGGAGTTGATGCGCGGCGTCACCTCGAAGATCACACCTGTATCGCGGAATTCCACCGTCGAGACGAAGACGTTGTCGTCCGCATCTTCCACATCCGTGGCCGTCCGCACCGAAACCGGAACCTGGTCGCCAACCACCAGGCGGGCGGATTCGTTGTTCAGGATCATCAGGTTGGGCGAAGATACGACATTGACGCGCGTCACCTCGTCCAAGGCGTCGATGATCACGTCGGTATCGTTGCCCAGGACGGCGCTGAAGCCGGGTACCTGAGCCACCAGGCTCCGATCCTCGTTGTTGTTGGTGAGGGCCACGGTATCGTTGCCGTCGCCTTCGAGGAAGTATTGCACACCGTAGCGAAGCTCATCGTTCAGCGAGACTTCGACGATCGTGGCTTCCACAAGAACCTGCCGCTGCGGGACGTCCAGGCGATGGAGGACGCCGAGGATACGCTCATATTCGTCCTGCGTGGCATGAATAAGAAGCGTGTTGGTGGCTGTGCTGGCGACGACGCGGGTCGCGTTCTGGGTCCCTAGGCCGGTATCGTCGAAGGCGGCGGCGACCAGTTCGGCGTCCGCATTTTCCTCGATGGCATCGTCCATTTCGGCCGTCGCAGCCTCAACCTGGATGCCGAGGATCTGCGACAGCGTCGGGGCCACCTCGCTGGCACGGGCGAACTTCATGTCATAGGAGAAGATCTGCGCGTCATTCTGGCCCTGTTGGGTCAGGCGCTGGATCCAGACGGACACGCTTTCCAATGCCCGAGGCGTCTTGGCGACGGCCAGGATCGAATTGTTTTCCGGGATCACCTCGAAGACGGCGAGCGGCTCAAAGCTTTCGTCGGTCTCCACCACCCGCTGCAGGGCGTTGATGATCGATTGCGCGGCCCGGCCTTTGATCGGGAAGATGCCCACCGAGCGATTGGCGAGCCAATCCACATCGAAACTGGCGATGGTCTTCTGCCAAGAGCGCTGATCGGCGGAGGTACCGGCCAGAACGATGATGTTGCGCTGAGCATCGATGCCCACGATCCCGTCGCCCGCGAAGGGCTGGAGAATGGCGGCCATTTCCTGTGCGCCGATATTGCTGAGGGGCACGACACGGAGAGAGAAGCCCGGCGATACCTCGCGCGCCGTGTTAGCGCCCAATGTCAGGTCGCCCGAGATCGGCACGATGGCGAAGAGGTCGCCGCGGCGTACCAACGCTGCATTATTCTGCTTCAGAGCGAGTTCGAAGACCTCTATGGCGGTTGTCCGGCTCACGGGCTGGGAAGACCGGATGTTCACTGTCCCCGTGACGCCCGGGTCGATCACGTAGTTTTCGCGCAGAAGTTCTCCGAGGATGGCGGCGGCCGCCTCTTCGATTGGGATGTCGACCAGGTTGAGCGATACGGTCCGTTCACCACTGTCGTTGACGAAGTCGCTGTCGCGCAGAAGCGGCTGGCGCCCCGGGAAGATCGTCCCGCGGCCCACCCGAACGTCACGTGCGCCGGTGATGCGACCCTGGCTGCGGTCTTGCGACGTCTCGTCGCCCGGTCCCAGAATCGTCTGTTGCCGCCACGGCTCCAACCGGGTGGCTTCGTCCGGGTTGTTGAGTTGATCGCAACCGCTCAGAATCGTAGCGGCTGCCAGCGCGAATGCGATGGGGTTCTTCATGCTCAAACTGCCTCTGCGTGGGGGACGGTTCTCCGACCCCTCTTTTTCTGGCCTCACGGCTAGCACCGTTGCGTTAGATCGCTGCGGTCAAGCTCCCGACGAGAACGAAGTTGGCACATAAGTGTGCCCCGTAGGCCACGCCGTACCGTTGCGGCCCGTCTGGGCGAATTGCCTTATAAATCAAATGGCTGGCCAGGCCAGAAACCGCAGCGAGTCCCAACATGAGTGCCCCGCCCTGAACACCGATCTGCCCAGAAAGTGCCGCAATTAGCCAAAGATCTCCGGCCCCGATCACTTCGATCCCGCGCATCCACAGGAATATCGCGCGGATCGCGGCCAGAGTGGCGGCGGGCAAAACCATTGCGATCAATGCTGCGCCGATGGCGCCGTTTGCGATGGCCTGTGCCAGGGTCGCGACGCCGATCAGCGCGCACCATTCCAGGGGCAACCAGCGCCAGCGCATGTCCATGATCGCGAGCAGAAGCAGCAGGCCGAGAACCATCACGATGATCGGAGACAGCCAGCCCATCCAGGTTGTCAGCAGGATCGCGGCGGCAAGGCCGCCAAGCGTTCCTGCCGCTGCCGCGGGCCAGTAGCGCCGGGCGGATGTGCCGAAAAACGGGTGCAGCATCGCCCGCATCGCCAGGGGCAGTGGGCCGAGCGGGGTCAGGGCCAGCAACAGAAGCGCGAGCGCCAGTTCCCAATGGGGTGATGCGCCGATCATCGGACGATCTCGTAGCCAACGATATCGTAACGCATCAGCCCGCCCCGAAAGCTGAGGCCGCGCGTCATGACATAAGCGCGCACCTTCGCCCGGAGGCCGCTGGTCAAGACGGCGTCCGCCTCGATGGAATAGACCGGTCCAGCCCGCGTCGAGAGCCAGATGCCAGCCGACCCGAGTTGCGGGACGGGCCGCCCGTCTGCGCGCCGCGCGATCAGATCGTCAGCGCCGGATGCGCCCAGTCCAGGGATTGCGGCCAACAAGTCGCGCGGCGCGGCCGTGACGTTCATCTCGGCATCGAAGTTGTAGGTCGTCAGGATCGTCAGCGCGCGGTCTACGCCCGATCTGGGCAGGCCAAGCTCACTGAGCAACCGGCGCAGTTCTGAAGCGCGGATCGGGCCGCCCGCGCGTTCGCGCCTGGCCACGATAGCATCCGCGATATTCGAGGTGTCGAACGCATCCGCGCTTGTCCCTTCGGCCAGCGCCGCCAGCGCGGCCCTCAGAAGCTGGATCGGCGCGACGTTGACGTCCAGCTTTCCGGACTCGTCTTGGATCCGGTACGTGACCTGACCCTCCGCCATGGTGATCGTCAGCGGGCGGCCATCGCGCGGTGCGGCTTCGTCAGCGGGTCGTGCGAGATCCGCCAAGGCCACGTTCAGACCGCTCCGGGCCATCTCCACGGCGCGGCTCGTCTCCATCTCGGCCCGGCCGGACATGGCGTCCTGGCGCTTGAGCACCATGAAACTGGACACGGCCATGAGGAGGCCGAGCCCGACCCAGAGGACCGTGATCAGTACGAAGCCGCGCGCGCGGCGGCGGGGAAGGGGGCCTAGCGGGCGGCGCATTGGCGTTCATCCGCGGCGCCCGGACCCAGCGCGACAAGGCAGTCTGGGGCGATGTTGGAATGGATCGGGGCCAAGATCAGCCGCTCCGCTCCGGCTTCCAGGGCGACGGCAAAGGGCGTGCCACGATCGGGATCGATCTCATAGCTCCAGCTTCGGCCGATCCCGTCTTCGCCCGGCATCAGATAGCTCAGGCGCAGGACACGGGCGTCGCGGTAGATCGTCGTGCGCCGGGCATCCGCTGCAATCTGACGGGCGTCCGACCGACCAAGCTGGCGGGCGGCGCTCACGGCGTGGAGATCGCCGTCCCGCGTTACAGTCAGCGCAACGACCATCGGCCGTCCATCCGAGTCCGTCAGGGCCATCCGCATTTCGGCGGCATTTCCGACGATCCGGGCCGCCGGGTCGCGGCCCCCCGACGGCTCGACCGCCGCGGCCCAGGCGTGGAGGACGCGCCTTGTGGTCAAAAGCGAACCCGCATCGGTCAGGGAGGGGGCAGTACGGTCTGAAACGGTTCGCAGACCCCAGGAGGCACCGGTCAGCATCGCCAGTGTCATGGCTGCGACGGCTAGCGAGACCAGCGCCTCGGCCAGGGCAAAGCCCCGCGCGCCAGGGCGGCGTCTTTGGACACGCCGTCTCATAACGGTGTCTCCAGGTAACGGATGCCGCGCAGGGTTACGGCGGCTTCACCCGTATCCGGGTCGGCAACCTGCACGTAGATGAAGGCCAGCATGTCGGGGTCGGCCACGCCCAGGGCGATGTCCGATGTAGGTCTGTCGGAAATGGTGAGTGTCCAGTCGAGGCCGTCGAGCTGGCCGTTCTCCGTGAGCCCCGGGTTGAGCGGGTAGTCTGGTCCGACACGGTCCAGAATCATCGTCGCGACGGATACGTATCTGGCCTGTTGATCGGCGCGTTTGCCAAGTTGCAGGCCCGTCGACATGGCCGAATAGAAGCCTGCCAGGGCCGTCGTCGCGACCACGACGGCGACCAGGGATTCGATCAGCGTGAAACCGCGGCTTCGATGGGTTCGGCGCAGGCGGCGGATCATCGTACGACCTCCACCCGCCCGGTGAGCCAGTCCAGGGTCACCGCCACCCGCTCGGCTTTGCGCTGAAGATCGACCCGCATCCCGTCGTTTTCGCCAGAGGGCGATATGCGAATCCGGGAGGGAGCAGCTTGCGCGTCGATCCGGCTGCCGATTGGATGCGTGGCCGGTCCGGCGGTGAGTTGGCGCGCCTCGGCGTCATAAGTGACCAGCACGTCGCGCCCGCTTTCGGTCGCGCGGAGGCGTGCCCGCTGCAGGAACAGCGCGATTTCTGCCGCCTCCGACTGGACCAGCGTCTTGTCCCGTCCGCCCAGCGTCAGGAAGCCCAGCGTGCCGACAAGCGCGACGACGGCGACGGCGACCAGGATTTCGGTCGTCGCAAACCCGCGCGCCTGCCCGCCGCGTCTAACCCGCGATATCGGCATCGTTGCCCTGTCCACCGGGCTGGCCATCGGCCCCGAAGGAAATCACGCGAGGCCCGCCATCCGCGCGGGCATAGCCATAGGCATTGCCCCACGGGTCGAGCGGCATCTTCCCGTCACGCAGATACGGGCCATTCCAGCCAGGAATGCCGAGGTTTGGATCGAGCAGTGCGTTCAGTCCCTCCTGCTCGGTGGGCAGGCGACCGGTGTCGATTTCAAAAATGTCGATGGCCGCGCGAAGCTGCGCGATCTGCGCTTCGGTCGCGGTGATGCGCGAGGATTGGAGTTGCCGCAAAGCCGCCGGACCCACCAGCCCGACCAGAAGGCCGACGATGGCGACGGCCACGAGCATTTCCACCAGGGAGAAGCCTTTTGCTGCGCGGCGACGGCTCAGGTGACGGCGCCGCTTAGAACGAAATGGCATTGACGGAAACGATGGCTGAGAAGAGCGCATAGAGACTGACTCCGATCATGAGGCCGACGCCGACGATGAGGGCGGGCTGGAAGAGAAGAAGGATGCGTTCGAGGCTGCGGGTCGCCATCTCGCGCTGTTCTTGGGCGGCGCGGCTGACCATTTCCGGCAGGTTCCCGGCCTCTTCGCCGATGCGGATCATCTCCAGAACATCGGCAGCGACAAGGCCGTTCTGCGACAGAGCCGTAGAGAGAGAATCGCCACTGGACACAGCCTCCGAGGCTGCTTGAAGGGCATCCTGGATCGGTCCGGGACTGGCAGAACGCCGGACGACTTGGAGCGCATGGCTCAGGGTAATCTCGCGCGTCAACAACTCGCCCAGGATGTGAAGGACCATCGTCACCTGATTGCGCTGCACGACCTTTCGCAGGCCGGGCAGGCGTTGTGCCCTTTCCCAGATCGGGGCGAGGCCGCCGCGACGGATGAGGTACCACAGCGCCCCTGCGGCCAGCAGCGTCGCAGCCGCAATGATCGGCCAGAGCGCGCTGATGAACGCAGACAGGGCGAAGATCGTCCGGCCCAGAAACGGAACGAGGTCCATGCGGTCCTCGATCAGGGGGCGGAATTGCGGGATGATCGCGATCATGATGATCCCCACCGAGATGATGGCAATGCCGAACAGGATCGCCGGGTAGAGAAGCGACGTTGTCACGCTGCGGATTGCCGCAAGCCGCGTTTCCAAAATACCGCTGGCCGTCTTCAGGGCCTTTGCCATATCGCCGGAGACTTCGGCACCTTGCAGCAGCGCTGCGATCGCCGGATCGGCTAGTCCAGGTGTCTCTGCAACGGCGGCCGAAAGTGGGGTGCCCTCGCGCACCGCGCGGCGCATGACGGATGCCTTCGCCGCGATCCCGTCCTTTCCATCCCCTTCCGCGATAATGCCAAGTGCGCGGTCCACGCTGATCTGTTGCTCCGTCAGCTTCGCCAGTCGGGCCATGAACCGGGCCGCTGCGGCACGTGTCAAAGGGCGTTTCGGATCAGACGCCTTGCGCCGAGAGAGGGTCGGCGTGCTGGCCGGCCGTGCCTCGGCGGTCGCCGTTTCGATGGAGATTGGGAACAGGCCCTTTTGCTTGAGCTGGAGAGCTGCGTCGTTCCGATCCCGCGCGTCCAGGCGACCCGAGACCCGCTTTCCGGCAGAGTCGCGCGCACGATAAAGATAGGGGCCTGCGGTTCGGGCCTCCGTGGCTGTGATCATGTTCATCGCCGTAGACGCTCCAACCCGAGGACGTTGATCAGTTCCTCAAGTGTGGTGCGGCCTTCCGCGACATGGCGAAGACCTTCGACCCACATAGTTCGATAGGACGCCTTCTTGTCCGCCCGGACACGATCCAATTCGGCGGCATCAAGGGCCTCATAGACGGCGAGGCGACCGCGGAAGCCGGTATTCGAACAGGACTCGCACCCCACCGGTCGGTGCAGATGCCAGGTGTCCGGTGCGCCAAGCTCCGGATCCAGCGTCGCGATCTTGCCAAGAAGAGCCTTCGCGCGCGCGGACCCACCGCCGGTTTCGTCGGGCGCGGCGCAATGGGGGCATAGGCGCCTGACAAGGCGTTGGGCCGCGCTCATCCGCAGGACCGATGCCAGAAGGTAGTCCGGAACACCCATATCCACCATTCGGAGCGGGGCATCCACGGCCCGGTTCGTGTGCAATGTCGATAGGACGAGGTGACCGGTCATCGCGGCGCGGACGGCAAGTTCCGCCGTTTCCCCATCCCGGATCTCACCGACCATCAGGATGTTCGGATTATGGCGCAAAATCGTGCGGAGCGCGCTTGCAAAGGTGAAGCCCAGCTCTGAATTGACCTCGATCTGGACCAGACCCTCGCTTTGGATTTCGACGGGATCCTCGATCGTCATGATCTTGCGTGTGGGCGTCTTGATCGCGTTGAGCGCAGCATGGAGCGTCGTCGTCTTGCCGCTGCCTGTCGGGCCGGTAATCAGGATCAGGCCGTTGGGCTGGCGGAGTGCCTTCTTGAACGTGCCCAGCACACCATCCGGCATCTCAAGCTCGTCCATGGCGCGCGGCGCCGTGCTGCTGTCGAGAAGGCGCAGGACCAGCGATTCACCATGGACGGTGGGGGTGGACGCGACGCGCATATCAACCTCGCGTCCGGCAAGCTTCTGCCGGATGCGACCGTCCTGCGGCAGCCGTCGCTCGCTAATGTCCATTTCGGCCAGGATCTTCAGCCGTGATACGACGCCTTGATAGATCGCTTCATCCGGCGCTTCGGCCGAGACCAGTTCTCCGTCGATCCGCAGACGGATTTGCGGGCCGCTGCCCAGCATTTCCACATGGATGTCGGTCGCGCGGGCCTTCACGGCAGTGGCGAAGAGCCGGTTCAAGAACTGCACGGTCGGCGCGTTGTTGGCGAGTTCGCGCAGACGTTCGGCGTCGAAGTCGAAAATCTCGGCGCCCGAGGCGGGAAGGTCGTCGGCCATAGCCTCGCCACTGGCCGCGGCCTTGGCCTCGACACTTCGGGCAAGGGCCGCTTCGATGTCGCGATCGGTCGCCACGACAAGCTCCAACCCCTGCCCGAACAGCATGCGCAGGCCCGTCATGGCATGGTCGTTATAAGGGTCCGCCACCGCAAAGCGGGCCCGGTTCGGTCCGATCTCCAGGGGCGCGATGGCGTTTCGTTGCAGATAGCTGTCCGACAGTCGCGGGTCCGTCGGAAGAGAAACCGGCATGTCTGCCAGCGCGACTAGCGGCATGCCCGTTTCGCTAGCACAGGCCGCCGCCCAGGACGATTGTTGGACCAAGCCGAGACGGTCGAGCATCACGCGGATCGGCTGACCAGCCTGTCGCGCCGCGGCCACGATCTCACGCATATCGTGGTGGTCGATACCGCCGGGCCCCAGCAGTGCCTTCGGGACCGCGCCGATCTGATCTGGCTCGCTCAACATAAAGCCGTCCTTCTTCGCATTGGACGCGAGGTCGCAAAGGACCGTGGCAGGATGCGGGCGATTCCAAGATTTCTGGAAAATTGCGATGGTATTTGGCCAATCGCGGCAACGATTGGGGCCAATGGCCTTGTATACAGGGCATTGATCCACTTTCGCGGACACAGAACTCCCAAATGCGGCGATGAGTCTTGCCGCATTTCATGCCGGGGCCGTGTCGATACGGCATGAGGTCAGAAGCTCTAAGTCACTCTATAGGAAGACGAAATTCTTGAAATGACGTTGCGTCCAAGCGCGTGTCCGCCGACGGCTACGATGTGCCTCAAAGTTTCTATAAATTTGCCCGGTTCTCTTGGTCTGCCTGCGTCAGAGCCTGCCATTGCGCCAGAACCGACTGGGGAAATCGATTATGTCTTTTCACAATATCCGTCACGGGATCGTTGCGTCCGCCTGCCTCCTGGGAACGACCGCACTGGTCTCAGCGCAAGGAACCGAGGTTCCGGCGCCGATGCTGCCCGCAGCGTCCGAGGCAGCTGCTGCACTCCCGACGCCAGTCAGCGCCGAAGCGGATATGCGCGAGACCTTCTACCGCGTGACCGCGCCGGCCGCCGGTACCTATGTGCTGGCGGTGCCCACGACCTTGGCCGTTCGGATCCGCGTGGATGGCGAGATTGTAGTCGATCAAACGGAGCAGCGCAGCCTCGGCTCGCAGGATTTCACGCGGGCGCTTTTCGCGCTCAACGCCGGTGAACACGTCGTTACCGTGAGCGGCAGTGGTGCGGCCATGCGGTCTTTCGGCGACGTTCTGTTCAACAAGGTCGGTGGGCTTCCGCAGAACTTTGCTGCCGTCGCACAGGTGATCGATGGTGATGTCGCGGCACAGGTCCTGACTGCGCGCGCCCAAGCCGGGTCTGCCGCGCCGGGTCAGCCTGCGGGTGGGCAGTTCGGATCAGCAAACCGCACCCCGTTCACGATTGGCGGAAGCGGAGCGCGTGCGACCCGGATGGCAGCGAAAACGGCTGCCGGTGGCGCTGCCTCTGCGGGCATGACGTCGCCCGCGCCGATGCAGATGGCCGGTCTCTCTCAATCGGCCGGCCGGATGGGCGGCGGTTCTTCGGGCGGCGGAAGCGCAAACGCAGATCGGGTCGCTCTTGGCGGTGGCGTTGCCATCGGTTCCGGCAGCAACAACGATAACGATGGCGGGATGCCCGTGGCTGGCAACCCGACGACCGGTGGCGGCACGCCGCCCACCAGTGGTGGCACCCCAACCGCACCGGCGCCGACCCCGCCCGCACCGACACCCAACCCCGTGACGCGTCCCGTGACGCCGATCCCGACGCCAACGTCGCCGGCGCCAACACCCACACCCACCCCCACACCGACGACACCCCCCACGACACCGCCGACCACGCCTCCGACGACACCGCCGACGACCCCTCCAACGACGCCACCGGCGCCGCCGCCAAGCGGCACCGCCTCTTCTAGCCCGCTCCTTCCGCCGGCGGATGTCGCGGTGACACAGGCCGTTCAGTTGACGGCAGGCGGAACGGCTGAAGGCGCCGTGGCCGTCTCGGGTCAGACGCTTTTCGGCAAGGTCCAGAGCCCAGAGATGTTCGACACGGTTCGCGTCCAGCTTGCCCCGTCGGGGCGCACGACGGATGTCGATGTCGGGCCAACCACCGGCCAATTCGCCGTCCGTCTCAACGCTGAAGACATGGCCGCTGGCCCGGTTACGGTCACGTTGAGCGGGATGCTGTCCGGTAACTCCGAGGTCACCACCGAAACGGTCAGCTACGAGTTCACGCCGGGATACACCTCTGACGGCCTCGTACAGGCGCTGTCCCGTATCTCATATGGCGCCACGCCCAACTTGTATGCGCGCGTGCAGCAGATCGGCTTCCAGGCCTACCTCGATGAGCAACTGTCGCCGGAGACGATCAACGACTCCTTCTTCGAGTCGATGAACGCCGACGCGCTTCTGGATCGGACGACGAAGAACCGGAACAGAATGTTCGAGACGATGCGCGCGCACAACCTGGCCCATGCTGCCTATTCCGAACGGCAACTTCAGGAAGTGATGGGGTCCTTCTGGTCAAACCACTTCCATGCCTCGAACAAGGACAGCAACATCTACGAACAGTCGATCGTCGATCGGGAATATTTCCGTGACAATGCGTTCGGCAAGTTCGGCGACCTTCTGATCTACAGCGCGGCAAGCCCGTTGATGTCGCAGTTCCTGGACAACGATCAGAGCCGCCGCGGAAACATCAACGAAAACTACGGCCGTGAGATCCTGGAGCTTCACACCGTCGGGGTGACCGCGCCCTATACCGATGATGATGTCATCGCCGTCTCGCGTGTCTTCACCGGCTGGCACTACACGCGCACGAATGAGGGCGCAGACGACGTTGCACAGACCTACGGGTTCGATTTCAAGGCCGACCGGCACGATGAAGATGACAAGGTCATCCCGTTCCTGAACACCACGATCGTCGGCCGGTCCGGTCCCGAGGGGGTTCAGGAGGGCGCAGAGCTGATCGGCATCCTGGCCAATCACCCCCTGACGATGAACTACGTCTGCGGGAAGATCGTGCAGAAGTTCGTTGCCGACCAACCCCCCGCGGCCTTCGTCCAGACCTGCGTCGATGCCTGGGCTGCAACCGAGGGTGACAGCCGTGAAATCTTGCGCGCGATCCTTTCTCGCCCGGATTACATCAGCACGGTCGAGTTCCAGCGCGCGAAGGTGAAGACCCCGTACGAATATGCGGCGTCGGTGATCCGGGCCCTCGGCATCTTCCCGGTTCAGGACCACAACGTCGACTTCTACGAGCGTTTCGCCGATGCGGCCGCCAACGCCGGTTGGGTGCCGAACTACTTCCCCGCACCGACCGGTATGGCCGAAGTCGGCAGCGCCTGGACTGCGTCGGCTGGCATGATCGCGCAGTATCAGCAGGTCGTTCGGGTCGTCGACTCGAACAATGACCGCTACGGCCTGAACCTACAGGATCAAATTCTCGATGCGGGTCTTGAGACAGCCGAGGAGGTGGCTGCGTACTTCCTGGCCGTCGGTACGGGCGACCATTATCGCGGCGACGAGTTCGAGCAGCTCGTCGACACATTGAAGGGAGAGGACGGCATCTTCGAACCCGCCGTCCAAGATGAAGGCGCGGCTCTCCTGCGCGCGGCAACCGTGCTGGTCGTGATGCCCAGCTTCCTTCTCCAGTAAGACAGACCCTCGTCGAAAGGTGATCTCATGACCACGCGTCGCGATTTTCTCAAGAACAGCGCCCTTTTCACCGCCGCCTCCATGGTGGGCGCGGCGGGCGCACCGAACTTCTCCTTTGGTCAGACGGCTGGTGGGAAGACCTACATTAAGGTGTTCATGCGCGGCGGCGCAGACGGCCTTCATCTCTTCCCGGCTGTCGGCGACCCGCTTTACTACACCTACCGGCCCGGCATCGCCATTCCGGCCCCCAACCAATCCGAGTCGGAGTCGGCCATCGACATCGGTCAGACATATCGCGCGATGAACCCGAACTTGGCGCCGCTGATGGAGATCTGGGATGCCGGTCGAATGATGGTGTCTCCAGCGACGTTCTTCGACGGCGGGGGGCGTTCGCATTTCGACAACCAGCGGTGGATCGGAAATGGGGCACGAAACAACCTGATCGACGGATATCTCAACCGGTATCTTCAGGAATTGCCCGGTGTGAACCATCCCGTCCGTGGCGCGGTGCTGGGTAAGACCGGCATCAGCGGAGAGCTCAAAGGGGCGCTTGCTGTGCCCGCCGTCGGTTCCGCCAATGGCTTCTCTCTGCAGAGCAACGACTTCTGCGAGGGCCAAGGCTGCCAGGATAATCAGCTTACGGAATACATGCGTGAGGTCGCCTCGCACCCGGTCGTCGAGTCTGCGGTCGAAGGCAGTGTGCGCGAGAACCAGTTGATCATGCTCGACACGATCGACGAGATCAAAGCGGCTGGTGCGGATTACATGCCCTCTGCCGGTGGCATGGACTATTCCGGCAGCCCGCTGGGCAAAGGGCTGCGTCTTGTGGCGCAGCTGCTGAAGGCGGGTGTCCCGTTGGAAGTGGCGGCCATTGACTGGAACATTGGCTGGGATACACACTCCAACCAAATCTCGACATCGGCCCAAAGGTTTACGGATCAGGAGAAGGGCTACCACCGAAAGATGCGCGAGGGATCGCTCGACTTCGTGACCTTCTTCCGGGACATGGGCGCGCTCATGGACGATGTCGTCGTACTGGTCTGTACCGAGTTCGGACGGACCGTCGAAGAGAACGGAAGCTCGGGAACGGATCACGGCAATGCCGGCGCATGGTTCGCGTTCGGTGGTCCGACCCGACCCGGATTGGCTGCGGATGTGAGCAGCCTAGAGGAGAGAGAGCGAAACTATCTGCCGATGCGTGTCGATTACCGCGACATCGTCGCTGAGATCATGATCCGTCATATGGGCATGTCGGAGAATCTGGTTTCGACCATCTTCCCGAACCATACCCTGACCAATCAGAACCTCTTCTCGCTGAACGCCTGACCCGACCCCTGCAAATCCGGTGATCGCTTAACAATGACTGACGTGATGACACATTCCCCCGACCGCGATCTGAACGGTCGGGGCGTTGTGCGCCAACTGCGCCGCCTACGCCTGCTGCTCGATGCCACGTTCGAGCAGATGGCACAGGAGGTGCGGCCTGTTTCGATCATGGCGGAAGCCGAGGTGATGCTGGACGCCAAAGGATGGCATGTCACGGCGGAAGATCAGACAGCGGGGCCATTCACGGCCTCGGAGGCCGTTGATGTTCTGCGAGAGGTCGATCTGCGGGATATCGACCTTGTTCTACAAGACCGGGCTGTGTTGGATCTGTCTTTCGAACTCCCGTCAGCGCCGTTGGCGGAACTTCGGGCGATGGTCGAGGCAGAGATCGCGTTTCATTCTCCTTTCGATCCAAGCCAGGCGGTCAGCATCTGGGCCGGAGAAGAGCAGGAGGACGGCCTTTGGTCCGTCCAGGCGGCGGTTCTTCTGAAAGCGAATGTGCAACCGTTTCTCGACGCCGCAGAAGCCGGCGATGTCCGGATCGCAAATGTCCGGCGTGAGGATGCGGACAGTCATCCGCTGGTCGAAGGTTTGCCGATTTGGGCCGACCCTTCTGCGTCCCCGGTAACGGTCGGCAAGGGGCAGGCCAGCCTTCTCGCGCGGATCCCAAAGATCATGCGGCCCGTGATCTTTGCTGGCGGCGCGTTCTTGGTCTCGTTTCTGGGCCTCTCGATCGTTCAAGGACAGGTACTGTCGGGTCTGCGCGCAGAGGCCGATGGCCTTCAGGGTCAGATGGCACGCACGGCCAGCCTTCAGGCCGCCAGTCGCGACTTCGCCGTTGAACGCGCGGCCAGCGCGGAGCGGATTTCCCTCGTCGCAGAGTTGACCGCGCTTCTGCCGGACGACACCTGGTTGGATCAGTTCACGATCAAAGGCGACGAGTTGATCATCGTCGGATTCGGTCCGTCGGCTGCCGCCGTGACAGAGCTTCTGTCGATCCAGGCTGGGCTGACCGATGTGCGCTACGGCTCACCGGTGTCGCGGGACAACAGTCAGAACCTGGAGCGCTTCAGGATCGTCGCGACCTTGGGGGCGGCGGAATGACCGGCCAGCTCGTCTTTTCCGAGACCCGCACGATCCAAAGGATGCGCCAAGGCCTTCTGGTGGCGTCTGGCGTGATCCTGGCGCTGATCGTCATGCTGGCCTGGATGAAAGTCGCCGGTCAGCGCAGCGAGATGGCGGAACTTCGCGGCTATGTCGCCATGGCGGAGACGCGGATGGAGGGCGCAATCGCCCCCGAAGCCGCCCAGTTCTATTCCGGCGCGACGCTGCAACTTGCCCAGACCGAAGTGCAGACCGACCTGCAGGAGATCGCGGGCGGCCATGGGAGCAGGATCGAGACGGTACGGACCGACCAGATCGAAGAGAAGGGTGGCAACATCCGCCTGGGCTTGATCGTCAACGGCGTCGTGCCCGAAGCAGCCGTCGGCGCCTTCTTGGCCGAGATCGCCGGACATCAGCCCGCCCTCATCGTCGAGGACCTCGCCCTGCGTCGGGCGCGCAGTTCCGGCATTGGCCAGCGCGATCAGCGGATGATCTCTTTCCAGATGACCCTGAGCGGATACGCCACGCGATGAGCACGACGATTTCCTTCGAGGCGGCCAGGAAGGCCAAGGGCGGTTCCGAGCGCCGGACCTATCTGATGATGGCTTTGATTGTGGGCGTCCTGTCCCTTGCGCTTTGGGTGCCGGTCGGTGCCGGGGCCGTCAGCGACGCCGCGCCTGCGCAGCCGCAATCCGTGGTGCCACAGAACGCGGCCCTCGACGCGGACGCGATCGCGAAGACGATCAGTGAACGTCCGCTCTTCAATGCTTCGCGTCGACCACCGCAGGAGGCCGCACCCGCGCCGCCGCCGGTCGTTACCATTTCCTTGGTGGGCGTGATCAACGACAACCAGACGGAGATCGCGTTGCTTCGGATGTCGAATGCACCGGGCGTCCACCGCCTCGCCGTGGGTGAGCAACTTGGCAAATGGCGCGTGACAGCGATCACCAAAGCGTCGGTCACGGTGATGGATGACGAAGGGAAAGTCAGCGTCATGGCTCTGGACGGTAAGGGCTGACCCCTACCGACCGCCGCTGAAGGTTACCCGCATCTCCCGCAGGACCGGAATTGCTGCGCGGGTCCGTTCTTCCCCGATCTCTCGGACGGCTTCGGTCATGATGGGCCGGATTGCCGCCAGGGCGGTTTCCCGCGCGGCGGAGCCCGCTTTAGAGATCGCCACGCGCTTGCGGCGTGCATCATCCCAATCCGGCCGGACATGGATATGTCCCGCCCATTCCAGCTTGTTCAATGTGTTGGTCATGGCCCCGCGCGTCACATGGAAGATACGCGCCAGTTCCGCGGGCGTTCGCTCCTCCCGATGTTCGGCTAGGAAATTTAGCACCGTGAAGTGGCTTAGCTCCATTCCTTTGGGCAGCGCCCGCGACAATCGTGCCCGGACAAGCTGATCGGCCGTTAACATCTCAGAAAACAGCGCGACGGCCAGCTTTGCGGCATCGTCGCTCATGGGCCGGTCCAGCGGGCGTCGGAATGCAAGGAACGAACCCGCCCGCGCGCGGCCGCTACTTCGCCGAGATCGAGATCGACAAGGTGCACCCCCGTCGCCGTCCCCGCATCCAGAAGCACCTCGCCCCAAGGGGCGACAACCAGCGAATGACCATGGGTTTTGCGCGTCCGCCCGGTGGTCGCGGTATGTGTGCCCGTCTGCGCCGGAGCGAGAAGGAAGCAGCCCGTCTCGATTGCCCGTGCCCGCAGAAGTGGCTCCCAATGGGCGGCCCCGGTGACCGGTGAGAAGGCGGAAGGCACCGTCAAGATCGACGCGCCCGCTTGTGCAAGTGCGCGATAGAGCGCCGGGAAGCGCAAGTCGTAGCAGATCGTCAGACCAATCTTACCCCACGGGCTATCCGTCAGAACGGCCCTGTCGCCGGGCCGATAGCCCGCGCTTTCTCGGTAGGTCTCGGTTTCCGAGACGCTGACATCGAACATATGGATCTTGTCGTAGCGGGCGCAGATCTCACCGTCCGGCCGAAGCAGGAAGGAGCGATTCACGAACCGTCCGTCTTCGGTCGAGCCCCGCAACGCAAGGCTTCCGATCAGGAGCCAAACCTGCTGCTCCGCGGCGACTTTCCGAAACGCTTGAAGGGACGGATCCTCTTCCTCCGGCTGAAGAACCTTTGCCTGATGTGCCCGGTCGGTAGAGACGCAATTGGTTACTTCCGGCGTCAGAACCAGATCCGCGCCGCCATTCGCGGCCTCCCGGATCAGTGCACACGTGATGGAAAGGTTCGCCTCCGGGTCATCCGAGGCCGTCATCTGGACGAGGCCCGCCCTCATTCCTGCGCGAGAAGAGCGTCGAGCTTGCCTGCATTCTCAAGGGCGAAAAGGTCATCGCAGCCGCCCACATGCGTCTCGCCGACGAAGATCTGCGGTGTCGTCCGACGCCCTTGGGCACGCTGGACCATTTCCGCCCGCTTTTCAGGTGCGCCCGATACGTCATATTCCACCAGTGCCGCCCCCTTCGAGCGGAGCAGACGGATGGCTGCGGTACAGAAGCCGCAGAGGGGTTGCGTGTAAATCTCGACGTTTGCCATGGCGATCCTTCGCGCTGATCGCTCTGATATATAGCCTCAGAGGTCCTTCGCAACGCGCGCGAGGACAAGGACCGAGACCCGTTCCGCCCCGGCACCGTGCAGCGCATCCGTACAGGCTGCGAGGGTTGCGCCCGATGTCATCACATCATCTACGAGCACCACCTGTTCCCCCGACAGATCGAGGTCCGGCGCAGCGGAGATCGCGCCGGCGATATTGGCGAAGCGGTCGGCAACGCTGCGATGGTCTTGCGACGGTGTCGACCGACCGCGCTGCAGATCCGCAGGGGCAAACGTGCCTCCGCATCTCTGGGCCAGTTCAGCGGCGAGAAGCGCTGATTGGTTGTAGCGGCGCTTGAGCAATCGCCAACGATGCAGCGGCACCGGCACAAGCCGGGTTCTCGCCGTCAAGAGATCATGCGACCGACGATGCATCCACGCGGCTGCGCCTTTTACCAGTTCGGTCCGGTCGCCATGCTTGAGTGCCAGGACAAGCCTTCGGCCGCCCCCGGCATAGACCAGTGCTGCCCGTCCTTCGTTCCATGGCCGCGCTAGCGTCAGGCAATCGTCGCATCGAGACGGCCCATCGTCATCGCCGGGCAGAGGCGTCCCGCACATCTGACAAGCGGCGCCCGTGATGAAGGGCGTCGCCGCCCAGCATGTCGGACAAAGGCCGCCGTCTTCCTGCACACGCGCGTCGCACATCATGCAGGTGGGCGGATAGAGCGCATCCTTCAGGCCCTGTCTCACCCTTTGCAACGCAAGCCCCATTGCCTAAATCCCCTCCATGTCTAGACCGACCTTGACGGATCGCGCGGCCCTCGCCGCCCATCGCGCGCGCGCAAATGGGACGGCCTGGTTCCTCCACGAGGAGGCGCTGGATGAGGTTCAGGAAAGACTCAGAGACGTTAACAGGGCGTTTACCGCACCGGCGATCGTCTCTGCCGTTCCGGAGGTCTGGAGCAATCTGCTGCCCGAGGCGCGTTTGATCCCAGATGCCGACGTCCTGGCATTGGACGAAGGGGCGCATGATCTGATCGTGCATGCCATGTGTCTGCATTGGGCTGATGACCCGATTGGTCAGCTGATCCAATGCCGCCGGGCGCTGCGGCCCGATGGTCTGCTTCTTGTCGCCACGTTCGGGGGGGAGACCCTACACGAGCTTCGTGCCGCCCTTGGTGAGGCGGAGGTGAGGGCGACCGGCGGTTTGTCACCGCGGGTCGCGCCCATGGGCGAGGTGCGCGATCTCGGCGGTTTGCTGCAGCGCGCGGGCTTGGCCTTACCGGTTGCGGACGTGTTGACGCGGCCGGTCCGCTACCGGGATGCATTCCACCTGATGGCCGATCTGCGTGCCATGGGAGAGACGAATGCCCTGGCAGATCGCCATCGCCGCACCCCGTCACGTGATCTTTTCTCCGAAATGGCCCGTATATATCAGGAGGCCTTCCCGGATGGCGACGGGATCCGCGCGACGTTTGAGACCATCTTTTTGACCGGATGGGCCCCGTCGGCGGATCAACCGAAACCGCTCAGACCGGGATCGGCGAAGACAAGACTGGCCGATGCGTTGGGTGTGGCGGAATGGGGGACCAAGCGATGAACATGATGCAAGAGATCGAGCTGACGCAGGCGCCGGCAGACCACCCCAAGGTCCGTATGGGCAAGATCGGTGTCCTCTTGGCTAATCTCGGCACGCCGGACCATTACACCTACTGGCCCATGCGCCGGTACCTCAACGAGTTCCTGAGCGATCGACGGGTGATCGATTATTCCCCGTTCCTCTGGCAACCACTCTTGCAGGGGATCATCCTCACCAAGCGACCGTTCAGTTCCGGCGCGGCCTACAAATCGATCTGGAACGAGGCGCAGGGCGAAAGCCCGCTGGCGACCATCACCAAGGCGCAGACGGCGAAGATGGCCGAGCGGATGCAGGCCGCCTTCGGCGACAGGGTCGTGGTCGATTACTGTATGCGCTATGGCAATCCCTCGACCAAATCGAAGGTGGAGCAGATGCAGGCGGCGGGCTGCACGAAAATCGTCTTCTTCCCGCTTTATCCGCAATATGCCGGTGCTACGACGGCCACTGCCAACGATCAATTCTTCCGCGCGTTGATGGAGGCGAAGTGGCAGCCTGCCGTGCGTACGGTGCCCGCCTATTCCGACGACCCCCGCTATATCGACGCCCTCGCGCAGTCCGTGGAGCGGGCCTATGCCGCGTTGGAGACGAAGCCCGACATCCTCGTCTGCTCCTATCACGGGGTGCCGAAACGCTACCTGATGGAGGGCGACCCCTACCATTGCCAATGCCAGAAGACGACGCGCCTATTGCGGGAACGGTTGGGTTGGTCCGAAAGCGAGATCGTCACCACCTTCCAGTCCAAGTTCGGTCCTGAGGAATGGCTGAAACCCTACACCGTCGAGGAAGTCGCGCGTCTGGCCGAAGAAGACGGTAAGAAGAACATCGCCGTGATCGCACCCGCCTTCTCGTCCGATTGCATCGAAACGCTCGAAGAGATCAACGAGGAGATCAAGGAAAGTTTCGAGGAAGCTGGGGGCGAGGTCTTCACCTACATCCCGTGTCTCAACGACGACGACGCCCATATGGATGCGCTTGCGGACATCGTGAAGGAAAACCTGTCGGGCTGGACCTGAGTTTGGGTCCAGCCCGACAGCTGGTTAGACGGGGCGCCCGGTAAAGACCTGCGTCCCAACGCGAACCTGCATCAGGCCGCTTTTCAGCATTTTGACGAAGATACCTTGAATGGAAAGGTGTCTTCCGATCGTGACAGTCCGCAGCATCAGTCTCCTCCTCCGCTGCCTCGGAACACATTCAGGCTATGACTGAAATGTGGGCATCGTCAGGCATCATGTGAAGGAATCGTCACCAAAATGTAAACAGTAACAGAAATGTTACAGCCAAGCGCGAAGTATCGGAATGAGCGGAAGATCGGCTTCGGGCATCGGATATCTGCTAAGATCTTGTGATTTAACCCATTTCATCGATTGGCCCTCTTGCCCGACCGGGATGCCCTCCCATTTTCGGCAGGCGAAGAGGGGCATCAATAGGTGGAACGTTTCATAGGCATGTGACGCGAAATTGAGCGGTGCGAGACAGGATTTCCACGTGTCGATGCCCAATTCCTCGCGCAATTCGCGGATTAAGGCAGCTTCTGGGCTCTCTCCGGCTTCCACCTTGCCGCCCGGGAACTCCCAGAGACCGGCCATCGACTTTCCCTCCGGCCGCTGTGTCAGCAACACCCGCCCGTCCCGGTCGATCAGGGCAACGGCTGAAACCAGGACCAGTTTCAAGACCGGTAATCCGCGTTGATCTCGATGTAGCGTTTGGTCAGATCACAGGTCCACATCACGTCCGAAGCCGTGCCGAGACCAAGATCGACCGACAGGACGATGTGATCCCCTTTCATATGGTCCGCACCGTGCGCTTCCTTGTAATCGGGTGCCATCTGACCGTTCTCGGCGACGCGCACGTCCCCGAACCGGATGGCCAGGCGGTCGCGGTCGGCTTTGGCGCCGGATTTGCCCACCGCCATGACGACCCGGCCCCAGTTGGGATCCGCTCCGGCAATGGCCGTCTTGACCAAGGGCGAGTTGGCGATGGATCGGGCGACCTTTCTTGCATCTGCCGCGCTGGCCGCGCCGTCGATACGGATCTCGATCAGCTTGGTGGCGCCTTCTCCATCCATGACGACCTGAAGGGCCAGGTCTTGCAAAACCTCCCCCAATGCGGCTTTGAAAGCCCGTCCCGCCCGCGTCCGCGCCGTGGCAATCGGGGCATGGTCCGCCTTGCAGGTGGCCGCGGCGATCAGCGTGTCCGAGGTGGATGTGTCGCCATCGACCGTGATGGCGTTGAAGCTGCCTTTCACCAGGTCCGACAACATGCTTTGCAATGCGGCATCGCTAATCGTCGCGTCGGTAAAGACGTAGGACAGCACGGTGGCCATATCTGGCGCGATCATGCCGGACCCCTTGGCGATCCCCGCGATGGTCACGGGCACGCCGTCGATCTCAAGCGTTCGCAAAGCGCCCTTGGCAAATGTGTCCGTGGTCATGATCGCCTTAGCCGCATCTTCCAGCTCGTCGGGCGCCAGGGCGGCCCCCAGCTTGGTTAGGCATGCGGTAATGCGATCATGGGGCAACGGCTCTCCGATGACGCCGGTGGAGGCCGTGAGCACGCGGGAAGCGGGAATCTTCGTCGCTTCGGAGACTGCCTTGCTGATTGCGCTCACGCTTTCAAAGCCCGCTGCGCCGGTAAACGCATTCGCGTTCCCAGAATTGACAAGGATCGCCCAGCCCGACTTTCCGCGCTTCCCTTTCAGCTTCGCCTCGCAATCGAGCACGGCAGCAGAGCGCGTCGCGGATGTTGTGAAGACGCCAGCCACTTGGCTTTCTGCGTCCAGAACGGCGAGCATTACGTCTGTTCGATCCTTGTACTTCACGCCTGCCTTGCCCACAGCGAGGCGCAGGCCGGCAATCTCCGGCAGGGGCGGCAAGGGACGTGCAAGGGGCGAGACCGTTGGCCCGGAAGAAGTAGCTTGCGCTTCGAGTTCGGCGATACGCGCCAAAAGTTCCTTCTTCTTAGGAGCCCCCTTGGCGGCGAGCGCGTCCTTCTTCGGCGATTTCTTCCCGGACTTGGCCTTCTTGCCTTTCCCCTTGCCGTCCTTCGCCATCGCTTACTCCAGCAGCTCGGTTTGACGGATGAGCGCTGGGTCGATCTCGATCTCGATCTGCTCGATCTCTGCCGCGGCCCGCAGCCGTTCGACTTCTGCATCCACCATTTCGGTGCGAACCTGCTGCTCCACCTGGGCGCGTACCTGCTCCAGCGGAGGGGCCGCTTTGTCGCGCGTCTCGTTCAGCTGAATGACGTGCCAGCCAAACTGTGTCTGCACCGGCCCGCCGATCTCGCCCGCCTGCAAGGCAGTGACGGCATTCTCGAATTCCGGAACCATCATGCCCGTTCCGAACCAGCCCAGATTGCCACCGCTCGGACCGGACGGACCGGTGGAGCGTTCTTGCGCCAGCTCCGCGAAATCACCGCCGTTCTCCAGGTCAGACAAGACCGCACGCGCCTCTTCTTCCGTCTCAACGAGGATGTGCGACGCATTGTACTCGGTCTCCGGCTCGGTCGCGCCGTACTCCGCGTCGTAGGCGGCTTGAATCTGCTCGTCGGTCACCTCTGCCGAAGCAGCCCCGTCGATGATCCGCCCTGCCAGAAAAGCCCTGCTTTCGTTCTCAAGCCCCAGCGCATCGGCGGTGCTCAGGTCGGCGCGGGCCGCATCGGCAAGAACCTGTTGCTGGATCAGCTGGTCCAACATCCCGTCATAGAGAGCTCGGTCCGGCAGCTGCTGGTATTGCTGCGGCAGCCGGGCCCGCATCGCGATCAGATGTCCCAGGGTAATGTCCGTGCCGTTGACCGTGGCTAAGACTGTATCCGCACCGGCCTCGACAGTTGGTGCGGTCTCTGCCTCGGTCTCTTGCGCGATCACAGGCTGCGTCAGCATCAGCGCCATCGCGGCGCCCGTCAGAAATCGGGTCATGGGTGATCCTTCGTCAGGGCAACATTGCCCGGTGTTTCCTCGGTCCCTCAGGGGCGTTCGTTGACACCCGTAAAGGCGGGTCTTAAGTGCCGGTGAACCGATTTTTCACCGCGCCCGCCCCGTTTTTCGCCCCTTGTGATATG
This sequence comes from Pseudomonadota bacterium, assembly GCA_039199335.1. Classification (GTDB taxonomy): domain Bacteria; phylum Pseudomonadota; class Alphaproteobacteria; order Rhodobacterales; family Rhodobacteraceae; genus Jannaschia. The sequence continues at coordinate 47,158 of JBCCSY010000012.1, forward strand.
GGCCCTTTCGACGGTCGGCAAGGGCGCGAAGGGCAGGATGCAGATGCTGGGATTGGGCGGACTCGCGAAGAAGGTCTTCGGAACGGCGAATGACCGGAAGGTGAAGGCGACACAGGGTGTTGTGGATTCGATCAACGCGCTGGAACCTGAATTTTCGGCGCTGACCGACGCCCAATTGATCGAGCGGACCGAGGCACTGAAGGCACGTGCCCAGGGTGGCGAAGCCTTGGACGACCTTCTGCCCGAGGCCTTCGCCAATTGCCGGGAGGGCGCGAAGCGCGCGCTGGGTCTTCGGGCCTTCGACGTGCAGCTCATGGGCGGGATCTTTCTGCACGAAGGCAACATTGCCGAGATGAAGACGGGTGAGGGCAAAACCCTCGTGGCCACCTTCCCAGCCTACCTGAACGCCCTGACCGGACGCGGCGTCCATGTTGTGACGGTGAACGACTATCTGGCCCGCCGCGACGCGGAATGGATGGGAAAGGTCTTCGCGGCGCTTGGCATGACGGTCGGCGTCGTTGTTCCGATGCAGCCCGAGGACGAGAAGAAAGCGGCGTATGCCGCCGACGTGACCTACGCCACGAATAACGAACTGGGTTTCGACTACCTGCGCGACAACATGCGCGCCTCCAAGGACGATATGGCCCAGCGCGGGCATAACTTCGCCATCGTCGACGAAGTGGATTCCATCCTGATCGATGAAGCGCGGACGCCGCTCATCATCTCCGGTCCGTCCGAGGATCGCAGCGAACTCTATACCCGCATCGACCAGTTGATCCCCGAAATCACCAAGGAACACTTCACCCTCGACGAGAAGCAGCGCAGCGTGACCTTCACGGACGAAGGCAATGAGTTCCTGGAAGATCGCCTTCATGCCGCGGGCATCTTGGAAGAGACCCAGTCGCTCTACGATCCAGAGAGCACGACGGTCGTCCATCACGTCAACCAGGGTCTGCGGGCGCATAAGCTATTCCTGAAGGATCAACACTATATCGTCCGCAACGACGAGGTCGTGCTGATCGACGAGTTCACGGGCCGGATGATGGCCGGGCGCCGTCTCTCCGATGGCTTGCACCAGGCCATCGAGGCGAAGGAAGGCGTGTCGATCAAGCCGGAGAACGTGACCTTGGCCAGCGTGACGTTCCAGAACTACTTCCGCCTCTACGACAAGCTCTCGGGCATGACCGGGACCGCCTCGACCGAGGCGGAGGAATTCGGTTCGATCTACGGCCTTGGCGTCGTCGAGGTGCCGACGAACCGGCCCATCGCCCGCGAGGACGAGCACGATCAAGTCTACCGCACTGCTCGCGAGAAGTTTCAGGCCATCGTGATCGAGATCGCGCGCGCCCATGTCAGCGGCCAGCCCGTCCTCGTTGGCACGACGTCCATCGAGAAGTCGGAGCTTCTGTCGCAATTCCTCTCGAACGCGGCCGAGTTGAAGAAGATCGCCGAGATGCTCGATGCCCGGATCGCGGCGGAAAAGAAGGACGTACCCCAGGAATTGCTGGATGAGGCGGCGGCCGTAAAGGCCGTCATGGACAAGGGCGTTCCCCATAACGTCCTGAATGCCCGCCAGCACGAGCAGGAGGCGCAGATCGTCGCGGATGCCGGCAAGCCTGGGGCCGTCACCATCGCTACGAACATGGCTGGTCGCGGTACCGACATCCAGCTAGGCGGCAATGTCGAAATGCGCGTCCTGCAGGCCATCGCCGCCGATCCTGAGGCCGATCCCGATGAGATCCGGAGCCGGATCGAAGAAGAGGTGGCCGAGGAGAAGCAGAAGGTCCTCGACGCGGGCGGGCTCTTCGTTCTGGCGACCGAGCGCCACGAAAGCCGTCGCATCGACAACCAGCTGCGCGGTCGGTCGGGCCGTCAAGGCGATCCGGGCCGATCGGTCTTCTTCCTATCGCTTGAAGACGATCTGATGCGGATCTTCGGGTCGGAGCGTCTGGACAAGGTGCTCTCAACGCTCGGGATGCAGGAAGGCGAGGCCATCGTGCATCCATGGGTGAACAAGTCGCTGGAACGCGCCCAAGCCAAGGTCGAGGGGCGCAACTTCGATATTCGCAAGCAGTTGCTGAAGTTCGACGATGTGATGAACGATCAGCGCAAGGCAATCTTCGAGCAGCGGCTGGAGATCATGGAGGCCGAGGACATCGCTGAAGTGGCCCAGGACATGCGCCATCAGGTGGTGGACGACCTGGTCGACCAATACCTCCCACCGAAAACCTATGCCGACCAATGGGACGCGCAGGGCCTGTACGCCGCCGCGATCGAAACCCTCGGAATCGATACGAAGGTCATCGAATGGGCCGATGAGGACGGCGTCGATCAGGAAGTCATCCGCGACCGCCTCTATGACGCGACCGACAAGATGATGGATGAGAAGGCCGAAGCCTTCGGCGCCGATCAACTTCGTCAGGTCGAAAAGCAGATCCTGCTCCAGACCATCGACGGCAAATGGCGCGAACACCTGCTGACGCTGGAGCATCTCCGGTCCGTCGTGGGCTTTCGCGGTTATGCGCAGCGCGACCCGCTGAACGAGTACAAGACCGAGGGTTTCCAGCTGTTCCAAGGGATGTTGGACAGCTTGCGTTCGGACGTGACCAAGAAGCTGTCCCAGATCCGTCCTCTGACCGAGGAAGAGCGCAAGGCGATGATGGAGCAGCTGATCGCGCAACAGCGTGAGCGCCAGCGTGTCATCGATGACGCAGCGCTGCCGCAACCCGTCACCGAGCCGAACGCGAAGGCGAAGCCCGGCTTCGTCGAGGACGATCCGAGCACCTGGGGCAATCCGGGCCGCAACGATCCCTGCCCGTGCGGATCGGGCAAGAAGTTCAAGCATTGCCACGGCGCCTACTGACTGGGCTCTCGAGGCGCTGATCCAATCAGGCGCTTAGCGCGTCGCGGCGATACCGCCTGCCTTGGACCGATCTTCAAAGAGCCGCGCTAGCGGGCATTCGCGCCGCGTCCATCGGCAGCCAGTGGCGGACAATCGCCGATGTCGCTCGGTGGCGGAGCGCCGTCGTGCCGGGCTTACCCTAAAGGTGTAGCCGGACGTGCCACGCGGGAATAGCTGCCTGCGTCCCGGCGCGTTTTCCTTTGTACCTCAGTCGAACACCATTTTCCTTTCCGTCCCTTGGGGCGGCACCGAATGCTGACATCGAAGGGTTTTCCGATGCCCGTGGCAGAACGCCCATGAAGTACCGGCCGGAGATCGACGGCCTCCGCACGATTGCGGTCGTTCCAGTCATCCTCTTTCACGCGGGCTATTCTGCGTTTCAGGGCGGATATGTCGGCGTTGATGTTTTCTTCGTCATCAGCGGCTTCCTCATCACCGGCATTCTACACGATGATCTGACCGCAGGGCGCTACAGCCTGCTGACATTCTACGAACGCCGGGCCCGGCGTATCCTGCCCGCTCTCTTCTTCGTCCTGGCAGTCACGCTAATCGCTGGCTGGTTGATCCTCTTGCCCGAGGATCTGGAAGAACTCGGCCGTGCCATGGCAGCGACGACCGTGTTCGCGTCGAATATCTATTTCTACCTCAACACCGGTTACTTTGGCGCGGCCGCAGAGCTCAATCCGCTCCTCCACACCTGGAGCCTGGCGGTGGAAGAACAGTTTTACATCATCATGCCGGTTTTGCTCGCGGCGCTCTGGGGCAGCTTTCGGAGCCGTATCTTTCTCGTGATCGGGTCGTTGACGGGGCTCAGCTTCCTGGCGGCGGTCGTGATGGACAACGTCAGCACGTCCGCCAATTTCTATCTGCTCCCGTTCCGGGCCTGGGAACTGGGTGTCGGCGCGCTTCTGGCGCTGCGCCTGAAGATAGCGCCGCCTCGCCTCTCGCCGCGCGTTGGCGACGCGCTCGCCACGCTTGGCTTCGGGATGATCCTCTGGGCGGTGTTCTTTTTCGATGAGGGAACGGCCGTGCCGGGGATCCCAGCACTTCTTCCGGTTCTGGGGACCGCGATGATCCTGGCTTTCGCGGTGTCGGATCGCGGATTAGGGCGGTTTCTCTCCGTCCGCCCGATGGTCGCCATCGGCCTGCTCTCCTACAGTGCCTATCTCTGGCACCAACCGCTCTTTGCGCTTTACCGCCACTGGCGGGTTCTGACGCCCGGACCGCTCGAATATGTGCCGTTGATCCTGGTGACCTTCGCCCTTGCGGCCATCTCTTGGCGCTTTGTGGAGCAGCCGTTCCGAAACCGGGCGTTCCTAGCGCAGCGGACGGTCCTGGCGACGTCCATCGTAGCTTTGGCTGCGCTGGGCGGGACGGGCATGCTGCTCCGTCAGGAACAGGGCTTTCCAGAGCGTCGGCCGGAATTCGTCCTTGCCGCTCAGGTTGTCGAAGGGTGGAGAGACGGCAATACGTGCGCCTTTAGCGGCAAAACCGATCGCGCCGAGATCGAAGCCTGCTACGTTCCCGGGCGAACAGTCTACCTGTTCGGGGACAGCCATGCGGCCTCTCTCTCCAAGGAGTTGCGGGAGGTCTTGCAAGGGCATGACGTCCAATTGATCGCCTGGACGGCAAACGCTTGTATGCCCGTGCCAGGAACACGATTGGAGCATCGCTCGCAAAATGCCTGCGTCGCGTTCAAAGAACAGTCTTATGCCTTCGCGCAGGAGTTCCCGGGACCGGTCATCCTGTCATCCCGCTGGCGTCTGAACTTGACCGGGGAGCGCTTTGACAATGGGGAGGGGGGCGCCGAGCTTGGCCCCGACGAGGGCGTTTTCGTTTTCGAGGATCCCCTCGCCGATCCAGCGCTTCACGCAGCTGATAAGATCGTCGATCTGGCCGAGAATGTACCTGTCGTCGTCGTGGACCAGATACCGGAAGCGGGGTGGGATGCCTATGCCTTGACGGTGCGTCGACAGATCACCGATCCAGACGGCCCGCTTCCCTCCACCTCGCTGGCGACCTATCGGTCGGCGAACGCGCCCGTGGAAGAGATGTTGTCCGATCTGGTGGACAAGGTCGCGATCGTCGAGACCGCACCACTGATTTGTGACGAGGCGACGGGTCGGTGCGCAAATTCCCTCGAGGGGGTACCGCTCTATCGGGATGACGACCACCCGTCGCGTCTGTTTGCACGGATGATCGCCGAGGAGATTCTGGATGCACTTCCGCGGGACTAGCGCGGATCGGACGGACTACATGAGTTCGCGCACATCCGTCAGGCGTCCAGTGACCGCTGCTGCGGCCGCCATCGCCGGGGACATCAGGTGGGTCCGCCCGCCGCGACCCTGACGCCCCTCGAAATTGCGGTTCGACGTGGCCGCGCAGCGCTCGCCCGGCTTCAGCTGGTCGGGGTTCATTGCCAGGCACATCGAACATCCGGCCAGCCGCCACTCGAAACCCGCCGCCTTGAAGATGTCGGCGAGCCCCTCTTCCTCAGCCTGCGCCCGCACAAGGCCAGAGCCCGGCACGACCATGGCGCGCATCCCGTCCTTCACCTTTTTGCCCTTCAGGATCGCCGCGGCGGCGCGCAGATCCTCGATCCGGCCGTTCGTGCAAGAGCCGATGAAGACCGTGTCGATCTCGATCTCCTTGAGCGGCGTTCCCGCCGTCAGGCCCATATAGTCCAGCGACCGCTTGGCTGCGTCCACCTTACCGCCTTCGAAATCGCCGGGTGCGGGAACTGTTGCAGTGATCGGCAACACGTCCTCGGGGGAGGTGCCCCAGGTCACCACGGGGGCGATATCTTCGCCCGCAATCGTCACCACCATGTCCCAATGGGCGTCGTCATCTGATTTGAGCGTCTTCCACCAGTTCAGCGCTGCTTCCCATTGCGCGCCCTTCGGCGCATGGGGTCGACCCTTGCAATACTCAAACGTCTTTTCATCGGGCGCGATCAGGCCCGCTCGCGCACCGCCCTCGATGGCCATGTTGCAGACCGTCATCCGGCCTTCCATGCTGAGGTCGCGGATCGCCTCGCCGCAATACTCGATCACATAACCTGTGCCGCCTGCCGTGCCGGTCTTTCCGATGACCGACAGGGTGATGTCCTTGGCGGTGACGCCGGGGCGCAGCTTGCCCGTGATCTCCACCTTCATGTTCTTGGACTTCTTCTGGATCAGCGTCTGCGTGGCCAGCACATGCTCTACCTCGGACGTCCCAATCCCATGGGCCAGGGCGCCGAACGCGCCATGCGTGGCCGTATGGCTGTCACCGCAGACCACCGTCATGCCCGGCAGGGTCCAGCCCTGTTCGGGCCCGACGATATGCACGATGCCCTGCCGTACGTCGGTTACGGGATAATAGTGGATGCCGAATTCCTTGGCGTTCTTGTCGAGGGCCGCGACCTGGATCGCGCTGTCTTCGGTCATGTTCGCCGGATCTTCACGCCCCGCCGTGGTGGGCACGTTATGGTCCGGCACGGCGATGGTCTTGTCCGGGGCGTGTACCTTGCGCCCCGCCATCCGAAGCCCCTCGAAGGCTTGAGGACTGGTCACCTCATGCACGAGGTGCCGGTCGATATAGAGCAGACAGGTGCCATCTTCGGCCTCATGGGCGAGGTGAGCATCCCAAATCTTGTCGTAAAGCGTCTTGCCGGAACTGGTCGGGCCGGTCATGGCGGATATCTCCCACGGAAGGGGTGGTCGGTCAGTGGTTCGAAAAGGTCGTCATACCCACCGACATCAAGCGTTGGCGCGGGCTCCATAGGCGCGACCGAAGAACCGCCAGGGCAAGAAGGCGTGATCGCTGAGATCGTGGACCCGTATCATGGGGCGCAAAATACGGGTGCCGGTCGCCGCCCGCAAGGTGGCACTGGGCGGATTGGGGCAAGTATGCCAACGTGATCCCACAATTTGAGGGGGCCATGGACGAAGAAGCCGAGTACGCGATCCTTCCGATCGAGAGCGAGTTGCTGACGATCTGGGCCCAGATCTCGACCTACGCGCAGGATCTTTTGCGGCCGGGATGGAAGCTCTGGCAGGTCCTGATCATCCTCGGCTTGATCGCCGTGGCATGGCTGTTGAAGCGCTGGGCAGCGGACCGGATGACCGCCTGGATGCGGTCTCAGACGGGACGCCCGAAATGGCAGCTGCGTACGCTCGTCATGATCCGCAATCGGTTGTGGCTGATCGTGTTCGCCGCACTGGCCTGGATCCTCTACCTCGCCATGCAAGAACTGACCTGGCCGTCGCGCAGTTACCTGATCGGTCTGGCAGCGACCATCGGCACCGCCTGGACGGCCGTCAGTTTCGTCGCCCGCCTCGTGCGCAACGCGTTTTTGCGGAAGATCGTCAACTGGGGCCTGTGGATCTACGTCACGCTCTTCTACCTCGACATCTGGGACGAGACGCGCGCGGCGTTGGACCGTCTGGCCCTCGAATTCGGCGAGGTCCGCATCTCCGTCCTGGGTATTCTCACGGCCATCGTCGTGATCGGGATCCTGTTCTTCTTCGCCCGCTTCATCTCGAACACCACCTCCGCGCGGATTCAGCGCAACGAGGACATCAGCCCCTCCATGCGGGTCCTCGTGGTCAAAGTCCTGCAGATCATCCTCTATGCCGGGGCGTTCTTCATCGGCCTGAAAGCCGTGGGCGTGGACCTGACCGGCCTCGCCGTCCTGTCGGGCGCCATCGGCGTGGGCCTGGGCTTCGGTCTGCAGAAGGTGGTGTCAAACCTCGTCTCGGGCGTCATCATCCTGCTCGACAAGTCGATCAAGCCCGGCGACGTGATCTCATTGGGCGAGACATTCGGCTGGGTGACGACCCTGACCGCCCGTTATGTCAGCATCACCACGCGGGACGGCAAGGAATACCTCATTCCGAATGAGGACCTGATCACCGGGCAGGTGGTGAACTGGTCCCATTCCAACAGCTTCGTCCGTCTCGATATCTTTTTCGGTACGGCTTACGGCGACGACCCGCACCTGGTGCGTAAGGTCGCGATCGAGGCCGCGTCCGGGACGGACCGTGTCCTCGCATCCCGTCCACCGGTTTGCCATATCGTCGGGTTCGGCGATTCCTCGGTGGATTACATTCTGCGCTTCTGGATTAGCGATCCGACCGGCGGACTGACCAACATCCGGGGTAACGTCTATCTCGCGCTGTGGAACGCCTTCCAGGAGCACGGTATTTCCATTCCGTTCCCACAGCGCGAAGTGCGCATGTTGGAGCCACCGGTCGTTCAGGATTAAAGCCGTCTTCAGATTTCGCCCCTATGGCTCGGCGATATGAGTGCCTATGACCCGTCCTTCGAGATCGAGCTTTCCCCCGACCTTCTAGGCCATGGGGATCCTGCAGCCGCGCTAAGGGCGGCATTTCACCTCCCCTACCTGATGCGAACCCATGGTTTGCGGATCATCATGTTCCTTGGCGCCTATATCGCGACCGAAGAAGACGACATGCGCCAGGGTGCTTTGGAAGGGGCCCAACGCGCATTGACCGGGTTCGATACGATTCATGACTTCTTCAAGTCGTGGAGTGAACAGAACAATCTTCATCCGCAGGTTCGCGAGGTTCTCGAAGACACGCGCGATGCGCAGCGTGATGCGCTCGAAGCGCTGACCGAGTTCCGTCGGGTGGCGGAGCTGGCGATGGGCGTCATGGCGCGGGGCGCAGACATGAAGGGTTCGGACTATGATCCCGTCATGTCGTCCGCCTACCGGGTCTTCCATCCCGCCATGATCGCGCTGAACGATCAGATGACGAAGGCGGGCGATACGGCCCGCAACCGTCTCGAGGCGGCGGCCGAGGCGGCGCGCAAGCGCGCTGCCGAGTCGCGAGCCCGCATCGACAGCATCGCCCGCACCGTACGCCTGATTTCGCTCAATGCGCGGGTTGAAGCCGCCAGGGCCGGCGAGGCAGGCCGTGCTTTCGGTGTCATCGCCGAGGAGATCAAGGCCCTGTCCGAACAGACGGAGGCCGCCAGCGCAGAAATGGGCGCCAGCGTCGAAGAGATCATGCGGAATTTCCGGGTGGCATGATCCCGCTTGATCGCAACCTGTGCGATCCCCAACTCACGTAGGAATTGCCCGGTTCAGACGCCGGTGCTACCCTTTACGTGATGGCGACACAGGCCATTCGAAACCCGGAGGATCGGACACTGACTGCCGAAACCGTCGCGGCCGATATGGCGGCCGCTTCCGCCCGATCGGGCAACCAGGCCAGCGACGAAACGCTGGCACTCATCCTGCAATCCCTGAACGACGACAAGGCCGAAGATGTTGTGCAGATCGCGCTGCGCGGCAAGTCCGCCGTGGCCGACCACATGGTCGTCTGTTCGGGCCGCTCATCGCGTCAGGTGACAGCCATCTCCGAGAAGCTGGCAGATCGCCTGAAGCCCATTCTTGGGCGAGCGCCGCGGATGGAAGGGAAGTCCCAGGGGGATTGGGTGCTGGTCGATGCCGGTGACGTGATCGTCCACATCTTCCGCCCCGAAGTGCGTGAGTTCTACCAGCTCGAGCAGATGTGGCTGGACCCTTCGGATCAAGCGCCGCGCCCGAACTGAGGTGAAGCTGCACCTCGTGGCGGTGGGTCGTCTGCGCAAGGGGCCCGAGAAGGCGCTTGTCGACGACTATCTCGACCGCTTTGCAAAATCGGGCCGCACGCTGGGTCTACCATCTGTGACGATGACCGAGGTCGATCCACGCGGTGGCTCCGAAGCCCTCGCCATCGATCGCGCTTTGCCCGATGGCACGGCAATTGTGGCGTTGGACGAACGTGGCAAGCAGCTCTCTTCTCCCGCCTTTGCCGACTTGCTGGCCGCCTATCGGGACCGGGCACAGGACGTGGCCTTCGTGATTGGCGGCGCGGATGGCCTGACCGACGATCTTCGGGGGCGTGCCGATCGGCTTCTGGCGTTTGGCCCCATGGTCTGGCCCCATATGCTGGCGCGAGTGATGCTGAGCGAGCAGCTCTACCGCGCTGCGTCCATCCTGGCGGGGTCCCCCTACCATCGCGCGTGACGCTGCCGTAAACCGGCTCAGCATCACGATGGAGCGGACATGAAAAGAAAGCCGGTCATCCTCTGTATCCTGGACGGCTGGGGCCTCTCCGGCCGCCCGGAACAATCCGCACCGGATCGTGCGGAGACGCCCGCGATGGACCGGCTCTATGCCACCTGTCCCCATGCCAAACTCACCACCTTCGGCCCCGATGTGGGCCTGCCGGAAGGCCAGATGGGTAATTCCGAAGTCGGGCATATGAATATCGGAGCCGGCCGCGTGGTGCGCATGGACCTGGGTCTGATCGACCATGCCATCGAGACGGGCAGTTTCGAGACCGAAGCGGCGCTGACTGAATGGATCGAGACGCTCAAGACAGGGGGCGGCACGGCCCATCTGTTCGGCGTGATTTCCGATGGCGGTGTCCATGGTCACATCGACCATGTCCTTGCGGCTTGCCGCATCGTGGCAGGGGCTGGCGTGCCGGCCGTTCTCCATGCGGTGACCGACGGGCGCGATGTGGCCCCGCGCTCGGCGGAGGATTTCGTCGCGACCCTGATGTCCGATCTGCCGGAGGGGGTGACGGTCGGAACGCTGACGGGGCGCTATTTCGCAATGGACCGCGACCAGCGGTGGAGCCGGGTTGAACGCGCCTGGAAGGCCATCGTCCGAGGGGAGGGCGAGGCGGCAAAAGATGCGGCCGACGCCGTCTCTAATGCACGGGATAGAGACGAATCCGATGAGTTCATCCAGCCGACCGTCCTTGGTGACTACGATGGCATGGCATCGGGCGACGGGGTCTTCTGCCTGAACTTCCGTGCCGACCGCGCGCGCGAGATTCTGTCGGCCTTGGCGGAGCCCGGTTTCGACGGTTTCGACACCGGGGACCCGCCGGACCTGCACATGCTGGGCATGGTGGATTACTCCGAAAAGCACGACCGCTTCATGACGGCCGTTTTCCCCAAGAAGGTGGTCGAGAACACGCTTGCGGCCTGGGTTGCCGCGAAGGGTCTGCGGCAGTTCCACTTGGCCGAGACCGAGAAATACCCACATGTCACCTTCTTCCTGAACGGCGGGAAAGAAGCACCTGAGCCGGGTGAAGACCGGCACATGCCGAAATCCCCCGATGTCGCCACCTACGACCTGCAGCCCGAGATGTCCGCGCCCGAGGTCACCGCCAAGTTCATCGAGGCGATCCATGGCGGCTATGACCTGATCGTGGTGAACTACGCCAATCCGGACATGGTGGGGCATACTGGCGATCTGGATGCGGCGACCCTGGCCTGTGAGGCCGTGGATCGCGGTCTGCAGGCCGCGCTCGACGCGCTGGAGGGCACCGAGGGCGCGATGATCGTCTGCGCGGATCACGGGAATTGCGAGACCATGCTCGATCCCGAGACGGGCAAGCCGCACACGGCACATACCCTGAACCCGGTTCCCGTCATTCTCTGGGGCGGACCCGAGGGCGCATCGTTGCGGGACGGGCGCCTCGCCGACCTGGCGCCCACGCTTCTGGACCTGATGGGACTGGACCGCCCGAGCGAGATGACGGGCGAGAGCCTGATCCGGTGACCTTTCTGCGCGGCCTTCTGCTTGGCGCGCTTTTGACGCCCGGCGCCTGGGCCCAGAGCGCGCCAGAGGCCGCCCGCGCGGCATCAGCAGAGCTTGAGCGCGCCGCCATCGCGCTGGACGCGGCCGGGACGGCCCTGGATCGCGTCTCTGCCCTGACCGATGTCGTGCGTGCTTACGAAGACGGCCTCGCGGCGCTGCGCCTCGGTCTGCGGAACGTCACGGTACAGGAACGGACCCTCGCTCGCGACCTCGAGGCCCGGCAGGACCGCCTTTCGCGCCTTCTAGCTGTCTTGCAGCGGATGGAGCGCCTACCGAGCACGCTTCTTCTGGCTCACCCATCCGGTGCACTCGACACCGCGCGTGCGTCGATGCTCCTCTCCGATGGCTTGCCCGCATTGGAGGCCGAGGCTGCGGAACTCCGCGCCGATCTGGCGACCCTCGCGGCCCTTCGCGCGGCCCAGACGGCGGCGGCGACCGACCTCACCGCGGGTTTGTCCGGGATCGCGTCGGCGCGTCTTGCCCTCTCCGAAGCCATCGCAGACCGAACCGCCCTGCCGCGTCCCCTGGCCGAAGACCCGGCGGCCGCCGAGGCGCTGGCGGCACGGGTCGCCACGCTGGATGCCTTTGCCGAGGGGTTGTCCGAACTTCCGCGCGTGCGCCCCGCCCCGGTGAGCGGCCCATTCGATCTGCCGGTTCGGGGCGACCTGATCCGGGCCTTCGGCGCCGCCGATGCCTCGGGCACCGCGCGACCCGGCATCATCCTCGAAACCGAAACTCAGGCCCTGCTCACAGCCACGGTGACCGGCACGATCCGCTATGCCGGCCCGCTCCTCGATTACGGGAACGTGATCATGCAAGAGCCTCGGCCGGGGCTTCTGCTGGTGTTCGCGGGCCTTCGCGACGTCTACGTATCATCCGGAGAGATCGCCACGCGTGGCGCCGCCTTGGGCATGATGGGCGGCAGTGCGCTGGAAACAGAGGAAATTCGGCCGCAAGGCCGCGCGACAACTGGCGCTTTGCGGTCCGAGGCGCTTTATGTGGAAGTAAGGGAGGCCGGAAGGCCCGTGGACCCGGCGACCTGGTTCGCCATGGAGTAGGGGAACGAGATGAAGAAATTCGCACTGGCCGCTGGCGTCGGCGTGCTGGCAGGGATCGGGGCGACAACGCAGATTGCGGGTCCGCTTCTGGCGCAAGAGCGCGCGGACGAGGCCACGGTCTACGAACAGCTTGACCTGTTCGGCATCGTTTTTGAACGTATCCGCAACCAATATGTCGAGGATGTGGATGAGGCCGACCTGATCGAAGCGGCGATCAACGGAATGCTCTCATCGCTGGATCCGCATTCCGGCTACCTGCCGCCACGCGATTTCGAGGACATGCAGGTGGACACGCGCGGTGAATTCGGCGGCCTTGGCATCGAGGTGACGCAGGAAGACGGTTATGTGAAGGTCATTACGCCCATGGACGGCACCCCGGCCTATGAGGCGGGCGTGGAAGCGGGTGACTTCATCACCGCCGTCGATGGAGAGAGCATACTTGGCCTGACCCTTGAGGAATCGGTCGAGTTGATGCGCGGCCCCGTTGGTTCGGAGATCTTGGTGACCATCGTCCGGGAGGGTCTGGAAGAGCCCATCGACATCACGATCACCCGCGACACGATCAAGCTGACCGCCGCCCGCGTCCGGCAGGAAGGCGACAGCGTCGTCATCCGCGTCTCAACGTTCAACGACCAGACCATGCCCAACGTGCGCGATGGTTTGGAGGATACGCTGGAAGAGATCGGTGGCCTCGAGGGGATCAACGGCGTCGTTCTGGACCTTCGGAACAATCCGGGGGGTCTGCTGTCGGCGGGTGTCGATTTGGCCGATGCCTTCCTGGAGCAGGGGGAAATCGTCTCCACGCGCTCGCGCGATCCCGGTGAAGGCGACCGGTTCAATGCCCGCAGCGGCGACATCATCGAAGGCCTGCCCATGGTGGTGCTGATCAATAGCGGCTCCGCTTCCGCCTCCGAGATCGTGGCCGGTGCGCTGCAAGATCATCGCCGTGCGGTGGTCGTCGGCACCAAGAGCTTCGGCAAGGGCTCGGTGCAGACCATTATGCCGGTTCAGGGCGACGGCGCCGTTCGCCTGACGACCTCGCGGTACTACACCCCGTCCGGACGCTCGATCCAGGCATTGGGCATTTCGCCCGACATCGTGGTGCAGCAGCCGCCGCGCCGTCCGGAGACCGAGGCCGCAGAGGACGAGCCTCGGCGCCAGAACAACCGGTCCGAAAGTTCTCTGCGCGGCTCGCTTGATAATGACAGTCTGACCGACGACCAGCAGGAGCAGATCCGGCAGGAGCAGGAAGCGGCCGAACAGGCGGCGGAACTTCGGGACGACGACTATCAGCTGGCCTATGCCATCGACATCCTGAAGGGGCTGTCGGCCATCGAGCTGGCGGCGGAATGACATCGGGGGCGGGCCGCGCGGCCCGCCTGACATCATGACACCCGATCAGATCGCCAAGCTGCCGTATCGTCCCTGCGCGGGCATCTGCCTGACCAATCCGGCCGGGCGGGTCTGGGCCGGCCGCCGTGTGGACGCACCCGCCGACCAGCCGCCGGCCTGGCAAATGCCACAGGGCGGGATCGACAAGGGAGAGCGGCCCGAGGAGGCCGCTTTGCGCGAATTGCGGGAAGAGACCGGTCTGACACCCGATCTTGTCCGAAAGGTTGGTCAGCTGCGGGAACCGGTGACCTATGATCTGCCGGACGAGCTGATCGGGAAGGTCTTCAAGGGGCGCTACCGGGGGCAAAGCCAGCACTGGTTCCACATGGTCTATGACGGCCCCGACGACGCCGTCGATTTGGACTATCACGAACGGGAGTTCTCGGAATGGCGCTGGATGGATGTCGAGACGTTGCTTTCGCGCATCGTCCCGTTCAAGCGCGAGACCTATCGCATCGTCTTCAGCGGGTTCGGGTTGATGCCATGATGCGGTTGCCGATCTTTGCCTCTCTCGCCATCTCGCTCGCCGGTCCGGCTGCCGCACTCTCCTGCCTGCGGCCCACCGTGGAGACCAGCTTCGCGGCGGCCCATGAGGCGGCGGAAGAATACGTGATCGCCGTCGGATCGATCCGCGTCGATCCGGGGCAGAAGGCCCCGCCCGTGGTCGGTGGCGTACAGGGCGCGCGCGATCTTTCCCTGACCGGACGCGTTACCGGACGTCTGGCGACTCTGACCGGGTTCGACCGGTCGTTGGACGCGCCAGTCACGGTCGAGATCGGTTGCGCCGGGCCCTGGTGCGGAAGCGCGCCGTCGGAGCCGTCGATCCTGTTCCTGCAGCGAACAGCCGAGGGCTATGTACTGCCGGAAGGCCCATGCCCGGTCTTCAGCCTGCCGTTGACGCTTCAGGACGACATGGAAGGACGGGCGATGGCCTGCCTGACGGGGACGACGCGCTGCGACAGCCTCGTCCCCGCGGAGTGATCATTCCCCGATCGCGACGCCTTCGCGTCTCGGATCGGCGCCCCCGCTCAGCCCGTCCGGCGTGATCGCGATGACGTGCAAGCCGGAATTGAGGTCGCGGATATTGGTTTCGAACCCCATGGCGCCCAGCGGTTCGGCCAGGGTTTCCGCCCCGGTTCCGGCTTCCAGGTCATAGGTGCCGAACCGGTTCACGAGATGGGGCATCGCCACGGCGGCCTGGACATCCATGCCCCAATCCATATGCGCGACGATGGTCTTGGCGACATAGCCGATGATCCGGCTGCCGCCAGGTGAGCCCACGACCAGGATCGGCGCGTCGTCCTGCATCACGATGGTGGGCGCCATGGACGAGCGGGGGCGCTTGCCGGGCTCGATCCGGTTGGCGATGGGCACGCCCTCGTCATGGGTGCGGAAGCTGAAATCGGTCAACTCGTTGTTCAGGAGAAATCCGCCCGGTGCCATCAGCCGTGCGCCGAAACCGTTCTCGATGGTCGTCGTCATCGACAGCGCGTTGCCATCCGCATCCACGATGGAAATGTGTGAGGTGGAGGGCAGTTCCAGGCTTTGATCGTCGGCCCAGAGCTGGGCGTGATCCCAGGGCGGCTCTCCGGGGGCGGCTTCGGGCAGGGCGTCATCGCCTTCCAGCAACCGCGCCCGGCTGGCCAGGTATTCCGCGTTCAGAAGGCCGCGGGTCGGCATGGGCACGAAATCGCTGTCGGCCATGTAGCGGCCGCGATCCGCGAAGGCGAGGCGGGAGGCGTCGCCGATGATCCGCCAGGCATCGGCGGAATCGGGGCCCAGCCCGGCCATGTCATAGGGCTCGATCATGGCGAGGATCTGCCCGACCGTCAGCCCACCGGAGGAGGGCGGGCCCATGCCGCAAACCTCCGCCCCGCGATAGGGGGCGCAGACGGCATCACGCTCCACCACCTCGTAGGCGGCCAGGTCCGACATGGCCAGGCGACCCGGCTGGGCGGCGCCGCGCACCGTGGCGACGATGCCCTCGGCCACCTCACCGGAATAGAAGGCCGACGTCCCTTCGGCTGCCATGGCGCGTAGTGTGTCAGCATAAGCGGGATTGGTCAGGCTCATACCCTCGAAGATCGGCAGGCCGTCGGGCACAAAGTAGTCCGCGGTGGTGGAGGAGACGGACAACCGCTCCAGATCGTTTGCAACGGCATTCGCCAGCCGTGGCGATACGGCAAAGCCGTCTTCGGCCAGCAGGATCGCCTCGTCGAAGAGGCTGCCCCAGTTCGCCTGCCCCCAGCGGCGATGGGCCGCTTCCATCAGCGCAGGCGTGCCGGGCGTGCCGACCGACAGGCCCCCGACCACTGCGTCGAAGAAACCCATGGGTTCGCCATCCGCCTTCAGGAACAGCTTGGGCGTCACGTCCATTGGCGCGGTCTCGCGCCCATCCAACGTGGTGATCTCTCCGCTTTCGGCATCGTACCAGACCAGGAAGGCGCCGCCGCCCAGTCCGGAGCTTTGCGGTTCCACCAAACCCAGCACCGCCTGCACCGCCACCATGGCATCGGCGGCATTGCCGCCCTCGCGCAGGACGCGGGCGCCCGCCTCCACCGCCAACGGGTTGGCGGCGGCGACCATCCAGTTTTCGGCCGTGACGGGGGCCGCCACTTCTGGGGTCAACCCGGTGCCGGTTTCGGGGGCGACCGCATCGGCGGCCTGTTGCGCCGCGGCGGGGGAGGCGAGGATGGCAAGGACGAGTAGCGGGCGCATGGGAGACCTCCTGTGATTGTTCTTCGGAGGATGACGCGCCTTGCCCTGGCGTCAAGTCAGGCCCGAAGCGCCGCCTCCGCCCGCTGGCCCAGCGGTGTCTCGTTCACCGGCAGGTGCACGATGGCCGACAGAAGGCCGACGCCCACGCCCACCCACCAGACCGCCTCATAAGACCCGGTGGAATCGTAGAGCGTGCCGCCCAACCAGACGCCCAGGAAGCTGCCCAGCTGATGGGAGAAGAAGATGATCCCGTAGAGCGTGCCCATGTAGCGCAGCCCGTAGATATGAGCGACAAGGCCGCTGGTCAGCGGGACCGTGGCGAGCCAAAGCGCGCCCATGGCCACCGAGAACAGGATCACCGAAAGCGGCGTGATCGGCATCATGATGAACAATGCGGCGGCGATGGTCCGACCCACATAGATGCCCGCCAGCAGGTATTTCCGGCTGAAGCGCTTGCCCAGCCACCCGGCATAGAGCGTCCCCGCGATATTCGCGAGCCCGATCAGGGAGATCGCTACGGCGCCCAGGGCCGAGGTTGTCGTGATGCCCATGGAGTAGAGCGTGCTGCCCGGCGCGATGGGGCCGCACATCTCGGTCACCAGGGCGGGAAAGTGGGCCGTGACGAAGGCCAGTTGATACCCGCAAGAGAAAAAGCCCACGAAGATCAGCGAATAGGATGGATCGCGGAAGGCTTTCAGAAGGATCGCACCCATGCTCTCCTCCAATTCCGCACGGGTGGCGGGTTCAGGTGAGCGCATCATCGGCAGCGCGGCCAGCGACAGGACGACGATCCCGGCGAAGATCAAGAAGACCTCCTGCCAAGAATAGATCCCCAACAACCACTCGGCCAGGGGTGCGCCGAAGACCTGTCCCAGCGACCCGGCCGCCGTGGCGATGCCCAGCGCCATGGAGCGGTTCTCGTCGCTGGCGGCCCGGCCCACCACGGCGAGGATTACGCCGAAGCCCATCCCTGCAATGCCGAAGCCCACGAGGATCTCCAGCAATTGATGTGCGCCGGGCGTCACGGCGAAGGACGACAGGACGAGCCCGGCCGCATAGCAGATCACGCCCAGCACGATGGCCTTCCGGTCTCCGAACCGTTCCGCGATGGCCCCGAAGATCGGCTGGCCGATCCCCCAGGCCAGATTTTGGATTGCGATAGCCAGGCTGAACTCCGCTCGCGGCCAGCCGAATTCGCTTGCGATTGGGATCTGGAAGACCCCGAAGCTGGCCCGGATGGCGAAGCCCACCATCAGGATGATGCAGCCCGAGATCAGGACCGGCGTGATGAGCGGCGCGGGGCGGGACGTCATGACTTTCCTCCGGCCCCGATTGTCTGCGCACGGGCGCCTGCCGCGTCAATCGAGATGTCCTTATGCCCGCATCAAGATCCCTTATCCGATGGTCGATGGGGCGAGATGCGTTAACCTTCTGCGCAGACACCGAATGGAGGTTCCGATGGCCGACACGTCCTGGCCCGTCCTGTCCTGGACAGATTGGCGGGAAACCGGCGACGCCCTGCATCTGATGTTGCAGATGGCGGGCAAATACCGCTTGGCCCATACGCCTTGGGCGATCCATTCTTGGCACGCGACGTTCTACGTGACGCCGACGGGTCTGACGACCGGACCTGTGCACGAGGCGGGCGGATGCTTTGAGGTCGTCTTCGATCTGCAGGTAGGCCGCGTGGAGGTGCGGGGCGATCGGCGGCCGGTCACCGGCTTCGCGCTGGGTCCGATGTCCATCGCGGAGGCCCATGAGAAACTGCGCGCGGCGGTCGAGGCGGCTGGCGGGACCTTCGCGATCCATCCCCGCCCTTCGGAGCTTGCCGTCGTCACCCCTTTCGCGGAGGATAACCCGCCCCGACCCTGGAACGCCGAGGCCGTGCTGGCTTGGCACGGCGCCCTTCTGCGGATCGTCCCCGTCTTCGAACGCTTTCGCACTGGATTCCTTGGAAAATCGAGCCCGGTGCATCTGTTCTGGGGCGCGCTCGATCTGGCCGTGACGCGGTTTTCCGGCCGCCCTGCACCGCCGCATCCCGGCGGCATCCCGAACCTGCCCGACGCCGTGACGCAAGAGGCCTATAGCCACGAGGTCAGCTCTGCCGGGTTTTGGCCCGGCGGGAACGGTGCGGAGGAGGCGATGTTCTACAGCTACGCCTATCCGACGCCGGACGGGTTTTCGGCTGCCAAGATGCGGGTCGAGGCCGCATATTGGAACGCGGATCTGGGAGAATTCGTGCTGCCCTATGCCGCGGTGCAGGCCGCACCGGATCCGGCTAAGATGCTGATAACATTCTTGGAAGATACCTATGGCGCGGCGGCCGACCTGGGAGGATGGGACCGGGGGGCGCTGGATTGTGCGCTGGGTGAATTGGGGCGCCCCCGATCCCTCGGCTAGCGCAACGGTCGATGGCTCGGTAAGCACGACCGAATGACCTTGGACGAGATCTATGCCGCCCGCGTGGCCGATGGTGTGCTGGAGCCGGACCCGGCCCAGGAGGCCGCCCTGACGCCGTTAGAGGAGATCCGGAAAAAGCTCGCAAGCCCCGAAAAACGTGGAATTTTTGGCAGGCGCAAGGCGCCAGACGGACCGATGGGCGTCTATCTCTGGGGCGGGGTTGGGCGCGGGAAATCCATGTTGATGGACCTCTTCCACGAGGCCGCGCCGGTGCCGTCGCGCCGGGTCCATTTCCATGCCTTCATGCAGGAGATGCATGACGGGCTGCACGAGGCGCGGATGCAGGGCGTGCGCGACGCGATCCGGCCCGTGGCCGACCGCGTGATCGGGGCGACGAAGGTTCTCTGTTTCGACGAGATGCAGATCACGGACATCACAGATGCGATGCTGGTGGGCCGCCTGTTCGAGGCGCTTTTCGCGGGAAATGTACATATTGTCACAACTTCAAACCGTGTTCCCGACGATTTGTACAAAGATGGACTCAACCGTGCGTTGTTCCTGCCGTTCATCGATCTGCTCAAGGATCGGATGATCGTCCATGAGCTGGCCAGCCCCCGCGATTGGCGGCAGGACCGGTTGGCCGGGGAGCCGGTCTATTTCACTGACGGCGACATGGCGCTGGACGCCGTCTGGCAGCGGCTGAGCGACGGGCGCGCTGACGGGCTGACGCTGCGGGTGAAGGGCCGCGATCTGCGGCTGGAGGATTACGCGGCGGGCGTGGCGCGGGCGACGTTCCGCGATCTTTGCGGCAAGCCGCTGGGCGCGGCGGATTACCTGGCATTAGCCCGCGCCGTGCGCGTGCTGATCCTGACCGACGTGCCGATCCTGAGCCGCGCCCATGCCAACGAGGCGCGGCGCTTCGTGACGCTGATCGACGCGCTTTACGAGGCCCGCACCCGCCTGATCATCAGCGCGGAGGCCGATCCCAAAGGTCTTTATCCGGAGGGGGCAGGCACGTTCGAATTCGCCCGCACGGCCTCCCGCCTGCGAGAGATGCAGGCGGCGGATTGGGGTTTGTGACGCCAGCGATGGCACGCAGAGAGGCCTTCTTCACGTGACCACGAGGGCAGTCGCGAGTGATGCGGTGCTGGCAGCAGCGGCGGCAATGGACGTGGCTGGCCGTTTTTTGATCCATGCTCCTACGACGATGCCAGCGAGACCCCAGAAGGCCGAAGAGGCGTAGACCCATGACGTGGTCCAAACTGACAGAGTGGTCACGACAAGACAGGCGGCAGCGATGAGCGGGACCGCGAACCTTGTCTGACGAGGGTCGAGGGGCGCGCGACAGAGAACTAGGGTCGAGGACAGGCTTGCGAAGACGGCAACGGATAGCCATCCGGCGAAGAAATAAAGGGGCGCTGCACCGAGCCAATAGGCTATGCCGTAAAGCTGCGTGACGAAAGACTGAAGCTTGGCGAGCAGCGCGACCGCAAGGGCGAGCTCGAGGATGATCAGGAATACGCTTGGCCATTTGAAACCATAGCGCGGCACATAGGCTTCCCACGCGATGTTTCCCGCAAACAGTGCGGCGGCGAGCCAGCCGACACTTCGCAGATATGGATCGTCGAGATTCTCCGGCAAGGCGTGCCAGATCGCGAAGACGATGCAGGAGCCAAAGATGATGAGCCAGATGGCGAAGAAGGGTCCGAAGGGCACGACAAGCGTGTCGAGCGCCGCGGATCTGCCTGAGATCGTGTGGTCCCACTTTCGTATTTCGGGCCAGTAGGCGACGAATGCCTGCCCGACGGCAAGAACGAGAAGAAGGATGGCGCGCACCCCGTCGGCTGAGACATAGTCTTGCATGGTCCTGATCGCTCTATAAATTTGATCGAGTGATCCACAAATAATTTAATTGATCAAACGATCAAGGAAAAAATGCCACGGAAGAAGGGTGCAGCCAACAGGAACAGCGCGGATCGCAAGCGCGAGATCCTCGACCGCATTTGGGCGGTGATGCGGAGCGGCGCTGGAAAGCCCCTGTCGTGGCGCGAAATGGCGGCGGCTGCGGGTGTGGGCCCCGCGACGCTTTCGCATCATTTCGGGAAGCGGGACGACGTTGTCTCGGCGGTGTTCGAGGCCAAGCGCGAGGACGGCGCGGATCCGTTGCGCATTCTCGCCGAGCCATCGTCGCGCGATCTGGAAGAATCGCTCAACGCAGCGCTTCGGCACATGATCATCGGGCTAACGGAATACGATGTCGGCGACCTGGTCGCCTTGGGCCTGGCCGAAGGAATGTATCACGAAGCGATCGGGCCGCTTTTCGTGCGCGATGGCCTGGAGCCGATCCTTGCGGGGGTGGAGGCGCGGTTGCGGGCGCATGAGGAGAGGGGCGATTTCCCAGCCGGGAAGAACCTGCGTTACGCGGCGATCATCCTCGCCAGTCCGGTGTTGCTGACCTACGCCCACCAACAGCCCCTGGGTGGTCGCGCGAGCTATCCGACGGCCTTGGAAGACCTGGCCGCGCAATCCGCCAAGACCGCCGCCCAATACCTTGGTGTGTGAAGACGGGGTGGAACCAGCCTTCGAGACCGGCCTCAGCCGTGGCGGTGCGATTGCGGAAGGGCGCTCATGGGGAAGGGGCCGCAGGGATTGGTGAGTTGCGGTTGCACGCGCAAGGGCGTGTCGGGGTCGATCCCGCTTTCGTCGATGAAGATGCCGTTCACACAGATATCCTGCGCCCGGTTGCCGCCGTTGAAGCCGAAGCCCGGATTGCCGCAATCATTGGCATATCCGTTGGCGTTCCATTCCTGATAGGTGTCGTTTTCGCGAAAGCCGCCCATGGGAAATTCCAGCCGGTCGGCATCGAAGCGCAGGGTCCAGGATGTCCCCTCGGTCGCGTCGCGCATGGACCATTTGCCGAGGAAGGCATCGTCCTGCCAGCCCATGATCTCGAACCCCACGAGGTCGTCCTCGGTCAGAACGCCCTGGGCGCCGCCGGGCACCGTGATCCAGCCCTCGATGCGGTAGCCCTCGTCCCCCCGCCAGCAAAAGGCGTAGGTGCTGGCCTGGGCCGGGGCCGCGAGCGCGGCAAAGAGCAGGACGGCGCGGATCATACGTTTTCCTGCAACACCTTTCCGGCAAGGTAAAGCGAGCCGCAGATCAGGATGCGGGCCTCGGGCGACGCGGCGACGATACGATCGACGGCCGCCGATAGATTGGGCGCCGTCTCTGCGGCGATGCCTGCTTGACGCGCAGCCTCGCTGGTTTCGGCGGCGCTGAGCGTGTTCGTCTCGCCGGGGATGTCGACGGCCTGGAGCGCTGCGGCCTGGCCCGCCAACGGACGCAGGAAGCCCGCGGCGTCCTTCGTTCGGAGCATCCCGCAGATCAGGTGCAGCGGGCGGTCCGGCAATCGAGAGAGACCTTCGGCTAAAGCCTTGCCAGCAGCGGGATTATGACCGCCATCGAGCCAGATTTCAGCCGGGTGCGCACGGGCGACCAGGGGGCCGCGCGACAGGTGCTGCAGCCGGGCGGGCCAGTGGGCGTCGCGCAACGCCGCCTCGGCCCCGTCGGCCCGGTCCAGGGCCCGCAAGGCGGCGATGGCGGCCCCGGCATTGGCCACCTGATGGGCGCCGATCAGGCGGGGCATGGGCAGGTCCATCAGGCCGGTTTCGTCCTGGAAGATCAGGCGCCCATGCTCCTCGCTGACATGCCAGTGTTGTCCATGGACCTGCAACGGTGCGTTGAGGCGTGCGGCACGATATTCGATCACGTCCAGCGCGGGTTCGGTCTGCGGGCCGACGATACAGGGCACGCCTGGCTTGAGGATCCCGGCCTTTTCGGCGGCGATGGCCTCGATCGTGTCGCCCAGGAACGCCTCGTGATCCATGGCGATGGGGGTGATGACGGTGAGCCGGGGATTGACGACATTGGTGGCGTCGAGCCGCCCGCCCAGGCCGACCTCCAGCAGGGTCCAGTCGGCGCGCGTGCGGGCGAAGGCCAGGAGCGCGGCGCAGGTGGTGATCTCGAAATAGGTGATGGGGGCGCCGCCATTGGCGGTCTCGCATTCCTCCAACAGACCGATCAGGGCATCGTCCCGGATCAGGTGGCCCGCCACGCGGATCCGTTCGTTGAAGCGCGCCAGATGGGGAGAGGTGTAGGCGTGGCAGCTTTCGCCCAGCCCCTCCAGCCCGGCGCGCAGCATGGCCAGGGTGGAGCCCTTGCCGTTGGTGCCCGCGATATGGACCACCGGCGGCAGCTGCGTTTCGGGATGGCCTAGCGCGTCCAGCAGGCGGTGGACGCGGTCGAGGACCAGGTCGATGACCTTGGGGTGCAAGCTCATCAGACGGTCGAGGACCGCGTCGGGCGCGGTCATTCCTCCGCCGGCTCCGGCGTCGGTTCGGCCGGTTGGGTGGTTTCCACCGGCTTTGGCAGGTCGCCGCGGATCACGGGGCCGGCGCCCGTCAGCATCCGGATCACGGTGGCCAGTTCGTCCTTCAGCTCGCCGCGCGGCGTCACGCGGTCGAGCATGCCGTGATCCAGCAGATACTCGGCCCGCTGGAAGCCCTCGGGCAGCGTCTCGCGGACGGTCTGTTCGATGACGCGGGGACCGGCGAAGCAGATCAGCGCGTTGGGCTCGGCGATCTGGACGTCGCCCAGCATCGCGTAGGAGGCGGTGACGCCGCCGGTGGTCGGATGGGTCAGGACGACGATATAGGGCAGGCCCGCTTCCTTCAGCATCTCCACCGCCACCGTGGTGCGCGGCATCTGCATCAGGGACAGGATGCCTTCCTGCATCCGCGCGCCCCCGGCGGCGGAGAAGACGATCAGCGGCAGCTTGCGCGCCAATGCGCGTTCGGCCGCAGCGACCATGGCATTGCCGACATACATGCCCATGGACCCGGCCATGAAGCCGAAATCCTGGCAGGCAGCGACGACGGGCGTGCGGTGGACTTCCCCTTCGGCCACCAGCATCGCTTCATGGGCGTCGGTGGCCTTGCGGGCCTCGCGCAGGCGGTCGGGATAGCGCTTCTGGTCACGGAATTGCAGCGGATCGGCGATGGGATCGGCGACCGGCACTTCGGTGAAGACGCCGCCATCGAAGAGCGCCTCGAAGCGTTCGCGGGCTGGAATATACATGTGGTGGCCGCAATTGGTGCAGACCCGCTGATTGTCCTTGAGTTCGCGGTGGAACAGCATCGTCCCGCATTCGTCGCACTTGGTCCAAAGGTTGTCCGGCACTTCCCGGCGCGAGAAGAGCGAGTTGATCTTCGGACGGACGTAATTGCTGATCCAGTTCATCGGACACCCTTGCTATCGCGTGCCGAGATAGGCGGACGGGCAGGTATTTGCAATTCGTGCCGCGCGGTGACGGCATGAGCGGGGATCGCGGCTAGCTTGGCTCAGATATCAGTCGTCGGGCGACTGGCATGCTGGCTGACGGCGTGCCCGGTCGGCGCGGGGGCGCGTGTCCTGTGGGCCGTTCGAAGGTCGGCTTCGTGAGCCAAGATGACAGATGCTGCGGAACGGATGAACGACCGCTTCGGGTGTCTTAGATGGGTCTCGGCCCGCCAGCTGCCCTGTTTCAAATCGCAAGAACCACCCTTTTGGGATAGACGTTGTGTCCCGTGGCGACGTGCCGCGAGCGTACGCCATCGGCAACGGGGCCTCATCTGCTGCTCTCCTAGACGACGACCGCGCGGGGCTGCCGGATCATCCTGCCTATGATCCGCTTTCGCCCTTTCAGCGCCCGCGCACCGTGCCCACGCAGGCCGTTGCGTAGTCCCTTTGATTGCGCGCGGGTGGGGGCGGCGGAGACCCTAGAGAGCGCACCACCTATCCGGAGACGCCCCCTATGAGCGAGCCCAAAATCGAGACTAACATCGCCACGGGCTGGGTCTGGGACGCGACTATGGATGACGCGGCCTTCGGCTTCGACGTCAGCGGCCATGCCGAGAATCCCGAAGGCGAGGGCGGCCTGCGCTCAGCCGACGTTCCGGCCGCTGACAATCCCACCGTGGACCCCCGGCTGAATAGCGCGGTGGACGCGCTCGGCGCGCGCTTGACGACGATCGCGCAAGAGAACCCGGCACGCCTGCGGCGCCTGTTGGGTGCGGCGTTCGGTGTGGACCTGCGCGATCCACAGAGCGCGGCGCGCATCGATGCGCTCGTGGCGCGCATCGCGGGCGGCGACGGGCCCTTGGGCAACCTAGCCCTGCCCGCAATTCGCCTTGTGGGCGACGTGCTGCCCGAGGGACGTTGGGGCGCCTACGACGCGGGGGCCGAGGGCGGGGCAGGCGCGATCCTCCTCCACCACGACCTCGTGGGCGATCCGTCCACCCTGCCCGACGGCGCCCCCAGCTTGGACGCGGTGCTCGCCGAGGAGATGGGCCATCACTTCGACCACGTGCTCAACGGCGGCCCTGGCGGCCCTGGAGACACACCCGGCGACGAGGGCGAAGCGTTTGCGCTGCTGCTCGCGGGGGCCGATCCGAACGACCCCGCCGTGCGGGCGACACGGGGGGAGGACGATTGGGGGCAGTTGGGGGATGGGACATGGGTGGAGTTCTCCAATGGGGAGACCATCGCCGCCAACGGCGAGGACGTGGAGACCTCCGATGCGGATGGAACAAGCGCCGACCCCGAAGATGACCCGGACGTCGAACTGATCGATACCGTATCGGTGGAGGTACTTGAAGGAACCACTACGGGCGCAAACACCTACGTGCTGAGCGCGCCGGTCTACAAACGCGACACCGGGGGGCCGCTGAGCCCGTTCCGGGGCTACTTCACCGTCGACGCGAACGGCAACGAGGTGCCGCTGTCTGTCGTGTCCCCCGCCGCGGCGGAGGGCAGAACGATCGATGGCCTGCGCTCCGGCGCGTTCGAGGCACCGCAGATCGATTTCTACGAGAACACCCATAGGCTACGCGCTGGTGCCCAAGAGAACCGCAACAGCCCCCTGCGCGACGCCAATGCGCTGATCCCCAACGCCCGAGCCGACAGCACCGATGGTGCTGAGCTCTTCCACGCCCTCGACAACGCTGGCTTCGACACCGATCCCGTGACGGTTCTGACCTCCAACGATAACCCTGAGTTCAGGCGGGGCTACGAGGACGCGCGTGACGGTCGGATCGTGCTAAACTGGCTGGAAGGTGCACAGATCGGCCTCGACCTCTTCGACAACGTATCTCCCCTCATCCAGGCGTCGCGGAACCGGGGGCTGGTTCGGACGCAGGACTTCGACCCCGACGTCGGCGTGAAGCGATCAAGATCGGGCGGAAATTCGGACAGCGATTATATCACACCCGATCAAGATATTGCCAATACACCCACAAACTTTGACGGGGATCAGTTTGACACGAACGGCGGTTATATAACTCGGACAAATGATAGCGGAAGAAGAAGTCATTTTTCGCTCGACCTTGTGAATGGAACGTTCGGCGGCCTTTCGATCGTCGATGGTCCACCACCCTTCGTTCAAGCCGCAATCGCTGGGGACACGCCGGGAAGCAAAATCGCCGATGCGGTCGACTGGTACTATCGCACCGACGATGACGCGACGAATACTCTCGGGGTTAGTAGGGAAGAAGCCGAGGATTTCATCTACGAGATGGAGAATGAGCCGCCCTATGCACAGTCGCCGGAAGCGCAGGAGTTCTACGCCGACTTCCAGAGTGCCGTTGGGGTCGCCGGTGCGTCCGTCGTGCATGCGCAGGACGCGAACGGCAACTACGTCGAACTGTCGGACCCCCAGTTGGCGACCATCCTACGACTTCAACCGCAGGTTGATCTATCGTCGGATCAACAACAGCGACTGCAAGAGATTTGGGTCGAAGAGTTCGGTCCCGATGTCGAGTACGTCCCCTACGATGACCAAGACCTCGCGGACCTCCAGGCTCTGCTAAGTCCCGGGGCATCCGCGTCCTTCGACACGGTGACGGATTGGTCGGCAGCGATCGGAAGAACGCTTTCGAACATGAGCAGCGGGTTGGGGGGCGCGGACGGGATTGCACCCGAACTGTCGGTGACGCTTGTCCGGAACGGGGACCAATGGCAGGCAGTGCCCAACCTCGCTGTGGGCGAGCCCGGCTCAATCGACACGAGCCTCAATTTCGGGGGTGCAGGCCAAGACGCCCTGGGCGGCGATGAGTTCTATGTCATTCACACGCATCCCGTGAATGACGGCGCGAATTTCGCTTTCGGATTATCATCCGGCGATTTCAGCGATACTCGCAAGGACTATCTTGGCCTGCAGAAGCCCGTGACCATCGTCTCCGTGCAAGACAATTATCCGGATGCATTATCTTTTGCCCGTTTTGACAGTGATAGCGACGCACCGTCTCAGTTTGGTATCATAATCGGGAATGCGGATGATTTTGGCGGATCAATTCCAGATGTGATCCAACGTCCCTCAACATCCGATGCCCCACATAACGGTGTAGATGGTCTAGGCAACGATTTTATCCAGACCCGTGATCTTGATGGGATAGGAAAACTTCACGTTTATCGCCGAGACGGGAGTGAGGCGGTCCAGTTCTTCATTGAGCCGGACGGAACGGCACTGGCGCTAGAGGGCTTCGACGGTGCGGACCAGACAGCGCTTTCGGAGGCCGCGGGAGAAATACTGACCGATCTCCTGGATCCCGAAGCCGTCCAAGACGCCCTAGGCGACATAGATGCGTTGAATGGGTTGATCAACGAGGTGGAGGAGAGGCTCGAAGGCGATCTTCCCGAAATCAAGGATGATCTGCGGGACGGGGATCAGATTAGCCAGCACATCTTCTTGCAAGAGAACGGCATTACTCCCGACGGCGAGTACGCCATCGCCTCCAACGGTACGGTCTCCGGGATAGGTCTCGTTTCCTTCCTCCCCGAGCCGGGCGAGGACGGCGTCTTCGCGGTGAACGAGAACGGACTGTTCGAGAACCTTGAGGACATCATTCCGCGCGACGACGAGATCATCACCGGCCCCTTCCCACCCGAGCCCGTCTCGATCCTCACGCCTGACCAGCAAGCGTTCGCGGAGGACTACGACGCCTTTATCGCCGCGGGTGACACGCCCGAGGTGGCGTCGAGCAAGGCGTACGCGAACTACCAGATCGCCGTGCTCGACGGCGAGGGTGAGGGGTTCACGAACGACGCGTACTTCGACGGGCGGGTGTCGGCGCGCGCAGATGATGCGCCGCCGATCGACGACGCGAGCCGTCCGGCCTACAACACCCTCTACGGCTACTACGCAGGGCTCGTCACGGAGGGGGCGGCGGGCGAGCCGGGGGCGCGCGCGACCCTCGAAGCCGCTGGCGTCCAGTACAACGAGGACGGTACGATCGATGAGACCGAGGGGTCGGTCGTGGCGCAGATCTCCAGAGCGGCCTTCGACATGGCCGTCGATCCAGCCATTGCAGCCGCCGTGCAGGGCATTTTCGACAACCCTGAATTGTCGGCGGCCGAGAAGGACGCGGCGATTTCGGATCTGGTGGTGTCTGGGGGTGTGCCGGGCGCATCGGGGGATGGGAACCTGATCCTGGGGCAGCCGCGCGAGGAGGTATATCGTCAGCTTGATGAGGCCATCGGCAACGCTTTCGACGAGTCCAGCGAGAACTTCAGCCCGACGACGGGTTTCTTGCTGACGGGTGTGCGCAACATCATCCAATTTGCCGAAGATGAGGGTTTAGACAGCGCGTTCTTCGCTGATCTTCTGGACGGCAATTCACCGGCCTTAACCAATCTTCTCGGTCGGATCGGAGATGGGGAATATGCAGCCTTCGGCGAACTTGTTCCGGAGGTGGCGGAAGGGCTGAGGGATGCCGGTCTCGATCTGAGCGAGACAGATATTCTCAGCCTGACGGGGGCTTCTCTGGGGGGAGAGGCCGTTCGGCTCATCGGGTTGCAGGCGAATGACGGCGAAGGGGACGACGCGCTCGTCACAAGTGGCATCCTTGCTGAGGCGACCTCGGAGATCTGGGTGGAAGCCATCCGAGGGTCGGTGCGCGACGTCCCCGTGAGGGATCGGAATGGCGATATCGTAGTCGACGAATTCGGCGAGGCCGTGACCGAGGAAGTCAGGGTCGATCTGACTGTTCAGATCGGCGACATCGTCGCCGACGCCGGCAATGAGCTTCTGAACTACTTCGGGACCAAGTATGAAGAGCCGGCCCTGATCCAGGTCGGCGCTGGGGGGGAGTTCGGCTGGGAACTCTTCAAGGTCCTCGACGGCAGGCAAGGCGGCAGCGTGAATAGCGCGGTCCAGGCTGGCGGTGCGTTCATCGCGTCATTCTTCGACGAAGAGACGGCGGCCGACATACGGGAAGGTTTCCGGGTCGGCGGCCAGATCTATGCCCTTGCTTCGGGCTCGACCGGCATCGGTGGAGCGGGCGTCGTCGCCATCGATGTCGTCGAGCTGTTCGGCGTGGATGTTTCGCCAGAAGTCGAATTCGCAGCCACGACAATCGCCCACTTGGCAAGCGGGCCCGTCGGCTGGGTCGCGCTGGGCGCCGATATCCTGGGTCGTATCCTTAGCATCGATACTTGGACGGTCAGCACACCCTATTGGGTGGATTTTGACGCCGACGGCGATTTGCTGATGGACGATGACAGCTTCATCGACACAGATTTCGGGACCAACTTCTTCCGTGAGGTCCATACCCTCGGCGGTGAGATCCGCTACGAGGTGAACGGGGTGAACCCGGACCTTTTGGAGGAGGCCACGTTCGAGCTGAAGTCGGATCCAGTGGTCGGTATCAGCGTGTCCTACGATTCTTCTTATGGGTATTCAGCAGCCCTGACTGTCAACGGCGAGAGGATCGATGGAAACTTTAGAACACCGTCGAGGGGGCGAGGTGGTGGAGACCCCACATCCGGAACCTTCACATCGCACGACGGCTCCATCTCGGTCGCCGTAGATATCTCCCATAGTGACGACGGCGGCGGAACGACGTACCGCCTCAGGGATGGTGAAGCGGATCAGTTCGCGCCCAACTACCGGATCGAGATCGACGCCGATTATGGCGACCTCAATCCTGAAACCGGGCCGGAGAATGTCTCGGAGACTGTTGGTCTGACGCGGGAGCAGTACGACGCGCTTGTCGTGGAGATCGGAGCGGATGGGCCGGTTACGCTGCAAGGGGACGATCCGTTGCTGAATGCCGGTCCGGGCTTCCCGCCTGGCACGCCCACCGGAAGCGTCTTGGCGGAAGTCATGGGCGGTCTCCAGGTCGACTTCAACAGCGACCGTCGCGTGGCCAATATCTACCAGTACCGCGATGTGAACGGCGACGGGAACGTCGACCTGATGCGATATGGGATCAATCAGGGCGGCGATGGCCTGAATGCCGGCGACGAGCGCTATGAGATCACCCTTCTGGACGAAAACCGCGAACCGCTGGCGATCTACGATGCCGACGGCAATCGCCTGCAGAACCTGCCGACGATCAAGACAGCGACCGAGGAGGAGGCCGTCATGATCGGCGGGCTCACACCCTACCTCTTCCGTTGGGCCACAGCCCGGCCGGAATTGGGGGCGGCGGGACGCGATCCGGTTTCCATCTACAATGCCGTGGAGGAAGCTGGCCATCTCGATGAGATGATCGAGTTGCGCGATCTCGACTACCAGGCCAGCCAGACGGCGCAGACGCTTTCACAGTTCGGCGATGCCGATGCGCTGGCGTCCGACGACCCCGATGTCTCGCAGGCTGCGGCCAACGACTTCGCCGCTAACTTGACGGCCGATCCCGAGACGGCACCGTTGCTCGACATCTTTGGCGGGATCGGAGACGCTGACCGCATTGAGGAGCTCCGCGCCGAGCTGGGCCTGTTCGACACCGCCGCCTATAGCGCAGCCAACCCTGAGATCGTCCATAGCGGATCGGTCTCAGGGGTCGATCTCGCCTTTCATTACACGGCCTTGGGCAATTCCCAAAGCCTTGCGATTGATGAGGAAGGCACTGTCCTCGCCGTTGGCCAGGCTCCGATCGAGCCGCGCTATACGTCTGTCGGCAGCAGCTTCGAGACGGGCGACCAGCTGCTTCGATATGAAATGTTGGTCTCTGAGAATGGGCAGTTCGCGGCCCGCTTCACCAGCAATGGTGACCTGATCATTCAGGATTACAGTTCGGGCGATGGCGAGACGATCTGGCAAGCCGATATCGGCGTGGATCTCAGCGATGGCGGTTCGGGCAGCGATGAGACGGATGCCTGGGTCGAGATCACCGAACGCGGCAATCTCGTGGTTCGGGACAAGGATGGCGACGCGGTGTTCAACACCGAGACCGGCACGGCCGGCGCCCATGGCCACTTCGTTCTGACCATGAGCAATGACGGCAATCTGAACCTGACCGACCCACTGGATGGGCGCGTGCTCTGGGCGGCTGGGGCCGGTGGGTTCGACAATGAAGGTGCAGGGGTGGCCTTGGATCAGGCCGGGCGTGCCACGGTGGACCCGGCGGCAGACCGCAGCGCCGGGTCGGATCTGGAGATCGTCGCCACCAGTGAAATCGCGGATACGGTGCTGGCGCCCGGCCAGGCGATCGTCTCTCCGAACCTGCAATGGGCGCTGGAGTTCACCGACGCCGGCACGCTGCGTCTGGTCGACAACGCCTCCGGAACCTTCGAGCTTTTGTCCGACGACGCCACCCTGCTGGGGTCGGATGCCAGTGTGGTCGTGGGCCGCGATGGCGCCTTCGAGGTCCGGGATGCGGGCGACGACGTCGTCTGGTCAGCGCAGACCGAAACCGCGGGCGTCGACCGGCCCATCGCTTTGCGACTGCACAATGACGGCGGCTTGGCGTTGGTGGATAGTCAGTTCAATCGGCCCCTTTGGAGCTGGGACGCCGACACAATCGCCCGCGCGGATCCGCTGACGGAGGTCGTGGGAACGGGTCTGGTGGCCGGGCCGAGCGGCGTCAGCACGCTCAACAGGCAAGAGGCCATCCTGTCCGAGGACGGCACGTCGGTTCTGGAATTGACCGCAACGGGAATGCTGCGCGCGCGCGATACCGTGAGCCAGACCGAAACGGTCATCGTACCCGAAGGGGCGGTCACGGTGACGATCCAGGGCAACGGCAACCTGGTCGCACGGGACGCAGCCGGGGACGCGATCTGGAGCTCCGGCACTGCCCACGGGCCCGACCATACTCTGGTCAACCGGGCCTTCACGTTAGAGATGGGCGAGGATGGCAATGTCCTGCTGGTCGATCCGCAATACGACAGCGTCCTCTGGACGGCGGCGGACGGCCTGATCGACCGTGCGGAACCGCCACAGACGCTGTCTGGATCTGCCCAAACCGGCGGTCTCATCAATCCCGGCGAGGGCCTGGTCTCCGACAACGGCACCCACATCTTGGTCCTGGAAACCGACGGCAAATTGATGCTGCGCAATACCGAGACCGGAGAGGTCCAAGAGATCGCGGATGCAGGACCGGATGCCGTCCTAGACCTCCAAGACAATGGGGACTTGGTTCTCTATACCGCCGGGCGAGAGGACTATGTCTTCCGCAGCGATACCAACTTCGACGAGGACGAAGGCACCCTGAGGCCTTTCACCCTCGTGGTCGGAGACGACGGTAACATCGTCTGGCAGGATAACGAGACGGGAACGGCCCTTTGGTCTCTGGATACCGGCCGTCTGCGCGATGCCACGCTCTCGCCGCAGTCAGCCTTTGACGATTTGGGTTCGGTCATCTCCAGCAACACAGATACGGGTGTGCCCCACGGTGATCTGGGCGTGATGACGCCGGGCCAAAGACTTGTCTCTGAAAATGGCGACTATTACGCCCTCATCGAGGGAAACGGCAATCTGGTCGTCCGCGAGGTCGGTGATAACGGCGTGGACATCGAGATTTTCAACGCCGATGCTGGCATGGATGCCGACGATATCCCAGGCGGCGGGCTCTACGTCCAGTGGGACGGAAACCTCGTGATCTACGGCGCCGATGATGGTGTCAGAGATCCAACTGAAGTCGCATTCGCCTCCGATACACATGCCTCCGGAGTCGACAGGCCCTTCGACCTTGAGATGGGCAATGACGGCATCCTCCGCCTCCTCGATCCGACCACAAACGATGAACTCTGGAACACCGCGGCAGGAAAGATCGGTCGCGCCGAGCAAAATGCTTGAACCACCGGTAGGGCCTCAAAATGCCAGCTTGTCGAGAGGTGGCCAGGGATTAATCCCGCGCGGCCCTACACGAAGACTGGCGCGTTGACGGTTGAAAGGGACTTCAAAAAACGCTCACCGCAACCAATCCGTTGGGCACTGCCAGGCAGTGACCGGTGGTTACCAAGTCTCGACTTAAGTCGACACGTCAATCGTAGACGGTTTGCCCAGCCGCCTGTGTTGGAGTTTGGCTTGAGGCAATGGAGAAGACGGGCGCGCAGATGTTCTCTGCCGCATCCGAGGCGCAGAAGGCCGTGGGCTACGCCGGGGGGGCTCGCACCACCCAGGCTGAAAGAGTGGCTGCCGACGAATAGCCCCGGCTGTTGACATGCTCGAGACTCCTGCCGTGCCCAAATGAAGTGTTCCGGGTTCAGTCTGGGTACATGACTGTTCTGGGAGCTACGGTTGATGTGGTTCACGAAGTAGCTCTGGATGGCGGACTGCTGTTCGCGGCTCGAACGAATCGTCAGCGCGCGCCTTCGATTTGGCCTTCGGGCTTTGGTTGCACATGTTCCAGGCCGGATGAGTGGCCGCCAGGCGGCAGCATCACGCCCTCGCAGGGCCGGATTCATTCACGCTGCCCGCCATCGTCGCGAGTGCGGCATGGACGGAATGGGTGGCGATACGCGCGTGGATTGTGGGCGACCCCGACGGAGGGATCGGCGTCGACACCGGTGAAACCGCCCGGATGTTGCATGTTTCAAGCCATGCCGCCGCGACGCCTATGCGGCCTTTTCAACACCCAGCTTCATAGCGAGCCCGGCCCGGGCCGACAGGTCGACGAGGGCGTCCAGGCTGGACTCGGAGATCTCCCCACGCAACAGGTCGTTCAGCCGTGGCTGGGTGACCCCAAGCCGCTCGGCAGCCTTCGCCTGCGTCGGATCCCAGGCGCGAACCTCCTGTTCGACGGCGGTCAGGAGTTCGGAGCGCAGCCGCATGTTGGCTGCTTCCTCGGGCGTATCCTCGATCGCGTCCGAAACGGAGTCGAAGGACGGCACGTCCATCTCTTCGTCGGTCATCGCTTCTTCTCTTTGGTCCGCCAGATCAAGATCGCGCTTCGGAGTCTTCTGCGCCTTCTTCTCGAACACATGCAGCACAACGACATCTCGACGCCCGCCGGGAAGGCGTTCCTCGACATGCTCGGCGTCTTCGCGGAGTTCGAGACCAATCTCCGGCGCGAGCGGCAGATTGAGGGCATCGCGAAGGCCAAGGCCCGCGGTGTCTACAAGGGAGGGAAGGCGTCGACCAATGTCGAAGAAGTTCGTCGCCTCCTCGCCGAAGGCGTTCGGCCGAGCGCGGTCGCGCGGCAGCCTGGCATCGGCCGGACGAGCGTATGGCCGGTGAGCCGGCCGACGGCGCCCGGTACCGCGATCACGACGCCGCCAACGGCTTGGCGAAGCACCGGAACCGCTCCGCGCGGGTCGGTTCCGGCCGCGTCACACGACGAGACCCATAGGGAACGGCGAGGAGCCGTTTCTCACGTGTGCTACGAGGAGGCCGCGATCCGTTTCGTTAGGGTCGCTTCAGGGCACGTCACGCGATGGCACCCGGCTGAAACCGTGCCGGGCGCGTTCCCTGCCTGCCCCTGCCAGAACGTTGAGGAGGCGGCCGAAGCCGCCTCCTCTTCCATTATCATGTGGAACGTGCGTCACCGCGCGAGGAAGCCGCCGTTGACGAAGAGCGTTTGCGCCGTGACCCATTGGCTATCGGCAGAGGCGAGGAACGCCACGAGCGGCACTACATCCGCCACGCGACCGAGGCGGTTCGCGACGCTCATATGGGCGAGGAACTCGGTCGATTGCTCGTTCTCCTCCCCATGGAAAAAGGCGGTGTCGATCGGCCCCGGCGCGACCACGTTCACCGTAACGCCGCGGTCTCCGATCTCCTTGGCCAGGGCACGGGTAAAGTCTTCGAGCGGCGCCTTCGACCCCGCATAGACGCCGTAGGCCCCGGTCGTCGCACCGAGGAGCGTGGTGCCCATATTGATGACCCGCCCGCCATCCGCGATGCGCCGCGCGGCCTGGGCCATCACCAGGAACGGGGCCTTGGCGTTCGCCGCGAAGGCGCGGTCGTAGTCGGCCTCGGTCTGCTCCGCGAAGGGCTTCTTGATGACGACGCCCGCATTGTTGACGACGATGTCGATGCGCCCGAACGCTTCGAGCGTCTCGTCGAAGATGCGCGCGACCGTGGCCTCGTCGGACAGGTCGCCCGAGACGATCAGGACGCGGGCGCCCCGTTCGCGAGCCAGGCGCGCGGTCTCTTCCGCATCGTCCCGAGAGGCGTCGGAGCGGTGGTGGACCACGACGTCGGCGCCGCGAGCGGCGAAATCGAGCAGGAAGGCGCGGCCCATATTGCGGGCGGAGCCGGTGACCAGGGCGGTCTTGCCGGCGAGGTCTTGTCCGTAATCGGCGGCTTGGGCGGGGGTGTTGGCGATGTCCAGCATGGTCTTTCTCCTGTTTGCGACCGGGCATTGCGTCCGGCTTGAACAGAGAGATAGCGAACGGCATTTCGATCACGTAGATATCCAAATCACATCTTATAGATGCGATTTTCGCACGAAGGAGCGGCATGCGTCCCGCCGACACCCCCGAACGTCTGTTCCTCGCCGTGGTCGAGGCTGGGTCACTGAAAGGCGCGGCGGAACGGGTGGGCGCCGATCCGTCAGCCGTCTCGCGGCGCATCTCCGCACTGGAGGCGCGGCTCGGCATCGTCCTGCTGCGCCGATCGACGAAACAGTCCGCGCCGACCGAGGCGGGCGCGCGCTACTACGCCACCATGCGCCGCCTCGTGGACGAACAGGACGCGGCGGAAGCGGCGATCACCGGGATGGCGGACACGCCCTCAGGGCGGCTGCGGGTCGCCGCCCCCGTCGATTTCGGAGCGCGGTTCGTTGCTCCGGTTCTTAGCGAGTTGCGCGCGGCGCATCCGGCCCTAGACTTGGCACTTGTCCTTGGCAGCGCCTCCGCCGATCTGGCAGAGGCAGGAATCGACGTCGCGGTGCGGATCGGCGCGCTGCCCGACAGCGCGCTGGTGGCCAAGCGTCTGGGCGCGG
Source organism: Pseudomonadota bacterium (assembly GCA_039199335.1). GTDB lineage: Bacteria > Pseudomonadota > Alphaproteobacteria > Rhodobacterales > Rhodobacteraceae > Jannaschia. The sequence continues at coordinate 83,440 of JBCCSY010000012.1, forward strand.
TGTCGCGGGTCCTTGTCGCGGCGCCGGACCATGTCGCGCGGCACGGTATGCCTGCCACGCCTGATGACCTGCGAGGACATCCCTTCGTCTTCTACCGCCCCGGGGAGCGAAGGCTGACGCTCGCGATGAGCTGGCGCGACCGCCCGCGGGAGGTCACGGTGGAAGGCGGTGTGACGGCAAACGCGATCGGCGCGATCCGTGCCATGGTGACGGCCGGGCATGGCGCGCATCTGGGACCGCGATGGGCCTTCGAGGACGATCTGCGTAGAGGTGCACTGGTCGAATTGCTGCCGCAGGCCACGTTCGACGCCTTTCCCCTTCACGCGCTCCATCTGGGTGGGGTGTTCCGGCCCGCGAAGATCGCTGCATTCATCGATGCGATGCAAAACGCGGTGTCGCGAGAGTCGTCGCTGTGAACGCCGTCTGAAAGAACGTTTCACCGGGCATTCCAGCATCGACCCCGATTGTGTTGAACGACGCTAGCACAGCGCTGGGTTGTGGGCTGGCCAGTTCAGGTCCGGGTGCGCACAGATTTGGATACCCCGCCTAGCTGTGCGACTGGATTTCCAATGAGAGCCTCAGGCGGGCCTTCCGCAACAAGACCACATCTGTCTACTCTTCTGATCGTGACGTACGAGCAAGGAAGTCGTTCAGCACAGACAACAGCTCCACCGGGCACTCCTCTGCGAGATAGTGGCCACATGGTGGGATAACGACGCCCTGAACACTGCGACTCAGGCGTTCCAGCGAAGCCACCGTTCCACTATTGCCGACGGTGCTATGACCGCCACCGACAGCGAGTACGGGCACATCCAAGAGCTGGTCAGACGCAATCATATCTTGGGCGAACGCGATGTCCTGAGGCATCGTCCTGTAGTACCCTAGCGCAGCTGTGATGCCATTCGGTGAAGACCACGACCTATAGTAGACGTTTAAGTCATATTCCGTGAAACGAGCAGGGTCGAACATCAGTGCCCGGATCATATGGTCTAGGTATTCCCGCTCTTGCCCAGCAATCAGCATCTCGGCCACGCCGTCGGCGGCGTTATGGAAGGGAAACCACCACGCGCCTTGGCCCAGAAAGAAGCTGTCGCCATCGAGTTCAACCGTCCCCGGCACAATCCCTTCGATGTTCGTCAGGGATACGACCCGATCTGGGTAGCCCGCAGCCACGAAGTAGGCGACGACTCCCCCCCCAATCCTGCCCAACCATGATCGCGCGATCGTGCCCGAGTGCATCCATAATCGCGATAATGTCCCCGGCGAGGGTTGCCTTGTCATACCCCTCAATCGGTTTCGAACTCTCTCCGAATCCCCGAAGATCTGGCACCACAACGGTATAGTTTTCAGAGAGCGGGCCCATTACAAAACGCCACATGTAGCCGGTTTGCGGAAATCCGTGCAGCAGGTAGAGAGCAGGGCCCGTACCACCCACCCTCACGTGAAGTTCAACATTCCCATTTCTGACGGTACGAGCCGGAAAGCCAGAAATCATCTCGTCGAACGCGATTTCCGGCTGCGCAGCGGCAGGTTCGACCTGCTGTGCGTGGAGGTCGTTTGATGCGAGCGCAAGAAGGACAATAGCTACGGATATCGCGAAGAAAAATTGGCGCGCATACCAAGAGAACAGCCTTTTGCGCCCGTCGATCTTCTTGTGTTCTGGAGTATCAAACTTCGCCATTCATTTTGCTTTCATATGGTGTCGCTCGATTGCGGGGGCCCCTTGGTATGGAGTTGATCCGCTCTTACGCGTAGGTTTCGGGGTCGGGCGTGCTCGCCGTGTCGCGGCGGATCTTTGCACGGCTTCGAAATTGACGGGTGACATGTGGCCGATGGACGAGCGCTGACGCGAGGGATTGCCGAGAGGTGGTTCCGCTTGTCTGAACAGCATGTGGCCCGTTGTTAAGCGGATTTCCTCTTTGATTATTCTAAGGCCGTTATCGTTCCTTCTCTTCGTCAATTAAATCTGGCCGGCGGATATAGGGTTCGGGCTGTGGGTTGCGCTCAGCAGCGTATTGACGTTGATGCCAATAGGGGAACGGCGCCGGCAAGGCGCTGGCAGCATCGAGCTTCTCGACTTCGTTAGCCGTCAATATAATCGCTGCCGCACCCAGATTTTCAGCAAGCTGCGCCTCATTCCGTGCACCAACGATGACGGAGCTGACACCCGGTTTCGATAACAACCATGACAGCGCAATCTGCGACGGCTTTGCGTTTCTCTCCAGAGAGATGGCAACCAGTTCGTCGATCACACCATAGAGATGTTCATCATCGATCGTGCCCGGTGCGCCGAGGGCTGACGTCCTTGTGTTTTCCGGAGCTGGCTGGTCCCTCCGAAACTTGCCCGAAAGGAGGCCGCCGGAAAGAGGCGACCAGACCAGCATACCGAGCCCTTGGTCCAGGCCCATTGGAACCATCTCGTTTTCGACGTCGCGGGCGATAAGAGAATAGTAGACCTGATGGCTAATGAAACGTTCGAGCCCGAGGCGTTCGGACGTCGCGAGGCTTTTCATCATTTGCCATGCGGAATGGTTCGACGCCCCTATATAGCGGACCTTCCCGGCGCCGATCAAATCGTCGAGCGCGCGCATGGTTTCTTCGACAGGCGTATGAAGATCTTGCCCGTGGATTTGCATGAGATCGATGCGGTCGGTTTGGAGCCGCCGCAGACTGGCTTCGACGGCCTTTACGAGGTGCTGACGGGAATTGCCCAGATCGTTCGGTCCGTTGCCCATGCGGGCGTAGGCTTTGGTCGCGATGAGGACATTGTCGCGATGCGGCTTGAGCGCCTGGCCCAGGACTTCCTCGGACTGGCCGGCCGAATAGACATCGGCACTGTCGAACAGATTGACGCCGGCATCGACGGCCATTCCGATCATGCGATCTGCATCTTCGCCAGAAACCTTTCCCATCTTACCGAAGAAGGGATGATCGCGGCCGAATGTCATAGTGCCCATCGAGAGCACGGAGACTTGGAGGCCGGATTTACCGAGAAAACGCGTCTCCATAGTACTTTCTCTCCTTCTCCTACATTTTTTGGACTGGGGGCTGGCTAGGTTGTGGCCTCACAACCAGTAGCTGACGGTTGTTGCGAGTGCGACGGTGGAAAGGAAGACATCGGCGCTGCGGGATGACGATGATCGGAGGAACGACGTTCAATTTCGGTAGGGCGGGGTTCCTATGGTCGCGATCGTGCAGACCGGAGATCACCCGATCCTCGTTGGACCCTGTTTGATTCATTCGTGTCACAAAAGGACATGGCCCGAAAAAGAAAGCGGACGTTCACGGCCTTAGAGTGGACGACAGCTTGGTTCGCAAAGCGGACAGGGCTCTATTTGCCACCACCGTGACGCGGCGCAGGGCTTTGGATGTCGGGGGTCTTCGGTGCCCCTTCGGGGCGTCTAGGCGCGAAGGGGGCGGGCGCGTTTTGCCAGCCAGAGACGGATGACGGCCCAGATGATGATCGAGACCAGAAGATCCTGCAGCATCAGTGGGCGCAGGATCTCCGTGTCGGACGGGCCGAAGGGCGTCGTCCAGAGGGACAGGCCCGAGATATGGCCGTTCAGCGACACCACCAGAACGCCGGTGACGTTGTTCACGAAATGCATCCCCCAAGCGGCGCCGATATTGCCGGTCACGCGGGTGAGGTCGGCGAAGATCAGGCCCAGGATCGTCGCGATCCCCGCCATCAGAAGGGCGTTCGGACCGAAGATGCTGGGGCTGTAATGGAGCGCGCCGAAGGCGACACTGGGCAGCAGCATCCAGACGAGTGGACTGCGGAAGCGCGCGGCCAGTTGTCCCTGAAGGTAGCCGCGGAACAACACCTCCTCGGCGCCTGTCTGCAAAAGCAGGCCCGCGACGGCTAGGGGCAGGAAGCTGATGAAGAGGTTGACCGGCGTGTTGGGCTGCGGATCGAAAGGTGTCGGCAACAGGAGACCCGCCGCCGCGAAGACGGCCACGACGGCACCCGCGCCGATGGCGAAGTTCGGCAAAAGGCGGGGGCCGAAGACCGACCGGGCGGAGCGATTGTGGAGCAGCCAGGCCGCGAGCAGGGGGCCGATCATCATCCCCGCGAAGGTCAGCATCACAAGAAGGACCGCCGTGGGCGTGTCGGTTGCCGCGATCCGCTCCATCCAGGCCGTCAAACCATCCAACCCGGCGAGCAGGAAGACGACGAGCAGGACCAGAACGATCGTCACGACATAGACAGCGACGGTCAGGAGGAGGCCCACAAGCACCCGCCACAATTGCGGTTTCCGCCGCGCCGGGGCGACGAAGTCGTCGAATTGAGGGGTCCACATGCTCGATCGCCCGTTTTTTCTTTGACGGTAGCGTCTTTCCGCCGATCCCACAACCGCCCGGGATGGGCGCTTGCGGCTTGTCCCGCTTCGGTCCGCGACGTAATCCCGGACGGGACGGACAGGAGGATGAGATGCTCAAGGGCCCCACGGACAAGTCGAAGCTGCCGAGCCGCCATGTGACGGAAGGGCCGGAGCGCGCGCCCCATCGCAGCTATTTCTACGCCATGGGGCTGGGCGATCAGGAGATCCATCAGCCCTGGGTGGGCGTGGCTACCTGTTGGAACGAGGCCGCGCCCTGCAATATCGCGCTGAACCGCCAGGCCCAGGCTGTGAAGCTGGGCGTCAAGCAGGGCGGCGGCACGCCGCGCGAGTTCACGACCATCACCGTCACCGACGGCATCGCCATGGGGCATGAGGGGATGCGGTCCTCGCTCGCCTCACGGGAGGCCATCGCGGATACGGTGGAGCTGACCATGCGCGGACATTGCTACGACGCGTTGGTGGGGCTGGCGGGGTGCGACAAGTCGCTGCCGGGGATGATGATGGCCATGGTTCGGCTGAACACGCCGTCCGTCTTCATCTATGGCGGCTCCATCCTGCCCGGTAAGGCGCCCGCCGGGGCGGATGTGCCGGAGCAGTACAAGGACCGCGACCTGACCGTGCAGGACATGTTCGAGGCGGTGGGGAACCACCAGGCGGGCAACCTGTCGGACGAGGCGCTGGATATCCTGGAGCGGGTGGCCTGTCCGTCGGCAGGGGCCTGTGGTGGCCAGTTCACGGCCAACACCATGGCCTGCGTGTCCGAGGCGATCGGGCTGGCCCTGCCCAATTCGTCGGGTGCGCCCGCGCCCTATGAGAGCCGGGACCAGTATTCCATCGCGTCCGGCGAGGCCGTGATGCATCTGATCGAGAAGAACATCCGCGCCCGCGACGTCGTCACGCGCAAGTCGCTGGAAAACGCGGCCCGTGTGGTGGCCTGCACCGGCGGGTCGACCAATGCCGGGCTGCACCTGCCCGCCATCGCCCACGAGGCCGGGATCGATTTCGACCTGGGCGATGTCTGCGACATCTTCCGCGACACGCCTTATTTCGTGGACCTGAAGCCGGGTGGTCAGTTCGTGGCAAAGGATCTCTATGAGGCGGGCGGCGTGCCGGTCGTCATGAAGGAGCTTCGGAAGGCTGGATTGATCCACGAGGATTGTGTGACCGCCACCGGCAAGACCATCGGCGAGACGCTGGACGCGGTGCGGGGCGAGGCCGATGGCCGCGTCATCCACCCCGTCGAAACGCCGATCACCAAGACCGGCGGCGTGGTCGGCCTGAAGGGCAATGTCGCCCCGGACGGCGCCATCGTGAAGGTCGCGGGGATCGAGCCGCAGCACCAGATCTTCACCGGTCCCGCCCGCGTCTTCGAATGCGAGGAAGACGCGTTCGCCGCCGTGAAGGCCCGGCAATACGAGGAGGGTGAGGTCATCGTCATCCGTAACGAGGGTCCGGCCGGTGGACCTGGTATGCGCGAGATGCTGGCGACGACCGCCGCCTTGTCCGGTCAGGGCATGGGCAAGAAGGTGGCGCTGATCACCGATGGGCGCTTTTCCGGCGCGACGCGTGGGTTCTGCGTGGGCCATGTGGGGCCGGAAGCGGCCCACGGTGGCCCCATCGCGATGCTGCGCGACGGAGACGTCATCACCATCAATGCCATCGAGGGGACGCTGGACGTCGCGCTGAGCGATGACGACCTGGCGGCGCGCAAGGCCGATTGGAGTGGGCCCCGCAAGACGATCTACGCCTCCGGCGCGCTTTGGAAATATGCGCAGCTCGTCGGCGCGGCCAAGGACGGGGCGCCGACCCATCCGGGCGGCGGCGGCGAGGCGCATATCTACATGGATCTCTAGGGCGGCGTCGGCGATGTCCGGCGTCCCGACGGATATCCCATGCCCTGCGCTTTGCGATTGGGCGTGGCGTCCGGAGCCCTGGCGGCAGGACATCGCAGACCTGCCCGAGGGGCCGCTGGCATCGGGGCGCGTGCTTTCCGATGGCGTCCGGATCTTCCATGATGGGGGCGGTCATGGCGGCGACGGGTCGGAAGCCAAGGCCGACATCGCGATCCGTCAGGAGGACGGGGGCGTTGACGGGGCGGCCAAGGCCCTGGCCCTGCAGGTCGGCGCCTTCGACGGTCAATTCCTATCCTTCACGTTCAACCTTCCGCGCGACGGCATCGCCGGGCTGTCGCCACGGGTGATCTTGGCCGCCCGCCTTGCGCTGGCGCCCCGGCCGACGCTCCCGATCTTCCTGCGTCTCAACATCCGCAAGGGACCCAACACCGAGGCCGTGCCCGGCCTGCCCGTTCCCGGCGGTGAGGACGGCTCGGTTCTGGCGGCGGAGTTCGATCTGGGCTTTCGGAACATCCAGGCTGGGCGCGTGGCCAATGCCTGGCTCGACGTGATCTTCGATCATCCGGCGGGCCTGTCGGTGATCCTGTCGGACCTGACCTTGTCCCGCCGTCCCCGCGCCGGGTTTTGACACCCGCACTCTGACGCCGCGTAGCGGGTGACATTCGCCTGCCCCGCCGCCATCCTGACGGTCAGGAGGAGCCGCGCCATGACCACCTATCCCCATCTGCTCGCCCCGCTGGATCTGGGCTTCACGACGCTGAAGAACCGCGTGCTGATGGGCTCCATGCATACCGGGTTGGAGGAGACGAAGGATTGGAACCGCGTCGCCACCTTCTATGCGGAGCGGGCCGAGGGCGACGTGGCGCTGATGGTCACCGGCGGCATGGCGCCGAACCGGGAGGGCGGGGTGTTTCCGGGGGCGGCGGGGCTGTTCTCGGACGAAGATATCGCCAACCACCGGATCGTCACCGACCGGGTCCATGGGGCGGGCGGCAAGATCGCGATGCAGATCCTCCATGCGGGGCGCTATGCCTACGGGCCGGAATGCGTGGCGCCGAGCCCGATCAAATCGCCGATCTCACCCTTCCCGCCGACGGAGTTGGACGCGGCGGGGATCGAGAAGCAGATCGCCGACATCGCGACATCTGCTGCTCGCGCCCGCGAGGCGGGATATGATGGCGTGGAGGTGATGGGGTCCGAGGGGTACTTCCTCAATCAGTTCCTGGTGGAGCATACGAATAGGCGGACCGATGAATGGGGCGGCAGTGTCGAGAACCGGCAGCGCCTGCCGGTCGAAGTGGTGCGCCGGGTGCGGGAGGCCGTGGGCGATGATTTCATTATCATCTACCGGCTCAGCATGATCGACCTCGTCCCGCAGGGGCAGAGTTGGGAGGAAGTGGTGGCCCTGGCCCGCAAGATCGAGGGCGCGGGCGCCACGATCCTGAACACCGGAATCGGCTGGCACGAGGCCCGCATCCCCACCATCGCCACATCGGTCCCGCGCCGGGCCTTCACCTGGGTGACGAAGAAGCTGATGGGGGAGGTGTCGATCCCCATCATCACCTCGAACCGGATCAACACGCCCGAGGTGGCCGAGGAGGTGTTGGCCGATGGTTGCGCGGACATGGTGTCCATGGCGCGGCCGTTCCTGGCGGACAGCCAGTTCGTGAAGAAGGCGGCCGATGGGCGCCCGGCCGAGATCGCCCCCTGCATCGCCTGCAACCAGGCCTGCCTGGACCACACATTCGGCGGCAAGATCAGTTCGTGTCTGGTGAACCCCCGCGCCTGCCATGAGACGGAGCTGCGCTACGATCCGGCCGAGACGCCCAAGCGCATCGCTGTGGTGGGCGCCGGGGCCGCTGGCAGTGCGGTGGCGATGATCGCAGCGCGGCGCGGGCATGACGTGGTGGTCTGGGACAAGGCTGACCGGGTGGGCGGCCAGCTGAATATGGCCAAGGTCATCCCCGGCAAGGAGGAGTTCGTTGGCTTCGTCGACTGGATCGCCACGATGCTCGACCATCCGAAGATCACCCTGAAGCTGGGTCAGGAGGCGACCGCCGAGATGCTGGACGGCTTCGACGAGGTGGTCGTGGCCACCGGCGTGCGCCCCCGCGATCCGGGGATCGAGGGGCAGGAGGGCGCGACGGTCCTCAGCTATATCGACGTGCTGGCCGGGGGCGCAACGGTCGGGGATAAGGTGGCGGTGGTCGGCGCAGGCGGGATCGGCTTCGACACGGCCGACTACCTGACCCATGGGAGCGGCCCCAGCACGACCGAAGATCTGGGCGCCTGGCTGCGGGAATGGGGCGTGGCCGACCCGGAGGCCCATCGCGGCGGGTTGGAGCCGGAGGGTCCGCAGCCCGAACCCTCGGCCCGGCAGATCACGCTGCTGCAGCGGAAAAACGAGAAGCTTGGTAAACGGCTTGGGAAAACGACGGGCTGGATCCACCGGGCGTCGCTGGCGATGAAGAACGTCAAGATGGTCCCCGGCGTGAATTACGAGCGGATCACGCCGGAGGGCCTGCAGGTCAGTTTCGGCGAGGCGCGGGAACGTCCGACGCTGATCGAAGCGGACACGGTGGTCCTGTGCGCTGGGCAGGAACCGGAGCGGCGCCTGGCCGATGCGCTGGAGGCGCGGGGCGTTGCGGTGCATGTCATCGGCGGTGCCGACGTGGCTGCGGAACTGGATGCCAAGCGCGCCATCGACCAGGGTGCCCGGCTGGCCGCCACGCTCTAGCGCGCCATTTGCACAAGACATGTGATTAAGGCAGCGGCCGTTTTCGGGCGCTGGCTGTTGCCGCAACGGCAAGCGATTGTTTCCGTTTGGTTAATGCTCTGTAAAGCCGGTTTCCCGCCTTACACCAATCCTGAAACCACCCCGAGATTGGCCGCACCTCGGCCCGGTTTCGCCCCAATCCACAGTCATCCCATCTTCAGAATTATTGTGCCGAAAGGTCTGCCGCATGGATCGTCTGTCTGAGATGGAAGCCTTCGCCACGGTCGTGGATCAGGGGAGATTCACCGACGCGGCGAAGAAGCTTGGAATTTCCAAATCCGCTGTTTCAAAGCATGTCTCTTCCCTTGAAACCCGCCTGGGCGCGCGTCTTCTGAATCGCACGACCCGCCGCGTCTCTCCGACCGAGATCGGGCTGGCTTATTACGACCGGGCCCGTCGCGTTCTGAACGATGCGGGCGAGGCCGATGCCCTGGTGACGGCCATGCAAAGCGCGCCCTCCGGCGTTCTGCGCGTATCGGTCGCCACGGATTTCGGGGTGAACCATCTTTCGCCCATTCTGGGCCGGTTTCTGCACGAATATCCCGACATCACCGTCAACATGGTGCTGAACAACCGCTATGTGGAGCTGATCTCCGAGGGGTTCGACCTGGCCGTGCGGCTTGGCGATCTGGAAGACAGCTCGCTCCGCGCCCGCAAGCTGGCGGAGACCCATAAGCAGATGATCGCCTCCCCCGCCTATCTGGAGGAATACGGCCGCCCCCAGCGGATCGACGATCTGAACGAGCACAAGCTGCTGCATTACTCCAACCAGGCCAATGGCTCCGTCTGGAAGCTGACCTCCCCTTCCGGCGAGAAGCGTCAGGTCCGTTCAGCCGGGTGGTTGACGGTGAATGACGGACAGAGCCTGCTCAATGCCGCGATCAACGGTCTCGGCATCGCGTTCCTGCCGGATTTCCTTTACGCCGAGGCGATGAAGGACGGCCAGTTGGTTCCCGCCATCCAGGGCCACGCGCCCGAGACCCAGGGCATCTATGCCGTCTACCCGCCGGGCCGCTACACGCAGCCCAAGGTCCGCGCCTTCATCGATTTCCTGGTCGAGAGCTTCCGCGACCGCGGTCCTGGCGACTGGTAAGCCTGGTAAGCCGAGACCCAGACGATAATGCCCGCGCCCGTCCAAGGCGCGGTCATTCCGTTGAGGTGATCACCGCCTCGACGCGGCGGTTCAGGCGCCGCCCTTCATCGGTATCGTTCGGACCCATGGGGGCAAAGAAGCCGACGCCATGGGTGTCGATCCGGTCCCCATCAACGCCGTAACGTTCCACCAGTAGGGTCCGCGCGCTGTCTGCGCGGCGCTGGGAAATCGCCATATTGCTCACCGCGCCGCCCGCCGCATCGGTATGGCCGACCAGGGCGATGGTGGTTTCGGGATTGGCTTCCAGATAGGCCGACAGCGCGGCGAGGGAGGGATAGGTCGGTTCCGGCAACTCCGCTGAGCCGGTGGCGAAATCCAGATCCGGCAGGATCGCGCGCCCCACCGCATCGAGCGCGGCGGCCAGATCGCCTTCGGGCGGGGCCGGGATGCTGGACGTGCTTAGCGTGGTGGCGACCTCGGAGGCCGGGCCCACATGGGTCGTCTGCACGAAGGCCATCTCGCCCGAGCGGCTGACCACCATCGTCACCCATTCCGTGTCGCGCCGGGCGGCCAGGTAGCGATAGGCGGCCAGGTCCACGAACATTTGCGGTGCGGGCGTCACGTCGACCTCGAAGCGGAACTCGAACCCGCCGCATTCCCGCGTGCCGCAGGTAAAGACGATTTCCCAGCCGTCATCCTGCAGCTGCGCGCGGATCGGCTCCAGCACCTGCAGCGGTGTGCGGGTGGGCGCGGGGAACGCGAAGACCTGGCGGGTCACCGCCCCCTCCACCGTCTCGAAGGGCATCCCGTCGGACAGCGCGCCGATGGCGACGCGGTGGCTGGTCAGGGGCTGAACCTCGCTGAAGGTCACTTCGGCCGGGCCGGGCAGGGCCAGCTCCACCGCCGCGGCGGGGGCGGCCAGCAGGATCAGGGCGGTGGCGCGGATCATCGGGCCGGCTATCATCGCGCTTGCCCGTGATAATCGGCGTTGGGTTGCATGGCCGTGGCCGAGGCGACGCGGTTCGTCATGTTGAAGAACCCGGCCACGGCGGCGACGTCCCAGATCTCGCGCTCCGATAGGCCGTGATCGCGCAGGGTCTGGCGATCCGTCTCCTCGATGGTGGCCGACGCCTTGGTCATCAGAACGGCGAAATCCAGCATCGCCCGCTGGCGCGGCGTGATGGGCGCGACCCGGTAGTTGAAGGCGATGGCCTCGCCCAGGGCCGGGTCGCCCGAGAGCTGCCGGACGGCGGCGCCATGGGCCACGAGGCAGTAGAAGCAGCGGTTCTCGGCGCTGACGGCCACCGCGATCATCTCGCGTTCCAGCTTGGTCAGCCCGCTCTCGCCCAGCATCAGATCGTTATACATCGCCGTGAAGGTGTTCAGCTTCTCGACGTCGAACGCATAGGCCCGCAGAACGTTCGGCACGAAGCCCAGCTTCTCGACGCAGATGTCGAAATAGCGCTGCGTCTCGGCGGGCAGCGGCTCAATCTGCGGCAGGTTCAGGGCGGTGGGATTGTCCATTACGGGTCCGGGTGGCGGCGGTAGTGGTACCCTTCCACGCGGTCCATGCCTTTGGAAGCATAGAGGGCATTCGCCCCCGCGTTTCCGCGGGTTACCACCAAGGATAGTTGCCGACATCCCTCGCTTTGTGCCCAATGGGCCGCTGCGCGCAGGATTGTTCCCCCGACGCCCTGCCTGCGGAAACGGGGCAGAACCTCTAGCGCGTGAATCATCGCCGTGTCGCCATGGGCCGAGACGAAGCCCACTCCGGCGGCCCGGTCTTTGGCGCGGCCCAACAGGGCCGTGGCACGACCGGCGCGGTCCATGACGGCCTGCCGAGCGGGGCCGATGCCGCCTTCGGCCCAGATGTCGCGCATGATCCGCAGGGGCGGCCAGACCGTAAAGGCGGTGGCGTGGGGCAGGGTGTCGCCCGCCAGCGTTGCCGGGTCGCCCACATAGATATGAACGGCGTCCTCGATCCCGTAATTGCGCGCCGCGAGGGCCGCGTCCAAGGCCGCTTGTTCCGGCCAGATCACGAAGCTGGGGCGGATGCCTGCCGCGTGGGCCATGGCCTCTCCGGCCTCCACCGCGTCCGGCGCATCGCCCGAGATCGCGTTGACCCGCCCGCCCGCGCCGGGCGTGACGCGCAGCGTCCAGGGCCCCTCGGTCACCATCCGTTCGGCGGGCCAGCTTCCATCGATGACGGCTTGCCAGTCGGTCACGCGGCATCCGCACCGAAGGTCGCCCGGATCGCCGCTTCCGCTTCGGCCACGCGGGCCGCATCCTCGCCACGCACGACGAGGTTGGCGCCAAAGCCGCCGTCTTTCGTCTGGAACGGGTAGGAACCGAAGGAGAGGTCGTCGAACCGGTCGGCCAGATCGCCCAAAGGCCCGGCCAGATCGCCTTCGCCCCGGTTTACCCGCACGCTGGCCGAGACCAGGGGGCGCCCACCGGTCAGGCCCGGCAGTACGCTTTCGACCATGGCCTGGAAGACCTTCGGCACGCCCGCCATGACATGCACATTGCCCAGGGTGAAGCCGGGCGCGGTGCTGACCGGGTTGTCGATCAAGGTGGCGCCGTCCGGGATGCGGGCCATGCGCAGGCGCGCGTCGTTCAATTCGCCGCCCGTCTTCGCGTAATGGGCGGCCAGCAGGGCGCGCGCATCCTCGCGCACATCGACATGGGCGCCGAAGGCCGCGCCGACCGCGTCGGCGGTGATGTCGTCATGGGTTGGGCCGATCCCGCCGCTGGTGAAGACGTGATCCCAGGCTTTGCGCAGGGCGTTCAGGGCGGCGACGATGGCGTCGTGGTCGTCCGAGACGATCCGCACCTCCCGCAACTCGATCCCCCGCTCGGTCAGCCGCCCGGCGAGATGGTGCATGTTCGCATCGCGCGTCCGACCCGACAGGATCTCGTCGCCGATGACCAGCATGGCGGCTTTGGGGCGGGCGGTCTGCGTCATGGTGGTCTCCTGTTCGTCCCGAGGGTATAGGGCGCGGCCATGCGCTTCGCCACACCGCTGATCCCTGCTACGCTGATCCGCCGCTACAAGCGGTTCCTGGCGGATGCCGTGCTGGAGGATGGGCGCGAGGTGACGGCCCATTGTCCCAATTCCGGTGCCATGCTGGGGCTGAACGAACCGGGCCGTCGCATCTGGCTGGAGCCCAATGACGACCCGAGGAAGAAGCTCGATTACGGATGGCGGCTGGTGGCGTTGGAGGCGGGCCACATGGCGGGCATCGACACCTCGGTGCCCAACCGGGTCGTGGGGGAGGCCTTGCGTACGGGCCGGGTGCCGGGCCTGACCGGGTATGAGACGATCCGGGCCGAGGTGCCCTATGGCACCCGAAGCCGCGTCGACTTCCTGCTGTCCGGCCCCGGCCGGCGGGACGCCTATGTGGAGGTCAAGAACGTCCATCTTCGGCGCGAAGGCACCCTGGCCGAATTCCCCGATTGCGTGACCGAGCGCGGTGCCAAGCATCTGCGCGAATTGTCCGAGATGGTGGCGGCCGGGCACCGGGCGGTGATGGTCTATCTGGTCCAGCGCACCGATTGCGACCGGATCGCCATGGCCGCCGATCTGGATCCCGGTTACGCGGCCGCCTTCGCCGCCGCCCGCGCGGCCGGGGTCGAGGCAATCGGCCTCTCGACCGCCATCAGCACCGCAGGTGTCGAGGTCTCTGGGACGCTGCCGGTGGACGGTGGATAACGGACGCGATAGCGCCTATCTAACTGAGGAAGGAGATCCGACTTGGACGATCATCGCAGCCGCCTGACCCGCGACGGCATCCGCATCCACGAGGACGCGGATTTCGCGGGTATGCACACGGCGGGGCGGCTGGCGGCGGAGATCCTAGACCGCATCGCCGGGGAGGTCGCGCCGGGGGTGACGACCGGGCATCTGGACGACCTGATCACCCGTTGGGTGGAGGAGGCGGGCGCCACCTCTGCCACGATCGGTTACAAAGGATATCAACACGCCTCCTGCATCAGTGTGAACCATGTGGTCTGCCATGGGATCCCCGGATCGAAGGTGCTCAAGGACGGGGACATCCTGAATATCGACGTCACCGTGGTGGTGGATGGCTGGTTTGGCGACAGTTCGCGGATGTTCGTCGCCGGGACCATGACCCGCAAGGCGGAGCGTCTGGTCCAGGTCACCCATGATGCCCTGATGAAGGGGATCGAGGCGGTGAAGCCCGGCAACACGTTCGGCGATATCGGCTTCGCCATCCAGGCCTATGCCGAGGCGCATCGCATGTCGGTGGTGCGCGATTTCTGCGGTCACGGTCTGGGCCGGGTGTTCCACGCGCCGCCCAACGTGCTGCATTACGGCCGCCCCGGCACCGGTCCGGTGCTGGAAGAGGGGATGTTCTTCACCATCGAGCCGATGGTCAATCTCGGTCGGCCCGAGACCAAGGTTCTGGCCGATGACTGGACGGCGGTGACGCGCGACAAGTCCCTGTCTGCGCAGTTCGAGCATTCAGTGGGCGTGACGGCGACGGGGGCCGATATCTTCACCCTGTCGCCTGCCGGGCGCTTCCACCCGACCTGGGCTGCTTAACCCCCTGTTAACTCTGGGCGGGGCAATCCTCCGCCCATGACGAGTCACTCCGATCTTCCCGGCACGCCCGGCGCAAACGGCATGGCCGAGGCGCCCATGGCCGATCTCTTTGGCGGCGGGAGTGTCGTCGTGCCGGTCCGGGATTCGTCGGCCCTGCAAAGCGGGGCGGAGGCCGACCATCGCCGCGCCCATCGCGCCCGGCTGCGCGACCGCTTCATGCAGGGCGGCGCGGCGGCCATGCCCGACTACGAATTGATGGAGCTGATCCTTTGCCGTGCCTTGCCGCGCGGCGACGTGAAGCCCCTGGCCAAGCGCCTTTTGCGGACTTTCGGCGATCTGAACCGCGTGATGGCCGCTCCGGCCACCCGCCTGGCCGAGGTGCGGGGCGTTGGGCCCGCAGTGGTCGAGCAGATCAAGATCATGGAGGCGGTGGGCCATCGCATGGCCCGCGCCCGGATCATCAATCGCCCGGTTCTGTCGTCCTGGGATGCGCTGCTGGATTACCTCAAGGTGGCCATGTCCCATCAGGGGCGCGAACGGTTCCGCGTGCTCTATCTGGATCGCAAGAACGTCCTGATCGCCGATGAGGAACTGGCCGAGGGCACGGTGGACCACGTGCCGGTCTATCCCCGCGAGGTGGTGAAGCGGGCGCTGGAACTGAGCGCCTCGGCGCTGATCCTCGTGCATAACCACCCGTCGGGTGACCCGACCCCGTCGGAGGCCGACCTGACCATGACCTATGCTATCCGCGACGCGGCGGAGGTGCTGGGCATCGTCCTGCACGACCATCTGGTGGTGGGCAAAGGCCGGGAATTGTCGTTCCGTTCGGAAGGCCTGCTCTAGGCGCGGCATCGCCCATTGCGCCCGTGGGGCGGGTGAAGCCCACCGCCGTTCTCTACGCGCCCTTCACCCCTCTTTAACCGCTCGCGCCCAGAACGCTCCCGTCGCGACAAGACTTGAAACGACGAGCCCAATTCCGCCCGCCGGCATCACTCCGGGGTCAACCTCGGGGGCAGGATCGCGGGGCACCCCCGCGGCACGGCTCGCCGCCCCTTGGGCGCGGCGCCGGTTTCACTTCTTTGCGGGGCCTTCCCTGATCCGAGCAGCGGCTTTCTGTCTATGACAGGACGGCCTTCCCCGCAGCGGCACTGATCCGCAGCGGCCGATGGTGTGCGGGTAGGTCGAGCCTCGCCCGTCAGCCCACCGTGTCGAGGATGTAACGCGCCGTCATCAGGTCCAGATGGGCGCCGCCGCCATTCTTGAAAAGCGTGATCTGGTCGTCCGACGTCCGGGTCAGCGCCGCCATATCGTAGTAATCCGCCAGGACGTCGGCAGGCGTGATCGCCCCGCTGGCTAACGGGATCTTCAGCTCGCCGATATGATCAAGGGTCGTCGCGCGGGCATCCACGAAGATGTCGGCCCGGCGCAGGGCCGTGTCGTCGGCCTCGCGCATGTCGGGGCGATAGGCACCGATCAGGTCGATATGCTGGCCGGGTCGCAGCCACTCGCCGCGGATGACCGGGTCTGTGGCCATGGTGGCGCAGGTCACGATATCGGCCTCGGGCACGGCCTGCGCCAGATCGTCCGCCGCCGCGATGTCGAAGCGGTCCGCGAAGGCGCGCGCCTTGGCCGGATCGCGCGACCAGACGGTGAAAGCGGCATCGGGAAACGCGGCGTAGTAGGCGGAATGGAGCGATGCAGCCACCGTCCCGGATCCGACGATGAGGATGCGCCGACTGTCCGTCCGCGCCAGCCGCGTCGCGGCCAGCAGGCTGTCGCCCGCGGTCTTCCATTTCGTCACCAGCGCGAAATCCAGCATCGCCGCCAGCGTCCCGTCCGTATCGGAAAAGAGCGAGACCGCGCCCCCGATCGTCGGCTTCCCCGCCGCGGCATTGCCGGGGAAGATCGTTGCCGTCTTCACCAGCTGCCCCAGCCCGTCGATCCAGGCCGCGCGGCTGAGCAGCGTGTCCGGATCGCGGTAGAGGAAGGTGTCCCCGATCTCGGCCCGGGGCAGGGTGTGCCCTGTTTCCAACGCTCGGGTCAGGGCGAGCCAGTCGAGCGCGCTCTCCGCCTCCTGGCCGATGAAGGGTACGGTCATGCAGCCGCCGCCTCGGACAGGAGACCTTCGGTCACCAGTCGGGCCGCCCAGCCCTGCGGTCCCTCGAAGAGATGGGCCTGCCAGCCGCGCGCCTGCGCGGCCTTGATATTGTCCGGCCGATCGTCGGTGAACAGGAGCGCGGATGGCGGCAGGCCCAGCGCGTCCTCCACCATGGCGTAGATCGCCGGGTCGGGCTTGGTCACCCGCATCCGCCCCGACACGAAGGGTTCGTCGAACTCGCCCAGGAAATCGAAATGGCGGGCGGCCAGGTCGAAGCTTTCGACACCGAAATTGGTGAGGGCGTGGACCGGGACCCCGTTGCTGCGCAGTGCGCGCATGAGGCGCACGGAATGGTCGATCACCGGCGAGGCAAGGTTGAGCCATTCGTCGTGCCAGAGACGCACCTCGTCGCGCCATTCGGGATGGGCGTCAGCGGTGGCGTAGATCACGTCGCGGAAGCCTTCGCCCCGGTCGACACGGTCGTTCATTCCGTGCAAGTCCACGGCGTCGAACAGCGCCTTGCGGCGGGTCTCTCCGATCCGCTGGTCATAATAGCGTTCGGGCTGCCACTCGATCAGGACGTTGCCGATGTCGAATATGACGGCTTGGATCATCTCAAATACTCCATGTGAAAAGCGATGTGGCGTGCCGCAAAAGTCGACACGAAGAAATAGCTGTGGTCGTAGCCGCGCCGCAGGTTGAGCTGACTGTCGATCTCCGTCTCGGCCAAAGCGGCGGCGAAGGCGGCGGTGCCGAGCTTGTCGCGGAACGGATCCGCAGTGCCGGTGTCGATCAGCAGCGGCGCATCGAGGCTGCGTTCACCCAGGAGGCGGGTCGCGTCATGGGCTTCCGGCGCGCCGGTATAGGCGGTCAGCTGTGGCACACCCCAGTCGCTGGCCGACGGATTGCAGATCGGCGCGAAGGCGGAGACGGAGCGGTAGCGGCCGGGATGCTTGAGGGCCAGGGTCAGAGCGCCGTGGCCGCCCATGCTGTGCCCGGTGATGGATTGGCTGTCGCCGTCCAGATCGAACGTGCCGAGGATCAGATCCGGCAGGTCCTTGGTGATGTAGCTTTCCATCTGGAAATGCGTGGCCCACGGGGCTTCCGTCGCATCCACATAGAAGCCCGCGCCCTGACCCATATCGAAGGCGTCCTTGTCGGGGACATCTTCCCCGCGCGGCGAGGTGTCGGGGAAGACGATTGCGATCTCCGCCTCGCTGGCCCAGGCCTGAAGCCCGGCCTTGGTCATGGCGTTCTCGTGCGTGCAGGTCAGCCCCGACAGATACCAGAGGACCGGCGCGCCGACTGGGTCGGGCGGAAGGAAGAGGCCGAAGGTCATTTCTGTGCCGGTGGCCTTGGAGGAATGGCTGTAGACGCCCTGCACGCCGCCGAAACAGCGGGCTTCGGAAATGGTCTTCATGCGGTTCCTCCGGTGAGCAGGCCGATCACCGCGGAGACGGTGACGATGGAAATGGCGGTGGAGACGAGGATCGCCGCGCTGACCCGTTGCGGTGCGACGCCGTAGTGCTGGGCCAGCATGTAGACATTGCCCGCCACGGGCAGGGCGGCGGCGGCGATCATGACGGTGGCTGCAAAGGGATCGTTCAGCGGGAAAATGATGAGCGCGGCGAGGGCGACGGCGGCGGGATGCAGGATCAGCTTGCAAAAGGTCAGCCAGCCCGCGACCGAGACCCGTTCGGCGGTCTTGCCTGCGAGGCTGGCGCCGATGGCGAAGAGCGCGCCGGGCGTGGCGGCGGCGCCGAGGATCGTCAGGAACTCGTTCAAGGGTGCCCAGAGATCGCGGCCCGTTGCGGACCAGGCCAGGCCAAGGCTGATGGAGACGATCATCGGGTTCTTCAGGAGGCCGACGCCAACGGTCCTGAGCGTGCCGAGACTGACCCGCCCGTCGCGTGACCCGGTGATCAGGATCACGATCAGCGACGAAAAGACGATTAGGTCGGTGGCCAGCACCATCAGCATGGGCCCCGCGCTTTCCGGGCCGAGCAGCAGGACGAACATCGGGATGCCCAGAAAGCCCACATTGCCGATGACGGCGCATTGCGCCTCGACCGCCGATTCCGCGACGGGAAGGCGGCGCGCGAAACCGATGGCCGTGGCGATCAGGTAGACGGCACCGGTGCCCCATAGATAGGCCGCCACGAAGCGCGGATCGAAGATGTCGGCCAGGGTGAGGGTCGCGGCGAAGTTGAAGAGCATCGCCGACAGCGCGAAGTAGAAGACGAATTTCGTGAGGTAGGCGGTGGCCTCTTCGCTGAAGAACTTCGTGCGGCCCGCCAAATAGCCAAGGGCGATCAGGGCGAAGAAGGGCAGTGTCTTCAGAAAGATCGCGAGCATGGCGCAAGGGCTATCGGCGAGGGGCAGGGCTGTCTAGCGCCGCATCGCGGCGTTCCCGACCTGTGCTTGGCCTGTCTACGGCCTGTACCTGTCGACCGGACGCCACCGCTAGGCATCTGTAATCGTTGGGTTGTGCGGGTATGTCGGCGGGATTGTGCGAATGTGAACCAAACCGTTCAGTTTTTGCTTGCGGTCCATGAAGCCTTCCGTTACGTCACAAGATACGAACTAAACCGTATAGTTTGATAGGACAGATCATGACCCGCCTCCCCGTATTCGCCCTTGCCGCAACCCTCATCGCTGGCGCCGCCGCCGCCGATCGCATGGTGATCGATGACGATGCTTGGTTCATGACCGACGACCGTCCGGAGACGGGCCAGGTCATCGACGTGGACGACGATGGCTGGAAGCGTGTGAACAACGTCGCCGAGCGGTCGGACCGGACGGCGTCGACGCCTGGCAATTGTACGCAGCTTGAGATGTCCGCCGGTATTTCCGGAGAGGCATGCGGCGTGTTGAGTCGCGCAGAAGTGATGCGCAGGATCGGCGCCGCCAACTGATCGTTTCCCCAAGGTAGCGCTGCGACCGGACCCCAATCCCCGGGGGTCCGGTCTTTTTGCTTTCACTTGTGTGCCTTGTTTGCAGGGCTATAGTCCGGAATGGGAGACGGGATGAACGACGCCACGCCGATCAAGAAGGGCCGGAAGTTCGACCAGGTGCTGGAGGGCGCCCGGATCGTCTTTCTGGCAGATGGATACGAGGGGGCCAGCGTCGACGCGATTGCCAAGGCAGCCGGCGTCAGCAAGGCCACGCTGTACAGCTACTTTCCCGACAAAAAGCTGCTCTTCATGGAAGTCGCCAAGGCGGAATGCGGCGCCCAGATCGAAGAAACGTCGCAGTTCATGGATGAATACGACGATCCAAGTGTCGTGCTGCGCGATGCGGCACAACGGATGATGGGCGTGGTCCTGTCGGAATTCGGTCAGAGCATCTTCCGGATGTGTGTCGCCGAAAGCGACCGGTTTCCCGAGCTTGGGCGCGAATTCTATCGCACGGGTCCGGCGGTCTTCGCCGATCGCCTGTGCGGGTATTTCCGGGAAGCGGTCAAGCGCGGCGATCTGAAGATCGACGATATCGATTTGGCCGCCCATCAGTTCGTCGAGCTGTGCCATTCCAAGCTTTTCACCGAGATGGTCTTCGGTATCCGCAAGAGCGCCACGCCGGATGAGATCGACAAGGTGATCAAGGGTGCCGTCGAGACGTTCATGGCGCGGTACGGAACCTGATCGCAGGCTCAGCCGACCGCCGTGGTGGCGAGCCACGCCAGATAGGCCCCGTAAGCGATCAACAGCATCGCGCCTTCCCGCCGGGTGATCCGCCAGCCCGTCACGGCCATGGCCATCAAGGCGATCGTGGCAGCCAGCGCTACCCAGATGTCGAAGTTGGCGATCTGATCCGGAACGGAGATCGGGTGGACCAAGGCGGTGACGGCTAGGATGCCTAAGATATTGTAGATGTTCGAGCCGATCACGTTGCCGAAGGCGATGGCGCTCTGTCGACGGATCGCAGCCATGATCGACGTGACCAGTTCCGGAAGGGACGTGCCGACGGCAACGATGGTCAGGCCGATGATTGCATCGGAAATGCCCGCACGCTCGGCCAGGTCGATCGCGCCGGAAACCAAGAAGCGCGCGCCCAGAACCGTGAGGGCGATGCCGATGATTGTAAGGACCAGCGGGCCGAGCAGGCCACCTTTCGCGGCAAGATCGGCGTGAGGGTCGGTTGCGGTCCGCTCGCTTTGGTAGGTGACGAAGAGATAGGCAAGGAGCCCCAGAAACAGGAGCAAGCCGAACAATCGGGTCAGATCGCCCGTCAGGACGATGGCGAGTGCCGCCAAGGTGGCGATGCCCAAGGCGGCTCCGTCGCGACGAAAGCTTTCGCGCCCCACGAGAACCGGCGAGAGGAGCGCGGCCACGCCCAGGATCAGCAGGATGTTGGCGATGTTCGAGCCGACCACGTTGCCCATGGCAATACCCGGCGATCCGGCAAAGGCGGCTTGAAGCGAGGTGACGAGTTCGGGCGTGGACGTGCCGAAGCCCACGATGGTCAAACCGATGAGCAGGGGGGAGATACCCAGCCGCGCGGCCAGGCTGACGGCCCCGCGCACAAGCGTCTCACCCCCCGCGACAAGTAGGGCGAGGCCGAGGCCGATCTGGAGAATGAGCATGGGATGGCCCCGCGCGTCGGCGATGTTGAGAGACGGCGCCGACATCGCGAGGGCCGACGCGCTCGCCAGAGGGGCCCGGGGCCGGGACAGGCGGCAGATGTGGTGGAGACGGGCCGCCTGCAAGGGGCGGCCCGGTCTATTTCTTGCGGGTCAGCTTGGGCAGCCTGCGCCCGCGTCGATCCAGGCTTGGGTCAGTTGGCCGAACAGTTCTTGTGAGCCTGGGGCGGGCGTGCGGCCTTCGCCCGGATCCCAGGCCCAGCCCACCAGCCCGTCCTCGGCATTATGCTCGTGCACCTCGGCCAGGGTTCGGTTGCCGTTGCGCTCCGGGTCTTTCATCTGCGCGCAGATCTCGGCGTTGGTCATGCCGGTCCAGCCCATCGACACGGGCGCGATATGCCAGGGCTCGTGGCCCGGGATCGAGCCTTCGGCGCCGGTATAGGCCACGTTCTGCGCACCATGGCAGGTGGTGCATTGCATGCCCACCGCGCCGAAATCGGCCGGGCCACGGACGACAGGCGGCTGATGAACCTCCATCAGGTCGCCCTGTAGCGGCGAATTGCCGACCGGATGGCAGTTCATGCAGCGCGGATGGGTGATGACCTTCGCCATCTCGTCGAACAGCGCGGCGGCCCGCTCCCCGTCATCGGCGATGTCGGCGAAGGCTTCGGGTCCCTGCAGATCGGTGGCGAGATCCTGCGCCGTGGCCATGGCAGAAGAGAGCGCCAGCGCGGCACTGGCGGCGATCAATTGGTTCAGCATATCTCTTCCTCTCAGGACGCGGCGCGGACCATGGGCAGGCGGCGGGGCAGCTCTCCGGTCAGGGACCGCCAGGCATTGCCAACGGCGGGCATGATCGGGGTGGTTCCCGGTTCGCCCACGCCGGTGGGGTCCACGCTGCTGTCGAGGATCGAGACCTCGACCTCCGGCATCTCGGGCAGGCGCAGGATCCGGTAGCTGTCGTAATTCGTCTGCCGCACGCGGCCGCCGGGATCGAGCGTGATCTCGTCATAGAGCGTCGAGCCCAGGCCGAAGCCGATCCCGCCCTCCATCTGCGCGCGGATCACGTCGGGGGTAACGGCCACGCCGCAATCGATGGCGCACCAGACCTTGGTGACGAAGGGCTCTCCGTTGCGCTCCTCCACCTCGGCGATATTGGCGCAGTAGCTGCCGAAGCTGCGCTGAAGGCCGATGCCCAGACGCCGATCGCCGGTGCCGGGTCCGGACCAGTTTGCCATCTCTGCCACCCGCTCCATCACGGCGCGGTCGCGTGGACGGTCGTCGCGCATCATGTCGAGGCGGCCCTGCAGGGGATCCTTGCCACCCGCCTCCAGCACCTCATCCAAGAAGGTCTCGGTGGCGTAGGCAGTGTGGGTATGACCCACGGCCCGCCACCAGAGGACGGGAACCGGGCTTTCCATCCGCGCCCAAGAGAGGCGGTTGGCGGGCCAGTTATACGGCATCTCGTTCGAGCCTTCGTAGGAGGTCGGGTCGAGGCCGTCCTGCATCAGCCCTTCGAAGGCACTTCCGGCCACGATGGATTGATTGGCTACGGTGTTGAGCCAGCCGGTTATATTGCCGCTGGCATCGAGCGATGCCTTCAGGTGGTGAACCGTGAGGGGGCGGTAATAGCCCCCTGTCATGTCGTCCTCACGGGTCCAGACAACCTTGTAGGCGCCCGGTCCGGCGGCCTTGGCGACATGCGCCAGCTCGGCGGCGAACTGGTTGTCGGGCGTGGCCCGACGCCCGAAGGAGCCGCCGGTATACATCGTGTGGATCGTGAAATCGGAGGTCTCGCGCTCCAGCACGCCGGCCATCGTCATCTCCGACGTTGTCGGGATTTGCATCCCGGACCAGACTTCGACGCCATCGGGGCCGTGCTCGATCACACCGTCCAGAGGTTCGAGCGACGCATGAGCAAGGTAGGGGAAGATATAGTCGGCCTCCATCACCCGGTCGGCATTCTCCAGCGCGGCGTCGATCTCTCCGTGCTCCTCGGCGACGCGGGCCGGGGCGCGGGCGGCGGCCAGGAACTCCTCTGCGATTTCGTCGGTGGAGCGGGTCTCGGCTTCGCTTTCGTCCCATTCGACGGTCACGGCGTCGCGACCGCGGAAGGCGGCGTAGGTGTTTTCCGCATAGACGGCGATGCCCGAGGGCACCTGGCGCACGGCGATAACGCCCGGTACCTCAAGCGCGGCGCTGTCGTCATAGGAAGCGACCGTCGCGCCGAATTTCGGCGGATGCACGACGGCGACGGTCTGCATCCCGTCGCGAAAAACGTCGATAGTGAAGATGGCCGAGCCGTTGGACTTTTCGACGGCGTCCAGGCGCGTGACCTTGTCGCCGCCGATCATGGTGAATTGGTCCGGGGTCTTGAGCGTGACGTCAACCGGGACGGGTCGGGCGGCGGCGGCTTCGGCCAATTCGCCGAAACTGGCGCTGTTGCCGGAGCCGTCATGGGCGACGACGCCCTTGGCGACGGTGATCTCACCGGCCGGGACGCCCCATTCCTCGGATGCTGCGGAGACGAGCATGGCGCGGGCGGCAGCGCCTGCTTGGCGCATGGTCATGTAGCTGTTGGCGAGACCGGTGGACCCGCCGGTGCCCTGGATGCCGAAGGCGGTGTTCACATAGGCGACGGGGTCCGACGGTGCCTGTTCGGCCCGCATCTGCGACCAGTCGGCGTCAAGCTCTTCGGCCACCAGAAGGGGCAGGCCCGTATTGGCGCCCTGGCCGATCTCGATATGCTTCACGAGGACGGTGACGGTGTTGTCGGGAGAGATCCGGAGATAGGCATTCGGTGCAAACTGGCCGCCGACCATCGTTGGGGCGGCTTGCGCGCGCGCCTTTCCGGCCAGATGGACGCCGAGGACCAGACCCGCGGATCCGGCAAGGAAGGCCCGGCGCGAGGGCTTGGGGGCGAGGGCGGCTTTCATGATGGGGTGCATGGCTCAGGCCTCCAAGTTGTCGGATGCCTGGCGGATTGCCTGGCGGATGCGGGCATAGGTGGCGCAGCGGCAGATGTTGCCCGCCATGGCGTCGTCGATCTCTTCGTCGGTGGGTTTGGGATTGAATTCCAGCAAGGCCGTGGCGGTGACGACCTGGCCGGACTGGCAATAGCCGCATTGCGGAACGTTCAAATCGACCCATGCGGCCTGCACCGCCTTCGCTTCGGTGCTTTCCAGCGCCTCGATGGTGCGAATGTCCGCACCTTCCAGCGTGCCCACCGGGGTGACGCAGGCCCGGCGGGTCTGCCCATCGAGCATCACGGTGCAGGCGCCACATTGGGCGATACCGCAGCCGAACTTCGTGCCGGTGAGCCGAAGCTCGTCCCGCAGCGCCCAGAGAAGGGGCATGTCGGGATCGACATCCAGGGTGATCGGGTCTCCGTTGACAGTCAGGGATATGGCCATGTCGCGTCCTTCCGGCGGGTTGACGGACGCGGGAGCGCGGGGAAGCGGCTCCCGCAACAATGATAATGCGTACTTAGCGCAACAGAGCCTTCCGGCTTCCAGATTCTTTACAGAAGCCGGTAACTTTTCAGATTTGCGACGGGTGGCGGGCCGATCAGACCGCCTTCACGCTTGCCGTGACATAGTTCACCAACAGGTCGCGGTCCGAAAGCCGCCAGGACCAGGTGATCGGATTGAAGACGAAGCCCATCCGGTCCACGGGCTCCAGCCCGGCACCGCGGATCAGGGCGTAAAGCTCGTCCGGGGTGATAAATTTCGACCATTCATGTGTGCCTTTGGGCAGCCAACGCATCACCTGCTCGGCGCCGACGATGGCCATCATGTAGCTTTTGGCGTTACGATTGATCGTCGAGCAGATCATCAGCCCCCCGGGTTTGAGCAACTGGCGGCAGGCGGTCAGATAGCCGCCCGGATCCGCCACATGCTCCACCACCTCCATGTTCAGGACGACGTCGAAGGCAGGTTCACCCGTGGTGACGAGGGCCTCGGCGCTCGTGTGACGGTAGTCGATCTCCAGCCCGGATTGCGCGGAGTGGGCCCGCGCCACGGGGATGTTCCCCTCGGCCGCGTCGACGCCGATCACCGTCGCACCGAGCCGGGCCATCGGCTCCGAGAGAAGACCGCCGCCACAGCCGATATCGAGGATGCGCAGGCCGTCGAACGGCACCCTGGTTGACAGGTCTCGGCCGAACTCCCCCGCGACCTGGGTGCTGATATAGTCCAGCCGACAGGGATTGAGCATGTGGAGCGGCTTGAACTTGCCCTCCGGGTCCCACCATTCGGCGGCCATCGCCTCAAATTTGGCGATCTCGGACTCGTCGATCGTGGTCATTGTGTCTCCTTGCGAAAGCCATGGTGGCGGGCCGCCTTCGGTCTATATAAGGCGCAATGGATCGCAATCTTCATCATACGACCGCGAACGCGCTCTACCCGCCCATCGACCCGTTCGATCAGCGGACGGTCGATGTCGGAGATGGCCACCGTCTTTACGTCGAGCAATGCGGCAATCCCGACGGTTTGCCGGTGGTGGTTTTGCATGGCGGGCCAGGCGGCGGATGCAGTCCGATGATGCGGCGCTTTTTCGACCCCGCGATCTGGCGGGTGATCCTGTTCGACCAGCGCGGCTGCGGACGGTCGCGGCCCCATGCTAGCATCAAGGCCAATACGACCTGGCATCTGGTCAAGGATATCGAGCTTCTGCGCAAAGAGATGGGGATCGAGCGCTGGGCCGTCTTCGGCGGCAGTTGGGGCGCCACGCTGGGCTTGATCTATGCGATCGCCCATCCCGACCGGGTGGCCCATCTGGCGCTGCGCGGGGTTTTCCTGATGGAGCGGCGGGAACTGGACTGGTTCTATGCTGGCGGGGCCGGTCAGTTCTGGCCGGAGCAATGGCGCCGTTTCACCGACCCGATCCCAGAGGAGGAGCGGGACGACCTGATCGGTGCCTATGCGCGCCGCCTGTTCGATACACCGCCCCATGTGCAGACCCGGTTCGCGCGCAGTTGGGCGGCATGGGAGAATGCGCTGGCCTCGGTTGGAAGCCAGGGCCAGTCAGGAGAGCCAAACGGAGAATATGCCCGCGCCTTCGCCCGATTGGAGAACCATTACTTCAGCAATGCCGGGTTCCTGGAATATGACGGCTGGATCCGTGCGCAGCTGCATCGGATCGAGTCGATCCCTGGCGTGATCGTTCAGGGGCGGTTCGACATGATCTGCCCGCCGCTCTCCGCGCAGCTTCTTGCCGACGGTTGGCCCGCGGCCCGGCTGCACATGGTGCCCTTTGCTGGCCACGCCCTTTCTGAGCCCGGTATCTCCGAACAACTCGTCCGATCTCTGGACCGGGTGGCACAGGGGCGCGCGAAGACGCTCCGTTTCTGAAGTCTGGCTGACATCGCCCCGGCGCTTCGGTAAGGGAGCGAGGACGAAGTTGAGACGGAACGGCCTATGAAGATCGAGACGACTGCCCTGGACGGGGTGCTGATCATCGCGCCGCGCCGATTTGGCGACGCCCGCGGCTTCTTTGCCGAGACCTGGAATGCCCGCACCTTTGCCGAGCATGGGATCGCCGCCACCTTCGTACAGGACAATCACTCGCTTTCCGAGGCCGTGAACACGGTGCGCGGGCTACATTTCCAGGCGCCGCCACATGCCCAGGCCAAGCTGGTGCGTTGCGGTCGTGGCGTGCTGCTGGATGTGGTGGTCGATATCCGCGAAGGCTCTGCGACCTACGGGCAATGGCTGGGCGTGGAGTTGAGCTCTGAGAACGGAAAGATGCTTTGGGTGCCCGAAGGCTTCGCCCATGGCTTTGCGACGCGCGCGCCGGGCACGGAGATCGTCTATAAATGCACCGATTTCTACGCGCCTGAGGCCGATGGCACGCTGCGCTGGGACAGTTGTGGGATCGATTGGGGCCTGACCGGTGAGCCGGTTCTGTCTTCGAAGGACCTAGCTGCGCCCAGCTTGGCGGAGCTGCGAACGCCGTTCCGTCGGGAGAGCGCGGCATGACACTGATCGTTACGGGCGGGGCCGGGTTCATCGGATCGGCGGTCGTTCGGCAGGCCGTGCGGGCGGGCCTGTCTGTCGTCAACCTGGACGCGCTAACCTATGCCGCCAATCTCGACAATGTCGCCGACGTTGCGGATGCGCCGAACTACACATTCGTGCGAGCCGACATAACGGATCGGGCGGCCGTGGATCGCGTCTTTGCCGACCATGCGCCCCAAGCGGTGATGCATCTGGCGGCGGAAAGCCATGTCGATCGGTCCATCGACGGACCGGGCGCTTTCATCGCAACCAACATCACAGGTACCTACACGCTGCTGGAAGCCGCACGGGCCCATTGGAGCCGTGCCGGGAAGCCCGATGGCTTCCGCTTCCACCACGTCTCCACCGATGAGGTCTTCGGCTCTCTCGGGGCGGAGGGGCAGTTCACCGAGGACACGCCCTACGATCCGCGCAGCCCCTATTCCGCCTCCAAGGCGGCGAGCGACCATCTGGTGCGCGCCTGGCACGAGACCTACGGCCTGCCTGTCGTTCTGAGCAACTGCTCGAACAATTACGGGCCGTTTCACTTCCCGGAGAAGCTGATCCCCGTCGTGATCCTGAATGCGCTGCACGGTCGATCCATCCCGGTTTACGGCCAGGGCGAGAACGTGCGCGATTGGCTATTCGTGGAAGACCATGCCGACGCTCTTTTGACGGTTCTGAAGTCCGGTATCGTCGGGCGGAGCTACAATATCGGGGGCGAGAACGAGGCGCGGAATATCGATCTGGTTCGAATGATCTGCGCCATCCTGGACCGTTTGCGGCCCGCTGAGGCACCCCATGCCGACCTGATCACGTTTGTAACGGACCGGCCCGGTCATGATGCCCGCTACGCCATCGACCCGACCCGGATGCGGGAGGAGTTGGGCTGGCGTCCCTCCGTCACCTTGGAAGAAGGCCTGGAGCGGACGGTGCGCTGGTATCTTGAGAACGAGGATTGGTGGCGCCCGCTTCTGGAGCGCGGCGGGGTCGGCAAGCGTCTGGGCGTCTCCGCATGAGCCTGCTTGTATTCGGGAAGACCGGGCAGGTGGCGCGGGAGCTGGCACGCGCCTCCGACGACCTGCGCTGTCTGGGCCGCGAGGAGGCCGATTTGTCCGATCCGTCAGCCTGCGCGGCGGCCATCCGGACGGCGCGGCCGGACGCGGTGATCAATGCCGCCGCCTGGACGAATGTGGACGGCGCTGAAGAGGCGGAAGCGGAGGCACGTGTCGTCAACGGCACGGCTCCGGGCGCGATGGCGCGTGTCTGCGCCGAGATCGGCGTGCCCTTCGTCCATATCTCGACCGACTATGTCTTCGATGGCTCCGGGACGGCGCCGTGGGAGCCCGACGACCCGACCGGCCCCTTGGGCGCCTATGGCCGCAGCAAGCTGGAGGGCGAGGCGGCGGTGCGGGCATCGGGGGCAAGGCACGTGATCTTGCGGACCAGTTGGGTCGTCTCGGCCCATGGTGGGAACTTCGTGAAGACGATGCTGCGGCTGGGGGCCGAGCGGGATGGGCTTCGCGTGGTCGCGGACCAGGTTGGCGGCCCCACCTCCGCGGCCGATATCGCCGCCGCCTGTCTGCGGATCGCGGGCGCTTTGAAGGATGGCGCCGAAGGCGGAACCCATCATTTCAGTGGGGCGCCGGATGTCAGCTGGGCCGATTTCGCGCGCGGTATCTTCGAGATCGCCGATCTCGATTGCACGGTGGAGGGGATTGCCAGCGAGGACTGGCCCACCCCGGCGGCACGTCCGAAGAATTCTCGTATGGATTGCAGCACGCTGACCCGTGATTTCGGGATCGCACGTCCGGATTGGCGCAAGGGCGTGAAAGATATCGTTCAGGAGCTTGGTCGCAGCATATGACACGCAAGGGCATTATTCTGGCGGGCGGGTCAGGGACGCGCCTCTATCCGATCACGGTGGGCGTCTCCAAGCAGCTTCTGCCGATCTACGACAAGCCCATGGTCTACTACCCGCTGACCGTCCTGATGCTGGCTGGTATCCGGGAGATCGTGGTCATCACCACGCCCGAAGACCAAGATCAGTTCAAGCGCACGCTGGGCGACGGGTCGCAATGGGGCGTGACGTTGAGCTATATCGTCCAGGACAGCCCGGACGGGCTGGCACAAGCCTATCTGCTGGCTGAGGACTTTCTGGACGGCGCGCCCAGCGCCATGGTTCTGGGCGACAACATTTTCTTCGGCCACGGCCTGCCCGACCTGATGGCTGCCGTGCCGGAGGCGGGCGGCACCGTCTTCGGCTACCACGTGGCTGATCCGGAGCGGTATGGCGTTGTTGGTTTCGAGGCTGACGGCAGCGTTCGGGAAATCATCGAGAAGCCCGATGTGCCGCCGTCGAACTACGCCGTGACCGGGCTCTATTTCCTGGATGGTTCAGCACCACAGCGCGCGGCACAGGTGACACCGTCGGCCCGCGGTGAGTTGGAGATCACGTCCCTGCTCGAAAGCTATCTGCGGGACGGCCAGCTTTCCGTCCAGAAGATGGGGCGCGGCTATGCCTGGCTGGATACCGGAACCCATGGCAGCCTACTAGATGCTGGCAACTTCGTGCGGACCTTGGAGCAGCGTCAGGGGCTTCAATCGGGGTGTCCCGAAGAGGTCGCCTATCAGCTTGGCTGGATCGACCGGGCCGCGCTGGAGGCCCGGGCGGAGTTGTTCAAGAAGAACGCCTATGGCGCCTATCTGTCTGGGCTGCTGAGTTAGGCCCAGCGGCCGATGGCGGTGACACGAACGTCGAGCGTGTCCGCCGCGTCGAACGCGCCCGCGCTTGCGGCAGAAAGGATTTGCGTGACCTCGGTCTGACCGCTGCCGGACATGGTTGTCAGCGTCGCCCCAAGCTCTCGGACGCTGACGGAGAGGGCCGCCGCGGACGCGCCGTCGACTGACGCCTGCACCACGTCAGAGGTGCCACCATCGAAGGCCGCGGGAAACGTCCATTGACCGGTAAGCGTGTCGGCGGCGGTGTGACTGAGCGTCAGGATGTGGTGGCAGATCATCGTACCGTCGGCGAACTTCACGAAGGTTCCGTCGGCAGTTGTGCCGCGTTCGATCAGGCCACCGGCGGGTTGCCCCGCATCCATCGAGACCGGCGCAAGTGCGTTGCCCGGGCCAAAGGTCAGATCAGCACGGGCCAGCTTGGCCGCTCCGATATCCGACGCGTCGGATTGGATCGCTGCGCCCGACATCAATGCGGTGGCCGGATCGATGGCGAAGGCCGTCTGCCAGGCGGTGCCATCGGGGGAAACCTTGACGGAAAAGGCGTCTTCCCCGGCGCAGCCCATCTCCGCGCGGCCGGACCAATTGGTTTGGAACAGAAGGCTATTCGTGTCCGCGGTATCGGCCTTGTTCACCTTCAACTGATGGCCGGCCCCGTCATGGGTCAGAAGGGTCGCATCCGCCGACACGGCCAGACGGTTTGTATCGTCGGCAACGGTGTTCAATCCAAGCTGGGTGGACGTGCCACCGGCGGGCCCCCAGTTTCCGGCGACGAAGGTCACGGCGCTGCCGGCATCCAGATCGAAGCATTGCCAGCCGTCGCTTGGGGAGATGAAGGCCCAGGCATTCCCCTGCCGGACGGCGATGTTGCCGTCTTTGGCAAGCCAAGCCCCGGTGGCACCGGCGGCGACGATATGCCGGTCGCCGTCGGACGGTGCGGCGGGTGGCTCGGTGCGGTTGCGATCCTGGACCACCGGTTGCACCAGGGCGTCCAGAGTACGGATCGCTTCGTTATGTGTGATGTGCTTTTGCGCCTGGCTGGCTTGGATCAGCGGCAGGGCCAGAATCGTCGTGCGTTCGGACATTGGGTCGCGGCCTATGCAGATGAGGAAGGCCGGAACGATGAAAATGAGCGGTTAACGGAACGTGAACATTGCGGCAGTGGTGTGTCTTTCAAGAGACGGCCGCGCTCAAAGAATGGGCAGAAACAGACGCATGGCGCCGCCGCGAAGGTTGGTCGATTGTTTCGATCTTGAGCGTGCCCTAGGGTCATGAAAACCGCGAAGATCGGCTTGGGGGACGGCGTGACGACAGAAACGACGGATGTTTTCGAGGTTTCGGAAGCATCGACGGGGGGGCGGAACGGCATCGCGAGCGTTCTCTATGACGTGGTGCGGTCTTTGACGCGCACACAGAAGGCCGTGCTCTTCATGGTCTTGGATGTTGTGCTCATTTCTGCCGCACTTGCCTTTTCGCTTTACGCGTCTCCCTTACCGGAAGACGCCCCGGCAGTGTCCGTTCTGATGCTTTTCGCACTGCCCTATGCGGCGCTTTTGGGGGCCGGCGTTTTGTTCGCGTTGCGATCGCCCTGGATCCCGCTGGCGGCTTTCGACGCAAAGGCAATTGCACGCGTCGCGGCGACATCGGTCATCTTGGTGGCGGGCGCGGTGATCTTGGCGGCCCTGTCTGGCTTCTGGCCGTCGGTGGGGACTTTCGCCCTGTTTGGCGCGACCGTCTTCCTATTGATCACGGTTTCGCGGTTGATCCTGCTAGAGACGGTTCTCGCCATTTATCGCCGGGGGCCGGAGACATGCCGCGTGCTGATCTATGGCGCCGGGATGACTGGCATCCAACTGGTGCAGGCGTTTCGCACCCACCGTGAGATCGACCCGGTCGCCTTTGTCGACGACAACAGCGCGCTGCATGGCACGACAATTTCGGGTCTGCCGGTCTATGCCCCGCTGAAGATTGCCGAGATCGCCCGGGAACGTCGGATCGACCGCGTGCTTCTGGCCGTCCCATCCCTGACGCCGCCGAAGCAGGCACGCATCGCACGTCGTCTTCAACGCGAAGGGTTGGACGTGCAGGCTCTGCCGTCCTTTTCGCAGCTGATCGGTCGGGAGGCGCTGATCGAGAAGCTGCAGCCCGTCGACCCGCAGACCTTCCTGGGCCGAGCGGAAGTGCAGGCCGCGCTGAATGACGGGCCGGATGCCTATCGCGGACGGTCGGTTCTGGTCAGCGGGGCGGGTGGCTCCATCGGATCGGAACTCTGCCGTCAG
This sequence comes from Pseudomonadota bacterium, assembly GCA_039199335.1. Classification (GTDB taxonomy): domain Bacteria; phylum Pseudomonadota; class Alphaproteobacteria; order Rhodobacterales; family Rhodobacteraceae; genus Jannaschia. The sequence continues at coordinate 115,763 of JBCCSY010000012.1, forward strand.
CTTATCGGCTACGAGGTCAAGCGCCTGGTGCTGCTGGAATTGAGCGAGTTCGCCCTCTTCACGGTGGAGCAGGAGTTGCGTTCGCTGGCCAATGAGACGGGCGTGGAGCTTGTGGCCGTGCTCGGCTCCGTGACGGATGGTCGCCGTGTGCGCCGGACGCTGGTGGAGAACGAGGTGGAGGTCGTCCTTCACGCCGCTGCGTATAAGCATGTGACCTTGGTTCAGCAGAACCCGTTGGCTGGGCTGACGAACAATGTGTTGGGTACCCACGCAATGGCCCATGCCGCCATCGAGGCGGGCGTGGACCGTTTCATCTTGATCTCTTCGGACAAGGCGGTTCGGCCGAGAGGTATTATGGGCGCGTCGAAGCGACTGGCTGAGCTGGTCCTTCAGGATCTCGCATCGCGTGTGCCGGAGGGTGGTGGACCGGTCTTCGCCATGGTTCGTTTCGGCAACGTCTTGGGCTCGTCCGGGTCTGTCGTGCCGATCTTTAACGATCAGATCCGGCGTGGTGGTCCCGTGACGGTTACGCACCCGCGTGCGACGCGCTACTTCATGACCATTCCCGAGGCATCCCGCCTGGTCCTCAAGGCTGGCGGCATGGCCGAAGGTGGCGAGGTCTTCCTGCTGGATATGGGCGAGCCTGTGCGCATTCTCAGCCTGGCGAACCAAGCGATCGAGGCGGCAGGCTATACGGTACGTGATGACGACAATCCGGAAGGCGACATCGCGATCGAGTTCATCGGCCTGCGGGATGGCGAGAAGCTTGAGGAAGAACTGTTCATGGACGGGTCGGAGCGACCGACGGCCCATCGCAAGATTTTCCGTGTCCGGGAGGCCGCCCTGTCCGAGATCGAGGTGGCGGACGTGATCCGTTCGCTTCGCTCCTCGCTTGCATCAGGCGACGAGGGCATCGCACTTGCCATGTTGCGTCGGCGGCTTGAGACGTTCCGGGGCGAGTTCGAAGACGGTGACGTGGAACTCTCCGGAGCGTTCTAGGCCGAACCGATGGCCATGACGATCTTCCCGGCGCGGAGTCTGCCGACGATACCAGTGCAGGGCCGCGATACGGTCTATCCCTTGCACCGCATTTTTTGTGTCGGCCGGAACTATGCGGCCCATGCAGCGGAGATGGGAGCGGTGGTCGACCGCGAGGCGCCCTTCTACTTCACGAAATCACCGTTCGCTTTTGAGCGGTCCGGGAGCGAGGTTTCCTATCCGCCGGGCACTGCCGATCTGCATCACGAGGTTGAGCTGGCCGTGATGCTGTCCGGCTCCCTCTTCAAGGCAGACCCGGCAGATGTTCCAGGCGCGATCTTCGGCTTTGCCTGCGCGCTCGATATGACGCGGCGAGACCTACAGGAAGCTGCGAAAGCTGATCGTCGCCCCTGGGATCTTGGCAAGGATTTCGACGGATCCGCAATCGTCGGCGACATCAGAACAGGCGTCGACCTCTCCACCTTGGGCGATGAGACGATCACGCTCACCGTCAACGGAGAGACGCGCCAGGCAGCAAGACTGTCCGAGATGATTCACGACGTTCCCGCGATCCTGAGCCATCTGTCGGGATATTATCGCCTTGCGCCTGGAGACGTTGTCCTGACCGGGACGCCTGCAGGTGTGGGCGCGGTGCGTCCCGGCGATGACTTGCGGGGGCAGATCAGCGGGATCGGCGCCGTGGCTTTGCGGATCGGCCCCGCTGCCGATCCGGCTTGAGAGGCACTGTTTGTCCTGCCAAAAGGCGGCTGATTAGCCGCGCCAGGCGGCCATAGGAGATACTCATGCGCATCGCGATGATCGGAACAGGCTATGTCGGTCTGGTATCGGGGGTCTGTTTTTCGGATTTCGGCCACGAGGTCGTCTGCGTCGACAAGGACCCGAAGAAGATCGAGATGCTGAAGGAGGGCGGCGTGCCGATCTTCGAGCCGGGTCTTGACGATCTGATGGCGCGCAACGTCTCGGCCGGGCGACTGACATTCACGACCAATCTGAAGGAAGCCGTGGATGGCGTGGATGCGGTATTCATCGCGGTCGGCACGCCAACGCGACGCGGCGATGGACATGCCGATCTGACCTATGTGATGGCGGCCGCGGCCGAGATTGCGACCGCGCTGACCGGCTATGCGGTGATTGTGACCAAGTCGACCGTGCCAGTCGGGACGAACCGGAAAGTGGCCGAAACCATTCGGGAAGCAAATCCGGATGCCGATTTCGACGTGGCTTCGAACCCAGAGTTCCTGCGGGAAGGCGCGGCCATCGATGACTTCATGCGGCCGGACCGGGTCGTCGTCGGTGTCGAAAGTGAGAAGGCCGGTCAGGTCATGTCGGAGATCTATCGCCCGCTCTATCTGCGAGAGTTCCCGATCATGGTGACCGGGATCGAGTCGGCTGAGATGATCAAATATGCCGCCAATGCCTTCCTTGCCACGAAGATCACTTTCATCAATGAAATCGCGGCCCTCTGCGAACGGGTGGGGGCCGATGTGAAACAGGTCTCCAAGGGGATCGGGCTCGACGGGCGGATCGGAAACAAGTTCCTTCATGCCGGGCCCGGCTATGGCGGATCGTGTTTCCCGAAGGACACGGCGGCCTTGGCACGGATCGGGCAAGATCATTCGGTGCCCATGCTGATCACCGAGACGGTCATGCGGGTGAACGACTCGGTCAAATCGCGAATGGTGGAAAAGCTGCGCGATCTCTGCGGCGGATCGTTCAACGGCAAGACGGTCGCCGTGCTGGGCGTGACCTTCAAGCCGAATACGGACGATATGCGCGATGCGCCCAGCCTAACGATTGTTCCGGCCATGGTGGGCGGCGGTGCCAAGGTCCGCGTTGTCGACCCGGAGGGCCGCCGCGAAGGCGAAGATCTTCTCCCGAACGTGGCATGGCACGATGATCCTTATGCGGCGGCAAGCGGCGCGGATCTGATCGTCCTGCTGACGGAGTGGAACGAGTTCCGCGCATTGGATCTGTCGCGCCTGGCCTCGGACATGACGACCGCGCGCATGGCCGACCTGCGCAACATTTACGACCGTGCAGATGTGCTGGGCGCGGGTTTCGAAGCCTATGAGGCCGTGGGGCGCTAAGTGTCCCGGGCGCGTCGGTTATCGACCACGCGCCGGGCCTTGCCCTGACTGCGCTCGACGCCGCCGGGATCTGCGACGACGACGTGGCAGGACACGCCGATCATGTCCTTGATGCCCTTGGTCAGCGCGGCGCCGACACTCTGCCGCCCAGTGGGGTCGAGATCGGGCATCGCCTCCACATGGACGCGCATTGCGTCCAGATTTCCGTCCCGGAACAGTTCGATTTGGAACAGGGGCGCAAGGCCCGCGACTGCCAGAACCCGCTCTTCCACTTGCGTCGGGAAAACGTTCACGCCGCGCAGGATGATCATGTCATCCGACCGACCGGTGATCTTCTCCATGCGCCGCATGGTCCGCGCCGTGCCCGGCAGCAGTCGGGTCAAGTCGCGCGTGCGATACCGAATGACTGGCATCCCCTCTTTGGTGAGAGTGGTGAAGACCAGCTCGCCCTCCTGGCCATCTTCGAGGACCGCGCCGGTTTCAGGGTCGATGATTTCTGGGTAGAAGTGATCCTCCCAGATGTGGAGCCCGTCCTTCGTTTCCACGCATTCATTGGCGACCCCTGGCCCCATCACCTCGGATAGGCCATAGATATCGACGGCGTGCATATCGAAGGCGTCCTCGATCGCGGCGCGCATACCGCCGGTCCAAGGTTCGGCGCCAAAGATGCCGACCTCGAGCGATGCAGCGCGAGGGTAAAGGCCCTGGTTCCGATACTCCTCCAGGATGTTCAGCATATAGGACGGCGTCACGGTGATCGCCTTGGGGCGGAAGTCTTCGATCAGTTGCACCTGCCGGGCCGTCATACCGCCTGAGACCGGGACGACGGTCGCGCCCAGCCTTTCGATCCCGTAATGCGCGCCCAGACCGCCCGTGAAGAGGCCGTAGCCATAGGCGTTGTGAACCATGTCGCCGCGCCGCACGCCGGAGGCGCGGAGGCAGCGCGCGACAAGATCGCCCCAACGGTCGATATCGCCGGTCGTGTAGCCTACGACGGTAGGCTTTCCGGTCGTGCCCGACGAGGCATGAACCCGCACGATATCCTCGCGTGGGACGGCGAACATACCGAACGGGTAGGATTGGCGAAGATCCTCCTTCTCGGTGAAGGGGAACTTCTCCAGGTCTGATAGGTGGGTCAGGTCGTCGGGCCCGACGCCCGCCGCATCGAATTTGGCACGATAGAGCGGCACGTTTTCATAGGCGTGCCGGAGTGACCAGCGGAGACGATCAAGCTGAAGGGCAGCGATCTCGTCCCGGCTGGCTAACTCGATCGGATCGAGCGTCTCGCGCGGCGGTGTCAGGTCCTTCACATTCACCCTCCCGGAATGGCGAGCGCCCCCCGTTGATCGGTGACCCGCTTCGCCTTCCCTTGGCTTCTCTCCATCCCGCCGGGCTTTGCGACTGCGACCACGCAATCGACGTCCAGCATTCCCTTGATGTCCCGTACCATCTTTTGTTCCAGGACATGAAGCTGGTCGTCGCCGTCCATCCCCGGCAGGGCTTCGACATGCAGGCACATCTGATCGACGCTGTTCCGCCGTGTCAGCTCGATCCGGAACATCGGGGCGAGACCTGGCATGGAAAGGACGCGTTCCTCCACCTCATAGGGGGTGATCGTGACCCCATGGATGATGATCACGTCATCCGTGCGCGACGAGATCCGGTCGAGGCGCCGCATCGGGCTCATGGTGCCGGGAAGCAGGCGGGTGATGTCGCCTGTCCGGTAGCGGATCATCGGCATCCCCTCTTTCGTTAGGGTCGTGATCACAAGCTCACCGACCTCACCATCGGGTAGCGGCACGCCCGTATCGGGATCGATGATCTCTGGGTAGAAGTGATCCTCCCAAATATGCGGGCCGTCCTTGGCTTCCCGGAACTCGCACGCGACGCCGGGGCCGATGATTTCGGACAGGCCGTAGAGGTCGACGGCATCGATCCCGAAACCCTCCTCGATCTGGGCCCGCATCCGCTCCGTCCACGGTTCTGCGCCCAGGATGCCGATCCCAAGCGAGCTTGCGCGCGCATCAAGGCCCTGACGCTCGTATTCCTCAAGGATGGTCAGCAGATAGCTAGGCGTGGCCGTGATCGCGCGGGGCTTCAGATCCTCGATCAGCTGTACGTGGCGAAGCACGACGGCGGAGGAGGCGGGCATGATGCCGACGCCGAGGCGTTCGGCGCCCTGATGCACGCCGAGGCCGCCGGTGAAGATGCCGTAGCCATGGGCATTGTGCAGAATATCCCCCGACCGGACTCCAGCCGCGCTGAGCGACCGCGCCATCAGCGAGGCCCACACCTCCATATCCGCCGCTGAATAGGCCACGATCGTGGGCGTGCCAGCGGTACCGGAAGAGGCGTGGAAACGGGCGATGCGGTTTCGCGGGATGGCGAGCATACCCAGCGGATGTGACCGACGCAGATCGTCCTTCTGGACGAAGGGAAAGCGGTGAAGATCGGCCAAATCGCGCAAATCGTCCGGATGCATCCCGGCCGCGTCGAAACGGTCGCGGTAAAGGCGCACGTGCCCGTAGGCATGCTGAAGCGACCAGCGCACGCGGTCCAACTGCATGGCCTCGATCCCGTCGCGACTTGTCATCTCGACGGGTGTCCCCATCACCTGGGGCGGTATCAGATCATTCATCTCTACATGTCCTCAACATGATGTCCGGGAATTGTCCGGGACATTCCTCTGAATTCGGCGACGAGGTCGCCGTCAGTGTTGCTCACATGGATATCGTAGAGACCGGAACGACCTCGGTATGACACCTCGACCGCATCGGCGATCAAGCGCGCACCTGAATGAACCGGCTCGAGGTAAGAGATGATGCAGTGCTGCGCGACCGCCTTCTGATTTCGGCTGTTGCAGGCAAAGGCGAAGGCGCTGTCAGCAAGGGCGAAAATGACCCCGCCATGGCAGGTGCCATGACCGTTGCAGTGGTGCGGTTCGACCTGCAATGCGAGCGTTGCGCGCCCTTCGGCCACGTCGATGAGTTCCATACCGAACCAGCGCGAGGCGTCATCGCCTTGCCACATGGCATCGGCGGCCTGGCGCGCGCGCTCCTCTGAGGTCATCGGGGTCTCCGAAGGCAGTCTTGAGCCCGACGGATAACACGGGCCTATATGTCGGCAGGAGGAAAGTGCATGGCATTTCTGCAAGTGCAGAGTTTCGCGAACGGAGTGTGGGTGCCGCCTGGACCCGGAGCGCGCGCGATCGAGAACGCCGCCACCGGAGAGGTAATGGCCAAGGCGGGGGATGGGGCGGTTGACCCGCAGGCGGTGCTCGATCACGCGCGTAACGTCGGTGGTCCGGCGCTGCGGGAGATGACGTTTCATGATCGGGCCCGTCTTCTGAAAGCACTGGCGTTGCACCTGCAGGACCACAAGGATGCGCTTTACGACCTGTCCTATGCGACCGGTGCGACGACGTCGGACCACGCCTTCGATATCGATGGTGGGATCGGGACGATGTTCGTCTATGCCTCCAAAGGGCGGCGGGAGATGCCGGATGCGTGCGTCTACCGAGATGGCGGGCCGGAGATGCTTTCGCGGGACGGCAGCTTTCTGGGCCAGCATATCTGCGTGCCGTTGACGGGCGCGGCGGTGCACATCAATGCCTACAACTTCCCGGTCTGGGGGATGTTGGAGAAGCTCGCGCCGACGCTTTTGGCCGGGGTGCCGGCCATCGTGAAACCCGCGACGGCCACTTGCTACGTCACCGAATTGGCCGTCCGGCTGATGCTCGAATCCGGTCTTCTGCCGGAGGGCGCGCTGCAGTTTGTTGCCGGTGGGTTGGGCGATATGCTGGACCGTCTCGGGCCGCAGGATGCCGTCGCCTTCACCGGTTCGGCTGAGACCGCGTTAACCCTTCGGTCGAATGGGAACCTGCTTGCGAGGTCGGTCCGGTTCACTGCGGAACAAGACAGTCTCAACGCGTCGATCCTGGGTCCGGACGTCACGGTTGACGCGCCGGAGTTCGACCTTTTCGTGAAAGAGATCGTCCGTGAGATGACCACGAAAGCGGGCCAAAAATGCACGGCGATACGCCGGATACTTGTTCCGAAGGGGCGCGTGTCCGATATTTTGGAGGCGATTTCGGCACGTTTGTCGCGTGTCCCCGTAGGCGACCCGCGTGACACCGAAACCCGGATGGGTGCCCTTGTCTCGTCTGCGCAGAAGAGGGACGTGCTGGCGAAGGCGGACATCATCGAGACGGAGGCCCAACGGGTCTTCGGTGATCGCGCCGCCTTCGCCGATCACCCCGGCGCGTTTCTCTTGCCCATGCTTTATCACTGTGACGATCCCGATAGCGCGCGTCGCCTGCATGATACCGAAGCCTTCGGGCCGGTCTCGACGGTGCTTCCCTATGATGACCTCGATCATGCTACGGCGCTGGCCAATCGCGGCGAGGGCAGTCTGGTGGCCAGTGTGATCACCCATGACCCGGATGTTGCCCGGTCCGCGACCTTGGCCATGGCTCCGTGGCACGGTCGTCTTTACTTCAACGATCGCGAAAGCATGGCGCAATCGACCGGTCATGGCGCCCCAATGCCGCACATGGTCCATGGCGGCCCAGGCCGGGCAGGGGGTGGTGAGGAGCTTGGCGGCGTTCGGGGCGTAACGCACTACATGCAGCGCACCGCGATCCAGGGCAGCCCGGATCATATCGCGGCCGTGACAGGGACATGGATCGATGGGGCAAGCCGCCGGATCGCCGAGCCGCACCCTTTCCGCCAGGGCTTCGATACGATCGCGGTCGGAACCCATCTGCGGACGGCAGAACGCATGGTCACCCTCGACGACATCGAGCATTTTGCGGCGTTCACGGGCGATACGTTCTACGCCCATATGGATCAGGAGGCAGCGGCCAGAAACCCGTTCTTCCCAGGTCGGGTCGCTCATGGCTACCTGCTTCTGAGCTTTGCCGCTGGGCTGTTCGTGGACCCGGAGGAAGGCCCGGTTCTGGCCAATACCGGGCTCGACAACCTCCGCTTCTTGAAGCCGGTGGAACCCGGCACGGCGATCAAGGTCGATCTGACGGCGAAGGCTAAAACCCCGCGCAATGATGAATACGGAGAGGTTCGCTGGGCCGTGACCGTGACGGACGCGGCAGGCGATGCGGTCGCCGAGTACGACCTGCTGACGATGCTGGCCCGTGGCTAAGCATCGTGTGCCCCCGGCTGGGGGCGACGATGGGATGCGTTTTCAAGATTTGCGCGATGTGCTGACCGCCGGTCAGGACTTGCGGACATGGTCTGTCTTGGTCGCCGTCTTCGGCGATTTGGCGCCCGCAAAAGGAGATGCACTTTCAGGAACGGCGCTTCGGGAGATCCTGAGGATGATCGGGATTCGCCCGGAGGCACTTCGTGTCGCGCTTCACCGTCTTCGCAAGGACGACTGGATCGAGAGCGAGCGTATCGGACGGCAGAGCACGCACCGGTTGTCGGCAAAGGGGCGAAGGGAAACGGCGCGCGCAACGCCTTTGATTTACGCGACGGGCCCGCGGGCCGAGCGGACCTTTCTTTATCTTTCGCCACCTGGGCGGAATGGGATTGGCTTTGCGGTCGCCCCTCAGCTTGCCTTGGGGTGCGAACGCGTCGTCCCGCCGGATGTGATCGCTTGCGCGCCACCTCAAATGCCGGACTGGATTACCGCACTCGTCTGCCCACCAGATCTGCTCGATGCGACTGCCGATCTGTCAGCGCGGTTCTCGGAATTGTTGATCAACTTGTCGCGCAGGTCTCAGGCCCTGACCGCCGTTGAGCGTGCCGCTTTGCGCGTTCTGGCAGTACAGGGGTGGCGGAGGGTCGTGCTCAAGTTGCCCGCGCTCTCGGATGATGCGTTCCCGCCTGATTGGCGCGGCGCGGCTTGTCGTGAGGGCTTGGCTGCCATTCTTTCGAGCGTTCCACGCCCGGATATCGCAGAAATCGAAGCGGATGCCCGCCGGTCGTGATCGCCTTGAATGATCGACGCCCGCCTCGTCACCGTGGCGGGCGCCTCTCGATAGAACGATCTGCCGAACTCCGGTATCGTCGCTTATCGCACCAGGGTCTTGAGACGGCACGACGGGGGTCTCGACGATTCCGGCCTCCCGAATGGGAAACAAGAAACGATAATTTTTTCTCGCGACAACTCGTTACCACGCCAACAATTAGGCATTCGGCGAAACCGATCAAATGGACAGGCAAATATCCGCCGGTCGGCTTGACGAAAGAACAAGGCGTGCATTGGGAAGATCGTTTTCTTCGACCTTTCTCGCGGCCTCTTCGTCGGGGAGGTCCGCCCATCGTGAAGTGAGCCGTTCGCGTAAGATGCTGATCTCAGAAGAGAGAAGTACGGACGCCGACCATAGGTCGATCAGGTCGCGCCACCCCGGTCGATCAAGGAGGAGATAATTGCCCTCCACGATGACGATCTCGGTTTCGATATCGATGATGTCGGCTCCTGCCTCGGCCAAGTCAGCGCCGCGGTCGAATCGTGGAATGGCGATGTCCAGCCGCGGCGTGTCAGCAAGCCTTCTGAGCATCGCGCGCAAGCCGTCCAAATCGAAAGTCTCGGGCGCACCCTTTCGCGCTCTGAGGCCGCGTTGGTCGAGAACGTGATTGCCCAGATGAAACCCATCCATCGGCAGCACGGCGGCCCGTCGCCCTGATTGCGTCAGTCTCTCAGCGACCGCATCAGCGAGAGTCGATTTTCCGCTTGCCGGTGGGCCCGCCAGGGCGATCAGATGACGCTGCTCCGTCCGAGGAAGTGCCAGCGCAAGGGCAAGAACGTCCTCGATCACGCGGCCTTCTCGGTCGATGGGTCTTTCGCGCCGGTCATATAGGCCACCGCATCCGCCATGCTGTGATCCCTCGGATCGATCACAGTCAGCCGACGTCCCAGGCGATGGATATGGATCCGGTCCGCGACTTCGAAGACGTGGGGCATGTTGTGGGAAATTAAAATGATCGGGATCCCACGGGAGCGGACATCCTGAATTAGCTCAAGAACCCGTCTGCTTTCCTTGACGCCCAAGGCAGCGGTCGGTTCGTCCAGAATGATAACCTTCGACCCGAAAGCCGCCGCGCGTGCCACGGCCACACCCTGTCTCTGCCCCCCGGACAGCGTTTCGACGGCCTGGTCGATATTCTGGACCGTCATCAAACCCAGTTCGGATAATTTCTCTCGTGCGAAGCGGCGCATGGCCGGCCGGTCCAACTGGCGGAAGACCTGCCCCATGATGCCGGGCTTCCGAAGCTCTCGCCCCATGAAAAGATTGTCCACGATCGAGAGGGCCGGCGACATGGCGAGCGTCTGATAGACCGTTTCTATGCCGGCGGCACGGGCGTCGTTGGGAGAATGGAACCGCACGGGCCGCCCATTCAGCGTGATGTCCCCAGCGTCGGGCGTCACGGCACCGGAGAGCGCCTTGATCAGGGTCGACTTTCCGGCACCGTTATCGCCGATTACGGCCAGCACCTCGCCTGCCCGCAGATCGAAGTCGCACCGGTCGAGCGCGACGACACGCCCGTACCGTTTGGTCAGGCCCTGTGCCGAAAGGATGGTTTCGGTCATGACGCAACCTCACGGATCCACTGATCGACGGCCACTGCCGCAATAATCAGAACGCCGATGAGGAGATACGTCCATTGGGCGTCTGCCCCCATCAGCCGCAGGCCAAGGGTGAAGACGCCAACGATCAAGGCGCCGAAGAACGTGCCCAAGATCGATCCGCGCCCACCGAAGAGAGAGATGCCGCCAATCACCACGGCGGTGATGCTCTCGATGTTCAGAAGCTGGCCCGAGGTGGGCGAAACCGATCCGATCCGTCCGATCAGCGCCCAGCCTGCAACGGCGCAGATAAGCCCTGCCGTGGCGTAGACGGAAATGAGGGTCCACCGCACGTTCACGCCCGAAAGCTGCGCGGCCTCGGGATCGTCGCCGACGGCATAGACATGTCGTCCCCAAGCGGTGTGGCGCAGGACGTAGGCCAGCAAAAGGACGATCACGACCATGGCGACCACGCCGAACGTGAACGTAGCACCGCCGCGCCCGGTCTCGTCCGCGCCGATCTTGAATGTCGTCCCAAGGAACTGCAGCAGCGGCGCCTCGCTTTCAATTTCCTGGCTGCGGATCGTCTCGTTGGCGGAGTAGAGAAAGTTTGCCGCCAGCACGATCTGCCACATCCCAAGCGTGACGATAAACGGCGGCAGACGCATGACCGCCACGAGCCAACCGTTCAAAGCGCCTATGGCGGTTCCGAGCGTCAGACCGCAGAGCACGGAAAGCTCGACCGGCAGACCGTAGCGGAACGTGAATTGGCCCATGATCACACTGGAAATGACGGCGATGGCGCCAACGCTCAGATCGATACCCGCCGTCAGGATCACCAGGCTTTGCGCGGCGGCAACGATGCCGACGATCTGCACCTGTTGCAGGATCAGGGTCAGCGCGAAGGGCGAAAAGAAGCGCGACCCGAGAAGCAGCCCGAAGACTGCAATTGAGACGATCAAGACGATCAGCGGGACGAGGGCCGGTGTTACATGAAGGGCGTGTTGCAGCGCGGCCAAGGGACCCCTGCGATGATCCTCGAAAGCGGGCAAGTCCGCGCTGCGCGATGCTGCGCCTTCATATTCCGTATCGGTCGCCATGGTGCCCCTCTGCGCATGTTTCGGGCGGTTGCTTCACCGCCCGAAACGCCAACGTCATGTCTTGGCCGGAAATCCTGCGGCGGCGTCAGCCCCAGCAGAGATCCGTGCCTTCCGCGACCGAGATGCTGTCGACACCGTCAACAGGCTGATCCGTCACCAGCGCGACGCCAGTGTCGAAAAAGTCCTTGCCTTCGGTCGGTGCCGGAAGGGTTCCATCGGTCGCGAATTGTGCGATCGCCTCGATCCCTTTCGATGCCATCAGAAGCGGGTACTGCTGCGACGTTGCGCCAATCACGCCATCGGCGACGTTTTGGACACCGGGGCAACCACCATCCACAGAGACGATAAGCACGTCGTTCTCGCGTCCGATGGCGCGCAGCGCCTCATAGGCACCCGCCGCGGCAGGCTCGTTGATGGTGTAGACAACGTTGATCTCCGGATCGACGGCCAGAAGGTTCTCCATGGCGCGGCGCCCGCCTTCCTCGTTGCCAGCGGTCACTTCGTTGCCGACGATCCGCGGATCGTCTTCGTCACCCCACCGGCTGACATCCTTCACGTCGATGCCGAATCCGGTCAAAAAACCCTGGTCGCGTAGAACGCCGACGGAGGGCTGGCTAACGGCGAGGTCCAGCATTGCGATCCGTGCATTCGCGGCCTCGTCTCCCAAGGCGGCGGCGGCCCATTGTCCGATCAGCTCGCCGGCCAGGAAGTTGTCGGTTGCAAAGGTCGCGTCGGCGGCATCGATGGGCTCCAGCGGAGTATCGAGTGCGATCACCAGCAGTCCTGCATCCCGCGCTTGCTGCACCGAGCTGACGATGGACGAGGTGTCCGAGGCGGTGAGCAGGATCCCCGAGGCGCCCGAGGCAATACATGTCTCGATGGCGGCGACCTGCGTTTCGTGGTCACCGTCGACCTTACCCGCGAAGGTCATGAGCTCGATCCCCAACTCCTCCGCCTTCTCGGCCGCTCCTTCGCGCATCTTGACGAAGAATGGGTTGGTGTCTGTCTTCGTGATCAGGCACGCACTCGTGCCTTCGGGTGCCGAATGGGCGTCGGCAAAAGCAGCGGGGGCCAGCGCGACAGTTGCCAGCACTGTTCCGCAGATCAGCGTCTTCATCTTTTTCCTCCCGTTTGGTGCGGGCAGCCAGAAGTCACCCGCCCGCCGACTGTTGGCGATTCCTCCCACATCCGTCAAATGTTGCTAGCAAGCGCAGAGATCAGCGATCCAACAAGTCGTGGTAGTCGCGCCGCAGGAGGATCAGTCCGGTAAGGAAGGAAACGGCGGCCACGATAAGAACGTAGGTCAGCGAGACGTAGCTTGCGTCGTACGAAGGATAGAAACCCTTTCGCATCAGACCAACGATGTGAACCAGCGGGTTGTACCAGAGCCAATCTCGATAAGGCTGCGGGATCGATTCAAAGAGTAGGAAGATACAGGAGATGATGAACATCGGTCGCATGATGATCGACCAGACCTGCTGCCAAAACTGGATCCGACTGAAGAGATAGCAGTTCAGCGTGCCGATCCCCAGGCCGAGTAGGGCCGCGAGAGTCAGTGAAAGGCCGATGATCGGTAGCTCAAGCCTCGCGCGCGTCTCGAAGAAAAGCAGTATCCCGCCGAAAACGACGTAGTTCACCATGAGCTGGGTAATCACGCACAGTAGAACGCGCGCGACGATGGCATCGACAAACGTGATCGTGGGGTAAGCGAGCAGGTTCTTCGAGAAGTTCAACGCCTGCGCCGCCCGTGTCACGACATTCGAGAACATCAGGAATGGCAGCATGCCCGTGGCATAGAACAGCGGGAAGCTGATGCCGATTGCGGGTGACCTGAAGGCCACGGAAAAGATGAGCGACAGAAGGGTGATCCCCGCCACGGGTTCCAGGACGGCCCAGAGATAGCCACCGGGCGATCGACCATGTGTCGTTGACATCTCCCGGAGAACCAAAGCCGTCACGGACCGCCAAAAGGTTGGCTTGGTGTCCTTCGGGCGCGCGGACTTTGTCGATATGGGGTCTAGGCTGCTCATCGCGAAATCGTCTGCCGATCTGACGGCGGCTGGGCATCGGGCCAGAAATTGGCTAGCAGATCAGGGAAGTGTTTGAAACCGGGTCAGGGCCAGCGCGCGACTATGTCCGAAAGCACGTCTAAAGCAGTTCCGGCAGCGAAGGCACCTGCGTTGGCCACGCCGATCCGGCCCGACACGCCGAAGCCCGTTGCCGTTCCGTCGCAGGGTGCGCCCGGTCATGTGAAGCGGTTCGAAATGCGTCCGCCCGCCCGGGCCATGCGGACCCGTCGGCGTCACATCTTGACGTTCATGTCGTTTCTGTTGCTCGTCGTGCTGCCGAGCGCCCTAACCGGGTGGTATCTGTGGACGCGAGCGGTGGATCAGTACGCGTCCTACGTTGGTTTCTCAGTCAGGCAGGAGGATATGTCCTCCCCGCTCGATATCCTCCAAGGGATGGGCGACATCTCTGGCTCGAGCTCGTCGGATACCGACATCCTCTACGAATTCCTTCAAAGCCAACGGCTCGTTGCCGATCTCGACGCGGAGATCGGGCTCCGGGAGATCTGGGGCAAGCCGGAGCAGGACCCAATCTTCTCCTTCGATCCGTCAGGGTCCATCGAGGATCTGGTGGATTACTGGGAGCGGATGGTGACCATCGATGACGGGGGGACGGGTCTGATCGACGTCCGCGTGCTAGCCTTTGAACCGGCGGATGCGACGCTGATCGCAGAGCGCTTGTTCGCCCGATCCAGCGAGATGATCAACGAGTTGAGTGCGATTGCCCAGGAAGACACGGTTCGGTACGCGCGCGAGGACCTGCAGGAGGCTGAAACTCGCCTTACCGAATCACGGACCGCGCTAACGCGCTTCCGGAATGCCAACCAAATGGTGGACCCGGCGGCCGACCTGGAAAGCCAGGCGGGGCTTCTTGGCGGGCTGCAGGCGCAGTTGGTTGAGGCGTTGATCCAGCTCGACCTGCTCCAGGAACAGACCCGGACGTCTGACCCGCGAATTGCGCAAGCGGAACGGCGTATAGAGGTCATCGAAGCGCGGATCGCGGAAGAGCGGCGCAAGCTCGGTCTCGGGAGCGGTGAGGATGGTGAGGAGGCCTACGCCGATCTCGTCGGCGAGTTCGAGCGCCTCGCCATCGAACGAGAGATCGCCGAGAAGATGTACGCCGCCGCCCTAAGCAGTTTTGACGGCGCGCGGGCCGATGCCCGTCGCCAGACCCGGTACTTGGCGGCGCATGTTGCGCCGACGATGGCCGAAACGGCGCGCTTTCCGAAGCGGATTTCCCTTTGGCTGCTGGTCACGATTGGCCTCGGGCTTGCATGGTCGATCATGGTCCTTGTTGGCTATTCCTTGCGAGATCGCCGGTAGGGCGATGATCCAGTTTCGGGACGTCACCAAGATCGTCGGTGGGCCTGGCGGAAAGCTTGTGGCCAAGGGCATAAACCTGACAATTCCCTCGCGGACGCCTGTGGCCCTTCTGGGTCGAAACGGAGCGGGCAAGAGCACGATGCTCCGCATGATCTCCGGCGCCCTTCCGCCCACATCCGGCGAGATCATCCGGCGTGGTCGGATCTCCTGGCCCGTGGGCTTTGCCGGGTCTTTCCATGGCGATCTGACGGGCATCCAGAATGTTCGTTTCGTGGGTCGGATCTACGGGGTCGATACGGATGAACTGTCCGCCTATGTCGAAGCGTTTGCCGGTCTCGGCGCGCATTACCGCAAGCCGCTGCGTACCTACTCCTCGGGCATGAAGTCGCGCCTGGCCTTCGGCGTATCCATGGGGATCGACTTCGACGTGTATCTCGTCGACGAGGTGACATCGGTGGGAGATGTCGCCTTCCGACAACTCTCCTCCAAGGTGTTCAAGGCGCGGATGAAGGACGCAGGTGCCGTCGTCGTGGCGCATTCAATGGCGATGATCCGGGACCTTTGCTCTGCCGGTATCGTTCTGGAGAATGGGCGCGCCACCTACTTCGAAGACCTGGAAGAGGCGGTCGCGACCCATGAAGCGAACATGGCTGCCTGAGGACCACGAAGGCCTGATCCTACAGAGTCTGGAGGATCTCTTTCAGGCGCGCACCATAAGATCGCGCGATCTTGCGTGAGCTAAAATGTGTCCGGACCTTTTCAAATGCGGCCGCGGCTCGACGTTCGCGATCTTCCTTGTTCGCCCGTACTGCCCGCATCTGCGCCGCAGCATGTGAAATCCGTGGTTCGGCCCAGACGGATGACGGTCTAACATAGATGTATTCCCCGGGCTCTAGATGGCGCAGATCATAATCGACCAGCCACGCCGTGTCCTCGGAACAGAAGGCGAGATTGCCCGAATACCCCGTGCAGATCACCGGAACCTTCAGGTTCATGGCTTCGATCATGCCAAAGCCCCATCCTTCTGAGCGATGCAGGCTGACATAACAGTCGCAACTTGCTTTCAGGCGGATGAGATCGTCATAGCTGAGCGTCTCGTTCATGGTGATGATCCGGTCATCCTTCGCCATCAAATCATCGACCATCGACCAGAGTTTCATCTGGTTCTTGTCCGAGACGCCTTGCCGGTTCTGGCTCTTGAGGATGATCCGGACATCTGCCTCATCCGGGAACGCTTCAAGGAAGGCCTGAAGAACGGCGACGGGGTTCTTACGCGGAACGAACGAGTAGGTGTCAAAAGCAACGAAGAAGACGAAAGTATCGTCGTTTATCGCGTACCGAGTGTTTAGTGCGTCGCGGGCCGGACGCCGTTCCACACCTTCGATCATCTCAACCGACATGCCGACGTTTCGAACAGGCTTGGCGGTTTCACCGGCGTAGATATCGACACCGTATTCGGTCGACACCCAAATCTCGTCCAGGAGTTCCATGCCGAGGTAGTGGCAGAGCGCTGGGTCGCTCAACTCCCAGAAGAAGTAGCCGATGTTATAGGCGTCAGAGAAGACGTCTGGCTCATAGCCGTAGGCGAGGGGGACCGATTCTGCATTCAACTGAATCAGGTTGATCTTCGCGCGGGCGTGGCTGCCCGTTTCGCCGACCGTGTTGAAGCCGACTGGTGCCGGATTATCGAGATCGGAGCTGACTTTCACGACCTCAAGCCCGGTCTGGTCCAGAATTTCGGCCGAGAGGCGCATCGCTTGGCCCAGCCCGGACGCTTTGCGAATGGGACCAATCAGTTGGACGTCGACTTTCGGATCGTCCGCCCCCGGCACTGCCAGTCCGGCCGCATGCAGCCGATCACCGTTGACCGTCCGATAGAGAAAGCGATGGGCCTGTGCGTCATATCCCACCTGTCGCAGCATGCGATCATACATGGCGCGGTCCAGCGTGATCTCTGTCTGGAGGAGGGCAGATAGGAAACGTTCGACCGGGGACGGTCCGTTATCACGCGAGAAAGCCGCATCGATGGCCTTTGTAGGCATGAACTGCAGAACATCGGGTCGGCGAAATGCCATCACGATCATGGCCATGCCAAGCAAATGGCGGTCTGCCGGTCGCGCGAGATCTAGGAAGTGATAATGGGGGTTCCGGCTGTGGAACATCTCCATGAAGCGAGAGATCGGCTGCGGTGAACGTGCCACGCTAGGGCGGATGGATCGGAGCCGCTCGATATCGCCGCGCCGGACAAGGCAATCCTCCACCAGAAAGCGTGGCGCTGTTTCCCAAGCCCACCAATAGGCAACAAGGATCACGTCCTCTTCCGTGCCGGACAAAGACGAAAGCATGTCCCGATCCCGTAAGAGGTTCCACCACATGACCCGGCTGAATTGCGCAACCTGGCCAGCCATTACGTTGGTCTCGTTCAGGTAGTCGATCTCACCTCGACCCAAGGGCGGGCGCAAACCATCGGCCATCCGATGGTATCGGATGTACCAATCCAGGAAGTGATCCTTGTCTTCCGGCACGCCATCGATGTCGAAGTTGCCGGCGACGGCGTATTTGTGCCGGATGTAGTCGAGATAGGCTGAGACGGGTGCGGTCTCGCCCATGTTCTGGCGGTCCCGCGGATAGAGCCGCTTGCGTGTAAAGAACGTCTCGCTCCAACGGAGCTTCGGCGTTTTGAAGAATGGGTCCAGTGACCCGGCGCGAATGGTGTCAAATACCTCTAGGTCGCCGTGCAGAATTGTACGCAGAGACGATACCGTGCTGCCGGACGGGTCCAGGTTCAAAGCGGCAAGGCCAACGATGTCGTAATGCCCGACAGCCGTTTGCTTGGCGTCCAGAACCCGGATGGTCGCGACGCCGCCTGCATCCGCTATGGCGGTGCGAAGGTCTTCGTTGAGTTTGAAGTTGAAGCCGCAGGCTTCGTCACCGATGGCCGCCGCCGCGATGTCGGGGCGCTTTCCGGATGCGATCCCCTCGGTCAGCAAGCCACGGGCCGAAAAGAGGCCGACACGAAGCCCGCCGGAGCGGTCTCGGTTCCGGATGACCCAGCCAAAAAGGTCATCCCCCACCAAGCCATCAAGATTGCCCCGATAGGGACCGGTTAGACGTAGCCGATGAGCGATGGGCCCGAGCTGCCGCCGCAGCAGGCGACGTCCGCGCCGGTAGCCGCTTGAAATGTGATGGGCGCCGAGGTCACGCCAACGCGTCATAGTCCGCCTTAGCCATCATTTCCGCCAAGCTCTGGATATCGACGTTCGGTGTCCAGCCCAGCTTCTCCTTCGCCTTCGTCGCGTCTCCAACCAGCAGGTCGACTTCGGCGGGGCGGAAGAAGGCTTCGCTCACCTCGACGATCCGCTTTCCGCTGCGCCGGTCGGTCGCAGTTTCCGCAACGCCCTCTCCCTGCCAATCGAGATCCATGTCCAAGGCGCGCGCGGCATGGTCGACGAAATCACGGATCGGCGTCGTCACTCCGGTCGCAAGGACGTAGTCGTCGGCCTCGTCCTGCTGCAGCATGCGCCACATGCCCTCGACGTAGTCACCAGCAAAGCCCCAGTCGCGCTTGGCTTCCAGATTGCCGAGGGTGACTGGCTTTTCGCCACCTCGGGCGATCGCGGCGAGGCCAAGGGTGATCTTCCGGGTCACGAATTCCTTCCCGCGCAGTGGGCTTTCGTGATTGAACAGAATGCCGCTGGAGGCGTGCATTCCGAAGCTTTCCCGGTAGTTGATCGTGATGTGGTGGCCGTAGACCTTGGCAACGCCATAGGGCGAGCGCGGGTAGAGGCGGGTCGTCTCCCTTTGTGGTACTTCCTGCACCGCGCCGAACATTTCGGATGTCGATGCTTGATAGAAGCGAGTCTCCGGAGAGAAGCTCCGAAGAGTGTCAAGGATACGCACGACGGCCATCGCATCGACGTCCGCCGTATAGATCGGCAAGTTCCAGGAGGCGCCCACGAAACTCTGCGCCGCGAGGTTATAGAACTCATCCACCGGATGACTGCTGATGGTTCTGTAGATGTTGTTGATGTCGGCAAGATCGAAATCGACCAGTTCGATGCTGTCCAGCACATTGAGACTGCGCAGCCTTTCCCTCTCCGCTTCGGATGTGCGTCGGACGCCACCGGTCACGTGATAGCCCTTGTCGAGCAGTAACCTCGACAAATACGCTCCGTCCTGGCCCGTCACACCCGTGATAAAAGCGCGTTTGGCTGGCATGTCTTCGTCCGCGTTCCCACGTTTGGCTTGCGTCGACTACGGAACTGTTCCGGGCTTTGCAATCAGGTGCTCAGAGACGTCCGAACCCGGCCGCAAGGTAGAGCGCGGCTGTGCCCCCGGGCGTTTGTCGATGGAGGCCGGTCCGACGGAGGATCGAAAGGCTGATAGCGCCGTCACCTGGCAGCGCGGACAAGAGGTGTTCGGCGTCTCGTGTCAGATACGCATCCGCTTTGCGAAGGGCATGAATGTTCTGTCGCATCCATCCAGCTAGCGTGCCGTCAAGCAACCCGCGAACACGTTTGACGCCCGGCCCGATGCCGCGCTTCGTACCAGCCACGTTCGCGTCATGTTGTCGGTAGAGAAGGACAGGTTCCGGATCCAACACGACCTCGGCCCCGACAGCAGCCGCAAGCTGGTAGATCCACCAGTCATGGAACGGGATCGACACCGGCCCAACATCGCGGATGATCGTTCGAAGAGCCGAGTTCAGGACGGTCGTGTGACCTGAGACGATGTTCTGGACCAGGGCGTTTTCTAAGGACGGAGGACGGTTGAAGCGCGGGGAAGGCGCGATGGGCGCAAGGTTCTGGTCGGCGATGACCCAATGCGCGCCGTAAAGCCGCGGAGGGCCGTCGGCGTCACGAATGAGATCGGCGGCACGTGCTAGCTTTCCCGGGAACCATTTGTCATCCTGATCGGCCAGGGCGATCAGTCCCTTCGGGATGTCGTCTCGGCAGAGCAGGGACAGGAAGTTTGCCGAGGGCCCGCTTCGTGGGCCGTTCAAGATACGGATGTCATGTCCCGGCTTGCGTTTGGCGAACGCGTGCAGAAGCGCCACGCTCTGATCACTGGAACCATCGTCGGATGCCCAGAGCGCCCAATCCACATTCTCTTGGGCGGCAATGCTCTCCAACTGGGTCGGCAGATACCGCGCCCCGTCCCGGACGGCCATCAATACGGTCACGTGCGGGCGGGGCGGCATGGTCTTATCCGTCAGGTCACGAAGATGATGTCGTCCGTCATATCATTCAGATTGAAATTGGCGATGCGCACCGTGGTGCCACCCGCCGAGAAGACAACATCGTCGCCGTCTTGCACCATGGCCGCACGGGCACTGGCATCGGACGAGAAACCGAACCCATCGAATGTCAGCTGATCCCAGATTTCGAGATCATGGACGATATCGCTGCCCTCGTTTCGCCCGAAGACGAATTCATCCGAATAGAGACCTCCAACCAGCGAGTCGTTTCCAGTACCTCCCCGCAACGTATCGTCTCCGCCGCGGCCGCCGCTTGACGTGATGAGAAAGGCCTCGAAGTCGTCAGCGGTGTTGTTCTTGAACTCTTGCGATTCCGAGAACCCGGTCAGCACCTCGCCTCGATCGCGCGCCCCGCGGTTGAGCAGGCCGGTCCAGTAGTCCAGGCCGTCCGAGTCCGGTGCCCGATCCAACACGTTGGCGTAGAGAAGCGTTACGAAATCAGCGTTTGAGGTGTTCGTGCCGTAGCGGATGCCGAATTCCTGAGATCCGCTGAAGTCCTGCGCGACCGTGTTGAGTGGCACGCCATCCGCAAGCCGCGCCGCATGGAACTCCATGCCGGGTAGATCGGGATTCCGGTCGAACGTGGCCCGATAGAGGCGGTAAACCTCGTCTAGGTAGTCGACCATGCCGAAGGAGATATCATAGCCTTCGGACGCGACCGCGGTCTTGTTGATGAATTCCGCGCTTTCGGAGAAGCCCAGCACGACCTCGGCGCGGGACCGTTGCCCGCCATTGAGCTGGCCAACCCAATCCGCCAGACCCGCCGCGTCCGGCGCGCGGTCCAGGACGTTGTTATAGAGGAGCGTCACGAATTGGCTGTTGGTCGTGGTGCCGTAGACGTTCTGGAACTCTCGCGAGTTGATGAAGCCGTTGACGACCGTATTGATGCTTGAGCCCCCGCTCGTGATCGCATCGATCCAATAGTCGTACCCGGTGGAATCGGGCGCGCGCTCGAACATGGCTTCGTAGATGCGGTAGATCTGGCGCCCCGTCGCGCCGGCATAGTCTTCGTCCGCGCCACCGATGAGCCAGTCATTTCCAGAGCCGCCAAGGAGATCATCGCCACCGGCCTGACCGATAAGCCGGTCATGTCCGCCGCGTCCTTCCAAGCGGTTCGCCGCGTCGTTTCCAAGGATCTCATCGACATTCGAGCCGCCGATCACGTTCTCGATGACAGTCCCGCGCGCCATCACGACGTTGCCAGTGAGACCGGCAATGTCGCTGATCCCCTCTTCGGCAAGATCGATCCGCTGTCGGTCCACCATGGTCGAGAGATCGAGAAGGTCGGTCCCACCAGTGTCGACGATCGTCATGGCGACATTGTCGCCTCCAACAAGGGCGGAATTCGCACCGTCGAAATAGAAGGACATGACGATGCCCTGCGCACCACCAACGGTGGAGTTTGCGCCCCATACGGTATCACCGCTTTCGACGGCGACGTTCTCTGCATCGTAGAGGAAGCGCACAGCCTCAATATCGGCGACCATCGGCGTGATCGGCGCGGCAATGCTTGCGCCGATCTCATCCTGATCGAAATAGGACATGATCGAGAACTGTGTCGTGTCGTTCACGAAATGGTTGTCGACGCCATATGTGCCGACACCATCGTATTGTCCCGGATGACTCAGCCCGAGCGCATGCCCGATCTCGTGGATATATGTTTGATAGGAATAGCTATCGAGCGTTGTCCCGTACCGGTCGAGCCAGCCCTCCCCGACATAGACGAAGGCATATCCCACCTCCCCTGACGCATCGATGCTCTGCGGGCCGGCAAAGGCCGACGTATTGCTGACCGAGAAGTTCACGATCGGCTCGCCCGCCTCCACCTCGCTGGGTTGGTCATAAAAGATGACGTCCGCGGCGGCGTCCGATGACACGCTCTGGATCGTGAACCCGAGGACTTTGCCCCACTCCGCCATGGCATATTCGGCCAGGGTGCGGCCGTCGGCACTCAGTCGTGAGAAGTTGACTTGGAATGTGTCGCCCGGCCTCTCGTCATGCGCGAAGGGAGCGGTTGAGCCCCAGCCGAACTCCGCCAACTGAACGACCGCGTCGTCGACCGAGAACTCGTCAGTGGCGACATCAAGGAAGTAGCGGCCTGTTGAGCTTTCGAAGCCATCGACCTTCACGTAATACGTGGCGGTCTGCGTTGCGCGATACTCTATCAGCGGGAAAAGGTTAGACGATTGCTCCGAATCGTCGTTGAAGGCGACTTGGCGGCCGCTGCTGTCGTAGAGAGTGAGCACCGGGTCTACCAAACCGCGCGCACCGTCCCGGCCGCCGGCCATAAAGACGTAATCCTGCCCCGCGGTCAGGTTGATTGCGACCCAGTCACCGCTGTCTCCCGATCCGATCGAGCCTTCGAATCGCTCGTCCAAGGTGATCCGATAGTTGGTGGACCGGGAATCGGCGGCGTCCCCTCGGCTTTCGCCTATGATTGGCGCGCGCGCCTGTTCAATCAGCGGCGTACCCAGCATGACTTTGTTCGACATCGATCCGTCCTGTATCGTTCTGCTCCGCCGACCCGGCCAAGTTGGTGCTCCATCGACGAACGGGGTTCGACCTGCCCGGTCTCCATGGCCATTTTGAGGCGCTTTTCTTGCGGGCGTTGAACAGCGTCAGCACGCATTTTGTCCATAAGATACAGGGCTTTTTAGGTATTTCGGTCGTTCTGAAATTGCGCAGCGCAATCGGTCTCTGTATGACTCTGCGGAAGGTATGGTGCATGTAAGTGGGCGTCAGTCCCGCGCTTGGGCACCTGTCGGTCGGCCAAAAGTCGCCGATGTCTGGCGGTGAACGAACCGTCGATCCACGCCGAATGGGTGCGGTAACCGCAACGACGGGCACGGATTCTCACAATAAACACCAAGTTGGGGACAACGTTTGGCCATGTTTGCTTGCGATCTCCGATCGGTGCACACCGGCAACGGCGTGTCGGGACAAGCTGAGGAACTTTCCAAATGGGCGACGCACAGGTCATTCCCATAGATCAGGCGACGGACGAGGACGTGAACGACGAGCTGCAGCCGGGCACGACGCTCCTGCACGGTCAGTATACGATCGAGTCCTTTCTGAACGCGGGTGGTTTCGGCATCACTTACCGCGCCAGAGACAGTCTCGATCGCCCAGTCGTTATCAAGGAATGTTTCCCGGGCGCATTCTGCCGTCGCTCACGCGCAATCGTCCAGGCGCGTTCCCGCGCACATCAGAACGAGTTGCACTCGATTGTCCGGCTGTTCGTTCAGGAAGCGCGCAGCCTCTCCAAGCTTCAGCATCCGAATATTGTCGGCGTCCACCAGGTCTTCGAAGAGAACGACACGGCCTATATGGCATTGGATTTCGTCGAAGGTCGCGACCTTCTGGAAATCCTGGACGATCCGAAGGCGCGTCTGGACCCCGATCAAATCGTCTCGATCCTTCGCGACATCCTGGACGCCATCGGTTTCGTGCATGACCAGGGCGTGCTGCATCGCGATATTTCGCCCGACAACATCCTGGTCAGTTCCGATCTGCGCCCGGTTCTGATCGACTTCGGTGCTGCCCGCCAGCAGGCGACCCGTCAGACACGTGTGCTTTCGGCCCTACGGGTCGTGAAGGACGGCTACTCGCCGCAGGAATTCTACGTCAACGGCAGCGAGCAGGGGCCCTATAGCGATCTCTATGCCCTTGGCGCCAGCTTCTATCACCTAATCGCCGGTGAGACGCCGCCGGACAGCCAGGTCCGTCTGACTGCGATTGCGACGGGCGAGAATGACCCCTATCAGCCACTGCGCGGTCGCTTCCCCGACTATGATGAGCCGGTTCTTGCCGCCATCGATAAAGCCCTCGCCGTGCTGCCCAAGGACCGCGTTCAATCCGCGGCTGAATGGATCAGCATCATGGACGGAGAGGTCGATACGCCCGCTCCGGTCGCTGCCCCATCGCCGAAAGCGAAGCCCAAAGCTGCTGCGGCGGAGGGTGGTTCGAAATCCAGCAAGGTGACTCTATTGGCGGGCGTTGCCGCGGTGGCGGTCATGGCCGTCGGCGTCATCGTGACCCAAAGCGATCTCTTCTCGGGTGACACCGCAACCGTGCCCGATGCGCCGGTGGCCGAGACGTCGCCAGCGCCGGAGCAGCAATCGGCAGCCTCGGTCGAGGCGCCGGCCTCGGAGGTTGCGACGACGACACCTGAGGTGGAAGCCCAGGCGACATCCGACCCCGCGGCAGAGGTGGCGGCTACCACGCCCGAGCTTCCGCTGATCCCGTCCGAAACCCAACTGGCGGGTCCCTTCGCCCCCGCCAGCTCCCAGCGGCCGGTGCCGTCGCCGGGCGTCGCCGTCGTCGAGAACGGCGATTTCGAGACAGGTGCGCCCCGCGAGGTTCAGACCGCGCTGAGCGCGCCGCGTCCCGTGCGCGACGCCAACGATCCCCGGACCGTCGCGGTCGAAACCGACATACTCAGCACGGATATTGCCGAGCGTGCCGCGACCCATCAGCGGCCCGACCCAGATGTGAACGATCCCAGGACACAAGTCGCGGAAGCGAATGTTCTGACTAGAAATCATCGCGAGGCGGCTCTGGCCTACGCCAACCGGCCCATACCTCTGTCCACGCCCGTCCCGACCTCCGATCCCGTTGTCCTGGCACTGTCCCACCGGGACGTCCGGGCGCAGGGTCAGGCCGCGGCGTGGATGGCCCTGTCCGAAAAGGACCAGCTCCCCGAGGGTGAGCAGGGCCCCGGCACCGCGCCGATCGAATCCGTTGCTTTGGGCGCGGAGTTGCAACCCGAGCCGGAGCCCGAACCGGAAGTGGTCGAGCCTGCTCCAGAAGTGGTCGAGCCCACCGCACCGACTGCGGAAGCCGCGCCAGAACAGCCCGAAGTGGCAGCCACGCCTGCGCCGAATGTGCGGGCGGATGACGTCATCTCCTCCTGGTCGCTGGCGCTGCCGTTCAACGATCTGCGGACAGACGCTGAGGGCGCCACGATCATTCGGACGGTCGAGGGCCGCCCGGTAGAGAACCGTGAAGAGTTCGAAGCCGCGCTGCGCGAGGTGTACGACCCTCTCGGCCGTGCAGAGTTGTCAGTGAATATCGGTCTGGGAAGCCAGTCCGGCCTGACCATCTTCGATCAGACCGTCACTCTGCCGATCGTTCAGACCATCGAGTTGCCGAACGGTCTCGTCTTCGAGGCCAAAGCCGACGCCGGTGGAAACTGGGTCACCACGCTTGTCGAAGTGCCGGACTGGGCGGACACCGACGCGCAAGTCGGAGACATCATGTTTGCTCAATTCCCGAGCAACGAGCGGCTGACGACCCGCCTGGATATGACCGAGATCCTGAAGCAGGCCACCGCGGCCGGGCAGGACGAGTTCAAGTTCCTCGCCCTCCGGGATGGCGGCACGTTTTTCGTAACGATTACTCACCGTGGCTCGCCCACCAACTAAAACCACTGGCTGGGCCACGGCCCGAGGAACAAAGAGGTAAGGAAAATGAAGTTTCTGCGCACCCTCTTCGAGAAGAAGCCGCCGATCGACGCCCCCGCGCGCGTCAAATCCCGTCGGCCTGGCCCGGCAAGCTCGGACACTTTCTCGTGGGAAGAGACAGCTGCCGGTCAAGCTGAAGCGAAAGCTTCTGGTCGGCCTTCCGCTTCGTCCTCGGTCGGACCGCTTACCGCGTCCCGTGACAACAAGAAGGCGACCTCTGCCGTTCTTAAAGAGGTCGCGGCAAAGCTGAAGGAAGGGGAAGCGCCCGCTTCGGCCGCCCAACCGGCCAGCGGAAAGCCCGGAATTTGGGACATGGGCGGCGATTCCGGCCCGTCCACAAGCGAACTTCTCGCTCGGTCCAAGGCCGCTGAAGCGGCTGCTGCATCGGAAAAAGCATCGCCTTCGCGCCCGAGCCGTCCACGCCGGACGAAGACGCGGCTGATTGGTTTCGATACGTCCGAGGGCGCGGTTGTCGACCTTTTCGATGATGAGACGCCCGTAGCAAAGCCTGTTCGTAGCACGAAGTTTCCAGTGGGCTGGATCCTGGTGGTCGACGGGCCGGGCCGTGGTGAGTCATTCCCGCTTTCGACGGGTATGTCTCCGATCGGACGTGGCGACGATCAGATCGTCCAGCTCGATTTCGGCGACTCGGCCATCTCTCGCAGCAATCACGCCGCCGTTGTCTACGATCCTGACGAGCGGTCCTTCCTGCTGGGACATGGCGGCAAGTCGAACATCGTTCGGCTGAACGGAAAACCCGTGATCAGCAACGAAGCTCTCAAGTCTGGTGACGAGATCAAGATCGGTGAAACGACGCTTCGTTTCGTTGCGCTCTGCGGTCCTGATTTCGACTGGGCCGAGAAAGAAGAAGGAGGAGACGGCGATGATATGGCGATCGCCTGAACCCCGCTACGACGTCGCATCGGCCATCGCGCAAGGCGGTCGGCATTATCAGGAAGATGCAATCGTCACGGACTTTCCCTTTGGGATGGATAGCGGTGTCGCTGTCCTGGCCGATGGAATGGGCGGCCATGCCGCCGGCGACGTCGCAAGTAAGATCGTCGTCACCCAGGTCTATGCGGAGCTTAAGTTCCAAAGCGCGAACTTTGCCGAGCAGGAAAAGAAGATCCCGGCCTTCATGACATCGGCTGCGGCGAACGCCAACGCCACCGTTCGGGAGCATGTGACGCGCAACCCGCAGACTACCGGCATGGGCGCAACGCTCGTTTCGTTGGTGCTGGTCGAAAACCGCATGTTTTGGATGTCGATCGGCGACTCTCCGCTTTACCTCCTACGGGATGGGAAGCTGCGTCAGCTCAACGAAGACCATTCGCTTGCACCGCAGATCGACTTCATGGTGGAGCAGGGTCTGATCACGCCGGAAGCCGCGAAGTCGCATCCCGATCGCAACTGCCTCACCTCCGTGATCCTTGGCGGCAAGGTCGCCCGAAGCGACTGTCCCAAGACGCCGTTCGAGCTCAAGCTTGGCGACATCGTGGTCGTGTCGAGCGATGGCCTGCAGTATCTGGATGAAGTGAGGATCCAGAAGATCCTTCATCGCTATCGCCGCCGTAAAAGCGCGGAGATCGCTGGATATCTTCTTGAAGCACTCGATGATCTGGCCGACCCCGATCAGGACAACATTTCCTTTTCGGTCATCAAGCTCAACCACATGAAGCCGGTTGAGCGGAAGATCCGGCCCAAGCCGGTCGACTTCGTCGAGGACGATCGTCTGCCGACCACCCGGCTGGCAGTCTTGCCCAACGGGTCGGCCGCAGAAGACGAGGAGTTCGAGGACGAGCCGGAACGCGTTGCCGAGGAGCAAGAGGAGGCTGTCGAGACGACACTTCCTGCCTTTCGTCGCCCCAAGTCCAAAGAAGGTCACACGCCGACGCCGGCGGACGCCCAACCCCCGCAAGGCGGCCAAGCGCCGAATGGCCCTGCGACGGAGCAAGCCGCGGGGGCAGAAACCTCCGAGGAGACGGTCGTCGAAGATGCGAAGGCGGCCGCTGAACCCAGGCCGAAGAAAGCCATAGGAGCGTAGCGGCATGGAGGGGGCCACAACGCGAGACATTCTGGAGAGGGCGCTGCTGGTCGGCGCCCTCCCCGAACATCTGCGCGACGTCGGCGGCAAGATTGTCGATCAACTCCAACGCCAGGTTCGTGTGACACTCCTCGGGCTTCCTGGCTCCGGAAAGTCTGCGGTTCTCAACCTTCTGGCCGGTGCGGAGGTCATACCCGACGGCACGCGTCTCCCGACGACGCAGCTGATCAAGGGGGCGAACACCCGCGCCACGATCACGCTGCCCAACGGAGAGAGTGAGGTTCTGGAAGATACGAACGCCGCACAGATCGCCGAACGGCGACCGGTTTTCGTCGAACTTGAGATGGACCTGCCGGCCCTGGGCAAGATCTCCATCCTAGAGGTCGTCACCGGTGTAAACCGCTCACAGCAATCGCGGGCAGCCCTGTGGGCAGCGAAACGAACCGATCTCGCGATCTGGTGTACGCGCAGTTTCACACCCGCCGAGCAGGCCACCTGGTCCGGGCTACCGGATGCCCTGAAGGATCATGGTATTCTCCTTCGAACGGCGGCTGACGAATTTGGGGACCCCTACATTTGGCCAGAGCATATGGCACGGTTGCAGGAACTGGGTCAGGATGAGTTTCGGGCCATCATTCCCATCGCGACGTTGGAGGCGCTTGCCGCCCGCCAAACCGGCGGTGCCGTCGACAAGGCCCGTTTCCGTGCCAGCGGAGCGCCAGCCCTCATTTCCACCATTCTCAAGGTCGTCGATCTGGGGCGTCAGGCCCTCATCGACCAAGCCGATGTCATTTTGCACAAATATGGCATCGATGAGAGCGTCTTCGACGAGCCCATTCCCGAGCCCGCCCCCGAGGACGACGCGGTAGAGGAAGCGGTCGAGGCCGATGAAGAGGAGCAGGACGTCGCGGACGACTTGGATGACGTCGTCGAAGAAGACGAGGACGATCTAGACGACGAAGAAGAGATCTCGGACGATGAGGACGACGACGAAGAAGACGTCGCGGCAGCGGCCCCGGAGCCTGAGCCGGAACCCGAAGCTGAGCCGAAATGGTCTGAGACGGCGATCGCGTCGATCATGGCGCGCCTCTCCGGCGACCCCATCGAACCCGATCCGCAACCTGAGCCAGAGGACTCAGCGGTAGCTTCTGCCGCGCAGCCTGTCGCTGAGGTCCCCGAACCGGCGCCGACCGCGGCCAACGTGATTGACGACATTTGGGGGACGCCAGACGGAGTATCGGCCAGCCGCACGACATCCGATGAGGGCCAAACCATAGCCGTTGCGACGGCGGATGCGCTGAGATCGGCGGTCGATCGCCTTTCGCGCGTCGGTGAAGAACTCTTGGACGATGGCGATTTGACGCCGATGGCGGTCATGCGGCGTTCGGTTGATGAAATGCAGTGGCTCAGCGATCATCTTGAGGCAACCGAAGCCGATGATGACGCCATCGAAGCAGCACGGATGGCGGCGATGGATGCAACCGACCTTGTCCAACTTATGCAGATTGAGAAGCGGGATAGCGCCGCAATGGAAGCAATTAGCCTTATGATCCAGATGAGGCGCGGTTTTCGCCAAACTCTTGCCGCAGCCTGATCGTTGAAAAGTTCAAACTTAAACCTCTTTGGAGCCACATCCTGAACAATTGGAAACGTTCACCTAAGCTTCGAAGGAATTCCCCCGTCCCGCCCGTGATGTGCCAAGCCGTCAACGGGCAGGGACGGCCTTAAGATCGAGGACTACCCTGATGCAAATGCCGCAGCTGCGCGACGACGAAGCCGAGCGGACCGCGGAGGAGACACCCCAACGCCCTCCTGCACCCTCACCGAAATATCTCGGGCGTGGTCTCAACATCATGGAGGATTTCCGCCAGGAGGCGGATGAACTGAAGGAAGTCCTTCAGGATATCGAGGCGATCGGGGGTACGCAGATCGGGCGCAAGGTGCGTGGCCTCATGCATGAGCTCGACTCGTTCGAGCCAAGTGTCACGATGATTGGCCAGATCAAGTCGGGTAAGACCACGCTTGTGAACGCTATGATCGGTCATCCGGAATTGCTCCCGGCGGACGTCAACCCGTGGACCTCTGTCGTCACATCCCTCCACATGAACGCCCCGCGCGCGGAAGATGCACCGGCGGCAAACTTCAAGTTCTTCGATCTCGCCGAATGGGACCATCTGGTCGAAAACGGTGGCCGTATCGGCGAGTTATCCGCACGGGCGGGGGCCGACCAAGAGGTCCAGAAGCTGCGCGAGCAGGTCGCGGCCATGCGCGAGAAGACCAAGGAGCGCCTCGGCCGTCGATTCGAGCTGCTGTTGGGGCAGAGCCACGACTACGCGCAATTCGATGAAGCGTTGGTCAAGCGCTACGTCTGTATGGGGGACGATTACGATGAATTGAGCCGCGAAGAGCAGCAGGGTCAGTTCGCCGACATCACCAAGTCTGCCGACCTCTTCCTAAAGGCGCCCGGCATCCCCATGCCGCTCTGCCTGCGCGATACCCCTGGTGTGAACGACACCTTCATGATGCGCGAGCAGATCACGATCCGCGCCCTTCGCGACAGCAAGCTCTGCGTCGTCGTCCTCTCGGCCCACCAGGCCCTGAGCGCCACCGATATGGGGCTGATCCGCCTGATCTCCAACGTGAAGTCGCGCCGTGTCATCATCTTCGTGAACCGGATTGACGAATTGTCCGACCCGGCCAATCAGATCCCCGAAATACGCGAGAGCCTGACCGAGACGCTGGCCAAGAACGACGCCCCACAGGACATCGCCATGATCTTCGGCAGCGCCTATTGGGCGAATGCCGTCATCACCGGCAAGCTGGACGAGATGGTGGATGCCAGCGCCGAGGCGCTGCAAGGCTATGCCGTCGACCAGCTCGGCCCGGAAGCCGCCGACATGACCGTCGAAGAGATGGTCTGGATGCTGTCCGGAATGCCCTCTCTCTACGACGCGATTTCCGCCCGGATCGTCGAAAGCTCTGGCGCACGCGTCTTGAACGGTATCCGCAAGCGGGCCGCGAACTATGTCTCCGGTCTGCGGTCTTCGGCCAACCTCGTCTCGCTCCGTGTCGAGGGCGAACAGGTGCAGAAGATGTCAAATGCGGAGGTCGCCGCGCTTCTTGACGATATCCGCGCCAAGGCCGTGGGCGATCTGAACGCCCGTCTCGATGTCGTCTTCAGCAAGTTCGGGGAGCGTGTGGATCAGGTCCATGCGCGGTTCCTGGAGCGCGCCTTGGAGTCCTTGCTGCAGCATCTTGAGACCAACGGCGACAGCGAAGTCTGGAACTATAGCCCCGACGGCCTTCGGATGCTGATGCGGACCGGCTACCAAGTCATGCGTCGCAACTTCGCGAAGGCCTGTGAAACGAACTACACGACCAGTGCGCGCGCCTTGACCGAAGCCTATGCGCGCATCTTCGATGTGACGGCTGAGAACTTCGCCATCGAGCCGCCGGTCACCCCCGAAACGCCGCCGCCGGTGACGCTGGCCCAGACTATCGCGCTGGACCTGAAGACATCCTGGTGGAAGGGCTGGTGGAGCCGCCGCCGCGGCTATCGCGCCTTCGCGAATGACTTCCACCAGCTTATCGCGGCTGAAACCGCGCCGATCGTCGATGAACTGAAGGTTCAGCAGGCGAAGGAAATCCGTGATTCTGCCGTGGGCCGCCTGGAGGAATTCCTGGCCGAGCAGCGCGGCATCCTGTCCGATATCAGCGAGAAGTCGCAGGTCTCTTCGGACGAGCTGAACCGCATCTTCGGCGTCACCGCCCAAGATGAGCGCGAGCAGCTCTTCGATCTGATCTTCGAAGAGCTTGAGATCGGCTTCGACTTTGTAGGAGACGACGAATGAGTGAGATGTCCCACCCGTCCCGCGGCCGCGTGTCCGGCATGAAGGGCCGTCGCCCCCGCATCGCGCTGATGGGTGAGTTCAGCGCCGGCAAGAGCACGCTGTCGAACCTGCTCTTGGGTGCGCGGCCTCTGCCCGAAAAAGTGACGGCGACCCGCCTGTCGCCCGTCTGGATCACGAAAGGGTCCAACGATCCGGTGCGCGTTGGTCTGGACGGAAGCGAGATGCCCGTGCTCCTCCATGAGATCGAGTCGGTTCCGATCGAGGAGACGCGCTACATCCGGTTACAGCTCGATTCCAAGATCCTCGATTATTGCGACCTGATCGACTTTCCCGGCATCTCCGATCCGAACATGGACTCCATCGTTTGGGAACGTGTGCTCGAAGAAGTCGATGCCGTTCTCTGGTGCACGCACGCGACTCAGGCCTGGCGTCAATCCGAAGCTGCGGTTTGGGAAACCGTGTCAGAGGAGGTGCGCGCGCGCAGCCTGTTGCTGGTCACCCGCTTCGACAAGCTTACGACCGACCGCGACCGGGGTCGCGTCTTGCGTCGGCTGGAGGTCGAGACCGCCGGGCTCTTCCGGAAAATCTACCCGCTGGCCCTGCTGCAGGCGCTGAATGCGGGTGACGATCAAGCCGCTTGGGAAGGCAGTGGCGCCGCTGTTTTCGCCGATAATCTGATGGACTTGTTGCGTGAGATCGCCGCCGAAGGCCAGGCACCGGCAGAGCCACGTCCCTCCGCTCTCGACGCCTTTTCCGAGGCGGCGGAGACGGAAGCGGCTCATTCCCGTCGTCCCCGTCGGCCAGAAGCTCCTACCGGCTTCGAAGAGCCTGCGGCCGCTGCGCCCACGCCGCCGTCCGCACCTACGTCACCTGACGGTGGAGCGGAGGTGGTGCGGATCTCGCCGCGGCGCGTGCGTCTTCGTGGTGCCTCCAGCCGGGCGCGCCCAACCGGCTGACGCCGAACGGTTCGGATGATCACAGGGGCGGACTGGTTCAGTCGGCCCCCTTTTCTCCACAGCATGTATGCCTTAGCTAGGCCGGACGGTTTCAACGGAACGTTTGGTGAGCGCATTATGGTCGCCCAGGTCCTGGATGGATTGACCACCCGGCATGGGGCATGCCGGATCGTCGCCTATGCGGATCTGTCTTCGAACCTCGTTCTTGTGACCAATTCCGGCGTAAAGGCGCCACGTGAGGCCCTCGATGCGCTTTGCGGGCAGGCTGCGGATGCGTTCGCCAAACCGCCGATCGCGTCGCCAGAGAGCTGTGATGTCGCGATCATCGCCCATGGCGCAGAAACGCTGATCTACCTTCGGCACCCGGTCGTGCAGACCGACGCCTTGTGTTGCGTTTGCGGCGCCGGGATCGATCTGCCGAGCTTTGTGCAGGACGCCCGAGATTGCCTTGGCGAACTGACCGGCCCCCGCGACGGGGCGGAGGCCGCAGGATGAGCGACGACGCCCTGCGGGCAAAGCTTCAGTTGCTGGCTGCCGATGCGGATGATTGGGACGGCGCGTCGCGTATCCTTATGTCCGATGGTGGCCCAGAGGCCGTGATCACGAAGGTCTTGGAGGAAATCGACAATACGGTACTTTCGGCCCGGCTCACTTTCCGTCGAGGGGATGCCGAGATCGCGCTTGTCGCAAGTGGACGCCGCCTTCAGGGCGTCGCCGATGCGTCGGAAGGCCTCCCGGCAGATAATCTGAAAGATCGCTCCATCGATGGTGAGGATCAAAGTGCGATCGCGGCTTGCGGTGATCTTCGGCGCGCCTTCGCGAACGTCTCGGCCGGTCCTGTGACGGCGACGACGGCGCCGTCGACGCGGATGGGCGGCGATACGGAGGCCGGTCTGTCCGTGCGCCTTCTGTCAGAGGCCTGGGATCTGACCCCGCTCGATCCATCGATCCCACCGTTGGGCCATTTCCTGGCGCGTCTCGACGAAGCCGTGACGGCCGGAATGATGCTGCGCGGAGCCGAGGTTGTCGGGCAGGTGGGCGAGGATGGCCACGGCCTCACGCTCGACAAGGTCTTCGGGGCCGAGGCCGATGCGGGGCCGACTTTGCGCGTATGGATGTCCGAAGCCGATGCCGTCGCGCTGGCCGTCCAGGGGCAGGATAAGGTCGCCCTCCTGTTCGCGCCGGATGCTCTTGGCGATGTTCAGGCCAGCTGGACAAGAATTTCGTCCGCGTTCTGAGATTGTCCGTTTATTGGAAACAATCGCGCATCAATGGCGCGGTGTCGGCGACCCAATAACTCAAAGTCGTCAAAGAGTTTCCTTGACTGCCTGCTAATTTTGCAAGGTGCGCGGGGAAGCGGCATAGAGACCCAAGATCGGCGAAGTCGGTGCTTCCAACGCGAGTAACTCGTGACCTGGAGGAAGGTACGTTGATCCACACATGTCTGCGCCGCGGTTCTGCTGTGGGCGGTTTTGCCGCCCTGCTCGCAATGACCGCACCCATGGCCCTGGCCGAGCAAGTCACGCTTCGCTCGTCCGACGGCACCATCAATATCACCGGTGATTTCATAGAGTTCGCCGGGAATGTCTATACGATCCGCACGGCTCTCGGTGAGCTGCGTATGTCTGCAGATCGCGTGAGCTGCGAGGGCGATGCGTGTCCGACATTCGCAACAGCCGATGCCGACCTGCGTTTTGCCGGGTCCGATACGGTCGGCCTAGGGATCATGCCCCTTCTTCTGGAAGGCTTCGGTGGTTTCAAGGATGCCGAAGTGACAACGACGGCGACCGGTGTCCCTGGTGAGATGATTTCCACCATGGTTGGAGATGCGGGCTTCGGTGACGAGATGGGCGACTACCTGGTCAATTCCACCGTCTCCGGGGATGCGTTCAAGGCACTCGATGCCCAGACTGCCGATATCGGCATGGCATCCCGCCGGATCAGACCCGAAGAAGCGCGGGGTCTTCGCGATGCGGGCGCTGGAAACATGGTCAGCCCGCGTAACGAGCATATCATCGCCATCGACAGCCTGGTGGTCGTCACGCATCCGGACAATCCGGTCTCACGCCTGACGATGGACCAGCTGGCCGGTATCTATTCGGGTCGGATCACGAACTGGGCCGAACTTGGCGGTGACAATGCTCCAATCCTCGTGATCGACCGGCCCGATGGCTCCGGTACGCGCTCCGTCTTCAAGAGCCGTATCCTGGGGACGAGCGATGTGCCCGTCCTGCCCGGCGCCGTGACCGCCGTGGACAATAACGAGGTTGCAGCCATTGCGAATGCCGATCCCAACGCCATCGGTTATACCGGCTACGCGTTCCGCCGTGGTGCAAAGGCTCTCCCGCTTGAAAACGAATGCGGGATCACGATGACGCCCGACGCCTTTTCGGCGCGGACAGAGGAATATGCCCTGCAGCGGCGTCTCTATCTCTACAATCGCGGCGATGATCTCTCGCCGCGGGCGCAGGAATTCTTGGATTTTGCCCTGTCGTCCGACGCCGATGGCGTCATCAAGAAGGCCGGCTTCATCGATCTCGGCATCGACCGCCGTCCGCAGCAATTGGACGGGGACCGGGCGCGCGCGCTCCTCAACCCGAATGTGGATGCCTATGAAGGCGGTGTGATGCGCGAGATGATGGCGGTCATGGTCGATTATGACCGCCTGTCGACGACATTCCGCTTCCGCACAGGCTCTTCCAAGCTGGATGAACGTGGGATCGTCGATATGGCGCGCCTGACCGATTACCTCGCCGATCAGCCGCAAGGCACCAAGGTGATGTTTGTCGGCTTCACCGATGATGTCGGGGCGTTCGACAGCAACCGAGAGCTTTCGACCGCACGGGCGACGCAGGTCCTGCGGGAAATGCAGGCCTATGCCGGCGGCGCTCTGCCAGATGTCGAAATGGCCGCTGTCGGTTTCGGCGAGATCGCGCCAGCTGCCTGCAACAGTTCGGATACCGGCCGCGGTATCAACCGGCGGGTCGAGGTCTGGATCTCGGCTGCAGGCTGAAACTTGCCCGATCTGCGGTATCCGCTGCAGGTCGGGCTTTAGACACCGCAAGGGATATCGTCTTTGAAGAGCCCGGAGGCACGCAATCCGGACCGTTCTCGCCAGGTGGTATAGACGGCCCGGATGCGGCGCACCTCTCAGCGAAACAGCGGGTCGGCGTCCGACCGACCCGCGTAAGATGTAAAGGAACCAGTCTTGTTTTACCTGCCAAGAATCGCTGCTGCGGCAATCGCAATGGGTGTCGCAACGCACGCCACCGCCGAAAGCCTGGACAACGGTGCAACGCTGCTGAAACCGACACCTGCGCAATACGAGCAGGATGCCAGCGGCGCCGCTAAGATCAACCTTTCGGGCAAACTCCGTATGCTCAGCCAGCGCGTTGCCGCGTCGGCTTGCAATGCGTCAGCCGGGATCGCGCTCGACCGCAGCCAAGCGATGCTTCATGACGCCAGCGACGAATTCACCCAAATCGTCGGCGCCCTGCGCTTCGGTGACGCCGCCCTCGGTATTCCCGATCCTGAGGAAGACCGGAAGGTCCAGGCGGAAATCAAGACACTGAAGGACATTTGGGAGCCGATGCGCGCGCAGATCGAGGGCGCGAAAGGCGGCGAGGTTAGTACAGAACTCGCCCGTGACCTTGCCGCACAATCGGCGCCCTTGCTGGAGCAGGCAAAGCTACTCGTCAGCCGGGAAACGGCGGAGCATTCCAACCCGGCCGATCTCCTGCAGGCCGACGCACTCCTGATCGACATCTCCGGAAGACAGCGCATGTTGGCCCAGCGCATCTCCAAGAATGCCTGCCTGGCACAAGAGGGCGATACGGCGGCCATCGAGGAGATGAACGCAGCCATCGAGACCTATGACGTGTCCCTGATGGCCCTGCGCAACGGGATGGCCGAAGTCGGCATCCTGCCACCGCCGACACAGTCGATCTCTGACGGTCTTGACGAGATCATCGCGGACTGGACCGCCATGAAGCCGATTTTGGCCCGTGTCGCAGCAGGAGAAAGCATCGGCGCCGAAGAACGCGCCATGATCTATCTCGGCGCCAACGGGCTTACCGGCAAGATGAACGTCCTGGTGGGCGAGTATGAGGCGGCCAGCAGCCGCGGCTTGTGACCATGCGTTTGTGACTGGGCGAAGGATCGGCAAGCCAGCCGATCCTTCGATCCTTTTGCGTGACCCGGTCGTCTGACTGTCGTGCGACGGCCATCTCTTTCTGGCACCTGACAACCGACAACGTGACGGGCCGTGCCGCCCCCACTGGCATGTCCCCGACACTCCTTGGCTTAAAAACTAGGCCCAGCTGCGGAAAATATCGCCCGAGGCGATCTTTTTTCGCTTCGACGCCAGGTGTCCGCATCTCACCAGAATAGGGCCATGAAAGTGACGCGGACGTCTCCCAAACGCCCGCATGATCGAGTCCTTCGGCTCGGGTGCAGAAGGGGGGAAGTGCCTCCTCATGCATCAAAACCGCCGTTTTTCAGAGGAGACACAAGCCGTGTCCACTTTCAGAACCGCCTTTGCCGCTGCATTGATCCTCGGACTGCCTGCCCCCGCGCTCGCGGTCGGGCCGGAGAAGGCCGCCGATCCCGTCCAACCCGTGCTCGTCCAACTTCAGGCCGACCGCAGCGGTCCGGCCCGGATCGAATTGTCGGGCCGCTTGCGGATGCTGAGCCAGCGCATCGTCTCGTCCGCCTGCCACGCCGCCGCGGGCATCGTGCCGGAAATGAGCGCGCCGATGCTTCGGATTGCCAGCGACGAGTTCGATCGCATCCTCGGCGCGCTGCGCTTCGGCGACGCAAAGCTCTCGATCCTTTCCCCCGAAGAGAGCGGGAAGGTGAAGGCCGAAATCGCGGCTGTCCGCGAGGTCTGGGATCCGATGTATGCCCAGATCCAGGCCTACGGAAACCGCCCGATCAGCATCGATCTGGCCAACAGCCTGTCGGACCAGGCCGTCGTCCTGCTTGACCGGACGATGATGCTCTATAACCACGCGTCGTCGGAATACGGCAATCCGGCCCTCATGCTGCGTCCCGACGCCATGCTGGTCGACCTCGCCGGGCGGCAGCGCACCTTTGCGCAGCAGATCTCCAAGAATGCCTGCCTCACCGCTGAAGGCGACACCACCGTACTTGCCGAGCTCAAGGAGACGATCGAGGTGCACGGCACTGGTCTTCAGGCCCTGCGCTACGGTTTGCCAGAAGCCGGTATCCTGCCGCCGCCGACCGATGCGATTGCAGAGACGCTGGACGAAGCCATTGCCGATTGGAACACGGTCGAGCCGATGCTCGCGCGTGCCGTCGCCGGCGAACAGCTGACCCCGGCCGAGCGTCAGGCGGTCTTCGTCGCCGGGTATGGTCTGGGTGCGAAGATGGACTTCCTTGCCTGGCGTTACATCCAGCATAGCAAGAACAATTCCTGACCTGTTCTAGCGGGGGGCCGTCGTGCCCCCCGGTATCAAACGGCAATCAAGCGTGGTCACCTTCGGAACGGTCACGCCATTTAGCCGCGCCAGAAGACGTTGCGCCCCGGTTAGGCCGATCTGCCGTCGGGGCGTGTGCAACGTGGTGATCGGCCGAGGCAAGACCGACATCAGGTCCAGCCCGTTGAACCCGATGATCCCCATATCTCCCGGCACATCCAGCCCTGCGGTCTCTGCGGCCATCAGGCCACCGAACGCCATATTGTCCGTAAGGAAGAAGATCACGTCCGGAGGCGCGCGCGGGTCGATCTGACGAACACCCTCAGCGCCCGCCACGAAGCTGTTTAGCCCATCGACGGCGATGCGACGGATCTCAGCCGCACCCGCCGCACTAAATGCCGTGGCTATTCCTTGAAAGCGCCGGTCCGCGCGCGGGTCGCGCCCCTCCGGTGCGCCGATATAGGCCGGGCGACGATAGCCCATCTCCACCCCGTGACGGCCCAGGGTGATCCCGGCGGCGAAATGGTCGATGCCCACGCACAGATCGAGAGGTGTCTCCGTCACATCCCAGACCTGCAGGACGGCCACCGGTCGCCGCGCAATGCGGTCGCGCAGGCGGGGGTCGTGATCGGTGCCGGTCAGGATCAGCGCGGCGGGCTGCCAGGCCAGCGTCCGCTCAGCCCAGTTCAATTCCCGCTCGGTTTCGTAATCGGTCGTATCGATCACCGACGAATATCCCGCCTGGTCAAAGCTGCGCCGCAGCCCCGCCAGGATGTCCGCGAACACGTCGTTGAAGAGCGTCGGCAGGGAAATCCCGATCAGCTTCGTGTCGGTGACGGCCAGGGCGCGGGCGTTGGAATTGGGCATATATCCCATCTCGCCCGCCAGTTGGACGATCCGCGCCCGTGTCTCGGCCGAGACCCCTTCGATCCCCCGCAAGGCGCGCGAGACGCTCATGACCGACACGCCCGCTGCGGCTGCGACATCATGGATGCTGGGGGACGGGGCGGAGCGACGGACCATGGGCTACGTTAACGTTAACGCTGTTCCCTCAACTGGCACCTTCCCGCAGCCCGGTCTAGCGGAAAGGATGGAGAAGCCGGACCGGGGAGGGTCTGTAGGAGGGGTCTGTGCCGCGTATCGTCTTCGACAAGGTCGAAAAATCCTTCGGGTCTGTCCAGGTTCTGCCGCCGTTGGACCTCACCCTGGAGGACGGTGAATTCACCGTGCTGGTCGGGCCGTCTGGCTGCGGCAAATCCACGACGCTACGCCTTCTCGCAGGTCTTGAAACGCTCTCCGGCGGCGAGATCTACTTCGACGACCAGGCCATCGGGCGGCTGGAGCCGAAGGATCGGAACATCGCCATGGTGTTCCAGGATTACGCGCTCTACCCGCATATGAACATTGCGCGGAACATGTCCTTCGCGCTGCGCCTCAACCGCACGCCGAAATCCGAGATCGACAGCCGCGTGCAACGCGTGGCCGAGATGCTGAACATCGCCCCGCTCCTGGGCCGTAAGCCTGCCGAACTGTCCGGCGGCCAACGCCAGCGCGTCGCCATGGGCCGGGCCCTCGTGCGCGATGCAGGTACGTTCCTCTTCGACGAGCCGCTCTCCAATCTCGACGCCAAGCTGCGTGCCCGGATGCGGACAGAGCTGGCCGAGATGCGGGACAGCATCGATAAGAACATGATCTACGTCACCCACGATCAGGTCGAGGCTATGACCCTGGGCGACCGCATCGTGGTCATGAACGCTGGCACCATCCAGCAGCAGGGCAGCGCCGAGGAACTCTTCGCCAACCCGGTGAACCGCTTCGTGGCCGGCTTCATCGGTTCGCCCAGCATGAACTTCCTGGCCGGTGAGATCAGCGGTGACCGCGTGATCGGTGACGGGTTCGACCTGCCGCTCTCGCCCGAGCTGACCAGCCGCGCCAATGCGTCGACCAATCGCGAGGTCGAGGTCGGCATCCGCCCCTCGGCGATCACGCTGGAGGGTGGCGCGCCCATCGAACTGCGTGTCGTCGTCTCGGAATATCTGGGCGCCCAATCCGTCCTCGTGACCCGCTGCGGCCCGGCGGAGGTGCTGGCCGAGATCGCCAGCGCCGACCGCATCCCGGCGGGACAGACCCGTAACTTCGGCGTGGTGACCGACGACATCATGCTTTTCGACCGGGCCAGCGGCGCACGCCTCTGACCGCCATAATCGACAGCAGGGAGGAACACATGCTGCACAGATGGAAATTGACGGGGGCTGCTATCGCGGTCGCCATGGCCGGGGCGGCCCATGCCAACCCCTATGCCGAATACGAAGGCACCACCCTGGTGGTGAACTTCCCCGCCCACCCCCACTACGACGCGGCCATCGCGGTGCTGGACCAATTCACCGAAGAGACCGGGATCGAGGTCGAGGTGGACCAGCTGCAATACCTCAAGATGCGCGAGCGGCAGACCCTGGAGCTGACCAAGGATGAGGGCGATTACGACCTGATCTCCTACGTGGTCTTCTCCAAGGCCGACTACGTCTATGCTGACCAGCTGGAGAATCTGGCCCGCTATTTCATGAACCCGGCCTTGGCCGACCCCAATTACGATCAGGCGGATCTGATCAGCGGCTATGTCGAGAATATCGGCGTGGCCGGTGGCACCAAGGGCTATCTGCCCGGCCAGTTGGGCAGCGCCTTTGGCGTGCCCTTCGGCTCCGAGACGAGCGTCTTGGCCTACAACACGGAGATCTTCGACAAGCACGGCCTGGAAGCACCCGAAACCTATGAGGAGCTTCTGGATCTGGCCTGCCGCATCCCCGAGCTGGAGCCCGGCGTGGGCGGCATGGCGTCGCGCGCGGCCTCCGGCCACCAGGCCAGCCATGCCTTCCTCCTGCATCTGGCGCCCCTGGGCGGACGGGTCTTCGACGATGCCTGGAACCCGATCATCAACAATGAAGCGGGCGTCCAGGCGGCCAATGCGCTGAAGACCATCGTGGATTGCGGCCCCGAAGGCGGCACGACCTTCGGCCCCTCAGAGGCGGCGGCGGCCTTCCGGCAGGGCCAGGCGGCCATGTTCCTCGACAGCATCGCCTTTGCATCGACCTTCGAGGATCCCAGCCAATCCACCGTGGCGGGCAAGGTCGGCTACGCCCTGCACCCGATGGGCGTGCAGCGCGCTTCCCAGACCGGCGGCTTCGGCATCGCCATCCCGAAGAACGCCCAGAACAAGGAAGCCGCCTTCCTGCTCTTGCAATGGCTGACCTCCAAGCGGGGCGACAAGCTGGTGGCCATGGAAGGGGGCAACCCGTCGCGCTTCTCGACCTATGCGGACCCGGAAGTGCAGGCGAAGTTCCCCTATTCGGAGACCTTCGGCGAGGCTCTGAAATATGCCGACCCGGATTGGCGTCCGATCATCCCCGTCTGGGGCGGGATCAATGCCGATATCGGCACGACCATGAGCCAGGTACTGACCGAGGGTCTGGATCCGCAAGAGGCACTGGACGGCGTGGCCGAGCGGACGCAGGCCACGATGGAAGAGGCCGGGTACTACACCTGGACCGAATGACGATGTGGCGGGCCCCGAGAAGCCGCCCGCCCGCGCGGGCCGCACCACAGGGCCTCACTCCCCCCACCGGCGGGGCGGAACGCGGGGGTATATGAGCC
>JBCCSY010000013.1:0-154038 GCA_039199335.1 Pseudomonadota bacterium
CGGCGCCCTCACCTGGAGCGTCGACGATGCCCGCTTCGAAGTGGTCGGCGAGACCGTCCGCCTGCGCGACGGCGTCGCCCTCGACCACGAGGCCACGCCCCAGATCGACCTCACCCTCACCGCCACCGATCCCGACGGGCTATCATCCGAGCAAACGGTGCGCATCTTCGTCGGGGACGAGATCACACAGCAACCGGATGTCTCCGTCGAAAGCACGTTCCATGTACGTCAGATCGGGGTCGTCGACACGGTGACGGACATCATCGGCATCGACTGGGGATCCGACCCGATCGGCGAGGCCTTCGTCAATCGGGTGGACCTGTCCCGCTCCAGCGACTGCCTGATCGATATCGATGCCACTGATGCCTTTGCGATGCTCGTCACCGGCTTCATCGATGCGGAGGTTGCGGGGACCTACGATCTGCGCCTCCCGGCATCGGACACGGCCATTCTCTGGATCGACGGGGCGCCGGTCGCGCTGGACGCGGAACCTGGCATTCTGGGTCTGGCCGAAGTCTCGCTCACCCTGACCGAAGGCCCCCACGAAATCGCAATCCAGCATCTGGACCTTCTCGGCGATGGTGCCCTGCAATTCGAATGGCGTCCGCCCGGTGCCACGGATTTTGAACTCGTCCCACCGACCAGCGATTTCCTCGTCGAGGAAGGCGATGAGCTGGGCATCCCGCTTGAGATGGACCTGCACGGCATGTCACTGGCATCGGTCGTCATTCAGGACCTACCGGCCAATTGGATCCTGAGCGACGGGCAAGAGGTTCGCAGTTCGACAGGCGGCGATTTGGACATCACCAGCTGGAATCTGGATCAGTTGTCCATCTCACCTGCCGTCGGCGATATCGGCACGACGGCGATCACGATCCAAACCACGACCGTCTCTCCATCCGGCGAGCCAGGAACGACGACGTCGGTCCTGGAGATCGAGGTTCTGAACGAGAATGGATTCTCGATCGAAGTGGTCGATATCGCCACTGCCTTGGCTGCCGAAGGACTGGACTTCGTGGTCGACGACGTCTTGGGCGGCGTGCTCGCCACAGGAGATGACGATCCGGATGACAGCCTTCTGGACCCGCCGCCGGACACCGGTGGCCTGCTCGGAGGGGGCAGCCCGCTCCTCTGACTGGTTCATCCGCGCGCCCTGTCCCGGCTCGACATCGCCTGTTAGGCAGCGACGGGGATCGTGGAGGAGCCGATGGAGCAAACATGGCGCTGGTTCGGACCGGGGGATCCGGTCTCCCTGGCGGAAATCCGTCAGGCGGGCGCGACGGGCATCGTCACCGCGCTGCACCACATGCCACCGGGCACAGTCTGGCCGGCAGACCAGATCGCCGCGCGCCTGGCGGAGATCGCGAGCGCGCGGCTGTCCTGGCAGGTCGTCGAAAGCCTACCTGTTTCTGAAGACATCAAGCAGCAGTCTGGAGCATGGCGGTCCCATCTTGAGGCCTATCGACAAAGCCTGACGCACCTGGCGCGGGCGGGCATTGAGGTCATCTGTTACAATTTCATGCCGGTCCTCGACTGGACGCGGACCGACTTGGCCTACCCCGTGCCATCGGGTGCCACGTGCATGCGTTTCGACCTTACCGATTTCGCGGCCTTCGACCTTCACATCCTACAGAGGCCTGGGGCGGAGGCAGATTTCGACATTGCGCAACGCC
Organism: Pseudomonadota bacterium; assembly: GCA_039199335.1. Lineage (GTDB taxonomy): Bacteria > Pseudomonadota > Alphaproteobacteria > Rhodobacterales > Rhodobacteraceae > Jannaschia. The sequence continues at coordinate 1,674 of JBCCSY010000013.1, forward strand.
GGGCTGCCAAACGGCGTTTTGACGAGATGGACAGCGACGAGCGCAAGCGTCTTGCTGGGAACATCACGCGGGGTTTGCCGGGCGGACAGGCCGGTCTGTCACTGGCCGACCTTCGCGATCAAGTGGCACGATATGCAGAGATCGACGCGAGACGTTTACGGGACAACCACATCGCGTTTCTCGAGGCGATCGTCCCGACGGCGGAATCCCTTGGACTGCGGCTCTGCTGCCATCCGGACGACCCGCCCTTTCCGCTTTTGGGCCTGCCTCGCACCATGTCGACCGAAGCGGACTACGCTGCCCTGCTGGACGCTGTGGACAGCCCGGCCAACGGCATCACGCTTTGCTCTGGGTCGCTTGGCGCCCGGCCCGACAATGACCTACCCGGCATGATGCGCCGCCTTGGCGACCGAGTGCATTTCCTACATCTGCGCAATGTCCGCCGAGAGACGGGGGATATCGTGACGTCCTTCTTCGAGGATGAGCATTTGGGGGGGCACACCGACATGGTCGCATTGGTCCAGGCCGTTCTCGCGCAGGAAGCAGCACGGCGCGCGGCAGGACGCTCGGACCATTCGATCCCGTTCCGCCCCGATCACGGCCAAGACATCCTTGATGACCAACGCCGGGAAACCCAACCGGGATATCCCGCCATAGGCCGCCTGAAAGGGCTTGCGGAGCTTCGGGGCGTGATCGCTGCACTCTCCGCCACTGCTTAGGCGCGGGCAATCCCGGCAACCGACGCATGGGCATCGAGGTGCAAGCGACTGGGTTCGGTCGGTTCCCCATAGTCAAGACAGCGCCAGATGCAGCCCGTTCGGCCGCGCGTGGCCGCTTCTACGGAAGCGTTCAAAGGTCTCGCGGCTTAAGAAGAAGGCGTGGCGTCAGATCAGCCACGGACGAACAAGGCATCGATTTCCGCCCGCGTCGGCATGGAAGGGGCCGTGCCCGGCCGCGTCACACTGATCGAGGCAGTGGCACAGCCGAACCGTACCGCCTCCAAAGGATCGCGCCCTTCGGCCAGCGCAGTCGCGAACCCGCCGTTGAACGCATCCCCCGCGCCTGTCGTTTCAACCACGGGTCCAGCGTCGAAGGCGGGGACCAGTTCGGACCGATCCGACGCGTGGAATAGCGCCCCCCGGGCCCCAAGGGTCAGGATGGCCGCCTTCGCGACACCCGCCGCCAGCAACGCGTCGCCCGCCTTGCGCGCCTCGTCAACAGTTTCCACACCGATGCCCGTGATCGCTTCCGCCTCGGTCTCGTTCGGTGTGACGTAGTCGCACGAGGCCAAGATCCCGTCTGGCAATTCGGCCGCGGGAGCCGGATTCAGGATCGTGGCGGCACCCCCTTTCCGGGCGATCTCCAACCCGCGGGAGGCGGCCGTCATCGGCTGTTCCAATTGGGTCACGAAGACCTTGGCGCCTGCAATCGCGTCCGCGCGGGCCTCAACGAAGGCAGTGTCGATCTCGCCCGCTGCGCCCGGATAGATGATGATCGCGTTGTCACCGGACCCATCCTCGACAAAGATATATGCGGCGCCCGTCGGGGTCTCACCCTGCTCGATCAGCGGCGTGACACCGGCATCGGCCCAGGTGGCCAGTGCCATCTCTCCGAACGTGTCGCGGCCCAGCCGGGTCACCATCGCAACGTCACCACCAGCCCGCGCCGATGCGACGGCTTGGTTCGACCCCTTGCCGCCAGGCCCCAGCGCAAAGCCAGAGCCCAGGATCGTCTCGCCTATCTTCGGCGGGCGGGCGGCCCGGTAGGCGGTGTCGGCGACGAAGACACCGAGGATGACGATCTCACTCATCGGGGGCGATCACTCCTTTGCGCAGCATGATGCAGCCGTAGAACCGGCGTTCCCCCGTCTGGATCACGGCATAGGCTTCACGCGCCAGATCGTAGAAGGCGAAGCGCTCGATCCCGACCATCGTGCGGGTTTCGCCGGTGGCCGCGATGGCCGCCTGCACCTCGTGCTGCACGTCCGGCACGGTGGCGGGGTCGTCCACAACCTCCATCCGACCGGCAAAATCCTCCACGAACGTATCGAGCGGCAGAACCGACAGGACGGCCTGCGCCACTTCCGCCATCGGGCGGTCGATGCGGAGAAGTTCGCCATGGACCGTTTCCTGCGCAATGGCGTCCGAAGGGAAGTTCGTATCGGCGAGGATCAGCATGTCCCCATGGCCCATGGCGCGCAGTGCGTAGAGCACGTCGGCATTCAGGATCGGGTCCAGTCCCTTGAGCATAGTCTCTCCTCCCTTTCATGTGAGGCTAGGCGGCGGCTTAGCCCCAGTGCAAGCGCGTCAACCCAGCCGCGCCTTGATCGCATCGGCCATGGCCAAGCCCAGAGCCACTTGTGCGTCGGCCGCCAGATGCACGCCGTCGGTGCCGTCGACCTGCGCGACCCGGCCGGCATCGAAGAAGCCGCAGCCCAACCGCTCCGCTTCGTCCTTCAGCGCGGGTGCGATGGCCCTCGCCCGGGCACGACCGCCCTGAAACATTTCGGCCAGGATCCCGGCCTCCTCCACGGGGACGGGTGCCACCAGCATGACATCCGGGGCTTTCCCGCTTGGCCCCGCTGTCGAGGCCTGAACGATCATGGCCAGCTTGCCGATCCCCGCCGCGATGTCCCATCCCCGCAGGCCGAACCGCGCTTTGCAATCGTTCGTGCCCAGCATCACGATCACCAGATCGAGAGGCCGGTGGCTCTCCAGCAGCGCAGGCAGGATGCGCGACCCGTTCTTATGCGCCCCGTCGATCGGATCGTCATGGACGGTCGTTCGTCCTGGATGGCCCTCTGTTACCACCGGTCGACCCAAAGCGCGGGCCATCACATCCGGCCATCGCGCCTCGGGCGGATGCCGGTCAAGCTGCCCAAAGCGGCTCAGGGCGATGGTCCCGTGGCTGTTGCTGTCGCCGAAGACCAGGATCGTCATGGAAGCCGCGCTCCGCTTTCGGCGTCGAAGAGGTGAACGCGCCCCGGCTCGGGCATCAGGTGGATTGTCTCGCCCGGTCGAACGCCCGGTCTTTCCCGCGTGACGGCGGTCACTTCCCGGTCGTCGAGGCGGGCGATGATATGCGTCTCGGACCCGGTAGGCTCCACCACCGCGACCGTTGCGGGCAAACCGGCATCCGACAACACCAGATGTTCCGGGCGGACGCCCAGCGTCACCTGCTGTCCTGTTGCGAGACCGGGGACGGGGATGGCGGCACCGTTCACCCGCGCGACGCCGTCGTCGCCTTGCGCCGTCATAAGGTTCATCGAAGGCGAGCCGATGAAGCTGGCCACGAACGTGTTGGCGGGCCGATCGTAAAGGTCGAGCGGCGCGCCGATCTGCTCGACCCGACCGCCCTGAAGCACCACGATCTTGTCAGCCATGGTCATGGCCTCGATCTGGTCATGCGTGACGTAGACGGTCGTCGTCGACAGTCGCTGGTGAAGCTCCCGGATCTCGGCCCGCATCTGGACCCGCAGCTTTGCGTCAAGGTTCGAGAGCGGCTCATCGAACAAAAAGACCTGCGGGTCGCGCACGATGGCCCGCCCCATGGCGACCCGCTGCCGCTGCCCACCGGACAAGGCGCGCGGATAGCGCTCCAGATAGTCCGTCAGGCCCAAAACCTCGGCCGCCCGGGTGACGCGGTCCTGGATTTCCGCCTTGTCCATCTTCTGCATCCGCAGACTGAACGCCATATTGGCCGCGACCGTCTTGTGCGGGTAAAGCGCATAGTTCTGGAACACCATGGCGATGTCACGGCGCGCGGGAGCCAGGTTGTTCACGACCTTCGGACCGATGGCAATGGTCCCGCTCGTGATCCCTTCGAGCCCCGCGATCATCCGCAGGAGCGTCGACTTCCCGCAACCGGACGGACCGACCAGAACGACGAATTCCCCATCTGCGATGTCGATGTCGAGGCCATGGATCACCTCGGTCGCACCGTAGCTTTTCCGCAGATCGCGGATCGTGACTTCGGCCATGTCCCCCCCTTCTTTTGCGCTGACGCTAGCGGCAGGCCCCCGCGCCGCCAAGCCCCGGATTGCCCTGCACCGCGCTTGACAGGCCCGCACCGGCCCGGTGACTGTCCTGACGTCAGGCGGACCGGGAGGCCGCCTTTCGCAAAAAGGTCGCGCCCCGTCAGGGCGCCGTCAGGGAGGACGCGAGACCATGAAAACGCACATCTACAACCACATGCTGCGCGCCGGGAAACTCAACCGTCGCGGACTGCTCAAAAGCGCGGCGGCGACAGGGACGCTGGCCGCCCTTGGCGGGGTCAGCACGGGCCTCACCGCCCGCCCCGCCTTCGCCGACGGCCATGCGGCACTACGGGCCGAGATCCTCAAGATCCCCGGCGTGGGTGCGGGCTCGCCCACCGATGCCGACTGGCAGAAGGTCGGCGCGCTGACCTTGGAGCCGACGAAGCAAGTGGTGGCCGAGGGGGAATTCGCTGGTGTCGAGCTGACCTTCATGGGCCTCAACAACCAGAACCTGCACAACTTCCTGTTCCGTGGCTTCCTGAAGCCTTGGGAGGAGTATACCGGCGCCACGATCAACTGGATCGATCTGGCCCAGGCCGATTACAACGCTCGTCTGCAGCAGGCCATCGCCACCGGCACCGTGGATTTCGACATCATCGAAATGGGCGCCCCGTTCGAAGGCGACGTGCTGGGCCGCGGCATGGCCTTGGAGATGCCCGACTGGGTCCGCGACATGATCGATATGGACGATTACGTCGACTACCTGAAGGCCCCCGTCGGCACATGGGACGGCAAGACCTACCGCGTCTCCATCGACGGCGATTGCCACACCTTCGCTTACCGCAAGGACCTCTACGAAAGCGCGGAACTGGCCGAGGCATGGGCCTCCGAAGGCGGTGCGGGCGATTGGGCACAGCCGACCACGTGGGAACAGGTAAACGCCCATTCCAAGTTCCTGGCCGGCAAGACCGACCCGCTGACTGGGCTGCCCGCCCATGGCTTCCTAGACCCGCTCAAGGGTTGGGGCGGCTTCGGCTTCTACTTCCTGGAAGACCGCGCCACCGCCTATGCCAAGCACCCTGACGATCCCGCCTGGCTCTTCGATCCGGAGACGATGACGCCGCGGGTCAACAACCCGGCCTTCGTGCAGGCCATCCAAGACGTGATGGACCTGATCGCGACCGACGGCGCCTACCCGGCCGACCAGATCAACGCCGATCCCGGCACCACCGCCTTCCAGCAATTCCTGGCAGGGACCGGCGGCGCGCTGACCTGGTGGGGCGATGTCGGCTCCTCCGCGCGGACCTCGGATACGAGCGTGGTCGGCGACGTGGTGGGCTTCGGCGTCAATCCCGGATCGGAGCGAGTCTACAACTCGCAGACCGGCGCGTGGGAGGACACGCCCAACGAGGCGCCGAACATGGCCTATATCGGCTGGGGCGTCTACGTCATGGCCCGCGCGGCGGAAGGCGGCGACCTCAAGGCCAAGGCGGCATGGTCGGCGGCGGCCCATCTGGGCGGCAAGGACCTGTCGCTCTGGGCCTCGGCCTATCCGTCGGGCTTCCAACCCTACCGCAACTCCCACTTCCAATATGCGGAATGGGAGGAGGCCGGCTACGACCGCGCCTATGTGGAGGATTACCTCGGGTCCAACCTCGACAGCTACAACCACCCCAACGCGGCCATCGAACCGCGCATCCCCGGCATCTTCCAGTATTACTCCGTGGCCGAGGACGAGCTGGCCAAGGGCTATGCCGGACAATACGGATCGGCACAGGAGACGGCGGACGCCATCGCCGCCGCCTGGGAGGGCATCACCGACCAGATCGGCCGCGACAGCCAGATCGCGCTCTACAAGGCGTCGCTGGGTCTCTAAAAGTAGTCCGGCGCGCCTTTTCGGGGCGCGCCGAGTTCAGAAAGGCTCCAGTATTTCGAACGAAGTCCGCAGTGCGGACAAAGTCGACTTTCATCGGAACTTACCATTTTCGTCGGGCCACGGCCAAACCAAGTCGTCCTGCTCTATCGCGGAGACCAAAGCAATCGCGCGAGTTCTGGTAGTCTCGCGTTTACCCAAGCCCATACCGTTCACTTCGATATCGACAAGGAAGTCGACAACTCTTTCAGTCGGAACACCTCTGCGAATTTGATGCGCTGCATCAACCAAATATCTGTCATATTCGTCTGCAAGACGTTCATTTTTTGCGTCTGACCACTTCCCTGAAAAATGGCCGCCTTCTCTTAACAGACCGATTGGGTCCCAAAGATCCCATCCATGGTCTCGTATTCTCGACAGTTTAACTTTAGGTGTAGTGGGACTATCCATCGGCTTTCAATTTGCGTGTAACGTAAGCGTTATAGGACAGAGGTTTAGACAACATAGAGGACTCAAACAGGACCTTTGCCCCCCTAGCTCCAGTCCAACGCGCCAATCACCAAGCCAAACCCCCCCTCACTTCCGCCAATGCGTCGGCACGATCACCAGCGCCCCGATCGAGGCCAAGATCGCGTTCAATCCCGGCGAGCCGAAGCCGATGCGGAACATGATCGTCACGAAGTAGAAGACGAAGGCGCCGCCCACGCAGATGATGATGCTGGGCAGGATGCCGTTATGGGTGAAGTTCGACTTCTCTGAGACGTAGCCCACGATGCCCGCGATCACGACGGTGCCGATGAGGGTGGGAAACATGGTTCAATCCTCCAAGGCCGCGCCCGGCGCCAGGTCCGCCCCGTTCAGCCAGTCCACAGCCGTCATACGCCCCTTCCCGGCCGGTTGCACCTCCAGCAGCTCCACGCCGCCCTCATTGGCCCCGATGATAAGACCCGGCACATCTGCCCGATGGCCCGGCTCTGCCGTGGCCTCCGCGGGTGCGGCGCGCATCAGTTTCAGCCTCTGCCCGCCGCGGACCACGTAGGCCCCGGGAAACGGCGACAAACCGTTGATATGGCGCGCCACGTCGATTGCCGGTCGCGTCCAATCGACCACTGCCTCCGCCTTGTCGATCTTCGCGGCGTAGGTCACGCCGTCCTGCGGTTGCGGCACCGGAGACAGCGTCTCGACCCCATCCAGCGCGCGCAAGATCAAAGACGACCCAAGCTCCGCCAACCGGTCATGCAGATCGCCGGTCGTATCGCTCGCGCCGATCTCGACGTCGGCGCGCAGCAGAACCGGCCCGGTATCCAAGCCCGCCTCCATCTGCATGATGCAGATGCCCGTCCGCGCGTCTCCGGCCATGATCGCACGATGGATCGGTGCCGCGCCCCGCCAACGCGGCAAGAGGGAGGCGTGGATGTTCAGACAGCCATGGCGCGGCGCATCGAGCACCGCCTGCGGCAGCAAAAGTCCGTAGGCCACCACCACCGCGACCTCCGCATCAAGAGCGGCCAGACGCGCCTGTTCCTCCGCCGATTTCAGAGAGGCCGGATGCCGCACCTCCAACCCCAACTCTTCCGCCCGCGCCTGCACCGGCGATGGCCGCAGGGCCTTACCCCGCCCAGCCGGGCGCGGCGGCTGCGTGTAGACGGCGACCAGCTTATGAGCCCCGGCCACAGCCTCAAGCACCGGCACCGCGAAATCGGGCGTGCCCATGAAGATCACCCGCATTTCGCAGCCTTCCGCACCAACATGTCCCGCTTCAGCTTCGACAACCGATGGATGTAGAGCTTGCCGTCCAGATGGTCGATCTGATGCTGCACGCTCGTCGCCTCCAGCTTCACGAAGTCCCGCTCGACCGCCTGGCCGGTCTCGTCCAGATAGCTTACCGTCACCGCCCGCGGCCGTGCGACCTTGGCCGACACGCCGGGCAGGTTCGGGCTGGCTTCCTCGTGGATATGCATCTCCATGCTGGCATGGATCACTTCCGGGTTGGCCAGCCGGATCGGGCCCTGGCCCGCATCCACCACGGCGATCCGGCGCATCACCCCAATCTGCGGCGCGGCAAGCCCGACGCCAGGCATCGCGTACATCGTCTGCAGCATATCCTCCCAAAGCGCCCGAACCGCGTCATCGACGACCGCGACGGGGCTTGCCGCACGGGCCAACCGGCGGTCAGGCCAACGCAGAAACGGGCGGATCACGACGCGGCCCGATCCAGGATCAGCACGCCGTCCAGATGGTCGGTTTCGTGTTGCGCGCAGATCGCCGCGATGCCCGTGAACCGCTCCGCTCTGCGGCCGTCCGGCCCATCGAAAGCCAAATCGACGGCCATGGCGCGTTGCACGGCAACCGGCCGGTCCGGGATCGACAGGCATTGCTCTTCGGCCACCTGCATCTCGTCGGAACTCCAGACGATCTCCGGGTTCACGAAGACGCGCGGGTCCGGCAAGCCGTCTTTCCAAGAGGCGTCCATCACGAAAAGCCGCAACGCCACGCCCACCTGCGGGGCGGCCAAACCCCGGCCCGGCGCCGCATACATGACCTCCAGCATGCCACGGGCCAGCGCTGTCACGTCGTCCTCCACCGGATCGCAGACCGCCCGAAGCATCGGGTCGGGATGCATGCGGAGGTCCAATGCCGTCACGCCCGCGCCTGCTCGCGCTTTAGCTTCTGCATCTTTCGGGTGATCATCTGTCGTTTCATCGGGCCCAGATAATCGATGAACAGCTTGCCGTTCAGATGATCGATCTCGTGCTGCACGCAGGTGGCCCAAAGCCCAGCCAGCTGCGCGCGCCGCTCTGTCCCGTCCCGGTCGATCCAGCCCACGATCACCTCGGCCGGGCGCGAGACCTCGGCATATTGATCGGGGATCGACAGACACCCTTCCTCATAGGTGCCCGTCTCCTCGGACGCCTCGATGATCTCGGGGTTGAACATGATCGTCGGGCGGGGTTCTGCATCATCGCCCTTTTCGCAATCCAAAACGATCAGCCGCGACATCACACCCACCTGCGGTGCCGCAAGGCCGATGCCAGGCGCCGCATACATGGTCTCTAGCATGTCGTCCGCCAATGCACGCAGGTCGTCCGTCAGGTCCGCCACCGGGTCGCAGATCGTCTTCAGACGCGGGTCGGGATGGATCAGGATAGGGCGTTTCATGCCTCGGCGATCTAGTGATCCCCGGCGGGTCGAGCAAGCTCCGAAAACAGAAGCCCGGCCACCTGGTCCGCATCCGCAGGCGCGCCGGGCAATGCGAAGGCCAGCCGATACCACATCAGCCCATAGGCAAGCTGCGCCCGCAGCCGCGCCGCATCGCGGTCCATCGGGCCCTCCCGCATCAGGGCGGCTGTCAACCCATCCAGCCGCGCAGCCACGAACCGCTCATAGACCATCGCCATGGCAGCCGGGTCGCCCGCCGCATCGGAGAGGAGCGCGCGCATCACGTCGCGGCCTGCCCCACTCTCTGCGAAAGCATAGGCACCGGCGATCAGGTCCACGACCCGGGCATCCGCACCACCCGCCCGCTCCACGGAGATCGCCCCCATGACGTCGGCCAGAAGCGGCAGCCGCGACGGATAGCGGCGATAAAGCGTTTGCTTGCCGATCTTCGCACGCTTCGCCACCGCCTCCATCGTCATCGCCACAAGCCCGCCTTCCGCCAACAATGCGCGGGCCGCGTCGACGATGGCCCCGTCGATGGCGCGGTCGCGGGGTCGTCCTGGGGCGGGGTTCTGATCGGTTGCCGACATATCTCCAGATAAATCGAGACGAGGCGTCTTGCAATTCGCTTCGATGCAATTAAGTGACGGTTCGTCTCGTAATTTATGAGAGCGCCATGACCTACGCATTCACTGCCCAAGGCGGCTATCAATTCGCCGGAACCTACGATGTCCGCTCCGACCCGAACCAGCGCACATCATTCCTCCTGGCGCAAGCCGGACGATTGGGCGGTACCGGCCGCTATACCGGGCCACCGGCACCCTGTCGGCCACTTCGATCAACGGATTCTTCGACAATGGCGCCGGCCATCTGAAGCTGGCACCGGGCCAAGCCCTCCCCACCCTGTCTTCTATGAAAGAAGGAGATCAATCATGATCCGCACCCTAACCATCGCCCTCTCTCTCGCCATGGCAGCCCCCGTGGTCGCCCAAGACGTCCTGCGCACCGATCTCTCGCCCGCCGAAAGCGCAGTCCCCGCACCCGAGACGGTACACGGCTGGGTCGCCCGCTACTTCGACAGCACGCGCAGCGGCACGGTGGAGCCATGGCTCGCCAACTTCGCCGAGAACGCCGTTGTCGACGACCCGGTGGGAACACCGGTCAAGGCCGACCCGACGGCCATCCGCGCCATGGGCGAAGGCTTCCTGGGCGCCTTCGAGACGGTCGGCCTGCACGAAAGCTTCGTCCATGTCTCTGGCTTAGAGGCCGTCGCCCGTTGGGAAGGACGCGGAACGACACCGGACGGAACCGAAGTTACGTTCCAGGGCATCAATCTCTTCACATTCGACTCCGATGGCCGGATCACCGAACTACGCGGCTTCTTCGCCCCGCCCGGCAGCTGACGGCACCTTGCAGGCGCCGCCCATCCCACTAGGGTCCAGCCCGAAGGAGAGCGCCATGAATCCCAAGGACAGCCACGATCCCCGCTTCGATCCGGTCATCGACCGCCGCGGCAGCCATTGCGTCAAGTGGGACATGATGGAAGCGCTCTATGGCGTTCCAACCGAAGACGGCCTGGCGATGTGGGTGGCGGATATGGACTTCCGCCCACCGGAGGCTGTTCCGGGCGCGGTCCGCGACATGCTGGATCATGGCATCGTCGGCTATTTCGGCAATGACGGCCCCTATCGCGACGCGATCCGCTGGTGGATGTCCGAACGCCACGGTTGGGACGTGTCGGCGGATGCCATCTTCACGACCCACGGCCTGGTGAACGGCACCGCGCTCTGCGTCGACACCTGGACGGCGCCGGGCGACGGCGTCGTCCTCTTCACGCCCGTCTACCATGCCTTCGCCAAAGCGATCCACGCCAATGGCCGCCGCGTCGTGGAATGCGAGATGGCCTTCGACGGCACCCGCTACACGCCCGATTTCAACGCCTGGGACACGCAGATGGACGGGACGCAAGCGAAGATGATGATCCTCTGCTCGCCCCACAATCCCAATGGCCGCGTTTGGACCCGAGCCGAATTGGAAGGCTTCGCCGCTTTCGCCAGACGCCACGACCTGATCCTCGTCTCCGACGAGATCCATCACGATCTCGTCTATCCCGGCCATACCCACATCCCGATGTCGAAGATCGACGGCATCGCGGATCGGCTGGTGATGATGACGGCGACGACCAAAACCTTCAACATCGCGGGCTCCCACGCCGGCAACGTCATCGTGGAAGACGAAGCCCTGCGCGCCGCCTTCGCCAAGCGCATGATGGGCCTGGGCATTTCGCCCAATTCCTTCGGTCTCTTCATGGCCATGGCCGCCTACACGCCCGATGGCGCGGCCTGGGTGGACGACCTGATGGTCTATCTCGACGGCAACCGGCAGCTCTTCGACGAGGGGGTGAACGCCATCCCCGGCCTGACCTCCGTCCCGCTGGAAGCCACCTATCTCTCCTGGGTCGATTTCTCCGGCACCGGCATGGCGCGGGAGGAGTTCACGGGCCGCGTCGAGAAGGACGCCAAAATCGCCGTCAATCACGGCCCGACCTTCGGCAAGGGCGGCGACAGCTTCCTGCGCTTCAACATCGCCACCCCCCGGGCCCGGGTCGAGGAAGCGGTCGCGCGCCTCCAAACCGCCTTCGCGGACCTTCAATAACCCCGACGCGCCACACTCGTTGGCGGCGTCAAAGATAGGTTGCCAAGTCGCAGACCCATCCGATCCAGATCACCGCATGTGTCTGCAGGAAATCTGCTGCGCGGACTTTACCGCCATCCCTAGTCTCTAGATGCATATCTGATGTGATCGACGCAATTCAGGCCAACCGAGGCAAGAGCTTGCCAATTGTCAGGTGGGTCTTCACCTTAAACTCAAGCTGACCAGACGCATCAACATGTGGGAGCAGAAGTGCGGTAAGTTCCTCGCGAAAACCCGACAGCCGGGAGCCCAATCTTTCTACTGAAAAAGTATCTCTAGAATTCTGGCACAGAACGAAGTCTTCTACTGATTGCTTCATCGGTTCGGAAAAATAGTCATCGCTATGGACGAGATCCATGTATTCCAGGTGTCTTTTTCTTGATCCGACCCATTCGCTTGAATTCACCGGCTGGCCGGTCATTTCCGGCACCCATTTCGCAAGAAATTGCATCCATTCGTCATACCATGGTGGTTCAAAGGGTTCATCACCTTGGATCACAGCCAAAATATGCTCTATGCGCAGATTTTCCCTAAGCCTGGGAAACAGCCTGCTAGGGTTCATCCAATGAACGCTGGATGCGAAGGTCACAACATCTATTCGATGCGGCAAAGGCGCTTCCTCGGCGAATGCTTCGACCCACTTGATGTTATCTGCCTTCCCATTTGGAAGGGATTGCCCCATCTGTAGCATGTTTGCGGATGGGTCAATTGCAGTGACCGTATCAAAGTATTCGGCCATCGGCCTTGCAACTTTGCCTTCTCCACATCCCAAATCAACAAGGCAACCAGTTGCAGGCGAGAAGCTAATGATTTCCTCATGGACTTTTGAAGGGTATGGCGGTCGATACCGATAGTAATCGACGACCTCTTTTGATCTAAAGGACGCTCCCGCTGGTACGTTCATGTGTTTAATTCCAGTCCGGGCTTAGAACAGCGTTTCCCTGAGGAAACCTTCATAGACCAATGGCTACCTCTCAAATGTAACAGCCAATCACGCATCCTGCAGCATCGCTCAAGATGAGCGCCAACCCGACGCCCCTCGCAGCCCCGCCAGCCCCGCTGCGACGCCCTGCCCGTTGCCCGCCGCAGCCCTCACCCTACCTCGCCCCCACACCCGGAGCGGAGCGCCCATGCCCGACGACACCCCTTTCGGCCGCGCCCGGCGCGTCCCCACCGGCCGCCTGACCCGGCTGGGTCGCTTCGGCGCCATGGCGGCAGGCGTGGCCGGCTCCATGGCGGCGGGCGGCGCGTCGGAATTGGCGCGCGGCCGCCGCCCGAACCCGCGCGACCTTCTGCTCACCCCCGGCAACATGCGCCGCGTGGCCGACGAACTGGCGCGGATGCGGGGCGCGGCCATGAAGATGGGCCAGCTTCTCTCCATGGATACCGGAGAGGTTCTGCCCCCCGAACTGGCGCAGATCATGGCGCGCCTGAGGGCCGAGGGCGACTTCATGCCCCCAGCCCAGCTCAAGAAGGTGCTCAACGCCGAATGGACGCCCGGTTGGCTAAAGAATTTCGCCCGCTTCGATGTCCACCCCATCGCCGCCGCCTCCATCGGCCAGGTTCACCGCGCCCAACTGAAGGATGGCCGCGACGTCGCGGTGAAGGTGCAATATCCTGGCGTGGCCCAAAGCATCGACAGCGACGTCGCCAATGTCGCGACCCTGATCCGCATGTCCGGTCTCGTGCCCAAGGGCTTCGACCTCGCCCCCTATATCGAGGAAGCCCGCCTCCAACTCCATGCGGAGACCGATTATGCCGCCGAAGGCGCCCATCTGGACACGTTCGCGGACCTGCTGGCGGGGGACGACGCCTTTGTCGTGCCCGAGCGCCACGCCGATTGGACCACCCCGCGCATCCTGACCATGTCCTATCTCGACAGCCGCCCATTGGAGGCCGTGGACGACGCACCACAGGATATCCGCGACCGGGTCGCCACGGATCTCCTGTCCCTCCTCTTCCGGGAACTCTTCGAGTTCCGCCTGATGCAGACCGATCCCAATCTCGCCAATTACCGCTGGGACGGCACCCGACTCGTCCTTCTGGATTTCGGGGCCACCCGCGCCATGGCCCCGGGGATCGTCGCGCTTTACCGCCGCCTGATGCGCGCGGGCCTCGACGGCGACGCCCCGGCGATGGAGGCAACCGCGCTGGAAATCGGCTTCTTCAACGACAGTACCCGCCCGGAGGACCGGGCCCGCATCCTCACCATGATGGAGATGGTGTTCGCCCCCATGCGCGACGGCCCCTACGATTTCGGTGACCCCGGCCTCATGCGTCGCCTCCAGGCCGAAGGCATCGCCCTGGGCGAAAGCGGCTTCGTCCCGCCGCCGTTGCCCATCGACGCGCTCTTCCTGCAGCGCAAGATCGCGGGCCTCTTCCTCATCGCCAGCCGCCTGCGCGCCCGTGTTCCGGTGGCGCAGCTATTGGCACCGCATTTGGATGGCAAGTTCGCGGACGGACCGGGCTTTCGCGGTGGGAAATAGAAGGGCCGCTTTCATCGCGTCAATTGCAGTGTTTTCCCAAGCCAGCCACCACTGCTAGTTCACTCGTAGCGACTCAAATAAAGCCTTCACTTGTTCCGCTGTTTCACGCCATTGGTTGACCTGATCCAAAGGAAGGTAGAAATTGTACCCCAATGATCCCTCAAAGACCTGGGCGCGGCATATGCGGTCGGCGTAAGATCCATGCAGGCAATGCAAAAATAAGCTTTTCTGCGTTACTTCATCAAAACCTGCAATGATAAGTCGATTTCGCCCAGTTAGATTGTCAGTATCCAACTCGTCGGGGTCTGGCAGCGTCATGAGCGATACGGCGTCGTCAGGTATATGTGGTTCGCGTGGATTGTATATCAACTCCACCCTTTCAGTAGTCTCTGAGCGGGCGTTGTCTGGCCCGGTCAGTTGATTGCTACGAATAGACACTCGATCAGTGAAGGCTTGTGGATCAAGGTCCTGGCCAATCGAATACACTTCCGAACCGACACTATAGGTATCTTTATCAACATATCCGCTCTTGAGAGCTTCAGCAAAACCCCTAATGGGTTGACAGGTAGGAACGCTTCCGACTGCAATGATATCTTTATGAAATGCCTGCTGCCGTATCGACCAGTGAGCGGCCAACATCGTCTGGTCGTTCTCTTGGATCAGTAACCCGAGGTGGGGGTATGAATTGCCCTTCGGTAGAGCAAAAAAGCCGAGCTGCCGAACTTCAGAAATTGGACCAAATCCGCCCGATGTTGTCAGACACCAAGCTCGATCATTTGCGAGAGCTTCGGCGGTTTCGAGAATGTGATCGGTCTGCCTCGATCCTATTAATGCTGACGCCGCCAAGACAGCGAAGACGGAAATAATTATGATCGCAATCTTCTTTCTTGATAGAACGAAAACAACGGTGGCAATCGCGGAGGCCAAGATAGCTATGCTCAAATCGAGGTTTATGCTGAAGTCTGCCCCAGAAAGCGCAAAGGCCAGAGTTATAAACAGCAGTAAGCCCGCAAAGCAGCCTATGGCGATCAAGGCAGAAGTATCGAAGTAAATCATGAGGCGATTTTGAGGACCTTTTAGCGCCCTAAAGGTCAAGGCCTTACGTGCTGCCGAAATTGCAAGCCGTATGATGATCATCAGGGCGATGGCGCAGCAAAAAAGGAAAACTACGATGATGCCGATGGCGTAGCCGAAGTTCTGGTCAGACCAATGTACAGGCCCTTCCACGACCTTCCCCACCGCATAGGCGATCACGGAAAGGCCTGCCAGCCTCCAGATAAAGAAGACAGGCGTGAAGGGGCTCGCCAACGCCAGAGCGAAGAATGCTACGTAGCAAAAAGCAGCTATGTTCTGACTCATACTTGGAACGTCGTTCTGTTTTTCAATGCGCATGGGGCCGAACTAGCCCCTTGCCGAACGCTATTGTATGAACGCCAATTCGCAGAACCCCATTGAGATCTGTGCATTTATTCCTGAAATGCGAAAGAGGTCATTGGTACACCCTGAAGCACTGGACAGTCAGGGCTCAAAGCAAACCTCCACCAAGAACACGCATCCCGCAGCACACCCTCGCCCAAACTCGCTGCCTTCGCCACCGCCACAGCAGGGCGGGCCGAATGCAGAACCCACGGAAGATAAGGGGATGGTACCAGCGCCCCGGCTCGAACGGGGGACCTCCTGATCCACAATCAGGCGCTCTAACCAACTGAGCTACGCCGGCACGTCGCTGCGTCTAACGCCTGCCCGCGTCCCGTGCAAGACGGCAGGTCACAGATCGATCTCCCAATTCTGTTCTCGCGTGGGCTGTCCGAACGCCTCCACCGGGCTCTCGTTCAGCAACCGAAAGCCGTTGCGCGTATAAAGCCGACCCGCGGCCCGATGGCTCTCATGGGTCCACAGGACCAGCTTTTGCGCGCCGACCCCGCGCGCATGGTCCATCAGCATATCCAGCATCCGTTGCGCCAGCCCCGTGCCCCGCATCTCCGGCTCCACCAGGAACATCCGCAACTGCGCGCGCCCCGGTTCGGGCAGGGTGCAGAACACGCAGCCCCGGCGTCGCCCCGCCCCATCGACGGCGATCCAGGCCCGTTCCCCGTTGCGGCGGTCCCGGATGAACGTGGCCAGAAGACCTAGAACCAGTGCCTCGAACCGGATGTCATAGCCCTCATCGATCCAATAAAGTTCGCCATGGCGCTGCGCCACCCAACCGGCATCGCCGGGCGCCAAGTCTCGGAAGGTGATCTCGTCTGTCATGCGTGACGATTGCGCAGCACCGCCCCCGCGTCTAGGAGGGCGCCATGGGTATCAACGACGAATCCGACGCCGAGGCGAACCTGCAGATCGGTCCGACCGATCAGGGCATGGTCCGGCTCTTCGTGGAAAGCGGGGGCAGCGAAATCCCCATGGACTTCCTGCCGGACGAGGCGCTGGAGATCGCCGAGGAACTCCGCGCCGCAGCCGCAGCGGCCCAGAAACTCCGCCGCTGATCAACGGCCACGGCACGCCTGATCGTCTCGGTCTCGCCGGTCATACCCACCGCCGTAGACGACACCGGTCCAACGTCACCCAGGCGCGATTATTCGCAAGACAATCGACCCGGCCCAACGCCCCTCAAGTGGCGGGCGGCAGCCACTGGAACATCCAGGTCTCGCTTAGCCGCTGTCCGAAGCCTTCCACATGGGCGATCATCTCCACCACCTCGCCCTCGGGCTCCACATCGAAGACCAGCCGCCAGATGCCCGTGGGCCCGACCTTGAACAACACGGCCTCCGCCACGGCACCCCCGGTCACCGTGATCCGGGGCACGACCTCCGCATCGCCTCCCATCCGGGCCAGCAGCCCGCCCGCGAAATCCACCACGAATTTCCGCGCATTCCCCTCGAAGGGGACGCCCGCCACGCCCCCCTGACCGGTCCGCGTCTCGGCCACATGGGCGATCCGCGCCTCGGGCTCGGGCGGGATCATGCCCCAGCGCAACCGGTAGGCATATTCGCGGTCTTCCCCCGCCCGCGGCGCGGCATTGGGCTGCCAATAGGCCACGATATTGTCGGTGGCCTCGATCTCCGTGGGGATCTCCACCAATTGCACCGTCCCCGGTCCCCAATCCCCGATCATCTCCACCTGGAGGGAGGGACGCTCCTGATAGCGCGCGCCATCGTCCTGATAGGCGGCGAAATCCCGGTTCCGCTGATACAGACCGAAGCCCCGCAGCGCAGGCTCCGAAAAAATCGATTTCGACAGGCGTGGCGGGTTGTTCAACGCCCGCCACAGCACCTCTCCGTCGCTGCGTTGGATGATCAGCCCTTCGCTGTCATGGACCTGCGGGCGGTAATCGTCGAAATCGGCCCGGTTCGCCTCCGAGAAGAGGAACATCGACGTCAGCGGCGCCACCCCCAGATGGTCCACATCCTCCCGAAAGAACAGGCGCGCGGTCACATCCATCACCGTCTCCGCCCCCGGCGTGATCGCGAACCGGTAAGCCCCCGCCACGCTGGGACTGTCGAGCAGCGCATGGATCACCAGATGCCGCGCCCCCGGCTCCGGCCGCTCCAGATAGAACTCCGTGAAGGTCGGAAACTCCTCCGGAGTGCTTGCCGCCACGCTCATGGCCAGGCCCCGCGCGCTCAACCCATAGGCATTGCCCCGGCCCAGCGCGCGGAAATAGCTCGCCCCCTGGAAGGCCAGCAATTCGTCGAAGATGTCGGCCCGGTTCAGCGGATAATGGACCCGGAACCCGGCCACGCCCGGCAAATCCGCATCGGGCGGCAGAACCCCGGCGGCCTCGTGGCGGTAGTCGAAATCGTCACTGTTGAAGGTGAATTCCCGCGCCAAACCCGCACCGACCTCGTGCAGTGGCACCGCCGTCGGAAACAGCCAGCCCAGATGGAAGGCATGGAGGCGGAAGTTCAGGCCCGGAGCGTCCCACCGCGCCGCCTCCGGATCGAAGGCGATCTGGCGATAAAGGTCATAGGTCAGTTCCTCGGGCACACCGGGCGTGGGCGCGGGCGGCACATAGGCGACCCCCGCCATGGACCGGGCCCGGTCCGTCAGCCGGTCGAAATCGAAGGGCACACCCCCGTCATCCGCGCTTGCGGCCTCCTGCGCCCATCCCCGGCGCCCCGCCGTTCCCATGGCCACCAAGGCCGCACTCGACATCAAAAAGGCCCGGCGGCCCGGCAAACCACGTCTCACTCGATCCACTCCGGCTGATTTCCCCGCGCTCCCCTAGCAAGAGGTGCCAGTCCCGGTCGACGCGGATCGCCCGGCAGGCCCGTCATCGGCGGATCCACGGCACCCAGCCGCGACGCGGAACAGCCTAGCCCTCGGTCCCCATCATCGGATCGCGTGCCCATTGCAGCCGCTGCGCCGCGCAGCGTGCGAATTTTAGGGTCAGCGCCTTGCGCCGCGCTGCCGCCATGGGCCGCGCCTCCGGCATCCGCACGATCTCCGCGCCGAACCCATCGGCCAGGATGAGCCCGCTCTCCACCGGCAAAAGCTCCACGGGAAAATCCGTATCCACCGCCCAGAAGAACCGCTCGGCAAAGTCCAGATACCCCTGCCATTTCAGATCCGAGGTGAAATCCGCCCGGCTGGACTTGCACTCCACCACCCAGACCTCGCCCTTGGGCCCCAAGGCGCAGACATCCAGCCGCTTGCCCCGGTCGGGCACGAATTCCTCGAGGCAGGAAAAGCCATGCTCCCGCAAATGCCGGCACACGCCCCGCGCCAAGACCTGGCCGGGCTGCATCTGATCGGGAAGGGGAAGCGCTGCATGGGCCATTTCCGGAACATGAACGAACCGTGAACCGGCGGCAAGTGCCGTTTCACCGCCCGCGCGCCCTCACCCGGTCCAGAGCGCCGTATCCCCGTGAAACTGAGACCATGCGAACCAGAACGCTTGATGGCTGCCCAGATCCGTCCCATCCGGCCCCACGGCCCGCACGCCGCCCGCCACAAGTTCCAGCCGCACATTCTCGAACCGGACCTCACGCCCCGCCTGCAGCGCCAGCATGGCCGCGCTGCGCTGGAACGCGACGGGCTTGCCGGAGGCGGTGACGATCCCGATGACATCCTCATGGACGGGCAGGCGCGGATCGACGTCGCCCACGGGGAAGATCGGCCCATCGGCATCGCGCCCATTGCGGAAGTCGAAATCCCGCCCCAGCGCCAGCGCCTCCACCAGAACCGTCGTCTCCGGATGCGCCCGCTTCCAGCTGCCCCAATCCGTCGTCACCACGCTGACCTGCTCCAACTGCAGGCCCTTATCGGCCAGCGGGCCGGTCACCGCCTTGCCCAGAAACGTGTCGAAGACAGAGAACGTCTCGATGTCGAACATCACCTTGTTGGACCGGATCAACAGGCCAGACGTCCGCAGGATCGGCCGACGGATCCCGCCCGGCAGCCCATCGGTCAGATAGGCCTGCGCCGCCCCGCACAAAGTGCAATAGGGAATGGCCAGATCGCGCCCACCCAGCGTGTCGTTGACCATCTCCCGCACTTCCATGATCCGCCGCGGATAGGCCCGATAGGCACCGTTCACCTCGATCCCGAATACCACATCATCGTCGTCCAGCCAGGTGGCCGCCTCGGCGCTGCTGACCTCCGGGTTGTCGGCGGCGGGAATGCAATTGCACCGCGCATCGGTCTGGTCATAGGGGCGGTCGTCGATCAGCACCCCACCCCAGGACACATGGCGCCAATCGATCTCGCCCTCCACGAAAAGCGGGTCCCAGCGGGGCACGATACTGGTGAAGATCGCGCGCTTGGCGGTCAGGTAATCCGGCGGCGCGGGAATGTCCCAGGCGATCAGGTGATCGGTGATGATGCCCCAATGGTTCACACGCGGCGGCGCGATCCCCAGAAGGGTCGCCGCCGCATCGCCCAGCGCCTGCGTCAACCGCGGTCCGGACGAAAAGCGCATCAGATCGGCGATGATCCACGCAATGCGCGGGTCTTCGGAGCCCGCAATCTCCGCCAGGGCGATGTCCTGATCGCGCCCCCAGCGGGAGTTTTGCGCCGTCTGCACCAAAGCGATCTCGATTGCCGATTGCAGCGCGGGCGAGACGGGGCCCTCCGGCACGGCAGGGGCCACGCCGAACTGCGCGACCACGTGATCCGCCTCCTGCGCCGTGCCCATCTGCGGCCAGTGCAGCAACAGCGCCATCAAGGGCAGCGCCCACAAAAGACGCCAGCGAACGCCAAGACCCGATGCCATCATGAAGCCCCTCCATTGCGCCGCAGCCCCGATCGGCCGGCAAGGCGCGCTTATGCCCACGCCTCGCCAACAGCTATCCGCGCAGACCTGAACCCGCGCCAATCACGATGGATCAGGCTTCGGTGATCGACAGGCCGCAATCGTCCGGCACGGGGGCCGGACCGCACGCCGCCCATCCTCAGACCGAACGGTTAACCGGCCCCAAACGTGCACCGCGCGTATGTACAGGGGGTGTACGGCGGGTGTACGGGGGGTGACATGCGTTTTTTCGTGGTATGGTAGGCGTTTACCCTTTCGGATCCCACGGATCGGAAAGAATCGTTCCCCCGCCCCCACCCCTTGCCAGAACCAGGGTCGGGCCTTACCTCCTTCCCTGGCGGGTTTCTGCGCTTCGCGTCATCACGGCGAAATTCCGGTGGCCTTACGCAATTCCGAGGGAGCTGGCTCTGACGGGATCCTGGTCTCGTTACCTGGCGCCCACCTGTTTATACAGGTCCTCGGGAATGATCGTCCGACGGTTGCCGCGGTTCCCGCCACCCCTTCTCACACAGCAGTCTCTGCCCCCTCCCAGAAGGCGGTCAGATGCCGCGCGGTCGCCTCCGGCACCTCCATCGGCACCATATGACCCCGCCCCGCCTCGGCCCTTTCCAGCAAGGGCATCCGGGCTTTCAGGCCATCGGCAATGGCCGCCATGATCCCCTCCACCCCCGCCCGCGTGATCAGCAGGACCGGCATCTCGGGCGGCAACCGGTCCAACACCCCGTGCACGTCATCCCGGATCGCGGGCGCGCAGGCCGGAATGGTCTCGATTCGGGCCGCCATGCTGTCGCGCGCCGCCTCGGGCAGCGTCTCCCAATCCGGCCCGCCGCCCCACATCCCGTGAAATGCCCGTGCCGCCCCCGCCCGGTCCCCTTGCGCCAAAGCGGCGCTCACGGGCACCATCGCCGAATCGCTGTCCGCCTGCGCCTGCGCATGGGCGGCGGCGAACATCACCGGCTCGATCAGCGTGACGGATCGCACGCGCGCTGGCTGCTCCACGGCCATGCGCAAGGCGACGCAGCCCCCGAAGCTGTGCCCGATCAGGTCGAAAAGCCCCTCCGGCCGCGCGGCCAGCGCGCCTTCCAGGGCCTGGTCCATGAAGTCGCGCGCAGGGTCCCAAGGCGCGTCGCCATGGCCCGGCAGATCGGGACAATTCGCTTCGATATCAGGAAGATATCGCAGAAGCGGTCGCCATGCCCGCCCCGATGCCAGCGAGCAATGCAGCGCCAGAACGCGCCTCACAGATCGCCAGAAAGATGCGCGTCCAGATCGTCCAGCCGATCCTGCCCCCAGAACCGCTCCTCGCCCACGATGTAGAAGGGCGCGCCGAACGCGCCTGCCTCCACTGCCTCCTCCAGGTTGCGGGCATAGGTCTCGGCCCCCGCCAGCAACCCCCGATCCGCCAGTCCCGGATCGAAGCCCGCCGCCTGCAGCACGTCCCTGATGACAGCATCCTCCGCGATGTCCCGCTCCTCCGCCCAGCAGGCGCGGGTGAAGGCATGGGCCAGCTTGCCGACATCGCCCCCCTCACCCATGGCGGCGATGATCGCATAGGAAGACGGCGCCGGATTGGTGGGCCAATGGGCGGGTTTTAGGTTCATCGGCAAACCGGCCTTCTTCGCCTGCCGCCGCAATTCCTGCAGCCGGTATTCCTGCCGGTTGGGATGCCGGTCCTTCGGCGGCGTCCCACCCGTCCGCCCGAAAAGGGCGATCACATCCAAGGGCTTATAGGAAATCGTCGCACCGTGCTTGGCCGCGATCTCCTCCAGCCGCGTCCCGGCGAGATAGGTGTAGGGCGAGACGGTCGCGAAGTAATAGTCGATCTGCATGGCGCTCCTCCGGGCTGGTCCCACGGGCCTAGCGCGGCTTGCGGCGCCGGGCAATCGCGCCCGATCTGCCGCACCTCCGACCGGTGACGCCGGGGGCTTCTTGGCCGCCGCGCCCGCACGGTGGTAGGCCAAGCCAAATCATCGGCCCGCGATTCGGAAAGGCCCGCCCCATGCCCAGCCCCGACCCCAAGATCATCGCAGGCAATGCCAACCGACCGCTCGGACAGGCAATCGCCCGGCGGATGTCGATGCATCGCGGCCTGCAGGTGAAACTGGTGGATGCCCGCGTCGAACGCTTCAACGACGGCGAGATCTTCGTGGAAGTCTTCGAGAATGTGCGGGGCGAGGACATGTTCATCGTCCAGCCCACGTCGAACCCCGCCAACGACAACCTGATGGAATTGCTCATCATGGCCGACGCGCTGCAGCGCAGTTCGGCCGGGCGCATCACGGCCGTAATCCCCTATTTCGGCTATGCGCGGCAGGATCGACGCACCAAGAGCCGCTCCCCGATCTCGGCCAAGTTGGTGGCGAACCTGATCGCCAATTCCGGGGTGGAGCGGGTTCTGACCATGGACCTCCATGCCGCTCAGATCCAAGGGTTTTTCGACATTCCCGTGGACAACCTCTACGCCTCTCCGATCTTCGAATTGGACATCAAACACCATTTCCGCGGTGCCATGGATGACCTGATGGTCGTCTCGCCGGATGTGGGTGGCGTGGCCCGCGCGCGCGAATTGGCCAAGCGGATCGAGGCGCCGCTCTCCATCGTGGACAAACGGCGGGAGAAGGCGGGCGAAGTCTCCGAGATGACCGTGATCGGGGACGTCTCCGGCAAGAAGGTCATCATCGTCGACGACATCTGCGACACGGCCGGCACGCTTTGCAAAGCGGCCGATGTGCTGGTCAATGCCGGTGCGACCGAGGTCCATGCCTACATCACCCACGGCGTGCTGTCGGGCCCCGCCGTGGGCCGGATCACCAAGTCTCAGCTAAAATCCCTGGTGGTGACCGACTCCATCCAACAGCCGCAGCCGGTGATGGATTGCGCCAATATCCGGGTCGTTCCAATCGCCCCCATCCTGACGCAGGCGATCCTCAATATCTGGGGCGGCACCAGCGTCTCGTCCCTGTTCGACACGACCACGTTGGAGCCGATCTACGAGCCGCTCTATCCGGGGCTCGCGCTCGACCCGGTCTGATCCGTCAGTCCCACAGGGTCAGGATCAGGACGATCGGTGAGACGAAGGCAAACCACAGGCAGAAGATGAAGGCATAGTAGCCACCCTTGTGGTAAAGTTGCATGTCCCATTCGGGCTCGCCCTCTTTCGGCGCAACCTCTCCAAAGGCCCGCGCCTCGGCGCTTTTGGTCTCCACTTCGGCCCGCGCACGTTCCATCTGCGCCTGAAGGTCGGCGCGGTGGTACGAGGTCATGTCATGGGCGTGCATTCGGGTCGTCTCCTTTTGGCTTGCGGGCTTGAGATGGGGCGCCGAACGCCCCTGTCCACCCAGCAGGACACCGGCTAGGAGGGCGGGATGCAGCCCGACGGCCTCTTCCTTTCCGCGATCCCTGGCCTCGAAGCGCCTGTCGCCGAGGAGGCGCGCGCAGCGGGCTTTACAGTTGAGGATCAGGTTCCCGGCGGCGTCGAAGTCGCCGGAGGCTGGCTCGAGGCGATGCGCGCCAATCTGGTCCTACGCGGCCCAAGCCGGGTCTTGGTGCGCCTAGCCAGTTTCCGCGCGCTCCATCTGGCGCAATTGGACAAGCGTCTGCGCAAGCTCGACTGGGGCGCATTGCTCCCCACCGACCGGCCCGTGCGCGTCGATGCCGTGACCCGTAAGTCCCGCATCTATCATGACCGTGCCGCCGCCCAGCGCCTGTCTCGCGCGCTTGAGGATATGCTCAGCGTGAAAACCGTGTCCGGGGCAGACCCGGCGGCCCTGTCGATCAAGCTGCGGATCGATGACGACCTGGCCACGCTCAGCCTCGACACCTCAGGCGCGCCGCTGCATCGCCGTGGCCACAAACAGGCCATCGGCAAGGCCCCCCTGCGGGAGACGATGGCGGCGATGTTCCTTCGCCAATGCGGCTATGACGGCACCGAGCCGGTGGTCGACCCAATGTGCGGTTCGGGCACGATCCCGATCTCCGCGGCGGAAATCGCCCTGGGCCTCGCGCCGGGTCGCGACCGGGATTTCGCGTTTCAAGCGTTGCGTAACTTCGACGCCGCGACGTGGGCAGAGATGAAAGCCGCACCGATCACGGCCCCTGGACCCAGTCTTCGCTTCCACGGATCGGACCGGGATGACGGCGCCGTTCGCATGGCCAGCGACAATGCCGCGCGCGCTGGCGTCGGGTCGGTCTGCCTGCTGTCTCGCGCCGCTATCTCCGAGCTGACGCCTCCGGCTGGGCCGCCGGGCCTTGTCATGGTCAACCCGCCCTATGGGGGCCGGGTCGGAAAACGCGGCCCGCTACACGCGCTCTACGGCACGCTGGGCAAGGTGTTGATGGAGCGCTTCTCCAGCTGGCGCGTCGGTATCGTCACATCCGAACCCGCCCTGGCCCGCACCACCGATCTGCCGTTTCTCGCGGACGGGCCGCTTGTGGCCCATGGCGGTATGAAGGTCCGGCTCTATCGCACGGATACATTATCGTAACGTCACGTAGGAACACTGGCCGGCAAAGGCGCCACACAGGGACTTAACGCGTTTCGCTATTACGTGGACGACGGGGCGTCTTTTCTGGCACACAGATTCGACGTGGTACGAGTGTTCTTCCGCCTCGAAGCGGGGCCAATGCAATACGAGCAAGAAAGCGAGACCTATGGGTCGCGAGTTGGGCATCGTGAATTACGCTATCCGCGACGCAGGCGAAGCCTCAGCGCTCCGGACACTCAACAGCTTTGCCGTGGACGTGATGGCGATCCGCTCGGCGGACGATCTCTTCTGGTACGTCGCGCGCAATGTGGTCGGACGGCTGAACTTCGTCGATTGCGTGATCTACGAGGCCGATCATGCCGGGACGGAGCTTCGGCAAGTGGCCGCCCTCGGCGAGAAGAACCCCTATGATCGCACCATCCTGAACCCCCTCCGCATCCCCTTTGGTGAAGGGATTACGGGACGGACGGCGGCGACGGGGCAGCCGATCGTGGTCGAAGACCTTCTCCAGGATCAGAACTACATTCCTGACACGGAACCTGCCCGGTCGGAGATCTGCGTGCCGCTGATCTCCATGGGACGGGTCGTTGGCGTGATCGACAGCGAACATCCCGAACCGCGGGCCTTCGGTGACGCGGAGCTCGAAGTTCTGACGACCGTCGCGGCCATGACCAGCGCGAAACTTGAACTGCTGGCCGAGGCGGAGCGCTCCAGCCAGCGATATCATGAACTGGTCAGCTCGCACGCGAAGCTGGCGGAAGAAGCGACCATTCGAAAAGCGTTGGAAGCACAGCTTTTCGAGGCCCGGAAGCTTGAGGCGATTGGGCGATTGACTGGCGGCTTCGCGCACAGTTTCAACAATCTGTTGACGGTGATCTCTGGAAATATCGACCTCGTTCGCGAGGTCGATCTGCCCGAACATGCCGAAGCCAGATTGCGCGATGCGCGCTCTGCGGCGGGCCGTGGCGCGCAGCTGATCCGCGACATGATCGCCTTTTCCCAGCGGATGCAACTGAAGCCGCGTCCTGTCGATCTGAAACTTTTGGTTCCGGAAATTTGCGAACGGGCTGGCACCGATCTCGTCTCTGAGGTCGTCCTGGACCTGGCTTCCGACACCTGGATCGTGAACATTGACCCTGCGGCGACGGAAGTGGCGCTTGTGAACCTGATGATGAATGCGCGCGACGCCATGTCAGAGGGCGGCGCGCTGCAGATCACGACCCGGAACGTCACACGCCACATAGGTGCCAGCGATGGGCTGGAACTGAACTTGACGCCGGGCCGATATGTTCGCCTCGACGTGACAGATCAGGGTGAAGGCATCCCGCCCGAGATCGTCGAGCGTATCTTCGATCCTTTCTTCACCACCAAGGCTGTCGGACGCGGAACGGGCCTTGGCCTGTCCATGGTCCAGGGTTTCATGAAGCAGTCGGGCGGTGCCGTCGCTGTCCAAGCGGCTGAACCACACGGGACGACCTTCCAACTCTATTTCCCAGCAATCGAGTAACGCATTTCTGTGAACGCGCCTGTCGTCAAGGAGCCCTCGGGGAATCGTACGACCGTCCCAAGCCAGGGACACGATGGCGCCGCTCCGGCCGGAGTGCCGCCCCTTATCAGCGTTGCGGATCTCTATTCCCCGGATGCGCGTCTTCGGCAGCGATTGGCAGATGAAATCGGTTGGGCGGCACGAAATGTCGGGTTCTTCCGGATCCGCGACCACGGGATCGCGCTCGACACGATCGAGGCAGTCTACGCGGCTGGACGTAGGTTCTTCGCTCTGCCGGATGCCGAAAAGCGCCGCTACTACATCGGCACCAGCCCGAACCATCGCGGCTATGTCCCGTTCACAGAGAAGGGCGACTATCCCGATGAAGTGAACCGAAACTATGAGGCTTTCGATCTGGGGCTGGACCTGCCCGCTGACGATCCCGATTTTCTGGCTGGGGTCCGGCTTCTGGGCCCGAATGTCTGGCCTGATCTCGCTGGCTTCCAGACGTCTGTTGCCGCTTATCTGGGCCAGGTCTCGACCCTGGGGCTCCGCATCTGCGGCCTGCTGGAACTGCATCTCGGCCTGCCCGCCGGGGCCATGACCAGCCAAATGACCAAGCCGATTTCGCAGCTGCGGCTGCTCCACTATGTGCGGCCCAATCCGTCAAGCGCGGCCAAGTCGGTCAATATGGGCGCGCATACCGACTACGAATGCCTGACCCTTCTGCATACCCGAAACGAGGGTCTACAGGTGCTGACCCCCGAGGAGGAATGGGTGGACGTTCCCGTCGACCCCGCAGCGCTGGTGGTGAATATCGGAGACATGCTGGAAGCCTGGAGCAACGGCCTCCTCCGGTCGACGATGCACCGTGTCCTGAACCTCAGCCCGGAGCGTTTCTCGCTCCCCTATTTCGTGGCCGCGAATTACGACACGATGATTCAACCGTTTCGGCAACTGGTGCAGGCCGACGCGCCCGACACCTATTCCCCGTTCAAGGCCGGAGCGCATTTGGAACGGATGCTGATGCGTGACTTCCCCTATTTCCGACAGAAGGTCGGCGACACGGGCGAGCGCATCGAAAACCCATTTGAGCGACACACCTCCAGATAGTCAGATTGTATCATGCCCACATTTGAAACCATTTTTGCGGTCGCCTTGGCCGGCCTGGCCCTGAGCGCCACACCAGGACCATCCATGTTGTATGTTCTGTCGCGCAGCGTCGGTCAGAGCCGGGCGGCAGGTCTTGCATCGGCCATCGGCCTGGGCCTCGGCGGCGTCCTTCTGGCCGTCGCCACGGCCTTGGGCCTTGCGGCCCTTTTCAACGCGGTCGACTGGATCGTCCCGCTTCTGAAATGGGCAGGTTCGGCTTATCTCGTCTGGCTCGGTGTGGGAATGATCCGCGATGCGCGCGCAGATGCGCGCGCAGATCTTCGGGTTGAGAAGGTTCAGAAACGATCCTTCGGTGCGATCGTGAACCAAGGTGTGTGGATCGAGGTCCTGAACCCCAAAACAGTCCTCTTCTTCGCGCTCTTTCTGCCGCCCTTCGTCGATCCGACGGCGGGATCGGTCACGGCACAGCTTCTCATCCTCGGGATCCTTGTCCCGCTCACGGCGGTCCCGTCGGATCTGATCGTGGCGTGGTTGGGCGGGACCGCTGCCGAGCGCTTGAACCGGAGCCAGAGCGCGCGGCTTATGCTGAGCTGGACAGGCGGCCTGGTCCTGATCGCGATCGCTGTGAACCTGCATGTCGGGCTGATCTGAATTGCCGTCAGTCGGCTGATATCGGAATACGTACCCCTTCGCCGGTCTTGGGAAGATCGCATCGCCAGCCCTGGATCGCGGACTCGTCAGTCTGACTACCTCGCGCGTTGATGTCGGAAATAAACCATTTGTTTAATTAACCTGTTAGTATATTGTGCAGGCATGAGCGAAGACGACAGACTCGACGCGGCGTTCTCAGCTTTGGCCCATCCCGTGCGGAGGGCCATCCTGACCCGCCTCGCCGAGGGCAAGGCAAGCGTCAACACCCTCGCCGCACCGTTCGAGATGTCGCTGCCAGCGGTCTCCAAACACATCCGCGTCTTGGAAAATGCCGGCCTGCTTACCCGCGAGAAGGACGCCCAATTTCGTCTGTGCAGCCTGGAGACGCGGCCTCTGGAAGAGATCGTCGGCTGGGCCAACCGATATCGGCCGATTTGGCAAGCACGCTTCGACGCCATGGACGGACTGCTCGACGACATCAAGGAGACGGGGCAATGAGCCAAGAAAACGACTGGGTCCGGATCGAACGTGTCTTCGACTGCCCCGTCGATCTGGTCTGGCGCCTTTGGACGGAACCTGGCCTTTTCAAGCGCTGGTATGGCCCCAATGGGATGGCGGTACCGATCGCTGAGATGGATGTGAGGGTGGGCGGCACGCGGAAGATCTGCATGTCGATGACCTCGCCGGAGCGGTCAATGGAGATGTGGTTCATCGGCGTCTACAAGGAGATCCGTGCGCCCCACCGGCTCGTTTACACGGAAAGCATGTGCGATGCCGAGGGTACTCTTCTATCGCCGCAATCCATGGGCATGCCCGACGACTTTCCCGATATCACCGAAGTTGTTATCGAGCTGAGTGAAACGGACGGCAAAACGCGGATGGTCATGGTCCATGTCGGCGTGACCGAAGGAACGGCCGGTGCCGGCGGATGGCAACAAGCCTTCGATAAGTTGGCTTCTCTGGCGCGCTCCATCGCCGCTGCATAGGGCTGGCGAAGGGCTCCGACGACCTGTCAGGTCAGCACATCAACACAGATGCACAGCCTACGACAAATCGGAATATGGTCAGATGGCGCGCTGGGGAGGATTCGAACCCCCGACCCCTTGATTCGTAGTCAAGTACTCTATCCAACTGAGCTACCAGCGCACTACGGCCGCCGGGATAGACCCGGCGTGTCCCGGGCGCAAGACGTTTTCCCGCGAGAACCAAGTCATGCCGCAGCCACGGTGCCCGAGGATCGGCCAGCCGCGACGCGCCGCAGCGCATCGCGCGCCACGAGGATATGAAAGGGCATGATCGCGCGAAGGTAGGCGCGTCCAAACAGGTTGTGCGGGGCCACCCATGTCGCGAGGTAGACCCGGTTGTCCCGTGACAGAACGGCAACCCGGAACTCCAGGTGCCAGTCGTCGAACCCGGCAATGACCTCCGTGTCGGTCTCCATTTCAACCGGAAACGGTCCGAGCTTATCCTCTGCTGGAGGCCCGTCATTGGACAGGCCCAGCGGCGTTGTCAGCACGCGCCGCATTGACAACAGCATCCGCACCCAGCCGGGGAAGCCGACGATGACCTCGCCCGCCGCCCGGGCGCCCATATCAGAATGAACGCTGTAGCAATCCAAGAAATGGCTGCCTGACACGCGATCCCAAAGACGGCTATCGCGCGGCAGGCGGCAGCTGATAACCTTAGGTGCGAACATGGCGGCGCGCCTCCAGATTGCCATGAGCTATCGCGCTTTTGGCGCGAACACACTGCGGCATGGTGCGCGCTTAGGCGACTGCCGCCACCTCCGTCGGCAATGTGATGCAGAAGACCGTGCCCTCAGCGCCGGTCCGCTCTAGCGTCAGTGTCCCGCCATGGCCGCGCACGAGTTCATAGGCGATGGCCAGGCCCAGGCCGGTGCCGCCCTTGCGGACATTTCCTTGGAAGGCTTGGAACAGGTTTTCCTGCGCCCGTGGCGGAAGGCCGGGTCCGGTATCGGCGATGCGAATGTGCCACCCATCGGCATCTTCATTGGCTGTCACGATGACTTCACCTGGCTCTCCTGTCGTCTCGATGGCTTGCCGGGCATTACGGATCAGGTTGCCCACCACACGGTGCATCTGCTCCGGGTCGATCCGCAGCGCCAGGCCCGGCGGGGCCTCTGAGCGGATGGCGATATCGGCACTCGCCAGCGCCTCACCCTCGCAGATCTCGGCGAGAAAGGGGCCCGCCTCGACGCGCTGCAGGGCTGGCGGCGCCTCGTCCGCGCGGCCAAAGGCCAGCGTCCCTTCGGTCAGGTTTACCGCGCGGGTCAGGCTGCCCACGATCTTGGGGGCCACCCGCTTGACGGTTGGGTCTTCCACACGCTCCATCCGGTCCGCCAGCAGGGTGGCAGTCGTCAGGATATTCCGCAGGTCATGGGCGATCTTGGCCACCGCGCCGCCAAGTTGGGCCAGACGTTCCTTCTGGCGCAGGTTCTGGGTGAGTTGCGTCTCCAGGTCCCGTAGCGTCGTCTCCGCCTCGTTCAATTCCCGGATCCGAGACCGGGGCTCGATCACCCGGCGCGCGTCCTCGGGCGCGGCCGCATATCGGTTCATCTGGCGCACAAGCCCGCGGATCGGCTGCACCATCAGGCGACGGACGGCGAGGAACAGAAACGCTGCCGTCACGACCGAGATCACCAGGCTCAGCACTAGAATATTTAGGCCGTAGTCGATCATGGCGGCATGCAGATCGGTCGTGTCGATGGCCGCCTCGATCTGCAAGCCACCGCCCTGGGCCGGTTCGCCGATCACACGGATAATCTCGGGCCCGGGCATGAAGAACTGAGACATGGCTCCGCGGATCAGCTCCCAGGTGGAGGGGTCGCGCAGATCGACGGTCTCATCGACCGGTCCGGGCAGATCGGAACTCAGCATCAACTGGCGGAGTGCGTCGCGGCGCAGCACGACGTTCAGGACGCCGGCATTCTTGAGAAGCTCGGCCTCCAATTCCGGGCTGATCATCTCCTCGGTGCCCAGAATGGCCAGCGAGGCGATCTGCGCCCGCTCCAGACGGTCGGTCAGATAATCCACACGAAACCGGGCGATGGACGGCACGAAGATCAGGATCTCGGCCAGCATCACGAACAGGATGGTGAGGATCAGGAAGCGGCCCGAAAGGGAAGTGAACATAGGGTCTTCATCTCGGCGGTGGGCCGATCGGACGGCACAGCGGGGACCGCAGGCGCACGACGGCTGACACGACGGCCGCCGCCGAATGGATCGGCGGCGGCGTGAGTTGGCCCGCGCCCGGAGCGAAGGTCAAGGCGCGTGGCGGCTTTGGATCAGGGGATCAAGCGCTGCACCAGGCGCACGACGCGCTTGACGGTGTCGTTCTCGAAGAGACGCGGGACATAGTATTGGCCGGCCGCCCGCTTGGAGATCTCGCCCAGCGTCGGATAGGGCGCGACCATTGCGGCCACCTGGCTGATCTTCATCTTATTGGCGAGGATCAGCGCCCAGAGGCCAATCAACTCCCCGGCCTGCGCGCCCGCGATGGAGGCGCCGACGGGACGGCCCTTCACGACCATCACCTTGATCAAACCTTCGGTCTTCCGCTCGGCAATGGCACGGTCGTTCTCGTGATAAGGGAACCGCAAGACCTCGACCGCCTGCTTGCCGTGCTTTTCGACGGCCTGCGCCTCGGTCAGGCCCACCTGCGCCAGTTCCGGGTCGGTATAGGTGGCCCATGGGATGTGATCCGTGCGGGCCTTGGCAGGCAGCCCGAACAGGATCGGACGGATGATCGTGGCGCCGTGATAGCCCGCCACATGGGTGAACTGATAGCCACCCGCCGCGTCGCCGATGGCGTAGACCTTGCGGTTCGTCGTCCTCAGCCCGTCATCCACCTTGACGGCCCGGTCATAGTCGATGCCCGCGGCGTCCAGGTTTAGCTTGTCGACATTGGCCTTTCGACCCGCCGCGACCAGCAGATGCGTCCCGGTAAAGGCGCCATCGGTCGTGTGAACGGTGATCGCCCCGGCGCGTTGCGAGACGCGCTCGACCTTGGCGCCCTCTTTGATCTCGATACCCTCTTCCCGAAGGCGTTTGAGCACGACCTCGGCCATTTCGGGATCGTCCTTCGCCATGGCCTTGCCACCTTCGACCACGGTGACCTTGCAGCCCAAGCGTATGTGCGCCTGCGCCATTTCCATGCCGATGGGGCCGCCGCCGATGACCAGAAGGTGCTCCGGCTTCTCCATCAGGTCAAAGATCGTCTCGTTGGTGTAGAACGGCACGTCATCCAGCCCGTCGATGGGCGGCACGAACGGGGAGGAGCCGGTGGCGATCACCACCCGGCGGGCCGTGATACGGTGCGGGCCCGCCTCGACAACATTTGCGTCCACAAAGCGGCCGAACTCTCGGATCACGCGGACGCCGAGCCCCTCGAACCGCTCCTGGCTGTCGACCGGCGCGATCGTGTCGATGGTCTTGTGCACATGGCCTTTGGCCGCGGCATAGTCGATCTGGGGCGCCACGGGCGTGATACCGAAGGGCGCGCCAGACGTCATGGCATGGGCATGCTTGCCCGCCGCGATCAGCGCCTTGGACGGGACGCAGCCGAAATTCAGGCAATCGCCGCCCATCTTATGGCCTTCCAGCAGGGTCACATCGGCCCCCATCTGGCTGGCACCGTAGGCGACGGATAGGCCGCCGGAGCCAGCGCCGATGATCAGGATGTCGGTCTTGATGTCGGTCATCACGGGTTCCTTCGCACGCAGCATCTCGTCGGGTGTGGTCAAGCTGTTCATGGCTTATCCTTTCCGGAATTTCTTGAGGACGACCGGCAGCAGCGCCAGGACGGCAAGGCCGACGATGGGGCCGAGGATCTGCGGCTCGAAGATGATGCCGAAATTGGGCGTCTCGCCGCGGGCGAAGACTTCGCCCAGACCGGCACCGACCCAAGTGTAGACTATCGTGCCGGGCAGGATGCCGAAGAAGGTGGTGAAGACGTATTTGCCCAGGCCCACGCCGACGAAGGCGGGAACGAGGTTGGCCACGAAGAACGGCACGGCCGGAACGAGGCGCATGACGAACAGGTAGGAGGTTTCATCTTCGCGAATGCCGTCCTTCAGCTTCTTCACGGCGCCATCCGAGGCATCCATCTTGGCGGCCAGACGATCGCCCAGCCCGTACTTTGCGGCCAGGAAAATGAGGGTCGCGCCAACCGTTGCGGCCCCGGCGTTGAAAGCCGCCCCAGGGAAGAGACCGAAGAGAAACCCTCCGGTCAGGGTCGCGATAGCAGCCCCCGGCAGAGAGAAAGCCACGATCAGGATGTACGCCACTACGAAGACCAAAGCGGTCAGCACGTAGTTTGCGTCGCGAAAGGCCAGAAGCGCTTCGCGATTCTCGGCAAGGGTCTCGAAGCTGAGATAATCGCGCAGGAAGAAAGCACCGGCCAGGGCCGCAGCCCCGATCAGCGCCAATGGGATCCAGCGGGGAAGGCCATTGCGGCTCTCGGGTGGAGTCATGGTCTCTTGTGTCATCGTGGGGTCCAATCTGTCGAGTGAGGCCACCGGAGCGGCGCGTTGGAGAGAGACCTGACCCGTTTGAGGCCATCTGGATAGCCGGGCTCACGGCCAGGTGAGCGCACGTGACGACCAGACGCCCGGTAAGCCGGATTGTTTCAGCTCGTTTCGGCGGAGCGGACCCCGATGTTACACCGAGCGATGCCGTTGACACCCTGCAGCGGGTCGCCTAGGAGGCGGCTTCCAGTTTTCCAGGCCGTCGATCCGATGATCCGGCCGACAGACCCGGAGAGAGCGCTATGAAACGCACCTTCCAGCCTTCGAACCTCGTCCGCAAGCGGCGTCACGGGTTCCGCGCGCGCATGGCCACAAAGGCCGGCCGCAAGATCCTGAATGCTCGCCGCGCGCGTGGCCGCAAGTCGCTCAGCGCCTAAGACGGCGCCCGAGGTGGCAATGGGCGCGACACTGCGCGTCCTGAAGACCCGGCCCCAATTTCTGGCTCTGAACCGCGCCCGCCGCATCCCGGCGGGCTCTTTCCTTTTGCAGGCCCGTGATCGTGGCGATGGCGATCCCGCCATCGGCGTGGGTTTCACCTGCTCCAAGAAGGTGGGCAACGCCGTGGCCCGCAACCGCGCCAAGCGCCGCTTGCGCGAAGCTGCACGCCTGGTCCTGCCTGCGGCGGGACAGCCCGGCTGGGACTATGCCCTGATCGGTCGGCGCGATGCCACTGCGGCGCGCGATTGGGGCGGGCTGGTCGAAGATTTGTCCCGTGCTTTGGCAAGTCTTCACGGGACAGGCTGATCCTCGGTGTAGGGGACTCTGTGACCACTCGCGAGCCATCGAAGCCGACCAAACTGACGATCCCGGAGATCCTTCCGAGAGATCAATATGTCGAGCGATCCGCCCGCGCCTCCGATATTCACAACTGCCTCTTCCTCATCCCAATCGTATCCAAGGTGAAGCAGCACGCGATCTAGGTGCGCCAGGTCCAGCTCGCTCCGAAGGTCCTCCATCGCCATGTTGGGCTGCCCACCGATGTAATGCCCCGTATCCCCGATCGCATCGATAATGCAGTTGGCTTCGTGATCCGCCTGATCGAGGCGGGCCTGAACCGCCTGCGTCTCAACGGCCCGGCCATTCATGGCAGTCCGCATGTCGAGAAGCGGTGCGATATTCGGATTTCCCGGCATGGTCCCGGCAGTGAAGGACATGGCGAGACCGTCCTCAATGGCGGACTCCCTGAAGAAGTAATCCAAGGCCTCCACCCTCTGCGTGATCGGGAGAGGCAGCGCCGCGTCGCCCTGCGGGTCCTCGAACCACCGGACGTGTACGGCGTCCGGCTGCGGCACCCAGAGATCGTATCGTCTGCTGTCCGGGCCCTCGATGAAAAGCTGCAGCAGACCTTTAGCGGGAAAGTCTTCCATCGCGGGGACTTCGGCAAAGTTGATCTGCGCGATGAACAGCATCGGACCGCTGCCATCCGCGTTCTGCGGCCAGTCGGAATGCGTCACATCCGCATAGGGACGCCCGAGTAGACAGCTCTGCGCCGGACGGTCCGGCGCTGCGCCGAATGTGTTGATCTCCGCCACCGGCAGGCGCGCATCTTCTATTGCTGCCAGATAGGCTTCGACCTCCGAGACAGTGATGGGTGGACCAGAGTTATGCTTGGCCGCACCGATGGGCGCGCCAGCCTCCGCACGGACATGACCGGAAGGCGGTGCACCCGGCGGGATCGCGCGCGGCGGAACGGGATCGGGGTCAACGCCCAATGCCCGCCGATCCAGGCGTTTGGAATGCTTGTCGAGGTAACCCACCAGAAAGAACAGAGTGATGCCGATAGCGATGATCGCGATGACGATGGCCAAGGGTAATCTCCTTATCTCAAATCTTGCTTCGGTTAGCATCATGTCTCCGCGTCGTGTATCCAACGGATATGACCCCCCTCGCCCGCCTTCTTGCTGCACCGGTCCACGCCTACCGCTCGGTCTTCTCGCCGCATGTGGGCCACAACTGCCGCTATCAGCCCACATGCTCGGCCTACGCGCTGGAGGCGCTGGAGAAACATGGCGGCCTCAAGGGCGGGTGGCTTGCCGCATGTCGCATCTGCCGCTGTCATCCATGGGGCGGGTCGGGCATCGATAACGTGCCGGATTGACCGCCGGGACACGCACAAGCGCAAGTTGAAGAAAAGTCTTGGCTGACGCTGGGTCACCCGTTACACCGACCCAAGCGCCGCATCTGACAGAGGGAGGGGCAGCATGGACATGATCTTTACCATCACCTGCCGCCCCGGCGCGCGCTGGTCGTATCACGTTGCCCAGGCGGCACGACTTACGGCCTGACCCTCCGCCGCCGTCTTCGGGCGGCACCCCAAATCGACGGTTCCCGATCCTCGCACCATCGCGTGTGACGTCGCACCGTCTCCAACTCTCAGCAACCAGAAGGCTCCGGCATTCCCCGGAGGAGATCCATGACCGCATTGCGCCTGCGCGGGCCCCGCCCGCCCCATGATCTGATCGACGCTGCGATTGAAAGCCACGGCGCCGCACGCGTCCTGTTGGCCGCCGTTGCCAGCCTGTTGCGTCCGCGTGCCCGGCCGCCGGATTTGACGCGACTGCCCAATCATCTGCGGCGAGATGTTGGGCTCCCCCCGCAGATCGACCCGCCGCACCGGTTCGGCCCACTGCCCTGACGTGGCGGTCGGTCAAACCTGAATGGTCGCGCCCGGTGGAAGCCGGGCGCGATTGTCGCTAGGACCGGCCGAGACCCGGAGGCCGCCGATGCTCGACCAGGATGGCAACGAGATCCACGCGCTCTTCCATGGCGCGCCCAAGACGACGGAGTTCCAGAAGCTCCGCAAGCGCCTCGTGCGTCAGACGCGAGAAGCCATCGACCGATACGGCATGGTCCAGCGCGACGGACCGCGTGAGCGCTGGCTGGTTTGTCTGTCGGGCGGCAAAGACAGTTACACGCTGCTGGCCGTCCTGCACGAACTGGAATGGCGCGGTGTTCTGCCCGTGGACCTTCTGGCCTGCAATCTGGACCAGGGTCAGCCGGGCTTCCCCGCGACCGTCCTGCCCGACTTCCTGGCGCGGATGGGCGTACCCCACCGGATCGAATATCGCGACACCTATTCCGTCGTTGTCGACAAGGTGCCACAGGGCCGGACGTATTGCGCGCTGTGCTCTCGCCTCCGTCGTGGAAATCTCTATCGCATCGCCCGAGAGGAAGGGTGCAGCGCCGTCGTCCTGGGCCACCACCGCGATGACATTCTGGAAACTTTCTTCCTGAACCTCTTCCATGGCGGCAAGGTGGCCACGATGCCGCCCAAGCTTCTGAACGATGAGGGCGATCTTCTGGTCTTGCGCCCCCTGGCCCATGTGGCCGAGGCCGATTGCAACCGCTTCGCACAGGCCATGAACTATCCGATCATCCCCTGCGACCTCTGCGGCTCCCAAGACGGGCTGCAACGTCAGGCGATCAAGGCGATGCTCGATGGTTGGGAGGCCAAAGCACCGGGCCGCCGGGGCAAGCTATTTTCCGCCCTCTGTCAAGTCCAGCCATCCCACATGCTGGACCCGGCCCTGTTCGATTTCGCGGGCCTTGCTCCGGGTCGGGCTCAGGGCGGAACGGATCGTGAAAATTCTAGCGATATTCCGACGCTGCGTTAAGGGTCCGGCAGCCTCCTGCAAATAGCACCTCCGGGTCTGCCTCCGGAGGATCCCATGAAGGACGGAACGCCCGCCACGCCTCGCCCATCCTTCGTCAAAAGACTTAAGTCCAAGATCACCCAAGTGGACTGGATGATGATGTTTCCGGTCCTTGCGGCCATCGCCTGGCTCTACGGGGAGGAGGCGGTTGCGATGGTTTTGGTGGCGGTTCTGCCAGCGATGATTGCGTTGGATGCTGGCGGACGGTCGCGCGCGCGCGCGGCGGCCCATCTCAATATCGGCGCAGCGTCGGGCCGCCCGATCCATCGCAGAGCCCTCCAGCAGGTGGTCGACGACGTAGTGGAGGAGTGTCAGAGCCAAGATCGCACCATGGCCGTCATGCAGGTGCAGGTGGACGATTTGCATATCGCCGACGGGGAATGGGGCGCGACGATTAATGACACCGCGATGGAGCGGCTGATCCAACGGGTCTCGGTGGTGTTGCGTGGTCCCGATATCGTCCTGCGGTCCGGCGACGATTGTCTGATGGTCGCCCTCGCGCCGACACGGCGGGCCGAC
The DNA here is from genome assembly GCA_039199335.1 of Pseudomonadota bacterium. GTDB lineage: Bacteria > Pseudomonadota > Alphaproteobacteria > Rhodobacterales > Rhodobacteraceae > Jannaschia. The sequence continues at coordinate 39,566 of JBCCSY010000013.1, forward strand.
TTGGATGTGGTGATGAACATCGTCGACCGGATCCAAGCCGCCATCTCCGAACCGCTGAAGCTTGAGGGACGGACGATGCGCGTGCATTCCTGCATCGGGATTTGCACGCTCGCCATGGCGCCCGCCCCAACCGGCGCCGCCTTGTTGGCCGCGGCTGACTGTGCGTTGCGCATCGCCCGGCGCCAAGGGGACGATTCGGTCCGTGCCTTCAACCCGGACATCCAGGCCCAGGTAGAAATCGACCACCGCCTTGCCAGTCAGATCGACCAAGCACTGGAGGCTGGTCATCTCCGTCCGTGGTTCCAACCGCAGATCGATGGGCGCACCGGCGCGATCGTGGGGTTTGAAGCCCTGGCGCGCTGGCATCACCCCGATCTTGGCGTTCTGTCTCCGGCCCAGTTTCTCGGTACGGTGACGTCGTCGGGGCGCTCCGCTGAAATGGGCGAGGCGATCCTGAAGGCGAGCCTTGAGGCGCTCCGGACGTGGGATCGCGCTGGGATCGATGTTCCCTCGGTCGGTATCAATCTCTCGCTGGAAGAACTCACCGATCCTCGCCTCGCCGAACGCATCATCTGGGAGGTCGATCGCTACGACCTGGCGCCCGAGCGCGTGGCGGTCGAGATCCTCGAGACGGTCACGCTGCGCGACGGCGACGAAACCATCATGCGCAACCTTACAACCCTACGAAACGAAGGTTTCCGGCTCGATCTCGACGATTTCGGCACCGGCGCGGCGTCGATCGCGCATATTGCGCGCTTCGGCGTCCACCGGATCAAGATTGATCGAAGCTTCATCAGCGGTCTCGACAAGGATGAGGGCCAGCGGAAGGTCGTGAGCGCCATCCTTAGCCTCGCCAAACAGCTGGATATCGACACATTGGCCGAAGGGGTCGAAACGCCGGAAGAACAGGACATGCTCGGACGGATGGGTTGCCCGCATCTGCAGGGTTTCGGGATCGCACGTCCCATGCCGCTGGAAGAGACGATCGACTGGGCGCTCCGCCGTTCGGGACAGGCCGCCGATGGCTTGCGCGATATGCATCCTCAAGGGAACGCCTGAATGGGATCTTCTTGATCGGCGTTGTGCCGCGGTGACGACCGGTCGACACTGGCCAATCGAGGTGACATTTGTGTGGTGGCGCAGCGGTCGGCGGCAGCATTCGGATCAAAAGGATTGGCATCACCGCGCCGCGGCCAAGCCACAGGCGGCGCGGCGAAACGGCTTGACCTTCCCGGGCCCGGTCTGTTGAACGGCGCGCAATCCCCGACAGTCGCCCAACAGGTCCCCGATGGACGATCAGAACAAGAACCTCATCCTCGCCACCGTCCTCTCGGCTGTGGTCCTTTTTGTCTGGTTCATTCTTTTCCCGCCCGAGCAGCAGGCCCCGACGGTCGCCGAGACCGACTTCAACGACGGCCAGCAGATCGACCCGGAGACCGGGCTTGCCCTGCCGCCCGCCGCGCCGGGCACAGCAGCACCGGACAGTGTGCAAGGCGCGCCGGGCAGCATCGCGACCCCGCTCGGGGCCACGCGCCAAGCGGCCCTGGAAAGCGCAGAGCGGATCGCAATCGACACGCCCCAGCTGACCGGGTCCATCTCGCTGCGGGGCGGGCGGATAGACGACCTTTCGCTGAAGAACTATCGCGAGACGCTTGACGACGATTCCCCCATCGTGACGCTGCTGAATCCGGCCGGCGGCCCGGATGGCTACTACGCGATCCACGGATGGGTTCCCGCGGGCGATCTGTCTTTCGAGGCAGTTCCGGGCGCGAATACGCCATGGACGGGCGAAGACGGTGCCACGCTCACGCCCGACACCCCCGTCACGCTGACGTGGGATAACGGTCAGGGCCTCATCTTCCGGCGCACAATTGCGGTGGATGACGATTTCATGTTCTCGATCTCGCAAAGCGTCGAGAACACCACCGACACGTCAATCCGCCTCGCGCCTTACGCCCTGATCGCGCGCCACGGTGAGCCGGAGACGGTGAACTTCTTCATCCTGCACGAGGGTGTCGTCGCCCGCACCGACGGCGAACTCGCAGAGGTGGGGTATGACGATCTGACCGAACTGGACACGGACCCGGCCGAGGGAGGGCGGGTCGAGATCACGCAAGTCGAGCAGGACGGATGGATCGGTTTCACCGACAAGTTCTGGATGACGACGCTGATCCCGCCCGTGGATACGGCCTTCGCAAGTGTCGTGAAATATGTCGACCGGGCGGACATCTACCAAACCGAAACCCGCCTGCCGACGATGGAAGTGTCGCCGGGCGCGATGGCCAGCGTCGACCAACGGCTCTTCGCGGGCGCGAAGGATTGGGAGACGATCCGCGATTACGAGGCGGGGCGCAGCCTCGACGGCTTCTCCGACCACCTGCTTTACACGTTCGGAATGACGGATACCGGTCCCGACGCCGTGGACGGGTTCATCGACAGCATCGATTGGGGCTGGTTCTATTTTCTGACGAAGCCGATCTTCATGATGCTGCACGGCTTCTACATCCTGATCGGCAATATGGGCGTGGCCATCATCGTCCTTACGCTGGTGATCAAGGCCCTGCTCCTGCCGTTGGCCTACAAGTCCTACGTCTCCATGGCGAAGATGAAGGAACTCCAGCCTGAAATGGAGAAGCTCAAGGAGAAGGCGGGCGACGACCGCCAGAAGCTTCAGCAGGGCATGATGGAGCTCTACAAGACCAATAAGGTGAACCCGGCGGCGGGCTGCCTGCCGATCCTTTTGCAGATCCCCATCTTCTTCAGCCTCTACAAAGTGATCTTCGTCACGATTGAACTGCGCCATGCGCCGTTCTTCGGCCCGTTCCAGGATCTCTCGGCCCCAGACCCGACCTCGATCATGAACCTGTTCGGCCTGCTGCCCTTCGCAGCCCCGGACCCGGGTAGCATCGTGGCCCTCGTCTTCATCGGCATCCTGCCGATCCTGCTGGGCATCTCCATGTGGCTGCAGCAGAAGCTGAACCCCGCGCCCACGGACCCGACCCAGCAGATGATATTCGCCTGGCTGCCCTGGGTCTTCATGTTTATGCTGGGCGGCTTTGCCAGCGGCCTGATCGTCTATTGGATCGCCAACAACACGATCACGTTCATCCAGCAATACCTGATCATGCGCAGTCATGGGGCCAAGCCTGACCTGTTCGGCAACATCAAAGCTGGCTTCCAGAAAAAGCCCGCGGCTGCCAACGACGCGAAGCCACCGAAGAAGGGGGCGAAGTGACCGGACGGCTGCAGACGATCTATCGTCACCCGATCAAAGGCATCGGGCGGGAACGCCTGCAAGATGTCGATCTTGCGGCGGCGCAGCCCCTACCCGGTGATCGGGCTTGGGCCCTGCTCCATGACGGCGCGGCCGAGGATACCGACGATTGGCAGCCGCGGCGGAATTTCCTGGTCGTCGCCTCGGGCCCGAAACTGGCCCAGGTCGAAGCGCGGCAAGAAACCGGCCGGATCCATCTCGCCCACCCGGACAGGCCCGACCTAGCGCTGGACCCTGAGACGGACGGCAAGACACTGATCGATTGGGTTGCCCCGCTTTGGCCGGAAGAGCGGCCGGGCCCGCGCCGCTTGGTGCGGGCGCCCGAAAAGGGCATGGCCGATAACGGCATGGCGCAAGTCTCCATCCTGAATTTGGCAAGCCTTCACGCCCTGTCACAGAAAGTCGGCCAAGACCTCGCGATGGAGCGGTTTCGCGGCAACCTGATCCTCGACGGTCTCGCCCCATGGGAAGAGTTCGACTGGATCGGGCGGACGATCAGCATCGGGACGATCCGCTTCAACGTGACCGACCGGATCGAGCGCTGCCGCGCCACCGAGGCCAACCCACGGACAGGATTGCGGGACGCCAATACCCTCCGCGCGCTGGAAGATGGCTGGGCCCATCGCGACTTCGGGGTCTACGCGACCGTGGCCACCGACGGAAAGCTGTCGGTCGGCGATCCAGTCACCGCATGAGCCTGCCCTTTCCAGTGGCCGAGCCCCCGGACCCCCAGGAGAGCGAGCGCGGTCGCCGCCTCTTCGCGGGCGGGGCGGAGTTTCTGAAGGGCGTGGTCGCGATGGACGGCCTGCCTCCGGCTGACCGGCCGGAAGTCTGCATGGCCGGTCGCTCGAATGTGGGGAAATCGACGCTGATCAACGCGCTGACGGGTCGGAAAGCCCTGGCCCGCGCCTCCAACACGCCGGGCCGTACGCAGGAGATCAACTTCTTCACCCTGGCCGATAGCCACTACCTGGTGGACTTACCCGGATATGGCTTCGCCAACGCGCCCGTTGCCGTGGTCGCCAAGTGGCAGGCACTGTTGAAAGCCTATCTAAGCGGGCGGCAATCGCTGCGCCGCGCTTTCGTGCTGATCGACGCGCGCCATGGTGTGAAGCCGGTCGACGAAGAGATCATGGCATTGCTCGACGCATCGGCCGTGACCTTCCAGGCCGTGCTGACGAAGGCGGACAAGGTGAAAGCGGCGGATCGCGACCGGGCGCTGGACCAGACGCGTAACGCACTGGCGAACCATCCGGCCGCCTATCCCGAACTGATCGTCACCAGCAGCGAGAAGGGGTGGGGCATCCCCACGCTCCGATCGGTGATCGCGCAAATCTCTTAAAGTAAGAGATTTGCGAAAACTCTTCCTCTAAGAGTTTTCCGCACCCGGAGGCCCCCGTGAAAACAAGAGACGATATGACCCGCGACAACGCCGCCATCGCCCGCACCCTGAACGAGGCCCTGCCTTATCTGCGCCGCTATGACGATGCCATCGTGGTGATCAAGCTGGGTGGCCACGCCATGGGCTCCGATGAGGGGATGGCGAGTTTCGCCCGTGACGTCGTGCTGATGCGGACGGTTGGGATAAACCCGGTCGTCGTCCATGGCGGCGGACCGATGATCAATGACCTGCTCGCGCGTCTCGGCGTGACCTCGGAATTCGTCCGGGGCAAGCGCGTTACCGATGCCGAGACGGTTGAGGTGGTCGAGATGGTTCTCGCGGGCCAGGTTAACAAGCGGATCGTCCAAGCGCTCAACGCCGCCGGGGGGCGGGCCGTGGGCCTGTCCGGTAAGGATGCGGACCTTATCGTCTGCGACCAGACCGACCCTGACTTGGGGTTCGTTGGGACGCCGCGCCAGGTGAACCCAGGCCTGCTTCAGAACCTTTTTCGAGACGAGATGATCCCGGTCATCGCACCCATCGGCACCGGCGATGGTGGCGAGACCTACAATATCAACGGAGATACCGCCGCAGGAGCGGTGGCCGCGGCGCTCAAGGCGGACCGCCTGCTCTTGTTGACCGACGTGGCGGGCGTGAAAGACGCGTCCGGGCAGGTGGTGACGGCCTTGTCGGCCTCCCAGGTTCGGGAGCTGACGGAGACCGGCATCATCGCGGGCGGCATGATCCCGAAGACCGAAACGGCGTTGGTCGCGCTGGAAGGCGGTGTGCGGGCCGTGGTCATCTTGGACGGCCGGGTTCCCAACGCAGTTCTTCTCGAACTCTTCACGCCCCATGGCGCGGGCAGCCTGATCCGATTGGATTAGATTTTCTGACCCTCGCCTACCGGGCGCGATCCATGCCCTTCCGGATGCGTCGCACGACCCACCAGACACCTAGCACCACGGGCAACACGACCAGGGCAGAGACCATCTCTTTCCCAATCCCGGCCCGCGCCCCAATCGGATAGAGCATCGCCGAGACCAGACCCAACGCATAATAGCTGATCGCCACAACCGAGAGCCCCTCGACCGTGCGTTGCAGGCGCAATTGAGCGGCCGCCCGATCATCCATGGATTTCAGAAGCTTGGCGTTCTGATCCGCCCGTTCGACATTGACGCGGGTGGACAGCAGATCGCCCGCACGCTTGGCCCGTTCGGCCATAGCTTCCATACGCCGCTGCACCGATCGGCATGTCCGCATGGCCGGATCGAAGCGGCGCATCATGAACTCCGCCATGGTCTGGCGGCCGCCAAAACGCTCTTCCCGCAGCACGGAGATGCGCTGCTGCACCAGGGCGTCGTAGGCCTCCATGGCGCCGAAGCGAAAGGACGAGCGGGCTAACATCGTCTCAAGATCAGAGCCGATGGTTAAAAGCCCTTCGAGGGTCTCGTCTGTCTGGGTCTCTCCCGCGCGCAGGGCTCCAACCAGATCGGAAAGGACCAGGTCCATCTTCCCCAACTCCGCGGAAAGGGCGCGGGCGCGCGGCAACGCCAGCATGGACATGGTCTTGTAGACTTCAATCTCTGTCAGGCGCTGGACGATCCGACCCACCCGGCGTTCTCCGGTATCGTCGGCCGCGAAGACGGCAAAGCGGACATGTCCATTGGTATCGATGCGAAAGTCGCTGGCAATCACCGCGCTGTCGTCCAGAACCCGGCTGGAGGCCAGGCTTTCGGGGACGAACCAATCGGTCAACTTCTCTGAAATTTCGTCGCCATGGGTCTCCGCCTCGACCCGGACCAGGGCCGATGTGATGCGCAGACCGGGCGCATTGGCCAGCCAATCGGCCGGGAACGCCTCGAACATGGCGCCGTCGAAGGGCCGCTCCGCGACGCCGTCCGAAAAAAGGGTATAGGTGACGAACTCGGTATGGCTCTCCCATTTCAGGCGATGCTTGCCGAGTTGACCGAAGAAATGCGTGGCGCCGGGGCGCGGATGGGCCGCGCCGAAGCGGTCTAGCAACGCCTCCAGATGGGCGCGATCCAGATCGCGGTCACGATTGGCGGCATCCTCTTCGCGTTTGATCGCGACGAAGGCGGCGCGACACGGCGCCGTCAGCGCGGGAAACGGACGGGCATGCAGCTCATTTGCCAGCTCGTACCGGCGGGGATGATCCTTCAGCATGGTGGCGGAGCTAGCACGACCGGACCACAGCGCCAGAAGACCTTGCCGGTGCGGCGATCATGTCACAGCCTTGCGTGTCTTGAATTCGGGCCGGTCCCACTCGGAAAGGGCCATGATCTCCGCAAGATGATCGGCGGCGCGGTCCACGTTGGCGTCAGTCACGAAAAGCGGGCAGAAGCCGAAACGAAGGATGTCCGGCGCCCGAAAATCGCCGATCACACCGCGTGCGATCAGCGCCTGGATGATCGCATAGCATTCGGGGTGGCGGAAACTGATCTGGCTTCCGTGAGGCACATCGGGTGTCAGCGCTGGGATTAGCATCGGGCATCTCTCTGTCACCGCCCGGCGAAAGCGTCCAACAAGGTCCAGTGATCGCGCGCGAAGGGCTGCCATGTCTACGTTGTCCCAGATATCCAGCGCGGCCTCCAAAGCAGCCATCTGAAGAACAGGCGGTGTCCCCACACGCATCCGCCCGATGCCGCTGGCCGGGCGATAGCCGGGCTCAAAGGCGAAAGGCGCGTCATGGCCCAGCCACCCGGCCAGCGCGGGCTCCAGATCGGCATGCAAGTCCGGACGAACATGGATGAAGGCAGGCGCACCGGGACCGGCATTGAGGTATTTGTAGGTGCAGCCGACAGCGATATCCGCCCGAACTGTGGCGACATCCACCTCGACCGCACCGGCCGAATGGGCCAGGTCCCAGATCGTCAGGGCCCCCGCCGCGTGCGCGCGCGCCGTCAGCGCGGCCATGTCGTGCATCCGCCCGGTGCGGTAATCCACGTGGGTCAGCATCAGGACGGCCACATCCCCGTCCAGCGCATCGGCCACATCCTCGGGCGCAACCAGCCGCAATTCATGACCGCGTCCCAGTGTTCGGATCAGCCCTTCCGCCATGTAGAGATCCGTGGGGAAATTCCCGGTATCCGACAGGATGACGCGCCGATCCGGGCGCAGGTCGAGGGCGGCGGCAAGCGCCTGATAGACCTTGATCGACAGTGTATCGCCCACCATGACCGACCCTTCCGGCGCCCCGATCAGCCGTCCGATCCGGTCCCCCAGCCGGGCGGGCCAGTGCATCCAGCCCGCTGCCTTCCACCCCCGGATCAGCAGCTCCGACCAATCGTCGAGACAAGCGGACATGCGCTCGGGAACGCCCTTGGGCATCGGCCCCAGCGAGTTGCCGTCCAGGTAGATCACGCCGTCGGGCAGGTGGAACTGGGCCCGCAAAGCCGTCCAATCGGTCAAAACTCACCGCCCGAGATTTGGATCGCCTGCCCATGGACGCTCCGCGCGCCGTCTCCGCAGAGCCAAAGCGCGGCCGTTGCCACTTCCTCCGCATCGATCAGACGGCCATGGGGGTTTGCGCCGACGATGACTTTCTGCGCCTCCTCCGCGCTGAGCCCACGCGCCTGCAGTCGCTCCAGATTGTAGGACACGATATCGGTATCGACATAGGCCGGACAGAGCGCGTTGATCGTCAGCGGTTTGCCATTGAAATCCGCCGCCAGCCCGCGCACCAGGCCGACCATTCCGTGTTTAGACGCGGTATAGGCCATGGCCCCGCGCAGGCCCTTCAGCCCGGCGATGGAACTGATGGCGATGGCCCGGCCCCAGCCTTCCGCCAGCATATCGGGGATCGTCTCGCGGAAGGTGTGAAAGCAGCCGTCCAGGTTGATCGACATGATCCGGCGCCAGAAATCGGCATCGGTGTCCTTAAGCGATGCGCCCTCGGCGATGCCTGCATTGGCGATGCAGATATGGATCGGGCCATTGGCTGCCCGCGCCGCCGCCATGCCGTCGGCCACGCTTGCCGGGTCGGACACATCCATCCGGACCGGTGTGCAGCCCGCGACCTCCGCCAGCACGCTTTCCCGACGCCCCGTCACCGTCACGGCGGCCCCCGCATCCCGCAGCGCCTCGGCAATGGCGCGCCCGATCCCGGTACCGCCTCCGGTCACCACGGCGTGCCGTCCATCCAATTCCCCCAAGCCCTTGCCCTCCCGCGCAAGAATGTGTCGTGACGGGACGCTTGCCTTGAACGGCATTGCGACCACGTTTATGGGGCCATTACCGCGACCGCAGGGGGAGATTGCAATGAAGATCGGCGCACCGAAAGAGGTTCAGGCGGACGAAGCCCGCGTGGCCATCACCCCGGAAAGCGCGGGTCACTTGCAAAAACTCGGACACGAGGTCCTGATCGAGGCGGGCGCGGGCGAAAAGGCGGGCTTCACCGACGCCGCCTATCGCGATGCGGGCGTTGAGGTGGTCAAGACCGGCACAGCACTGTTCAAAGCCGCCGACGTCATCGCCAAGGTCCGCCCACCCACTGACAGTGAGGTCAAGCGACTGACGGCGGACAAGACGCTGATCTCATTCTTCTACCCGGGCGCCAACGAAAAGCTCATGAAGCTGGCTGAAGGCAAAGGGGCCACGGTCATCGCCATGGATATGGTCCCGCGCATCAGCCGGGCCCAGAAGATGGACGCCCTGTCCTCCATGGCCAATATCGCGGGCTACCGGGCGGTGATCGAGGCGGGCAACAATTTTGGTCGCTTCTTCACGGGCCAGGTGACCGCGGCGGGCAAGGTCGCGCCAGCCAAGGTGCTGGTCGTGGGCGCGGGTGTCGCCGGGCTAGCGGCCATCGGCACCTCGACCTCGCTGGGGGCAATCACCTATGCCTTTGACGTTCGACCCGAAGTGGCCGAACAGATCGAGAGCATGGGCGCGGAGTTCGTCTTCCTCGAATTCGATGACAGCGAATTGCCCGACGGCGCGGAAACGGGGGGCTACGCACCCCCCTCGTCCCCGGAATTCCAGGCCAAGCAGCTAGAGAAGTTCCGCGAGCTGGCGCCTGATATGGACATCGTGATCACCACGGCGCTGATCCCGAACCGCGACGCGCCGATCCTTTGGACCAAGGACATGGTCGAGGCGATGAAACCCGGCTCGGTCATCGTGGATCTGGCAGCCGAACGGGGCGGGAACTGCGAGCTGACGCAAAAGGACAAGCGGGTCGTCACCGAGAACGGCGTGACGATCATCGGCTATACCGACTTCCCCAGCAGGATGGCGACGCAATCCTCGGTTCTGTATGGCAACAACATCCGCCACATGATGGCCGATCTCACGCCCGAGAAAGACGGGCAGATCGTTCACGATATGGAAGACGACGTGATCCGCGGCGCCACGATTACGCGTGGGGGCGAGATCACGTGGCCGCCCCCACCGCCCAAGGTGGCTGCTATCGCGGTCCAGAAGAAGGAAAAGCCGAAAGAGCTGACCGCCGAAGAGAAGCGCGCGCAAGAGGTGGCCGCGTTCCAGGCAGAGACCAAGTTCCAGGTCGGCCTTCTGGGCGTTGGCGGTGCGCTTCTGCTGCTGGCCGGGCTCTTCACACCGGCCAGCTTCATGCAGCATTTCATCGTCTTCACGCTGGCCTGTTTCGTGGGCTTCCAAGTCATCTGGGGCGTGGCGCATAGCCTGCACACACCCCTGATGGCGGTCACGAATGCCATCTCGTCGATCATCATCCTCGGCGCGCTTCTGCAGATCGGCAGCGGATCGTATCTGGTGGTGCTGCTCGCCGCGTTATCGGTCTTCATGGCCGGCATCAACATATTCGGCGGCTTCCTGGTGACACGGCGCATGCTCGCCATGTTCCAGAAGTCGTAAGGGGACGCGCATCATGGAACTCGGATTCACCAATGCGGCCTATGTGGTCGCAGGCGTCCTCTTCATCCTGTCGCTGGGCGGCCTCAGCAGCCAGGAAAGCGCCAAGCGCGCCATCTGGTACGGCATCGTCGGGATGTTCATCGCCGTCATGGCCACGCTAGTGGGTCCCGGTGCCGGTCTCTGGCCGCTATCGGTCATTCTGATCGGTCTGGGCGGGGCCATCGGCTATCAGCTGGCCACCCGCGTGCAGATGACGCAGATGCCCGAACTGGTCGCGGCGATGCATTCGCTCGTGGGTCTGGCCGCGGTCTTCGTGGGCCTGAACGCCCATATCGAGATCGGTCGCGTGGCGGACGCCTTTGCGGAGGCCGGGCTGACCTTCCCCCGCTCCTACGACGAAACCCCCGAGACGGCGCTTGCCGCAGCCGCGGTGGTCGAGCAGTTCCGGGGCTTCGGCGCCGTCGTCGCCAAGAAAATCCCGGTCGAGATCACGATCCTTCAGATCGAGCTATTCCTGGGCGTCTTCATCGGCGCGGTCACCTTCACCGGCTCCGTGATCGCATATGGCAAACTGGCGGGCCGTGTCGACACGTCGGCGAAGAAGCTACCGGGCGGCCATCTGCTGAACGCCGCCGCAGCCGCCGCATCCGTGCTTTGCCTGATCTGGTATATCGGGTCGGGCGGGACGATCCCCCTGGTCCTGATGACGTTGGCCGCGCTTTTCATCGGCTACCACCTGATCATGGGGATCGGCGGCGCAGACATGCCCGTCGTCGTCTCGATGCTGAACTCCTATTCAGGCTGGGCCGCCGCCGCCATCGGCTTCTCCTTGGGCAACGACCTCTTGATCGTTGTCGGTGCGCTCGTCGGCTCCTCGGGGGCGATCCTGTCCTACATCATGTGCAAGGCCATGAACCGGTCGTTTGTGTCGGTGATCCTCGGCGGCTTTGGCGGCCCTGCGGGCGAACAGATGGCGGTTGAAGGTGAACAAGTCGCCATCGACGCAGACGGTGTCGCCACCGCGTTAAATGAGGCGGACAGCGTCATCATCGTGCCCGGCTACGGCATGGCCGTGGCCCAGGCCCAGACCGCCGTGGCCGAACTGACCAAGAAGCTGCGCGCCAAGGGCAAGGAGGTCCGCTTCGCCATCCATCCCGTCGCGGGCCGCCTGCCCGGTCACATGAACGTGCTGCTGGCCGAGGCCAAGGTGCCCTACGACATCGTGCTGGAGATGGACGAGATCAACGACGACTTCCCCGATACCGACGTCGTGATCGTCATCGGGTCCAACGACATCGTGAACCCGGCGGCGCAGGACGACCCGAACTCTCCCATCGCCGGGATGCCGGTTCTGGAGGTGTGGAAGGCCAAGCAGGTCTTCGTCTCCAAGCGCGGCCAAGGCACCGGCTATTCCGGCATCGAGAACCCGCTCTTCTTCAAGGACAACACGCGGATGTTTTACGGCGACGCCAAGCAATCGCTGGATACGCTGCTGCCGAAGATCGACTGACGTGAAGACGGCCTTTGAACTTCCGGAGAGGGACTACGAGACGGGCGATGCCGACTTCCTCGCCCGCATCCGGGAGCATGGGTGGACTGCGACGCATGTTTTCGGCGATGGCGAAGGATCTGGCTTCACCTACACGACCGGGTTCTACCATTCCGTCGGGCAGCCAGAGTTTCTTTATGCGCTCGAACTCAAACACGACGTTGCGAACGGTCTGAACTGGGACATCTGGCGGCGAATCGAGGCAGACGGTTCTCTTCCGATCGGCGTCCCTGTCGATCGGCTCATTCGCGATCCCTATCGCTTGATCTTTCTTCCGATGCGGCGCGACGCCTATAAAGGATACGTGAATTGGAGCCTGTGGTTCTATCGCGGCGAAGACTTCCCGTGCCTTCAGGCCGTATTCCCCGACAAGGCGGGCTTGTTCCCTTGGGAAAGCGGCTATGATCCCGCCACCGGCGGCGATCAGCCAGACCTGACCGACGGGAACTGGGCCGGGCGGCGGGCCTAGCGCGCGCCGCCAGAGCTGAGGCTGTTGAGAAATTTTCGGGCGCCGCGACGGAAGTCGCGGCGTTTGTCGTGAAAGGAGGGTCAGAACACGAATAAGGGGACATTCCTCATGAAGAAGATGATCGGATGGGGCGGCCTATTTCTCGCCCTCGCAACCACACCAGCACTGGCGCAGGATGCCTTTGGGGACCGGCTGTCGCGCGAAGACCGCATTGCGCGTTTCCTGGAGACCCGCGGCGCAAACCTCACCGACGACCAGCGCGCAAGGTTGTTGGAACGGCAGGAATTCCGCGGCGCCCGTGGCGAGAACCTCACCGACGAGCAGCGCGCCCGTATTCGAGACCGGTTCGGTGCGATACGTGAACGGCGCGGCGATGCTCGGCTGGGCTTTGACCGGCGCGAAGACGTCTTCGACCGCCGTGAGAACCGGTTCGACCGCCGAGAAGATCGGCGTGATGCGCGCTTTGACTTTGGCCCCCGCGACCGCATCGAGGATCGCTTCGACCGCCGCGAAGACCGGTTCGACCGCCGCGAGAATCGCGCCGACCGACGGACCGGTCCGCGACAAGGCCGTGGGCAAGGGCCACGTCGCCGCGCCCGCAACTGATTTGCGAAACGATCTGGGGAGGAGGGGCCGTCCGACGGGGCGGCCCTTTTTCGTCTCGAAAGACCTGAAAGCCAAACGCCCCGGCCCGTTCAGGACCGGGGCGCCGCTCATACGGACACTCCCCGCACCGCACAACCACCGGGAAGCGCCCGGAGACCAGAGGACGTGTGCGCCGTCCAATCTCGTCCGGCCGTGCCAGCCGGTGCATGGGAATGTGCGGTCGTTCCAGCCCTGGGGCCCGTCCGGCGCCCATTCCATCGTGGTGGTTACACTAGTCGAACGGGGTGCCCGACCGATTGTTCCGAAAAATGATCCCAATCACAAAATGCGTTGATAGTCGCTGGCTAGAAGATGCAGCGGGGCCGTGTCTTCCTCGATCTCCGCAAAGCGCCCGATCGGGTCTCGGAACCAGTTGTCCGTCTCATCGTCATTGACCGTTGAGACCTCCCCTATCAGGACGTCACCACCTTCGCCCCAGAAGGCGTGCCAATCCCCCGGCATCAACGTGACGCTCTCGCCTGGTTCCAGCAAAATCACCTCGCCCGCCGCGAAATCGCGCCGGATACCGTCGCACCAAACCGTACCGCCCCGCTGAGCGCCGAAGCTGCCATCCTCCTCCGGACCGTAAAGTTCGATGGCCAACTTGGCCCCGCCGCGATTGATGATGTCTTCGGCTTTCAGCCAATGACGATGCATCGGGCTTACCTGGTTCTTCCGGGAGATCATGATCTTCTCCGCGTAGCACATCCCCCCGCCGCGCTTCAGATCGGCCTGCCGGCCATTGCGCACCGTGAAGAGGAACAGACCCAGCGCATCGAAGCGGTCTTGCCCGTAATCCGTGATGTCCCAGCCAAGCCGGGCATCGACCACCGCGTCGATCTCGCCGCGACGGGCCCGCATCTCGTCCGGTGACCAATAGGCGAAAGGCGGCAGACGAAAGCCGAAGGAACGGATGAAGGCGTCGGCCTCCGCCATGATGGTGTTGATTTCGGACCGCTTCATGTCCCCTCCGTTCAGCTTGGGCCGCCGCGATGGGGTCGCGCGACGACACCCACAACGTCTGTCCAACCCTAGCTAGTTAAGGCCGTTCGACCTCGTCGACGGCGAATGTCGGCGAGTCCTCGATGAGGTCGCCGATCGCGGACGCATCGGGCGCGGGTTGGAAAATCTCGGACATGTCCAGCCCGCTTCGCTGCGGCGCGTCCGGTGCGGCAATAGACGTATCCCCAGGCCCGCCTAGCAGGAGGCCCAGCACCTGTGCGACCGACGATGCCGCCACAATATATATCGCGGGTTTCAGACCGTCCGCCTTCACCGCTTCCCCCGTCGCCCAAGGATCCAGGGCAAACCCACCCTTTGGGGATCAGCGTAAACACTTGATCCCCTATGGCAACGGCTGAAAGCGCTAGTGGCGCCGCGTCAGGATGCCTTCAACACACCCCGGTCGATCTGGTCCTGTTCGATCGCCTCGAAAAGGGCTTGGAAGTTGCCCTCACCGAACCCGTCATCGCCCTTCCTCTGAATGAACTCGAAGAAGATCGGCCCGATGCATGTCTTGGAGAAGATCTGCAGAAGGATGCGTATCTCGCCCCCGCCAACCACACCTTCTCCATCGATGAGAATCCCATGCTCCGCCATTCGGTCCAAAGGCTCTTCGTGACCGGTCACGCGTTCTTTGGACATCGGGTAGTAGGTCTCCGGCGGCTTCGGCATGAAGGTCACGCCATTGTCGGCAATCGTCTCGACGGCGGCATAGATGTCCTTCGCGCCCACGGCGATATGCTGGATCCCCTCACCGTTGTAGCGCTTGAGATACTCGACAATCTGCCCCGTCTCCCCGCGATCCTCGTTGATCGGGATGCGGATGCGTCCACAGGGTGAGGTGAGCGCGCGGCTGTAAAGACCCGAATGCTTGCCCTGGATGTCGAAGAACCGGATTTCCCGGAAGTTGAACAGGTCGCCGTAGAACCGGAACCAGACATCCATATTGCCCTTATGGACGTTGTGGGTCAGGTGATCGAGATAGTGGAACCCGACCCCTTCGGGATGGGCCGACGCCACCCAGCTGAACGCGGCATTATAAGGGGAGGTGTCGCGGTAATCCTCGATGAAGTAGATCAGGCTGCCACCGATCCCGACGATCGCGGGAACGTCCATGACTTTGCCGTCTCCTTCATACGGTTCCGCGCCCCGCGTGACGGCGTGCTGGAACGCATGTGCCGCATCGGCCACACGCCAGCCCATGGACGGGGCACAAGGACCGTGCTCTGCCACGAAGCGTGCGGCATGGCTCTCCGGTTCGGCGTTGATCAGGTAAGTGATGTCGCCTTGCTGCCAAACCTCGACCGCCTTCGTCTTGTGGGTCGCAACGTGCGTGTATCCGTGGCGGGTGAAAATATCGCGTAGGACCTGTGGGTCGTCATGCGCGAACTCGACGAATTCAAACCCATCCGTTCCGGCGGGATTGGCATCGGTGATTTCGGAATACGGGGCATTGTGGGGGAACGGGCCCATGACATCCTCCTAACTGATTTATGAGGAAGCTAAGCTGAGAGGTGACGGAATACCGCGCATTCTCACCCGGATAACCTTTGATCAAAGCGTGAAGTCCGCACATAATGGTCAAAATACAACGAAAGTGCGCATCGGCATGGATAGGACAGACCGGCGCCTCCTGGCCCTGGTGCAACAGGATGCAAGCCTGACCGCCGATGCGTTGGGTCGGGCCCTGAACCTGTCAGCCAGCCAAGCGGGCCGCCGCCGTGCCAAGCTGGAAGCTGACGGCGTGATCCGCGGCACCACCGCCCGCCTTGACGCGGCGAAGCTCGATCTCGACGTTCAGGCTTTCGTCCAAGTCCAAATGGCCAGCCACGCGCCCGACCGCGCCCGCGCTTTCCTACGCCTTCTGGAGGCAGAGACGCGCATCAGTTCGGTCTGGACCCTGACCGGAGAGGCCGACTACCTACTGCGGGTCTGGTGCCCCGATCTGGCCAGCCTCAACGATTTGATTCACAGCGTCCTGTTGCCCCACGAGGCCGTGGCACGGGTCCAAAGCCAGATCGTCATGGACCAACCGAAGCGCGACGGCCCCCTCCCCGTCTAGGACCGGCCGTTGCCGCCCTGGATCGGCTGGCCTAGCGTGCCGCCATGGAGACGCTTCTTTTCCAGGCCGTCATCTATCTGGCAGCCGCCACAATCTGCGTACCGCTCGCCGTTCGCTTCCGGCTCGGCTCTGTTCTGGGCTATCTCGTGGCGGGCATCGTGATCGGCCCGGTCACCGGTTTGGTCGGGTCCGAGACCGCCGATCTGCAGCATTTCGCGGAATTCGGCGTGGTTATGATGCTGTTCGTCATCGGGCTGGAGTTGGAGCCACGCGCACTCTGGGACATGCGGACCCGGCTCCTGGGGCTGGGCGGCGGCCAGATCGGGATCACGACGGCTGCGGTCGCCGCAGTTGCCTGGGCCCTGGGCATGACGCCACAGGTCGCCATCGCCATCGGCATGATCTTCGCGCTCTCTTCGACCGCGATCGTGATGCAGACGCTGACCGAGAAGCGTCTGACATCCACGTCCGGCGGCCGCGCCTCTTTCTCCGTTCTCCTGGCGCAAGACATCGCCGTCATCCCCATGCTCGCCATCCTGCCGCTTCTGGGCAACGGCCATGGCGGAGCCGGAGGACACGGCGAAGCCAGTATGGGGGATGGTGAAGGCGTCGCCATGATTGCCGATCTCGGCCACTGGATCGAAACGCTTCCGGGATGGGGGATCGCGCTGCTGACGACGGGGGCCGTGGCTGGTGTGATCGGCGCGGGCATCTTCCTCACACGGCCCGTCTTTCATTTCGCGGCACGCGCGAGACTGCGTGAGATGAACACCGTCGTCACGCTGCTCTTCGTGATCGGCGTGGCCTTCTTGATGACGATCGTCGGCCTGTCACCCGCCCTTGGCACCTTTCTTGCAGGTGTCGTGTTGGCGAACTCCGAATTCCGGCATGAGCTGGAAGCGGATATCGAGCCCTTTAAAGGTATCCTGCTGGGGTTGTTCTTCATCACGGTCGGTGCGGGGATCGACTTTGGAACATTCGCCGCCGCCCCGTGGACGGTACTCGGCATCGTGTTCGGCCTGATCGCGCTGAAAGGTGTCATCCTTTTCGCTCTCGGGCTCCTGTTCCGGCTGAAGGGCGGCGACCGTATCCTGTTTACCCTCTCGCTCGCCCAGGCCGGGGAGTTCGGCTTCGTGCTGGTCTCGGTCGCTCTCGCCAATGAAGTCTTCGGGACCGATGTGTCGTCCGTCCTCTTGCTGGCAATCGCGCTGTCGATGTTGCTGACACCGCTTCTCTTCATCCTTTACGACCTGCTCTCTGGCCGAGCCGAGGACGGCGAAGAACACGATCCCGACGAGATTGAGGAGCAGGGCGAGGTCATCATCGCCGGCGTTGGCCGCTTCGGGCAGGTAGTGAACCGCCTATTGCAGTCGGCCGGGCTGCGCTCGGTCGTGCTGGACCGGGACATGGAGACGATCCAGCTTCTTCGCCGCTTTGGCGTGAAAACCTATCTGGGCGACCCGACCCGCCCTGAGCTTCTGGAGGCCGCGGGCCTGAAGACCGCCAAGGTCCTCGTTGTCGCGCTGGACGACAAGGCCGATGCCGTTCGGCTCACCCGCATGGCGCGGGTCTCGAACCCGGATATCCATATCATCGCCCGCGCCTATGACCGCGTGCACACCTACGAGCTGTACCGCGCTGGTGCGAACGACATCGTGCGCGAGATGTTCGACGGCTCGCTCCGCGCGGGGCGCTATGCGCTCGAAAAGATGGGCTGGTCCGAAAGCGAGGCGTTCCAGGCGCGCGAAGCGTTTTATCGCCACGACCGGGAAGTCCTTCTTGACCTGGCACAGCTTTGGAAGCCGGGCGTGCCGATCGACAAGAACCCAGAATACGCCGCCCGCGCGCGCGAATATAGCCAGAGCCTAGAGAACGCTCTGCTGACCCGCTTTGGCGAAGACCCGGCCGCGGTCGAAGCATCGGAAGGCGATCCTGAGGAGCGCAGGCAGACCTGAACCCTTCAAACGTGTCGGGCGAACATCGACAAGCGGGCTGGGCACAGTCGCTTTACTATGACGCCGCGCCTGATGCGGCATCCGCGCCCAGGCGGTGACGCCAAAATGGGAAACTAGCTGTCGATACGCCCCCGCAAGGCAGACCGAATAAACAGCTGCGGCAGGACGACCTGCCAGGGCGGATGCGCATGACGGGGCCTCCGTCCGGCCCGCCGCCACAGACAGCGGGCCTCGACACGATCCGATCAGAGCCCCTTGGTAGTTCAGAGCCCCTTGGCCTGATAGCTGGCAGCGATCCGTGAGATCGACACGATGTATCCCGCCGTCCGCAGATCCGGTACGTCATCGCGACCACGCCATACGTCTCGCATGGCATTGTAGGCTCCGCGCATCGTGTCATCGAGCCCCGACCGCACCAGTTCCAGCTCCCCAGCGCCGCGCAGATACCGGGCCTTAAAGTCGTCCGACAAGGTCCAGGGTACGCCGCTATGGGCCGAAAGACGCTCAAGCTCGTCCACCAGCAGTTGGTGGCGCGCTTCCTCGTTGCGCCGCTCCATCCGTCCGAAGCGGATATGGCTCAGATTCTTGACCCATTCGAAGTAACTCACCGTCACGCCGCCCGCATTGGCATACATGTCAGGAATGATGATCGTGCCCTTCTGGCGCAGGATCTCATCCGCATCCGAGGTGATGGGACCGTTGGCCGCCTCGATGATGAGGGGCGCCTTGACCATAGCCGCGTTGCCTTCATGGATGACGCCCTCCAAGGCGGCTGGGATCAGGATGTCGCATTCCGCTTCCAAAAGCTTGACACCCTCCGGTTCGAAGTCTGTCCCGGGAAAGTTCTGAACGCCCCCCGTCTCTTGGATATGCTGGCGCAGCAGGGTGACGTCGATGCCTTTGGGATTGGTGATGGCGCCGTCACGCTCGATCACGGTGGTGACCTTGCAGCCATCTTCCGTCGACAGGAAATGCGCCGCGTGCCAGCCAACGTTGCCCAAGCCCTGCACGATCACGCGCTTGCCATCGAGCTTGCCCGTCAGGCCCGCCGCATGAACATCGTCAGCGTTGCGGAAGAACTCTCTCAACGCATATTGCACACCGCGGCCCGTCGCCTCGACGCGTCCGGCAATTCCGCCTGCATTCAATGGCTTGCCCGTGACACAGGCGCGACTGTTGATGTCGGTCGTGTTCATGCGCTGATACTGGTCCGCGATCCACGCCATCTCCCTTTCGCCGGTGCCCATGTCGGGGGCGGGGACGTTCTGCGCCGGGTTGATCAGATCGCGCTTGACGAGCTCATATGCGAAGCGACGCGTGATCAGCTCAAGCTCATGCGCGTTCCACTCATTCGGATCGATGGCCAGACCGCCCTTGGACCCCCCGTAGGGCACCTCCACCAACGCACATTTGTACGTCATCAACGCTGCCAGCGCCTCAACCTCGTCCTGATTGACGGCCATGGCATAGCGGATGCCGCCTTTGACCGGCTCCATATGCTCGGAATGGACGGAGCGGTAACCGGTGAAAGTGTGGATCTCGCCGCGCAGGCGGACGCCGAAGCGGACGGTATAGGTGCCGTTACAGACCCGGATCTTCTCGACCAGCCCGGGTGACAGGTCCATCAGCGCGACAGCCCTGTCATACATGGCGTTCACCGAATCGCGAAAGCCTCCATGTGATGCCATTGGTCATCCTCCCGTTCTGGCACTTGCGGTCCGAAAACCGACCGCTTTTTCCCTAATATCCGGCAACATGGTTCGCATAACCCCCCGATCGTTCACGGGGTGTAAACTTCGCCATGATTTCACCGCATTTGCGCCCGCGATACTGCACCCTGACCACCGATAAGAATCGCGGCGCCCTCCGTAGGGCGTTTATTGCCTGTCACCGTCTGCCAACATTGGGTGTCCGCCGTGAAACATTCTTCGACCAAGCCAGAGGCGCGCTTTGACGCGAGCCAGTTCCTCTACGACGACGAGGAGGGGGCGGCCACGGTCTTCGGCATCTTCACCCTGATCCTGATGATGTTCGCCGCCGGCGTGGCCATCGATATCATGCGCTCCGAGGTGGATCGCTCGCGATTGCAGAACGCCATCGACCGCTCCGTTCTGGCGGCCGCACAGCTGAAGCAGGAACGAGACTCGCGGATCGTCGTCGAAGATTATCTTCGCGCCGCTGGGATCGACGAAAGTTCCGTGCAGATCCGCCCGATCGTGGAAATCGACCAGTCCACGGGACGGCCTATCTCGAAGACAGTGACGGTGAAGGCGGTCTCCGACGTGCCGACCTTCTTCATGAACTCCTTCGGCATCGACGATCTCGTCCAGCCGATCTCGACGCAGGCAATCGAGAAAGAGCTCAATACCGAGATTTCCCTGGTATTGGACGTGTCCGGTTCGATGTCCGGAACGAAGACCGCGAACCTGAAAGACGCCGCGAAGGACTTCGTGGAGGATATGCTCAAAGAGCAGCCCGAATTGACCACGATTTCTGTCGTCTCGTACGATAGCCAGGTGAACCTCGGTTCCCAGGTAGCGTCGTACTTCCCTCTCACCAATGAACATAGCCTGTCGTCCTGCGTGTCGTTCGAATCGTCGGACTACGAAACGCTTGGCATTCCAAAGAATGCTTCAGGAGAGGAGGAAATTCAGCGGCTTGGACACTTCTCCCATAACGGCGGGAACAGCAATTCGCGCGGACCGATCTCGAATGGCGAACGCGCCTGTCCGAAAGACGGTCAAGACGATGTCTTGGCTTGGTCCAACAACACCGCCGCACTCAAGAGCCATATCGATAGTATCGGTGCCGCCGGTTGGACAGCCGTCGGAAAGGGCGTGAAAATGGGTGCCATCCTTCTTGACCCATCGGCCCGCGATGAGCTTGAAGCCATGGCGGATGATGGCCTCGTCGACGAGGTCTTCCGCGGCCGTCCGGTCGACTACGGAACAGATGGCTTCAAGAAGTTCATCGTCGTGATGACCGACGGTAAAAACACGGACCAGCATGATTTGAACGACAACGTTCGTTCCGGTCTTTCGCGCATCTATGTCTATCATCCCCCGGGAAGTGAGGCGTTCCTTTCAACGCCCGTCAGCGGAGATGCGAATGGCGACGGTGTGGTCAGCCCTGGCGAGGAGGTTTATCCCCTCTCGACGGAATTCGACGGAGCTTGGTGGAGCGGGGCGTCCGATGAAACCTACTATTCCATCTGGTCACCCACGAAGAACCAGTATTGGTCCACGCGCCAGAACAAGTACGTTAACCAGCCCGATGGCGGCACGGATGCCCGTCAAATGACGAACGTCGAAGTCTTCAACACGATGAGCGAGAATTACATCGTTAAGACGCTTTTGGGTGAATCCGACGGCCGTTCCGGTCGCGCTTCGAACGATGACCGAAGCTGGTGGAAAAACACCATGCTGCGCACGCATTCCAGCGGAACTATGATGGGAACCGAAGGCCGCACGAAGGCTGACGAAGAGCTCCACAATATCTGTGACGCTGCCAAAAACGCAGGGATCGTGATTTACTCCATCGCGCTTCAAGCAGGCGCGGACGGCGAGAAAGCCATGGAAGACTGCGCGAATGACGGAACGTATTATAAGGTCCTAAAGGCTGAGGACCTCGACGACACGTTTGCGGACATCGCAGCGGCCATCAACCGGTTGAAACTCACGCAATGACAAATCTGCTAGGATCCATCCGGCACCGCGCCGCGTCGCTATTGCGGCGCGGCGCAGAGCGCAGCCTCGGAAGGCTGGACCGTTGGTCCGGCCTTTCCGCGGACGACGACGAACGTGGGAGTTCGACCGTCGAATTCGTGATCATTCTGCCGATCTTCTTGCTGATCTTCATGCTCAGCTTCGAGACGTCCATGATCATGTCCCGCCAGGTCATGCTCGAGCGTGGCATGGACCTTGCGGCGCGCGGAATTCGGCTGGATAGCAGCAGCACCCTGACACTCAACCAGTTGCGCGGTGAGATCTGTAACAGGGCCCGTATCCTGCCCGAATGCATGACACACATGCGTGTGCAACTTCAGGAAATTGACCGCGCCGATTATCTTGTCCCCGCAATCAGCGACCCCTGCATCAACAACACTGGCGCGGCGCTCGGGCTAGAGCAGTTCGCGGGCCTTCGCGAGAATAAGCTCCTTATCATGAGGGCGTGCTTCGCGGTGGAGCCCGTGCTTGCCCGTTTCGGCCTTGGCGGTGACTTCATTCACCCACCGGAAGGTGGCTACTTCCTAAGCTCGGCTACGGTCGTCATGGTGGAGCCCGTCTGAAATGGTAGCCTATCGCCCGAAGCCATCGACGCCATCGCGCTTTCTGCGAGAGGAGGCCGCAGCCGTTTCGGTTGAGGCCGTTCTGATGATCCCGGTCCTGGTGATCTTCTTTATTGGGTTCTTCACTTTCTTCGATGCTTATCGCCGGCAATCGACGATCGAAAAGGCCAGCTACGCCATTGCAGACGTTCTGTCGCGCTACGAGGGGACGACGACCGTCGGCGATTTCGATATTCGGGGCCTTCGAAGTATCTTCACTTTTCTCACATTTGCGGAGACGCGAAACTATATCCGCGTCACTGAGATCCAAAGAAACGGGAATACTCTAGATAAGATTTGGTCCCACTCGACGGACGGCCAACCGATCATGACGGACGCACGGCTAGAGGGCTACAAGGACCAGATCCCGACCCTCGATGACGAAGAGCGGCTTATCATCGTCGAAACCTTTAGCATCTACGAGCCTCCCTTCAACGTCGGGATCGAGCCGCGCATATTCGAAACCTTCGTGGCGACAAAACCGCGCTATGCGACGCGACTGATCTGCGACAACACGATCCCCGACTGCCCGCCGTAACCTGAGGCAAGGGTGGTCAAGCACGATCCGTGAATACGATCAGGACGCCCGTGGAGACCGAGCCGCGGGCGTTTTGCATTTCGATGCTTGAGGAGTTGAACGGGCGCAAGGCAGACGGCCCTTAGCGACCGCCCGTCACGCCGACAATCTGCTCTGCACCACGAAGGCCGATAGCCCGCATCCATCTGGTCGGCGGCGATGGAAAGCCGACTGCCGCAGGACGGCGGGCTGTCATCTGGCGGGGCATATCTGATGGACGGTACGTCGGATGACGATTGCCATTACCTCGTCTCGCGAGGATGGCCGCAGCCAAGTAGGGAAAGACGCTCTCCTCCGGCGCGCGCGGTGACTATGGGACTGGCATGTCTGTGCCAAAGGTCGGCGCGCGATCGCGGACGTTCGGAGATGGCCGCGTCCTCAGGACGGCTGTCGAGCTAGCGTTCGACGCCGCGGGCATCCATTGCGATCTCGATCATTGCGAGTTGGTCAGCCGCGCGCCCCGGGTTGGAATAGCCCGGATCAGAGGCTCGGTTGCTCCAGCGTCTGTGCTGATTGACGAGCGACTGCTCCGACGTGTCGTTGAGCAGACGGTTCATCCGACGTTGTGGCCACCGGCTTCCGAAATGGTTCAGCTCGACCTCGGCGGCGACATCATAGGGCGTCTTGCCGAAATTCTCCGATAGGAAGCCGATATAGGCGCCGTCCAGGCTTTCGGAGATGTCGGCCGTCGTGTTGCCAGCCCCCGTGGCGACGACACCCATGACGATGAGGCCCAGGCCAACGCCGGCGGCCGTTAGCACCGTCCAATCGACAGTGACGGCGCCGGACTCGTCGCGGATCAGGCGGGAGAGGTGAGACGGGGCGCGTGGCAAAGCAAACGTAAACATGCGCTCTTGATGACCGGCCGCCATGGCAAGGAGAGGAAGGCAATTGGCCACATTCGAGGTTTCTTCGGGGCCGTCAGAGCCAACTGGACTCTTTGCCGCCGCAACCCGATATCTGCTCCATGCGCCTGCCCGACAGTTTCCTGGACGAACTCCGTACGCGGCTGAGCCTGTCTCAGGTCGTCGGGCGCAAGGTCGTCTGGGACATGAAAAAGTCCAATCAAGCGAAAGGTGACTGGTGGGCCCCCTGTCCTTTCCACCAGGAAAAGACCGCCAGCTTCCATGTCGATGACCGAAAGGGCTTCTACTACTGCTTTGGGTGCCAGGCGAAGGGAAACCTCTTCCGGTTCGTCCAAGAGACCGAGAATGTGGGCTTCGTCGAAGCCGTGGAGATCCTGGCCACCGAAGCGGGAATGCAGATGCCCGCCCGCGACCCGCGCGCCGCGGAAAAAGCCGATCTGAAGACCCGCCTGGCCGAGGTGACGGAAATTGCGGCTAGGTGGTTCCGCCTTCAGCTGCAGACCGGTGGAGCCAGTGCCGCCCGGAATTACCTGCAGCGCCGCGGCCTCACCCCCGAAACGCAGGAGCGTTTCGAGATCGGCTTCGCGCCCGATGATCGTACCGCCTTGCTGCGACACCTGACCGAGAAGGGCGTTCCGATGGACCTGATCGTCGGGGCGGGTCTGGCTGTGCCCCCGGAGGACGGACAGGCCGCCCGCGACCGCTTCATCCACCGGATCATCTTCCCCATCCGCGACGCCCGCAATCGCTGCATCGGCTTCGGCGGGCGGGCGATGAACCCGAACGCGAAGGCTAAATACCTGAACTCGCCCGAGACGGCGCTTTTCGATAAGGGCGCCAATCTCTACAACCTCGCCCCCGCGCGGGAGGCCGCGGGAAAAGGCGCGCCGCTTCTCGTGGCCGAAGGCTATATGGACGTCATAGCGCTCCATCAGGCGGGCTTTGCCGCCGCGGTCGCCCCCCTTGGCACCGCCGTGACCGACCGGCAGCTCGAGATGCTGTGGCGTGTGACGCCCGAGCCGATCATCGCGCTTGATGGGGATGCCGCCGGCCAGCGGGCGGGCCTGCGCGTGGCCGATCTTGCCCTGCCCGTGATACAGGCTGGTCAGGCCCTGCGCTTCGCCATTCTGCCCGAGGGTCAAGATCCGGACGACCTGCTGCGCGCTGCCGGGCCGGACGCCATGCAAGCGCTGATCGACGCGGCCGTTCCCATGCTCGCCCTGCTTTGGCGGCGTGAGACCGATGGCCGCAGCTTCGACAGCCCGGAGCGTCGTGCAGCACTGGACCGCGACTTGCGCACTCTAATCCAGCGGATCGGCGATGGCACGTTACGCAAGCACTACGCGGCGGAAATCGCCCGCCTGCGCGCGGACCTGTTCGGACCCGTGGCCCCTGCCGCGCCGCGACGGCCAGGGGCCACGGGACGGTGGCAAGCACCACCACAGGCCACCCCAACGGCGCGCAGCTCGGCGTTGGCAAGTGGGGCCGTCGATCCGGATGCCGTTCTGGAGCAAGTTGTTCTGGCGGGCCTTGTACGTCACCCCGGACTTCTGGAGGATTTCGGCCCTGCCCTGGAGGCCCATATCTGGCACCAAGACGACCATGCGCGGCTGGCTGCAGCCCTCCTCGAGATCGAGCCGCTACTCGACCCTGAAACGGTTCATGCGCAACTCGAGCGACATGTGGGCGCAGGCCCCCTTGAAGCGGTTCGGACGGCACGCCATGTCCAGATTTCGCCGGCGTTGCGCGGTGACCAAGAGGACGCGCGACCCTGTATCGGCGATGCCCTGCATCGGCTAGAGGCGCGCCGGGGCGCGGATCGGGAACGGGACGAAGCCCTCGAAGACTTTGAGGACGGGGCCGATGAGGCCCTGACTTGGCGGCTAGCCCAGGCTGCGCACCGTCGAAATGCGGCCGCGCGGAGCCCGCGGGAACGGCCGGATGACGGAGAAGATACGGCAGGTATGTCGGACTACCTGCAGGGCCTCTTGGACACACGCGTCTGGGAGAAACGCAAAGGAAAGTGATTCGGGGTGCGGCCCCTTTTGATTCGCGATAATGATTCGCTCACGGCCGCAAGAATCACTCCCCGAACGGAGCGTCGCATGGCGAAGGACACGGACGACCAGAAGCAGGATCAGGACGGTGACATCTCGCTCGACATGAGTCAGGCGGCCGTCAAGCGCATGATCGCCGAAGCGCGAACACGCGGCTACATTACCTACGACCAGTTGAACCAGGTTCTCCCGCCCGAGCAGGTCAGCTCGGAGCAGATCGAGGACGTGATGTCGATGCTCTCCGAAATGGGCATCAACATTGTCGAGGACGAGGAAGCCGAAGAAGAGGACGACAAGCCCTCCGGCTCCACCGAGCTGGTGGATGCCTCCAAATCGCGCGAAGTCGCCGTCTCGTCCGGAGACAGCGAGAAGCTGGATCGCACCGATGACCCGGTGCGGATGTATCTGCGGGAAATGGGCTCGGTCGAATTGCTGAGCCGCGAGGGCGAGATCGCCATCGCCAAGCGGATCGAAGCCGGCCGAAACACGATGATCCTGGGCCTCTGCGAGAGCCCGCTGACCTTCCAGGCCATTACGATCTGGCGCGACGAACTCTTGTCCGAAGACATCCTGCTGCGGGACGTCATCGACCTGGAGACCACGTTTGGCGACCAGATGGGCGAAGACGAGGAGGCACCGGTCGTCGGGGCAGCCCCGGCCAACGACAACAAGGCAGAAGCGCAGCAAGAGCTGGATGCCGACGGCAACCCGATCACCAACGACGACGACGAAGATGACGACGAGGGGGCCAACCTCTCGCTCGCCGCTATGGAGGCGGCGCTGAAGCCCCGCGTCCTCGACACGCTCGACCGCATCGCAGAAGACTATGCCAATCTGGCCGAGATGCAGGATCTGCGGATCAGCGCGACGCTGAACGAGGATGACAGCTTTTCGGCGAAGGCCGAAGATACCTACCAGGCCCTGCGCGCCGAAATCGTGGAATTGGTGAATTCGCTCCACCTGCATAACAGCCGGATCGAGGCGCTGATCGACCAGCTATACGGCATCAACCGCCGCATCATGTCTATCGATTCTGGCATGGTGAAACTGGCCGACCAGGCCCGCATCAACCGCCGCGAGTTCATTGAGGAATATCGCGGGCACGAGCTCGACCCCGGTTGGGTCGACCGCATGTCCGAGAAGACCGGCCGCGGCTGGCAGATGCTGATGGAGCGGTCGCGCGACAAGATCGACGAACTGCGCGCAGACATGGCGCAGGTCGGCCAATATGTCGGCGTCGATATCAACGAATTCCGCCGGATCGTGAACCAGGTGCAGAAGGGCGAGAAGGAAGCCCGCCAGGCCAAGAAGGAGATGGTCGAGGCCAATCTGCGCCTCGTGATCTCTATCGCCAAGAAATACACCAACCGTGGCCTGCAGTTCCTCGACCTGATCCAGGAAGGGAATATCGGTTTGATGAAGGCCGTCGATAAGTTCGAATATCGGCGCGGCTATAAGTTCTCGACCTACGCGACGTGGTGGATCCGGCAGGCCATCACCCGGTCCATTGCAGACCAGGCGCGCACGATCCGTATCCCGGTCCACATGATCGAGACGATCAACAAGCTCGTTCGCACCGGCCGCCAAATGCTGCACGAAATCGGCCGCGAACCAACGCCCGAGGAACTAGCCGCCAAGCTGCAGATGCCGCTGGAGAAGGTTCGGAAGGTGATGAAGATCGCCAAGGAACCGATCAGCCTTGAGACGCCCATCGGCGACGAGGAAGACTCGCAGCTTGGTGACTTCATCGAGGACAAGAACGCCGTCCTGCCTCTGGACTCCGCCATTCAGGAGAACTTGAAAGAGACTACGACCCGCGTGCTGGCATCGCTCACCCCGCGTGAGGAACGGGTTCTCCGGATGCGCTTCGGTATTGGTATGAACACCGATCACACCCTGGAAGAGGTCGGCCAACAATTCTCGGTCACGCGCGAACGTATTCGGCAAATCGAGGCCAAGGCCCTTCGAAAGCTGAAACATCCGAGCAGAAGCCGGAAGCTGCGGAGTTTCCTGGACCAATAGGTTAGCATCCATGTGGTGGCATCGAAGAGCCGGTGGCAAAGCGACACGGCTCTTCATTCATATTGGAACGCACAAGACCGGCACGACGTCGGCACAGATCACGTTGAGCGAGAACGCCGCTGTTCTGAGAAGATCGGGCCTAACCTACCCGTCGGTCAATTGGCATCACCATGACCATCATAGATTAGCCTTTGCAATGAAGGGGTTAGCGGATCCCTCGCGCAAAGACACGCCACGTCTGCATGATGAATTGGCGGCCCTTCGAGACGCTATCGAGGCCGCGCCGACCGCGCGCATGTTGATTTCAAGCGAGGAGTTTTTCAGCGCGCCGCCAGAGCGGATCAGGAATCTGGCGGACGCCTTGCCTACCGACGACGTTATCATCGTGGCTTATGTCCGGTCTCCGGATAGCTATCTGCTTTCTCTCTACGCTCAGATGGTGCGACATCCGGACAATGATTTCGCCATGGACCTGAGCACATTTATCGCCAAGGCCTTGGCCGAAGGGACACAGATCGACTTCCTAAATGCCATGACGGCGTGGCGCGATGTCTTCGGGGCGGACCGTATTCTTCTGCGCTGCTACGAAGAGGGCGACACGGTCGAGACGCTGAGCGCAATCGTTGGCGTTGAGACAAGCCGTCTTCGCCGCAAGGCGCGGTCTAATCGCAGCATTTCGCGAGACGCCGGGGAAGTTGTGCGGGCAGCAAAGCGGATGGGGCTCGAAACCGATGCGCGCTGGCGCGTGTTTCGTGCCGCCACGGCACGTTTTCCTGCCACGACACATTCGGGATACCATCTTGATGCGCGCACCCGAAATGCAATCCTCCACTCCGTGCGGCCGCAGATGGACATGCTGTTCGCGTCTTTCGACCGGCCCAACCCCTACCGGCATCAACCCGATCAGATACTGCACGACATATCGCGGGTGACCGATGCGGAACCGGAGACCATCCGATACGCACAACTTGTTGAGGAATTCCTCCAAGCACCGAACCCGGCATCTCTGTAGGAAGCGACCAGCTA
This sequence comes from Pseudomonadota bacterium, assembly GCA_039199335.1. GTDB lineage: Bacteria > Pseudomonadota > Alphaproteobacteria > Rhodobacterales > Rhodobacteraceae > Jannaschia. Next base: position 68,631 of record JBCCSY010000013.1, read on the forward strand.
ACGCCGGTCGCCTCCGCGGCACAGCACCGTGTCGCCTTCAGATACGGACCTAGCGTCTGCCAGGTCCCTATCGATACGCCGCACGCAGTATGATCCCGTGCGGGCAAACGAAACGGTAGATGGTCAATCCTCCAGGATGAACGTCACCATCATGTTGACTTGGTAGTGGTCGACCTTGCCGTCCTTCACCCGAACGTATTGCTCTTTCACCCAGGCGCTGGTGACGTTCCGCAATGTGCTGTTCGCGCGTTCGATGCCCGTGGCAATGGCATCATCGAAGCTGCTCGTAGATGTGGCCGAGATCTCGGTTACCCGTGCAACGCTCATGACATACTCCTCCCATGGTTGAGGTGCCCAGCCTCCTGCCTGGCACGCCGTCCGGTCAAGATCGGAGGCCACTTGCATCGAGACCCGGCGGGTCGCAGCCTAGGACGATGCAGACCAGCTTTCTCATCAAGACGACGGGGCCGGGATTGACGGAGATCACGGCGGACGTGGCGCATTGGCTGCCCACGGCGGATGGCATCCTGACGCTTTTCGTCCGCCACACCTCCTGCTCCCTTCTCGTTCAGGAAAACGCGGACCCGGACGTCCAGATCGATCTCTTGGCCTGGCTCAAGCGGCTCGTCCCCCCCTCGACGGATCCGTCGCTTGCCTATCTGACACATAGATATGAAGGACCCGATGATATGCCGGGGCACATCAAGTCGATGCTCTTGCCGACCTCGCTTTCCATCCCGGTGCGCGATGGCCGGATGATGCTGGGCCAATGGCAAGGGCTCTATCTTGTCGAACATCGCGATCGCCCCCATCGGCGGGAGATCGCTGCCCATTTTCGACTGGATTCTTAGGAGGCCGACCCATGCCGTAATGGGACATCGGCCTCCGCTTCCGTCAACTCAGCGAGGATCGCCTCCGCAAGTCGGCGGTTTTCGTCCAGCACGTCCTTAGCGTCGTCGGTCTGGCGCCCACCCTCTCCCAACAGGTGGATGAAGTTGGTCAACTCATCCAATTCGGCGGCGATTTCTGCATGGATTTCATTCGCCGCGTCACGCCCTTCCTCGGCGCGGAGAAATGCCCTTTCCAGGACGCTCTTCATATCCGACGCCGCTTTCCGAAGCTGATCCAAATGAACCTCGTTCTGACCGGTCCGCGCGTCCATATCCGCCAATCGTCCGTCCAGGCGATCCAAGTGGGTGCTGATCGCCTCGACCCGTGCAGCGGATTCGTCGGAGAGAGCTTGCATCTCTTTGGCGACGACAGCGAACCCGGCCCCGGCCTGCCCGGCGCGGGCCGCCTCGACCGAGGCGTTGATGGCCAAAAGGCGCGCCGATCGCGCCAGATTGGAGATTGCGCGAGAATTGCTCTTCACCGCTGCGACAGCATCGGCCAACGCCTCTTCGTCCGCGCGCAACGCCTCCATCTGCTCTGCCATAGCGGTCGCAGTCGCCTCCAGTTCCACACTGCGCGAAAGCAGGGCCTTGATGCGGTCCCGCGATGCGTTGAAGAAACCGGCCATCTCGCCTTGCCGCCCCATCAGCCGCTGCAGGCGGACCGCAGCCTTCTGCCCCTCATCGGACATCTGAGCGTCGGCCGCCCGGCGTCCGACAAAGGCGCGCTCGGCCCGAGACATGTTTTCAAGAACCCGGCGGACCGTGGCAAGGATCGAGGTGACAAGGGGACCGGCCGACATCCGTCCTTGTCCCATGCCGTGATTAACTGTCGGTGAAGATATCTGAGACGCCGCCCCTCTTGCCACACAAGACATGGGGCGGCACAGTGGCGACGCATCTACCCCTTGACCGCCGGGCCATATCTGGGCGGACCAAAGCCGGAGGACGCCCATGCGCTGCCCCTTTTGCGGGAACGTTGACACGCAGGTCAAAGACTCGCGGCCCGCTGAAGACCATGTCGCCATCCGCAGACGCCGGTTCTGTCCCGCATGTGGCGGTCGCTTCACCACCTATGAGCGCGTGCAATTGCGTGACCTCGTGGTCATCAAGTCGTCCGGCAAACGCGAGGAATTCGACCGCGACAAACTGGAGCGGTCCATCCGCATCTCCATGCAGAAGCGCCCGGTGGAGCCCGAGCGGATCGACCAGATGATTTCGGGGATCGTACGCCGCCTGGAAAGCATGGGCGAGACCGACATCCCCTCCAAGACCATCGGCGAGATCGTCATGGAGAGCCTCGCGCGGATCGACACAGTCGCCTATGTCCGCTTCGCCAGCGTTTACAAGAATTTCCAGGCAGCCGACGATTTCGAGGATTTCGTGGCCGAGCTGCGCCCGCCCATCCCCACCGATACGTGACCGACGATACCCGCTTCATGGCCGCCGCCCTGGCCCTGGCTCGGCGGGGTCTTGGGCGCGTCTGGCCGAACCCGGCCGTGGGCTGCCTCATCGTCAAGGAGGCCCGCATCCTCGGACGGGGGCGAACGGCCGATCACGGCCGCCCCCATGCCGAGACCGTGGCCTTGGCCGAGGCTGGTGACGCCGCCAGCGGCGCCACCGCATATGTCACGCTGGAACCCTGCGCCCATCATGGTGCCACCCCGCCCTGCGTCGACGCGCTGATCGCCGCGGGCATCGCCCGCGTGATCGTCGCCCTGCGCGACCCGGACCCACGGGTCGATGGCGGCGGGATCGCGCGCCTGCGCGCGGCGGGCATCGAGGTGCGGGAGGACGTGCTGGAGACGCAAGCGCGCGACCTGCAAGCGGGCTTCCTGAGCCGCATCACCCGCGGTCGCCCCCATCTGACGCTGAAACTGGCCAGCACCCTGGATGGTCGCATCGCCACTGCCAGCGGAGAGAGCCGCTGGATCACCGGCCCTGAGGCCCGCGCCCATGTCCATGCCGCCCGTGCCACCCATGACGCGGTGATGGTCGGCGCGGGGACCGCGCGGATGGACGACCCCCAGCTGACCGTGCGGGGCATGGGCGGGGTTCCGCAGCCGGTCCGCATCGTGCTGTCGCGCCGCCTTGCCATCCCCATGGAAAGCGCCCTCACCCGATCCGTCGATCTCGCGCCGGTCTGGATGCTCCACGGCCCAGAGGCACCGCAGCCCAAGCGCGATACGCTGACCGCGCAGGGGGTAACCCTCCTGCCTTGCGAGACGGACCTGTCGGGGCAATTGGACCTTGCATCTGCCCTGCGCCTGCTGGGCCAAGAAGGGCTTACCCGGGTCTATTGCGAAGGCGGCGGTACATTGGCCGCCGCGCTCCTCTCCGCCGGTCTGGTGGATCAACTGGATGCCTACACGGCTGGGGCCGCAATCGGGGCCGAGGGCGTCCCGACCCTGGGGGCCATGGGTCTCGACCGCTTGGGCGATGCACCGCGTCTTGTCTTGGCCGAGACGCGGCGCCTTGGGCCGGACCTGCTCCATCGCTGGACGCGGCGCTAAGCTGAACAATAGTGTCGGGCGTCAGCCCGTCATTCGGATCACAGCGCCGCCTTGATCGCGTCGGCCAGGTCCGTGCGCTCCCAGGAGAAGCCACCATCTTCGTCGGGCTGCCGACCGAAATGGCCATAGGCCGCCGTGCGCTGATAGATGGGCCGGTTCAGCTCCAGATGGGTGCGGATGCCGCGGGGCGTCAGATCCATCACCTGACCCAGCGCCCGCTCGATCTCGCCCTCATGCACGTTCCCCGTGCCGTGGGTGTCGACATAGATGGAAAGGGGGTTCGCCACCCCGATCGCATACGAAAGCTGCAGCGTGCAGCGCCGCGCCAGCCCGGCCGCCACCACGTTCTTGGCCAGATAGCGGGCCGCATAGGCCGCGGACCGGTCCACCTTGGTCGGATCCTTACCCGAGAAGGCGCCGCCCCCGTGGGGCGCCGCGCCGCCATAGGTATCGACGATGATTTTCCGCCCGGTCAGACCCGCATCCCCGTCCGGCCCGCCGATCACGAACTTGCCCGTTGGGTTCACCCACCATTCCGTGGCCTCGGTCAGCCAGCCTGCAGGCAGAACCTCGCGGATGAACGGCTCCACCACGCCGCGCACATCGTCGGAGGTCATTTCCCCGTCCAGATGTTGGGTCGACAGGACCAGGGACGTGACCTCCACCGGCTGACCGTCTTCGTAGCGCAGCGTCAGTTGCGACTTGGCGTCGGGGCCAAGGACCGGGGCCTGTCCGGACTTCCGCGCCTCGGCCAACCGCCTGAGGATCCCGTGGGCATAGAGGATCGGCGCCGGCATCAGTTCCGGCGTCTCGTCCACGGCATAGCCGAACATGATCCCCTGGTCGCCCGCGCCTTCCTCTTTCTCGTTGGAGGCATCGACGCCTTGGGCGATATGGGCCGATTGCTCATGGAGGAGGTTGGTGACCTCGCAGGTCTGCCAATGGAACTTGTCCTGCTCGTAGCCGATATCCCGGATACAGTCGCGGGCGATCTGGTCCATCCGCTCCATGTAGTCCTGAAGCTTCTCCTGATCCGACAGCCCGACCTCTCCACCGATCACGACGCGGTTCGTCGTGGCGAAGGTCTCGCAGGCCACACGGGCCTCCGGCTCTTCTGCGATCAAGGCGTCGAGGATGGCATCCGAAATCCGGTCGCAGACCTTGTCGGGATGGCCCTCGGACACGGATTCCGAGGTGAAGATGTAGTTCTGGCGACCGCTCATGGGGGGTATGCTCCGATGGATATCGATCCGCCCCGTCAGGAAGCCGTTGGGGCGGTCGCGTATGGCTATGGGTGTTCGCCGCGGCCTTCAACCGCTTTTCCGCGCGACCACGCGGCAATCCCGACCAGCAGGATCAGCGTCAGCAGACCGACGGGACCATCGCCCATCCGCTGATAGGGGGTCGGCGCAAAGGCGGTCGGGACGGCCACATCCAGATGGCCCGTCTGTCCCAGCCCGATCTGGGCCACGATGGCGCCGCGGGCATCGATCATCGCCGAGACGCCGGTATTGGCCGCCCGCAGCAGCGGCAGGCCGCTTTCCGCGGCGCGCAATCGCGCAAGAGATAGATGCTGGAAGGGCCCGGCAAAGGTGCCGAACCACGCGTCGTTCGTCAGGTGCAGCAGGGCGCGCGGGCGATCCACCCGGCGCAGATCCTGCGGAAAGATCGCCTCGTAGCAGATCAGCGGCAGAACGGACCCCAATCCGGGAACCTCCACCAGCGCGGGCCCGTCACCCGGCGCATAGCCACCGGCAAGTTGGGCGGCCAGCGGCCCCAGACCGACCGCGCCGAAGAGCCGGGGCAAGGGCAGGTATTCTCCGAACGGCACGAGGCGGTGCTTGTCATGGATCGTTCCAATCGCCCCCTCCGCCCCGTCGAGGACGACCATCGTGTTGCGCGGCCGCCCCGCTGCGTCATAGCGCTGGGCGCCGATCACGACGGGGGTGCCTCCGGAAGCGGCGGCGATGGTAGCGCGAAGATCGTCCGAATCGCGCAGGAGAGCGGGGAGAGCCGTCTCGGGCCAGATAACGGCATCCGGGACCGGCCCGTCTGAGGGCGCCGCGGTCGCGTCGAGACCGCGTGTGAAGAAGATCGGCATCCAGGCCGGATCCCATTTCAGGTGCTGGGGCGCATTGGGTTGAACCAATCGGACGCGCTGTGCGCCGGGGTCTGCCACGGGGGCAGGCGGCAAAGTCAGGGCCAGCGCGAAGGGCAGCGTCCAGACGGCCAATCCCAAAGCCACGGCACCCAAGTGCCTGTAGGCCATCAACCCTGCCCCCGCCAGGACGGCCAGGGTCAGGCCATGGGCCCCGGCGAAAGACGCCGCCGGAAGGGCGGGTGATGCGATCAGGACATGGCCGGGCAGCGCCCAGGGGAAGCCGGTCAGAACATAGCTCCGCGCAAGCTCCGCTAAGGCCAGGGCCAGGGCGACGCCCAGCGACCCGCCCGCGCGCCTCCCGATACCGCCCGCCACGCCCCAGAAGAGCGCCAGCCCAGCCGCCACCGCCACCAAAGCAGGCAGGGCCAGCCATCCGGTGGCCGCGGCATCCACGAAGAAGGGCTCCACGATCCAATGCAGTGCGGCTGCGAAATGCGCCGTTCCGAACAGCCATCCGGACAGAAAGGGCCGGTTCGCGCCTGCGATCAGCGCAATCGCGACCGCGAAGGCAGGAAGCGCCACGAACCACCAGCCCAAAGGGGCCTGCCCCGCGGCGGCCGCTACACCACAGAAGATCAACGCGAAGGCGCGGGTCCAACCGCTCACGCGGGCCCCGTCACGTCGACGGCATCAGCAAACGCAGACGCTTGATCCGTCGCGGATCCGCATCCACGACCTCTATCTCGGCACCGGAAGGGTGGCAGATGACCTCACCCCGGGCCGGGACGCGACCGGCCAGCATGAAGACCAGCCCACCCAGCGTATCGATCTCTTCCTCGTCGCCATCCTCGGTCAGCTTCATGCCGATCTCGGCCTCGAAATCCTCTAGCGGCGTCCGGGCCAGCGCGAGATAGCAGCCCGACTTTTCCTGTCGCCAGAACTTGCCTTCCTCTTGGTCGTGCTCATCCTCGATCTCGCCGATGACCTGCTCGATCAGGTCCTCCAGAGTCACGAGGCCATCCACACCGCCATATTCGTCGATGACCAGCGCCATATGGGTCCGCTGGGTCTGCATCTTTTGCAACAGCACACCGATGGGCATGGAGGGTGGCGCATAGATCAGGGGGCGCAGCAGCGGCCGCAATGCGAACGGTTTCTCGCGGTCGCCGTTGAAGCCGTGATTGAGCGCCAGATCCTTCAGGTGGATCATCCCCAAAGGCTCATCCAGGGTCGTCTCGAAGACGGGAATGCGGGTCATGCCGCTTTCGCGGAAACGCGCCACTAGATCCGGCAGCGAGATGTCCTGGGGCACGGCCACGACCTCGGCGCGCGGGATCAGCACGTCATCCAGTCGCTTCAATCGAAGGTTCAGAAGGCCGGGCATGGCCGCTGCGTTTTGCGCGGATGCCTCCGCGCCGTTCGCGGCGCCGTCCGGCATCAATCCGCCGAATACGCGTGACAGGAAGCCCGGACGCGACCTGTCATCCTCGGAAATGATGTCACTCTGCGCGCCATGCGCGGCGCTAGACGATCCGTCGTTGTCCATCGGACCCGTTGGGCTCCTCATCCTTGGGCCGGATCGGGTCCGGCTGATGCCAATATATCGTCCCCGTAGGGATCGGGAAGCCCAAGGCGGGCCATCACGTCCCGCTCCAGGGATTCCATGTCACGGGCCGCCGCATCCTCGACATGATCATGGCCGAGCAGGTGCAGCGTGGCGTGGATCAGAAGATGGATCACATGGGTTGAGAAGTCCTTACCCTGATCCGTCGCCTCACGCCGGCAGGTCTCATAGGCGATGGCGATATCGCCCAGTTCGGGGTCACGCGGCGTTACGCCGGGTGCGCGTTCCTCAGAGGGCCAGCTCAGGACGTTGGTCGGTTTCGGCGCCGCGCGAAACTGCGCGTTCAACCTGGCGATCCTGTCATCGTCGCAGCCCAGAAGGCTGACGGCATAGTCCTCCGGTGTCAGGCCGGCCGCCACCAGCGCCGCAGGACACGCCCGTTCCGCCAAGGCTGCCAGACCCGCATCCGCCCATGCGGGGGCGTCAATGAGAACGTCGATTTCCATGTCCCCATCCATCCCGGATGGCGCGCTTTGTCCAGATTTGACCGAAATGCAGGACATGAATCGTGAACACACCGGAGAATTGCCGCATTTTGGCCGAATGGCCTGCGAACAATAGCACGTCTTCAGGGGAGCTATTCCATGGACTGGCTGTCATCGCTTCTGCCGAACCTTAACGGAACGGTCGCCGTCAACTATCTGCTCTCGCCCGTCTACATCCTGTCGACCATCGTGATCGCCTGCCTTGTCTGGCTCTGGCAGGGCAAGCCCGGGCGCGTCCTCTCCTTCCTGTTTCCGCGTCATGTCTACCTTCACAAATCCACGTTGGTCGACGTGAAGGTGGCCATCTTCAACACGCTCTTCTCGGCCACGGGCGCAATCGGTGCGTTTCTCTTCACGCCCTTCGTCGCCAGCACGGTCGTGCATTACCTCACGATCCTTTCGGGTGCGGCGCCCGCAGACACGATCAGCGTCGCGAGTGGTCTGTTCGCAGCGCTCATCCTGTTCATGACACGGGATTTCTGCAGCTACTGGAACCACTTCCTGCACCACGACAACCGCTTCCTATGGCCGTTCCACGCTGTCCATCACTCTGCAGAGGTGATGACACCGCTCACCATCCTGCGGAGCCACCCAGTCTACTATGTCGTGCAGTCGCTTCTGATCTCTGGCCTGGTCGGGCTGGTCCAGGCCCTCGTCGTCTTCGGCCTGGTCGGCTATGTTCCGGCGTGGATCTTCTATGTCGGCGCCTTCGGTTTCAAAGTCTTCGTTTTCTTCGGCGCGCATCTGCGACACAGCCATGTCTGGCTCAGTTACGGTCCGGTGCTGGAACATATCCTGATCTCCCCTGCGCAGCATCAAATCCACCATTCCTCCGACCCCAAGCATCACGACAAGAACTACGGCGAGGTCTTCGCCATCTGGGACTGGATGTTCGGCACGCTCTACGTCCCGCGCGGGCGAGAGACGCTGACGTTCGGGCTGGCCGATGGGGAGGGAAACCTGCTTGAGCAAAGGCATACCGGGCTGCGGGCGGTAATGATCGGGCCGTTCGTCGACCTCTGGCAGGAAATCACGCGCAAGACCTCCGTCACCGGAAGCCAGGACCAGGCCGCCCTACCGGGAGAGGAAGGCGGACCCGAACGCTCTTCCTCCTGACCTGAAACGGCACGGCAACGTCTAGTAGTTCGGCACCTTCTCCTGCCGTGCCGCGTGGGCGGTGACGATGTCGATCCGGCTTTCGCGCGTGGCCGCCCCCTTGGCGCCCGCAATCCAACGCAGGACGTTGCGCCGATAGGACGGTGCCGAACCGTCAAACCAAGTCTCTGCCTGTCGCGTCCTCAACGCGGCGCGCAGGTCGGCGGGGACAAGCAGATCATCCACCGGGTCCGATGCGGTCCACAGCCCGCTTGCCCGCCCGGCCTCGACGGCGGCGGCGCCCGCCGGCTGCATCCGGCCCTCCGCCTCCAGACGCTCTGCCCGCTGCTTGTAGGTACGGGCCCAGACCTGCCGACGCCGTGGTGAGATCCACTGCATCGTGCGCTCGTCATCCAAAACCATCCGCCTGCCGTCCACCCAGCCATGGGCAATCAACGCGTCCAGAACGGCGTCCCGGCTCACATATCTGTCTCTGTCCGCCGCCTTCTTCCAGGTCACCAGCCAAAGACCGTCGGGGCGGTCGTGGTTCTGAGCCAGCCAGTGCCAGAGCGCGTCGGATCCGGTGATCTCGAATCGTTCGCCCGCTTCCGGCTCCTGCATCAGCGCGGCGCGGTCCCTGTCTCCGCTTCACGGTCGTAGGCATCGATGATCCGCGCCACGAGCGGGTGTCGCACCACGTCGGCGGCGGTGAAGTAGGTGAACGATATGCCGTCGACCCCTTTGAGTATGCCTTCCGCGTCCCGCAGCCCCGATTGCACGCCGCGCGGCAGGTCCACCTGGCTGCGGTCGCCCGTGATCGCCATGCGGGAGCCCTGACCCAGGCGGGTCAGAAACATCTTCATCTGCATGGTCGTGGCGTTCTGCGCCTCGTCCAGGATGACGAAGGCGTTGGACAGCGTGCGCCCGCGCATGAAGGCGAGCGGCGCGATTTCCACTCGCTTTTCTTCCCGCAGCTTGGCGAGCTGCTTGCCGGGCAAGAAGTCGTTCAGCGCATCGTAGAGCGGCTGCATATAGGGGTCGACTTTCTCGTCCTGGGTGCCGGGCAGGAAGCCCAGCTTCTCGCCTGCCTCCACGGCGGGGCGCGACAGGATGATGCGATCGACCTCCCCGGCGATGAATTTCGAGACGGCGACGGCCACGGCGATATAGGTCTTGCCCGTGCCGGCCGGGCCAATACCGAAGGTCAGCTCGTTCTCGAGCAGGGCCTGCAGATAGGCGCGCTGGCCCTCCGTCCGCGGCTCGACCGTCTTCTTGCGGGTGCGGATTTCCAAGCTGGGTCCGGGGAACATCTCCACCTGATCGCCGGACCGCGCGCCTTCTTCTTCCGTCTCGGCACGCAGGCGGATCAGGCCGTCGATGGCCCCCATATCCACCTGTTTGCCCGCTTCCAGGCGGGCGTAGAGCGCGTTGACCACACGCTCTGCCTCCGCGGCGCCCTCACCTTGGATCGTCAGGACGTTGCCGCGATGCACGATGCGGACACCCATCAGCTGCTCGATCTGGGCAAGATGGGCGCCATGCGGCCCCACAAGATCGGCCATCAGGCGATTGTCGGGAAAATCCAGTTGCGATTCGAGAATGGCGGACGAGACGGGTACAGCCAAGCCAGGCTCCTTGCAGCGGGTTCTCAAAAGGGTGGCCCTGCCCGCCGCAGGGATCAAGGCCAGGCACACCCTTTCACCCGAAATTTCATACGTGGCGCGATGGCAACGCAACGTTGGCATCAATAAGCATTAACCCGCCCTTATTGTTTTCGGTTCAATCCAGTTCCGACACAAAGCCTTCACAAAGCGGCGTAGGACCGGTTAAGCCACATCAGGGCCCCGGGCCCGACACGATTATCTTGTCTGCCGCCAGACCGGGAAGACTGGAAGGGACCGAGTATGAGATTTCACCTCGCCGCCGCGGCAATCGTCGCCTCCGCGATCACCGCACCCGTGGCCCCGGCTCTGGCCGATGGCCACACCGCATCGACGCCTGGACAGATTCGCATCAGTTGCGAGCGTTACTTCTTCACGAAGCGGGTCATCTGGGATCGACCGAAGGTGTTCTTCATCGATGACCTTGTCGCAATTGGCTACGATTACGAACAGGCATCGGCGATCGCCAATCGGGTCTGCCGCGACGAAAGCCTGATCGGAAACGAAGAGGGTTTGGCGGCGACGATGCAGACGATCCTTCGCAACTCGCCTCCGGGACGGCGCTAACGCCGAAGCCTGGCCGAGGCAGTTTGCCCGTGCGCGGACCGCCCGCGACACGGGCGCGTTATTCGATGATCGCTATGGATGATGGATGGGGCCGTGTGCGGCCCCAGACATACGGGACGCGTCGGTATCTATCCGGTTCACGTGAACGATCGGAATACCGCCTCTGCCTCGTTCGCCGCCGTCATTAGATTAGCTCGCCCGTCAGAGAGTTCGCCTGCGCCGCCACGATCCGCACGCGGGCGATGCGGCCTTTGCGGCTCTCGGGTGCGGTGACATGAACGGATTGAAGGTAGTCGGATTTGCCCACCAACTGCCCCGACTGTCGCCCGGCCTTCTCGAACAAAACATCGGTTTCCCGCCCGACCATTGCAGCCTGCGCCGCGCGCTGCTGCTCTCCGAGCAGAGCCTGAAGGCGCTGCAGGCGATCATCGGCCTCCTCGGGCGCGACGGGCGGTTTTTCGGCGGCGGGCGTTCCCGGACGCGCTGAATATTTGAAGGAATAGGCTTGCGCGTAACCGACCCGCTCCACCAGATCGAGGGTCGCCTGGAAGTCGGCCTCGGTTTCGCCGGGGAAGCCAACGATAAAGTCACCCGACAGCGCCAAATCGGGCCGCGCTGCGCGCAAGCGCTCGATCAACGCGACGTAGCCCTCGGCGGTATGTTTGCGGTTCATCGCTTTTAGGATGCGGTCCGACCCGGCCTGCGCGGGCAGATGGAGATAGGGCATCAGCTTGGCGCAGTCGCCATGAGCGGCGATCAGGTCGTCACCCATGTCATTAGGATGGGACGTGGTGAAGCGGATCCGGGCCAGCCCGTCGATTTCGCTCAAAGCCCAGATCAGATCGGCCAGCGACCAGGTCCCGCCATCGGGACCGTCGCCGTGATAGGCGTTCACGTTCTGGCCCAGCAGCGTGATCTCCTTCACGCCGCGATCCACCAGCGCGCGCGCCTCGTCCAGCAGACGTTGGCCAGGACGGCTGACTTCGGCCCCGCGGGTATAAGGCACCACGCAGAAGGCACAGAACTTGTCGCACCCCTCCTGCACAGTCAGAAAAGCCGTCGGACGGGCCGCGGGCGTCCGCAGCTTGGGCAGGTGGTCGAACTTGTCCTCCTCCGGCATGTCGGTGTCGATCGCGGGCGCGCCACGCTCGGCGCGGGCCACGAGGTCGGGCAGACGGTGATAGGTCTGCGGACCAACCACCAAATCCACAGCGGGTTGACGAGCGACGATCTCGGCCCCTTCGGCCTGGGCCACACAGCCGGCCACGCCGATCTTCAGATCCGGCTTCGCGCCCTTCAGCGCCTTCAAGCGGCCCAGCTCCGAATAGACCTTCTCGGCGGCCTTTTCCCGGATGTGGCAGGTGTTGAGCAGGATCAGGTCGGCATCCTCTGGCTTGTCGGTCGTGACGTAGCCAGCCGCGCCCATGGCCTCGGCCATTCGCTCGCTGTCATAGACGTTCATCTGACAGCCATAGGTCTTGACGTGCAGCTTCTTGGTCATGGCCGGTCCTCGGGGATGCGTGGCGGCAATAGCGCAGGCCGTGCCGCGCCGCAACGCGGCCCCATTGCGTAGGCTGTGCCGCGCCGCAACAGTGCCGAGATGGAGATACGCACCTCCGCCGATCTACGCCGCGCGCTGGCCGGGCTTGGGACCGCGCCGCTTCTGGTGGTGCTGTGCGATGACGGTGCGGAACTGGTCTCGACGCTGGACCACCACATCAAGGCGGGGATGCAGCACATTCTGTTGGCGTTGGCGCCAGGTGTGGCGCCGCCGGCTCCGCTGCCGGACGGGGTTCTGGCATGGCGCCTGGAGGATCGGCCCGACGATATGGTCACGGCCTGCCTTAACCGGGTGATCCCCGCCCGGCCGGACGGCGCCTGGACGGGCTATGTGCATAATGCGGAGTATCTGTTCCACCCTTTCGGAGAGACGCGCCGGATCGGCGAATTGCTGGCATTCTGTGCGGAGGAACGGCGGGAAGCGCTGCCCAGTATCGTCGTGGATCTCTATCCCGGCCAGCATAAGCCGGGTGGGCCGGGAACCGACCTGACCGATAGCTGGCTCGACCGGATGGGCTATTTCGCGCTGGATCGGGAACGGCCGGACGGCCCGCTTGAGCGGCAGCGCGATCTCCATGGCGGGTTGCGATGGCGTTTCGAGGAGCATGTGCCCAATGATCGCCGCCGCATCGACCGGGTCTCGTTCTTCCGGGTGCGAAAGGGTCTGACCATGCGGCCCGACCACACCCTCTCCATCGAGGAGATGAATACCTGGGAATGCCCCTGGCACCGCTCGCCAACGGCGGCGGTGGCGTCGTTCCGGGCTGCCAAGGCGTTGGCCACCAATCCAGGAAGCCGGGCCGTGATCGACGGGTTTCGTTGGGACGGGTCGGTGCGTTTCGATTGGCGCGCGCAGCAATTGATGGATCTGGGCTTCATGGAGCCTGGTCAGTGGTTCTGAGGTCGGGCGACCGGCTGCGGCCTTTGGGGCGGCTCAGCCGAGCGGATGATAGTGGCGTCTTACCGCGACTGGGCCGCGCCCCGTCAGGTCCGCTGGCATCGGCGATCAACGTCTTTGCGAAGGATCTGTTGGCGCGAACCGGGACGGAGGGCGTCTCCGTGATCCTGCGGGGCTCACTGGCGAGGGGCGCGCGGACAGCAGCAGATGTCGATCTGGCCCTCGTGACGGACGGCGCTGCCACGCGGCCGCCGTTCGACCCCCCCGATCTGCCGTTGCCGGTGGAGATTTCGGTCGTGACACGGGAGACGCTGTTGGCGCGACCCGACGGCGCCTGGCCCCGCTTTGCCCTCGCCCATTGCGGTTGGACATTGGCCGGACCCGACTTGCTGACGGATTTGCCGCCGCCGCGCCTCGGACCGGTCGCCATCGCGCATTTGCGCAACGTCCGCCGCTGGTGGCCGGTTGCCCCGCTCGACTGGACCGCCGCCTTGGCCGAGCGGCGCCAAATCTGCGAATGGTTGGGCAAGCGGATGATCCGTGCGTTGGCTGAGGGCGAGATGGTGCGCCGCAACGTCTATAGCCGCGACATTTGGCCCTGCTTTCGGATTGCCACTTTGGCGCATCCCCGCGGGCGGGCGGTGCTTCGGCACATCGCATTGCAAGCCGTGGCACCCGACGGCCGGCCAGAGACGCTTTCACGGATGACGGTCGCCGCACGCCCGCTGTTGGAACGGGCGTATCGTGTGCATCTGGGTCGGCCGCTCCGTCTTCCGTCGAAACGCCCCTTTCCATAGCGGAACGCGCGCCCCGAGCGGGACGCGCGTCATCGTCAGATCAAAGTCGGTGTCAGGCGTCGACGGTTTCCGACGTGCCCTCGATCGCGTTCTGTGCCTTGGAAGACGAGATATCGATGCGGCGCGGTTTCAACGCCTCGGGCACCTGACGCTCAAGCTCGATATGGAGCATCCCATCGACATGGCTGGCGCCGGTGACCTGTACGTGATCGGCCAGTTGGAAGCTCTTCTCGAAAGCCCGCTGCGCGATGCCGCGATGCAGGTAGGTCGGCGTGGTATCCGTCTCGGCCTTGCGAGCGGTGATGACCAACTGGTTTTCCCGCGCCTCGACATTCAGTTCGTCGGCGGTGAAGCCCGCGACGGCAACGGAGATGCGATATTGGTCATCGCCCAGCTTCTCGATGTTGTAAGGCGGGTAGGTCGTCGCCGTGTCGGCGGTCATGGCCCGGTCGAGAAGGTTCGCCATCCGGTCGAAACCGACGCTGGCACGGTAAAGCGGGGTGAAATCATAAGTTCGCATGGGTGCATCCTCATTCAAGCGATACGTTTGCGTGTCGCCCCTTCCCTTCGGAACCGGGGCATTTGCATGTCGGACCCGGTTTCGGCCTCCGACGCGGTGGATTTGGGAACGCCTTTGGCGCCGTTCAAGGGGGCCTGAACGGGTGTTTGGCGTGATCGTGTGGTGTCGGGCGGGTGTCGTCCCGTGGGATCGACGACCGGCGGTGATCCGGGATGCCATCCCCGGATCCGGTCTTGGTCGGGCCCGACCGCCGCGCCCGAAGGCACCGCCGGTCGCAGGTCTTCCAACATGCTGCAGCGGGACGGGTTCTCGGGTCGAGCGGTGAAGAGACGGTTAACGGCTCACTCGTCCAAGAGCCCAGTGGCGAAGCCGTCCAGCGTCTCGGCATTCTTGCGGCGCCAGTAATCGCGCACGCCGTCCGGCCCCATCTCCTCGAAGAACGGTGTCAGTTCCTCTGTGGCCCGCTGCGCGCAATACTCCATCAAGGGCACCCCGGTCCCACAGGAAGTCTGGAGGCTGTCGATTTTCAGGTCGAAGATCTGGCGGCTGCCGGCCATAGGCGGGAACATCTCCGCGGCCGCGTCCCAGCCCGCATCGCGCGGATGCAGAACCTTGGCCGTCCCGTAGAGCCGCAGGATCAGCGCATCGCCTTCGAAGGCGCAGAACATCAGCGTCATACGGTTGGCCTGCCGCAGATGCCCGGCCGTCTCGTTCCCGCTGCCCGACAGGTTGAGCCAGCGCACCGTCTGGTCATCCAGGATGCGCAGGCTATCGGCGCCCTTGGGCGAGACGTTCACGCGACCGGTGGGCGCGGCCGTGGCCACGAAGAACATCTTCTGCTGGGCGATGAAGTCCCGCAGGGTGCCGTTCAGTTTGGTGCCGAGTCCCATGGTGTTCTCCCGCTTATCCGTGAGAACATGGCAGGAACATCGCGCGATCCCAAGCGATATCTAAGCGCCGCGGCCGGTCTCGGACTGCAAGGCGTCGATTCGCTTTGAGGCCTCGGCCTTGGTGAGGTCCGGGTCGAAGCTTTCGCCCGCCTCCTCGCAAAGCGTCTTGAGGTAGCTGGCCTGCGCGCCCGTCATGGCCTCGTCGCCAGTGGTCCAGTCGTCCGGGTCCTTCACGGCATTGCCGGGGCGTCTTGCTTGGGGGTGTCGGTGATCTGGGTCATGACGATCCTCGTGGCTTGAGATGTTCGCCCAACGGTCCGCGCACGCCTTGGTTCCGGTCACGCGGGCTCAATCAAGTCCCATCGGGTGCCCCATGGATCTCGCCAGACGGCCACGCGCCCATAGGGCTCATCGCGCGGCATCTCCTCGAAAGTGCCGCCTGCCGCTTCGATCCGGGCCGCATCCCGGTCGAAATCATCGGTGTGCAGAAACAGGCCGACCCGTCCGCCGAATTGCGCGCCGATACTGGCCGTCTGGTCGCCCAGAGCGCGCGCCAGGACCAGCTCCACCGCGCCGGCCCGCACCGTCACCCACCGTTTGCGGCCTTGATCCTCATCGGCGGTCAGCGTGAAGCCCAAGCCATCCACGAAGAAGGCGATGGCCCGGTCGTAATCGTCCACAAGGTAGGCGACGGCGCCCAGGCGCATCAGGCGCGGATGCCCGCGAAACGCGTGGCCCAATCCTCGCGCTGCTCGTCGGTGATCTTCGCAAACAGGACATCGGGCACGGTGAAGGCATGACCCGCCGGCAGGGCTTTCAGCGCCTCCACCAGATCCGTGGGCCAGGCCGCGCCTTCGCTGTTCATGGCGGTCAGCATGGCGGCAGCGGTGTCGGGCATGAACGGCTCGGATAGGACGGCGTAGAGACGGATCAGGTTCAGCGCCAGCCGGATTTGGGCGGCGGCCCGATCCGGATCCTCCTTGAAAGCGGACCAGGGCGCCGCTTCCTGCAGGTACTCGTTGCCTGCTACCCAGATGGCCCGCAACTCGACGGCGGCCTTCCGGATCTCGATGGCGTCCATATGCGCCTCGTAGGCCCGCAGGCGCTGTGTCAGCGTCTCCACCAATGCCTGCTCGGCCGCGCCCCATGCGCCCCCGTCAGGCACCGCCTCGCCGAACTTGGAGCGGCAGAACTTCGTGACGCGGCTCACGAAATTGCCCAGCACGTCGGCCAGATCCTTGTTCACATCCGTCTGGAACGCCGTCCAGGTGAACTCCGTATCCTGATTCTCGGGCACATGGGACAAAAGCCACCAGCGCCAGTAATCGGCGGGCAGGATCGACAGAGCCTGGTCCATGAACACCCCCCGCCCTTGGGAGGTCGAGAACTGACCGCCATCGTAGTTCAGGTGGTTGAAGGACTTCAGATAATCGACCCGCTTCCAAGGCTCGCCCGACCCGATCAGCGTGACCGGGAAAGACAGGGTATGGAAGGGCACATTGTCCTTGCCCATGAACTGCACGTAGCGCACATCATCGGCGCCTTTGTCGGTGCGCCACCAGCGCTCCCAATCCTGACCTTTCCCGGCCTCCACCCATTCTCCGGCGCAGGCGATGTATTCGATCGGCGCGTCGAACCAGACATAGAAGACCTTGCCCTCCATCCCCGGCCAATCTGCCTGGCCCTTCCGCACCGGGATGCCCCAATCCAGGTCACGGGTGATGCCCCGGTCCTGCAACCCGTCCCCGTCATGGAGCCACTTCTTCGCGATGGAGGTCGTCAGCACCGGCCAGCCGGTCTGCGCGTCGATCCAGCTGTCGAGCCGGTCGCGCATCTTGGATTGCAGCAGATAGAGATGCTTGGTCTCCCGCTCCTCCAGATCGGTGCTGCCGGAAATGGCTGAGCGTGGGTCGATCAGGTCCGTCGGATCAAGCTGCTTGGTGCAGTTCTCGCATTGATCCCCGCGCGCCTTGTCGTACCCGCAATTCGGGCAGGTCCCCTCCACATAGCGGTCGGGCAGGAAGCGCCCGTCGACGGGCGAATAAATCTGCCGTTCTGACCGCTCTTCGATCAGCCCGTTCTCGACCAGCTTTCCGGCGAAATGCTGGGTCAAGCGATGGTTCTGGGGCGAGGAAGAGCGCCCGAAATGATCGAAGGACAGACGGAACCCGTCCGACAGCTCTTTTTGGACGGCCCACATCTCGGCGCAATATTCCGCCACGGGCTTGCCCGCCTTGGCGGCCGCAAGCTCGGCGGGCGTCCCATGTTCGTCCGTGGCACAGAGAAACAGCACCTCATCCCCGCGCGCCCGCCGGTAGCGCGCATAGAGATCGGCAGGCAGCTGTGAGCCCACCAGGTTTCCCAGATGCTTGATCCCGTTGATATAGGGGATGGCCGACGTGATGAGGGTGCGGGGCATGGGCGTCTCTCGATATCTCGCCCGCATCTAGTCCTCCGGCCGCCCCTGCCGCAAGCGGGCTTCCTCTGGCCTAAAATACTCAAACCCGGTCACCGCAGGCGCGCGGCCTGTCTGGCGTATCCCGTCACAACCGGCACCACCGGAAGCGATAGCGTCAGGCGCAGCCTGTCATTTAGGTAAACTGCTCGCGCAGCAGCCGTTCCTCCAGCCCATGTCCAGGATCGAAGAGCAGCCGGTGGCAGACAGCGGGTTCGCTGCGCACCTCGACCCGGACGACATCGCGGACGGAGGTTCCGTCGGCTTCGGCCATCATCGGTCGTTTCTCGGCATTGAGCACATCGAAGCGCACCCGAGCAGATTTCGGCAACAAGGCCCCGCGCCAGCGTCGCGGCCGGAAGGCGGCCATGGCCGTCAGCGCCAGCACCTCGGAACCGATGGGCAAGATCGGGCCATGGGCCGAATAATTATAAGCCGTGGAACCCGCAGGCGTGGATAGAAGCGCGCCGTCGCACACCAGTTCCTCCATGCGGATCTTACCGTCCACCGCGATCCGGAGCCGCGCTGCCTGCGGTCCTGCGCGCAACAATGAGACCTCGTTGATGGCCAGGCCTTCGACGATCTCTCCGTCGGCTTTCGTGGCGACCATCTTCAACGGATTCGTCACCGCCTCCTCCGCCGCAGAGAGCCGCCAGAGAAGATCATCTTCCGAGTATTCGTTCATCAAAAAGCCGACGGTGCCCCGATTCATACCATAGGTCGGCGCATCAAGGTTCATCGTCGCGTGCAGCGTCTGCAGCATGAAGCCGTCGCCGCCCAGCGCCACGACCACATCCGCTTCCGTCACCGCGTGCTGGCCATAGCGTGCGGTCAGGCGCGCGAGCGCGGCTTGCGCCTCATCGGTATCCGCGGCGACGAAGTGGATGTTCGGAGCATCGGCCATGGCAATCCTTCATGTCCGGGCCGACACCCGGTTTCCCGCAAGGCTTGTCTGGCGCCGATCGGAAACGCAAGCACTGCGTCTTGACCCGGATGCGCCGCTTTGGCCGCTTCAAACCCGGGCCCGCGCCGCGTATGAGGCCCCAACCCAAGGAGGACCTGCCCATGAATGCCCCCCATCGCGACGCTGCCTTCTTCACGCGCTCTCTTTCGCAGACCGACCCCGAGATCGCCGCCGCCATCGGCCAGGAACTGGGCCGCCAACGTGATGAGATCGAGCTAATTGCCTCGGAAAACATCGTCAGCCGTGCCGTGCTAGAGGCCCAGGGCTCGGTCATGACGAACAAGTATGCCGAGGGGTATCCGGGGCGGCGCTACTATGGCGGCTGTCAATTCGTGGACATCGCCGAGGATCTGGCCATCGACCGGGCGAAACAGCTGTTCGGCTGCGGTTTCGCCAACGTGCAGCCCAACTCCGGCAGTCAGGCCAATCAAGGCGTCTTCACCGCCCTCTTGCAGCCAGGCGACACGATCCTGGGCATGTCGCTGGATGCGGGCGGCCACCTGACCCACGGGGCACGGCCCAATCAATCGGGCAAGTGGTTCAACGCCATCCAATACGGTGTGCGCCAGCAAGACATGCTGCTGGATTACGATCAGGTCCAGGCGCTGGCGACCGAGCACAAGCCGAAGATGATCATCGCGGGCGGCTCGGCCATTCCGCGCATCATCGACTTCGCCAAGATGCGCGAGATTGCGGACAGCGTGGGCGCCTACCTTCTGGTGGACATGGCGCATTTCGCCGGACTCGTGGCGGCGGGTCTTTATCCCAGCCCGTTCCCCCATGCCCATGTGGCGACCACGACGACGCATAAGACATTGCGCGGGCCGCGGGGCGGCATGATCCTGACCGATGACGAGGCTCTGGCAAAGAAATTCAACTCCGCCATCTTCCCCGGCATTCAGGGCGGGCCTCTGATGCATGTCATCGCCGCCAAGGCCGTCGCCTTCGGCGAGGCGCTGCAGCCAGGCTTCAAGGATTACCAGCGACAGGTCATCGCCAATGCCCAGGCCCTGTCCGACCAATTGATGAAAGGCGGGCTGGAAATCGTGACGAATGGGACCGATTCCCACGTCTTACTGGTGGATTTGCGGCCCAAGGGCGTGAAGGGCAATGCGACGGAAGCAGCCTTGGGCCGGGCCCATATCACCTGCAACAAGAACGGCATCCCCTTCGACGATGAGAAGCCGACGATCACGTCCGGTATTCGCCTCGGCTCACCCGCTGGGACGACACGGGGCTTCGGCGAACCGGAATTCCGCGAGATCGGCGATCTGATCGTGGAGGTCGTGGACGGGCTTGCCGCAAATGGTCCGGATGGGAACAGCGTCGTCGAAGACGCCGTGAAGGCCAAGGTGCAAGCCCTTTGTGACCGGTTCCCGATCTATTCCGGGCTCTGACATCATGGGCCGGGGGCGTCGGTCGTCCCCAATGCCCGGTCGCTGACCTGCGACCTTTCTTCCCAGCTGATCTTTTTGATCGCGTCGCGACGCCTTGGCGTCCCGAAGCGTCGTGCACGGCAGGGGTGCATACAGACCGGCCGACAATCGCCACGGTCACAGCAAGTCGCGGCGCACGCTTCACTGATATGAATGGGCCGAACTTTGCCGAAAGCGCCCCTGGTCGGCGGATCGAAGCAGACGAATGGCGGCGGTCTGCGGGCAGACGCAGGCGCGCGTCGCAGCGCTTGGCCAGCTGACACTCGCCCGACCAATCATCGCGCAGGGTCCCGCCTCGCCGGGACTGGATCGCATCACCCAGAGGAGCACCGATCGCGATGACACAGGCCAACGAACTCGAACGTCACATGCTGGAGCTGATCAACGACGAACGGACCGCGCGCGGTCTGTCGGAAGTGCAGCTTGAAACGAACCTGAATGCCTCCGCCGAAGATCATTCGGACTGGATGCTCGAGACGAATACCTTCTCGCATACGGGTGCGGGCGGCTCCAGCGCGACGGCACGGATGGTTGAAGCGGGCTTCGATCTGGACGGCGCCTGGCGGACGGCAGAGAACATCGCCATCCAGTCCGAACGCGGCGCGCCCGGCCTGTTGGACGATGTGGAAGACCTGCATGTGTCGCTGATGAACAGCCCGGGTCATCGGGCGAACATCCTGAACCCGGATCTCGACTATATCGGGATCGGCATCGAAGAGGGCAGCTTCACCTATGATGGCGGCTTCACCGGGAATTCGGTGATCGTGACGCAGAACTTTGCGGCCACCCAGGGGGATGTGGACCTGGACCCGGGCACGGTGCCGACCGCTTCTGTCTCCGCCGAGAACGACCCGACCGAGCCTGCCGCCACTGCGCCAACGGCACCGCCCGCCCAAGAACCCGCGCCAGATATGGTGGATGATCCGGCGCCCGCCACTGCCGACGCTTTTGACTTCGACACCTTCCTTGCGGAGATCGGGACGATCTTCGCGGCCTTCCTGGCCGAGAGGGGCGACGACGGGCAGCGCGAAACGGAGACATGGTCCGATGAGGATGGCCCGGTCACCTCTCCCCTCGCAGCGTTTTTCACACCCTTCGAGACCGATGCCTTCGCCTGACCGACTAAGGGCCCCACGAAGGATCGGCGAAGTTATGCCTTGAAAACATCCCGTAGAGACCGGCAGCCTGCACGCCATGGCGACGGGTTTCTTCCACGATGAGCGCTGCCTTTGGCATGGCGGCGGCAATTACGCGCAAATGGCTCCGGTGGGCGGATTGGTCCAGCCCATCGCGGGCGGCGGCGGTTTGCCGGAAGACCCGGAAACCAAGCGACGACTGGTAAACTTGATGCGGGTGACGGGGCTCCTGTCGGAGTTGGACCTGCGGACCGCCGATCCGTTGACGCGCGAGGATCTGCTGCGCGTTCATCCCGCCGCCTATCTCGACCAGTTTGAAGCAGCATCCCGGACAGGCGGTGGCGAAATCGGCCTGCGGGCGCCCTTCGGGCCGGGTGGCTATGACGTTGCATGCCTGTCCGCCGGGCTTGTTGCCCATGCTTTGGAGGCCGTGTTGCGCGGCGATCTGGTCACGGCCTATGCGCTGAGCCGGCCGCCCGGTCATCACTGCTTGCCCGACTGGCCAAACGGTTTCTGTCTTCTGGCCAATATCGCGTTGGCCATCGAGCGGGCCAGGGCGGCGGGGCTCTGCCAGCGTGCGGCTGTGCTGGACTGGGACGTGCATCACGGCAATGGAACCGAGGCGATTTATGCGGCGGATGCCGACATTCTGACCGTCTCGATCCATCAGGAGCGGAACTATCCCCTGGATACGGGCGCCTTCGACACCGACGCGGTCGCCAATCTGAACATCCCGCTGCCGCCAGGATCGGGACATGCGACCTATCTTGAGGCGATGGAGCGGCTGGCCCTGCCCGCGATCCGGGCCCATCGCCCGGATGTGATCATCGTGGCCTGCGGCTTGGACGCCGCGCTGCCGGACCCGCTGGGCCATATGTTGGCCACGGCCGAGACATTCGGCGCCATGACCGCGCAGGTGATGGCGTTGGCCGCAGAGACCTGTGCCGGTCGCTTGGTGATGGCGCATGAGGGCGGGTATTCTGAGGTCTACGTGCCCTTCTGCGGCCATGCCGTGATCGCGGGCCTATCGGGAAGCGCGATCGTCGCCGCCGACCCTTTCGACGAGACGTTCCGCCAGCGCCAGCCGGGCCCAGACTTCGTGGCCTTCGCATCTGGCCAGATCGATACAATGGTCGCCGCGTTTGCCGGTCGAAGCTGACGTCGTCGGCACCCCGACGCTTGGGCGATTGTCAGCCTCTCTCCCGTCGGGTAATCCCGTGACAACGACCTTGGGAGGATGGCCGCATGAAGAAGGTCTACGGCTCGGCGGGGGAAGCGCTGGACGGGCTTTTGTTCGACGGGATGTTCATCGCGGCGGGCGGGTTCGGCCTTTCGGGCATTCCGGAATTGCTGCTGGACGCGATCAAGGTGGCTGGTACGAAGGAGCTGACCTTCGCATCCAATAATGCAGGCGTGGATGACTTCGGGATCGGCATCCTGCTGCAGACGCGGCAGGTGAAAAAGATGATCTCTTCCTATGTCGGAGAGAATGCGGAGTTCATGCGCCAATATCTCAGCGGCGAGCTGGATCTTGAGTTCAATCCGCAAGGCACCTTGGCGGAGCGGATGCGGGCGGGTGGCTGCGGCATTCCCGGCTTCTACACAAAAACTGGCGTCGGCACGCAGGTCGCTGAGGGCAAAGAGCACAAGGATTTCGACGGCGAAACCTACATCCTGGAGCGGGGCATCTTTGCCGATCTCAGCATCGTCAAAGCTTGGAAAGCCGATACGACCGGCAACCTCGTCTTCCGCAAGACCGCGCGCAACTTCAATCCGCCTGCAGCCATGTGCGGCAAGGTCTGTGTCGTCGAAGTCGAGGAGATCGTCGAAGCCGGGACGCTGGATCCGGACCATATCCACCTGCCCGGCATTTACGTCCATCGCATGATCCAGGGGCAGCACGAAAAACGCATCGAACAACGCACGACGAGGCCCCGCCCTGCTGCCTGATCCGGAAGATCCGGTCCGCGGCGCCGGACCCGCCGTCGGAAAGCGCGGCGGCCTGCCCGATGCGGCGGCGAAGGCCGCGCGCCGAAAGCTAGCCTCCGTGATCGACGATCAGACCGCTTTGGCCGGGTTCTCGCGTGTGCGGGTTGCGATGGTGCTGACGGATCCAAGGGTCGAAGACAATCCGATCGTCTATGTGAACTCTGCCTTCGAGCGGACGACGGGCTATTCCCGGTCGGCCGTGATCGGGCGGAACTGCCGCTTCTTGCAGGGCGACGACACGCGAAAGGATCAGGTCGACAAGCTGCGCGATGCGATTGAGACCGGCGCGGACGTGACCGTCGACATCCTGAATTATCGCGCCGATGGTCGGCCATTCCTGAACCGATTGATCATCGCGCCGATCACCGATTCCAGCGATGAAGTGATCTACTTCCTGGGCATTCAGAAAGAGGTCTACGAGACCGAGCGCGAGGAAGCCGCAGTAAATGATCTGCTGGTTAATATCCGGTCACGCGTGAAGGAAGACCTGGCCATGGTCCTGGAAGGGATCGGGGCACCAGCCGATGACGAGCCGCTCGACTTCGATAACATGACGCGCCGGTTGGAATGTCTGCAGCTTGTCTATGAGGGAATGAAACTTTCCGATCAGCAGCATGGCGCCGGCGGGATCGATCTCGGCTCCCTCCTGTCGCGGGTGGCCGCCGCTGTCGCCCATGAGGAAGGCCGTCCCGGCATTCGCTACGTGCAGCAGATCGAGCCGCTGGAGGTGAACCTTGAGGCAGCCGCGCGCGTCGCGCTCTTGATGTCCGAGGTGCTTTCGAACGCCTTTGCCCATGCGTTCGAGCGCATGGATGAGGGCTTTGTCGAGTTGCGCATGGCGCGGCTCGCGGCGGGCGGCTTGCGGATGGTGGTGACCGATGACGGTGTGGGCCTTCCGAAGAACGCCCCCTTCCCCGATCCGAATACGATAGGTGGACGGCTGATCGAGACGATGACGCAAGGACTAGACGCCACGATCACGCCTGTGCGTGGCGCAGCCGGAACCGTCGTGATGATCGACGTGCCGGTCGGTGTGACCGAGATATAGGAGGCCACGATGCCTTGGGATCGCAACCAGATGGCCGCGCGGGCGGCACAGGAACTGCAGGATGGGATGTATGTGAATCTCGGCATCGGCATTCCGACCCTCGTGTCGAACCATATTCCGGAAGGCGTCGAGGTGACGCTGCAATCCGAAAACGGAATGCTAGGCATGGGGCCGTTCCCCTATGAAGGGGAAGAAGACCCCGACCTGATCAATGCGGGCAAACAGACGATCACGGAGCTTCCGCACTCCGCCTATTTCGATAGCGCGACGTCGTTCGGCATGATCCGCGGCGGCAAGATCGCCATGGCAATCCTTGGAGCCATGGAAGTGGCGGAAAACGGCGATCTGGCGAACTGGATGATCCCAGGCAAGCTGGTGAAGGGCATGGGTGGCGCCATGGACCTCGTGGCCGGGGTCGGTCGCGTTGTGGTCGTGATGGATCACGCGAACAAACATGGCCAATCGAAGGTTTTGAAGGCGTGCACGTTGCCCCTGACGGGCACCGGCGTCGTAGACCGGATCATCACCAACCTGGGCGTACTCGACGTGGTCGAGGGTGGCCTGAAGATCGTTGAACTGGCGGACGGCGTCAGTGAACAGGAATTGCGCGACTTGACCGAAGCCACTTTGGTCGCCTGAGACGATGTCAGTGGCCGACGGGATCGCGCGCGAGGATGGGCCGACCGGTGGCCGGTACGTATTTCGCCGGGACGGGCTGGAGGCCGAGTTGACCTATTCCCGCATGGGCGAGACGCGTCTCATCGCCGATTATACTGGCGTCCCTGATGCCTTTCAGGGCCAAGGCGTCGGGTTAGCCCTCGTGGAACGCTTGGTCGCGGATGCCCGGGCCGACAACCTCAGGATCGTCGCGCTCTGCCCTTTCGTGAAAGCTCAGGCGCGACGGCATCCCGAATGGTCCGACGTGATCGAGTAGGGCTATCCACCCAACAGACGCGCGTCAAAAATGCAGCCATCGCCCGGCATCACCGGCGGACTTGTGCACATCTGGCGCGCCACGTGCCACGCGGCGAGAACCTTCGGCACATAGGCGCGCGTCTCTGAATAGGGCGGGACGCCCTTGTGTCGCCGCACCGCCCCCTCCCCGGCATTGTAACCGGCCAGGGCCAGAACCGGATCGCCATCGAATTCGGACATCAGCCAATCGAGATAGGCAACGCCGCCCCGAATGTTCTGCTCCGGGTCCGCGGCATCCCGAATGCCAAACCGCTTCGCCGTATCTGGGATCAGCTGCATCAGGCCTCGTGCGCCCTTCTGAGAGACCGCATCCGCCCGACCCGCCGACTCCACCGAGATCAGCGCGAGGACGAGAGCGGGCGAAACCCGTGTGCCGACAGAATGCCGGAGGATGTGGTCACCGTGGTTCTTCGCGATGTTCTGTAGATGCCGCAGCGACGGTACGGCGACACCGCTGCCGCGCGGCGGCCGGGCGGCGATCCGTGCCGCCGTCGAGAACCGGCCGGGTTGCGCTCCGATTTTCGGAGAAACGGCCGACCAGAACCAGGTCTGCGCCTGTCCATCGTCTGACGGTACGGACGGCGCGGTTCGAGGTTCGGCATCATCCGGAGAGCGCGGCTGGCTTGGTCGCGGCGCCTGCCGCGGTTCGATCTGAATATTGATCCGCTGTGTCGCCCCCGCGCTCGGCGGTTTGACGCGCTTGAACGTGAAATCCTCCGCAAAGAGAGGCTGCCCAAGCAAGGCAAGGCCAAGAGCGGCCGCCGAGATGCGGATCGTAAAAGTCGTCATTCGGATCTGCCCGTCATTTCTTTTTCCAACCTTCTGACAGGTCACGAACGCTGTGTCAGGCGATCGGCAGCGATAAAGCCGTCATGTGTGGCCGCCATTCCGCGTTCTGGTAGCAGATTTGTCTCCGATGACGCGCTAATCGCGAAAATAGGAAATATTGTCCGTAATTTTTTCCAAGTTTGCCGCAATTACGCCGCAAAGGCGCGGAACGATCTTAGCTTCGTGGGGAGACCGGCGTCCTGGCAGACCGTTGGTCAGCCCCGTAAACTGAGACCTCCATGTCAAATGGAGGCAATCGTGGCGACGAGCAGTTTCGAAAATCCCGTTGGCAGGCGGAGGCTTCGGAGCAACTGACGCACACGTCGGTACGTGACACCGAGGGACGGGGGCCACGCGGAGAGATCCGTGTGGCCCCTTCCGTATTATCGCCGATGGCATCGCAACGGACCTAGCCGCGGATGTCGGCAACGATCGGTTCTTTTAGTCAAATCCGACGGGAAGTTCACTGGAACGGCGCAATCCGCTGCCGCATAACGCCTCAGTCCGCCTGCACAACGGTGCCATCGAACGGGTCGCATCCCGCCGCCCGATCCAGAGACACAGGAAGAAAACGCCATGCCGCCCGCAGATAGCCCTCTCCCATAGCGCGACCGGCATGCCTCTTCGGCCTCTGTTTCGCACCGCTCCCTGCAATCATCAGGGAATTAACCTAATGGCGTCTCATTCCCGCCCCGATTCGCCGCCAAACCCGGTCGCATCGAAAGGGCCAGCACCCGACGATGCGACTTACGAACTTTAAACCAAGGACCAAACCAATGCTTAACGCGATCAAGACTTTCAAGAACGACGAATCCGGTGCCGTGACCGTTGACTGGGTTGTGCTCACCGCCGCCCTCGTCGGCCTGGGCCTGGCCGTTATGGCCGTCGTCTCCCAGGGCATCGGTAACGTGACCGCGCAGATCAACAACACTCTGCAGACAGACCACCTCGCCACATCGGCCGCCGGCTTCAACATCGGCCTCGGCAACTAAGTCGACCGACTTAGCAAGTCTTAGCTGGAACGCCCCGGTATCCTCCGGGGCGTTTCGCTTTTGTTAGTCAGTTTCTGCCAGAAGCGTTTCCGACCGGAGAATCGTACGTCCGGTGCGTTCTTGCGAGGAATTTGGTGAACCCCATACGGCTCAGGAACACGGCGCATCTGCCACAGGCCATGACCTCCGGCCTGACCTTCTTCATCGCGCCGTTCACCTTCCTTGGATTCGCCTCATTCCGACGCGATTACGGAAACGGTAACGTCAGAACTCTGAACGAGGGTACAGACCAATGCGCCTGATTTTCGGCCTCCTCCTCCTTGCTGGCCTTGGATTGGCGGGCTTCGCGATCAACCAGATCCAAGGAAGCTCTGCCAGCACGCAAGCACGGATTGCCGAGCTGGAAGCGCAGATCGTTCCCACGACCGAGGTCCTGATCGTCTCGCGGCCGTTTGCCTATGGCGACATCATGCGCACCGGCGACGTCGAAACGATCCTGTGGCCCGCGGATCACGTCCCCGACGGGGTCTTTCAAAACATGTCCGATCTATTCCCCGAAGGCGAGGAACCGGCACGCGTCGTCCTCCGCACGATGGAGCGGAATGAACCGGTCCTCGCAGTGAAGGTCGCGAAGCCCGGCAAGGATGGCACGATCGAGACCGCACTTACGCCCGGTATGCGCGCATTCACCTTACAGGTCGACGTGAACTCGGGCATGTTTCTGCGACCAGGGTCGCGTGTCGATGTCTATTGGACCGGGACGAGTGAGGTCGATGGCGGCATCACCCGCCTGATCCACCCAAATCTTCCCCTGATCGCAGTCGACCAAGTGACGGACGAAGAGCGCAATAGTTCGACCATCGCCCGTACCGTGACGGTCGAGGTGCGCCCTGATGTCGTGGCGAAGCTCGTACAGGCCCAGGCGACCGGTCGTCTCGCGCTTGCCCTTGTCGGCGTCGCCGAGCTCGACGCGCCCGTGACTGCGACGGAAGAGTTGGAGATCCAGGCGGATACCTCCGTTTTCCTCAGAGAACGGGAAGAAGTCGTTCAAGAGCGCATCTGCACCCGCCGTATTCGTCGCGGCGCGCAAGTCGTCGAAGAACAGGTCGACTGCGCGTCGTTGAACAATTCCGACGGGTAACGACTCTTTCGAACGATGATCTAACCGCTACACGTCGGGGGCAACTCGGCGGGTAGTGGTTTTTCGTAAGGCCCCAGTTGGAGAGGCGAAGTCCGGTCATTGGCTTGTCTTGGAGTCGGCGGCGGACATCTCTGCTCCTATTTCCGAAAGCCATGCCAAAGCTCGAACTCAGACCTTCTTTGACGTATTGGCATTAGGTGCTGCGTTCGCTGAGACGGTCGGAAATTCTATCAAGCGCCGAGGACTGCCAGAATAACGTCGGGCACATTGATCAGATTGTCGCGCCCCTTTTCGATGTTTGATCCAATGAGACACAGCGTCCCGCAGGCCATCCAATGTGTCTGAAAAAAGGCACAGTGTGGCCGGAAGTCCTGCCAGCCGGAACCAATCACTAACGGTTCGTTGCAATAAATACCGTCTCTGACATGGTGACGGCCGATGCGGTCGTAAGAGCCGTAGCACGAGCACAAGTGACTCAGAGAGGCAGGTCACATGAACTTTAGACCACTACTTCGCGCTGCGATGGTGGGGATGCTGCTCAGCAGCACCGTCGCCATCGAAGCCCAAGCTCAGACACTGCGCATCGCGCAGGGTCGTGCGCAGACGGATCTGCGCGTTCCCCTTAACCGCGCCATCGTGCTGGAAAGTGACCTTCCCTTTGCGGAACTGTCGGTCGCCAACCCGCTGATCGCCGACATCGCCACCCTTTCCGAGCGGACGATCTACGTCCTCGGAAAAGCGCCGGGCCGGACCACCCTGACCTTGCTCGGACCGGACGGGCGGCTGATCACCAATGTCGAAGTGCAGGTGACGCCCGACGTGGCCGAGTTCAAGGAGCGCCTGCGGGAACTCCTGCCGAACGAGCGGATCGAAGTGCGCACCGCCAATGATGGCATCGTCCTGTCCGGGGTCGTATCGTCCAGCCAGAAACTGGACCAGGCGCTTGAAGTCGCTGAGCGCTACGCGCCGGGGGCCGTCCTCAACCTGATGTCCGTCGGCGGCATCCAGCAAGTGCAGATGAAAGTGCGCTTTGCCGAAATGTCCCGCTCCGTGACCAAGGAACTCGGCTCGGCCTTCGACCTTCGCGTCGAAGACGGAACGGATTTCATCGACACCAGCTCCGTTAACAACATTCCCGGGCGCAACGGCATCCTGTCCCTCGGCATCAGCGGTGGCGACTATGCCCTCGACGTGGCGCTGGAAGGTCTGGAGAGCAAGGGCCTTGTCCGGACCCTGGCGGAGCCGAACCTGATCGCACTTTCTGGCCAACCTGCGGACTTCCTGGCAGGCGGTGAATACCCGCTGCCCGTTCTGGATGATGAAGGGAATGTCGGTGTTCAGTTCCGGCCCTTCGGCGTGGGCCTCGAATTCGTGCCGACGGTGGTCGACGAGGATATCATCAGCCTGAAATTGCGGGCCTCCGTCTCCCAGATCGACGAGTCGAACGGCGCCTCGATCAACGGCGAACCGGTGGTGGGCTTCAGCACCCGCGAAACCTCGACAACGGTCGAGATGCGCGACGGCCAGTCCATCGCGATCGCCGGTATCCTGGAGGACAACTTCCGCGATCAGGCTGCGCAGGTGCCCTGGCTCGGCGACGTGCCCGTTCTTGGCGCCCTGTTCCGCTCCACCGGCTACACGCGGGAACAGACCGAATTGGTCGTGATCATCTCGGCGCATCTGGTCAGTCCGACCATCGGTGAAGCGCTTGCCCTGCCCACGGACCGCATTCGCCCGCCGACCGAAAACGAGCTGTTCCTCTACGGTCGTTTGGGTGTCGATGCGAGCAATGCACCGACGGCAGCGTCGAGCCGCGGCGGGGTCGCTGACCCGGGCCTGTCCGGAAACTTTGGCTACGTGATGGAGTAAGACTATGAAATCGCGTCAAATCTCCCGCCGCGCCATCGTCGCAGGCCTGGGTCTCACCAGCCTCTCGGCTTGCACCGGAACACGCTTCAACAGCGTCGCCGGAGCCGGACTCGACGAAGGTGCCTTCGGCAACCCGACGATGCAGAACATGCTGGTCATGAACGGCTCCGTCGAAGCCATGGCCCATCTCGGTGACCGCTTCGCGAACGAAGTGCCGACCACGATCAACTTTGCCTTCAACAGCGCGGAGTTGGACGACACGGCCCGCGGCATTCTGGACCAACAGGCGGACTTCATCCGCCAGTTCCCGGAAGTGCGCTTCAGCGTGTTTGGCCATACGGATAAGGTCGGCTCTGCCGGCTACAACCAGGCCCTCGGGCGCCGCCGTGCGCGGGCGACGGTCAACTACTTGGCGTCGCGTGGTATCTCCACATCGCGTCTCGAGGCGTTGGTCAGCCGTGGCGAAAGCCAGCCTCTGGTACCGACCGAAAGCCGTGAGCGTGCCAACCGTCGGACCGTGACTGAAGTATCTGGCTTCGTGGCCGGGCATCCTCTGGTGCTCGACGGCAAGTACGCTCAGATCGTCTATCGTCGCTACGTTGCCGGGTCTGGCACGGGTATCGCCGAGGGCGGCGCAACCAGCGCGGCATCCGACGGTTAAAGCCAGACTCGCGTTCTCGCTTCAGAGAAACAATAGACCCACCCCGTCCCGGTTTTTGCCGGGGCGGGGTTTCTTAATTTTTGACTGACCGGAACCTATGGCCGCAAAGCGTTGGGTTTTGCCGGAAGCGTTTCCGATAATTTCATCACTTTGGTCCAAATGTTGCCTGAATCACGCGGCATCCGGAGATGCGACGGGGCTGGCTGCCCGTCTCCGCTCCGGGAAATGCGGCGTGGGTAATTTCGCGACCGGATCCGCCGGACGCTGACAGAATGTGGTGATCGAGATGTCCAGCAACCTGGCCCTGCTTCCCGAACCCGAGCCATTGCGCGCGGTAACCGTTTCTCGCGACGTCCAGGAATTCGATCTGTTGATCGAAGATATGGAAGCCGAATTGGGAGAGGGCTGGGGCGACCTGGACTTCAACGAGACCATTGCCTTCCTGCGCCAGGACGAGGCCAATGCACTCGAATTCATCGTCATCGCCGTCGATCAAGACGACGAGGCCCGGCTACCCCAGGTGGCCGAAATCATCAAACAGGCGAAGAGCGGGGCGATCAGCATCATCCTCGTGGCGGAGGGTCTCGGACCGGCCGCGGTGCATGAAATGTTGCGCTCTGGTGCGGATGACTTCGTACCCTACCCGCTTCCCGAAGGCGCCTTGTCCGAGGCAATCGCCCGCATCCGGAGCAAGGCCGCAGGTGCCGCGCAAGCAGAGGCCAACGCAGAGGCGGCGGCTGCCGCGGGCATCACGACAGGCGGTGGCGCCAAGTCGGGCGACGGCGCGCTTTACGCCCTGCAATCCGCTGCGGGTGGCGACGGCGCCACGACCCTGGCGGTAAACCTGGCTTGGGAGTTTGCAAATCTCTCTAAGACGGATGCCCCCAGCGTCTGCATCATCGATCTTGGCCTACAGTTCGGTTCTGTCTCGACCTATCTCGACCTGCCGCGCAAGCCGGTTGTGTTCGAGATCCTCACGGACATGGAGTCGATGGACGAGCAGGCATTTCGCCAGGCACTAGAGACGTTCAAGGACAAGATGAACGTCTTCACCGCGCCTTCGGATGTCCTGCCTTTTGATTTGGTCAGCCCCGAGGACGTGAAGTCTCTGGTTACATTCGCGCGCGGCTGCTTCGATATCGTGATCGTCGACATGCCGAACACCGTGACGGCCTGGACCGATACGGTGCTGGGCGAGGCCGACATCTTCTTCATGGTCTGCCAGATGGAAGTCCGCTCGGCTCAGAACGCCATGCGCTTCCAGAAGCTGCTGAAAGCCGAGGGCATCCCCGACGAACGGCTCAGCTTCCTGCTGAACCGCGCACCCGGCAAGATGGATATGGGCGGGCGCGGCCGGATCGACAAAATGGCGGAAGGGCTGGGCATCAAGTTCCACTCGATCCTGTCTGACGGCGGCAAACAGATTACGGAAGCCAACGACCAGGCCGTCCCCCTGCGCGAGATTGCCGGGCGGAACGCATTGACCAAAGACATCGCCAAGCTCGCCGAGACGCTGCACGAGATCCGGCAAAGCATTCTGGCCGGTGAAGAGGTCGTCCCCGCCGGCAAGAAGAAAGCCGTCTTCGGCCTGAAATTCGGATGATCCATTCGAGGAACGATTGATGTTCTCACGTTACAAGAAACCGCAGATCGAGGGCGCCAAGCCCATTGAGGGCGCCAAGCCAGTCGCAAAGGCCCCGGCCGCACCGACGCCCGCACCGGCGCCCACGCCGAAACCTGCTCCCAAACCTGCGCCCGCTGCCCGAAAGGTCGCGGCAAGTGCCGGGCCGGCGGACAAAGACACCAAGCGGCGTGAGCGGATCGAGGAACTCAAGACCGAAATGCATCACAGGTTGCTGGACAACCTGAACCTGTCGGCCATCGACAAGGCCGACCCATCCGCCCTCCGCGCGGAGATCGTGTCGATTACGACCGAAGAACTCTCGGATATGGGCGTCGTGCTCGGTCGCGAGGATCGCGATACGCTGAATACGGAGCTCTTCGACGAGGTGACGGGCCTCGGACCTTTGGAGCCGCTTCTGAAGGACGACAACGTCAACGACATTCTCGTGAATGGTCCGCACAACATCTACATCGAACGCGCGGGTAAGCTCGAAAAGTCGGATATCCGCTTCAAGGATGAGCGGCATCTGCTACGCATCATCGACAAGATCGTCTCCGCCGTGGGCCGTCGCGTTGATGAATCGAACCCATATGTGGACGCCCGTCTCAAGGACGGCTCGCGTTTCAACGCCATGGTGCCGCCCGTGGCCGTCGACGGCTCGCTCGTCTCCATCCGTAAGTTCAAGAAAGAAAAGCTGGCGATCGACGATTTGGTGAAGTTCGGCGCTTTCACCGAAGAGATGGCCGCTTATCTGCAAGCCGCCGTGTCGACCCGTCTCAACGTCATCGTCTCGGGCGGTACCGGCTCTGGTAAGACGACGACGCTGAACGCGCTGTCCAGCTTCATCGGTCATTCCGAACGTGTCCTGACCATCGAGGACACTGCGGAACTTCAGCTGCAGCAGGACCATGTGGGCCGGATGGAAAGCCGCCCGCCCAACGTCGAGGGCAAGGGCGCCGTGACGCAGCGCGACTGTCTGAAGAACGCGCTGCGGATGCGTCCCGACCGCATCATCGTCGGCGAGACGCGCGGCGAGGAAGTCATCGACATGCTGCAGGCCATGAATACCGGCCATGACGGATCAATGACGACGATCCACGCCAACTCCGCCCGCGACAGTATCAACCGTCTCGAGAACATGATCGCCATGGCCGGGATCGAAATGCCGATCAAGGCAGTCCGCTCACAGATCGCGTCGGCCGTGAACCTGATCGTGCAGGCCAGCCGCCTGCAGGACGGCTCGCGCCGCATGGTGTCCATCTGCGAGGTGACGGGGATGGAGGGTGAGGTGATCACCCTGCAGGAAGTGTTCCGCTATGAGCGGCTGGGCCTCGAACCCGATGGCACGATCATCGGTCAGTTCACCGCCACCGGCATCCGCAGCCACTTCTCGGACCGCTTCAAGGCCTGGGGCTACGACCTGCCCACCTCGATCTACGAACCCGCAGGGAGCCGCTGATATGCAACTCAGCATCGAGCCGCTGATCTACCTGGCGATCTTCGGCAGTATCTATCTGGTCATCGGCGGCATCTACCTGCTGATCTTCGGCGACTCGATCCGCCTGAACAACCGCGTGAACCGCCGCCTCTCCTTGATGGAGAAGGGTGCGAGCCGCGACGAAGTGATGGCGCAACTCCGCAAGGAGATGTCGCAACACGATGCCGCCAAATCGATCCCGCTCTACTCGCTGCTGGCCGAGAAGGCGCAGAAAGCCAACCTCGCCTTCACGCCCGGCATGCTGATCGGCGTTATGGTCCTGGTCTGCGTCCTGGCCTTCTTCCTGATGACGCTTACCACCGGTGCCGCGCTACCGCTCCGTATTCTGCTCTCGATCGCGATCGGCGTCGGCAGCGTTTACGCTTGGGTGAACAAGCAGGCCAAGAAGCGCCTTGGCATGTTGGAAGAACAGCTCCCCGACGCCGTCGAACTCATCGTGCGCTCGCTTCGCGTGGGCCACCCTCTGGCCTCGGCCATCGGGATCGTCGCCAAAGAGGTGGCCGACCCATTGGGCTCCGAGATGGGCTTCATCGCTGACGAGGCCGCCTATGGTCGGGACATTCCGGAATCGATCCGCGCCCTGGCCGAACGGTCGGACTTGCAGGATTTGCGCTTCCTCGCCGTCGCCATCGCCATCCAACAGAAATCGGGCGGCAACCTGGCCGAGATTCTGGAAGGGCTCTCCAACGTCATCCGCGCGCGCTTCAAGCTGTTCCGCAAGGTCAAAGCCATCACGGCCGAGGCGCGTTGGTCCGGTATCTTCCTGTCGGCTTTCCCGGTTCTGGCTTTGGTCGCGATCAACGTGATGAAGCCGGATTACTATTCCGATGTGAAAGACTCGGCTTACTTCATTCCGGCCGCTGCGGTGGTGGTCGTCTTCCTGATCGTGAATGTGATTTTCATGCGCATCATGGTCAACATCAAGGTCTAGGGGACTCACGCGCATGGATGCCATCGTCGCACTGATCATCGACACGCTCGGTCCTGACTGGAAAATCTATCTGGCGGGCCTTGCCGGCGCGCTGTTGATCCTGCTGGCCCTTCCGGTTCTGCTCGTGCGCAAGCGCGATCCGATGGAGCGGTTGCGCCGCGAAGCCCGCAGCAACAGCGAAAAATCGACCGAGGCGGGTCTGTCGCGTCATGGCGACCGTAACCAGCATCTGGCGAAATACGCGCAATATCTCGACATCCAAGATGAAGAGGAGATGTCGAAAACCCGCATGATGCTCGTGCGGGCAGGCTATTCCCACAAAGACGCCGTGCGCACCATGATGGCGGCGCAATTCCTGCTCGGCATGGGATTGCTGCTGCTGGGTCTGGTCTATGTCCTGTTCCTCGCGGGCGATGATGTCGGCATCTTCCAGAAGGCGGCCTACACGATCCTGCCGGGTGTCGTCGGCTACTATCTGCCCCGATACTGGGTGCAAAAGCGGGTCGCGAAGCGCCAAGAAGAGATCCAGCAAGGCTTCCCGGATGCGCTCGATTTGTTGCTGGTCTGCGTGGAAGCCGGT
Organism: Pseudomonadota bacterium; assembly: GCA_039199335.1. GTDB lineage: Bacteria > Pseudomonadota > Alphaproteobacteria > Rhodobacterales > Rhodobacteraceae > Jannaschia. The sequence goes on from JBCCSY010000013.1 coordinate 104,359, forward strand.
CAGTCCCTTGACCAATCCATCATCCGCGTGGCTACTGAGATCGAGCCTTCCTACCCTTCCCTCGCCTCGGAATTCCTCATGGTCGCGCAGGAGATGAAAGCCGGTAAGGACAAGCCCGAGGTTCTGCGGGCCATGTCCGAACGCTGCGATATCAACGATATTACCAGCTTCGTGACCGTGCTGATCCAGTCCGCTTCCTTCGGCACCTCGGTGGCCGATGCCCTTCGGGTCTATGCGGCCGAGATGCGGGACAAGCGCGTGATGCGCGCCGAGGAGAAGGCCAACGTCCTTCCGACCAAGCTGACCCTCGGCACGATGATGTTTTGCGTCCCGCCCCTTCTGATCATTCTGATCGGGCCGTCGATCCACGGGATCGCGCAGAATCTCAGCGGCGGGGTTGGCGGCGGCTTCTGATGCGGGCTGCGATCGCGGCCCTGCTGCTGTTGCCGACGGGCTGCGGTCTAGAGATCGGCGGCGAGCAGACGCGGCTTATCGACGACCCCCTGGCACCGCCGCCGGTCGCACGCGACGGCCTGGCCGTCGATCCTTTGATCGTCGGGGACCGTCTTCTGGCGGCCGGAGAGCCCGACGCCGCGCTCGACAGTTACCGGCGTGCCGCGCTGCAATATGGTCTGACCGCCGATGTCAAAGCCGCCATGGCCGGTGCAAATCTTGCGCTCGGACGTCTGGGCCAGGCAGAACGGCAGCTCCGCTCTGTCGTGGCCGAACGCCCGCGCGACGCCTCCGCGGCGAACAATCTTGGCGTCGTTCTTCTTGAACGGGGCGAGACCTCCGAAGCCCACGCGATGTTCAGAACTGCGTTCGCGCTGCAACCGTCCCCGGAAATTCAGGCCAACCTGCGTCTAGCACGTGCAAAACTCGAAAATCTGTCGTATGACGACGATCAAGAAAACGCCTTCTTGCTGACCCGGCGGGCCGACGGAACCTTCGGTCTCGTCCCTGCCGATCAGCCATAACAAAAACGAAGGTATCGAGCAGAAAAGGACGCGACATGCGCCAGCCTATCCTGATTGCCCTCCTTTGCGGGGGCGCCGTCGTTTTGTCCGGATGCGATCAGTTCGGCCAGACCGACGTGTCCCGCGCCATCGCCGAGAGCGAGTTGGACGAAAGCGGCTCCATCCGCGAAATCATGCTCACCGTGGCAGAGCCACGGGAAGCGACGGCTTACTTTCAACGCCAAATGGAACAGGAGCCGGACAATATCGAGCATATCCGCGGCTTCGGCAAAAGCCTCGTCCGTGGCGGCCGTCAGGCCGAAGCCGTCCTCGTCTGGCAGAAGGTCGTCGCCCATCCAGACGCGGAACATGCCGATTCCGTCGCGCTTGCCGACGTCTATATCCGCACCTCGGACTGGGCCTCGGCCCGCGCGACGCTGGACTCCGTCCCGCCGACCTATGAGAGCTTCACGCGCTATCGCTTGGAAGCCATGGTCGCCGACAGTGCCCAGCAATGGGAGCGCGCCGACAGCTTCTATGAGACCGCGCTCGGCCTTGCACCCAAGCCCGCCGGTGTCTTGAACAACTGGGGCTACTCCAAGCTGACCCGCGGGGATAGCGACGCGGCCGAACGTCTCTTCACCGAAGCGATCACGCATAATCCGGACATGTTCACCGCAAAGAACAATCTCGTCTTGGCCCGTGCCGCCCGCCGTGACTATCGCCTGCCCGTCATGCCGCTGGATCAGGAAGAGCGCGCGCGCCTGCTGCACACGGCCGGGATCGCTGCCGTCCGCCAGGGCGATGTCGATATCGGTCGGAACCTGCTGCAGGACGCCATCGATACCCATCCCCGCCATTTCGAAGCCGCCAAGAACGCACTGGCCGCCCTGGACGCCTGACCGAGATGGACGCGGAGATGGCAGGATGGCTTGCGGCGACGCCGCTTCAGGGGCTCGTCTTCGGACTGTTGTCCCTGCCGATCTGTCTTTGGGTCATGTACACGGACCTCAGCGAGATGAAGATCCGCAACGAGGCGGTTCTGGCGCTGTTTCTGGTCTTCGTTGTCTCGGGCTTCTTCGTGATCGATCCAATTACGTCATATTTGTGGCGTTACTTGCACTTGGTGGTCATTCTGGTCGTCGGGTTCCTCCTCTATGCGATCGGCGCCGGGATCGGCGCGGGCGACGTGAAGTTCCTCGCCGCCATGGCGCCGTTTTTTGCCTTACAGGACTGGCAAGAAGCGCTGTTGATCTTCCTCTTCGCCCTCTTCATCACCTTCGCGCTGCACCGCCTGATCCGCGCCATCGGCCCCCTCCGGGAGCGGTTTCCGACCTGGGTCAGCTGGCGGCAGTCAAAAAAATTCCCCATGGGGATCACACTTGCGTCCACTCATCTGGTCTATCTCGGCATAGCGGCATTCCAATAGGGGCGGGATAAGCGATTTATTCAGCCTTTCGGGACAATAAGGCCGCAGCACGAGGTCTGACCGAATGAATATGCGCCCCGACCTGGATCCCGGTGTCCCCGCCCCCGTCCAGCCCCGCACCCTGCAAGAGACCGGCCTGACCGGCGTGATGCTGCGGGATATCCTGCTGAAGACCGTCTTCCGCAAATCGGTGGAGACGACGCGGGAGATCTCCGAAGCGATCTGCCTCAATACCGGCCTCACGCAGCAGTTGATCGACCAGGCCCGCGACGCAAACCTGATGCAGGCCACCGGCACGATGCATGCGGGCTCCTCGGGCGAAATGGGGTTCCAACTGACCGATCAGGGCAAGGCACGCGCCGCCGACGCCCTGTCGCAATCGGAGTATTACGGCGCCATGCCCGTGCCGTTGGAAGTGTATAAGGCACAGGTCAAGGCGCAGTCGGTCAAGAACATCCATATCTCGCGCGACCGCCTGCTCGGGGCCATGGGTCACCTGATCCTGCCCGACAACCTGATCGACCAGCTTGGGCCGGCGGTCAGCTCCGGCCGCTCCTGTCTCATGTATGGCCCGCCCGGCAACGGGAAATCCTCCATCGCGGAGGGGATCCGCGCGGCCCTCGGCGACCAGATCTGGGTGCCCCATGCCATCGAATATGCGGGCCAGGTCATCACGCTCTATGACCCGATCGTCCATACGATCGTGGAACAGGACAGCGATGTCGGCCCCCTGCGGAAGGCCAACAAGAAGGTCGACCGCCGCTACATCCTCTGCCAGCGCCCCACCGTGATGACGGGTGGTGAGCTGATGCTCGGCATGCTGGATCTCAACTATAACGCCGTCGCGCGCACCTATCAGGCTTCGCTGCAGCTCAAGGCATCGGGCGGTGTGTTCATCGTGGACGACCTCGGCCGCCAGGAAGAGCCGCCGCAGGCGCTCATCAACCGCTGGATCGTTCCGATGGAGATGGGCTACGACATCCTTGCCCTGCAATCGGGCGAAAAGTTCGAGGTGCCGTTCGACACGCTGGTTGTGTTCTCGACCAACTTCCACCCCAACAAGATCTTCGACGTCGCGGCTTTGCGCCGGATCTTCTTCAAGGTTCTGATCGACGGACCGACACAGGAAGACTTCCTGAAGATCTTCGCCATGGTGGCCAAGAAGAAGAAGGTGCCGCTGGACGAAGACGCGCTCCTGCACCTGCTCAAGAACCGCTATCCCGAGATCAACAACGTCTACGCGAACTACCACGCCCCCTTCCTCGTGGATCAGGTCATCGCCATCTGCAACTTCGAGGGGATCCCCCATCAGATGACGCCGGACCTCATCGACCGGGCCTGGGCCAACCTCTTCGTCGACGAGGCCGAGATCGTCCACTGATCGGCACCCTGCCGCCGATGTGACCGATCCGCCGCGGCCCGCCGGGCCGCGTGCCCCCTTTTTGCCCGATTTGGCGCCAAACGTTTCCAAAAAAGAAACGGAGGCAGACATGTCGGACAGACAGCTGGCACGGGCAATCATCGGGCAACGTTGGATCGCGGCCGCCATCGCGGTCGCGGCCTTCATCGCGGCCAGCGCAACCGCGCAGCAGGACAAGCAGGGCGACACCTTTCCGCCCATCGACCGAACCCTGATCGAGAAGATCGTCTTCCTGTCCGAAGCCGAGGCCCATATGGGCGACGCCATCAGCACCGAGTGCAGCCGCACGGGCTGCGATGCCGCCCTGGTCACACCCTTGGTCAAAGCCGCGATCACCGCCATGGATCACCAGGACCTGACGGAAGAGATCGCCGCGCGTGACCGCGAAACCGACAATGCGGCCTGGGCCATCGCCCAATACGCCCGCGCCACGCGCGACCTTCAGGCCGACTGACTTTCCCCCACCGCTCGCCACGCTAACCTGTCGGCGATGGAACTTCCCGCCCCCCTCGCCGACTGGTTCGCCAGGCGCCACTGGCAGCTGCACCCGCATCAACGCGAGGTGCTCGAAAACGCACACCGTCCCGCCCTGCTGCTCATCGCGCCCACGGGCGGGGGCAAGACCCTTGCCGGTTTCTTGCCGACCCTGGCCGAGATCACGGCGAACGGCCATCAGGGGCTGCACACGCTCTATGTCTCGCCCCTGAAGGCACTCGCCAATGACATCAAGCGCAACCTCCTCATCCCTGTGGAGGAGGCGTCACTGCCCATCCGCGTCGAGGACCGCACCGGCGACACGTCCCAATCCGTCCGCAAGCGCCAGCGCGCCGACCCGCCCCATATCCTGCTGACGACGCCGGAAAGCCTGGCGCTGATGATCTCCTACCCCGATGCCGCCCGCACCTTCGCAGGGCTGCAGCGGGTGATCCTGGATGAAATCCACGCCCTGGCCGACAGCAAGCGCGGCGATCAGCTGATGCTCGCGCTTTCGCGCCTTCAGACCTTCGCGCCACAACTGCGGCGCATGGGTCTATCGGCGACCGTCGATGATCCGGGCGTCATCGCGCATTACCTCGCGCGCCACCCCGACCCCTGCCCCATCCTCCATGCCGATCCCGGGCCAGCGCCCGATATTGCGATCCTGCCCACCACGGAAGAGCCGCCTTGGGCGGGCGGCGGCGGCCGATATGCCATCCCCGACGTGCTCGATCAGGTACGCCGCCACAACACGACGCTGATCTTTCACAACACCCGCGCCCAGGCGGAGCTTTTCTTTCACCATCTCTGGCTCGCCAACGAGGAAGGGCTTCCCATCGGCATCCATCACGGCGCCCTTGCCCGCGAACAGCGCCTGAAGGTTGAACAGGCGATGGTCGCCGGAGAGCTCAAGGCCATCGTCGCCACCGGCAGCCTCGATCTCGGCATCGATTGGGGCGACGTGGACCTAGTGATCCAGGTCGGCGCGCCGAAGAAGGTGAAAAACCTCGTCCAGCGCATCGGCCGCGCCAATCATCGCTACAACGCGCCCTCCAAGGCCCGCCTCGTACCCGCCAATCGCTTCGAAGTCATCGAATGCCACGCCGCGCTCCAGGCCGTGCGCGAGGGAAAGCTGGACGGCGATCTGCGCCTCGACGGGCCGCGCGACGTGCTCTGCCAGCATATCGCCATCGCCGCCTGCGCGGGCGATTTCGCCGCCGATACGCTCTATGGTGAGGTCCGCTCCGTCGGCCCCTATGCCACGATGCCCCGCGCCGCCTTCGACGAATGCCTCAACTTCGTGGCCACAGGCGGTTACGCGCTGCGCGCCTATGATCGTTACCAACGTCTGAAGGAACGCGAGCCGGGGATCTGGGGCCTCCGCGACCCCCGCGCCGCACGCCAGATCCGTATGAATATCGGCACGATCATCGACACCGATACGCTCAAGGTCCGCTTCAAGGGCCGCGGCGGCGTGCCCCTGGGTGAAATCGAGGAGGGCTTCGCCTCGACCCTGACGGCGGGCGACACGTTCCTGATGGGCGGACAGGTCGTGCGTTACGAGAACATGCGCGAGATGGTGGTCGAGGTGTCGCCGAACCCCAACAAGGAGCCGAAGATCGCCACCTATATCGGCTATAAATGGACGACCTCGGTCCAACTGGCCGACCGCATTCAGCACCTTCTGCATTCCGAAGATTGGGAAGGTCTGCCCGAGCACACGCGATACTGGCTTTCACTTCAGCGCGACCGCTCGCATCTGCCCCGGCCCGGCCGCCTGCTGATCGAGACCTTTCCGCGCGACGGTCGGCACCACGTCGTCCTCTACGGCTTTGCCGGGCGGAACGCGCACCAGACGCTGGGCCTGCTCGTCACCAAGGGGATGGAGGAAGACGGGTTGGAACCCATGGGCTTCGTCGCCACGGATTACGCCGTCCTGATCTGGGGGCTGAAACCGGCGGGCGACGTGGCGCCCTACCTGCATCATGACGGGATCCATGCCGCACTCGACAGCTGGTTGCAGGGCAATGCCGTCATGAAGCGCACCTTCCGGGCCGCCGCGATCATCGCCGGGCTGATCGACAGGAACTTCCCGGGCAAGCGCAGCACCGGCAGACAGGCGACGTTTTCCAGCGACATCCTCTACGACACGCTGCACCGCTACGACCCCGATCACCTGATGCTGAAAATCACCGAGGAAGAGGCGATGCGCGGCCATATCGATTTCGGCCGGGTGGAGCTTTTGCTGGACAGCGTCGGCGACCGCATCGACCAAATCGCCCTGGACCGGGTGACGCCGCTGGCCGCGCCGCTTTTCCTCGAACAGGGACGCGTACCGATCAAGGGCAAGGGCGAGGGCCGCCTGATCGAGGAAGAGGCCGCGCGCCTGATGTCCGAGGCCGGGCTGAACGCCTGACCGCAGCCCCCCGCGGCAAAACGGACGCCGCGCGAACAGACCCCTTGCGCCAAAGCCCGCCCCATGATTCACCGGAACGCATGGGGAACGGGCATGTCTTCACATTCGCGGGCGAAAGCCTGATCGCGCGACCATCCGGCGCGCTGCACTGGCCAGAGGCGGGGCTTCTGGTGGTCAGCGACCTGCATCTGGGCAAGTCCGAGCGCATCGCCCGCAACGGCGGCACCCTCCTTCCCCCCTACGAAGTGCGGGACACGCTGACCCGTCTCGCGGACGACATCGCCGCCATCCAGCCCGGCGCCGTCATCTGTCTGGGCGACAGCTTCGACGATATGGAGGCCGCCGATTGCCTGGAAGACGAGGCCTGCGCCTGGATCGCTCGGCTGATCGACGGGCGCGACTGGACCTGGATCACCGGTAACCACGACCCTGCCCCCACCGGCCTTGGCGGCCACGCGGCCGAGGGTGTGATCATGGGCCCGCTCACCTTCCGGCATATCGCCAGCGATGACGGCACCCATGAGGTGTCGGGCCATTACCATCCCAAGGCGTCGCTCTCCCTGCGCGGCCGCCACGTCTCGCGCCCCTGCTTCCTGCGTGACGAGACGCGGCTGATCCTGCCCGCCTACGGCACCTATACCGGGGGTCTGCGCTCTCGCGATCGGGCGCTCCGCACGCTGATGGCGCCCGATGCGCGCGCCATCCTGGCGGGCGCACCCATGGTCGAAATCCCGATGCCCCGCTAGACGATGCGCGCCCTGCTCGCCCTCCCGCTCCTGACCGCCTGCTCCACCGCCGTGGTCGCGCCGCTTCTGCCCAGCTACCGCGACGCTGACGTGCCCATCGCCTCCAAAGCCGATTTCGACCCGGTCCGCTATGCCGGCCGCTGGTACGAGGTCGCGCGCTTCCCGGTCCCGTTTCAACAAGGATGCGCGGGGGCTATCGCCGATTACGGTCCGCCACGCGGCGATCTGCTGGCGATCCGCAACACCTGTTTGGACGAAGACGGCCAGCCGATCCGCGACATCGAAGGCACCGCGCGGATCGACGGACCCGGCCGCTTGCAGGTGGTCTTTGACGGCATCCCGTTCGTTGCGCCCTATTGGGTTCTCTGGGTCGATTCCGGATATCGCACCGCCGTCGTCGGTCAACCTGACGGCCGCGCGGGGTGGATCTTGAACCGCGATCCCGACATTCCGCCCGACCGATTGCAGGCGGCATTAGACGTTCTCGACTTCAACGGCTACCGGACCGAGGAATTGCGCCTCTCATCCGCATCGAGAAACTGAAGAAAACAAACGGTTTGCGATTTTGTTCCCACTGATTCGCGAATCAGGGTTTGACGACCGAATCACCCATCGGTTAGAGTCATCTCAACGGTCGAGCAGTGGCCGGAATAACAAAAAAAGTAGCAACAATTCGGTAACGAATGGGGCAGGCTTGATGGGGACGTGTGCGGGCGCACAGGTGATTTCCCACATTCAGACGCGGGTGGACGGGGCCTTTCCGTCTACCCGCAATCCATTTCCCTTCGGCTCCACCTTCCGCTGGCACGGCGAACCGTTGCGCCTTGACGGGGTGCGGCGGTCCAACCTGCTGGCACAGATGTCCGGGCTGCAGGACACCCAGATCGAGGCGAGCATCGTCAAGCTGAACGGTCAGCGGCCGCGTCGTCGCGTGGCCCCCGCCGCACCGATCGACGATCCAGAGGCCCTGATCCTGGCTTCCGGCGGTCGGCGCTGGGTGGCTCAGCTGATCCCCACAGACACGGCCGAATTGCTGCTGCTGTTCCCGGACGGACTGCCGCCGGTGGATGACGGCCTGACAATCGTCCAATCCGCGCGGCCCCGACAATCCGCTCCCCCGCGTAACACGATCTGTTTCACCGAAGGCACGCTCGTGGACACGCAGCGTGGCCCCGTCGCGGTGGAGGACATCTTCGCGGGCGACCGGGTCATGACCCGCGACGATGGCGCGCAAGAGGTGCTCTGGACCGGCCTGCGCCGTCTGTCGGGCCACCAGCTTTCCGCCAGCCCCGGTCTCCGCCCCGTTCGCATCCGCGCCGACGCCTTGCGCCCCGGCAGCCCCGATCCCGACCTCTTGGTCTCGCCCAGCCATCAACTTCTGGTCGCCGGCCCGAAGGCCCGTGCGCTCTGGGGCGAGCCCGAGGTTCTGATCCGGGCCCGCGATCTGGTCGACGACCGCCGTATCCTGGTCGATCATCGCCTGACGGAGGTGACCTATGTGCACCTCCTCTTCCGGCGTCACCAGATCGTCCGCGCCAATGGCCTGCTCTGCGAAAGCTTCCATCCCGGCGATGCCGACCTGACCCCCCTCCCCACGGCGGAACGCGAGGAGCTGTTGGAGATCGCGCCCGACGTGGACCGCGATGTCCATGCCTATGGTCCCCATGCGCGGCGCTGCCTCAGCTCGGCCGAAGTCGCGATCCTGCGTCACGAAGGCATTCCCCGCCACCTCGCTTGACAGCCCGACGCGGCCCCTCTATCCGGCGGCTTCCATTGGTGTTGGTGGCCCCCGCAAGGGGATGCCTGTCGGGCTTCGGCCAAAGGACAACGCCCTTCCAGCCTCGCAGCGAGGAACGCGCATCTCGGCCCCGGCGGCCGCAGGCCGCGGGACAAGCTGAGATGGCATACAAACGAAGGAGATCAGACGGTGACCAAACGCACCTCTGCCAAGTACAAGATCGACCGCCGCATGGGCGAGAACATCTGGGGCCGCCCCAAATCCCCCGTCAATCGCCGCGAATACGGCCCCGGCCAGCATGGCCAGCGCCGCAAGGGCAAGATGTCCGACTTCGGCCTGCAGCTGCGCGCCAAGCAGAAGCTGAAAGGCTATTACGGCGACCTGACCGAGAAGCAGTTCAAGCGCATCTTTGCCGAAGCGGCGCGGGTAAAGGGCGACACGGGTGAGAACCTGATCGGCCTGCTGGAACGCCGCCTCGACGCTGTCGTCTACCGCGCCAAGTTTGTGCCGACCATCTTCGCGGCGCGGCAATTCGTGAACCACGGCCATGTTACCGTGAACGGGCAGAAGGTGAACATCCCTTCCTACCGCGTGAAGGAAGGCGATGTGATCGCCGTCCGCGACAAGTCCAAGCAGCTGGCCATCGTGCTCGAAGCCGTGCAACTGGCCGAACGCGACGTGCCCGATTACATCGAAGCCGACCATTCCAAGATGACGGCCACCTTCGTGCGCACGCCGACCCTCGGCGATGTGCCCTACGCTGTCATGATGGAGCCGAATCTGGTCATCGAATACTCCGCGCAGAACTGATCCTGCGCCGATCGACTCAGCAAGGGCCGCCCGTCATGGGCGGCCCTTCTGCGTTTGACGGCCCAGCGTAAGGCGGGAAACGGTGCCGATGGTGCCTGGCGATTGTGGCCCGCAGCCGCGTGTTTCCCTTGAAACACCTGCAAACCGATTGCCCAGCCGCGCTTGCCCGCGGGCAATCGGGCCGGATAATGACGCGCGAACCGCCGCCGCGCCGCGCGCATCGGCACGTCCAGGAAGGAATACCCGATGCCCAGCGGCTCCATCTTCGTCGGCTTGCTCTGGGGGGCGCTTGTGGGTGCCCTCGGCCCTTACCTGCTCGCGAATGAAGAGGTTATCCGCGCCGCGGGCCCGGCCGCGATCGAAACACTCGACCTGCCGCTGCTGGGCGCACTCGCCTTCGTAGCGCTTTCCATCTTCTTCATTCTGGTGCTTCTGCTCGTCGGCTTGTTCTCGTCGATCCGCCGCAAGGACTTCCTCTCGACCGTGCTCGGCTTCGGGCTCGGCCTCGGGATCGGCCCCTTCGCCATGGATTACGCGCAGCAGCAGGGCTGGGTGACCCTCCCCGGAGAGGCCCCAGTCACCGAGGCCGCACCCGAGGCGGCCGCGCCCGAAAGCTGATCGGACAGGCCGGGACGGGGCAGATCGACCCTGGGGCTCGGAAGTTTCGAGCGGGTAACGCCGCAGGCCGATCTGCCCGGGACAAACCGTCCCGGTGGTATAGGATTACTGATTTCCCCCAAAACCACGCCCTCTGAAGACGGCCGGAATGGGGCGGTGGATCGACGCGATCATGGCAAGATCGTGGCATCTCGCCCGGCCGTCATCGCTTGGCCGGAAACCGCCAATGACCCAGACGGCGCGACGGGAACGACAGCCTCTGCGCCCGTCCTCACCGCGCCGCTCGATGCGGCAAGCGATGCACCGCACCCCGCCTGTGCATCCACGACCATGGACAGACCCCCGCCACAGGCGTAGCCCGGAACCATGGCCACCCTTCCCCTCTCCGACGCGCACCGCCTGCCGGCCTGGCGCCGCCCGGCCGCGCTGCTGATCCTCATGGCCTTCGCGATGCCCGTGGCGTTCGCCACATGGTCCGCGCTTCTCAACAACTTCACGGTCGAGATGGCGGGCTTCGACGGCTCCGATATCGGCTGGCTACATACCTTGCGCGAAATCCCCGGCTTCCTCGCCGTGGGCGTGATCGCCATCATCCTCTTCGTGCGCGAACAGACCCTCGCCCTCATCTCCCTGGCCCTGCTGGGCGTGGCCACCGCCCTCACCGCCCAATTCCCCAGCCTCGCGGGCCTGCTGACCATCACGATGCTCAGCTCCATCGGCTTCCACTACTACGAGACCGTGAACCAGAGCCTGCAGCTCCAATGGCTCCCCAAGGACCGCGCCCCCCAGATGCTGGGCCTCCTGCTGGCCGTGGGCTCCGGCGCGACCTTCCTGGCCTACGGCGCCATCGTCCTCACCTGGCGGGCCTTCGATCTCAGCTACGACCTCGTCTACTGGATCGCGGGGGGCGCCACGGCCTTTCTGGCCGTCGCCGCCTTCCTGATCTTTCCGCAATTCGAAAGCCCGCACCCCCAGACCAAAAAGATGGTCCTGCGCCGCCGCTACTGGCTCTATTACGCGCTGCAATTCATGTCCGGCGCCCGGCGCCAGATCTTCATCGTCTTCGCGGGCTTCATGATGGTCGAACGCTACGGTCTCGACGTCCACCAGATCACCGCCCTCTTCATGGCGACGCTGGCCATCAACATGGTCTCCGCCCCCCTTGTGGGCCGCGCCGTGGGCCATTTCGGCGAACGCGCCGCGCTGATCCTGGAATATGCCGGCCTCGCAACGATCTTCATCCTCTATGCCGGGCTCTACCATTTCGACTGGGGCGTCTGGATGGCCGCAATCCTCTATGTGGCAAACCACATCTTCTTCAGCCTGGCCCTGGCCATCAAAACCTACTTCCAGAAGATCGCGGCCCCCTCCGACATCGCCCCCACCGCCGCCGTGGCCTTCACCATCAACCACATCGCCGCCGTCTTCCTGCCCGCCGCTTTGGGCTATCTCTGGCTCAGCTCGCCCATGGCCGTCTTCGTCCTGGCCGCCGCCATGGCCCTCGTCTCGCTCGGCCTCTCGACCCTGGTGCCCCGCCACCCCTTGCCCGGCCAGGAGACGACGCTGGCGCGACCGATGGCCGTGGCGGAATAGGCCGGGCTGGACCACCCGGCGGGTCGGCCCCATATCTCCTGCAAAGGAGACCCGCCCATGTTCCAGATCCTCCGCAAGACATCCGATCTCATCCCGGCCGAAGACACCCTCCCCGGCCGCGACCACGCCATCCCCACCGCAGACACGCATCACGTCTTCGGCACGCCGCTTTCCAACGACGTCCCCGACGGCATGGAAGAGGCGATGTTCGGCATGGGCTGCTTCTGGGGCGTCGAACGCATGTTCTGGAAACTGCCGGGCGTCCACATGACCCTGGTGGGCTATGCGGGCGGCCAGACACCCAACCCCACCTATGAGGAAGCCTGCTCCGGCCGCACCAACCACAACGAGGTCGTGCGCGTCATCTACGATCCCAACCAGATCACCTATGACGACCTGCTGAAGACCTTCTGGGAAGGCCACGACCCCACCCAAGGTATGCGCCAGGGCAACGACCGCGGCACCCAATACCGCTCCGGCATCTACACCTATTCCGACGCCCAGCGCGCCGCCGCCGAACGCACCCGCGACGCCATGCAGTACCGCCTCCGCACCGCAGGCTACGGCGCCATCACCACCGAAATCGTCGACGCCCCGCCCTTCTACCACGCCGAGGATTACCACCAGCAATACCTGTCCAAGAACCCGAACGGCTATTGCGGCCTTGGCGGCACCGGTGTGACCTGTCCCATCGGCGTGGGCGCCTGACCCAAACGCCCGATCTTTCGCAGAAAAATCGCCCCTGCCCGCGCGGGCGGGGGCCGCGCCGTCAGGGCTGACCGTCCGACCCCGGCTCGGGCGGGGCGGCACGACCCAACGCCTCCAGATATCCGAGGCTCAGCGCCGACGCGACGAGAGTCGTCGTGAAAATTCCTCCCAGCCAGGCAAGGATGCCGATGGCCGCGCGGACCATGGCCGCCGGATCGAAGATCGCGATCAGCAGGGCGGCCAAAGCCCCCAAGACGACCAAAATACAGATCGTCGCCAGGAGAGATCCGCCGATCAATCGCAGGAAGGTTCGGCCGGTCTGCCCCCGTCCCATGGCCATGATCTCATCTCCCGGCCGCTGGTCGCCCACGGCGAAGGCCGGCAACACGATCCCGAGCCGCGCCAGGGCCAGGCCGTACAGTACCGATGCCGGCAACAGGACGAGAAAGGACGGAATGCCCCGCAGGATATCCTTAAAGGCCACCGCGATGGCGATGCTCGAGACGAAAAGCACAAGAACGAAGCCGATGAATGCCAGAAGAAACGCGACATAGCGGGGTGCCGGTTGATCCTCCGATCCCCGCCACAGGGCGATGCCGTCCCCAAGCAGGATCGCGCGATGGGCGATCAGGGCGATCCCGATCCAGACCACCAGTGTCGCGCCCGTGCTGAAGTCGATCACGAAATCCAAAAGGGTGACGACAACCGCCAAAAGCACGAAGCCCGGAAGGTTCGCCCGGAACACCTCGAAGGCACGGGCATAAACCGGCACGATCTGCTGGTACACGGGGGCACTCTCCGGGGCTCTTGCGACAGGCGCATCGCTAACCCGACATCGCGTCGGTCCTATGGCGTCAACGAGACCGGTTTGCAGCGCGCAGGCCAGCCCCGACAGGTCCCGTCACACCAGCCCGGCCCGCTCCGCGAAAGGATCCACGTCCGCATCGCCGTTCCAGATGTATTCACACCCCACGGCCATGTCCTCGGCCCGGTTCCGCCCGAACAGGCGCGCCGCCACAGCCAACGCCATATCCATGCCTGCCGAGACACCGGAAGAGGTAAAGAACTTACCGTCCTCGACCCACCGCGCCGGCGTGACCCAGTCGACCTTCGGCGCAAGGGGCACCGTATCCTTGAAGTCCAGCTTGTTGGTCGTCGCGCGACGCCCGTCCAGCATGCCTGTCATTCCCAAAAGAACGCTTCCTGTGCACACGGCCATCACACATTCCGCGCGCGTCGAAACGGTACGGATCCATGCCATCAATTCCGCGTCCTCCGCCGCCACCAAAGCGGAATCGCCGCCGGGAATGAAGAGAAGCTCGTAATCGGTCCCCGCCGAAAGCGCCCGGTCCGGCACGATCCTCTGCCCATGTCGGCTTGGCACCGGGTCCAGCGTCGCCGCGACCGTGATCACCTCGATCTCGTCGCGGAACCCGCCCAGCATCTCGATCGGCCCAAAGTAATCGAGGGTCTGAAACCCCGGAAAGACCAGCGCCGCCATCCGTCTCATGCGTCGATCGCTCCCCATCTGCCCTCTCCGCATACCGGCCATGCCAGAACCGCGCGTGTCAACCGACACTCCGTGTTGAACAGTACCCGACATCCGCGGCTGTGTCGGCTATTCCGACCCTATGTCGGCGCACCACCTGTCAACATCCCGCCGATCACCTCCAACCGCCGGGTCGCCGCCGCCCGCGCCTCCGGATCGGTGTTCTCCGAAAGGATCCGCATCAGCTCCGTCCCCTCCCGGGCCAGCGCCAGCGTCCGCTCCACCTCGGCGCGATGCGCGGCCTCCGTGGGCCGCGGCTGGCCCATCCAGTCTTCGCGGTATTTCTCCGTCAGGTCGCCATGTTCGATCAGCCCGGCCAGCCGGGCTTGCATGAAGGCCCGCAGGATCGCGTTCATGCGCGGCCCATAGCCATCGCCCATGGACCGGAAGAACCGCACCACGTCGCGGTCCAGCCGCAGGGTCACGCGCTCCTTGGGCGCGCCCCGGCCTTCCCAGATCTCGCGCCATTCCGGCGGAAGGCGGCCCGCGCGGGCAACCGTGTCGTGCATGTCCCATTCGAACCGCGCCATGGCGGCCATCATCTCGTTCATGTGCTCGCGCTGACGCGGGCCTTGGCTTTTCGGCATCTCAGCCTCCGTTCCGTGGACCGGCCATCTCTGAGGCGGAGCGGTTAACGAAGTCTGACGTCCGACAGCGCGTATGTACGGGGGGTGTACGGGGGGTGACTGTGATATTCGGACGGTTAATCAGTCACATAACCGCCACAGGCCGCCGTAAGGCGAAAAAATCCTACTCCCACCCCTTCGCGATCAACCCCGCCGCTTCGGGCGCGAAATAGGTCAGCACCCCGTCCGCCCCCGCCCGGCGGAAGGCCATCAGGCTCTCCATCATGACCTTCTCGCCATCGACCCAGCCATTGGCCGCCGCCGCCCGGATCATCGCGTATTCGCCCGACACCTGATAAGCATATGTCGGCACACGGAATTCCGTCTTCACGCGGGTCACCATGTCCAGATACGGCATCCCCGGCTTGACCATCACCATATCCGCGCCCTCGGCCAGATCACGCGCCACGCAGCGCAGCCCGTCCTCGGCGTTCAAAGGGTCCAACTGATAGGTCTTCTTGTCCCCCTTCAGCGCCCCCGACGCCCCCACCGCATCGCGGAACGGCCCGTAGAAGGCGCTCGCATATTTTGCGGCGTAGGACATGATCGTGACGTCCTGAAACCCCTTCTCTTCAAGGGCCTGTCGCATCGCCCCGATCCGGTGATCCATCATGTCCGACGGCCCCAGAATGTCGGCCCCCGCCTCCGCCTGGGCCAGCGCCATCTTGACCAGCGCCTCCACGCTCTCGTCATTGACGATCACCCCGTCCCGCACGATCCCGTCATGCCCTTGGGCGTTGTAGGGGTCGAGCGCCACATCCGTCATCACCGCCATCTCGGGCAGCGCCGCCTTTACCGCGCGGGTGGCCCGGTTCGACAGGTTGTCGGGGTTCCACGCCTCCTCGCAGAGATCGGTCTTCAAGGACGAATCCGTATACGGAAACAAGCAGATGCAGCGGATCCCCAGCGCCGCCGCCTCCTCTGCCGCCTCCACGATCCGGTCCACCGACCGGCGCACCACGCCGGGCATGGACGGCACCTCTTCCAGCACGCCCTCCCCCTCGCGCACGAAAAGCGGCCAGATCAGGTCATCCACCGATAGACGGTCTTCGCGGGTCAGCGCCCGCAAAGCCGCACTGCGCTTCAGACGGCGGGGGCGGGACAGGGGAAAGTCGGCGTGATGTCGTATCATGACGCAGCCTTGCGACACCTGCCGCAGGGTCGCAAGACCCGGCCCTTGCATTCCCGCCTGCTCCACGTCAGACGAATGGTCCGGGGGCGCTGCCAGGAAACCCAAAGGCGTGGATTTTTACTTTCTCCAGACGGCGCTGGAGGTCATCGACTTTCGCTCCTTCTCGAACCTTTGGTTCTGGATCGCGCTGGCGGTGCTCTGGTCCACAGCGTCCCACTGGGTCATCGGTGTCCCCTTCGACATGGTGCGCCGGGCACAACAGGGCCACGACGCCTCGACCCAGGACATGCTGACACTGGCGGCGATCCAATCGCGCCGCATCCGCTACATCGCGGAAGCAACAGGGGTCATCACCACCGGCTTCGCCTTTTTCGTGGTCAGCAGCCTCGTCATCATGGGCTTTCTCTACGACGTGGAATTCGCACAGGCGCTGCTGTCCCTTTTCCTGCCCCTGACGATCGTCGGCTGGCTGTCGCTTCTGACGGCCCGCAGGGTCGAGGGCCTGGAGGCAACCGCCCTGGCCCGTCTGCTCGCCAATCATCGGCGGATGGTGCAGGCGGTCGGGATCGTCTCCATCTTCGTCACCTCGATGTGGGGCATGTGGGTGAACCTGAACCACAGCGTCCTGGGCGGCTGAGCCCCGGTTGACACTGCCAGAGGGGCCGTTACCTGACCCCGATGCCCGACAGCGCCACCCAGACCGAGATGCCGACCTCGCCCCTGCCCACGGGCCATCTGCGTGTGGGCGGCGCGCCGGAAGGCTTCGATGCCCGTGTCCTGCTCAGAGAGTTGGAGCGTGGCAAGCCGGTCGTCCATGTCGCCCGCGATGACAAACGGGCCGAAGCCATGGCGGCGGCCCTTCGGATCCATGCGCCCGGCACGACCGTCTTGCGCTTTCCCGCCTGGGACGTGCTGCCCTACGATCGGGTTTCCCCAGCTGCGGAGATCAGCGCGGCGCGGATGGCGACGCTCACGGCCTTGGCCCATGGCCTGTCCGGAAAGCTGATCCTGCTGACGACGCTTGCCAGCCTGACCCAGAAGGTTCCGGCGCGCCAGACGCTTAAGGGCGCGGGCTTCGCCGCACGGCGCGACCAACGCATCGACGAAGACGCGCTGCGCACCTTCCTCGTGCGCATGGGCTTCAGCCAGACCCCCACCGTGGTGGAGCCAGGCGATTGGTCGCCCCGCGGCGGCATCATCGATATCTGGCCGCCGGGACAAGCGGCGCCCGTGCGCCTCGATCTCTTCGGCGACACCTTGGACGGGCTCCGTCGCTTCGACCCGGTCTCCCAGCGCACGACGGACCAACTCGACGCGATCGAGCTCGCCCCCGTCTCCGAGGTCATCCTGGACGGCCCTGCCATCACCCGCTTCCGCCAGACCTACCGGATCGAGTTCGGGGCGGCGGGCACAGACGACCCGCTCTATGAAGCCGTGACGGCCGACAAGAAGGCGCAGGGCATGGAACACTGGCTCTCCTTCTTCCACGAGACGCTGGAGACCCTGCCCGACTACCTCCCCGACGCGGCTTTCGTCCTGGATGACGGCACCCTCGCCCGCCATAGCGAGCGGTGGGATCAGATCCGGGACATGTACGACAACCGGCGCGAGGCCATGACGGCACGGGGCCGGGTCGACAGCGTCTATAAACCCGCCCCGCCCGACGGCCTCTATCTCTCTCCGGAGGCATTGGAGACGACGCTGACGGGCACCCGCACCTTGCATCTCTCGCCGCTCCCCGCCGCGCCGGGACCGAACGTGATCGATGCGGGTGGTCGGGTCGGGCGCAGCTTCGCGCCCGAGCGGCAGATGGAGGACGTCAACCTTTTCGAAACCCTGGCGGGATATATCGCCGAGAAGCGCGCCGAAGGCGGTGTCGTCATCGCCTCCTATTCCGGTGGCGCGCGCGAACGCCTCGAAGGGTTGCTGACCGATCAGGGTGTCGCGGGGCTGAAGGCTGTCCGGCGGTTGGACGAGGTCGCCAAAGGCGATGTCGGCCTCGCCATCTGGGCGTTGGATCGCGGGTTCGAGGGGCCACTCGGTCGGTCGCGATTGACCGTCATCTCCGAGCAGGACGTTCTGGGCGAACGCCTGATCCGCACCAAGAAGAAGAAACGCCGAGCCGAGAACTTTCTGACCGAGGCGCAGGCGCTCTCCGTCGGCGATCTTGTCGTCCATGTGGATCACGGCGTCGGCCGCTATCTTGGGCTCGAAACCGTCACCGCGGCGGGCGCGCCGCACGAATGTATCGCGCTGGAATATGCCGGCGGTGACCGGCTCTTCCTGCCGGTGGAGAATATCGAACTCCTCAGCCGCTACGGCGCCGAAGAGGGGCTGCTGGACCGTCTCGGCGGCGGGGCCTGGCAGGCCCGCAAGGCCAAGCTGAAAGAGCGGATCCGCCAGATCGCCGAACGCCTGATGCGGATCGCCGCCGAACGCGCGCTGCGCAAGGCTCCCCTGCTGGAGCCGCCGCGCGACATGGCTGAAGCCTTCGCCGCCCGCTTCCCTTACGAGGAAACCGACGACCAGCTTCAGGCCATCGAGGACGTGGCCGCCGATCTCGGCTCGGGCCGCCCCATGGACCGGCTGGTGGTGGGCGATGTTGGCTTCGGCAAGACCGAAGTGGCCATGCGCGCCGCCTTCATCGCTGCCACGTCCGGTAAGCAGGTGGCCGTCATCGCCCCCACCACCCTACTCGCCCGGCAGCACGCCAAGTCCTTCAAGGATCGCTTCCGCGGCTTCCCCCTGAAGGTCCGCCAACTCAGCCGCTTCGTCAGCACCAAGCAAGCGAACGAGACCCGCGCAGGGATTGCCGACGGCACGGTCGACATCGCCATCGGCACCCATGCCCTGCTGGCCAAACAGGTGAAGTTCCAGAATCTCGGTCTGTTGGTCATCGACGAGGAGCAGCATTTCGGCGTGACCCACAAAGAGCGCCTGAAAGAGATGCGCTCCGACGTCCACGTCCTGACCCTGTCCGCCACGCCCATCCCACGCACCTTGCAGATGAGCCTGACCGGCGTGCGCGACCTCTCGATCATCGGCACGCCGCCCGTCGACCGGCTGGCGATCCGGACCTATGTCTCCGAGTTCGACGCCGTCACGATCCGCGAGGCCCTGCTGCGAGAGCATTACCGCGGCGGGCAAAGTTTCATGGTCGTCCCCCGCATCTCCGACCTGCCGGAGATGGAGGCCTTCCTGCGCGAGCAGCTGCCGGAACTCACCTACGTCATCGCCCATGGCCAGCTTGCGGCAGGTGACTTGGACGAACGGATGAACGCCTTCTACGACGGCGCCTACGACGTCCTGCTGTCGACCACCATCATCGAGAGCGGCATCGACATCCCCACCGCGAACACGATGGTGATCTGGAGGGCTGACATGTTCGGGCTGAGCCAGCTTTACCAGATCCGGGGCCGCGTGGGCCGCTCCAAGACCCGCGCCTATGCCTACCTGACCACCAAGCCCCGCGCCAAACTGACCCCGGCTGCGGAGAAGCGGCTGAAAGCGCTCGGCTCCATCGACGCACTTGGGGCGGGGTTCAACATCGCCAGCCAAGACCTCGACATCAGGGGCGGCGGCAACATCATCGGCGAGGAACAATCGGGCCACATGAAAGAGGTCGGCTTCGAGCTTTACCAATCCATGCTCGAAGAGACGATCTCCAAGCTGAAATCGGGCACGGCCGACCTGCCCGACGCCCTGTCTGACGATTGGTCGCCCCAGATCGCGCTCGGCGTGCCGGTCCTGATCCCCGAGGATTATGTGCCCGACCTGGACGTGCGCCTGGGCCTCTATCGTCGCCTCTCGGGCCTGGAAAAGAAGGTCGAACTGGAAGGCTTCGCCGCAGAACTGATCGACCGGTTCGGAGCGCTTCCGCGCGAGGTCAACGTCCTCTTGCGCGTCGTGCGGATCAAGGCGCTCTGCAAGGCCGCCGGGATCGAGAAGCTCAATGTCGGCGACAAGGGTGCGACGGTGGAATTCCACGGCAACCGCTTCGCCCGGCCCGAGGGACTGGTCAGCTACATCAAGGCGCAGGACGGCGCCGCCAAGATCAAGGGCGATAAGCTGGTCCTCAAGCGCGACTTCCCCAAAGAAGCAGACCGCATAAAGGGCGCCTTCGCCATTGCCCGCGACCTTGCGGTGGAGGCAGGCGCGGTGAAGGTGAAGGGCGAGCGTTGAGCGCGATGGAACCGAGGTGAGCGCACCCCGTTGACGTGGGAACCACGGGGGCAGGCGCCATGTGGGGTCCGATCGACCCGCGCGACATCATCTACACCATCGTCGGCTTGGCGCTGTTCGGATTGACCCTTCAACCGGCCCTCGCCCGCTACAGGCTTTTCAACCTGCCGCTCTTCTACGTCCTGATCGGCGCGCTGCTTGGCGGTTTCGGGATGGCGAAGATCAACCCCTTGGCGGGCGGCTGGCAAACCGCCGTGATCGAGCACGCCTCCGAACTGATCGTGATCATATCCCTGGCCGGGGCGGGCCTCGCCATCGACACGGTGGCAAGCTGGCGAAACTGGAACCCCACCTGGCGGATGTTGATCGTGGCCATGCCGCTGACCATTGCCGCCGTGGCATTCTACGGCGCCACCTGGCTTGGCTTGACGATCCCCGGTGCGCTTCTGCTGGCCGCGGCTTTGGCGCCCACGGACCCCGTCCTGGCCCGTTCGGTCCAGGTCTCTCCGCCCGGTCAGGAAGAGACGCCGATGGAGGTCGCTTTGACGGCCGAGGCGGGCATGAATGACGGGCTGGCCTTTCCCTTCGTCTATCTCGCCATCCATGCCGCCGCCATCGGCGTTGGCCAGATGACCAGCGACGAAGCCTGGCTTTGGAATTGGCTGACTTTCGATTTCGCCTATCGCGTGATCGTGGGCATCGTGGTGGGACATGTCGTCGGGCTCATCATCTCCAAGGTGGTTTTCAGCCCCATCGGCGATGGGTCGCGCGGGGCATGGAACGCCGTCGTCGTGATCCTCTCCGCCACCCTTCTCAGCTACGGGATCACCGAGGCCGTGGACGGCTATGGCTTCCTCGCGGTGTTCTTCGCCACGCGTGCCGGACGGTCCAACACACGCGGCACCGACAACGAAGGCTATGAGAAATTCGTCCACCACGGTGCGGAGCAGCTAGAAGCGATCCTTCTGGCCGTGCTGCTTCTCTGGCTGGGAACGTTTATCGGATCGGGCGCACTGGCGGGGTTGACGTGGGCCGAGATCGGTTTCGCACTTGCGCTGGTTCTGATCATCCGCCCCGCCGCAGGTCTTCTCTCGCTCATCGGGCACGCTTGCGGCGGCATGCAGCGGCGCAACGTCGCGTTCTTCGGCATCCGTGGCATGGGATCGGTTTTCTATATTGCCTACGCGCAGAACCATGCCGACTTCGCAGACATAGACGCGGTCTGGCGGATCGCGACGGTCACGATCTTGGCCTCAATCGTGATCCACGGCTATGCCGCCAATTACTTTCTGAGCGGGAACCACAATCTGGGGGAGACCCACCCCTACAAGGAGAAGACCGCACGGGACGAGGATCGGGAGGCGGCCTGACCGTCGCCGCCTATTCCCGCAGCCCCATGGAGCGCCAGAGCGCGAGGCCGGAATAGAGCGCGACACCGGTGATGAGCGGCATCTGTGTGCCATCGAAGGCCAGCCCGACCGGAACCGCGAGCATGATCGCGAAGACCGTCGAGACGGCCGAGATCACCGAGGCCGCCATACCCGCAATATGCCCCATCGGGGTCATCGCGATCGCGTTCAGGTTTCCAACCGTCAATCCCGCCAGCGCAAAAGTTCCCACCTGCCAGAGAACGAACAGGCCGAAAGCCATATCGTCCGGCAAATCGACAAAGACCTTCACCTTCAGCAGGATCACCGACAGGAGAAGATGGGCCAGCAGGACCCGGCGCAGCAGCCAGAGCATGCCCAACCGTCCGACGAGCGTAGCGTTCAGGAAGCTCGCCGCACCCGCTAGAATGGCGACCAGAAAAAACCAGAGCGGGAAGGTATCCCCGCGCCCGAAGGTCTGATCGTAGATGGGCTGAACGCTCAGGATCGCGGAAAAG
Organism: Pseudomonadota bacterium; assembly: GCA_039199335.1. Classification (GTDB taxonomy): domain Bacteria; phylum Pseudomonadota; class Alphaproteobacteria; order Rhodobacterales; family Rhodobacteraceae; genus Jannaschia. The sequence goes on from JBCCSY010000013.1 coordinate 126,644, forward strand.
AGCATACCGAAGACAAGTGTCTGAACGACGACCGCGCGGCGAACGTTTCGATGCCCGCCAACCTCGCGCGCGGCGGCCAGAAGCGTGGCGAAGCGCAAGGGCCGACGCGCGCTGACGGGAAGCGTCTCGGCCTGTCGCAATGCCAGCCAGAGACCGGAGATGACCGAGAAGACAACGAAGGACCAGAAGATGCCCCGCCAGCCGAAGCCTGCGCTTATCCAGGCGCCGATCAAGGGTGCGACGGCGGGAGCCAGTGTGAAGGTCATCATCACGAAGGAAGAGACCCGCGCCATGCCACGGCCCATATAGAGATCGCGGATCATCGCCTGCGCCACGACGCGCGGACCGGCCGCACCCAATCCCTGCAATAGGCGCGCAGCTACAAGAAACCACAGATTGGGCGCATAGATCGAAAGAATCGCGCCCGAGCAGTAGAGCGCCGCGCCGCCCAGCATGACCGGTTTGCGCCCCAGCGCGTCCGACAGCGGCCCGGCGAAGAACGTGCCCGCGCCCATACCCATTACGAAAGCGACGATCACGAACTGAACGGCGTTGGGCGCATCGGGTGACAGATCCTGCCCGATTTGCGGCAAAGCAGGTAGCATCGCGTCGATCGAAAAGGCGATCGTCGCCGAGAGCATGGCCATCAGTGCGACGAATTCCCAAAGCGGCAAGCGACGCTCCGGGTTGTCGGCCAACGCTGTCATCTCGTCTCGGCGTCCTCCTCGGGCGCCTCCCGCAGGTTTGCGGCGATTTCGTCAATGACCTGTTCCCAGAGCTCTGTCGGCTGGGCACCGCGCAAGACATGCTGGTTGGCCAAGACGAAGGTCGGCACGCCGGTCACGCCACGGGCCCGGGCATGGGCATCGCGCGCCCGAATGTCGTCGGCATCGGCATCGCTGTCGAAAAGCCGCGTCAGCATCGCTGCATCGAGGCCAGCCGCGGCGCCGATCTCCACAAGCGTGGGCACGTCGCCGATATCGCGTCCCTCCTCGAAATAGGCCCTAAAAAGGCCCGTAGCGACCGGCGTCTGCCGCCCCTCTAGCCCCGCCCAATGGATCAAGCGGTGTGCGTCGAGCGTGTTGGGCGTGCGCTCGATCGCTCCAAAGTCGATGTCCAAGCCCGCGGCCTCAGCCGCTTCGAGGATCGGGGCATATGCCCGGACCGCGCCATCCTTTCCGCCGAACTTGCCCTCCAGATAAGCACGACGCTCCATCCCTTCCGGCGGCATGTCGGGATTGAGTTGAAAGGGGTGCCATTCCAACGTGAACGGATGCTCCGTGCGTCGCTCCATCGCGCGGAACAGATAGGCACGTCCGATATGGCACCAGGGACAAATCGGATCGGACAGAATATCCAGCTTGATCATCGGCGCGACCCTAGGGCCGTCTACCCGATGTGGAAAGCCCTGGTTGCGTTGGATTCTAGGTTGTGGCAGGACCGCGCGCCTTGACTGGTGCGGCGGAGGGCGCATGGCTCACTTCGATGGCATATCGTCTTTTGAAGAAAAGGTTTTCTTCAGAGGCCTCGTCCCGGACGATGATTGGCACTCTCTCGCTGCGGCGGCAGGCGGTGTTGGACGCTGGGCCATGGATCCCGACAGCGGTCTTTGCGAGATCGACGTCACGCTCCGGCGCCTCACAGGGATGCAAGATCTGCCGCAGACCTTCGGGACCGATCTTTTCATCGGCCGGATCGCCGCAGAGGATCGGGACCAGGTCGAAAGCGCCATATCCAAGGCGATAGCCGATGACAGCATCTACGAGGCGGAGTTCCAATTCGCGAAACCCAATGGAGACGTCATCTGGCTCTTGGGTCGCGGACGACCGGTCAAGATCGCAGACGGTCGGACGATCCTGATCGGCGTGAACGTCGACGTGACCGCGGACCGGACGGCGCGTGACCGGGCCGAAATCATCGCCGGTGAAATGGCGCACCGTCTGAAGAATGTCTTTGCGCTGATCCAAAGCATGTTCAATGTCGCGGCGCGAAACGCGCAGTCAAAAGACGATTTGGTCGACGCTTTCCAGGGACGTCTGGCGGCCCTTGCGACGGTGAACGCCATGATGTTCTCCAACGCCGCGAGACGGGTCGATCTGCGCGATCTTGCGACCACCCTTCTGCAATCCGTGATCGATAGCGAACGGGTGAGCGTCGACCTGCCCGAACGCTACGCGTTGAACGGCGCGGCAGCACAGACCCTGATCCTCGCATTGCATGAGCTTCTCACGAATGCGGTCAAGCATGGTGCGCTCTCGCAGGCGGGCGGCACCGTCGCGCTGCAGATATCTGTCGACGACAACGACTTCGTGCTCTCTTGGACGGAAACATGCCCGATGCCGATCCACCCGCCGCAGGGACGCGGGGGGTTTGGAATGCGGGTCTTGGGTTCCATGACGCGCGCCACGTTTACCGGCGATCCGATTTTCGATTGGCGCCCCGAAGGTCTGGCGTTCCAGTGTACATGGCCTGAGACCGACTTTCGTCACGTGCCGGACGCCGCCTACGCTGAGCAAGTCGTCGCGAGCGCCGTTGCGACCGCCGATATGGCGCAAGGCCAGTCCTGATTAGGCACCGTCCCCCGCCAAGGCCTGACGCAGAAGCTTGCCGTTGGCGTTTCGCGGAAGGCTTTCGCGTCGCACCCAAAGACGCGGCCGCTTGAACGGCGCGAGACGATCTGCGGCGTGAGCGTCGGCCGCCGTCTCGTCCAGTTCCGGCCCAACGTAGAAGGCGGCGAGCAGCGTCGCGCCCGATGGCGTCTTGACCGTTCCTATGGCGAGCTCCTGAACCGGCAGCCCGGACAAGGCGGCTTCCACTTCCTGGGGCGAGACGCGGTAACCGCCGGGGTTGAGGAGATCGTCGGCGCGACCCTCGTGGATCAGGGCCTCTTCCGGACCTCGCCTGACCAGGTCGCCCGTATCGAACCAGTCGCCATTTGGCGGGATCGGTCCGTCACCCTCCCAGTAGCCCAGCATCAGACCCGGATCGTCCGTCGCGATCTGAAGCCGTCCGTCGGCGATCCGGACCCGTCGGCCGGTTTGCGGCCAGCCTACCGTGCCCGGGGGGGCGGGGCGGGTCGGCGCGCCGGAGATGAAAGTCGAGCATTCCGACATGCCGAGCGCCTCGTGCATGTCCGTCCCGGTCGCAGCCCGCCAGTCGGAACGGAGCGCGTCCGAGACGCGTTCGCCGGCGGCGAGGCCGTGGCGTAGGGCCGGCAAAGCACCCATCGGTTCGCGCAGCATCTTCCGAAACACCCCGGGCACGGCCGCGAAGAGCGTTGCGCCGGTCTGGCGAAGCAGATCGGCAAGGGCGGGGATCGGTGTTCCGTCCTGCGGTACGATGGCCGTGGCGCCGATGCTCCAAGGATCCAGAAGGCCAGTTCCCAGCGTAAAGGTCCAGTTGAACGCCCCCGCATGCAGCATCCGATCCTGCGGGCGCAGGCCGTACCACCCGTCCCACATCATGCGCCGCGCCAGGATGGCACGATGTGCGTGGGCCACGGCCTTCGGGCGCCCACCGGACCCGGAGGTGAACACGATGTAGCCCAACCTTTCGGCCGTCCGGCGCGGCCAATCCGCCCAACGAAGCGGCGGCGCGTCCAGGGCAGAGGGCCGGATGGGACAAGCACCCTCCGGGACCGAAAGGCCGGCTTCCGCGACAACGGCCGCAGGGCTAAGCCGGGCCGCCATGGCCGTGATCTCCGGAACGGTCAGCCCTGCGGCGGTTGGCACGGGCACCAAATCGGCAGCGCAAGCGGCGAGGAAAGTGACCGGAAAATCGACCGTGTTTCCCAGCCGAAGAAGAATGCGTGATCCGGCGGGCAGACCCAGCGCCGCGAAGCCACCAGCACGGCGTTCCACTGCCTCCAGAAGCGCGGCGTGAGGCCAATTTCCGATGCCCGGCACGATAAGAGCCGGGTGATCCGGACGGTCACGACCGGCGGCCAAAACGTAGGCGGACAAGTTAAAGTTGCTGCGCTCCATACAGGCCCGATAGCGAAACCTTGGCACAGACACACCCGTTTCGCGGTTCAGATATCAACGCTGGTGCAAGATATCGATCCGTCGGGATCACTACGCGGCGTGGCGCCAGGACGCCAAGCCATCGCAGTGTCTTATTGCTAGGGCAGATGAAGCGCGTCACACACGGGACAACCGGGTAACGAGACACATTCGATGAAGACAATCGCCGTCATCGCCGTTCTGCTTGGTCTTGCCGGGCCGACGCAAGCAGCCGATCTGACCGTCGCCCAGCGAACGGTTGCAGAGGAGATGCGTCTCCTGCTGCAAGTCCGGGCCAAGCTCGACCGCATTCGCGACATGTGCGCGGATGTCGTGCTGGATGAGGCCAAGTTGATCGCACAGCGCGATCACCTGATCTCGCTCGCCATGGACCTGTTCCCCTCACGGGACGCGTTTTTCGAGGCGGCCGGCCTCGGAAAGCAGGCGGAAATGGCTGAAGACGTCCGGCGGTATTTCCTGGATCGCGGTGTGTCCTGGACCTCGCCGAGCGATGATTACTGCACCTTGGCCGATGGCCTGCATACCGCGCATGCCCCGATCGCGCAGTATTTCGACAAACGATAGCGTCGTCCACTTCGCCCGGGGATCGCTAGCCGAACAAGTCTGTCGGTCCTTTCGGCGGGTTCAGGCCCAGATGGGACCAGCCTCTTTGCGCGAGAACCCGCCCCCGCGGCGTCCGCGCGATCAGACCCTGCTGCAGAAGGTAGGGTTCGATCACCTCTTCCAGCGCGTCCCGGCTTTCCGAAAGCGCGGCCGAGAGGGTTTCGATGCCGACAGGGCCGCCACCGTAATTCTCTGCTATCAAGCCCAGATAACGCCTGTCGGCGCCATCGAGGCCGAGCCCGTCAACGCCCAGCCGCGTCAATGCGCGGTCGGCGATGGCTTGCGTGACCGTTCCGTCGCCCTCGACCACGGCGAAATCGACCACCCGGCGCAGCAGCCGCCCGGCGATGCGGGGCGTGCCGCGGGCCCGGCGCGCGATCTCCCGCGCACCGTCCGGCATGGCCGGTGTTCCCATCAAGCGCGCGCCGCGGGTCACGATCTGATGCAACTCGTCTTCGGTATAGAAATTCAAGCGCGTCGGAATGCCGAAACGGTCTCGCAGCGGCGTGGTCAGAAGGCCGAGACGCGTGGTCGCGCCGACAAGCGTGAAAGGTTGCAGGTCGATGCGGACGGTGCGAGCGGCTGGGCCTTCGCCGATCACGAGGTCCAGGGCGTAGTCTTCCAATGCGGGATAAAGCACCTCTTCCACCGCCGGGTTCAGGCGGTGGATCTCGTCGATGAAGAGGACATCGCGGGCCTCCAGATTGGTGAGGATCGCGGCAAGGTCGCCCGCCTTGGCGAGGACGGGGCCGGAGGTCATGCGGAAGCCCACGCCCAGTTCCCGCGCGACGATCTGGGCGAGCGTTGTCTTGCCCAGGCCGGGCGGTCCATGGAACAGCACGTGATCCAGCGCATCGTTCCGCTTGCGGGCGCTTTCCACGAAGACGCGCAGGTTCGCCCGCGCCTCCGCCTGACCGATGAACTCGTCAAGGCTCTGCGGTCGGAGGGCCTTGTCTGCCTCGTCACGGGCCTGCGGGTCCAGAAGGGGGTCGCGGTCCATCATGTCGGTCTATCCTGAGCTGGCAGGAACGAGGGGCCAGCCCCTCGCGCTCCCCGGGATATTTCAGCCAAGAAGAAGGAGGAAGGCGCTTTCCCGGACATCCATTTGCCGCGGCTCATTCCTTTGGGGCCAGTCGCTTGAGGGCAGCGCGGATCAGGGCGGGCGTGTCTTCGGCCTCCTCCGCCGCCTCGGCGACGGCGCGGGCGGCATCGACTGGCGCGTAGCCGAGATTGCCTAGGGCGGAAAGGGCTTCGGCCTGGTGGGCGCTTGCCTTGGGCTCGGCAAGCGTTGCCACGCGATCAGCATTGGTGGTGTCCGGGACCGGGTCCGGTGCGGGACTCGGATCGGCGGCACCCAGCATCATGGCCGGGGCCTTGCCCTGGAGCTCATTCACGACGCGTTGCGCAATCTTCGGCCCCACGCCCGGCGCGGCCTTCACAGCCGTCGCGTCCCCCAAGGCGATGGCCCGAGACACCCCGTCTGCCCCCAGTGTTCCTAGGATGGCAAGCGAGCCTTTCGCCCCGATCCCCTGCACGCTGGTGAGCAGCCGATGCCATTCCCGTTCCTGCGCGGTCAGGAACCCGAAGAGCTGGAGGAGATCTTCGCGCACCAGAAGTTCCGTCCAAAGTGCGACGGACGATGTGACGGCCGGAAGGGCGGCCAGGGTCCGGTCGGAGACATGGACCACATAGCCGACACCGTTCACGTCCAGCAGGATATGGTCCGCGCCCTTATGGGCCAGTTGTCCGGTCAGTCGCCCGATCATACGCCCAAGGCGGCGGCAAGCCGACCGGAACTCTGCAAGTGGAAGGCGTGGCAAAGCGCGATGGCCAGCGCATCGGCGGCATCGGGCGTGTCCGGATCGGCGCCGGGCAGCTGCATCCTCACCATATGGGCGATCTGGCGTTTATCCGCGTGCCCCACCCCGACGACCGCTTTTTTAACCGCGTTGGGTGCATATTCCCCGACGCGCAGCCCGGCCTGGGCCGGCACCAGCATGGCAATCCCCCGAGCCTGGCCGAGCTTCAGCGTCCCGGCCCCGTCGCGGTTGACGAAAGTCTGCTCCACCGCCGCGGCATCCGGCACATAGCGGGCGAAGACAGACGAGAGATCCGCATGGAGCGAGAGGAGGCGGGCGGCCATGTCCTCGCCGCCGGGCCGACAGGTGCCGCAGGCGACAAAGCGCAGACGACTGCCCTCTGCATCGATGACGCCCCAACCGCAGACCCGAAGCCCTGGGTCAATTCCAAGAATACGCATTGCCTGCCCCGGCGTTCCCGTCTTGTTCCAGCGCTAGCATGGGGCGGATCGGAGGGCTAGCCCGCAGACACGGTCTTGCAGGGATGCGTCGTGATCCGGTCACGCAGGCATGGTAAGCTTGAAGCATCATCACCAGGGATCGCCATGCTGCCCGCACTCGCCACGCTTGATCTGATGCGCCAAACACTATCGGTGCCGGTCTTTCGGAACCGCCCTACGCTACCGGGCATCACACGCCTGCCTTCGGGCTATGAGACGGCTCTGCTGCCGGATTTGCCGCGGGGCGACGCGCCGACCGACGTTCCGGAATAGCCGCGGACGGAACCCATGCCCGGCCTGCATAGCGGCCTTGCCAATTCTCGAATTGTCCGTTCGCCCGACGCCTCCTATCTGCGCGGCAGAGACAGGGTTTGCCTGTTTTATCCGCACATTTCGAACGAGGTAGTTCCATGGCCGTTTTCGACGCCACCCGCCCCACCAGCCCGCTGACCGAAGTCGTGGGCCGCATGATCGCTTGGTATGATCGCCGCATGACCGTGAAGGCGCTGAGTAAGCTCACGGATCGCGAATTGGACGATATCGGCCTGATGCGCGGTGATCTGGAACAGATCGCCCGTCGCGGCTGATCTCAGCGTCGGCGCAGGGTCAGCGTCGTCCAGTCGCCGATGACACGGCGATCGACTTCGCCCACGCCGTGGGATGCGTAGGCCGATGCCACCTCGTCGGCCTGCGCGTTGAGGATGCCTGACAGGATTGCGTGGCCATTAGGGGCCAAGGCCGCAGCCACGTCCGGCGCCAGGCCGATCAGAGGGCCCTTCAGGATATTCGCGAAGATAAGCGAGAAGGGCCCGGCGAGGGCTGAATGGGTAAACCCTGACGCAACCACGCACGCCACGCGCCCGGCCAGATCATTCTCTCGCAGGTTGGCGAGGGCCACCTCGACCGCGACCTCGTCGATATCGGAGGCGATCACCGCCGCATCGGGCCAGGCCTTCGCCGCCGCCATGGCAAGAACGGCCGTTCCCGCGCCGACATCCGCGACCGGGCCGGATGGCCGCCCCTCCGTCAGCAACGCCTCGAAGGCGGCTAGGCAACCTTGGGTCGTGCCATGATGCCCAGTCCCGAAGGCCATGGAGGCCTCGATCCTCAAGGGAACGACATCGGCGGGCACTTTGTCGGCATCATGGGCGCCGTGGACGAAGAAGCGCCCGGCGACCACCGGGTGCAATGCCCGCCGAACCTGCGCGACCCAATCCGTCGGCGGGATCTCCGAAACAATGAAGGGTTTTGCGCCGAAGGCCGCGGCCAGGACCGCGAGAGCCGTTTCATCCGGCGCCTCGGAGAAATAGCCACCCACTTCCCAAAGACCTGATCCGTCCTCCAATTCGAAGACACCGATACCGTCCGGAGCCGGGTCCATGGCTTCCATGGCAGCGCCAAGCCCCTCGGCGGGGTCTCGCCCGGTGAGGGTCGTCAACGCGGACCAACTGGCCGGTGTGATCTCGGATGAAGACATGGACCCTCTCGATTTCGGCGCTGTCTGACCGGCGGCCTCGCGCGCGTCAAGCGACCTGCTGGACCCGCTTCGCGTCACATGGCAGGCAACAGCTCATGACGCTTTCGTCCGACGCCATCGAAGCCTTGTTCACCCGAACCGACGGCCAGTTTCTCTTTGCGCGCTGGGGACGACCGATCGTGCCGGTTGTCTTCGGCGTGACGGACGAGACGGTGGCCGTTCTGAAAGGGGCGATCGAGGCATTGTGCGTGCTGACGGATCACAAGATGGCAGAGACCGATCCCGAGCTGGGCGCAAACCTTATGGTGTTCTTCCTGCGTGACTGGGCGGAACTGACGGAGACACCCAACCTGGACCGGTTGATCCCCGACCTCGACCCGCTGGTGGCGCGGCTGGATAAGGCGGCCGCCAACCAGTACCGCATCTTTCGCTTCGACGAGACGGGCGCGATCCAGGCCTGTTTCAGTTTCATCCGAATGGATGACCAGCTTTCCCAGGTTACGGCGGAGGCGCTGTCGCTCAATCAGATGGTGCAGGCGATGCTTCTCTGGTCGGATCGGGCTTTCACCGATGCCTCGCCCCTCGCGGTGGCCAACGGCACCACGGTATTGCGACCGGATATCGCCGAGTTGATGCGCGCTGCCTACGATCCAGTGCTGCCCGCCATGTCGCAGGACGCCAGCCACGCTCTGCGCCTGTCGGCCCGCTTGGGACGTCTGCAATGATCCATCGCTGGCCCGTCCGCATCTATTATGAAGACGTCGATCTTGCGGGGATCGTCTACTATGCGAACTACCTGCGTATAATCGAACGGGCCCGGTCAGAGATGGTGCGCGAGGCCGGGATCGACCAAGCCGCCATGCGCGCCGAAGGGCTGGTCTTCGCGGTCTCGCGGGTCGAGGCCGATTACCTGCGCCCGGCCCGCTATGACGACGAACTGGTGATCGAAACCCGCCTGACCGACCGTAGTGCGGCGCGTTTCGTGATGGCGCAGGAGGTGCTGCGCGGATCGGAGCCGCTGTTTCGGGCGCGGGTCACCATCGTCTGCATGAACCTCGACGGACGTCCGAAACGCTTACCATCGGCGGTTCGGGCAATGGCCATGGGGTAACGAACAGGATCGGCGCAGGTCACGCGACACTACAATCCGGTCACACTTCACGAATTTCGTGCCCGGCCCGGTTGGCCGCACCCCCTCGCCATGCCCGAGTCGATCTGCTACGCCTTCAGGATAAGAAGCGGTCGGAAAACGGCCGGACACATAAGGACGGGCAGTCCAATGGAAACGGAAGTACTGGCAGCCGCCGGGGAGATCGACTTTTCGATCTGGGCCCTTTTTCTGCGCGCGACCGTCGTGGTCAAGATCGTGATGATCATGCTGTTCGCCGCCTCGATCTGGGTCTGGGCGATCCTGATCCAGAAGCTGATGCAGTTCCGGCGCGCGCGGCAGAGCGCGGCAACCTTCGACCGAGCCTTCTGGTCGGGTGAACCGCTGGACGAACTCTACGATCAGGTCGGCGACCGACCACGTTCCGCCTCGGAACGCATCTTCGTTGCGGCCATGTCGGAATGGAACCGCAGCCACAGGGACGATGGCGGTCTGATCGCGGGCGCACAGGCTCGGATCGACCGCACCATGGACGTCGCCATCGCGAAAGAGCGCGACAGCCTGACATCGGGTCTGACATTCCTCGCGACCGTCGGTTCGACAGCACCGTTCATCGGGCTCTTCGGGACGGTCTGGGGTATCAAACACGCGTTCGAACAGATCGCCATCAGCCAGAACACCAATTTGGCCGTCGTGGCGCCTGGCATCGCCGAAGCGCTTCTCGCGACCGGGATCGGCCTCGTCGCGGCCATTCCGGCCGTCGTGTTCTACAATAAGCTGAGCCGCGACGCCGACCGTATCACCGGCAATTTCGAAGCCTTCGCGGACGAATTCGCGACCATCCTGTCACGTCAGTTGGACGCCGCCTGACATGGCGGGCGGCCTGATCCAGCCGGGCGGCACCGCCAATACCGGTCGTAGGCGACGGCGGGGCGGACGGGCCGCGCCCATGTCCGAGATCAACGTGACGCCCTTTGTGGACGTCATGCTCGTCCTTCTGATCATCTTCATGGTGGCGGCGCCGCTTCTGACGGCGGGCGTCCCGGTCGAGCTGCCGGAAACGGCAGCCGCTCCCCTACCACAGGAACAGGAAGAACCGCTCGCCGTGACGGTGGCTGCGGATGGGCGTCTCTCTATCGGGTCGAGCGAGATTCCGCGGGAAGAGCTTTTGCCCCGCCTGCGCGCAATCGCTGCGGAACGGACCAGCGGCAAGGTCTTCCTGCGCGCGGACGGCAACGTGCCCTATTCGGAGGTGATGGTCGTCATGGGCGCCCTCAATGCTGGCGGGTTTCGCGATATCGGGCTGGTGACCGATGGCGGCGGGCCGACGCTGGACGGCGCCGTCGACGGAGCCGGAGAATAGAATGGACACCCGCACCGCCGTGGCCATTTCGGGCACAGCGCATGCGGGCCTTCTGGTCTGGGCGCTGATCGGTGGCTTGTTTCAACCGGTACCGGACGACGATGCGTTACAAGTGACCTCGGTGTCGGTCCTTTCGAACGCGGAATTCGAGACGCTGATCCGCGCGCCGGAACCTGCCGAGCCCGAGACACCTGCGGCACCGGCACCGCCCACCCCCCGCGAAGAGCCGACGCCGCCTCCCGCAGAAGAAGCCCCGCCGGAGGTGGTGCGCCCCGACCCGCCGGAGACGACGGAGCCCGATGCCGAGCCAGAAGTCGCCGTTCTGATGCCACCCGATACGGAGGTCCAGCCGGACCCACCGGATGCACCGACCACACCGGCAGATGCCCCTGACGCGCCTGTCTCGGACACGCCGGCCCCGCGGGAGGCACCCACCATTGCGCCGACGCCAGCCCCCGCGCCGCCCCCCGCAACGGAGGTCGCGCCCGAGGTTCAGGCCCCGCCGGAGCCCAGCGAAGAGCCGGAGCCAGAACCCGCGGGACCCGTCGACGAACCCGCCGCCCCCGAGGAGACGGCGCCGGTCGTCGCCCGTGAGGATGAGACGCCGAGCGCGGCCCCCGAACAATCGCCTCGACCTGGCCGCAAGCCTGCCGCTCCGGCCCCAGTCCTGCAGGCCGAGGTGCCGGAAGAGCCCAGCGAAAACGCCCCCGAAAGCGATCCAATCCAGGACGCCGTGCGGGAGGCGCTGGACAGCACCGCGACCGCGTCAAACGACGCGCCCGCCGCGCCCGCTGGACCGCCACTCACACAAGGAGAACGGGACGGGCTGCGGGTGGCCGTCAGCCGCTGCTGGAACCTCGGCAGCCTGTCCACGGAAGCGATGCGAACCCGCGTGACTATATTTATGGAGATGACGCAGGACGGTTTGCCGCGCACCGACACGATACGGATGATCGCCTTCGATGGTGGCTCCGAAGCTGCCGCACGACAAGCCTATGAGGCGGGCCGACGTGCCATCATCCGATGCGCGGATGGCGGGTTCGACTTGCCGCCAGAGAAATACGAGCATTGGCGCGAGATCGAGATGACGTTCAATCCCGAAGAGATGCGCGCAAGATGATCGCCGCTTACGCAACGATCACGGCCTCTTCGGTTGTATCCCACCCACTGGAGGGCGTAACAATTGTTAACGCCACCCCTCGGAGGAAGAGGTTGCGATGAGACGATTGTTCCCACTCCTGGCGGCTCTGGCACTCGCGATGACGCCACTAACTGCCATGGCGCAATCCGCACCCGGCCCGCTGAAGATCGAGATCACCGACGGCAGAATCGAACCGCTGCCCTTCGCGCTCCCGGCCTTCGTGCCGCGCAACGAGGCCGCGAGCGATCTGTCCGAAGACATCACCCGCGTCATCGCCTCGGACCTCGTAAATACCGGCCTTTTCCGAGAGATCCCTCGCGATGCCCATATCTCAAGGGTGTCGAACTTCGATTCGAGCGTTCAGTTCTCCGACTGGAAGGCCATCAACGCCCAGGCGTTGATCACCGGCTCGGTCCTTGTGGAGGGCGATGGGCGCCTTGTCGTCCAGTTCCGCCTCTTCGACGTCTTCTCAGAAGTGCCGCTGGGCGACGGGCTGCAATTCGTCGGCACCGCCGATGGCTGGCGGCGCATGGCGCACAAGGTTGCGGACGCGGTCTATAGCCGGATCACGGGCGAGGCGCCCTATTTCGATAGTCGCGTCGTCTTCGTTTCGGAAAGCGGTCCCAAGGATGCACGCCTGAAGCGTCTGGCGATCATGGATTACGACGGCGCCAACGTCCAATACATCACCTCATCCGACAGCATCGTGCTGGCCCCGCGCTTTTCGCCCGATGGACGCCGGATCATCTATACGAGTTACGAGAGCGGCTTTCCCCGCGTCACGCTGATGGATGTGGCCTCGCTACAGCGGCAGACCGTCGGCGGTGTCGATGCGAATATGAGCTTCGCCCCGCGCTTTTCGCCGGATGGCAACCGCGTGGTCTACTCGGCCGAGGTGGCGGGCAACACGGACCTCTACATGCTCGACATAACGTCTGGCGCGACGGCCCGGCTGACCACGGCACCGTCCATTGAGACGGCCCCCAGCTTCTCCCCGGACGGCAGTCAGATCGTCTTCGAAAGTGACCGCTCCGGCAGCCAGCAGCTTTACATCATGACGCCCGGCGGCGGCGAAGGCAGCCGCATCAGTTTCGGGGCAGGGCGCTACGGGACGCCGGTCTGGTCCCCGCAGGGCGATTATATCGCGTTCACCAAACAGAATGCGGGTCGTTTCCACATCGGCGTGATGCGCACAGATGGCTCGGAAGAGCGGCTGCTCACCGGTGCCTTCCTGGATGAGGGGCCGACTTGGGCCCCCAATGGCCGGGTGGTCATGTTCACGCGGGAAACACCGGGCGCGGCGGGGGCGCCGGCGCTCTATTCCGTGGACATAACAGGACGCAATCTTCAACGGGCCGCGACCCCTGCGGCCGCCTCGGACCCAAACTGGGGTCCGCTCCTAGACTGAGGAACGAGCATGAGAACCACGGCACTTCTTTTGATCGCGGCGCTGTCGCTCTCGGCCTGCGGCGACCGACTGGGCGGCGCAGATGGCAGCGGCGCGGGCGGCGTCGGGGCGGGTGGCGCGGGCGCCATCGTCCCGGGCAGCGTAAATGACCCGACATCAGTGGCCTATTTCCAGCAGACCGTTGGCGATCGGGTTCTTTTCGCAGTCGACCAGTCCAGCCTGACGCCGGACGGCCGCGCGGTCCTGAATGGTCAGGCGCAATGGCTCCGGGATAACCCGGAATATACCGCGCTGATCGAAGGCCACGCGGATGAGCAGGGAACACGGGAATATAACCTCGCCCTCGGTGGACGCCGCGCCAATGCGGTGCGGGATTACCTCGTCAGCCAGGGCATCGGCGCAGACCGTCTGCGCACCATCTCCTACGGGAAGGAACGGCCGATCCAGGTCTGCTCCACCGAAGCCTGTTATAGCCAGAACCGCCGGGCCGTGACCGTATTGGCGGCCGGGGCTGGCGTCTGATGCGCCTCGCGCTCATCCTGGCCCTGGCCTTGGCCGCGCCGGTCTCGGCCCAGCAAGCTGATACCGAAACGCTGGCGGATATCCGTCAGCAGCTTTCGGTGCTGTCGGTGGAATTGCAGCGGCTGCGGGGTGAGTTGAATACGACGCAGGCGCCCGGAGTCTCGACCGGGGGATCTTCCGTTCTGGAACGGGTCGATGCCATCGAGGCGGAGTTGCGGCGCCTAACGCAGGCGACGGAGCGGATGTCCTTCCGGGTGGAAAGCGTCGCCCGGGACGGCGGCAACCGGCTAGAGGACCTGCGCTTCCAATTGTGCGAACTGACACCCGATTGCGATCTGGGCAGCCTGCCCAATCCCGGCCCTTTGGGTGGCGAGGATGCGGGTGGCGCTTTGGTGGCCGGTGGTGGCACGACCTTGCCACCGGTCTCAGGCGATGCGGGCAACAGTGGCGGCGCGCAATTGGCCGTCGGTGAGCAGGCCGATTTCGACGCCGCGCGGACGGCCCTCGACGAAGGGCGCAACGCCGAGGCAGCCGAAGCATTTCAGCGCTTTGTGACCACCTATCCGACCGGCCCGCTCACCTCAGAGGCCCAATTCCTGCGCGGCGAGGCGCTGGCACGAGACGGCCAACCCGCCCCCGCAGCGCGAGCCTATCTTGAAGCCTTCTCGGGCACGCCAGACGGTCCCCGCGCGGCCGATGCGCTGCTGGGCCTCGGTCAGGCCTTGGGAACGCTCGGACAGACGGATGAAGCCTGTCTGACGCTGAACGAGGTGGGTACGCGCTTCCCGGGCTCGCCTGCTGCGAGCCAGGCCGCCTCGGCCCGGACGGGGCTTGGTTGTTCCTGACGACGTTCGCGCCGCGCTTGCGACGCTGCCCGGCCCGGTCGGGATTGCCTGCTCCGGTGGGGGTGATTCACTGGGCCTTCTGCATATCGCCTATGAGGTCCGCCGCGATCTGACGGTCCTTACGGTCGATCATGGCCTACGCCGCGAGGCCGCGCAGGAGGCGGAAATGGTCGCGGCGCTCTGCGACCGGCTGCGCCTATCTCACACGATCCTGCCCCTTGGCCTTTCCGATGGACCCGCCCTCATGGCCCGTGCCCGGACAGCCCGATACGACGCCATGACGGCCTGGGCACGGAAGCATGGCGTCTCTACGATCTGCCTGGGCCACACTCAGGATGACGTGGCCGAAACGCTTTTGATGCGTCTCTCGGATGGCGTGGGGTTGGACGGGCTGGCGCAAATGGCGGACAGATTTCAACGCGGTGGCATCACATTCCTCAGACCGCTCTTAGCGACGGCGCGACGCGATCTGCGGGCGCGGGTCGTGGCGGCGGGCTGGTCGCCCGTGGACGATCCGACCAATGACGATGCCCGGTTCGACCGTGCCCGGATCCGCAAAGGCATCGCGACTTTAGGTCTCGACAGCCGCGCCATCGCCAGATCGGCCGCGACACTACGAAAGGCACAAGAGGCCCTCGACTGGCAGGTTGCGCGCATCGCAGCAGAGATCGCACAGCTCGATCGCGGGGATTGGCTGATCGAGCGCGATGCCTTGGCCGCGCTTCCCCTGGAGATCGTCCGGCGCCTGCTTCTCGGAGGCCTCGCTTGGATCGGGGGGGGCCTCCACCCGCCGCGATACGAGGAGCAAAGGACCTTTCTCGACCGCGCGCGCGCCGGACAGGCAGCGACCTTGCAAGGCGTGCAGCTGCGAGCGGAAGGAACCAGATTGCGCCTCTCTCGGGAGCCTGCCGCCGCCGCGCGCGCGCCAGAGCAGCCGGTCGGTGCGGTCTGGGACACGCGCTGGTGCGTCACCGGCCCGCAGGGAACCGTCCGCGCCCTTGGTGAGGGGATCGCGGACATCATTGATTGGCGGGCGGCCGGTCTTCCCCGCAGCAGTCTTATCGCCGGACCGGCCGTCTGGGACGGACACACGCTGCTGGGCACGCCTCTCTTGCCGGGGGGGCCTTGGACCGCCACATGCCGCGACCCATTCGCCCGGTCGGATACTTGCCGTTGAACCGACGGCCCAGATGCTTACATTCGAGCGAAGCCAATGCGCGGGGCTTCTCCGCGCCATCGGAGGATTCTTTTTGGGCAACGCGCGCAATATCGCCTTCTGGGTCGTTCTCTTCGTTCTCGTCATGGCACTCTTCCAGCTCTTCTCGGGCGGAAATTCCACCATGTCGGCGCGGGAAGTGGCCTATTCGGAGTTCATCAACCAGGTTGAAAACGGCTCTGTGACCGAAGTCACACTGGATGGAGAGCGGATCGTTTTCGACGGGTCTGGCGGCAATCAGGTTACGATTAAGCCAGCCGATGTGGATGTGACCGAGACGCTCCTGGCGAATGACGTGCAGATCCGCGCGGAGAGCCAGCAGCAATCCGGTTTCCTCAGCGCGTTGGGCCTCTGGCTGCCGTTCCTCGTTCTGATCGGCATCTGGATCTTCTTCATGAACCGGATGCAGGGCGGCGGAAAAGGCGGCGCCATGGGCTTCGGCAAGTCCAAGGCCAAGATGCTGACCGAGAAACATGGTCGCGTCACCTTCGACGACGTCGCCGGCATCGACGAAGCAAAGGAAGACCTCGAAGAAATCGTGGAATTCCTGCGCAACCCGCAGAAGTTTTCGCGCCTGGGCGGTAAAATCCCAAAAGGCGCGCTGCTGGTGGGCCCGCCGGGGACGGGTAAGACGCTTTTGGCACGCGCCGTAGCCGGCGAAGCCGGCGTTCCGTTCTTCACCATTTCCGGCTCCGACTTCGTTGAAATGTTTGTGGGTGTCGGCGCGAGCCGCGTGCGCGACATGTTCGAGCAGGCCAAGAAGAACGCGCCCTGCATCATCTTCATCGACGAGATCGACGCCGTTGGCCGCTCCCGCGGCGTTGGCTATGGCGGTGGCAACGATGAGCGGGAGCAGACGCTCAACCAGTTGCTGGTTGAGATGGACGGCTTCGATGCCAACGAGGGCATCATAATCGTCGCAGCCACCAACAGGCCCGACGTGCTGGATCCGGCCCTATTGCGCCCTGGCCGTTTCGACCGTCAGGTCCAGGTGCCGAACCCCGACATCAAGGGCCGGGAGAAGATCTTGGGCGTCCATGCCCGCAAGGTGCCGCTTGGCGCCGATGTGGACCTGCGGATCATCGCCCGCGGCACGCCGGGCTTTTCGGGCGCCGACTTGGCCAACCTCGTGAACGAATCCGCCCTGATGGCCGCCCGGATCGGGCGCCGTGTCGTGACGATGGAGGATTTCGAGCAGGCCAAGGACAAGGTCATGATGGGGGCCGAACGCCGGTCCATGGTCATGTCCGAGGACGAGAAGAAGCTGACCGCCTATCACGAGGCGGGCCACGCCATCGTCGGCCTGAACGTCCCGCAGCACGACCCGATCCACAAAGCTACGATCATTCCGCGGGGCCGCGCCTTGGGTTTGGTTCTGTCCCTGCCCGAGCGGGATCGCATTTCAGCCAGCTACCAATGGTTCACCTCGCGGATCGCCATGGCCATGGGTGGCCGCGTCGCCGAGGAAATCACCTTCGGCAAGGAGAACATCACCTCCGGCGCCTCGCAGGACATCAAGCAGGCCACCCAAATGGCCCGCGCGATGGTGACCCAATATGGCTACGCCCATGAGGAGCTGGGCTTCGTAGATTACGCCAACGAGCAGCAATCCTATCTCGGCGCCTATGGCGGCGGCACCAACCACTCCTCGGAAACGCAGAAGCTGATCGACGACAAGGTCAAAGAGATTATCAACGACGGCTACGAAACGGCGAAACGGATCCTGACCGAGAAGAACGAGCATCTTGAACGGCTGGCCCAAGGGCTGCTGGAATATGAGACGCTGACCGGGCCGGAGATCATGAAGGTGATCAACGGCGAAGCGCTGAACCGCGACGACGATGATGACGGCGTCGACACCGGTGGCAGCTCTCTGACGGCGATCCCGAAGACCAAGTCCAAACCCAAAGGGCCGGACCTGACACCGGAACCCTCGACCTGACGAAAAGCCCGGCGCGTGCCGGGCTTTTTCTTTTCGGCTCATCGGATCGGGATGGGCTTGACCATCTCCGGGTCGCACGGCCATCTGCGACTATGCCCGCACTGACCCCCACCGACATCGTCGGCAAGATCGAATGGCTTGGCGTCGTGGCCGACCGCGACGCGGCCTTGGCTTCAACGCACCACGACAACCTCATGATGACCTTCGCCGGACCGGCCGGTGAGGCCCATGGCGGCACCACGCGGCCGTCTTGTTCCCGCGTGACCGCCCAATATCCCAAGGGGACGACCATCAGGAACGTCCGCCAGCTTTCGGTTCTGTCATCGGAGGAGCTGGCCGAGATCGCCGACAGGATCGGTGTCACGCAGTTCGACCCCGCCTGGGCGGGTGCGACGCTCATCCTCTCCGGTATTCCGGATTTCAGCCACATCCCTCCCTCCTCCCGCCTCCAGAACGAGGCCACCGGAGCGACTATCGTGGTCGATATGCAGAACCGCCCCTGTCACCTGCCAGCCAAGGTGATCGAAGGCGCGGCGCCGGGTCATGGCAAAGCATTCAAGGAAGCAGCCCAAGGACGGCGCGGCGTAACAGCCTGGGTCGAGCGGGAGGGCACTATGGCAGTCGGTGATCCGATCCGCCTTCATATCCCCGATCAAAGGGCCTGGCAGGGACGGCGCTAGGACAGCAGAACGCCAGCAAGCAAGGCGAGGGTGATTCCGGCAACGATCCCGGTCTGTATCAGAACGCTCGTCATCGTCATGACAATCTCCGCACATCGTCAATGGCCAGCCAACACGCCGAAGCACGACCTGGTTCCGACGCCACCTGTCACGATCGTGGCATTTCGTTTCCGATGATTGACGCGGCAGCCCGACGTGCCGCCGATTTCCTCGGGAATGTCGCATTCGGCGACTGCGACCGCCCGCCGCATGTCCTAGGGCTGGGCCACGCACGGCCGCAAAGGATCCCACCCATGCCCAAGACCGATATCGAGATCGCCCGCGAGGCCGACAAAAAACCGATCCAACAGATCGGCGACGGTCTGGGCGTTCCGGCCGAACACCTGCTTCCCTACGGCCATGACAAGGCGAAGGTGGGCCAGGACTTCATCGACGGACTGGCCGACCGCCCGGACGGCAAGCTGATCCTGGTCACGGCCATCAACCCGACTCCTGCGGGCGAGGGGAAAACGACCACCACGGTGGGCCTGGGTGACGGGCTGAACGCCATCGGCAAGAACGCGATGGTGTGCATTCGCGAGGCGTCCCTTGGCCCCAATTTCGGAATGAAGGGCGGCGCCGCCGGGGGCGGCTATGCCCAGGTCGTGCCGATGGAGGAGATGAACCTCCACTTCACCGGCGACTTTCACGCGATCACCAGCGCGCATTCCCTGCTGTCGGCGATGATCGACAACCACATCTACTGGGGCAACGCGCTGGAGATCGACATCCGCCGCGTCCAATGGCGTCGCGTCGTCGATATGAACGACCGGGCGCTCAGACAGGTGAACGTGTCGCTGGGCGGCGTCGCCAACGGCTTCCCGCGCGAAGGCGGCTTCGACATCACCGTCGCCTCCGAGGTGATGGCCTGCCTCTGTTTGGCGTCCGATCTCGGCGATCTCCAGAAACGCCTGGGCGACATGATCGTCGCCTATCGGCGCGACCGCTCACCGATCCATTGCCGCGACCTGAAGGCGGACGGCGCCATGACGGTGCTCTTGAAGGATGCGATGCAGCCCAATCTGGTGCAGACGCTGGAAAACAACCCAGCTTTCGTCCATGGTGGACCCTTCGCCAACATCGCCCATGGCTGCAACTCGGTCATCGCGACGAAGACCGCGCTGAAACTGGCGGATTATGTCGTGACGGAAGCGGGCTTCGGGGCCGATCTGGGCGCCGAGAAGTTCATGAACATCAAGTGCCGCAAGGCCGGTCTGTCGCCCTCTGCCGTCGTCCTGGTGGCCACCGTGCGGGCCATGAAGATGAATGGCGGCGTCGCCAAGGCCGATCTGGTCGCCGAAGACGTGGACGCCGTCGAACGCGGCTGCGCCAATCTCGGGCGCCATATCGAGAACGTCAAAAGCTTCGGTGTGCCGGTCGTGGTGGCGATCAACCATTTCTCCGGCGACACGGAAGCGGAAGTCGAGGCCGTCCGCGCCTTCGTCGACACCCAGGGGGCGGAAGCCATCGTGTCGCGCCATTGGGCCGAAGGCTCCGCCGGATCGGCCGACCTGGCCCGCCGCGTGGCAGAGATCGCCGATGCGGATGTGGCGAATTTCGCACCCCTTTACGGGGACGACATGCCGCTCTTCGAGAAGATCGAGACCATCGCCAAGCGCATCTACCGCGCCGATGAGGTCCTGGCCGACAAGAAGATCCGCGACCAGCTTCGGCTCTGGGAAGACCAGGGCTATGGCGATCTGCCGATCTGCATGGCGAAGACGCAGTACAGCTTTTCCACCGATCCGAACCTGCGCGGCGCGCCGGTGGGCCATTCGGTTCCCGTGCGCGAAGTACGGCTGAGCGCAGGCGCGGGCTTCGTCGTCGTGGTCTGCGGAGAGATCATGACCATGCCTGGCCTGCCCCGCATACCCTCGGCGGAGAACATCCGGCTGAATGCCGAGGGACAGGTGGAAGGCCTGTTCTGAAGGATCGAGGACACGCCGATTGCGACCAGTCAGCCTCCGGCGGGAGTATTTAGGGAACATCGAAGGCACATGACGTGCCCAACCTTCGAGCCGAGGTCAGCGCGGTAAGGGGACGAGAGAGGACCAGGGGATGAATGCGACGGTGATCGACGGCAAGGCCTTTGCGGCAGGGCTGAGGGGACGGGTGGCCGAAGAGGTCGCGCGCCTGAAAGTGCAAGGCATCACGCCGGGCTTGGCGGTGATCCTAGTGGGCGCGGACCCGGCGAGCGAGGTCTATGTCGCCCACAAGCACAAGGCGACGGTCGCGGCGGACATGACCTCTTTCGAGCACCGATTGCCCGCCGACACATCGGAAGCCGAACTCTTCGCGCTGATCGACCAACTGAACGCCGACCCGAAGGTCCATGGCATCCTCTGCCAATTTCCCGTGCCCGACCATCTGGACGAACGCCGCACGGTCGCCCGGATCGATCCGGCGAAAGATGTGGACGGGCTGAGTGTGGCGAATGCGGGGCTCTTGGCCACGGGGGGCGATGCGCTGGTCAGTTGCACGCCGCTGGGCTGCCTCATGCTGCTGCGCGATCAATTGGGCGATCTGACGGGGCAGGATGCCGTGGTGGTCGGCCGCTCCAACCTGTTCGGCAAGCCCATGGCCCAACTTCTGCTACGCGAGAATTGCACGGTCACCATCGCCCATTCGCGCAGCCGCGACCTGCCCGCGATCTGCCGCCGCGCCGACATCCTCGTGGCCGCGGTCGGGCGGGCCGAGATGGTCCGGGGCGATTGGGTCAAGCCGGGCGCGACGGTGATAGATGTGGGGATCACCCGCATCCCCCATCCGGACAAGCCCGGGAAGACCCGGCTGATCGGGGATGTCGCTTTCCAAGAGGCGGCAGAGGTGGCGGGTGCCATCACGCCGGTTCCGGGCGGGGTCGGCCCCATGACCATTGCTTGTTTGCTGGCCAACACGGTGACCGCCTGTTGCCGTGCCCATGGCTTGGCTGCGCCCGAGGGGCTGACCGCCTGAGATCACCCGTCGAGGAAGGCCCGCACCGCCGCCTCGAACTCCCGCGGCTTCTCTGCATGGAGCCAATGGCCCGCCTCGGGCAACTTGGCGAAGCGTGCTGCCGGGAACAGGGCCTTGATCTGGTCCCGATGCCCGGCCCGGACGTAGTCGCTGCGACCTCCGGTCAGAAACAGGGTCGGACCGTCGAACGCGCCAGCCATGTCGGGAAAGCCGATGATCTTCGGCATCTCCACCTCAAGAGCGTCCAGGTTCAACATCCAGCGTTGTGCCGCCACATCCAGCGATTGCAGCAGAAAAGCCCGCGTCCCGTCATCGGGCACATCGCTTAGCTGCGCGGCCGCCTCCGATCGCCGCGTGACGCGCGACAGGTCCACGGCGCGGAGCGCGGCCACGAGATCGGCTTGGCTGTGATCATAGCCCACCGGTGCGATATCGGCCACGACCAGCCGCCGCACCCGGTCGGGCTGCGTCAGCGCCAGGACCATGGCCGCCTTGCCCCCCATGGAATGCCCAAGCACGTCCATCTTGGTCCCGCCGATGACCTCGGCCAGATCGCCGGCCAGATCGGCATAGCCATGGGTGTCTGACCAGGGCGACGCGCCATGGTTGCGCATATCCACGGCAATCACCGGACGGTCCGTCGAGAGGCGCTTGGCGATCACGCCCCAATTGCGCGCCGAACCGAACAGGCCATGGGCGATCAAAAGCGGCGGTCGCGCACCGGCCTCACCGTGATGGATCGCGTTCAGCATGGGCGTCTCCGGGCGGGCACCTCCCGCAAGAGCGGCCTAGCCCAGCCCGCCCCACCTTGACCAGCCGTTGCGCGCCCCGCGCGATGACGCTACGGCCCGCCCATGACCGCTGCCCCGTCCGAGACGCCATCCGATCCGATCCTGACCCTGCGCCCCTCCCCGGCGCGCCGGTCGGTGGGGCTGATGATCCAGTTGGGATTGGGGCTGCTTCTGCTTTGGATCGCTTTGGCGCATCCGCCCGAAGCACTAAGCTGGCGGGTCTTCCTCCTGGTTCTCGGCGGCGGCGCCCTGGCGCTCAGCTGGCGCGGTTGGACCGGATCGGCCCAGGCCATCGTCCTGGATGCATCGGGCCTGCGCAGTGAAACAGGCGAGGTCATCGCCCCGCTCAGCGCCGTGCGAAAGGTCGACCGCTCGCTCTTCGCGATCAAGCCGTCCAATGGCTTCCTCGTGGTGCTGGAGACGCCGCTGGGCCGCGCCTGGCGCCCCGGCATGTGGTGGCGCCTGGGCCGCCATGTGGGGGTGGGCGGCGTGACCGGCGCGGCAGAGACGAAGCTCGTCGCCGACACTTTCTCGGCCATGGTGGCGGAACGGGACCGCGCCTAATCCGCCAAGCCTGCCACACCGGTTTCGGTCGCTTCCCGCAGCCAGGAGGCCGCGGCCCGGGCGTCGCGGCCCGGATGCGTGACCGTCACCACCAGACCCTCGGGGCCGCGCACGCGCGGTCCCGCCTCCACCAGACGACCGGCGGCGATGAGTGGCGCCACCAGCGACACCCGCCCCATGAGAAGGCCCGCGCCCCGCAATGCCTCCTCGACCGCCAGCGCGTAGAGGGAGAAGACCGGACCCTCCGTCGCCCGCCCCCCGGTGGCGCGGTCATAGATGTCCCAATCCGCCGCCCAAGCCGCATCGGTCAGGCGCGGTCCGCCCCCGGCCCCGGGCGCGTGGACCGGAACCAGCCAGTCCGGTGCCCCGTCTGCCCCGTAGAAAAGCCAAATGTCATGGGGCGCCCGCTTGGTGGTCGGCGGCCGCTCCCGCCCATCGATGGAGACCGAGAGGCCCGGCATGGCCGCTTCCCAATCGGGCAATCGCGGCTGCAGCCAAAGCTGCCCGATGGCGGGCAAGGTGGCGATCGACAGCCGCGTGGGCGCGGCACCGGCCCGCAAAAGGTTCTGCACCACGCCCAGATCGTCGAAGGCCCGTGTCAGGCCCGGCAGGACACTTTGCCCCAGGGGCGTCAAATCCACCCCGCGCGCGCGGCGCAGGAAAAGTGGGGCGCCGACCCGCGCCTCTAACCCCTTGATCTGCGCCGTGATCGCACCGGGCGTCACGCCCAACTCATCGGCAGCGGCGGCAAATCCGCCCAGACGCGCCGCCGCCTCGAAGGCGCGCAGGGCCTTCAACGGAAGTTCGGACAGGCGGGGTGGGTCGACAGCCATGGAAGCCTCAGTTTCTCTGACCCTCGTTTTCATCCGATCTGAATTGACCGCAACCCCCTCTCCGCAGACCACTGGGCCCATGACCGATCTCGCCCCCCGCCCCTGGCTGCCCCAGCTCACCGCGACCCGCATCGACGCCCTGCCCCTGCCCGACGACCCGGCCGCCCGGATCGAGGCGCTGGCTCACCAGACGCGCCATCTGCACGACCAGACGGCCTTCAACCTCAACCCCGCGACCAATGTCATGAACCCGCGCGCCGAGGCGCTGCTGTCCGCGGGGCTCGGATCACGCCCCTCGCTGGGCTATCCGGGGGAGAAATACGAGATGGGCCTCGACGCCATCGAAGAGATCGAGGTGATCGCCGCCCGCCTCGCCGCCCGCGTCTTCCGCGCCCGCTATGTGGAGCTTCGGGTTCCCTCCGGCGCCATGGCGAACCTGATGGCCTTCATGGCCCTGGCCAAGCCCGGTGACGCGATCATCGCACCGCCCGCCACCATCGGCGGCCACGTTACACATCACGGCGCGGGCTGCGCCGGGCTCTACGGGTTGACGATTCACCCCGCCCCCATCGACGCAGAGCGCTACAGCGTCGACCCGGACGCCTTGCGCGATCTGGCCCGCAAGATCCGCCCGAAGATCATCACCATCGGTCAAAGCCTGAACCTGCATCCCCATCCGGTGGCCGATCTTCGCGCCATCGCGGATGAGGTCGGCGCCCTGCTCATGTTCGACGCCGCCCATCTCTGCGGCATGATCGCGGGCGGCACCTGGCCCGATCCACTGGCTCAGGGCGCGCATCTGATGACCATGTCCACCTATAAAAGCCTGGGCGGCCCGCCCGGCGGCCTGATTGTGACGAACGAGCCCGATATCGCGCAGCGCCTGGAAGCCGTGGCCTTTCCCGGCCTGACCGCCAATTTCGACGTGGCCAAAACGGCCGCCCTGGGGATCACGCTGCGGGACTGGGTCACCCAAGGGCCGGACTACGCGCAGCATATGTGCGATCTGGCGCAGGCGTTGGCGGCGGCCGCCCTTGCCGAGGGGCTGCCCGTTCACGCCCCGACCGAAAGCCATCAATTCGCTCTGCGGGCCGAAGGCGGCGGGCAAGCCATGGCCAAACGCCTGGCCCGCGCGGGCTTTCTGACCTCCGGGATCGGATTGCCGGGCGCACCGGTGGCCGAGGACATGAACGGCCTGCGTCTCGGCACGCCCGAACTGGCCCGCCGGGGCGTCCGGCCGGACGACGCGCCGCTGATCATGTCGCTCCTGGCCCGCGCCCTGCGCGATACGCCCGAGAGCGTGGCCGCCGAGACGGCCGCCCTGCGCAAGCGCTTCACCGGGATGCTCTATGCCGGGTGACAGACGCTCGCTCTGGATGGCTTGCAATAACTGACTGATACTGTCAGGATTGATTGAGCCCGAGCCAGCGGTGTCTGCCGTCAGCCAGGACCCAGCGCGAGCCTGCCAGATGTCCCTTTGATCCGCCGCGTCGGACCGTGCTCCGACCGGCACCACATTCCCGGCCGACGCCGCGCGATCCGTTTCTCCCGCACCGCACACCTGACCCGGAGTCCTCCATGCGCCTTCTGACGACCAGCACCGCCCTTCTCGCCCTCGCCGCCCCATCCCTCGCCGATGTGGACGAGGCCGCGGTCCTGACCACCTATGCCGATATCGCCGCAGCCGCCTATGGCGACAGCCTGACCACGGCCCGCAGCCTTCAGGCGGTCATCGACGATTTCGTTGCCGCCCCCTCGCCCGAGGGCCTCGCCGCCGCCAAGGCCGCCTGGCTGGCCGCGCGCGTCCCCTATCAGCAGACCGAAGCCTATCGCTTCGGCAATCCCATCGTTGACGATTGGGAGGGGCGCGTGAATGCCTGGCCCCTGGACGAAGGGCTGATCGACTACGTGGCCGCCGACGGCACGGCGCCGCTGGAAGGCTATGACGAGAACCCGGCCGCGGCGATCAACGTGATCGCCAACCCCACCTTCACCCTCTCGGGCCAGGAGGTCGACGCCGCCGAGATCACGCCCGCCCTCCTGCAAGACGTCCTCCACGAGGCGGGCGGGGCAGAGGCCAATGTCGCCACTGGCTACCACGCCATCGAGTTCCTGCTCTGGGGCCAGGATATCGGCGCCTATGATGCCACGGCGGGCCAACGGCCCTGGACGGATTACGCCACGGGCGCGGATTGCACGAACGGCAATTGCGACAGGCGCGGCGCCTATCTGTCGGCGGCGGCGGACCTTCTCGTGACCGATCTGGAAGAGATCGCCGCGGCCTGGGCCCCGGACGGCGCCGCCCGCACCTCCATCACGGAAGATGCTAACGGCATCGGCCGCATCCTCACCGGCCTGGGCAGCCTGTCCTATGGCGAATTGGCCGGGGAACGGATGCAGCTGGGCCTCCTGCTCAACGACCCGGAGGAGGAGCATTCCTGCTTCGCCGACAACACCCATAACGACCATTTCTACGACGCGCTCGGCATCCGGAACGTGCTGATGGGCCGCTATACCGGCGTCGACGGCACCGTGACCGAAGGCGCCTCCCTGGCCGACCTGATCGCCGGGATCGATGCCGATGTCGGCGCGGCGCTCGTGACGGCGGTGGATGCGACCATGGTCGAGATGACGGAGCTCAAGCTCGCCGCCGAAGCGGGGATGACATACGACATGATGCTCGACCCCGCCAACGAGACCGGCGGCGCGCTGGTCCAGGCTGCCATCGACGGCCTCGTCGCCCAGACCCGCGAGATCGAGCGCGCCGTCGCCGCCCTCGGCACGACGATCGAGATCGAAGGCTCCGACAGCCTTGATGATCCCAACGCTGTGTTCCAGTGATCAATGACCGCCGGGCCACTCGCCCGGCGGCCTTCAGGAGGTTCCATGGCCAAGACCCCGTCGCCCTGCATCGGTGTATGCAAGTTCAAGCGTCCCGGCCCCGCCGGGGCCCATTGCATCGGCTGCTCCATGACGAAGGCGCAAAAGAAGATCGGCAAGGCCGCCTCCAAGAAGGGTAAGGCCGAAGGGGCCGCCTTCGTCGCCCTTGTCCTGGCGCAACAGCAGCAGATGGGCCGCTACCGCCATTGGCGGCCCGCCTATCTCAAACGCTGCCTGAAAAAGGGCGTCCCCGTGCCCGAGGCCGTCCGCCGCGCCGGGTAGGACCCCGGCGCCGCGCGCGTTATTGCAGGTGTGACCGGAGCATCCAGGCGAATTTGTCGTGGAGGCGCCCGCGCTCGATGGCCAAATCCTCGGTCCGGATGTCGCCGTGGCGCGCCGCCGTTTCCGACAGACCGGCCAGGGTCGCGCCGATGGTCTCCTGCGCCTCCATCAGATGCCGGATCATCTCCTTGTCGGAGGCGCCCTCATCGCCCTCGCCGACCTTGGAGCGCTCCAGATGGGTGGCCAGCTTGCCCTCGGCCGTGGCCCCGATGGCGCGGACCCGCTCGGCCAGGTCGTCCTGGCCCACGAAGTGATCCTCGTAGATTTCCTGGAACAGCGCGTGCAGCGGCCCGAAGGCCATGCCGGTCACGTTCCAGTGGAAGTTCTGCGCCAGCATCGTCGTCACGACGGTCTCGGCCAGCGCC
>JBCCSY010000014.1:0-116916 GCA_039199335.1 Pseudomonadota bacterium
CCGTGGCCAAGCTCGTGCGCCAACGTCATGACATCACGCGGCTTTCCGAGGTAGTTCAACAGCACATAGGGGTGCACATCGACGACAGTGGGGTGCGCAAACGCACCCGGCGCCTTTCCGGGCGTAACGCCGGCATCAATCCATCCCTTCTCGAAGAAGGGCTGCGCCACGTCGGCCATACGCGGGTCGAATGCGCCGTAGGCGTCGAGAACGGTGGCCTTCGCCTCGTCCCACCCGACAATGCGATCGTCTTCCATGGGCAGCGGGGCATTCCGGTCCCAGACCTGGAGCGTGTCCAACCCGAGCCATTTGCGCTTTAGCTCATAGTAGCGGTGAGAGAGCCGCGGATAAGCGGCCACAACTGCGTTCCGAAGGGCTTCGACCACCTCCGGCTCAACATGGTTCGCAAGATGGCGCCCGTATTGCGGCGTTGGCATCTTGCGCCAGCGGTCCTCAATCTCTTTTTCCTTCGCGAGCGTGTTGTGGATCCGGGCAAAGAGCCGCGCGTTCTGTCCAAACACCGTCGCGAGGGATTTCGCCGCTGTCTCGCGCTTACTGCGGTCCCGCTCCGTGAGAAGGTCCAGCGTCGATTCCAGCGCCAAGGTCTCACCGTCGACGTCGTACTCCAACGCCGACATGGTTTCATCGAAAAGGCGGTTCCACGCAGCCGCCCCCACAGGTGACAGGTCGTGGTTGAAACGCTCAAGCTCGTCGGAGAGCTGGTGCGGCTTCATCGCCCGCATGCGATCAAAGATTGGCTTGTACCGGGCCAGGTCAGGCTCTGCATCAAAGAGCGCCTGCAAGTGATCATCGGCCAAACGGTTCATTTCGAGGGAGAAAAAGACCAGCGACGTAGTGAAGTCCGTCACCTTTTGCTGGCAGTCCCCCATAAATTTGGCGCGGGCGCCGTCGGTGGTGTTTTGATAGTATCGCAGCCCGGCGAAAGACATGATCCGACCGGCTACGATGTCGATCTTCTCATAGCTGTGCACGCAGGCGAGCATACCAGGCGCGTCCAACGATGCGAGGTTGCCCTGGTAAGAGGACGCGAAGTCCTGGCAGGCGCGCTCCAGCCACGCCATGTCGCGGGTAAAGGCTTCCGCGTCTTCGCCAACGTAAAGGTCGGTCAGATCCCAAACCGGGAGGTCGCCAAGGTCCCGGCCGCCCGCCTCTGCGGCGGCATCGCGGGGCAAGGGACGGAGACGGGGGAGCGGCGTCATCGGTGCATCCTTTCGGCATTTTGGGGGATGTAGGGTCGCGGCGCGCACGGGCGCAACCCTCCGCGGCACTAGGTCAGCGACGACCGCCAAAAACGGTGGCAGCGAGCCAGACCGCGCCACCCGCAACAGCGGCCACCACGGCGGCGCGTAACAAAAAGGACGCGATCGGGACGGCCGCCATCACGATGAAGACTACTCCGGCGACGATGATCGCCGTGCGGGTGACGTCGGACATGGGAGGACCTCAGCTATGCGTTCCCCCGTAAGGTGACGACGTACCGGCGGCCCCGCAAGCCCCCTGCCCCATCCCCACGGCTGCCTCAACCCTCCAACACGGGTCACCTCGGCGCGCGGACCCCGTGCACCGCTACGGCGGATCGGGGGGCCCCACCTCGATGCCAGAGAGGGTGCCTTCGATACGATTGGCGAGTGTCTCAACTCCAGTAGACACACTATCGACCACGACAAGCGCAAGGGAGACGCCGGCCGCTGTGCCGACCACCCATTCAACGGTCGCACTGCCCTCCTCACGCTGGGCAAAGCTCCGTAAAAGCCTACGAATCCGACGCACAAATCTCATGCGGCACAGATGCCACAGGCCGATGGCAAGACTTTGGCAGATCTTGGCAAACCGCCCCCTGCGCGAGGCGGTTAGCGGGCTCGAACGATCTCACTGAAGCGATCGAACACTGGCGGGGCGGCCGCGATCACCGATCCGGTTTCCAGCACATCTCCCCCGGGGCGAAGGGGCTCGACGAACCCGCCGGCCTCGCGAACCAAAAGAATGCCGGCGGCGATGTCCCAGGGCTGCAGTTCTCGCTCCCAAAACCCGTCGAAGCGTCCCGCCGCAACATAAGCGAGATCGAGCGCCGCCGCTCCCCAGCGCCGCAAGCCGGCGCAGAGCGGCATGAGATGTGCCAAATCGTGCAGCATCGCCGGGAGCGTGGTCTTGCCGCCGAACGGAATGCCGGTTGCAAAAACACACTCCAGCATCTCTTGGCGCCCGGAAACCCGGAGCCGATTGCCATTCAGCCAGGCGCCGGCGCCCTTTTCGGCCATGAACATCTCATCCTTGGCCGCGTCAAAGATGACCGCGGCAACGATCTGGCCCTTATGTTCCAATGCGATGGACACGGCCCAGTGCGGCATCCCGTGGAGGAAGTTGGTCGTCCCGTCGAGCGGATCGACGATCCACCGCCGCGTCGGGTCCTTGCCTGGAACCTCCGCGCCACTCTCCTCGGCGAGCCATCCGTAGTTCGGGCGCGCTTCCGTCAAAGTCGTGCGGATGATCTCCTCCGCGGCAAGGTCGGCCTTAGACACGAAGTCTCCCGGCCCTTTGGCGCCGACCTGGAGGTTCTCCACCTCTTTGAAATCCTTCAGAAGAGAGCGCCCGGCCTTGCGGGCGGCTTTCATCATGACATTGAGGTTGGCGCTGCCTTGCATCGGATCCGCTCCGTTCAGTCAGAGCGGGCGTGTAGCTGCTGTAGGAGCGAGAGGCCAGCCTCTCGTCGCCAGCAATCCTCAGACCGATGGCGCACCGCTGACGACCTCCGGGATATGGCCGCCAAGAAGAAGGACATGGTGTCGGCTCCGGCCCGGATGTCGGGCGGAGGTGCGGGGTCTCTCGGGACTGCTATTCGGTCCGGGATCGGCGCCGGGTTCATTGGTGGTGAACCGACGGTCGGGGCGTCAGCCCCTCTGCCCATGCCCCTGCGGTTGACCGCAGGCAAAGTCCGGAGGGCCGGGCGGCCCGTCATTCCGGTTCGGTCGGGTTTCCCCGACCTGGGGCCGTCACACCCCGTTGCGCGCGAGGAGGGGTTCTGGGGTCGAGCGGTTAACGGAGGGTGAACGGGACCGATATCTCTCGGTCCCGCGCGGTGCCTCCGCCGCCCTCCGCTTAGGCTTCCAGCGTCAGCGTCCCGTCTGCCGCCGGGATCAGGGCGGGATGATGGGCGATTTCCCAGGGATGGCCGTCCGGGTCGGCCACATAGCCGCGCAGGCCGCCATGGGGTGGGACGTCGGCCGGGCGGAGAAGCGTGCCGCCCGTACGCAGCATCCGGTCCATGAGCGGCTGCACCTGCGCGTCGGTGGCCACGTTCCGCGCCAGTGTCACGGCGCCGGGCGTGGTCAGGCCGGTCCGGCCCATATCGGCTTCCAGCCCCTCCCAGTCGAAGACCGACAGGATGAAGCCGGCCATCTGATACATGCGGATTTTCGGGTTCTCGAATTGCGGCGTCCAGCCGAACGCATCGGCGTAGAAAACGGTGCTGCGGGCCAGATCACGGCTGCCGATGGTGATGAACGTGAGGGTCTGCGTCATGACATATCTCCTTGCCGGGCCGCCGCGGGATGCGGCGGCGTCTCGGCCAAGGGACTCTCCGATGCCGGATGTCAGGACCTGCTGGCAGGGGCGGCCAAACCGGGCCGCCGTTCCATTTCTGGCGACCTCAGCTTATCCGACCCGCCCAGCCTGTCGAGGGTCAGTAATTCTGCGGGAACATCGCCCGCAGGGCCGTGTCGTCCATCTCTTGCTTGAAGTCGAATCTGGTGCGCAGGGCCATGGCGCGGGCGGCTGCAGGGCGCGCATTCACCTTCTCGAACCAGGCGGCGACATGGGGGTAGGGGTCCAGCCCGCCCTCGGCCTCCATCACGAATCCGGCCATGGCGACCCAGCCCCAGGCGGCGATATCCGCGATCGTGTAGTCGGGCCCGCCGATCCAGTCCGACGCGGCCAGCCGGTCGTCCAGCACGCGGTAATGGCGCGCGATCTCTTTGACGTAGCGGTTGGTCGCATAGGCACTGTCGGTATGGGCGCGGGTGAAGTGGACGGCCTGGCCCGAGAACGGCGACAGGCCGGTGGCGATGAAGAAGAACCAGGACAGCATCTCGCCTTGGTCGCCAGCGGGCAGGAACTTCCCGTGCTTCTGGGCGAGATAGAGCAGGATCGCGTTCGAGTCGAAGACCACATGGCCGTCGTCGTCGATCACCGGCAGCTTGGCGTTAGGATTCAGCTTCAGGAAATCGGGGGCGTGCTGCTCGCCCTTGCGCGTGTCCACCGGCAGCGTCTCATAGGCGATGCCGAGCTCTTCGAGCATGAGGGCGACTTTGAAGGGATTCGGTGTCGTGTGGTAATAGAACTTCATCTCGGGCGTCCTTTGACGGCGTGTATAAGTATCTTTATCGTTCGCTAAAGAATATAGTGGGTCAAGGATTGTTTAGCGTTGACTACAAATAAACCCGCGCGCGGGCGTCCACGGGGCTTCGACGCCGAAGAGGGCCTTGCCGCCGCCCAGGCCATGTTCGCGCGCGATGGCTATGACGCCGTGGGCGTTGCCGATCTCTGCGCCCGGTTGGGGGTCAAACCGCCCAGCCTTTACGCCGCCTATGGTTCCAAGCGCGCGCTCTTCGAGAAGGCCGTGTCCCGCTACGGTGCCCAGAGCGCGGCGGCCTACGGGACAGCGTTGGACGACGCGGTGAACCCTGTCGACCTGAAGCGGCGCGTGCTGGAGACGGCGCTCGATCTCTACCTGGCGGACGGCCCACAGGGCTGCCTTGTGCTGGCCAACCTCTCGGCCACGGCGGATGCGGAGATACGCGCGGCGCTCGCGGCGATCGTGTCCGACCGCCAGGCCACGATGGCGGGGCGCGCCAGGGCCCTGGGCGCCAGCCCAGCGGAGGCAGAGGCGCTCGTGTCTGCGATCTCGGTGGCGATGATGGGGCTCTCGGCGGCGGTGCGCGCTGGGATGGACCGCGCGTCGCTGCAGGCGGCGCTACACCAGCTCCTCTGAACCGCGCTGCAGCTTGACCGGCTCTGAGCGCATCAGGCGCAGCACATGGGCCATGTAGGGCTTGGACGCATCGCTCTCGCGGATCGCGGCGTAAAGGCGGCGGGTGAGCCCACCTTCGGTTAGTGGTCGCGTCACGTAGTCGGAATTGTAGCGCACGTCGCGCACGACCCAATCGGGCAGCACCGAGATACCGCGATTGGACGCCACAAGAAGCAGGATCACCGCCGTCAGTTCCACCTGCCGGATGGCGGCGGGTTCCACACCGGCAGGTGTCAGAAGCTGTGAGAACACGTCGAGGCGCGGCCGGTCCACCGGGTACGTGATCAGCGTCTGGCCCATGAAATCCCGCGCCTCGATGAACGGCTTTTGGGCCAACGGATGGGCAGCGGAGGCCAGGAAGACCGGTTCGTAATCGAAGAGCGGCGCGAATTCGACACCCGGGAGCGGCTCCGGATCTGAAGAGACGACCAGATCGACCTCCTCCTTTTCGAGCGCGGGGAGGGCCTGGAACTGCAGGCCGGGGCGGATGTCGACATCGACATCGGGCCAAGCGCGCCGGAATTGCTCCAGCACCGGGAAAAGCCATTCGAAACAGGCATGGCATTCGATGGCGATATGCAGACGTCCGGCCTTTCCAGACTTGAGACCGGCAAAATCGGCCTCCACCGCCTCGATTTGGGGCAGAACCTGATCGGCCAGGCGGAGAAGGCGCTGGCCCGCGGGCGAGAGCGTCATGGGCTTGGAGCGGCGCACGAACAATTCGACCCCGATCTGCGCCTCCAGGTTCTTCACTTGATGGCTCAGGGCCGATTGGGTGATGTTCAACCGCTCCGCCGCACGGGCCAGCCCGCCGCATTCCTGGATGGCCTTAATCGTGCGGAGATGGCGAAATTCGATATGCAGCCGCATGGGCGCGCGTCCTCGTTCTGGGCCAGGTCTCTGTGGCCCTGTGTCGGGCTCATGTTCATCTTGAGGATTATGAGGCTGTCTAACGGAATGGTGTCAGGGCACAAGGGGGCGCCGAAAGAGGATCCCGATATGCCCCGCCCCGCTGTTTCCTTCGAATTCTTCCCGCCGAAATCCCTGGAGGCGTCGTTTCGCCTGTGGGATTGCATTACGACCCTCGCGCCGCTGGCTCCCGATTGGGTGAGCGTGACCTATGGCGCAGGCGGGACTACGCGCGAACTCACCCGCGAGGCGGTGGCCACGATCGGGCAGCGGTTCGGGTTACGCGTGGCCGGGCACCTGACCTGTGTCGATGCCTCGCGCGGGGAGACATTGGCGGTGGCCAACGGGTTCCGGAAGGCGGGGGTGGAGGACATCGTCGCGTTACGGGGCGATCCGCCCGCCGGGGCCACGCGGTTCACGCCCCATCCCGACGGGTTCGCCGATTCGGTGGAATTGGTCGAGGCGTTGGCAGGCGAAGGGTTCCGTGTCCGGGTCGGCGCCTATCCCGACCGCCACCCCGATGCCGCCGATGGCGAGGCGGACGTGGCTTGGCTCAAGCGGAAGGTCGATGCGGGCGCAGCCGAGGCGGTCACGCAGTTCTTTTTCGACGCGGAGACGTTTCTGCGGTTCAGAGACCGCTGTGTCGCCGCGGGGATCGACGCGCCTATCGTGCCCGGCATCCTGCCGGTGGAAAATTGGGCCAAGACGGCCAAGTTCGCGGCCCGCTGCGGCGCCGTGATCCCTGCCGAGGTGGCGGCGGCCTTCGAGACGGCCGCCCGCCATGATCGCCACGATCTGCTGGCGGTGGCCCATGCGACGGAACTGGCCGACCGGTTGGTGGAAGAAGGCTGCGACCACCTGCACTTCTATACGTTGAACCGGCCGGAATTGACGCGCGACGTGTGCACGGCGCTGGGTCTGGCGCCAGAACCGTCGCTGAGCCGGGTCGCCTGAGCGCGCTTGCGCAAGGCGCTGTCTTTTCGCTGTAGATTAAGGGTCTTTCATGTCCTACGGCGCCCCTTTTCGGGCGCCGTAGATTGAATTGGCGCGCCGTTCGACGCGGCTGCGTCAGTAAATGCCGACGCCGCCCAGTACCACAAAGCAGACGCACGTGCCGCTATCGGTCGTCATGCAATCGGGATCTCCGTTGCAGGACGCAGCCGCCATATTGGTGGAAAAAAGGACAAATGCCGTGGCGATGAGCGCGGAAATTTTCATGGGTGCAATCCTATAGTTGACCTTGCGTCATCTTTCTCTCCGCAGATGCTTCGTCGGTCAATCCTGGATACGGGGCCTCCGTCGTCGAATGTCATCCCGTGCTATGTCGGTCCCGAATTGGACCCGGTGATCCAGTCCCGCTAGAACGCGGGCATGTTTGCCGTCACACCCTCCGATCTTTGGTCCCGAGAGCAGCTTCTCTCGGTCTCCGGCCTCGATTTCATGCAGGCTATCCTCGATGGCACGGGGCCGCATCCGCCCATCGCCGAGACGTTGAATTACCGGCTGAGCGCGGTCGACCCCGGACGCGTGGTCTTCACCGGCACGCCGCTTTTCGCCCATACCAATCCGATGGGCACCGTCCATGGCGGCTGGTACGGCACACTTCTCGACAGTGCCATGGCTTGCGCCGTGATGACCGAAGTCCCGCGCGGCAGCTTCTACACGACCTTGGAATATAAGGTGAATGTCACCCGCGGTCTTCCGGTAGGGACGGAGATCGTGGCCGAGGGTGTCGTGCAACATGCCGGTCGGTCGACCGGCGTCGCGGAGGGGTGGATCCGGGGGGCGGCGGACGGCAAGCTCTATGCAACCGGCTCCACGACCTGCCTGATCATGCAGGCACCTGCCCATGCGTGAGCGCATCGCCGCGAGCTTTGCGCGGCAGGGGCTGATGCGGACATTTGGGGCCGAGATCCGAGAGGTGGCCGCCGGCCGTGTCCGCCTGTCGGCCCCGGTCAGCGAGGCGACAAGTCAGCAACAGGGCGCAGCCCATGCCGGGCTGACCTTTGCGCTGGCGGATTCGGCGGCCGGTTACGCGGCCTTGACGCTTATCGACGACGGGATGGAAGTGGTGACCTCGGAATTCCGGATTTCGCTTCTGACGCCCGGCACCGGGACGTTGGTTGCGGAGGGGCGGGTGGTTCGACCGGGGCGCCGGCTGATCGCCGTGGCCGCCGATGTCTGGGCCGGAGAGGTCCATGTCGCCACGGCATTGGGTACGATGGTCCCAGTGCCCGGCTGACAGACGGCTATGGACGCTCTGTTCCCATCGTCATGACGATGCCGATCACGCGCGCGCCTTTCCCATCTGGCGACACCCGCCATGTGACGGCTGCATGCTAGCCGCCCTCGGCCTCGCGGGCGGCATCGACCAATTCCTGCAACTGTGCCGCTTCCAGAAAACCCGGTGCCATCTCCTCGCCGACGACGAAACCGGGCGTGCCCGTCAGGCCCAGCGATTGAGCCAGTTGCATGGAGGTGTCGATATGCGCCTGTACGTCCGGCGATTGCATGTCGGCGCGCAGCTTATCGATGTCGAGACCCAGATCGGCGGCGATCTTGAGGACGCTGGTCTCGCCCAGCCGTCCGCGCGCCGTCATCAGGGCTTCGTGGAATTCCGGGTATCGGTCCTGCTCTCGCGCGGCCAACGCCGCCCGTGCCGCGAAGACGGAGCCTTCGCCCAAGATCGGCCATTCGCGGTAGACGACGCGGATATTCCCGTCGCTTTCCAAAAGCTTGGCCACCTCCTCGCCCGCGCGTTTGCAATAGGGGCAGTTGTAATCGAAGAACTCGATCAGCGTGACGTCCCCATCCGGGTTGCCCAGAACGGGCGCGTTCGGATCGGCCTCCAAGCTCTCGCGGCTGCCTTCTAGCACGGCCTGGGCCTGTGCCTGTGCTTCTGCGGCCTCGCGCTCCCGCAGGATCTGGATCGCCTCCATGACGACCTCCGGGTTCTCCAGGATCGCCTGCAGTGCCAGTTGCTTGATCTCCTCGTCCGACATCTCCTGCGCACCGGCTGACAAAGGCAGGGCGAGGCCGGCGATCAGGGCCGGAAGCAGAAGGGACAGGCGGGGGGCGAGGCGAGGCATGGCGCGAAGCTCCGAAGCTGGGACCACGTCACCTTCCCCTGCCACTGGGCCGGGTGCAAGGCGCGCGTGCAAAGACTTGCCGTTCACCTTTGCGTCAGAGCGTCGCCGGGGTCTGTCCTCCGGGGTGCCGCTTCGCCTATTTGAGCCCCATGCTGCGCGCGCTCGCCCTCCTGATCGGTCTCTGGCCCGCCCTTCTGCCCGCTGCGGAATCGGCGCCGGTACAGACGCCGTCCCTGACCGCCCGTCTGATCGCGGCCGAGGCGGGTGTCGGCGCGGGGGAGGCGACGCTGAATGCCGGTCTGGATATCGTGCTGGAGGAGGGCTGGAAAACCTATTGGCGTAGCCCGGGCGAGGTTGGCCTGCCGCCGCAGCTCGACTGGTCCGCCAGCGCAAACGTGGCCGATGTGGCGCTGTCCTATCCGGCGCCCGAACGCTTCGACGCCTTCGATATCCAGAACTACGGCTACGGGGAGGAGGTCGTCTTCCCCCTGACCGTCACCTTGGAGGAGCCGGGTGCCCCCGCGCGTCTGGACGTGACGGCCAACCTCCTCGTGTGCTCCGACATCTGCGTGCCCGAGACCGTGGCGCTGTCGCTGGACTTGCCCACGGGTGGTGGTGTCGATGCCGCGGCGGCCGCCCGACTGTCCGATTGGGTGGCACGCGTGCCCGGCGGGGCCGAGACGGGGATCGAGATCGAGGCGGCGCATCTGGACGGCACCGCGCTGACGTTGCGCGCCCGCTCCGACACGTCCTTCTCGACCCCGGACGTCTTCCCCGAACAGGGCGAATATGCCAGTTTCGATGCCGCCGAGACGGTCCTGTCCCCCGATGGTCGCACCCTCTGGGCCCGCCTGCCGCTCCTCTCCGAAGGGGAGGGGCCTTTGCAGGTCACCCTCACCGACGGGCCGGGCCGGGCGGCCACGCTCACCCCCGAGATGTCGGCGACGCCACCCGCACCGCCCGGCGGGGGCGCAGGTCTCTGGCCCATGCTGCTGGTGGCGATGCTGGGCGGTCTGATCCTGAACGTGATGCCCTGCGTCCTGCCCGTCCTGTCGATCAAGCTGGCCGGTGCGGTCGCGATCCGCGACGCCGGGGCTGGCCGCGTGCGCGCCGGGTTCCTGGCCTCCAGCGCCGGGATCCTGGCCTTCTTCGCGGCCCTGGCCCTGCTCGTGATCGGATTGCGCGCAGGCGGCGTGGCGGTGGGCTGGGGGATGCAATTCCAGCAACCCATCTTCCTGGCGGTGCTGATCGGCGTGATGACCCTGTTCGCCGCCAACCTCTTCGGCGCGTTCGAATTCGGCCTGGGAAGTGAAGCGCAGACAGGCATGACCCGCGCGGCGCAGCGGGGCGGGTTGGGCGGGGACTTCGCCACCGGGGCCTTCGCCGCACTGATGGCGACTCCCTGTTCGGCGCCTTTCCTGGGCACCGCGATTACCTATGCGCTCACCCATGGCCCCGCGCAAATCCTGGCCGTCTTCCTCGCGATGGGCGTCGGTCTCGCCGTGCCTTATCTGGCCGTCGCCGTCTGGCCCGCCGCCATCCGCCTT
The DNA here is from genome assembly GCA_039199335.1 of Pseudomonadota bacterium. Lineage (GTDB taxonomy): Bacteria > Pseudomonadota > Alphaproteobacteria > Rhodobacterales > Rhodobacteraceae > Jannaschia. Next base: position 10,593 of record JBCCSY010000014.1, read on the forward strand.
CTGCCCCGCCCGGGGCCTTGGATGGTGACCCTGCGCCGGGCCTTGGGGGGTCTACTGCTGCTGGCGGTGATCTGGCTCGTCACGGTGCTCGCCGGGGCGGCGGGCTGGCCCTTGGCCGGGGCCGTCGCTGCGGCCGCGACCGTGATGCTGGTCGTTTTGATGATCGGTCAGCGCGGCTGGATCGGCGCGGGGGGCGTCGTCGTTCTGGCACTGATGGCGGCCCTGCTGCCACAGGCCGCGCCGGAGCGCGCGCAAGACGGCCGCTGGGATGTGTTCGATATGGCGGTGCTGGACGATCACGTGGCGACTGGGGCCGTAGTGTTCGTCGACGTGACCGCCGATTGGTGCCTGACCTGCCAAGCCAATAAGCGCCTCGTCCTGCAGCGCGAAGGCGTGTCCGAAGCGCTAGCCTCCACCGTGGCGATGCAGGCCGACTGGACGCGTCCCGACCCGATCATCGCCGACTACCTGAAGGCCAATGACCGCTTCGGCATCCCGTTCAACGCCGTCTATGGTCCCGGCGCACCCAAGGGGATCGTCCTGCCCGAAATCCTGACCGAAGCCGCCGTCCTCGACGCCATCGCGCGGGCTGGCGGCTGACGGACCGCCAACGCAGTCTAGGCAGGAAATATCCGCCATCACCCGAACGACTGGCCGCAGCGGTTTCCGCCGGGACCGAACGCCGCTAGCATCGCCAATCATGGCGCAGATCGGCCTCTTTCCCACGCCCATCGGCGCATGTGGCCTGGCTTGGCGCGGCGACGTGATCATCGCCACGCGCCTGCCCGACCGCACTCCCGAGCGGACCCTTCGCCACCTGTCATCCCGGACAGGCGGGACCGACGGAGAGCCGCCGCAAGCGATCCGCGCGGCCATTCGCGCCATGACCGCGCTGCTGGAGGGAGAGACACCGGACCTGTCCGAGATCCCTTGCGATATGGGCGCGGTCGACGCGCTCGACGCGGCGGTCTATGGCGCCACCCGCGCGGTGCCGCCCGGCCAGACGTCGACTTATGGGGCCATTGCGGCGGGGCTGGGCGATGTCCGACTGGCCCGGCAGGTCGGACAAGCGCTGGGCCGCAATCCCTTGCCGATCCTCGTTCCATGTCACCGCATCCTCGGCGCTGATGGCAGGCTCGTCGGGTTCTCCGCCAGCGGGGGCATCGAGACGAAACTCAGGATGCTGGAGATCGAGGGCGCGCAGGTTGGTGTGGGCCCGGGATTGTTCGGGGAATTACCCCGCGCCACGCGGCCGCGGCGGTGAGCCAACGGCCCGCCATTCGGGCCATATGTCGGGGCGAAGGCCCCCGCCCTTCAGACCGTCCTCGTCACGACCCATTTGTGCTTCCCGATCTTGCGGTTCCGCTCGAATCCAAGGCGTTCGAACATGTGCAAGGCGCCGTTGAAGAGAAAGGCCGGATTCGCCTTCCGGCCCTCGATATCTTCGGGATAGCCTTCCACGATCCCGCCGCCCAATGCGCGGATCTGTTCGATCGCGCCCGCCAGCGCAGCAGCGGCCACGCCCGCGCCGCGATGCCCCTTTCCGGAGAAGAAGCAGGTGATCCGCCAATCGGGTAAAACGGGATCAGCCTTGGCATAGGCCCGCTGGTTGTGGATGCGCGGCAATTCCTGCGGCGGGCCGAACTGACACCAACCGATGCAGTCCCCGTTCCGGTAAACCAGCGCGGCATGGGCCTGTCCGTCGCGCACGCGCGCTTCCTTGGCCGCCCGTTTGACCTCGGGTGATCCCTCGGCCTCGGCCTTGCCATGATACCACATGCACCAGCATCCGCCCCAGACGCCGCTATTCGCCTCCACGAGCGCTGCGAAATCCGCCCAGGTCTCCGGCGAAAGCGCCTTGGTCGTGAGATCGATCATCGTACGCGCTCCTTTGCGCCAGCAAGGCTCGACCACGCAAGAGGTCAACTCTTGGTATCCGCAACCATCGTACCCTTCCGCATCCGCCCCAGCCAGGTATCCACCAGGCTCCGCTCTTCGCCCGCCAACACCTGCGCGCGGGGATATATCGGCTCCGCCCGGTCGTCCCGGATCGGCGCGTCCCAGCCATCGGTCGTCTCGAAGAACCGGGCGACGCCCGCGACCCCGAACTCGGTCAGGTATCCTTGAACGACCACATCGATATAGCTGAGCAGGATCGGATGCGCCTCTGTGGCCGGTCCATGCAAACCGTCGGGGATATGGTAGATCTCCGGCCCTTCGGGAAGGACGGCCCGCAGATAGGCGGCTTCACGCAGATCCAGCGCTGCCCAATCGGCGCCCGGCACCTCTGCGGCCAACCCGTCGATCTCGCCCGCGCTGGGCACCGCCGTCAGGAAGGCCACGGGCCGCAAGGACGTGTGGCGCCAGGCCCGCCGCCAGCCCCGCACCGTCAGGGGCTGCGCGCCCGGATAGGCATGGGTGCGGCGGTTCACCAGGCTACCATATCCGAAGAAGCGTGGCGTCACCGGCAGCAATCCCGCAAGGTGGCGGACCCGGCGCAGCACTCCTCCACCAGCCAGCGCAGCAGATCGCCCAGTTCTTCGAAATGGATCGTATAGATCACCGCGCGCGCCTCCCGTCGGGACGTGATCAGCCCGGCCTTCGACAGGGCCGCCAGGTGGAACGAGGCGCGGGAGGGGGAGGCGCCCACGGCGCGGGCCACGTCTCCGGCATTGGTCCCCTCGGGACCGGCGCGAACCAGATGCCGCAGGATGGCCAGTCGCGACGGATCGGATAGGGCGGCGAAGCGGGCGGCGGCTTGCGTCTCGTTCATATTTCAACAATACTTGAAATGATTCGACAGGAGGCCTGGCATGACCGATCCCCATTCCCTTTCCGACCTGCGCGCCTGGCTGGCCGGGGCCGATCCAAACGCGCCGCTCATCTTCGCCGCGGGCGCGATGCGGACGCAAGGTGATTGGCACGTGGCCCGCATGAGCTTGGGCGCGATGGCCCATGTGGATTGCGATGGCAGCCGCTCCGCGGGGTCTGAAGCCGTGCTGGAACTGTTCGACCTGCCGCACGGGCAGCCCATGTCGGCTGCGAAGTTCGACGCCATCGCAGACCGCTCGGCCAAGGCGCTGCCCGGATTGGCGGAGGCGCCGCTGCAGGTGGCCTTCGCCGGGGGGCGTCATACGCTCTCCCACCTGGAGCGGGCGGGCGGTTCCGCCATCGTCCACCTCGCCCCCGAAGCGGTCGCCTGTCGCCCGCTGGCGCGCAGCGGCTGCTGCGCCTGACCCCTTGCACGACCCCACCGATGTTTCCTATAGGAAACCCGTGACAGGGAGACGCCGCCGGAAGGCGGGGCCGAAGGAGCAATCGCCCCGGTAAACTCTCAGGCAAAGGGACCTGTCGCGGGACGAACACTCTGGAGAGATCCCCGGACGGGGGCGCCGAAGGGATAGCGATCTCAGGCGAGCGGACAGAGGGGGCGAGGAACCCATCGTCGGAGCGCGCGCCCATGTCGAACGAACCCACAGGCGACCCTATGGCCCTGCCCCTGGCCGCCCTGCACGACGAACTCGGTGGCAAGATGGTGCCCTTCGCGGGCTATGCGATGCCGGTCCAGTATCCCACCGGGGTCATGGCCGAGCATCTGCATGCGCGCGCGAAGGCGGGCCTCTTCGACGTCTCCCATATGGGCCAGGTGATCCTGCGCGGCCCCGATCCGGCGGCTGCGCTGGAACGGCTGATCCCCATGGACGTGATCGGCCTCAAGCCGGGCCGCCAGCGCTACGGCCTGCTGACCCTGCCGAATGGCGGCGTGGCCGACGACCTGATGTTCGCCAATCGCGGCGACCACCTGTTCCTGGTGGTGAACGGCGCCATGAAACACGCCGATATGGATATCCTTCGCGCGGGCCTGCCCGATCACGATGTCACGTTGCTGGACGACCGCGCCCTCTTGGCCCTGCAAGGCCCCGCCGCCGAGACCGCGCTCGCCCGCCTGATCCCCGCCACCGCCGATATGCGCTTCATGGACGTGGCCGATCACGACTGGAACGGTGCGACCCTGTGGATCAGCCGCTCGGGCTATACCGGCGAGGATGGGTTCGAGATCAGCATCCCGCTGACCCAGGCCGAGGCTTTTGCCCGCGCGCTCCTCTCCGACCGGGATGTCTTGCCCATCGGCCTCGGCGCCCGCGATTCCCTGCGGCTGGAAGCCGGGATGCCCCTCTACGGCCAAGACCTGACTGCTGAAACAACGCCGGTGGAGGCGGGCCTGGCCTGGGCCATCCAGAAGGTCCGTCGCAAAGGCGGCGCCCGCGAAGGCGGCTTCCCCGGCGCCGACCGTATCCTGGCCGAACTGGCGGACGGGTCAGGGCGGACCCGCGTCGGCCTGCGTCCCGAGGGTCGCGCGCCCATGCGGATGGGCGTGATGCTCTATGCCGACACGGAGGCCACCGCGCCCCTGGGCAACGTCACCTCCGGCGGGTTCGGGCCAAGCTTGGGCGGTCCGGTCGCCATGGGCTATGTGGAGGCAGGAACGACAACCGGCGACGTGATCCAGGGCGACCTGCGCGGAAAGCGGCTGCCCGTCACGGTCACGGATCTCCCCTTCCACCAGCCGCGTTACAAGCGGTGAGACGACACCGACAGGAGACAGCGATGAGATTCACCGAAGAGCATGAATGGCTGGATGCCGAAGGCGAGACGATTACGGTGGGCATCACCGAACATGCCGCCACCCAGCTGGGCGACATCGTCTTCATCGAATTGCCCGAAGCGGGGCGCGAGGTGACCAAGGGCGAAGAGATCGTCGTCATCGAAAGCGTCAAGGCCGCCTCCGACATCACCGCGCCCCTGGACGGCACCATCATCGAGGTGAACCCCGCCCTGGCCGACAACCCGGCGCTGGTGAACGAGGATGCCGAAGGCGCCTGGTTCTTCCGCATGACCACACCCACGCCCGAAGAGATGGACGCCATGATGGACGAGGATGCCTATAAGGAGTTCATCGATTGACCTCGGGGGCCGACACTTCCGAGCCTTCGGTTGGCGGTCCGGACGCGGAGGCCGCTGCGGCGGCGTCCGGCCTGACGCTGGTGGTGCAAGGCTGGGTGGGCATGGCGGCAGAACCGCAGCTCATCGTCGAGAAAGAAGGACGTCCGGCACACGACATCTCCGGTAGTCGTGATGAAGGTTGGGGGGATACCCAGTACCGAACGGATATTCCGAACTTGCCGAATTGGCGTCATCTTACGCGATCTGTCCTCGATTTTGACCGCCTACATGAGCTAGGCGCCGCTTTCAGCGTCCGCCCTGGTGGGCATGCGTACATGCCGGATTTTTGGAACTTCGGCACCAACTTCCCGGTCGTCAGTCGCCGTCTGCGCACAATGTTGGAAGATGCGTTTCCAGAGGGCAGCTATTTCTTCCACTGCCCAGTTCATGAGCGACTTGTCGAAGCGGAGCCGCAGGGCCTTAAGGAGGGTCAAATCGCACACACGGAACGTCTGCGTGGTGGACCATTCGGAGACGACGCACCGCAAGACTACTCTTTCTGGGTGGTGCGCAATACGATGTCGTTCATCAAGCCCGAAGGTTGGAAGAAGCCCCGGGATATTCTGCCGAAGCATCCAACAACCAAGTCTACGTATGCGATGACGGCTGACCCGGCCGCTCAGGCGTACATGGCAACGATGCCGTTCTGCTGCTTCTTGCCCGATCAAGTCTTTTTCCAGCGCACCCTCTACGACCGCATCCGTACGGAAGGCATGACCGGCTTCCACGAGATGCGTGGCCGGACCATCAATATGGGGGAGAACACCGCCCATGTCTGAGCACCGTAGGGTGGGCGCAACCCACCATCCGACCCCGCCACCTCCGTAGAGCAGGCTTCACGTAACCGTCCCAACAACGCCCCTCCAGATCGGGAGCCCCCCATGACCGACGCCTACGACACTTACGATTTCGCCAATCGCCGCCATATCGGCCCGTCCCCCGACGAGATGGCCGAGATGCTACAGGTGGTGGGTGCCCCCACCCTCGACGCGCTGATCGACGAGACGGTGCCCGCGTCGATCCGACAGGCCGAGCCGCTGCCCTGGCCGCAGATGACCGAACACGCGATCCTGGCCCGGATGCGCGATCTGGCCGGACAGAACCGCGTCACGACCTCCATGATCGGACAAGGCTACTACGACACGGTCACGCCCCCCGCCATTCAGCGCAATATCCTCGAAAACCCGGCCTGGTACACGGCCTACACCCCCTACCAGCCCGAGATCGCCCAAGGCCGGCTTGAGGCGCTTCTAAACTTCCAGACCATGGTCAGCGACCTGACCGGCCTGCCCATCGCCAATGCCTCCCTATTGGACGAAGCCACCGCCTGCGCGGAAGCGATGGTCATGGCGCAGCGCATGGCCAAGTCGAAGGCCGCCGCATTCTTCGTGGACGCGAAGTGCCACCCCCAGAACATCGCCGTCATGAAGACCCGCGCCGCCCCCCTGGGGATCGAGTTGATCATCGACGACCCAGAGCGGCTGGAGGCCGACAAAGTCTTCGGCGCCATCTTTCAATACCCGAACACCCATGGCGGCCTGCACGATTTTTCGCGAAAGATCGGGGCGCTTCACGACGCGCAGGCCCTTGCCATCATGGCCACCGATCTGCTGGCCCTCTGTCTTCTGAAGGAGCCGGGTGCCATGGGCGCCGACATCGCGGTCGGCTGCGCCCAGCGGTTCGGCGTGCCGTTGGGCTATGGCGGCCCCCACGCCGCCTTCTTCGCCTGCACCGATGCGCTCAAGCGGTCCATGCCCGGCCGCCTCGTGGGCGTCAGCGTCGACAGCCACGGCAACAAAGCCTACCGCCTGAGCCTGCAGACGCGCGAGCAACATATCCGCCGCGAAAAGGCCACCTCCAACGTCTGCACCGCCCAGGCGCTGCTGGCGGTCATGGCCAGCTTCTACGCGGTATTCCACGGACCGAAGGGTCTCCACCACATCGCCACCCAGGTCCACGGCCATGCCGTCGCCCTGCGCGAGGCCCTTAGGGGCGCGGGCTTCGACACCGGCCAAGGCCCCGTCTTCGACACCATCACCGTCGCCGTCGGCGCCATGCAGGGCGTCATCTGGCGCGCCGCTCGGGCTGAGGGGATCACGCTGCGCCGCATCGGCACCGACACGCTGGGCATCGCCTGCGATGAACTCACCGATGGCGAGACCCTCACCCGCCTCCTGCGCGCCTTCGGCATCGACGCGCAGATTGCGGCCACCCACACTGACATCCCCGACACCCTGAAACGGCAATCGGCCTACCTCACCCACCCGATCTTCCACATGAACCGGGCCGAGGCCGAGATGATGCGCTACATGCGGCGCCTGGCCGACCGCGATCTGGCCCTGGACCGCGCGATGATCCCGCTGGGCTCCTGCACGATGAAGCTGAATGCCGCCGTCGAGATGATGCCCGTCACCTTCCCGGAATTCGGCCGCCTCCACCCCTTCGCGCCCACCGAGGACGCGCAGGGCTATAAGGCGATGATCGATGAATTGGCAGACCGCCTCTGCACCATTACCGGCTACGATGCCATGTCCATGCAGCCCAATTCCGGGGCGCAGGGCGAATATGCCGGCCTCCTGACCATCGCCGCCTATCACCGCGCCAATGGCGACGACCGCAACATCTGCCTCATCCCCACCTCCGCCCACGGCACCAACCCCGCCTCCGCCCAGATGGCCGGCATGAAGGTGGTCGTCGTGAAGGCGGCCGAAAACGGCGATATCGACCTGGACGATTTCCGCGCCAAGGCCGAAGCCGCGGGCGACGACCTCGCCGCTTGCATGATCACCTACCCCTCCACCCATGGTGTCTTCGAGGATACCGTGCGCGAGGTCTGCCAGATCACCCACCAATATGGAGGTCAGGTCTATCTCGACGGTGCCAACCTCAACGCGCTCGTGGGCCTTGCCAAGCCGGGCGAGATCGGCGCCGACGTCTCGCACCTGAACCTTCACAAGACCTTCTGCATCCCCCATGGCGGTGGCGGCCCCGGCATGGGCCCCATCGGCGTGAAGGCCCATCTGGCCCCGCATCTTCCGGGCGATCCGCTGACCTGCGAAGGCCCCGTCTCCGCAGCCCCCTATGGCAGCGCCTCGATCCTGCCGATCTCCTACGCCTACGTCATGATGATGGGCGGGGCGGGGCTGACCCAGGCCACCAAGGTCGCGATCCTGTCGGCCAACTACATCGCCAAGCGGCTGGAAGGGGCCTTCGACATCCTTTTTGCCGGCCGGAACGGGCGCATCGCCCATGAATGCATCCTCGACACGCGCCCCTTCAAGGACAGCGCGGCCATCACCGTGGACGACGTGGCCAAGCGCCTGATCGACAACGGCTTCCACGCCCCCACCATGTCTTGGCCCGTCGCGGGCACGCTGATGGTCGAACCCACCGAATCCGAGCCCAAGCCCGAACTCGACCGCTTTATCAACGCCATGCTGGCCATCCGGGCCGAGATCTCCTTGATCGAGCAGGGGCGCATGGACGCCGACAACAATCCGCTCAGGAACGCACCGCACACCATGGAAGACCTCGTCCGCGACTGGGACCGCCCCTATAGCCGCGAAGAGGCCTGCTTCCCACCGGGCGCCTTCCGGGTGGACAAGTACTGGCCCCCCGTGAACCGGGTGGACAACGTGGCTGGTGACCGCAACCTGATCTGCACCTGCCCGCCGGTGGACACCTACGACATGGCCGCGGAATAGGCCGCGCTCCGGCCCCTTCCGCCTTTGCGGTCCTTTGGTGAAGCGTGCTTTCGGGCGATGGCCCGGTGCGGTTCAACTGGACTATTTCGCCTTCGCGATGACGTAGCGTAGACTTGTAAGTCTGGGCGCGTCTTCGCGTGGCCTGTCGCCGCCCCGCGCCCGGCGTGAAGAGGAGGAAATCATGCGTGACCCAGCCAGCCAAAGACCCGGACCCAGTCTTCTCGTCCTCGCCGCCGTCCTCGGTCTCGTGCCCGCCTCTGGGATGGCGCAGACCGGCGTGAACACGACGAGCCTTAAGCACGAGGTGGTTCTGGATGGGCTGCAGGACCCGTGGGACATGGCCTTCCTGGAGGACGGCACGATGTTCTTCACCGAGAAATGTCTGGGCCTTTCGGTACGGATGCCCGATGGCGCCGTGAACCGGCTTCTGGGCATGGTCGAGGCCGAAGGCTATCCGGCCAGCGCGGACGATCTCTTCTGCGAGGGGCAGGCCGGGATGATGGGCGTCGCCGTCGATCCGGACTTCGCCAGCAATCGACGGATCTACGTCTATTCGACCTCGAATATGTCCGATCCCCATACCAACCGGCTGATGCGGCTGGTGGTCAGCGATGACTTCACCGCGGTGTCGGATCGCACCGATATCGTCGAGGACGTACCCTACAAGATGGCGGCCAGCGATCATCCGTTCGGCGGACCGGGCGCCCATAATGGTGGCCGCGTGCGCTTTGGGCCCGATGGTTTCCTCTACCTGACCACGGGCGACAATCATAACGCCGAGGTTCCGCAAAGCCCGACGCTCATGGGCTCCAAGGTTTTGCGCATCGATACCGACGGCAACGCGGCCGCCGACAACGCGCCGCCCGACGGGTTCGATGCGCGGACATTCACCTACGGGCACCGCAACGTGCAGGGCATTGCGTTCAATCCGGCGACCGGTGCGGTGATCGCGGCCGAGCACGGACCCTGGCATTCGGATGAGATCACGGTCCTGTCCAACGGTGGCAATGCCGGCTGGGATCCGCGCGACAACATGGCCGGGCGGGGCGACTGCCCGGACGGTTATTGCGGTTACATGCCAAATCAGGAGCAGGGGATGAACCGCTTCGAGCGGGCCAGCTTCATGCCGATGACCGACCTGGAGACCTATCCAGACGCCATGGTCCCGATCTGGGACAACAACGGCTGGTCCCAAGGCACCTCGTCGGCAGCCTTCCTGGAAGGGTCGCAATGGGGTTCGTGGGATGGTGCACTCGTGGTCGGCATCATGGGGATCGGCTTCGGCGGGACGCCCATCGGCCAGCGGATCGACGTGATCGAACTAACCGATGACGGTCTCGCGGTTGAGGATGTGACGGAACTGACCCTGCCGATGGAGACCGGGCGCTTCCGCTCCGTCGTGCTGGGCCCCGATGGCAGCCTCTATACGGCCGTGGATGAAGGAATGATCCACAAGCTGACCCCAGGCGGTTGAGCTTGGACAGATCGCGCCGGGGCTTCCCCGGCGCGACGGCATCCATGCCGATCATCCGGTGCCTACCCGGCGCTGTCACTGGTCCTTCTCAGGGCGAAACTTTCGACCGATGCGTATGCCCACGCGCCGGTCCAGGGCGCGGCTATGTCAAAAAATGTATGCACAGCGTATGTACAGGGGGTGTACGGGGGGTGTACGGCCGGTGGCCTTGCAGATTGGTCCGCCCAACGAACCATCTCGGCTTAACGGGTCGTTAACGCAGATCGGGCCGCACCCGATTGACCTTGTCTCCCGGCTGTCGCAAGCGAGGGCCAAACGGGAGGGACCATGACCCGCATCGACGCCACTTTCGCCCGTCTCCGGGCCGCGAACCGTAAGGCTTTCGTCGCCTATGTGATGGCTGGCGATCCGGACGCCGCCACCGCCACCGAGATCGTCAAGGGATTGCCGGGGGCGGGTGTCGACATCATCGAACTGGGCCTGCCCTTCACCGATCCCATGGCCGATGGCCCCACGATCCAGCTTGCGGGTCAGCGCGCCCTCGAAGCCGGAATGACGCTGGACGGCACGCTCGACACCGTCCGCGCTTTGCGGGCCGAAGACGACGAAACGCCAGTGGTTCTCATGGGTTACTACAATCCGATCTTCTCGCGCGGGGTCGACCGCTTCCTGTCGGAGGCGGTGGAGGCCGGCGTTGACGGTCTGATCATCGTCGATCTGCCGCCAGAAGAAGATGCGGAGCTTTGCCTGCCGGCCCAGGCCGCCGGGATGAATTTCATCCGCCTGGCCACGCCGACCACCGACGATGCGCGCTTGCCCACCGTTCTGCAGAACACGTCCGGTTTCGTCTATTACGTCTCGATCACCGGCATCACCGGGGCAGGAGCGGCCAGCCCCGACGCCGTGGCGCCCGAAGTCGCGCGGATCCAGTCGGCCAGCGATCTGCCCGTCATCGTGGGCTTCGGGATCAAGACACCAGACGCCGCCCGCGACATCGCCGCCGTGGCCGATGGCTGCGTCGTCGGCTCCGCCATCGTGGAGCGGATCGGCAAGGGCGACAGTGTGCCTGACATCCTCGCCTATGTCCGCTCCCTGGCGGACGGTGCCCATTCGGGTTGACCGGGCGCGCGCGGATTGTGCGGCAGGGCTTCTGTACCGATTTCGTCGCCCACTCTCCGGTGGATAGCGTAAAAATTGTCTTATAAACAATGACTTGATGGAGGCTTAGCCGAGCAGCGCGTGCCGTTTCTCCAATCATGGACGGCCCAGAAGTCAGGGCAGATCGACGATGAAATCCGCACCCCAGCCATGGACAGAGTCATGGGCGCGCACGATCACCTGCGCCGTGCCCGCCGGGATATCCACGCCGCCCAGTGACCGGGTGAAGGGCTGCTCGGTCTCATGGGGGTGGAGCAGCTTGCGATGCCCAAGCTCCGTCCCGTCCATGGCAAAGACCGACCAGCCATCGGCATAATGGTCCCATCCGGTGTCCGGATGACGGACGGTTACATCGAAGCGCCAGCCATCGCCGCCGGGCGTCGCCGTGACGGCCTCTACGACCGGAGAGTCGGCAAGCGCGGTGCTGGCCAGCAGGACGAAAGGAAGAACGAAGCGCATGGTGTGATCTTGCCAAAGTCGTACCGCGCTGACCAGTCACGTCGCAGAGATCGGCAGATATGGCCCCACGTGGTCACAATCTGGATGCGTCAGACGTCGCGCCGCCTTGCCAAAAGCACAAATTGGTTATATTTTCAGACCAATCTAGACTGGGAGGACGCTGCGATGGAAATGCCCAAGGTCGACCCCTTCACCCTCGCCAAGAAAACCGACCTCATCGCCAGCCTCCAGGATGTGTTGCCCGATGACGCGGTGATCCATGATGAGGCTGAGCTTCGCGCCTATGAATGCGACGCCCTGACTGCCTATCGCTGTCCGCCACTCGCCGCCGTTTTGCCGCGGTCGACGGAAGAAGTCTCCGCCGTTCTGAAGACGTGCCACGAGATGGACATTCCCGTCGTGCCGCGCGGATCCGGCACCTCCCTTGCGGGTGGGGCGCTGCCCACGGCCGATAGCGTCATCCTGGGTGTGGCGCGTCTGACGGATGTCTTAGAGGTCGACTACGACGACCGCATCATTCGGGTGCAGACGGGCCGCACAAACCTCAGCGTCACTGGCGAGGTGGAGGCGGACGGCTGGTTCTATGCCCCGGACCCCTCGAGCCAGCTTGCCTGTGCCATCGCAGGCAATATCGCGATGAATTCCGGCGGCGCGCACTGCCTGAAATACGGGGTGACCACGAACAACCTTCTGGGCGTCCGGATGGTTTTGATGGACGGAACCATCGTCGATCTGGGCGGTGGCTATATGGATGCCGAAGGGCTGGATTTGTTGGGCGTGGTCTGCGGATCGGAAGGGATGCTGGGGGTCGTGACCGAGGCGACCCTGCGCATCCTGCCCAAGCCCGAAGGCGCGCGCCCCGTTCTCATGGGGTTCGATTCCAACGAGGTAGCAGGGGCCTGTGTGGCCGACATCATCAAGGCGGGTGTCCTGCCAGTGGCCATCGAGTTCATGGATCGCCCGATTATCCGCATCACGGAGGACTTCGCCGGGGCAGGCTATCCCGATTGCGAGGCTTTGTTGATCGTGGAGGTCGAGGGCAGCGAGGCCGAGATCGAGGAACAATTGGCGACGATCGAAGAGATCGCGCGTCGCCACGACCCGGTGGAATTGCGCCGCTCCAACTCCGCCGAGGAAAGCCAACGCATTTGGCTGGGCCGGAAATCCGCCTTTGGTGCGACGGGCCGGGTGGCCGATTACATGTGTCTGGACGGCACGATCCCGGTCAGTGAGCTACCGCGGGTTCTGACGGGGATTTCCCGATTGTCCGAAAAGTACGGGCTGCGCGTGGGCAACGTCTTCCATGCGGGTGACGGCAACATGCATCCGCTGATCATGTTCGATGCGAATAAGCCCGGCGATCTGGAGCTGTGCGAGGAGATGGGAGCGGAGATCCTCAAACTCTGTGTCGAAGTGGGCGGGTGCCTGACTGGGGAGCATGGTGTGGGCGTCGAAAAGCGCGACCTGATGGATCATCAATTCACCGGTCCGGACATGGAGGCGCAGATGCGGGTCAAGGACGTGTTCGATCCGAAATGGCTGCTGAACCCGGCCAAGGTCTTCCCGCTGGATGTGACGGCGGACCGCCGGTCGTGAGCGCGAATTTTTCCGCGAAGATCTGGCCCCGCCCATGAGGATCGACGGATGCTGACACCTGGCAGCGAAGCGGAACTGGCCGAGCTCCTGCGTGGGGCCAATGCGCCGATATCGGTCCGCGGGGGCGGGACGCGACATCGCCCATCGCCCGGAGAGGCGTTGACCACCTCCGGTTTGACGGGGATCACCCTTTACGAGCCCGGGGCGCTAACCCTCGTGGCGCGGGCCGGGACGCCGGCGGCCGAGGTCGAGGCTGTGCTGGCGGCGGAAGGTCAGCGCTTGCCCTTTGAGCCCATGGATCACCGGCCGCTTCTGGGCACCGAGGGGACGCCGACGATCGGCGGGGCGGTGGCGATGAACGTCTCCGGTCCCCGGCGCGTCCAGGCCGGGGCCTGTCGCGACAGCTTGATCGGGGTGCGCTTCGTCGATGGGCGGGGAGAGGTGCTGAAGAATGGCGGGCGGGTGATGAAGAACGTCACCGGCTACGATCTGGTGAAGCTGATGGCGGGATCGCGCGGCACGTTGGGGGTGATGACCGAGGTCTCTTTCAAGGTTCTGCCCGCCGCTTCGTCGGAGGCGACCATTGAATTGTCGGGCCTAGATACCGCAGCGGCCGTTAAGGCCATGTCGGCGGCGTTGGGATCCCCGTTCGATGTCAGCGGGGCAGCCCATGATCCGCAGGCGGGCCGGACGCTGATCCGCGTGGAGGGATTGGAAGGATCGGTTGCGTACCGCGCAGATCGGCTGGCCGATCTGTTGGGTCGGTTCGGCGACACGCGCCGTCTGGCGGGGGATGCCTCCCGCGATCCCTGGCGTCGTATCCGGGATGCGGAGGCGGTTGCCGGTGCCGGCGATATCTGGCGCATCTCGACCCGGCCCTCCGCCGCGGCCGCGCTGGCGGCACAGGCAGAAGCCGAGGCGACGCTTTTCGATTGGGGCGGCGGCCTGATTTGGCTGCGCGTGCCATCTGGAACGGATCTGAAGGCGCGACTGGGCGCCTTCGATGGTCACGCGACGGCCGTCCGGGGGGACGGGGCGGTTGCACCGCGGACCGATCCGGTGGCGGCGTTGGAAGCCGGGCTGCGTGCAAAGTTCGACCCACGGGGCCTGTTTCGCCCGGCCACGGAGACCGCTTGAGAGATGCAGACGACATTCACGCCCGAGCAGCTTGCCGATCCGGATACCGCGCGGTCGAACGAGATTCTGCGGTCTTGTGTCCATTGCGGCTTCTGCACGGCGACCTGTCCCACCTATCAGGTTCTGGGTGACGAGCTCGATAGCCCGCGGGGGCGGATCTACCTCATCAAGGACATGTTGGAGAATGACCGTCCCGCCGATGAGAAGACGGTCAAGCATATCGACCGCTGCCTGTCTTGCCTGGCTTGCATGACCACATGCCCCTCCGGCGTGCATTACATGCATTTGGTAGACCATGCGCGGGCCCATATTGAGCGGACCTACAAGCGCCCCCTGATGGACAGGGTGCTGCGCTGGACGCTGGCGCAGATCCTGCCCTATCCGACGCGGTTCCGGATCGCATTACTCGGCGCGAAGATCGGCAAACCGTTCGCCTTCCTGATGCCGGATGCGCGGCTTAAGGCGATGCTGGCCATGGCGCCGAAAACTATCCCGCCCGTCAGCCGGAACGACGATCCGCAGGTCTTCCCCGCGCCCGAGCGTCGGATGCGCGTCGCGCTGATGACCGGCTGCGCGCAGAAGGCGCTCAACACCGATATCAACGACGCGACCATCCGCCTGCTGACCCGGCTGGGCGCGGAGGTGGTCGTGGCCGAGGGGGCCGGATGTTGCGGTGCGCTGACCCATCATATGGGCAAGACGGAGAGTTCCCATGCGTTCGCCGCCCGCAACATCGAGGCCTGGTCGCGCGAGATGGACGGGGCGGGCCTGGACGCCATCGTGATCAACACCTCCGGCTGCGGCACGACGGTGAAGGATTACGGGCATATGTTCCGCAATGAGCCCCTGGCCGAGAAGGCGGCAGCCGTCTCTGCCATCACGAAGGATGTGTCGGAGGTGCTACTTGACCTTCTGCCCGAGGGTCACGCTTTCACGACGCCCGCCCGCCCGGCGCGGGACGGGATCGCCGGCGCGCCACTGGCCACCGTCCCGCCAGCAGAGGGAGAGGGGGCGTTGCAGGTCGCCTACCATGCCGCCTGCTCACTCCAGCACGGCCAGCAGGTCAAGGCGGCGCCGAAGACCCTGCTGAAGCGGGCGGGGTTCACCGTGCTGGAGCCGCGGGACGCCCATCTCTGCTGCGGCAGCGCAGGGACGTACAACCTGATGCAGCCCGAGATCAGCGGCGAACTGAAGCGCAGGAAGGTAGAAACGCTGGAGGCACGGAACCCGGACGTGATCGCGGCCGGGAATATCGGTTGCATGATGCAGATCGGCTCCGCCGCGTCTGTGCCGGTCATTCACACCGTAGAGCTTCTCGACTGGGCCACGGGTGGTCCCGTCCCCCCAGCGATTGCGTCATTCGACAAAAGGTCGCCGTCCGCCCCATCCGTGCCACGTTTACGCTAGGCTCTTGCCACACGGGGCGCAGATCCTTGCCGGGTCTGCACATCCCGCGGAGCCCGCCATGTCTGCCCTGCGCCCCCTGGTCGTTGCCCTCTTGCTTGTCGGCACACCGTTTGCCGTCTTCGCCGGACAGGGCCCGCGCATCATCACGTCCCCGGTAGAGGCGCGCGGCCTCGAAGGGGTCGGTCGATTGGATTTCGCCGGTGGGGCGGGATTCTGTACCGCCGCTCTCGTCTCACCAACCCATGTGCTGACGGCCGCGCATTGCGTCTTCGATTCGCGATCGGGTTCGCCCATGCGGCCCGAAGAGCTGACGTTCCGGGCCGGACTGCGCTTCGGTCGCGAGGAGGCGCGGCGTCGCGTGCGCCGTCTGGCCGTCCATCCCGACTACCGCTACGACGATGACGCCCTGCGGCACAGTGTGAACGCCGATCTGGCGCTTCTGGAACTGGACCGAGCGCTGAACCTTCCCAATGTCCTTCCCTTCAAGGCCGAGGGGCGCTTGGACCGCGGCGACACGGTCCAAGTGGTCAGCTATGCCAAGGAGCGGGAACACGCGCCCGCCATCGAGGATGACTGCGTGGTCCTGGATCGGTATCGCCGCATCCTCACGCTATCCTGTCAGATCAATTTCGGCTCATCAGGGGCCCCCGTCTTCGCGCGGACCTCTGACGGTCTGCAACTCGTATCCGTCATCTCCGCCATGGGTGTGGACGAAGATGCGGGTCTGGCCTTTGCCGTCACCCTCGGGCGGAATGGTCTCAGCGACCTGATTGCCGAGTTGCAGCGAAGCCCCTCGTTGCCACCCGTCCGCAAGACCCTGCGCTTCGATGGTTCCGACCGGTCCGAAGGGGCGCCGGATAGTACGATCCGCTTTTTGCGGCCCTGACCGCGAAACCGTCCTGGCACACGGCCACAAAGAAATCCGCTCGCCACATCTTTCCGGTCCCGTTGATGCCGTATTTCGTGCGTAGCTCTTCACGGCATGATGAACGGTCTGCCGATGTTCAGGTTCATTCTGGCCCTTACGATCGCCCTGGCGACCGGACCAAGTTGGGCCGATAGCGCGGCGCTGAAGACGTTGCGAACGGCCGCCGACAGCCGTGGTTGGGAAGGCGTCGGGCGTCTTAATTTCGGGACCGGTAGCTTCTGCACCGCAGCCCTGGTGACGACGGATGTCGTCCTCACCGCCGCGCATTGTCTTTTCGAGCGACAGAGCGGGCAGCGCATTCCGCTGGATCGGCTGGAATTTCAAGCCGGCTTGCGGTTCGGACATGCCGATGCGAAGCGCGGCGTGCTCCGCACGGTGGTTCATCCGGGCTATAGTTTCACCAATCCGGACCGCCTGATGGGCGTTGGAAACGACCTTGCCCTGCTGCAGTTGGACCAACCCGTTCCGGAGGAACGAATCCGCCCGTTCCGTCGCCGTGTCACCGTCGATACCGGTCAGCGCGTTCATGTGATCAGCTACGCAAAAGACCGTGCGGAGGCCCCGGCGCGCGAAGACGATTGCGGCGTGCTCACCCGCGATGCCGATATTCTGGTCTTGAGTTGCTCGGTCGATTTCGGCTCATCCGGGGCACCGGTCTTTGCAGAGCTGGATGGCGAGGTTCGTCTGATCTCCGTGATCTCAGCCAAGGCTGAATGGGAGGGGCGGCCCGTTGCCCTGGCCGCCGCCATGGAGAACGACATCGATATGCTCCTCCATGCGTTCGACAGGGAAGCGGGCGCGGCAGATGCGGCGGCTCGGCAGGTGGATCTGGCCTTCGGTCACTGAGCACGATCGCTTGACGGATCGGCGGTCCGGTGCACCTGATTAGATATGCGCCGATCACTCGTCCTCTTCATGGTCCTTCTCGCGTCCTCAGCGGCAGCGGATTGTCCGCCCGCCCCAGACATTTCTGCCAAGATGGACGACCTGATTGCCGCGGCGCGCGCTGCGCCCGACGAGCGGGCAGCGCAGCCCGCTGCAGCCGGGATGTGGCGCGAATGGACCCGCGCACCCGACGACTGGGCGCAAGAACTTCTGGACGAAGGTATGGAACGGCGGGCGTCGTTCGATCTGCCGGGCGCGGCCATCGCGTTCGAGCAGCTGGTCAAGTACTGTCCCGACTATGCCGAGGGCTACAATCAGCGCGCCTTTGTCCGTTTCCTGCAGGGTGACTACGCGGCTGCGCTGCCCGACCTTGACCGCGCGCTTGCGTTGCGCCCAAGGCATGTCGCGGCGCTTTCAGGCAAGGGCCTTACGCTGATCGCCCTTGGACAGGTTGCCGAGGGGCAGGCTGCGATCCGTGCGGCGCTGGCCTTCAATCCATGGCTTTCGGAGCGCCGTTTCCTGGAATTGGACCGCGGCGGAGCTCAGAGGGAGCTCTGATCCCCTCTACGTGCCATGATCCCTTGCAATGGGTCGCCCACCGCAGCTAGGCGGGTCGGGTGCGGGCGTGGTGGAATGGTAGACACATCAGACTTAAAATCTGAAGGGCATCGCCCGTGCGGGTTCGAGTCCCGCCGCCCGCACCACCCTCAGCCCTGGATTCGCGCAGCCATGATCGCGATGGATTGCTGGTAGACGGTTGCTGCGTTCCATTCCTGAATGACCTGGAAATTGGGCTGTCCTTGCTGGAACCCTTGCCCAGGCCGCCATCCCTTCTGCCGCAGGAAGTTCGCTGTGGATGCCAGCGCGTCGACCTGGTTGGTCAGATCGACCCGTCCGTCCCGATTGGCGTCAACTCCATAGCGCAGCAGGTTCTCGGGCAGGAACTGCGTATGCCCCAATTCGCCATGCATGGCGCCGACGGAGTTGGGTGAGATGGCGCCACGATCCACAAGGGTCAACGCGGCGAGCGCATGGCGCGAAAAGAAGTCCGACCGGCGGCAATCATAGGCCAGTGTGGCAATCGCCGAGACAACGTTGGCGTCACCCATGAAGCGACCGAAGCCGGTTTCCATCCCGTGAATGGCGATCAAGACCCCAGCGGGTACGCCATAGGCGCGCTCCAGCGAGTCGTAGAACGCCTTATCGCGGGCAAGGCGTTGTCTGCCTTGGGACACGATCGTGTCCGCGCCTCGGACCTGCATGAACTTGTCCAGACTGTAGCGGAAGCTCTTCTGGTTGCGATCCGCATTGATCGTCCGCTGGGCGTATCGTGTGCCTGCGAGCGCTTGCAGTCCGCGCTCTCCAACACCGGCGGCCGCGGCCTCGCGCGCAAACTGGGCCTTCCAGGCATCGAACCCCCCGGCATCATTTCCGCAGGTGGCGGAATAGGCAGGGGCAGCAAGCAAAAGCGAAAGCAGGGCGGCTCGGATCATGGAAACCTCGGCAGATGGCAGCAGGGTGAGGCTAACATGGCAACTGTTTGGATCAATCGCGCGTCCTGGCGACAGGTGCTGCTTTCCTGAGAAGTGTGTCCAAATCGAGCGCTTCGGCCAAGTGGTCGGCGAGCGCATCCAGCGTCGCTTCGACACCCGCTGCGTAGTTGAGCGCGGTACTTGGCTGTCCCAATTCCTTCAGGAACGCGGCACGGAATGCATCGCCAGAGAAAAGACCGTGCAGGTAACAGCCCCGCACGCGCCCGGTTGGATCGGTGGCCCCCTGCGGCGCGCCGTCGCGCAAGAGCCAGGGCCGCGCGGTGTCGGGACCCGTCGTCTCGCCGAGGTGGATTTCGTAACCTTCGGTCTGGGTTCCGCTGTCCGGGTGCGATGCGCGGGTCAGGGCAAGCCGCTTGGCGGGCCGCATGACGGTCGCCACATCCAGATAGCCGAGCCCGGGAACCTCCGACGGCGGGCCCTCCAGCCCCTCGGGGTCGGCGATGGTCCGGCCAAGCATCTGGTAACCGCCACAGAGGCCGACGACATGACCGCCCCGCCGGACATGACCCGCGAGATCGACATCCCAACCCTCGGCACGGAAGGCGGCCAAGTCGGCAATCGTGGACTTTGAGCCTGGGATTAGGACCAGATCGCAAATCGGAAGCGGCCGTCCGGGTGAAACGATCTCGACCGAGACGTGGGCCTCGGCGGCGAGCGGGTCCAGATCGTCGAAATTGGCGATGCGGCCCAGCCGGGGCACGGCAATATGCAGACCGGCTCCGGTGCCGCCGGATCGGTCGGTCAGATCGAGGATGTCTTCGGCCGGCAGTCGACTGGCATCGGCGAACCACGGGACGACACCCAGCGGCCCCCATCCTGTTCGCTGCGCGATCTCGACCATGCCGCCATCGAACAGGCGCACATCGCCCCGGAACTTGTTGACGCAGAAGGCCACGATGCGGGCGCGATCCTCCGGCGGCAGGACAGCCCAGGTGCCGACCAGCTGTGCGATGACGCCGCCGCGGTCGATATCGCCCACAAGCATGACCGGAAGATCGGCGGCTTCCGCAAAGCCCATATTGGCGATGTCCCCCGCACGCAGATTGATCTCCGCGGGGCTGCCCGCACCTTCGACGACCACCAGATCGGCCTCATCGGCAAGGCGATGGAAGCTCTCTAGGCACGCCGTCAGGAGTTTCGGCTTGAGCATCGCATAGTCCCGCGCCCGAACGGTCGTGAGGCGCTGGCCTTGCACGACCACCTGCGCGCCCGTGTCGGTTTCCGGCTTCAAAAGCACCGGGTTCATGTCAACGCGGGGCGCCACGCGGCAGGCCATGGCCTGCAGCGCCTGTGCTCTGCCGATCTCGCCGCCGTCCTCGGTCACGGCGGCGTTGTTCGACATGTTCTGTGGCTTGAACGGGCGAACCGTTAGGCCTTGGCGCGTCCAGTGGCGGCAAAGGCCCGCGACAAGCATGCTCTTGCCGACATTCGAACCCGCGCCCTGAACCATGATCGCCCGTGTCATCGCGCCCTCGCCGTGCCATGTTCGCACGCGGCTACCGCAGGAGACCCGGCCTTGAACACCCCCGCACATCTGATCCTGGGACTGGCGGCCTTCGGTCGTCCAAGCGATGCCAAAGTGACTGTTGCGGCCGGTTTTGGGGCGCTGATGCCGGACCTGTCGCTTTACCTTCTGGTGGCCGGGGCGTTGGCCATGGGCGAAACGCCGGAACGGATCTTCCGAGAGCTTTACTTCTCCAACACGTGGCAGGCGATCTTTGCCGTGGACAATTCGGTCTTCGTCTACGGTGCCATTGTCGCGGTCGGGTTGTTGCTGCGGCGCCGGTGGCTCTTGGCGTTCGGCGGGGCGGCCTTGCTGCATGTGGCCCTCGATCTGCCATTGCACCACGATGACGGTCGCCCGCATTTCTGGCCGGTGAGCGATTGGGTCTATGAGAGTCCCATCAGTTATTGGGATATGTCCCATGGGGCTGCATGGGTGGCGCCGTTGGAAAGTGCCCTATGCCTCGCGCTCGGCGGGTGGCTTCTCTGGCGATTTCGGTCTTGGTTGATGCGGGCCGCCATCGCACTGCTCCTTGTCGCGCAGCTTGCCGTAGGGGGCGTTTGGGCCGTCGTCTTCGCCTAGGTCGTCCGTAGACGACCCTTTTAGCGGTTTTGCGCAGCGCTCTTGCTGGCCATCGCGACAGGATCGCCCAGCGGTGGGTCGTTTCCATCAATCGGGAAGCCGGCTTCCGCCATGAGTCGGTTCGACCCTTCTTCGATGGCGGTTTCCATGGCCGCCATGAACTCCGCACGGGGCAGACCGGGCGGGATCGGGTCGAGAAACTCGATCACGCCAAGGCCGGGGTGCCGCAGAAATCCGCGTTTGGGCCAGAAGAGCCCGATATTGGTCGCGACGGGCACGCAGGGCTGCTGCATCTGCTCATAAAGCGCGAACGTTCCCACCTTGTAAGGGCGCCGCGTGCCCGGCGCGACCCGTGTCCCTTGGGGATAGATCAGCAGCTGTCCGCCCGCCCGTTTGCCGGAACGAACCTCGGCGAGCATCGATTTGATCGCTTCCGTTCGTTTCCCGCGATGGACCGGTATGCAGCCCAGCCGCAGGGCGTATTGGCCGAGAACTGGCGCAAAGCGCAGAAGGGCCTTCATGATGAAGAAAGGCCGGGAAAGGGCATCCCATATGACGATGATATCGGCAAAGCTCTGATGCTTGGCGGCCACCAGCACCTCACCCGACGGGACCGCGCCCCGGACTTCGATCCGGAGGCCCAAAAGCACGTCCATCATTCGAATGACGTGTCGCGCATAGGTGTTGCAGGCCGTCCGGGCGCCTTCGGGTGAAAGGATCGCCCAGGGCGCGAAGACGATGCCGAGGATCGGCATCCAAACATACATCGCAACGTTGAAGATAAGGGAGCGGAGATATTGCATCGCACATCTCTACTCGAAACGGGCAAGGGCGCGAAAGGTCGCGCGGCGCGTGGCGGCAAAGGCTAGGATCGTTGCGGCTGGCGGGATGAGGAGCGGCAGCACCCAGCCGACGCCCGAAAGGACCAGGCTTTCGTCCGGTCCGCCCAGGACGTTCGCATTCGGCAAAAGCGCGAGCGCGCCCATTCCCGCCAGTGCTCCGAGCACGGAACCGAACAGAGATCGCAAGGCAAAACGCCGCGTGAAGGCGCGCACGATATAGGCATCCCGCGACCCGACCAGGCGCAGGACACGGATGATCTCCAGATTGGCGGCAAGCGCCACGTTTGCGGCCAGCGTGACCATGGCGGCCAGGACCCCGGTCATCAGCGCGAGAGACAGCCAACCCAACAACCTGACCCGCGTGGCCGCATCCACCATCCCCTCCCGCCACCGTGTGTGGTCGTCCAGCACGGCCTCAGGCATTTCCGCCTGCAGACGAAGCCGCAGCCCGTCGCGATCGTAAGGTGGGGACGCGTCTACGACGTCAATCAAGCGGGGAAGTCGCAGGGTCTCCAGCGGCAGGTCGGGGCCAAGCCAAGGCTCAAGAAGGGCTGCCTGCTCCTCCGCCCCGATCGTCTGTGCCGAGGCTACGCCAGGCGTCTGGTCTAGAATGGTCCTCACTTCGGTCTCCAAGGCGTCCAAGCGTTCCTGCGGGGCCGAGATCCGAATGGTTGCGACGTTGGACAAACTGTCCGACCAGGAGGCGGCGATGCGGCTTGCGCCGAGGGTCAAGGCCATCGCGAAGACCGCGAGAAAGGCCATCGCGGCGGCGACGCCGACCGTCAAACGCGCGCCATGTCCTGTGCGCGGCACGATACGGTCGGCCTGCCTGTCCCCCGCGGCCAGGTCGGCGAGTAGGGCCATTGCCTGCCTCACAAGTCTGTCCCAGCCACGTGGACGCGACCATCGACCAGCCGAAGGACGCGGGCCGAGACCTGCTGCTTGGCCGCGCGGATCAGGGGCAGGTCATGGGTGGCGAGCAAGATCGCTTTGCCAAGGCGATGGAGCTCGGCCAGCAGGGTCAGGAGCCGCTGCGACATCTCCCAGTCGACATTGCCGGTGGGCTCATCTGCGAGGATCACATCCGGGTCCATGATAATGGCGCGGGCCAGGGCTGCGCGCTGGCGTTCGCCACCCGAAAGTTCCGGCGGTCGGGCCTGACTGCGCGCGCGCAGACCGACCCAGTCAATGAGTTGTGCCACGTCCTGCGCATGGGCGGCCAAATCGCGACCGGCCGCCATCAGCGGCAATGCGACATTGTCGAAGACGGTTAGGTGATCGAGGAAGCGGCAATCCTGATGGACGACGCCGATCCGCTGCCGGGTCCGCGCAAGCCCGTCACGATCCAGCGTCAGGCTGTCTTTCTGGAACAGATGAACGGTCCCCGCGTCGGGCTTCAGGTCCCCGTAGCAGAGCCGCAGGAGGGTCGTTTTGCCCGCGCCGCTATTGCCCGTCAGAAACTGGAACGATCCCGCATCCAGGCGTAGGGACAGGTCTGAAAGCACCCGGTCCCGGCCATATGCAAAGCCTGCCCCCGTCAACTCGATCACATCCGCACCGCTCGATTTTTTCGGCCTTCTGCCGTAGCCACGACTTTGACGCAATCGTGCGCCGAGAGACACGGTGGGGGCGGGCCGGAACGTGCCGGGGTTGACACCGATGACGTGATCAGGCGCGGTGTGGCCGATTGTTTCTGCTGAGAAACTGGCCGCCATCGGGATGCCATGCGTATCACTTGCCCCAACTGCAATGCACAATACGAGATCGCCGAAGGCGTCATTCCGATCGATGGACGCGATGTGCAATGCTCCAATTGCGGGACGACTTGGTTTCAAGAGGGACGGACCGCTGAGGCGACGGAGGCTGAAGCACCGGAATTCGTGCCCAATCGGCGCCCGCCTTTGGACGAGGCGACACGCGGCATTTTGCGCGAGGAGCGCGAGCGCGAAGAGGCTTTGCGCGGGGCTGCCCCACCTGCACCCGAAAAGCTGCCCGACGACTGGGACGATGAGGAAGACGATGCGCCCCGCGCTGCGCCCGAGCCGGTAGACGAACGGGCGCGACTGGCCGCCGCGGCATCGGTCGCTCGGGCGCGCGACAAGGAAGACGACGACGCCGAGGAAGACGCTAAAGAAACCGAAGGGATGCGCGACGCGATCGTCAGCGCTCTCCGTGCCGCCCGAACGGTGGACCTGGAGGACCATCCCGCCGATGCCAAGCGGGCCGCGGCACAGCCGAGCGCGCCGTCAGGACCGGTTTCGTCGCAGACAAAGACCCGCGTCTTGGGTGCTGCCGAAGCGGATCGTTTCGGCAACGTTTCAGACTCGTCGGATCGGCGGGGCCTTCTGCCCGATATCGAGAAGATCAACTCATCCCTGCGGCCCGACGAGATGGAGACCATGGAACCGGTCGTCGAAATGGATGGCGAGGATGAAGGTCGCGGCGGCGGCTTCCGCTTTGGCTTCCTGGTTGCCTGTCTGGTGATCCTGCTACCAGTGGTCGTCTATCTGTTCGCCGAGCCGATCAAATCCGCAGTTCCACAGACGGCAGAGACGATTTCGGCCTACCAGCTTTGGGTGGATGCCCGTCGGGTAGACTTGGAAGCCGGTGTTGAAGCGTTGACGGATCGCCTGACCACACCGCAATCCTGATCGACGCGCTCCCTCAGAACCGGTCCAACAGCCGTCGTAGGTAATCCAACTCCATCTGCGGTCTGTCACGTTCTCCGGAGCGGCGACGGATCTCATCCATCAAATCGCGCGCGCGTCCAGCCTGATCGACGCCTCCTGGCAGGTCTCCGTCCGAACCGAGCAGGCTGCCTTCGCCGGATTGACGACCCAGCGGATCGCGCAGGACGCCTTCGCCCTCGCGCTGACCGGCCTGGTTCTGCGACTCGCCCGGCTGACCGTCCTGCCGTTGATCGGCAAGTGCGCGACCAAGGGCTTGCATCCCGTCGCGCAGCGCATCCATCGCTTCGGCCTGATCGTTCAGGGCCTCTCCGAGATTACCGTCCGCCAGATCGCGTTCGGCTTCGCGCATCGCATTCTCGGCGCGATCGAGCGCGTCGCGCGCAGCGTCACCTCCCTCGCTGCCCGCGCCCGGCAGATTGTTACGGAGGGTCTCAATCCCTTCCCGAAGGGCGCGCTGCCGCCCGGCCAGATCGCCCGGCGATCCTTGTTGTTGACCGGGTTCGGCCGACGGGTTCCCACCGCCCTGCTGCTGACCCTGCTGCGATTGCTGGCCCGACGGGTTTCCGGCTTGCCCTTGGCCATCCTGACCCTCGGAGTGCTGTTGGCCTTGCCCCTGGTCGCCGCTGCGCCCTTGGTTCTGTTGGCTCTGACCCGCCTGTGCGTTGGGATTGAACTGCTCCTGCAATTCGCGGAAGGCGTCATCCGAGAGGCCCTGCTGCTCGCGCAGGCTCTCGCGTAGGTCTTCCATTGCCTGTTCGCCCGCACCCTGCTGCCCCTCTCCTTGGCCGCCGGGGCCTTGGGTTACCTGCAGGTTCTCCATCATCTCTTGGAGCTGGCGCAGCAATTCCTGCGCCTCTGCCGTGCGACCCTGCTGCATCAATTCCTCGATGCGCTGCATCATCTCGTCGAGCATGTTCGGCGTGATCTGCTGGCTTTCGCCCTGCTGCGCCTGTTGCTGCTGTTGACCTTGTTGGCCCTGCTGCTGCGCCAACTGACGGGTGTAATCGTCCATAGCGCGCCGCATCTCGTCCATCAGGCGGGCGATTTCTTCCGGATCGGCACCCTGACGGATCGCTTCGGAGAGGCGTTCCTGGGCCTGCCGCAGACGCTCAAGCGCCGAGTCCAGACTGTTTTCTTCAAGGCGGATCGCCGCTTCCCAAAGGATTTCCGCGATCTCGTCCCGTGCCTCGACGCTTAACTCCGGCACTTCCAGGCGGCGGATGGCCATCCGCGTCATGAGGAAAGCGCCCGGATTGTCGAACGTCTCGTTCCCTCTCCACGTCACAGCCCGCAGGACTTGGCTCACGCGGGTCTGGTTGGCGCGCGACCACAGGATATCCCGGCGTTGCTCCACCAGCGCGGCCGCCACGGGATCGTAGAAGGGGCGTGCGGGTAGGATAAACGACTCGTAGGCGGTGCCGATCTGGCCCGCCGCATCCTCGGCCTCCAAGCGTGCGATTATCGGCATTCCGGCCATGGGATGCTCGAAGAGTTGAGCCCGCAGCACCTGACGAATGTCGGCCCGGTCGCCAGAAATAGGCAATGGCAGGTCCATGACGAGCGGATCGCGCGGCTCTGGCGGAACGGACAGCCCATGCGGATGCGGCGCACCGCCGTCCAGTTCAAACGTCACACGCGCCGAGACGATGCCGTGATCGTCCTGGGCTTGCCAGGGCAGGGTCGTTTGATCCGGAAACTCGAAGCCCGGCGCGCCATCGAGGGCAATCGAGGGCGCCGCATCCGGTGTCGCGCTCAACGACCAGATCGGATTTCCCTCGGCGCCGTCGATGGCCAAGGTCCCAGAGCGCGTCACCTCGAAGTCTTGGATCGGCGAGATGGGATCGGTGATGCTTCGGCCCGACACGGTTTCGGTCACAGAGACCCCACCTGCCTCACCATAGAGGCGCAGCGTCACTAGCGTACCGACCGGCACCTCCACCTCGCCCGGGGGGATGTCGCCTAGATAGAGCGTGGGCAAGCCCGTATGCCGTGGCGGCTGCAGCCATCCTTCCCATTCGGACCCGGTGGCCGCGACTTGACCGCCACCCGCCGTGGCCGGAACGATCGGTCCCCGCCAAACCGTCCCAAAGAGCATCGCAACGGCCAGGATAAGAACAGCCATGTAACGCAGGGCATAGGGATCGCGACGCGAGACGCGGAGATCAGGGGGCACAGCCTTCGCGTCTGCGAGCCGTTCCTGCATTCGGATGCGATGGCGCTGCCAGACGGCATGGGATTCCGGATCACCGCTTCCGATCGCCTGTTCGTCGGTCAACGTCGTCAGAGGGCGTCCCGGCAAGGTCGCGTCCAGGCGCGACTGCGCATCCGCGGCTTTCGGTGCGCGGAAGCCGCGTACCCCCAGGACGACGAAGACGACCGTCAAAAGGACGACCAACGCCAGAAGGCTCAAATCCCAGGGCTGCGGCACCACGTCCCAGGCCCAGATCGCGATCCCCGCAAAGAGCGCCGTCCAAGCGGGCCAGAACGCATGAGTCAGCCGCTCCGCCCAGAGACCGGCCCGGGTCAGCGCCAATTGGCGGCGCACTGTCTGAAGGTCGTCGCGTGGTTCGGCCATGGGGCCTCCGGTCGCGGCTCTCTCGAGCGGTTTCCTCGGAACTTAGTCGTTTGAGAGCCAATGTGGAATGGTTTCGCGCGCGATCATCTCTTCGAAGCTCGGGCGCGGGCGGATCACGGCGTAATCCGCTCCGGAAACGAGCACTTCCGGGATCAACGGCCGGGAATTGTATTCGCTTGCCATGACCGCCCCGTAAGCGCCTGCACTTCTGAACGCGATAAGATCGCGGGTCGATATGCGCGGCATCTCCCGACCCTTGGCGAAGGTGTCGCCGCTTTCGCAGACGGGGCCGACGATGTCGTAAGGTTGAGTTTCGGCGCCTGCGGGGCGTTCCATCACGGTCACAATGTCGTGATGGGCGCCATACATGGCCGGTCGGATCAGGTCGTTCATCGCGGCATCGAGGATCAGAAAATCTCGCCCTTCTCCTTCCTTCACGAAAATCGTGGAGGCCAGAAGGATACCCGCATTCCCGGCGATCAGCCGACCGGGCTCGATCTCGATCTCGCAGTCGAGGTCGCCGACCTCGTCGCGGATCACCTGACCATATTCCAATGGAACCGGCGGGGCGAGGTTAGACCTGGCGTAAGGAATGCCCAGACCGCCCCCCAAATCGAGCCGGGAAATGGTGTGACCATCCGCCCGCAAAGCATGGGTCAGGTCTGCCACCTTGCGATAGGCTTGCCGGAACGGGTCCAGGTCGGTGAGCTGGCTGCCGATATGAACGTCAATTCCCACGACCCGCAGGCCGGGTAGTTTGGCGATTTCGGCATAGACATCGCGGGCCTTTGCGATGGGGATCCCGAACTTATTCTCCGACTTGCCGGTCGCGATCTTCTCGTGGGTTTTCGCGTCGACGTCGGGGTTGACGCGAACGGTCACGGGCACCTTCACGCCCATCTCGCTTGCGATCTGCGACAGAAGCCGCATTTCCGGCTCGCTCTCCAGATTGATCTGGCGCACACCGCCGGAGAGGACGTGCCGCATCTCCGCTTCGGTTTTGCCCACCCCGGAGAAGACGATGCGGTCACCGGGCACGCCGGCAGCGCGCGCGCGGCGATATTCCCCTTCGCTGACCACATCCATGCCCGCGCCGGCATCGCCTAGAAGCTTGAGGATCGCGATATTGCTTGCCGCCTTCACGGCATAACAGACGAGATGCGGCCCCCAGGACAGGGCCTCGTCGAACAGTCGGAAGTGCCGCAGCAACGTGGCGGCGGAATAGATATAGGCCGGCGTGCCAACAGCGGCCGCGATGTCGGGCAGCGGCACGTCCTCGGCATTGAGGACGCCGTCGCGGTAGAGAAAATGGTCCATGGCGCGCTCCGCTCAGGTCGCAGGGGCATAGCCGAGGACCGAGCGCGATGGCCAGCCCGGATTAGCGCTGTCCCGTGGGCCGACTTCTAAGGAACAGATGTAGCGGTAAACCCAGGCTGACGCCCACGCCATAGGTCGCCGGGATCGCGACCAATCCCAACCAGTCCCGGCGCTGCCAACAATCCACGGCCACCCAGACGGTCAGGGTGATCGCCGCCACCGTCAGGTCCCAGACGAGGCCGGAGCTCGCATCGTTGGTATGCCAGGCATCGACCATGGCGCCGAGATCCCAGTCATTGGCCTGTAGCCACGGCAAGAAGTACCGCATCGGCAGCACGATCCCGGCAATACAGAGTAGGAGGTAGAGAATACGAAGTGGGGACATGGGCGTTACTCGGGCTTGGAACATTCCAGAGCTAGCGGGCGGCGCGTAGGTGGAAAGCGCAGGACGCCTCCGGCGGGAGTATTTTTCGCCAGAGGAAGTAACGGGCGGTTAAGGCTAACGCGCGATGAGTGACGCGCGGAACAGGCTGGAGAGCCGATGACCGTGCCAGGGGAAGGCGTCCTGTTTCCCGTCCGCCAAGCTGATGTCGGGGGCAGGGCGCCGG
This sequence comes from Pseudomonadota bacterium, assembly GCA_039199335.1. Taxonomy (GTDB): domain Bacteria; phylum Pseudomonadota; class Alphaproteobacteria; order Rhodobacterales; family Rhodobacteraceae; genus Jannaschia. Next base: position 40,016 of record JBCCSY010000014.1, read on the forward strand.
ACCACCTGCTTCCTCTGGCCGAAAATACTCGTGGCAGGCGGCCGCGACACTTCGCTGCGTCATGATTGACGCAGACGTCACCCATCCCCATACCAAGCACCGTCTCAGGCGGTATGGAAGGAGTGACGCGATGGCGGATCAGGTCGAACGCGAGAGCATGGATTATGACGTGGTCATCGTCGGTGCCGGACCAGCGGGTCTGTCTGCGGCGATCCGTCTCAAGCAGCTCGATGCCGATCTCAACGTCGTCGTTCTGGAAAAGGGCTCCGAAGTGGGAGCGCATATTCTTTCGGGCGCCGTGCTCGATCCGGTGGGCCTGAACGCGCTGATCCCCGACTGGAAGGAGAAAGGCGCACCGCTCGACGTGCCCGTCACCTCAGACAGTTTCTTCGTTCTCGGTGAAGAAGGGCGCGTGCGCGTCCCGAACGTCGTGATGCCGCCGCTGATGTCGAACCACGGTAACTACGTCGTGTCGATGGGTAACGTTTGCCGTTGGATGGCAGAGCAGGCCGAGGCTTTGGATGTGGAGATCTTCCCGGGTATGGCCTGTTCCGAGCTTGTCTATGACGGCGACCGCGTCGTCGGCGTCGTGGCGGGAGAGTTCGGACGAAATCCGGACGGCACCATCGGGGATGGTTACGAGCCGGGCATGGAGCTGCGTGGGAAATACGTCATGCTGGGCGAAGGCGTGCGCGGCTCGCTTTCCAAGCAGGTGATCGAACGCTTTGCACTGGATGCGGATGCGGAGCCCCAGAAATACGGTCTCGGCATGAAGGAAATCTGGGAGATCGACCCCGAGAAGCACCAGCCGGGTAAGGTCGTGCATACGATGGGATGGCCGCTGGGCAAGAACGCGGGCGGCGGATCCTTCATCTACCACCTCGACAACAACCAGGTCTATGTCGGCTTCGTCGTCCACCTGAACTACAAGAACCCCTACGTCTTCCCTTACATGGAGTTTCAGCGCTTCAAGCATCACCCCATGGTGGCTGAGTTGCTGGAGGGCGGGAAGCGCGTGGCTTATGGCGCGCGGGCCATCACCGAGGGCGGCTGGCAGTCTTTGCCCAAGACAGCCTTTCCCGGCGGCGTTTTGCTGGGCTGTGCAGCGGGCATGGTCAATGTGCCCCGTATCAAGGGCAATCATAACGCGATGCTATCCGGCAAGGCGGCGGCCGAAGCCGCCCACGAAGCCATCTTGGCGGATCGGCAGGGTGACGTGCTTGAAACCTATGACGGCGAAGTCCGCTCCGGACCCATCGGCAAGGATCTCAAGCGCGTCCGCAACGTGAAGCCGCTCTGGTCCAATTACGGGCTGACGGCATCGTTGACAGTGGGCGGCGCGGACATGTGGCTCCAAAACCTGACCGGCTGGTCCCCGGCAACGGCGAAGCATGGCAAGTCCGATGCGGAAAGCACCGAGGATGCATCGAAGCACCAACCCATCGATTATCCCAAGCCAGACGGCAAGCTGAGCTTCGATCGCCTAACCAACGTGGCCTTCAGCTTCACCAACCACGAAGAAAGCCAGCCAGCCCATCTCAAGCTGAAGGATCCGGCCGTCCCGGTGGGTGTGAACTTGCCGAAATACGCGGGGCCGTCTGCCCGGTACTGTCCGGCCGGTGTCTATGAGTTCGTGGGCGAAGGGGCCGAGACGCGGTTCCAAATCAACTTTCAGAACTGCGTCCACTGCAAGACCTGCGACATCAAGGATCCGTCCCAGAACATCGTCTGGACTACGCCCCAGGGCGGCGACGGGCCGAACTATCCGAACATGTGAGCGCGTGGTGCGACCAGCCGCCCCACATTGCATCCCAGGCGCCCTCGGCCTAGCCTCTGCTGCGACGTGATCCCGTTTATCGGGGCCATACTGGACTGCGATTGACAGCATCGGCCCGTCGGGGGCCGCCCGAGGGGTTCCGCCATGATCCGACCACTTCTTCTTGCCGCGACACTCTTGGCGCCCGCCGCCGCCTCAGCGCAGGGACAGGCGGGGCCTTATTTGGCGGCGCGCATCGCGGGCTATTCCAACGATTATGCGGCCGCTGCCGAGTATTATGGTCGTCTTCTGCGCAGCGATGACGCGCCGGTGCAGGCCCTGGAGAACGCAGTCATCATCTATTCCATCCTCGGCGACTTCGACCGTGCTGCCCAAACTGCCGCCACGCTCGAGGATACGGGGCAGGGCAGTCAGTTCGGCAAGAGCGCGCAGATGATCGCGGCCCTCCTTGAGAACGATCTGGATGATGCGACGCTGCTCTTGGATACGGGCGGTGTTGGTGGGGCCCTTCTGGATGGCCTGTTGCGCGGTTGGATCGCCGTGGAGGACGGTGAGATGGCGCGCGCCATCGAAGCGTTCGAGACGCTGGCGGAAACCGATGGCTTCTCCCAATTCGCGCATCTTCACAGGGCTTATGCCCTTGCGCTCGCCGGAGATTTCGAAAGCGCGGACGAGATATTATCGGGTCGCGCGCATGGGCCGCTCAACCTGACCACGCGGGGGATCGCCGCCCATGCGGAGATTCTCGCGCAGCTGGGCCGGATGGAGGATGCCGCCGAGCTCCTGGGCGAAGCCAACGCGGTGACCAACAGCCCAGAGCTGCAGGACATGGCCCGACGGATCGAGAATGACGGGGCGCTGGCGTGGGACTTTCTGTCGAGTGCCCGCGACGGCATGGCGGAGTCCTATTTTACACTGGCGGCCATCCTGGCTGGGGAAACTTCGACCACCTTCACGCTCCTGAATGCGCGGGCGGCAACAGCGCTGCGCCCCGATCACGTGGATGCGACGATCCTCGTCGGTGAGCTTCTGGAGATGCAGGAGCAATACGACTTGGCGGACGCGGCTCTCCGAGCGGTCCCGCGCGATGATCCGTCGTTCTTTGGCGCCGAGATTGCGCGGTCGGAGGTTCTGATGGCCTCCGGCAGGGAGGAGGCGGCCGTCGAGGTCCTGCAGGCGCTAACCCGTGCCTATCCGAACGAGCGCGCAGTCTGGACGGCGCAGGGCGACGTCCTGCGCCGCCTCGATCGCTTCGAAGGAGCTGCCGATGCCTATGATCGCGCGATCCAGCTGATCGAGGAGGTCGAGAGCCGGGACTGGTTCCTCTTTTACGCTCGCGGGATCGGCTATGAGCGGACCGACCGTTGGGAGCAGGCGGAAGCCGACTTCCGCCGCGCGTTGGAGTTGAACCCCGATCAGCCGTTGGTTCTCAACTATCTCGGCTACGGTCTGGTGGAGAAGCGGATCAAGTTGGATGAGGCGCTCGACATGATCGAGCGCGCGGTGGCCGCGAGACCGGATGACGGCTACATCACAGACAGCTTGGCTTGGGTTCTCTATCGGCTGGGTCGCTATGAAGAGGCGGTGGAGCCGATGGAGCGGGCCGCGCAATTGCTGCCGCTCGATCCGATCATCAACGACCACCTGGGCGATATTCTTTGGACGGTTGGCCGCGAACGCGAGGCGGAGTTCCAGTGGCGTCGGGCCTTGAGCCTTGAGCCTGAGCCCGAGGATGAGGTTCGTATTCGGCGTAAGCTGGATGTCGGTCTGGACGCCGTCCTGGAAGAAGAGGGCGGCGCGGGCTCCATCGAGGCGGCCCAGGACTGACGCTTGGAGACGTCCGTTCTCGCCCCGGCGAAGATCAATCTGACCCTTCATGTCACCGGGCGGCGTTCCGATGGCTACCATCGGCTCGACAGCCTCGTGGCCTTCGCGGATATCGGAGATCGCCTGACGGTCACGCCGGGGGATGTGCTGACCGTTAAGGGCCCTTTCGCGCCCGGCGTGCCGACGGATGACACCAATCTGATACGGCGCGCACTCGACTTGGCGGGCCTTTCGCGTCAGGTCGTGCTGGATAAGACCTTGCCCCATCCGGCCGGGATTGGCGGTGGCTCCTCGGACGCGGCGGCTGCCCTCCGAGCCTGCGATGCCAGCCTGTCGACCGGTCAACTGCTCTCGCTTGGGGCGGACCTGCCGGTCTGCCTTCTGGGCCGGGCCGCGCGGATGCGGGGAGTCGGGGAAATCGTGGAGCCGGTCCGGCTTCCGCCTGTCCACGCTGTTCTGGTCAACCCCGGCATCGGGGTGCCGACGGGTCAGGTTTTCGCGGGCCTGTCATCCCCCGACAATCCCGGCCACCCATCAGACTTGCCGGTTTGGCACGACTCCGACGGCTTAATTCGCTGGGTCGGCGCGCAGCGAAACGATCTGGAAGCATCGGCACGTGCCATCGCGCCGGTCATCGAAACCGTTCTCGCCAGCCTTGTGGCCGTTGGCGCGCCAGTGGCTCGTATGTCCGGATCGGGGGCGACCTGTTACGGCCTCTGGCCTAGCCGAGCGGAGGCAGAGCGCGCCGCCGCCAAGATCACTCAGCCGGGCTGGTGGGTGCACGCTTGCACGCTGAGCTGAGGGCCTATTCGGCCCGCGCGACAACGTAATCGGCCAGATCGCCCAGAAGATCGCGCAGCGGGTGGGCGGGCAGGCGCAGAAGCGCAGCCTTGGCGCGGTCACGCCAAGCCAATGCCTCCTGCCGGGTTTCCTCCAAAGTGCCGTGACGCGCCAGGATTGCTCTTGCCCGATCGAGATCGTCCGCCTGCCCCTTCTCCAACGCCTCGCGCCAGAAGCGGTGCTCCTCTTCGTCCGCCCGCGCAATGGCGCGGATCACGGGCAGGGTCAGCTTCCCTTCGCGGAAGTCGTCACCCAGGTCCTTGCCGATCCCATCTCCGGCGCCGCCATAGTCGAGCCAATCATCCACGATTTGAAAGCTGACGCCCAGCGCATCGCCAAACTCGGTCAGCGCGGCCTCGTCGGTCTCGGACACCTGGGCCACCACCCCGCCGACACGGGCCGCCGCTTCGAACAGGGCCGCGGTCTTGCCGCGCACGACCCGCAGATATGTCTCCTCGCTGGTGGCGATGTTCCGCGCCGCTGTCAGTTGCAGCACTTCCCCTTCCGCGATCGTTGCCGCTGCGCCCGAAAGGATGTCGAGCACTTTCAGTGAGCCCGTCTCCACCATCAACTGAAAGCTGCGCGCGAAAAGGTAGTCGCCCACCAACACGCTGGATTGATTGTCCCATAGCAGGTTCGCCGTGGGGCGCCCCCGCCGCTGCGCGCTTTCGTCAACGACATCGTCATGCAGCAGGGTGGCGGTGTGGATAAACTCTACCGTCGCGGCCAGCTTGATGTGATCCGCGCCGGAATGGCCGCACATCTTCGCGCAAGCCACCGTCAGGAGAGGGCGCACCCGCTTCCCACCCGCTTCCACCAGATGGGCGGTCACCTCGGGGATCCGTGGCGCGTGTTCGGACGCCATCCGGTCACGGATGAGGGCGTTCACGGCCTCCATCTCGTCGGCGCAGGCGGCGGCAAGGCGTTCGTGAGGCTTCGGAGGGTCGCTGACGTTCATGGCTCCATCTCGACACGGGGCGCCGTCGCCCATAGCTGTCGGACCATGAGGGAATTGCTCCGAACAAACGACCCGACGATCATCGCCTTTGCCTCCGCCCTCTTGGATGGCGAGGGTATAGACTGCTTCGTTCTGGACGCCAACACATCGGTCCTTGAGGGGTCCATCGGCATATTGCCGCGGCGGGTCATGGTCGCGGCACGGGACCTGTTTATGGCGCGTGCTGTGATGCGCGACAACGGGGTCGCGATCTCGGAATGAGCGTAAGCCGGGACGGTTTCCTGGGTGGGCGGCTGCATCTGTGGCAACCGACACGCGGGTTTCGTGCAGGGTCGGACGCCGTCTTTCTGGCCGCTGCTTGTCCGGCTCAAGCTGGGCAAAGCGTCCTGGATCTTGGCTGCGGCGTCGGGGCCGCGATGTATTGCCTTGCCGCGCGGGTCGACGGGCTCCACCTGACCGGCGTGGAACGGGACGTCGACACCGCTGCGCTGGCCCGCCGCAACGGCGCGGCGGAGGTGGTCGAAGCGGATGTGCTGGACCTGCCGCCCGGCCTCCGGCGGGCATTCGATCACGTTATCTGCAATCCACCCTACTTTCGGGCCGGGGCTGGGTCGGCTGCCACGGATAGGGGGCGCGAAGCAGCCCTTCGGGAAGCGGATGCGGATAGCCTGGGCAAATGGGTGTCGGTCGCCTGCAGACGGGTGGCACCGAAGGGCAGCGTCAGCTTCATCGCGCGTGCGGAAAGGCTAGCTGATCTTTTGTCAGGCATGCGGGATTTGGGGGCCTTGAAGATCCTGCCTCTGAGTGCCGCCCCAGAACGGCAGGCGGGCCGAGTGCTGGTGCAGGGGCGCAAAGGTGCGCGGGCGGAGCTTCGGTTGCTGCCCGCCTTCGTGACGCATCGTACGTCCACATCCAGCGGAGACAACCATTCGGAGGCCGCGCAGGCGATCCTGCGCGATGCCGGTGCGTTGAGACTTTCTTAACCTCTGCCCCCGCAACAATCGCCGGCCCGCCGCAAAAGGTGGCGGGGGCACCATGGGAAAATCAGTGACAGACCCCTACGTCCTATGGTGCACTGGAAAGTGCCGAACCAAAATCAGAGGAGACTGCCATGTCGCTAACGTCGCACCTTCAGGAATTGCGGAAGAAGCACGAGACCCTCTCCCGACAGGTTGAAGAGGAGCAGCGGAGTCCCGGCTGCGACAGTATCGCGCTCAGTGAACTGAAGAAGCGAAAGCTGGCGATCAAGCAACAGATCGAACGATTGAGCACCGCGCCGGTCAGTTGACGGCGACGTGAGCACCAACGCGAAGGCCCGCCGAAGCGGGCCTTTTTTGTCCGCCTAGACTTCGATCAACCTTTTGCCGACCGAGTGATCGGCCATCCGCCCAACCTCGCTTTCCAGCCAATCCAAAAAGGCCCGCGTATTCGGCCGTGTTTCGGCACCGCGCGGGCACAGGACGCGGAAATGCGCCCGCGGGACCAAAGCCACATCGTAGGGGGCAACCAATTGTCCCTGGCGCAGCGCCGCTTCGGCCAGCGAGACGCGTCCGAGAACGACCCCCGCGCCCGATTGCGCCGCGTCGATGGCATGGTCTGCCTGGCTGAAGCGCGGCCCGTGCAGGTCACCTACCTCGATCCCGTAGGCCGCAAACCAGTCCTCCCATGTCACCGAGTGCCGGAGAAAGGCGATCGAATCGTCGAAGATGATGGTCGCATCCCGCAGGCTTTCCGGCGTCGGAAAGCGTGCGGCCAGATCGGGGTGGAGCATTGGCGTCACCCATTCGCCTATGGTCAGGGCACGATGCAGATCACTGGCATCGCGCGTCTCGGTCGGCCCGAAGCGGATTGCGATGTCGACATCGTCGGTTGCGAAGTCGAGCATTCGGAGCGTTGCGGCGAAGCGAAGTTCGATCTCGGGATGCGATTGCGCAAAGTCGAACAGCCGTGGCGCCAACCACTTTGCGGTGAAGGCTGGCCCAGCAGTCACCGTCAAAAGCGCGCTGTCCTGCAGCCGCCGCGCAGCACGCCAACCCGAAAGCAATGCCTGGAACCCTTCCGTCGCTGGGCCGCTCAGAACGTGTCCCGCATCCGTGAGCTCGACCCTTCGGTTCAGGCGATGAAACAACGGGGCGCCGAGATGCTCCTCAAGGGATTTGATCTGGAAGCTGAGTGCTGCTGGGGTCACGCCGATTTCGGCGGCGGCGGCCTGGAATGAAAGATGCCGCGCCGCGGCCTCAAAGGCACGCAAGGCCGTCAAAGGGGGAAGCCGATCCGACATATCAGTTCAATATTTCTTTTCTGAATGCTGGTAAAGTCTCGTTTGTCGGCTTGAGGTAAGGATGGCATGTTCGAGACAAGATAGAAATTATGACTTGAAGGAATATCGGATATGATCGAAGTGCATACCACCCGCACCTATGACGAGGCTTTCGCACGCGCCCATCGCGAGCGGGCCCAGGCATTTCGCGCATTGCTGAGCTTCCGGATGCCCGCGTTCCTGCGTCGGACGCAGCCCGTCGGTGTCTGATTGACGGCCGGTCTTGAGCCTCTCGCGGTTATCGGGCGCGGCCTCCCAAAGGCCGCGCCCGATCCATATCAACTCAGGTACTGACCGCCATTGGCGGACAGTGTAGAGCCAGTGATGAAGCCCGCCTCGTCGGAGGCGAGGAAGGCCACGCATCGCGCGATCTCTTCGGCTTCGCCCAACCGACCGACTGGAATCTGCGGCAGGATGACCTCGTTCATCACCTTTTCCGGGATCGTGCTCATCATCTCAGTGTTGATGTAGCCCGGCGCCACGACATTGACCGTGATTCCCGCACGAGCGCCTTCCTGAGCCAGTGCCTTCGTGAAACCGATATCTCCGGCCTTTGTCGCGGCATAGTTCGCCTGCGCGAACTGTCCTTTCTGGCCGTTGATCGAACTGATCGTCACGATCCGCCCGAACTTGCGTTCGCGCATGCCACCCCAAACGTTGTGCGTCATGTTGAAGACGCCGTTCAGGTTCGTGTCGATGCATTCGTGCCATTGCTGCGGCGTCATCTTGTGGAACGGCGCGTCGCGGGTAATGCCCGCATTGTTCACCAGCACATCGACCGGGCCCAAATCCGCCTCGATCTGCGCGATCCCGGAGGTGCAGGCGTCGTAATCGGCCACGTTCCATTTGTACGTCTTGATGCCGGTCTCGTCGGTGAAGGCCTTGGCCTTCTCGTCATTGCCGGCATAGGTCGCGGCGACGTGGCAGCCCGCAGATTTGAGCGCGTGGCTGATGGCGGCGCCGATGCCGCGCGTGCCTCCGGTGACGAGTGCGATACGTGCCATATGGTCTGTCCTCCCTGGATCGTGGAGAGGCACTTAGCGCGATTTCCCCCAAACGTCACCGTCCTGCAAACCTTGGTCCCATGCCTCGCGCAGCAGAGCCGGTTCCGTGAAGTCCAGTTTCGATCCGGAGAGGACGGATTCGGAAGGTTGAATATAGTCTATCCGGTCCGGGTCGTTGTCCGGCTGGTTCCGGAAGCGCTTCGTCAGCAGAACCAGCGTTTGGCCCTCGTCCGGGATCGGAAGCGGGGCCTTATCGACCATCCCGTCGTCGTAGATCGGCTCGCCGTCCCAATCGTCGGGCCGAAAGGCGGGCGGGACTGTGGCCGCCATGCGGATCAGGTCGGGCAGGGTGCCGTCGCGCGCGGCCCGGCGCGCATCGATCATCCGTTGGTCTACGCCCGCGATCGACGACAGGCGCGGACGCGGGGTGGGGGCCAGCACCTGCTCCACTTGATAGATCGTGCCTGCCGCCAGCGCACGGACCGTAGCGGCGGAACTGTCGCCGGTGGTAGAGACGCTGATCTGGAAGGCTGGTCCGTTGCCGATCCTGGTCTGCGCGGCGGCGTCGATCACATCCTCCACGATGGCCTCGTAGACCCGTTGATGGGGCGAGCGGCCGTGATCTTTCCCGATGTCCTCGAAAGTAACGTTCCTGTCGGTGCGCGTCACGGCACGCGCGAAGCGGTCAAAGAGAAAGGTCTCACGTCCCGCGATCCAGGCAGCGGCAGATAGCGCACCGCCCGAGGAGCCGGTGATGCGGTCCGCATCGAACGTAAACCGCCGACCGGCGGCTTCCATCCAGCCTCCGTGCCAAAAGCATCGCAGGCCGCCGCCGGAAAAGACGATCTGGTCATAGGGTGCCCGGCGAGGAACGTCGCCGGGCGACGTGCGGGGCGTCAGGGCCGTTCCACACACATGGCGACACCCATGCCACCACCGATGCACAAAGTCGCGAGACCCTTCTTCGCATCCCGCCGCTTCATCTCGAACAGAAGGGTGTTCAGGATCCGCGCGCCCGACGCCCCGATCGGGTGGCCGATTGCGATGGCGCCGCCATTCACGTTCACGATCTCCGGAGCCCAGCCCATATCCTTGTTAACGGCGCAGGCCTGGGCCGCGAAGGCTTCGTTCGCTTCGACCAACTCAAGGTCGTCGACCTTCCAGCCGGCCTTCTCCAACGCTTTACGGGAAGCATAGATCGGACCCACGCCCATGATCGAAGGGTCGAGTCCCGCCGTGGCGTAGGATGCGATACGGGCCAGCGGCTCGATTCCCCGTTTTTCCGCTGCGTCGGCGGACATCAGAAGCGTCGCGGCCGCCCCGTCGTTGAGCCCGGACGCATTTGCTGCGGTCACCGTGCCGTCTTTTGTGAAGGCGGGGCGAAGTCCGGACATCTTGTCGATCGTCGCGCCGTGACGGATGTACTCGTCATCTTCCACGACAGTATCGCCCTTGCGGCCCTTTACGGTGTAGGCGACGATCTCATCCTTGAACTTCCCGGCCTTTTGGGCCGCTTCGGCCTTGTTCTGGCTGCCTACCGCAAACTCGTCCTGCTGATCGCGGCTGATCTGCCATTTCTCGGCGACGTTCTCGGCCGTCTGACCCATGTGATAGTTGTTGAAGGCATCCCAGAGGCCGTCCTTGATCATCGTATCGACCAGCTTCATGTCGCCCATCTTCTGACCGGCCCGCATGGCCTGCGCGTGCGGGGCCAGAGACATGCTCTCCTGCCCGCCGGCCACGACGATTTCAGCGTCGCCCAGCTGGATATGCTGTGCGCCGAGCGCCACGGCGCGAAGGCCGCTGCCGCAAACCTGATTGATGCTCCAGGCCGCACTTTCCTTCGGAAGGCCGGCATTGATATGGGCCTGGCGGGCCGGATTCTGGCCTTGGGCTGCGGTCAGCACTTGGCCAAGGATCGTCTCGGAGATTTCCGATTTGTCCACACCGGCGCGGCTCACCACCTCGTCGATCACGGCTGCCCCCAGATCGTGGGCGGCGACACCGGCAAAGCTTCCGAGAAACGATCCGACGGGCGTACGGGCGGCGGAGGCGATAACGACGTTGGTCATGGACAGGCTTCCTTTCGGCGACGCCACCGGGGGCCGAGCAGGGGCCCGGCCGGTTCCGACCCGGCGGCGTAGTTACCTGGCGATGTAGCGGTCCCGGCGCGGCGGGTCAAAGGGCGGTCCCGCTTGCACGGATGACGGAGGTTGGGGTCCCGACATGCGGGGCTGCATTCTCTCCTTGGCTCCCACGCGATTGACGGCGCAGGCCGAAATGGACGCGAAACGGTCGAAACGGCGGATGAGGATGCCGCGCCGGTGACGATCAGGGAAGGTTGTCGGCTCAGCTGGTCGAGGCGAAAACCTCGCCGACGATGAGTGCCACCGGTGCGGGCAGCCTAGCTCAATACGTATCGTGCGACTGATTGGGCGCGATCGACGGCATACGGACCGTTCAGGATGCTGCCGACACGAGAGACGCGGCCTTGCTGGGGCGTTGACAGCGTGGCAGGCGGCAAAACGGCGATGGCCAGCCTTGGCTCGTCGTTACACTGAGCGCGCGGGCGTCGCGTTAGCCCGTCATCTTCCGCTCTTCGACTTCTTTGGTCCGTAACTCCGCAGATGGGCTGGCAAAGGCGTATCCCTGCATGCAGTCGATCCCAAGCCGGGTGAGGAAATCGGCTTCAGCTTGGGTCTCCACGGCCTCGGCCACGGTAAACATGTCCAATTCTTGTGCCAGCGCGATCAGTGCGCCCAACATGCATTGGTTGTTCGGATCCGTATCGCAATCCCGCACGAAGTCCGCGTCGATCTTCATCACATCGAAATAGAGCTGCTTGAGATGCCCGAAAGACGTCATGTCAGCCCCGAAATCATCCAAGGCGAAGGTGATGCCCGCATCCTGCAACTCGGTCATGAAGACCTTCACAAGTTCAGGGACCTGCATGGCGGAGGCTTCGTTGATCTCCAAGATCAGACGCTCTCCGATCGTCGCGTCTTCGCGCAGCCACCGCTTAAGTACCCGGATCCACGGCGGATAGCCAATCGACCGGGCGCTCATATTGATGGACAGCCGCAGGTTCGGCTGTTCGGCGAGGGTTTTCATGCCAAGGCGCAAAGCGGTGCTGTCGATAACACGGCCCAGCTCGTCCAGCTCGGTCACGGGCATGAATTGAGCTGCCGGAATGATCCGACCCGTGCTGTCGAGGATCCGGATGAAGGCTTCGTGAAACGCCACCTCCCCCGAGACGGCGCTGAAAACCGGCTGGAAGGCGAGGGTGCAGTTGTTCGTCGACAGAGCGCCACGGACGACTTGGAGGATATGTCGGTCCCGCTCTCGCGTTGCGAAAGTCAGAGGGTCTTCCTGACCCGATTCTTCGAAATTATGACGTGGCATGGAACACCCCGGATCGCATCGGGGACTTACCTGCCACGCCTATCCTTACAAAGCCGTTAAGCGGCGGCGCGCGCGTGTCGTCCTTCTTCGACCTCTTCCACGATCTTATCCACGAATTGATCCAAATCCTCCGGATCCCGGGACGTGATGATGCCATTTGCGACGACGACGGGCGCGTCCACCACCTCGGCGCCAGCATTCCCCAGATCCGTGCGGATCGACGGATAGGCCGTCATCCGGCGCCCCTTCACCAACCCTGCTTCGATCAGTAGCCACGGTGCGTGGCAGATCGCGGCGATGACCTTTCCCTGTGCTGCGAAGTCCCGGATGAGGGCGATCGCATCCGGGTCAAGGCGCAGGACGTCTGGGTTGATTTGACCGCCGGGAAGGATCAGCGCGTCGTAATCTGTGGCTGCGGCATCGCCGAGGAGACGGTCGACCGGAACGGCCTGCCCCCAATCCTCATGATCCCAGCCGCGGATCTCTTTCCCTTCGGGCGCGACGATGTCCACATGCGCGCCCCGTTCGCGCAGGCTGTCGCGGGGTGTTTCCAGTTCCGATTGCTCAAAACCGTTCGTGGCGAGGATCAGGATTTTGGCGTCTTGGATGGCGGGCATCTCTGTGCTCCTTCTGGCATGGAGAATTGGCAGCTTAACGGAATGGCCAGACATTCCGTTCCGGGAGGGTTTGATGGAGAGATGCGGTTGGGTGGGGGACGATCCCCTCTACCAAGCTTACCACGACACTGAATGGGGCGTGCCCGAACGCGAGCCTCGGGCGCTGTGGGAGCAGTTGGTGCTCGAGAGCTTCCAGTCCGGCCTGTCCTGGATCACCATCCTACGCAAGCGTGAGGGTTTCCGGCGGGCTTTTCAGGGTTTTCGGCCCGACGTGATCGCGCGCTGGGACGAGGCCGACATTGCGCGTCTTTTGGCGGATCCGGGGATTGTTCGGCACCGTGGGAAGATCGAAGCCACGATTGCGAATGCCCGCGCTTTCCTCGCCATACAGGAAAGGACCGGGTTCGATATCTTCGTTTGGGACGTGGTGGACGGTGTTCCCTTACAGAACCGTCCAAAGGTCCTGGCCGATGTTCCGGCCCAGACCGACCGTTCCGCTGCGCTGTCGAAAGCGCTTAAGGCTGAGGGCTTTCGTTTCTGCGGTCCGACGACTGTCTACGCCTTCATGCAGGCGGCTGGCCTTGTGAACGATCATGTCGTCTATTGCGATCGCCACGATGCGGTGGCGGCCATGGGGCGCATCTAAAGGGTCCTACGCGGCGAAGACCGTCTCGATTGTGCGAACTGTACGCAAGTCTCCGAACTGGGTCTTGGCAAGGGCCGAGCGGATCGTGCGGACAGCCGCATCGCGATCGGTTACGTCGAACTGGAAGGTGGCGTGACCCTGGCCGATATCTCCGCCGACCCAGCTGCCTTGACCCGCTGCGCGAAGGCGCTTGTCGATCAGTCGGGCCGTTTCGCCGCCCCGTTCCAGAACGGCCAGCGCGCCGTCCAAAGAGGATTTCTCATAGACCTTCCGGCCTTCGAGGTGGATTTCCAGGCGTTCCGCGGTCATGGCAGATCCTCCCTTGCGGTGCATGTTTGCGGAGGAGAGCCGCCAATGGCGGCGAGATCATGTTAAACTCTCGTTAAGTTTCGTTAAATGTCGGGGCAGTTGACGCAGCGCCATCGGCATAGATCGGCGGCCCTTTCAATTCGATCCGGTTCCCCCAGGGATCGCGCAGATAGACCGAATGTCCGATCCCCCGGGCGCCGCCCTGTTCGACCTCTTTCTCTATCGTGACATCATGGGTGGCGAGATGGGCGCGCAGGTCGGTCATATCGAACGGTCCAATGGCGAGGCCGAGATGATCCATGTTGGTCCCGTCGCGCGAAGGCGCCGCATAGGCGGCGCGGGGATCGTCGGCGTCCCACAGGCCGATCAGGATCGACCCGAACCACAGATGCTCCATCGCGATGTCGGGGTAGCGATAGCCCGGTCGGCACCCCAGAACCTTGCAATACCAGGCTACTGCCTCTGGCAGGTCGCGGACCCATATGACGACATGGTCGAGGCCCAGGGGACTAAACGGCGGCATGAAAGGGAGGTAGTTCGCGATCCTTGTCGGAACAGCGCGACGGTCAGGCGCGCCGGTCCACGGGGGAGCCCATCACGACGAATGTCGTAAGCGAGGCGAGTTGCGGCAGCGTGCCAAGAACTTCGGTGTGAAAGTGTTTATAGGCGGCCAGATCGGTGACCTCGACACGTAGAAGGTATTCGACCGTACCCGTGATGTTGTGACATTCCACAACTTCGGGTGCGGCGGCGCAGGCCCTCTCGAACCCTTCCTGACCGGCTTTCGTGTGATCGTTCAGGCCAACCGAGAGATAGGCGATGAAGCCGATACCCAGCTTGGCGCCATCGAGGACGGCGCGATAGCCTCGTATGACCCCGGCACGTTCAAGGCTCTGCGTCCGGCGGAGAGTCGCGGACGGCGACAGTCCGATCCGCTCGGCAAGAGCTTGGTTGGAGAGGCGGCCATCTGCCGTCAGTTCAAGCAAGATTCTGCGGTCTATATCTGGTAAGTCGGTCATTTGTTGCGAAGTGAAGGGGAAATCCGGGATCTTCGCAAGGACATTCCGCTCTCATCCATGGCATCACCGCGGCCATGAGTATCGATCTTCTCGCTGCGCTGGCCGCTTTCGCATTCGTCACGTCCATCACGCCGGGGCCGAACAACCTGATGTTGATGGCCTCCGGCGCGAATTTCGGCTTGCGGCGGACATTGCCGCACATGCTGGGCGTAGGACTGGGCTTTGGCTTCATGATCATTTGCGTCGGTCTGGGTCTTGCGCGGCTCTTCGATCTGTTCCCGACGGCCAAGCTGCTGCTTGCGGCGCTGTCGGTTCTCTACTTGCTGTGGCTGGCCTGGCGCATCGGCAATGCGACGGCGCCCGAGGCCGGGCGCGGCTCCGGGCGCCCCATGACCTTCTTCGAGGCGGCGGCCTTCCAATGGGTGAACCCGAAAGCCTGGACCATGGCGCTGACCGCGATCACGCTCTACGCGACGGGAACGCTCTGGTCGGTCCTGTCGGTGGCGGTGGTCTTCACGGCGATCAACCTTCCGGCGGTCTCTAGCTGGACATTGCTGGGGCAGGGGATGGCGCGCTTCCTGACCTCGCCTGCGCGCCTTCGGTGGTTCAACTGGACGATGGCCGCGCTGCTCGTCGCCAGTCTTTGGCCGACGGTCGCGCCCCTATTCGAGGGTAACCTCGACCTCGTCCCTTAGCGCGCCTTGCGCATCGTAAATCAAAATGCGCCCGTTCTCCGTGACCACAGCCCACCATCCGGGCCCCTGCGTGATGGCCCGCGGCGTCTCGCCCTCCGGCAAGATCAGCGCGTCGGGCACACGGATCGCCGTATCTGGCAGCCGCGTGACAAGCAGGACCACGACCGTTATCAGCCCGGCGATCATCACCGCCGTCAGAACCGTCACGAGAATGCGCAGGAAGCGAAGGTTCGTCGGCTCCGGGGGCTCCATGTCCGACACGTGCGTCACCTTCACCATCGCGGCCGACCCGCCGCAGCGCCTCGATAAGGCAATCGCCCGAGACGTGCCAGAGGCGGCCCATCTGAGCCGGTCCCGTCTGGCGCGGCTGATCGAGGCTGGGCATGTGACGCTGAATGGGCGTGTCGCCGGTCTCCGCGCCCGCGTTGCAGAAGGCGATCAGGTGGCGGTTACTGTGCCGGACGTGGCGGAGACCGAGATGGTCGCCGAGGCGATCCCGCTCCGGGTCGTGCACGAAGACGACGACGTCATCGTTGTCGATAAACCGGCAGGCATGGTCGTTCATCCGGCGCCGGGCACGCCACATGGCACCCTGGTCAACGCGCTTCTCTACCACATGGGAGATCAGCTTTCCGGGGTCGGCGGCGCGCGGCGGCCGGGCATCGTTCACAGGATCGACAAGGATACGTCGGGACTGTTGGTCGTGGCAAAGACGGATGCGGCCCATCACGGACTTGCGGCACAGTTTCAGGACCACTCTATCGAGCGTCTCTATCGCGCCATCTGCTACGGTGTTCCGGATCGGTCCGATCCGCGCCTGGGCGGACTTCGCGGTGTCACATGGGAGGCCGGTTGGCTGAAGATCGCGACGCAGTTGGATCGCCATCGCACCGACCGGCAGCGACAGGCGGTGTTGGCCGAGGGTGGTCGCCATGCGGTGACGCGCTTACGGGTCGTAGAGCCCTTGGGCGCCGTTGCGCTGCTTGAGTGCAGGCTTGAGACCGGGCGGACACACCAGATCCGGGTCCATGCCGCCCATATTGGTCATGGCTTGGTCGGCGATCAGACCTACGGCGGCCGACGTCGGCTTCCAAAGGGTCAAACCGGCGCCGACGCGGTGGCGGCCTTCCCGCGTCAGGCATTGCACGCCGCCACCCTCGGTTTCCGGCACCCCGTGACCGGGGCAGAGATGCGCTTCGCGGCCGACCTGCCGGAGGACATGGAACAACTTCTGACGTCCCTTCGTTAACCGTGCGAATTAGCACAAAGCTATCGCTATCTCGGCCGTTGCTTGACGCTCGCGCAGGGCGTACCAACGGCGATCTCAATCCCTGGTCGGGTCAAGGGTGCATCTTGAAACCCATCCAGGGCACCACCACATCCTTCGCAAGGGTGTTAAGCCTGTTAACATGAGGGAGACACAGACATGGCTGCCACATATGCCAACTTACCGGCCCCCTCCCCAGAGCAGGGCCTTAACCGCTACCTTCAGGAAATCCGTAAATTCCCTATGTTGGAGCCTGAAGAAGAATACATGCTTGCCAAGCGTTGGGTCGAGGAAGAAGATCGCGACGCCGCGCATCAGCTTGTCACCAGTCACCTGCGCTTGGCGGCAAAGATCGCCATGGGTTATCGTGGCTACGGTCTGCCTCAAGCCGAGGTCATTTCAGAGGCGAATGTCGGCCTGATGCAGGCCGTGAAGAAGTTCGACCCCGAGAAGGGCTTCCGCCTGGCGACCTATGCCATGTGGTGGATCCGGGCCGCGATCCAGGAATACGTTTTGCGCTCTTGGTCGATGGTCAAGCTCGGCACGACCAGTGCGCAGAAGAAGCTGTTCTTCAATCTTCGGAAAGCGAAGAACAGGATCGGCGCATTGGAGGAAGGCGATCTTCGGCCGGAGAATGTGGAACGGATCGCGGCCGATCTGGGCGTCACGGAAGAGGAAGTGACCTCCATGAACCGTCGGATGTCCGGCGGGGACGCATCGCTGAACGTCATGGTCGGCTCCGATGGAGAATCGTCGACACAATGGCAGGATTGGTTGGCCGATGACGATGCTGACCAGGCCGGTGACTACGCGGAGCGCGATGAGTACCAGGCGCGCATCGGCCTTATGGCAGAAGCGATGGACGTTCTGAACGATCGCGAAAAGGACATCCTGACCCAACGGCGCCTGAGCGAAGAGACGGTCACGTTGGAGGACCTGTCCGGCAAATACGATGTGAGTCGAGAGCGCATCCGCCAGATCGAGGTGCGCGCGTTCGAGAAGTTGCAGAAGCGCGTGAAGGAGCTGGCGCGCGAGAAGGGCATGGTCCCGGCGTAGCGCCGATATTCGGCACTCGGCTATCAGCGGCGGCCCCCATTGGGGGCCGTTTCGTCTTTAGTGGCCTCGCGCCCCATTGACCCGATTGCGCCAAGCCCATCTCGCAGTGTCGCTGGGGTCGTTCCCAGCCAAGACAGTTCTGCGTCTAGCCGGTCATGTTCGGCGCGCCAGATCGGCAGAAGCTGAGCGATAAGCGCACGTCCTTGATCCGTCGTGATCAAACCGCGGACGCGCTTGTCCTTCGCGTTTGCTTTGCTTTCGACAAGACCGCGTCGCTGGAGAGGTTTCAGCGCCGCCGTCAATGTCGTCCGGTCCATTCCAAGAAAGTCGGCCAATGGCCCCATGGCGGCCGGTTCGGGGCGGTTGAGGGCCATCAATAGAGAGAACTGCCCGTTCGTCAGGCCATGGGGCTTGAAGGCCTGGTCGAAGCGCCGGGCCAGGATCCGAGCGGCCCTCTGCGTCCGAAAGCACAGACATCTTCCAGCAACTTCAACTGTTTCTGAGTAACTCATCCAATTATGTTGATATCAACATAATTGGATGTCAACTTGGAGCCGCAAGAAGGAGAGAATCATGTCCTACTACGGTGGTTTCGTGGCCGCGGTGCCCGATGCGAACAAGGAAAGTTACGTCGCCCATGCGCGGGAGGCATGGGACAAGATCTTCAAGCCCCTTGGTGCGATCGCCATGGTCGAATGCTGGGGTGATCACGTGCCGGACGGCAAGGTCACGTCCTTCCCAATGGCGGTGAAAGCGAAAGAGGGGGAGTCCGTCATATTCTCCTGGATCGAGTGGCCGGACAAAGCGACCCATGACGCTGCGAATGAGAAGATGATGTCGCCGGACTTCGATGGCGGGATGGATATGGCGGAGATGCCCTTCGATGGGCAGCGCCTCATATGGGGTGGCTTCGCACCCGTGCTTTCGCTACGGACGTAGCCTGGTTGTCGATAAAGGACCATCGCGTGCGAGATAGCCTCAAAGAGAGCAACTGATGGCCGGTGGGTGGACCCGCGACGGCGCGGTCGGCGAGCAGATCGAAGCTTCGATCCAGGAAGAGCTTGCCCGTTTGCGCGCCAAGCCCGGCCCAGACGGGGAGAGCCTTACCCACTGCGCGGAGTGCGACGAACCAATCGCGGAGGCCCGTCGGAAGGCTTTGCCGGGGGTTAAGCTTTGCCTCGATTGCGCGGCCGAGCGTGATGGCCATCGGGCCATGCGCCCCGGCATCAATCGGCGGGGCAGTAAGGACAGTCAGCTCAAGTAGGGCGTCGGACTGCCGATCGCCGTCTTCAGTCCGGCTCTTCCCAGAACTGCTTTTGCCAATGCGGCTCTGGCAGTTGTTCTACGATTTCGAATGGATAGCTGCGGTCGAAGGTCCGTCCATGATAGTCGGTCGCACGGACATCGATCCGATGCACGCCTACGGGCAGATCCGTGGGAAGGTCGATCCGCCATAGATGGTTCGAACTATTCGACAGCATCCACCGCGGGAAAGGCCCGGCTACGCCCACCCATTCCGTCCCATCCCACATGCGGTAGCCAGCGGTCTCGTCGCCGCCCTGGAAGGATCGGATGGTCGCGTCCGATTGTGTCGATTGCCGCGCCAGCGCGAGCGGGTCGGCATAGTCGATGCCCGACCGCTTGGCCTCGCCCTGTCCCGGTTGCAGCAATCGCCCCGCCATCGCCGGCCCGCCATTAAGAGAGATTTCCACTTGCGTATCCAAGCCGCCATTCCAGACATTCACGGCCACCCAGCTCCCGCCATTGCCGTTCTCGTCCCTCTGGAGGTCGCGTGTCGTCAGCATGTACATATCGCCGAGATCATTGATCGAGACCGGCGGCATGATGTCTGACGGCGTGTCATACAGGATCGTGTACGCGAAGAGCTTCCAGGCCCAGTCTCGGAAGCGGGGCGTGCTGAACGCGGCGTGGAGTTGCTCGTCCGGTCCTGTCGCGAACGTGTTGTACGTGTCCACGTAGTCTGGCCCGTCAAAGGTCAGGGAATAGTAGCCGCGGGGTGCCCCAAGGCGCTGGGTGCCATGGGGCACACCCGCATCGTTGCGATCCCCGGCCCACCATGAGCCCGAGACGGCACCCGTCACGATCTGGTGGAACGGGGCGGCGGCCAGCCCTGTATGTTCCTCCCACCCCTCATAGCTGGTGCCCGGTCGCAGGTTTTCGGTGGTGTGGGTATGTCCAGACAGGCCAAGGACCGGCCGATCCCCCAACAAGGCAACCAATGCCGCGAAGTTGTCGGTCTGACCCTTTGGCGAGGTGTTGTCGGTGAAGGTCTGGAAGGGGATGTGAGCATTCAGGACGATCAGCTTGTCTTCCGGCACCTGCGCCAGATCGGCCGCAAGCCAGGTCATCTGACGATCGCTGATCACCGCGTTATAGGTCGGCTCCGTGCCGGGGGCGCAAAACGGATGGTCATCGACCCCGTTGCAGGGATACCGGACGTTGTCGAGCACCACGAAATGCACGTCCCCGATATCGAACGAATAGTATTCCGGGCCCCATTCCCGACGGAACGTGTCAAAGCTGTCCTGATCTGTTTCCGCGTCGAAATCGACGTCGTGATTTCCGGCAACGAAGTACTGCGGCACCCCGCCGATCGCCACGATCCGCTTTAGCCGCGGATAGAGCGAGAGGTCATCGCCCATGACGTCGCCCTCGAAGATCAGGCACTCCGTCTCCGACAGATCGCGGGATGTCAGCATCCGCCCGACTGTCTCTCGAACATAGCCGACCTCCGTGTTGGAATAGGTCTGCGCATCTCCGAAAATCAGGCATTCGAACCTGTCGCCAACAGGGTCCCCCACCAGCGGAAAGTTGATCTCGGCGGGAAGGGGGCCGGTCGGGTCAAGGCCCCCAAACCGCAAATCGGGAGAGCCCGCGCGTTTGTGGATATAGAAGAATTGCGGCACCAGGTCGTCATTCACCGGAACCGCGCGATCGCGCGGCTTCGTTATGAACAGGTTCATGTCGTCATAAGCGGGCAAGCTGTACGTGCCGTCTTCCTGCGTAACCACCACGTCACGGCCGTTGGAGACGAGAACGCCGCCGATCCCGCGCTCACCGTCGTCCATACGGCTGTTGCGATTGACGTCCCGAAAAACCGTCCCCCGCGCCGTCGATTGGTCCTCGGCCTCGCCGATGATCTGAACGCCGCCGCGATAATCCGGCATCTTGGCCTGCGCGACCAGCGGGGCACACAGGGCGAGGCTGGTCAGAAGGGGGCGGAGTATACAGCGGTTCATGTTCTATCCTGGCGCGGGGAGAGCCGCGCAAATGGGTGACGTCGCGGACAGGATGGGGCATCCCGGCATGGAAGGCGATGGCGAAGTCGGAGGATCGCATGGCGAATGTTGTCAGATGGGGCGTCTTGGGCGCATCGCGTTTCGCGCAAAACGACATGGCGCCTGCGATCCACGCCGCCCGTGGTCATGTTCTGGCGGCCCTGGCGACGCGCAACGTGGCTAAGGCTGCGCCCTTTACCGACCTGGCGCCCGGTCTCCGGGTCCATGACAGCTATGACGCCCTTCTGGCAGATGCAGAGGTAGATGCCGTCTACATCCCGCTTCCACACCACCTGCATATCCCCTGGGCGCTGAAGGCGCTGGAGGCGGGCAAACACGTCCTCGTCGAAAAGCCGGTCGCCCTGGCCGAAGCTGAGATCGCCCCGCTGATCGCGGCACGCGACCGAAGCGGCCTCATCTGCGCCGAGGCCTATATGATCGTACATCACCCGCAATGGGCGCTGGTCCGCGATCTGCTGGCCCAAGGCGCGGTCGGGCGGCTTCGACATGTCGAGGGGGTCTTCACCTACGACAACCGCGACGATCCCGCTAATATCCGCAACCAGGCCAGCATGGGCGGCGGCGCGCTGCCGGATATCGGCGTCTACACCTATGGCGCCACGCGCTGGGCCACCGGGGCGGAGCCAGAGCGGGTCACCCATGCCGATATCGACTGGGAGGCGGGCTGCGACACGCTGGCCCGCGTCTCGGCCCGCTTTCCCGACTTCACCGCCCATTGGGTCAATTCCATGCGCCTTCTGAAAGAGCAATTCATGCTGTTCCACGGAGAGGCCGGGCTGATCCGGCTGACGGCCCCATTCAACGCGGCGCGCTTCGGGGCTGCGCGGGTGGAATGGCGCGGGCGCGATGGCGTGGACCATGCCCGCAGTTGGCACGGCCTCGATCAATACGTCCTGCAGGTGGAGGCATTCGGGGCCGCCATTCGGGGTGAGGCGCCCTTTCCCTGGACGCTGGAAGACGCCGCCGGGACGCAGCGGGTCATCGACATGGCCTATGCTGCGGCCGGAGGACGCCCTGACGCGTAGAACCTGCGACATCCGCCGCATTTCTTCACCACTCGTTAACTGCTCGACCGGACAACCCGTCCCCGTCGCGACACGACCGAAACGACGGGCTAAATCCAGCCCGCCGGCAATACCCCGGGGTGACCCCCTGGGGCGGATCGCGGGGCTTTCACCCCCGCGCCACGGCCCGCCCGCCTTCAGAGGCGCGGCGCCGGTTTCACCCCAACGGGACCTTCCCCGATCCGAGCGCCGGGCCCCTTGCCATCGGCATCCGCCCCAATACCCCGCCACGGTCCCAGCCGCTGCGAGGCCAAAAGTGCAGGCCGCTCAGACCGCCGCTGTATCGCCCAGGGTGGCCACGGTTCCGTCCTCGCTCAGGCGGGCCAAGTCATCCATGACGTCCCCTTGCGCATCCTCCGCGCGCGCGGCCACGTCGGCCAGCGTCGTTCTGGCCAGGTTGGCCAGATCGGCTGGGATATCGTCGCGCGAGACGACCCAGGCCGGATAGGGGAAACGCGGCGCATCGGGCACCAAGTGCAGACGCCCCGCATCCAGGTGCCGTTGCACCGCGCGGGCGGGCAGGTAGGCTGCGGCCCGGCGGTTCACCACATAGTCGGCCGCCAGGGCGCCCAGGGCCAGGGTCGTGCCTGTTTCCTGCAGATCGGGCAGGCCCAGCGCATGGGCCTGGACGAATTCCGGACCCCAATCCAACATCACGTAGGATCCCGCCACGGCCGCCACATCCGTTACCGGGAAGGATGCCACGAGGATCAGCTCATCCTCGATCAGCGGTGCGACGGTTAGGCCGGGCCGTGATTGCGGGATGTAGGTCAGGGCCACCTGCACCACGCCCTCGATCAGGAAGCGGGTCAGGCGGTCCGGCATCCCGACCTCGCCGCGCAGGGCAAGGTCGGGGGCGGCCGCCTGCAGCGCGTCCATCCAGCGGAAGCCCAGCCGGGGCCAGAGCGAATACTGGGCCCCGATGATCAGGGATCGGCCATAGCCCTCGGGCACGGCGATCTGCTGGCGGGCTTCCTCCCACAGTTTTACGAGGCTCAACGCGTAACGCTCGAAAGCATGGCCGGCCGGCGTCAGGTCCACCCCCGCCTTGGAGCGGGTGAAGAGCGTGCGCCCGAGGCCGTCTTCCAGCCGCTGCACCCGCAGGCTCACGGCGGATTGCGTCACGAAGAGCCGGCCCGAGGCGGCGACGAAACTTCCGGTCTCGGCTACGGCGAGAAAGGTGCGGATCAGGGCGATGTCCATCGCTTAACCATGAGTGAAACTCGTCTCACCGGCAATTCTTATTCGTTTTTCTTTTGTCACGGGCCGCGACATATCCGTCGCAACGGACGGTCGCTGCGAAGACCGCCACGGCCCGGGATCACGCGTCGACCCCGATCCGCCGCCATCAGGACGCACCGAAAGGGATTATGCCATGACGTCCACCCGCTTCGCCCTGATCGCCGCTTTTGCCGCGATGACCCTTTCCGCCTGTTCCACCGAGAAGGCCGTGGACCGGACCGTGGACACCACGCTTTTCGCAGGGAAGACGGTGGTGAAGACCGGCGTCGGCGCCGGCAAGCTGGCCGTACGGGGCACCAACGCCGCCGTCCGCAAAGTGTCCGGCGCCGACTGATCAGACTCTTGCCCGCGGGAGACCGACCCCTGTCCATCGGTCCCGCCAACTGAAACGGGCGCGAAGATTGCTCTTCGCGCCCGTCTTTCATTAGGGTGACGTCAGGCTCAGTCGTCGCCTTCCGCCGTCTCCGCGGCTTGGTTGATGACCTCGGTCTCCGTCACCTCTTCCTCGTCGTCGTCCTTCTGCGAGGCCAGACCCGAGGGCGCCTGCATGTTGGCGATGACGAAGTCGCGGTCGATCGTGGGCTTCGCGCCCGACGGCAGAGTGACGTCCGAGATGGTGATCGTGTCGCCGATCTCCATCGCGGAGCAGTCGACCGTGATCTGCTCGGGGATCTCCCCCGCGGTCACCCGCAGTTCCACTTCGGGGCGCACCACCGTCAGAACGCCGCCTTTCTTGTCGCCGGGCGATCCGTCCACGCCGTCGAAGACGACAGGGATGAACAGGTTGACCTTGGACGTCCGGCGCAGGCGCATCAGGTCCAGATGTGTCGGCAGATCCTTGACGACGTCACGCTGCACGTCGCGGCAGATGACGCGAACATCCTCGTGACCGTCGACCTTCAGGTTCCAAAGAGTTGCGCGGAACCGTCCGGCCTTCAGCTTCTTCAGAAGTTCATTGAAGGGGATTTCGATGGGCATGGGATCGGCGCCGCCACCATAGACGACCCCCGGAACCATGCCGTTGCGGCGCGATTGACGAGCGGCCCCCTTGCCTGTCCCCGTCCGCTCATGTGCCACGAGATCTGGAATCTCACCAGCCATGTTGATGTCTCCGTTCTTTACTGCGAGGGCGGCCTCCAAGGGTGTCCGCCCGTCGGTGAAGGCCGCCCTCTACGGGGTCGTTCCGTCCATGGCAACCCCCCGGCCAATTGCACCGGGCCGGAGCGGGCGATAGGGCAGAAGCGAGGAGGAGACCATGGCCGAAGACGACCCAGAAATCCTGGTATCGACCGACTGGCTTGCTCGTCGCATGAGCGCCCCGAACCTGCGGCTGATCGATGCGTCTTGGTACCTGCCGGATATGGGGCGCGATGGACGGGCGGAATACGTGGCCGGCCATATCGCCGGGGCCCGGTTCCTCGACCTGGACGACGTGAGCGATGCCCGCTCCGCCCTGCCGCATATGGCCCCGCCGGTGGAAAAGTTCATGTCGCGGATGCGCCGGATCGGAGTTGGCGACGGTCACGAGGTGGTCATCTACGATGGCGCCGGGATCTTTTCGGCCGCCCGCATCTGGTGGCTTCTTCGCCTGTTCGGGCAAAGGGCCGCGATCCTCGATGGCGGCCTGCCGAAATGGACGGCCGATGGTCACCCGGTCACCGATGCGCCCCCGGTGATCAAGGACCGGCATATGACGGTCGATCCGCAGCCACGCCTGATGCGCGACGTGACTGAAGTCGCACAGACGTCCAAGCTGGGGCAAACGCAGGTGGTGGACGCCCGCTCCCCGGCGCGGTTCCGCGGCGACGCGCCGGAGCCGCGGCCCGGTCTGCGCGCAGGCCATATTCCGGGGTCGCGGAACGTGCATTACGCGACACTCTTCCAGCCCGACGGCACTATGAAGGAGGTGGACGACCTCCGTGCCATCTTCGAGGCGGCGGGCGTCGATTTGACCAGGCCCGTCATCACCACCTGCGGCTCCGGCGTGACGGCTGCGATCTTGAACCTGGCGCTGGCGCGGATCGGGCATCTGGATCACGCGCTCTACGATGGCTCCTGGGCCGAATGGGGCGCCTATCCCGACCTGCGGGTCGAAACCGGAGAGGCCGATGCTCACTGATCTCAAGCCACAGGCGCCCGACAAGATCCTTGCACTGATGGCGGCCTTCAAAGCCGATCCGCGGCCCGGGAAGCTCGATCTGGGCGTGGGCGTCTATCGTAATGCTGCCGGGATCACGCCCGTCATGCGGGCGGTGAAGGCTGCCGAGGCCAAATTGGTCGAGACGCAGGAGACGAAGGTCTATACCGGGCTGGCGGGCGATCCGGCCTTTGCCCGCGCCGTGTCAGACCTGATCCTCGGCCCCGCCCTGGCCGCCGACCGCCGCGCCTGTGTCGCGACGCCAGGTGGCACCGGGGCGGTGCGCCAGGGCCTGGAACTGGTCCGCATGGCCAGGCCGGATGCCACGGTCTGGCTCAGCGATCCGACCTGGCCGAACCATCCCGCGATCATCGACCATGTCGGCCTGTCCCGCCGGGCCTATCGGTATTTCGATGCGTCTACGGGCGGCGTCGATATCGACGGAATGCGCGCCGATCTGGGCAGGGTTCAGCCCGGCGATGTCGTGGTCCTGCATGGCTGCTGTCACAACCCGACCGGCGCGGATCTGACGGAGGCACAGTGGAAAGAAGTCGCCGCCTTGCTGAACGCAAGCGGCGCGGTTCCCTTCGTCGATCTGGCCTATCTCGGCTTCGGCGACAGTCTGGAAGAGGACGCGCGGGGCACGCGGATCCTGGCAGAGACCTGCCCGGAAATGCTGATCGCCGCCTCCTGTTCCAAGAATTTCGGCATCTACCGAGAGCGGACGGGCCTTTTGCTCTCGCTCGCGGCGACACCGACGGCCGTGGCCGTCACGCAAGGGGCCATGGATGCGCTCAACCGGCTCAATTACTCGTTTCCGCCCGATCACGGCGCCCGGGTCGTCCAGATGATCCTGGATGACGATGGCCTGCGGGCTGATTGGATGGCCGAGCTGTCAGAGATGCGCACGAACATGTCCGGCCTGCGCCAGCAACTGGCCAATGCCCTGCGCGAGCGGACGGGATCGGATCGCTTCGGCTTTCTCGCCGCCCATCGCGGCATGTTCTCCCGTCTGGGCGCCACGCCGGAACAGGTGGAGGCCATGCGCCGCGATCACGGCGTCTACATGGTGGGTGATAGCCGGATGAACATCGCGGGTCTGACGTCGGAGAGCGTCCCGCTTCTGGCCGATGCCATCGTCGCGGCGGGCGTCTAGGCCGCCTCTGCCTCGCTCGTCATGCAGAGCCGTCCATCCGGTCCCCGCACGAAGGCACGGGTTCCGTCCAGGCAGAACACCGCCATCTCGCCCGCGAAAAGCGGCGCCGTCGCGCGATAGCTGAAGCGGGATAACGGCCCGAGATGGCGCGTGGCAAGGTCGATCAGACCCTCGGCCAGAAGAGGGCCATGGACCACGAGCCCGGCATGGCCCTCCACCCGGCGTGCATATTCCACGTCGTAATGGATGCGATGTCCGTTGAAGGTCAGCGCCGAGAACCGGAAGAGCGTCACTGGATCGTAATGCCGCGCCTCCTCCACCGGGGCCGTTCCGGCATCAGGCGGGGTAGGGGGCGTCGCGGTTGGATCAGCCGCCTCCCGATAGACCAGATCCTGCCGCTCCCGCACGGCAACGCGCCCGTCTTGCGACACGACATGTTCCAGCTGGACCAGGCCCAGCGGGCCGCTTCGGCCCGTCTTGCGTTCCGCCGAAAGACAGACGGTCGTCTTCTCCGACACCTCGCCAAGGCGCATGGGAACAGACCAGTCCAACGCGCCGCCAGCCCACATCCGGCGCGGCAGACCAAGATCGGGGATCGCCCCGATGCCGACTTTTGGATGGCCGTCGCGACCCAACCTCTCGGGCGGCTGCGCGTCCCAGAAATAGGCGTGGTGCCAGAAAGGCGGCAGGGTTCCCTGCGGCAATGGACGCCCCAAAGTCGCGGCCAGCGCCATGGCGCGGGCGGGGTCGAGACGATCCTTGACGGCGAACGGGGCGGGCGGCGACATGACGGCACCCTCGGTCACCAGGAAGGCGCAAGCAAGATGCAGGTCACGGCCCTCGATCACCTCGTCCTCACCGTGGCCGATCCCGAGGCGAGCGCGGCCTGGTATGCGGCGATCCTGGGTATGGTGCCCGAGACCTTCAGGCCCGCCGACGGGACCACGCGCCTTGCCCTGAAATTCGGGCAACAGAAGATCAACCTGCACCGCGCCGGGGCGGAGTTCCGGCCCCATGCCGCGGCGCCTGCCCCCGGAACCGCCGATCTCTGCTTTCTGACCGATACGGCCCTGACCGATTGGCAGGCCCATCTGGCGGGACAGGATATCCCCGTCGAGATGGGGCCTGTGGCGCGGACCGGGGCCACCGGGCCCATCACCTCGATTTACATTCGCGACCTCGATGGAAACCTGATCGAGATCTCGGTCCTTGGCTGACCTTCTGCCGGGCCTTGGGCCTTGGTTGATCTGTGCTTTGGCCGTGGTCGCCGGGACGGCGCTTCAACGATTGGCCGGACAGGGCTTCGGGATGATCGCGTCGCCGGTTCTTGCGCTGGTCGCACCGGATTGGCTGCCAGCGACGATCCTTCTGGTGGGCTTCGCGGTCGGCGCAGGGAGCATCGCGTCGGATTTTCGCGCCGTTGTGCCCAAGGACCTGCCGCCCGGCTTCGCCGGACGTCTTCTGGGCGCGATCATTGCAGCCTGGATCGCGACAGAGGTGGTCGGCAAACCGATCTTGCCCCTTATCGTGGGCGGGATGGTCTGGTTCGCGGTGCTCTTATCGATTGCGGGGCTGCGATTGCCGATCATGGCGCCGACACTCTTCGGGTCGGGGACGGTTGCGGGGGTGATGGGGACGTTGACCGGGATCGGTGCGCCACCAATGGCGATCCTGTATGCCAATGTCGAAGCGCGTCGCTCCGCGGCAACGCAGAACGCCTTTTTCGCGTTCGGCATGGTGGTGTCGATTGGGGCGTTGATCGCCGTCGGCCTGGTCGGGCTGCGCCACATTGCGCTGGCCGCGAGCCTCGTCCTGTTGGTGCCGCCGACACTTTGGCTATTGCGGCCCGTCGCGGAGCGGATCGGCGGACGCTCCGTCCGACCCGTGGCCCTCAGCCTCGCGGCGCTTGCGGCAACGGTGCTTATCCTGCGGAACTGGCCCTAAGCGGTTGGACGTTCCGGACGGTGCGGAACGGCACGTCGTCCTGTGGACGGCTGGGCTTTGAGATGATGGGCTGATCGTCGGCGATCCCCTCGCGGGCCGCCTCGGCGATTTTGTCCATCCAGACGTGACGGGACATGGCAAGTTCTCCTCAAACGTGTCCAAGGATCACCACCGCCGATGTCCGCGGCAGGACACCCCGAAGGAGATTTCGGGGCGAATTGGCCCCGGTTGCGCCACGATGACAGAGGATCGGCTTGGGGCGAGGATCGCCGTCAGAGGCGGATCGCCGCGATCAGCCGCCCGTAATCGGCGGCCCCCTGATGGGTCGCCCGCCGATAGGAGAAGAAGCGGTCCGGGTCGCTGTAGGTGCAATGCCCGGTCCATTCGGCGTCGATACCCGCCAGCCGCAAGCGCTGCAGGCCATATCCTGGCAAATCGAACTGATACTTCCCGTCGCGGCCATTGGCGAAGAAGCGCAACGCGTCCGGGTCTTCCCCCTCGAAGCGTTCCAGAAATTCCTGGCCGACCTCGTAGGCCCGTTGGCTGATGGACGGCCCGATTACGGCGCGGATGCTGTCGCGTTCCGCGCCCAGCGCGGCCATCGCGTCGACAGTCGCTTCGAGAACGCCGCCCAGCGCGCCCTTCCATCCGGCATGGGCGGCCCCGATTACCCCATTGGCCGGGTCGTGGAACAGAACGGGCTGGCAATCGGCGGTCAGCACCGTGAGCACCTGGCCAGGCGTGGCGCTGACCAAGGCGTCTGCTTTCGGTATCGGGTCGCTCTGCGGTCCCGATACCGTGCTCACCTCGGTTGAATGGATCTGGTGCACGCCGCGCAGTGGCCCATCCATCGCATCGGCGACGCGCGCGCGATTGGTCGCCACGGCCTCGCGCTGATCCGAGGAGCCGGGGCCGCAATTCAATCCGGCGAAGATCCCCGACGAGGCACCGCCTTTCCGGGTGAAGAAGCCATGGGCCACATCGCCCAGCAGGTCGGAACGGAGGATTTCGAGGGTCATGGGTCGAATCCCGGTGGCAAAGGCGCGCCTTCGGGGACGAAGGCGATGGCCTTGAACAGGTCGCCCATCTCGGCCGGATGCGTCAAGCGGCGGTGGGCGGCGACGTGGCTGTCGAGCGCCGCGCCCGAAAGGCCCCGCGCCAGGGCCTGCGCCCGCGCCGTGATGCCGAGCCGTTCCAGAAGGACGCCCTGGGACACCATGGCGCTGACCCGGACGCCTTTGGCCGCGCGGGCCACGGCCTCGAAATCCACATGTGTCGTCAGGTCCGCCGCGCCGGGGCTGGCCAACGGATCGACGGGCGCATGGTCTTTGAGGGCCTGCAAGGTGTCCCCGCGGCTGCGCCAATGGCCGTAATCGACGAAGATCGCGGCGCCGCCCAGGGCCACCTTCGCGGCAATGGTGGAGATGATCGCGGGCAGGGCGGGGGCCCGCTCCACCACCGTTCCGGCGGGCACATCGTGATGATCCAGTTCGGGGACCGGCATGTCCGGCCCAAGTGCAAAGGCCAGGGCGCCGTCTTGTTCGGTGACCAGCCGCTCTCGCCAACCGCTTTGGCCGCGCACATGCTGGCGCACGGGCAAGGCATCGAGGAATTCGTTCGCGACGAGAAGCAGGGGGCCGTCCGGCAAGCCGTCGATCGCGCCGTGCCAGGTCGGGGCGTGGCCTTGCAGCGTTTCAGCCTGCCGGGCCCGCAGCGCCGGAGAGGCTTCGACCAGATGGACCGAGATGGCGGCTTGCAGATCGGGCACCGTCGCCATGACCCGCAGCATGTCGGCCATCAGCGTCCCGCGCCCCGGCCCCAACTCCGCCAGTGTGACCGGCGCGGGGCGCCCCTGATCCGTCCAGGTTTGGGCAAGACACAGGCCCAGCATTTCCCCGAACATCTGGCTGATCTCGGGCGCCGTGGTGAAATCGCCCGCGGCGCCCAGCGGATCGCGCCGGGTGTAATAGCCGAATTCCGGATGCAGCAGGCAATCCGCCATCCAATCGGCAATCGTCAGCGGCCCGGTTTGCCGGATGCGTGTGAGCAGCCGGTCGGTCAGGCTCATCGCGCGGCGCGCTTGGCCAGCATGACAGCGCCGAGGCCGACCAACAGCATCGGCAACGACAGCACCTGCCCCATGGTCAGCCCGATCTCACCCCATCCGATCACATGGCCCAGCGGATTGTCCGCTGTGATGTATTGCGCGTCCGCCTGCCGGAAATACTCTACGAAGACGCGGGCGGCACCGTATCCGGCAAGGAACAGGCCACATATCAGACCCGGCACTTTCAGCCCGCCGCGCAGGGCCACGATCCATAGGATTAGAAGGAGGACCGCGCCTTCCAGGATGGCCTCGTAAAGCTGGCTTGGGTGGCGGGCACAGAATTCGCCCACATTGGCGCAGGCCTGCGCCGCATCGCCGGGAAAGATCACGGCCCAGGGCACGTCGGAGGGGCGGCCCCAAAGCTCTGCGTTGATGAAGTTGGCCACGCGCCCGAAGAAGAGGCCTAGCGGCGCCACTAACCCCGCGATGTCGAGGATGGAGCGGATGGGGATGCCGTTTCGCATGGCGAAGATGATCACGGCGAGCCCGGTGCCGATGGCGCCACCATGGAAGGACATGCCGCCTTCCCAGATTGCCAGCGCGCGGCCCGGATTTTCCAGATAGTAGCCGGGTTGATAGAACAGCACGTAGCCCAGCCGCCCGCCCAGCACGATCCCGACGATGACCCATGTCATCACGTCCTCGAGCTGCGCCCGGCTCATGGGTGTCTTGTTCGCGGGCCAGAGGGGGGGGCGTCCGATCACCCAGCGCGCCATCAGCCAGCCGCCCAGGATGCCCGCGATATAGGCAACGGCATACCACCGCAGCGCGAATTCGATCCCGCCGAGAGACAGCGTGAATATCTCGGGCGAGATGTCGGGGAAGGGAAGAACGAGGGGGAGGAGCGGTGCCATGGCCCCGCTTTGCCCCCGGTGTCCGGGGGGGTCAACCTTGAGACCTCCGGCGTCTCGGCCCATATGCAATCGACAACCAAGGAGAGACCGAGATGCAGAGCCGCAGCCGCTTCATGGACGATATCGGCCAGCTGATGACCAATGCCATGGGCGTCGCGCAGGGCGCGCGGGCCGAGGCTGAAACGGCGATGAAATCGATGCTAGACCGCTGGATGGCGGATCGCGATTTCGTCACGCGGGAAGAATTCGACGCCGTTCGCGCCATGGCCCAGAAGGCCCGTGAGGAGAACGAGGCGTTGAAGGCCCGGCTCGACGCGATGGAGGCGGGCGGCAAGAGCGCCGGTTAAGCGCTGTCAGTGCCGAAAAAGCTCTAACAGCGTATCGACTTCGTCCGCGGTCTTCGTGAAGTCGCAGACCAGGCGGCAGAGGGGGCGGTCGGCATCGTCCATGATGTAGTATTGTGCCTGCTCTTGGGCACGATCATGGGCCGCGCGATCCAGCCGGGCAAAGATCATGTTGGCCTGCGGTTGATACAGCATCTCTGCCCCCAGATCACGCAGTCCCGCCGCCAGGCGTTGACCGGCGGCGTTGGCGGCAACCCCGTTCTGCAGCCAGAGATCGTCCGTCAGATAGGCGGCCATCTGCGCTGACAGGAACCGATGCTTGGACCAAAGCTGTGCCGCTCGCTTGCGACGCAGCTGCATCTCCCAATGCTTGGACGGATCCCGCATGACTATGGCCTCGACCGCCATGCAGCCATTCTTCGTGCCACCGAAGCTGACCATGTCGAAGCCGCGCACCATCTCTGCGGCGGTGCAATTCAGAGCCGCGCAGGCATTGGCGAAGCGGGCGCCGTCCAGATGGCAGGCCAGCCCGGCCTCCTGGGCAAGGCCGGTGAGCGCGGCCAGTTCGTCCAGCGAATAGAGCGTCCCTGCCTCGGTCACGTTGGTAAGGCTGAGCGCGCCGCGTTGAACGCCATGGACGCCCTTTGCGCCAACCGGGGCCATGGCCGCGCAGAGGGCGTCGGGGGTGATCTTCGCATCCGCGCTATCGATCAATGTCAGCTTGGCGCCACCTGTGTAGAATTCCGGGGCGCCGCATTCGTCCTCCTCGATATGGGACAGACGATGGCAGAAGACCGTCTCCCAGGGCTGGACCATTCCGGCCAGTGCCAAAGCATTCGCGCCGGTCCCGGTGGCGACCAGCAGCACCTCCGCCTCCGGCCAGTCGAAGAGATCACGCAGCATGGCGCTGACGTCCTTCGCCCACATATCGGCGCCATAGGGCATGGCGGGCCCTTCGTTGGCGCGGATCATGGCGCGCAGGATGGGCTCGGCCACCGGACCGGTATTGTCCGATGCGAAATTCAAGTTCATCCAGCACCTCCGGTGGGTTCTTCGATCACGAAATCCTCCCAATCGTCATCGGCCGGGATCGTCGCCTCCGAAACGGTGTGACCTCGAAGCGATGCGCCCGCTGCATGCAGCGTTTCCGGATCGCCGGTCAGCAGTGGATGCCACCAGGGTAGCGGGCGGCCTTCGTGCAAGCGGCGATAGGCGCAGGTCTCCGGCATGAAATAGGCCACGTCCGGGAGCGTCTTCGGGGTCAGGACGACGCATTCGGGCACGTGTTGCAGACGGTTCTCGTAATTGGCGCAGCGGCAGGTGCCGTCGTCGAAGAGACGACAGGCAATCCGGGTGAAGGCCACCTCGCGCGTCTCCTCATCTTCCAACTTGTTCAGGCAGCACTTGCCGCAGCCGTCGCAAAGCGCCTCCCATTCCTTTTGGTTCAGGCTCTTGAGCGGTCGCTCCCAGAAATGCGGGTCCAGGCCCTCCCGATCGATCGGATCGCTCACGCCGCTGCCAGCGCCGTGCGGGCATTGGCGGCGTCCCGCTCCATCTGGGCCACAAGTGCGTCGACGCCGTCGAACTTGGCTTCCGGACGCAGGAAGGCCACCAGCGCAACCGAAAGCGTGGTGCCGTAAAGATCGCCCTCGAAATCGAAGAGGAACGTCTCGAGGTTCGGCGTATTCTCCCCAAACATCGGACGGATGCCGAGGGAGGCGACGCCGTCCCGGCGCCCGGCATGGGGGCCGTCCAAGATGTCGACGGTGACGGCGTAGACGCCCATCTTCGGCAGATGCAGACCGTCCAGGCCCATATTCGCCGTGGGCCAACCCAGTGTGCGGCCGCGTTTCTCGCCGTGCAGAACCGGACCCTCGATCCGGTGCCAGTGGCCCAGCATGTTCGCGGCGTCCTGCGGGCGCCCATCGGACAAGGCGGCCCGAATGGCGGTCGAGGACACTGGCGGCTCGCCCCCCAGAAGGTCCGCTACGGTCACGTCGAACCCGAGACGCGCGCCGCCCGTGCGCAGGCGTGCCACATCCCCGGCCCGTCCCTTGCCGAAACGGAAATCGGCGCCCACGACCACGTTCGTCACCCCAAGGCCACCGGCCAGGACGTCCGCCATGAAAGCATCGGCGGTCAAAGGGGCGATCTGCGGGAAGGGCAGCTCGTAGAGCAGGTCGACGTTCAGTTTCTCAAGCCGATTGGCCCGCGCGCCGGGCGTCATCAGGCGAAAGGCCGGGGCGTCGGGCGCGAATACTTCGCGCGGATGGGGTTCGAATGTGATCACGCCCAGCGGCGCGCCGGGCCGGCGGGCCAGGTCCAGCACATGCTGATGGCCGCGATGGAGGCCGTCGAAATTGCCGACAGCGACAGAGGCGCCGCGTGCATCCGACGGAATGGTCTTGTGGTCGCGGAAGATGCGCATGGAGGCTGGCTAGCCGCCCCCGGCTCCGCCCGCAATGGGGCGGGGGCGTCCGACGCTTCCGATCTCAGTCGAACTTGCGCGAGGGTGCCATGACGATGGCTTCGCCTTTGAGAACTGGCTTCCCGTCGATCTCGCACACGGTGTCGAGTGACACCCGGCGGCGGCCGATCTCCATATCCGTCACCGTCACGGTCGCCCGGACATAATCGCCGGGACGAACGGGGGCGAGGAATTTGAGGTTCTGACCCAGATAGACCGTTCCGTGCCCGGGAAGCTGTTCCCCGATGACCGCCGAAATCAGACCTGCGGTCAGCATCCCGTGGGCGATGCGGCCCTGGAAGATCGTGTCGCGGGCATAGTCATCGTCCAGATGGACAGGGTTCCGGTCAGTGGAGACCTCGGCGAAGAGCTCGATGTCGCGATCGGTGATCACCTTGGCGACCGACCGGCTCATGCCGATCTCGATATCTTCGATGCAGATCGTCCCGCGGGGTGCGTTGTCGAGCATGGAACCCTCTGAATTTGGCTTCGGAAGTAGCTAGCGCGAGTGCTGCGTTGCGGCAAGCCATTGCGCAACAAATTTACACCTAAGGTCGAATATATGTCACAGAATTACCGAAGCGTGCCCATCGTGTAGGTCGGGTTGATCCCGGTTTCACCGAGATACGTGGCCAAACGCTCCGGATCGGGGTCGCCGCCCGGACGGGTTCCGGTCTCGGCTGCTGCCAGGCCACCCGACAGAAACAGGACGTCGAGATCCTCGCCCATGGCGCCCGCCACATCGGTCGCCGCGCCATCACCGATGGCCAGGATCGCGGTGTTCTCCACATCGGCCAGCTTGGCCAGGCGCCGCCGGGCCAGATCGTAAATCGGCGGGTGGGGCTTGCCAAAATAAAGGCTTTCGCCGCCCATCTCGGTGTAAAGACGAGCGTAAGCACCCGCGCACCATTCCCGCACCTCGCCTCGATCCACGACAATGTCAGGGTTCGCGCAGAGCAGCTTCAGGCCACGTGTCTTCGCGGCCAGGAATTGCGGGCGCAGCGTCGACGGGTCGGCCTGTGCGTCGAACGGTCCGGTACAGACGATCCCCTCCGCCTCCTCCAGCGGGACGCGGGTGATGGGCAGCGGGTCGTCCAAGATCTGCGGTGGCTGAAAGAATCCGTCATCCAGGTCTGGCCCCAGATGCCAAACCTTCGTCCCCACGGCGCCGCGATACATGGCCGTCCGCGCCGAATCGCCAGAGGTTGCGATGTCGTCCCACGCGGTCTCGGCCACGCCGATTTCGGCCAGCTGTTCCGCCACGCCTGCGCGGGGCCGCGGCGAGTTCGTCACCAGAACCACCCGGCCACCATTGGCGCGATACGCCTGAAGGGCTTCCACGGCGCCTGGAATGGGGCGCAGCCCGTCATGGACGCAGCCCCAAAGGTCGACGAAGAGGGCATCGTACTTGCCGGACACTTCGGAGAGCGCGCGGATGATCTGCATGGGAGAGGCGTCCTTTTGACGGTGTCGGCCCGCTACCTACACTGTCGGCCCGGACTGTCCATCATCCGCCTGTCAGCGACAGGGCCTGTGCTTCGGACATCGACAGATGCGGAATGCGCGCGGCACCGAAGCCGTCACCGGCACCCAATTGTGGGAAGAGCTTGCCCATATCCGACAGGACACCCCGGGTCAGCGTTCGGGTGGTGGCGCGGGCGGGGTGGTAGCTTTCGACCGGAAGCCCCTCCACGATCAGAGCCTCCTGCCGCGCGCAGGCCAGACCGTAGACTGTGACCTCTCCGGGCGGGGACAGAGCGGTCACCGTGACACCATCTTCGAAGGCGGCGATGGGCGCATAGGCCAGCGCGCCGCCGACCAATTCGCGGCAACGGGGGTTGTCGATCAGCACATAGGCATGCTCGCCCAGCAGAACGCTGGCCTCGGGGCCGGCGGCTCCGAAGGCGCGGGCCGAGACACGGTAGAAGACCGGGCGTTCAGCGGAACTTGAATAGGTGCGGGCGCCGATCCAGTCGATCTGCGCCGTGCCGCCGCCGCGTGTCGCCACCCGGTCGCCGGGGATCAGGTCTTCCACCGCCACGGGCCCCCGCGTCCCTCGCAACATGGCGCCGCGCGCCAAGGACGAGACGGCGGCTTCCACTTCGGGCGTTTCGGTCAGGCTGCGCCGGTCCCATGTGGCCGCGCCGTTGGTGTCGAGCCAGGCCAGGTCGTATTGCGCCATGGTGCGCGGTTCGCCCCCACCTGAAGACATCGAACTGACGGGCTTTGAGCGGTTGGTGCGGAGTCGCTGGTAAGCAGACATTCTTGAGGCCATCCCGGCGGTTGACGGCCCCCACCGTCCCTCACCTTCTGGCCTCCGGGGACGTGACAATCAATCCCCGTTTGGAAAACAGTCCATTTCCTGTGTCTTTGCCGTCGCCACATTGGCGACAGAAAACGACACATTCACTCCGTAAAGGTGGTGACGATATCCTCGAAACTG
This sequence comes from Pseudomonadota bacterium, assembly GCA_039199335.1. Taxonomy (GTDB): domain Bacteria; phylum Pseudomonadota; class Alphaproteobacteria; order Rhodobacterales; family Rhodobacteraceae; genus Jannaschia. The sequence goes on from JBCCSY010000014.1 coordinate 76,831, forward strand.
AGGCCGCGCGCGAAGGCACCAGTCTTAAGAAAGGTGATGGTTTCGGCGATCACTTCGGGATTGTTCATCATGAAAGTATGGGTCACCGGCAGCGTCAGGTGGTCGTCCATGCCGTCCACCCGCGTCGATGCGACCGAAACCTTGCCGTCATCGGGACCGGGCAGGATCATGGAGTAGAGCGCGCTCAGGCTTTGCGTGCCGGCGATCACGCCCACGCCGGGCCAGACGGGGGCCAGCCGCGTGGGCAGGCCGTTTGTGCCCAATTGCAGTCCGGCGGGGCCATTGATCCATTGAAACGGCGCCAGATCGCCCAATTCGTCGACCAATTCCGACCCTTCGTTTGGGGGCGCCAACATCACGGTCTTGCCCAGATTGGGGATCGTTTCAGTTTCCATCCAGAAGCGAAGAAGAATGCCACCCATGGAATGGGTCACGAAGTGTACGGTCGGAGCCGTACCGCACGCGTCGATGGAGGGGGGGATGGTCGCCTGGGCCAAGGTTTGGACGGTTTCCGATGTCGAGTCGTAATCTCGATTTACGACCGTGAAGCCCTCGCCCTCCAACGCCTGTTCCATCAGCAGAAGCGACGCATCGCTTCGCGCCAGGCCGTGCAGCAGGATCACGCAATCCGGCGCCTCTGCCCGCACGGGTATCGCAAGACAAGACAGGGCACAGAACCAAGCGAGGACGAGGCGGAGCAGACGCATCTCCCCCATCTAGCGACGGTATCGTGCGCGCGCTAGGCAAGGTTATGCCGATCCGCCTCGCCGTGCGCGCCCTTCTCCTCCACCGTGATCGCCTTCTGATCGTGAATGCCTTCGCGCCGGGGGCGGGGTCGGACCTGTGGTGTGCGCCAGGCGGTGGCGTCGAACCCCATGCCAGTCTGACCGAGAACCTCGCGCGCGAGGTTCAGGAGGAGACCGGCCTGTCCATCCGGGTGGACGATCCATGCCTGGTCAATGAGTTCCATGCACCGGATCGTGCCTTCCATCAGGTGGAGATCTTCTTTCGGTGCCGTCTGCGGGCAGGGCGTCTGGATGACGATTGGCGCGACCCGGAGGGGGTCGTCACGCGTCGCCGCTGGGTCACGCGGCCTGAACTTGAGGCGCTGCGTTACAAGCCGTCGGCCTTGCCTAAGGTCGCCTGGCGTGACACCGATGCGCCGGCTTACGATCCGTTGGAGCGCTTGGTGACCTGACGGGCCGGGCCGAGGACGGCCCAAGCGATCCCCAGCAGGACGAGGCTGCTGGCGGCAAGTTGGCGGCTGGTCGGTATCTCGGCCAAGAGCGCGGCGCCGCCAAGGATCGCAAGGACCGGAACCGAGAGCTGTGCCAATCCGGCCGTCGTCACCTCCATGCGGGGCAGGAGGCGATAGAGCATGGCATAGCCCAGGCCCGAGGCAATCCCGCCCGACGCTAACGCCAGCACAAGACCGGCCGCCGTGACCTCGGCCCCCCACCAAAGGGGCGCCAGCAGGGCGAAGGCTGCCGTGGCCAGAAGGAAGTTCCCGGCGGTCCCAGCCAGGGGCCGCGGCTCGAACTTGCCCGCAAAGGTATAGCCCGCCCAGCCCAGCCCGGCGGTGACCATGAGGGCTGCATCCAGCGGGCTGAGCGCCGTCGCCTCGCCCGGCCAGAGAAGCCAGGTCAGCCCGATCAAAGCCAGGACCATGCCGCCGATCCGCGCGAGACCCGCCGCCTCGCCCCGGGCCAGGCCGATGGCGAAAAGCGCGATTTGAACGGTTGCGAAAAGGATCAGGGCGCCCAGCCCGGCATCGAGCGTCCGATAGGCGAGGCTGAACCCCGCCAGGTAGACCACCAGGCCGGCAACCGCGCCCCAACGGGGCAGGCCTGTGAAGGTGATCCCGCGCCGTGCCGCCAAGGCCCAGAGGACCGCCGCACCCGCCGCCACGCGAATGGCTGCGAAGGCCATCGGGTCGGTTCCGTCGAGAACGCCCGCGCGGGTCAGGAGAGAGTTTGCCGCAAGGCAGCACAGCATGAGGAAGGAGAGGATGATAAGCGGCATGGACGGTCAGGCGTCTTCGGTCGCGCGGATCGCGGCGCGGCCGGTTTCGGTCAGCGCATAGATGCCGGTGGAGACGCGTGTGAACCAGCCGTAATGGTTGTCCCGCATCATCGTCGTGGCCCGGGCGACACCCGTCGCTTTGCAGGCATCCCGCCCGCGGCTGGGGCCGTTGTCCTTGAGATGGGCCGCCAGGAGAAGTGCGTCTTGCCGATAGGCGGTGACGAGGCCGCTGGGCGTGGCCCCGCCCGGTGCCGGATCGCCACGGCGGCGGGCAAATTCGCGCAGCAGCCGCTCTTTCGGGCGGGCCGTCAGGCGCGGCTGGAACGGGCCAGGATCGCAATGGACGGTGACCAGCCCGTCCCGCAGCCGGACCGTCAGGACGCCCAGGCCGAGACGGCGGGCGAGCTTGATGTTGTCGCGCAGAGCTTTCCAGCCGCGCCGCCCCGAGCTGTCCGGAACGGCCATGTAAACATGGGGGGTGATGGCCTGACGGGCGATGGCCTGATGGATCAAGGACAGGGTGACGCCGCGCTTCAGCTCCACGATCACCGGCGGCTCTGCCTCGCGGAGGGCGACCACGTCGGCGCCGTCGATCTCGCCCTTCACCGCGTAGCCTTGCGCCTCCAGGAAGGCCTTCACGGGCGGGTAAAGCTCGGTCTCCCGCATGGCGGTGTCGCGCCCCCGTGACATCCCTTTCCTCCCTCGCTAGAGACCCCGCGAGCAATCTTGCAGCACGGGACGCGCCCCATGACCACCCTCGTTTTCGGCCACAAATCCCCGGATACCGATTCCACCGGCAGCCCCATCGCTTGGGCCTGGTATCTCTCGGAGGTGGCGGGCACCCCGGCCGAGGCCGTGCTGCTGGGCGCGCCGAACACAGAGGCCGCCTTCATGCTGGAGCATTGGGGCCTGGAGCAGCCGCGGATCATCGAAGATGTGGAGCCGGATCAAGCGGTTGTGGTGGTCGACACCAACAACCCGGCAGAGCTTCCGGCCGGTCTGCCCAAGGCGGATATCAAACAGATCATCGACCATCACAAGCTGGTGGGCGGGATCGAGACGAAGGCACCGATCGAAATCACGATCCGTCCGCTGGCCTGCACGGCGACGGTGATGGCGGACCTGATGGGTGGCGCTTTGGCGTCGGCGCCGGAGGGGATCAAGGGGGCGATGTTGACGTGCATTTTGTCGGACACTTTGGCGTTCCGGTCGCCCACGACCACCGACCATGACCGCGCCGTGGCGGAGCGGCTTGCGGGGGAATTGTCGATTGATATGAACGATTTGGCCGACAAGATGTTCGCGGCCAAATCGGATGTCTCGGCCTTCTCGGAGGCGGAGCTGATCCGCATGGATTCCAAGGAATACACGGTCGATGGGACAAGCTTCCGGGTCTCCGTGCTGGAGACGACGGCGCCGAAGATGGTGCTGGATCGGAAGGACGCGCTGATGGCGGCGATGCCCGACGTGGCCGCGGAAGACGGCGTGCAGCAAGTGCTTCTTTTCGTTGTGGATATCCTGAACGAAGAAGCCACGCTGCTGGTCCCGAATCCCCTGGTGAAATCGGTGGCCGAGAACAGCTTCGGCGCAGCCGTTTCGGGCGACACGGTGGTGCTGCCGGGGGTGATGAGCCGGAAGAAGCAAATAATTCCGGCCCTCAAGCTCTGAGGGGCGGAAGCCGTTCGCCTGCAACGATTTTCGGCATGTCACCCCCTGTACACCTGCCGTACACCCCCTGTACATACGTGCGGTCGGACGTAACCGGGCCTTAGGATGCGTGGGTTTAGGGTTGCCCTTGGCCGCGCCGCATCCAGGTGAACCGTCTGGCGCATTCGCGACCGCGCCTGCTTCACGGCTTCTTCACCGACCCTTCATTGCCGCGTCACCCACCCGTCACCTGCTTGTCATCTGTGCGGCGTCTCCCGATCCCATCTTACTCGGGGGATCAGACATGCTTCGACACATCACGATGATTGCCGCCTTGGCCGCGGCGCCGGCAGCCGCGCAGGACGTGGTTTTGGCCGTTACGGACGTTGAGGGGCTTGAGCAGCTTCAACAGGAATTCGGCGCCGTCGAACGGGCGCTTGAGGCGAGCACGGCGCTGGAGGTGGAGCTGTTTCCGGTCGCCTCCCGCACGGCGGCGGTCGAGGCGTTGAATGCGGGTCAAGTGAACTTCGTGCTGACCGGTCCCGCCGAATACGTGGTGATGAAGGAGTTGACCGACGCGCAGATCGTCGTCGCCTGGCAGCGCCCGGACTATTATGGGCAGATCGTCGTGCTGGCCGACGGTCCGATCGACCGTGCGAGCGACCTGCAAGGCCAGACGGTGAGCTTCGGCTCCGTCGGTTCCACGTCGCAGCAATTGGGGCCGGCCCAGGCGCTGGCCGATCTCGGTCTGGCCTATGGCAGCGACTACGACGCGCAGATCATCCGGCGGAACGTCGCGATCGAGGCGCTGATCCGCGGGGACATCGCCGCCGTCGGCATGAACCGCGGTCACCTCGAGGGCGCGCGTGAAGCCTATCCGGACGTGGCCTTCAAGGTCGTGGCCCGAGGCCCGGACTTGCCCAACGACATTCTGGTCGCCGCCGCCGATGTGGAGCCGTCGGTCTATGACGCCGTGCGCACCGCCTTTCTGGAAGACGGCGCGGCCATGATGCGCGCGGTCCTGGAGGGCGAGGACAACGACAAATACGAGGGTGGCTTCTTCCTTGGGACGGTGGATGACGCCGATTACAATTATGTCCGCGAGATGTACGGGACCATCGGCGTGGACGGGTTCGACGCCTTCGTCGGCGACGGATGATCGTGCTGCAGGCCAGCGGGCTGCGCGTTGCCTATGGCCGTGCAGCCCCGGTGCTGGACGGGATCGAGATCGGGATCGGGGCCGGTGAGCGCGTCGCGCTTGTCGGCCCCAACGGTGCGGGGAAGTCCACGTTGTTGCGCGCATTGACGGGCCTGCAACCCGCTTCGGGCGACCGGTGGGCGTTTGGCACGCCGCTCACCCCGGAGGTGCGGCGGCGGTTGGGCTTCGTCTGGCAGCATCACGCGCTGGTGCGCTGTGCATCGGCCCTGACGAATGTCGTGCATGGCCTGTTGGATCGGCGCGGCGGTTGGCGCGCCGTGTCTGCCCGCACGGCCCCGGCGGCCATGCGCACGGCCGGGATGGCCGCGCTGTCGGCAGTCGGATTGGCCGACCGGGCGGGATGCCGGGCCGACCGTCTGTCCGGTGGACAGGCACAGCGGGTCGCCATTGCACGCGCCTTGGTGCGCGCGCCCGATCTGCTGGTGGCGGATGAACCGGCGGCAAGCCTGGATCCGGCGGCGGGGCACGATGTGATGGCGCGGCTGACCGAGGTGGCGGAGGGGCGCACCGTCCTATTCACGTCCCACGACATGGACCACGCGCGGGCCTATGCCACGCGGATCGTTGCCTTGCGCGGCGGCCGGATCGTGCTGGACCGTCCGGCCCATGACCTCGGCTCTGAGACTTTGCAGGCGCTCTTTGCATGACGGCGCCGGTACTAGCCCCGCCGCGCCTGCCGCGGGTTTCCGCCCTGTCTTTCGTGCTATGGACCGGCGTTGCGGCGGTGATCCTGGCGTCGATCACGCAGGTGGCCCCATCGCCCGCGCGCCTGGCCGATGGTGTGCCGCGTGTCGGGTCGTTGCTGGAGCGGATGTGGCCGCCCGAGACCGATCCGGCCTTTCTGGCCCGCATGGGCTGGCGCCTCGTCGAGACGCTGCAGATCGCGCTGGCCGGGACGGTTCTGGGCGTGATCCTGTCTTTGCCGATTGCATGGATCGCGGCCCGCGGAGTCACGCCCACGCGCATCGGCGCGGTGTTGGCCCGCGGCTTGGTCAGTTTCTTCCGGACGGTGCCGGATCTGGTATGGGCCCTGATCTTCGTGGTCACGGTAGGGTTGGGGGCGGTGGCGGGCACGATGACCATCGTGGTCGACACGATCGGGTTCTGCGGTCGGTTTTTCGCGGAGGCGATGGAGGATGCGGACCGTGCGCCGCAGGAGGCGCTGCGCGGCATGGGGGCCAGCCAGGCCCAGATCCTGACGGCGGCCGTGTTGCCCGCGGCCGCGCCCTCCATGGCGGGCACGACGCTTTTCGCCTTTGAGATGGCGGTCCGATCCTCGGTCGTGCTGGGCCTCGTGGGGGCGGGCGGTATCGGCCAGGAGCTGAAATCGGCCTTCGATCTGTTTCAATATCCGAAGGCTGCGACGATCATGCTGGCCATCTTCGCGGTGGTTCTGGTGATGGAATGGATCACCGCATTCCTGCGCAGGAGGCTGAGTTGAGCGAATTCGTGATCCGGGGCGCGCGGGCCCTGTTGCCGGGCGGGTTCGAGGCGGTGGATGTGGCCGTTTCGGATGGGCGGATCGCCGCGTTGGACATGGCCGGGAACCTGCCGGTCGTGGATGGGCGCGGCCTGATCGTGGCGCCCGCGCTGGTGGATGTGCATGGCGATGCGTTCGAGCGGCAGGTGATGCCGCGCGACGGCGTGTTCGTGCCGCTGGAGACGGCGCTGATGGATACCGACCGGCAGCTGGCGGCCAATGGGATCGCGACGGCCTATCACGCGCTGACCCTGGGATGGGAGCCGGGCCTGCGGTCGGTGGAACGGGGCGCGGCCTTCGTGGACGGGCTGGCGGCGGCGGCCCCGCGCCTGACGGTGGAGAACCGGGTGCAGCTGCGCTGGGAGACGTTTGCCTTTGAGGCGCTGCCGCTGATCGAACGGGCGCTGGTCGGGCCGCTGACGCCGTCGCTGGCCTTCAACGACCACACGTCGATGGCGATGCGGGCCTTCGGGTCGCCGGTGCAGGCGCGGGGCTTCGAGCTCTCGCCGGATTTCGAGACGGCGTCGCTGGATGACGCGCGGCTGAAGCAGCGGACGGCCAAATATGCGCGGCGTTCGGGTCTGGAGGACGACGCCTATGTGGCCCTGCTGGGCCAGGTCTGGGCGCGGCGGGGCGAGGTGCCGGAGACGATCCGCGCGCTGGCCGGCAAGGCGGCGGCGGCGGGGGCGCCGATGCTGAGCCATGACGACACGACGGCCGAGACGCGGGCCTTCTATCGCGGGGTCGGCGCCCGGACGGCGGAATTTCCGATGACGTTGGAGGCGGCCGAGGCGGCGCGGGCGGCGGGGGACGCACTGATCTTCGGGGCGCCCAACGCGATGCGGGGCGGCAGTCACATCAACTCCCTCGCCGCGGGAGAGATGGTGGAGGCGGGCCTGTGCGACGCGCTGGCGTCCGACTACTTCTATCCGGCCATGCATGCGGCCTTGGCCCGGTTGGACCATGAGCGACGGGCCGACAGGGCGGCGTTGTGGCGGCTGGTCTCGGAGGGGCCGGCGCGGGCCATGGGTCTGGCGGATCGGGGTCGGATCGCTGTGGGGCTGCGCGCTGACCTCGTGCTGGTGGATTGGCCGGAAGCGGCGGCGCCGGCCATCCGCGCGACCTGGGTGGCGGGGCGTGCGGCCTATGCGGCCAAGCCCATGGGCGCTGCGGCATGACACCGCTCAAGATCGGTGCCGCGCTGCGTGCCGAGGAGGTGGCCGCCCATCGCGACTGGCTATTCGATGATGCGCGCGACATCGAGATCCAGGATTTCATGTCCCACACAGCCCTGGGCGCAGAGCGGCAGGACACCGTGGCGCGGGTACGGGCGGCACTTGAAGGGCATGATGGAAGACGGGGCATCCATGGCCCGTTCGAGGGGCTTGACCTGGACAACAAGGACCCGGAGTTGCGGCCGCTGATCTCTGCCCGTCTGGTGGCGGCTGTGGAATGTGCCGCGGCGATCGGGGCGACCCAGATGGTGGTCCATTCCCCCTATACCGCCTGGTACCGCAACAACCGGCTGGCCAGCCCGGGCTATGCCGAGGACAAGCTGGCGCGGATCGCCGCGACATTGGCGCCGGTACTGGCCGCCGCCACCCGGGAGGGCGTCACCCTGGTGGTCGAAAACATTCAGGATCCGGATCCGGCCACCCGACGCGAGATGGTCGCGGCCATCGGCGGGCCATTGGCCCTGTCCATCGATACGGGTCATGCACAGCTGGCCCGCCGGGCCGCCGAGGCGCCGCCAGTGGATTACTTCGTGCGCGATGCGGGGGACGGGTTGGCCCATGTCCATCTGCAGGATGTGGACGGCCACGCGGATCGACATTGGCCGCCGGGCGAGGGCGAGATCGAATGGGCCGCCGTCTTCCGCGCCTTGGCCGACGCTCCGGCACCGCATCTGGTGCTGGAATTGCGTGACAAGGCGACGATCCCGCAAGGCTTCGCGTGGCTTCGCGCGCGCGGCCTGGCCGCTTAGGTCGCGCTGAGCGGAATACGCCAGGCTTCGGCGCGGCCCCCGCCCAGCCTGTCCGGCCGCGTGTGGTCGGCGACGAAATGTCCGCCCGCCTTCTCGATGACGCGGATCGATGCCCGATTGGTCGGCGCCGTGGTCAGGTCGACATGATCGAGCCCCACCCGCCGGGCCAACGGCAAGAGGGCACTCAGCGCGGCGCTGGCCAGGCCCTGTCGGCGTCGCCATGGCACGATCGCATAGCCCACATGTCCGGCACAGGTCGGGGGCAAGGCGGTCGTACCCGGCTGCCAGCGCAGGCTGATCACCCCGCAGAACCCATCCCGCCAGACCCAGCGGGTCAGGCTCGGCAGCCGGGGGACGCTGCTGCCATCGGGCAGGATGATGGGCGGCCCGGCGGCGTCAGGATCATCGGCCTGCTGAAAGACCGCCTCCGGATCGGCACGGGCATCCGCGAGATGCGCCTTCGCGGCATCGGCGCGTAGGTTGTCCGGAGACCATCCCCGTTCCAGGGCGTCCAGATAACCTGGCATGTATTCCGGACCCGGAGCGACGAGGGGGGAGGTCATTGGCTGTCCCAGGAAGATGGCGCGGTACGGCGCAGGCGTTGCGCGCCATAAGCGCGCAGGGATCGGCCGGTCGTCAAGGCGCGGATATCCCGCCGCTGCGCGTCGTCGGTGCATGACATTCGGAGGTGACGCGAAAAACCCGTGGACCGGGCCAGCTGAGGTTCTCATTGCCGGATCGCGTCAGCTTACTAGGTCGAGGAGGATATGCTGATCCGCAACGCCGGTTCCCGATGGACAGTCGCGCCGACATCCCCTGCCTGACTTGGAACGTCCACCGCGCGGTGGACCGCGCCGGGCGTCTGGTTCCGCAGCGCATCCTTGATGCCCTTGTCACGTGCCTGGCATCCGACAAGCCACGGATCCTGGCCCTTCAGGAGGCGGATGGGGACGACCCTCCGCATCCGGCGCTGTTGGAGCCCGCGGAGCTGGCCGAGGCGACCGGTTTGCGCAGCGTCCATGATGGCGATGACATGCGGTGGAGTCCCGAAGGCGGCGGGTTTCTGGGCAATGTCCTGCTTCTGGATCCGGAGATCGAGATACGGGCGCGGCGCATCGTGGACTTGCCGGGCGCGGTACCGCGGGCGGCGGTGCTGGCCGAGACCCAATTGGATGGTATCCCACTTCGGATCGTCTCTTGCCATCTGTCGCTGCTACAGGCGCTGCGCGTGGCCCAGCTTCGGACCTTGGGGCAGGTGATCGCCCGTGCGCCCCGGATGCAGACGATCCTTTTGGGCGATCTGAACGAATGGCGCCCTTGGGGTGGGCTTGCCCTGTCGCGCCGGGTCACCGGTCTGACACTGCGCGGTCCGGCCCGGCGGACCTTTCCGGCCCATGCGCCACTTTTGCCGCTGGACCGGATCCTGACCGATCTGGGCGGCTGGGTGGAGGCGGTGCGCCCCATCGTGACGCCGGATCTGCGCCAATTGTCCGATCACCTGCCCCTTTTCGGTCGCGTGCGTCGCGGCGTGGGAGCGGAAAGATGAGCTTTCTGCCGCTGCAACCCTTCCCCGCGGGCGCATCGCCGGAAGGGCGGCTTGGCCTGACCGGGCTTGCCCTTCTGCCCGTGCCCCTTTGGACGGCGCTGGCCCTGGCGCCGTCGGGCATGATCCCGGCGCTGGCGGTCTATCTTGCCGGGCTTGCGCTCGCCATGGTCGGGATGGCCGCGGCCTATCCCCATGCCAGAATGGGCGCCTGTAACCTTGTCACGACGATCCGCCTGGCGCTTGTCGCCGCCATATTGGCCTTGGGGATGGAAGTGGCGATCGCCGGGCCGGTGCCGGGCTGGGCGATCTTTGGGATGGCCGTTACGGCCCTGTTGCTGGATGGCGTGGATGGCTATCTGGCGCGGCGCGCGCGCCTGACCTCCGATTTCGGGGCGCGCTACGATATGGAGGTCGATGCCGCCTTGGCCGCGACCCTGGCCCTGGTGTTGCTGGCGCTGGGACGGGGCGGGTCGGAGCTTTTGGTTTTGGGTTTCTCGCGATACGTTTTCGTCTTGGCGAGCCGCTGGGCCCCGTGGCTGTCGGCGCCCTTACCGGAGCGCTGGACCCGAAAGGCGATCTGCGTGGTGCAGATCGCGACCCTTGCCGTGCTGACGGCGCCCTTGCTTCCCGAGGCTCTGGCGCGACCGCTGGCCCTGTCGGCGGCGGGTCTTTTGATCTGGTCCTTCGCGCGGGATATCCGTTGGCTGGCGGCCCGGCGATGAAGGGTGTTGTCCGGTGGGGTCTGCCGATCCTGTTGATCGGGCTGTGTCTTTGGGCGTTGGATGCCCGCGAGATCGCGGGTCGATTGGCGTCTGCCGACCCGCTTTGGATGGCGCTTGGGTTGGGCGCCTTGTGGAGCCAGACGGTGCTGATGGCGCTGCGCTGGCGACTTTTCGCGCGGTATCTGGGGGTGGAGTTGAGCGTGCGCCGTGCGCTGGGGGAATATCTGACCGGCCAGATGCTGAACGCGACATTGCCGGGGGGCGTGATCGGGGATGCGGCCCGCGCGGCGCGGTCGCGAGACGGGTCTGGCGGGCTTAGGGGCGCGGCACAGGCCGTGGTGCTGGAGCGGGCGGCGGGGCAGGTGGGCCTTGGCGTCGTGGCCTTGGCGGGGCTTTTCGTGGTCGCCCTCATGCCGGGGGCGTTGTCTCTGCCATCCGGGCTGGCTCCGGCGGTGATCGCGGGATCCGCAGTGGTTGCCGGGGTTTTGGGAGTGGCGGTGCTGCGCACGCGGCTTGGGGCGCTTTTGCGACGCTGTCTGCCGTCGTGGCGGGTTGCGGCCCTGCAGGTGGGCCTATCCGTGGGGGCGGCGCTGTTGAACGTGGCGGCCTTCGTGGCCTGCGCCCGCGCGACGGGGACGTCGATGGCGGTGGGCCCGGCGCTGGTGCTGGTGCCGCTGATCCTGACGGCGATGCTGATCCCGCTGAGCGTCGGTGGCTGGGGCTGGCGGGAGGGCGCGGCGGCAGCCCTGTTCCCGCTGATGGGTGCTGCGGCCGCGGCCGGGGTGGCGGCCGGGATCGCGTTCGGTGTGGCGATCCTGCTCTCGACGCTGCCGGCGATCCTGTTCGCGCTTTTCGATGGGTCTGCGGTCGGGTCCGTGGACGCGCGCGCCGAGGATGGGGCGGGATGACGCGGGAGGGGGCGCTTCGGTGGCTAGCCATCGCGGCCGGCATTCTGATCCTGCATCTGGTCTTGGTGATGCCGTCCCATCCGGCGGGGCTGACGGTGCACCGGTTGATCCGCCCGACCTGGGAATTGCCAGTCCTTCTTCTGGCCCTCGCGGTGCTGCGCGGGGCCTGGCTGCGGGGCCTGGTCGTGGCGCTGGCCTTGGTTTTGGTCGCCTTGCGTGCGGCCGATCTGGGGTCGTTTCTGGCCTTCAGCCGTCCGTTCAATCCGCTGCTCGACCTGAATTTGCTGGTGTCCGGCTGGGCGCTGCTGACGGGCAGTGTGGGGCTGGGTGAGGCGCTGGCGGTGGCCGCCGTGACCCCGTTGGCCTTGGCGGGGCTCGGCTGGGCTCTGTGGGTCTGTCTGGGGCGCATCGCGACGGTCCCATGGCGGGTTCGCGGCGGGCTGGTCGCGGCGCCCCTGGCTTTGGCGGCGGCTACACTGGCGGTGCCGGGATGGGCGGCGCTGGCGGTCACGCCGGTCGTGGCCAAGCAGGTGACGCGGATGACGGATGGGGTGGCCGATCTGGCCGTCTTCACCGCCGCGCTGGAGGCCGCGCCCGTGGAGCGGCCGGGTTTCGCGGCGCTTGAGGGCAGGGACGTGGTCCTGGCCTTCGTCGAATCCTATGGCCGGGCGTTCCTGGAGGGGCCAGATTATGCCGCCGTGGCCGGGCCGCGGATCGCGGCGGTGGAGGCGCGGCTGGACGCGGCGGGGTGGTCGGCACGCAGCGGCTGGCTGGCGGCGCCGGTGCGTGGCGGGCAGAGCTGGCTTAGCCATGCAACGCTGCTTTCGGGCCTCTGGGTCGATCGGCAGATCCGCTATGATCGGCTGATGGCGTCGGAGTACCCGTCCCTGAACGTCCTTTTCGGGCAAGCGGGATGGCGCACGGGCGCGGCCATGCCGGCCATCACGCTCGATTGGCCGGAAGCGGCTTGGTACGGCTATGACGTCACGCTGGATGCCGCTGCGCTGGACTATCGGGGGCAGCCTTTCGAATGGGTCACCATGCCCGACCAATACACATGGGCGGCCATGGATCGCCGTCTGCGCGGAGACGTGCCCGTTATGGTCGAGATGGCCCTGATCACGTCCCACGCGCCTTGGACGCCGTTGCCCGACATCCTGCCCTGGGAGGTCATTGGTGACGGGTCGGTCTTCGACGGGACGCGGCGGCAGGGGGACAGCCCCCGCGCTGTGTGGTCCAATCCGGAGCGGATCCGGCGGCAATATGCGCTGTCCCTTGATTACGCGCTGGAGGTGATGGGGCAGTATGTCGCGATGCACGGGCGCGGCGCTCTGTTCATCATATTGGGTGACCATCAACCTGCGCCGCTTTTGACGGGCCAGGGCGCGCCCCCGGATGTGCCGGTCCATGTCATCTCGGACGATCCGCGTCTGTTGGAGCGTCTGCCGCCCGATCTGTTCGGATCGGGGCTGCGCCCGGATCTCGACCGCCCGACCCTTCCGATGCAGGATTTCCGCGCCCTTTTGACCACGATCTACGAGACACCGCTTGCTGCTTACTAGGAGACCGAGATGAAGATGATTGCCGTTGCCGCGGCGGCCCTTGCCGCGCTGCCCATGGGTGCCGGGGCGCAGGAGCTTGTGACGCGCAACCGCGTCGGGCTGCCCGATGCGCCGAACACGCTGACATTCCGGTTGACGCCATATGACCTCTATTCCGCCGATCCTGCGACGGCCGCGGCCTTCGAAGAGCTCTTCTCGGATTTCATTCGGGCGCGGCCCGACTGGAAGATCGAGACCCAGCTTCAGACCGGGAATATCGGTCAGGAGCAGGCGCGCCTTTTGCAGCAAAGCCAGGCCGGACGCGGGCCGGATTGCGCCATGGTGGATTCGAGCCAGCTGGCCCTTTTCAAGGAGACCGGCGTGCTGCAGCCGATGAACGCCGTCTTCTCGGAGGCGGAGGTGGCGGACCTTTTCCCCTATGTGCGCGAGGCCGTGACCAACGAGGCGGGCGACGTTCTGGCCTGGTGGTGGTTCACCGATCTGCGCGTCCTTTACCGCGATACATCCGTCGTGCCCGAAGCGCCGGAGACCTGGGACGCGCTGGCCAGCGCCGCCTTGGCGGCCAGCGAGGCGGGGAAAGAGGGCATCCTCTTCAATGCCGGTCGGTGGGAGGGGACAGCCTTCGATTGGCTTGCGAATTTCTGGGCGCAGGGCGGACGGCTGGTCGATGACGACGGCGCACCGATCTTCGCGGAGGGCGACAATCGGGAGAAGTTCTTGCGCGCGGTCGACTATGCGCGCGGTCTGGTCGAGAGTGGGGCCGCGTCGCAGCGTGTGACGTCGATCACCAATTACGACGCCTTCAACGCCGCCGCCGCCGCTGGTACGGCGGCCATGTTCGTCGGCGGCAACTGGCAATATGGGCAGCTTCGCAACACGCTGCCCCCCGAGAGCTTCGCGAATTGGGCCGTGTCGGAACTGCCCGGACCCACGGCCGATCAACGCGCCACGGGCACCGGCGGCTGGGCCATCGCGGCCCTGACCGAGGATCCGGAAAAGGCGGCTTTGTGCGGAGAAATCGCGAAGGACATCTATTCCGGGCCGGGCAACGCCTTTCAGGGTCTGCTGCCGACCTCGGCCGCGCTTTACGACGAATACGATGCCTATGACGGGCCGGAATTCGATCTGTTCGCCCAAGCCTTGCAGAACGGGGTCGCCCGGCCTGGTGCTGCGATCTACCCGGAGATCTCCAACCAGATCCAAATCCTGTTGGGTGACGTGCTCTCGGGCGCCGCCACGCCGGAGGTCGCCCTGGATGCCGCCTTCGCCGCCGCCCAAGCGGCATATGCACGACAGTGACAGCAGCCTCCAGCCGGGGACCGGCGCCCAGTGACGGACGGCCGCTTCCCTGGCTGATCCCGGCGGTCGCCATGCTGGCGCTCTTCTACGGCGTGCCGGTCCTGGACATGGTGCGCCTGGCTTTCAGCGACGCGACGCTTGTGCGCCCGCCGGAGGATTACTCCTTCAAAGCCATGGGTGTTCTGCTGCGCGATCCGGCCCTGCCGCAGGTGATCGGCACGACGCTCCTGTTCACGGCCATCAACGTCGTGGCCCTGCAGGTGGTCGGGTTGGCCATCGCTTTGACCATCGTGCGGGGGGAAGCGCGGGGCTTGCGCGGGATGACGGCCTTTCGCACTCTCGTCCTGGCGGCCTGGGTCGTGCCCGGCATCGCCAATGGCCTGATCTGGCAGATGCTTTTCGACGAGGCGCCCTATGGCACGCTGAACTCCCTTCTGGCCTATGGCGGCCTTGGGCCGGTTGCGTGGCTTTCCGATCCGCAGATGGCCCTGGTCTCGGCGGTGATTGCCAATCTCTGGCAGGGCACGGCCTTCTCGATGATCGTCTTCTATGCGGCAAGGCGCGGTATCGACCCGGTCCTATATGACGTGGCGGCTTTGGATGGCGCGGGCCCGTGGCGCATTTTCCGGTCGATCACCCTGCCGCTTTTGCGCACGGCCATCGCCGTGAACACCGTGCTGGTGACGGTGCAGACCCTGAACACCTTCGATTCGATCCTGGCGCTGACAGGGGGCGGGCCGGGCCGGGCGACGGAGGTCCTAGCGCTGTTCACTTTCAACACGGTGTTCCAGAACCTGGATCTTGCGGGCGGCAGCGTCCTGGCCCTGCTTCTTTTCGCCATCAGCATGGCGCTGGCGGCGCTGGTTCATGGCTGGCGCGGACGGGGTGCTGCGTGACCGGAGGCGGCAGGGCGGCCCGGATCGGCGATCTGGCGAGTTATGTTGCGCTCGGCCTCTTGGCCGTGTTCTTCGCCACGCCCTTCATCTGGCTCACCAGCCTGGCCCTGCGGACACCGGCGGAGATCTACCTGGGCGCGGCCCGCCTCATCCCGGAGGCGCCCACGCTGGGCAACTTCGCTCGGATCCTCTCGGACCCGGCCTTCCTGATCTATCTCTGGAACGGGCTGAAGCTCTCGGCGCTGGGCGGTGCCCTGGCCGTGGCGCTGGCGATCCCGGCGGCCTATGCCTGCTCCCGCCTGGACTTCCGCCGGAAACAGGCTGTGCTGATCGGCATCCTGGCGGTGCAGATGATCTCGCCCCTGGTGATCCTGGTGCCGCTTTATCGCTGGATGGGGGCGTTGGACCTGCTCAACCTCGATGCCTCCGTCGTGGCGATCTACGGGGCGCTGGGGATGCCGCTGGCGGTCTGGCTTCTGAAGGTGGCCTTCGATGCCGTGCCGCTGGAGATCGAGGAGGCGGCCATCGTCGACGGGGCCAACCGCTTTCAGGTGTTGACGCGGATCACCTTGCCCCTGGCGCGGCCGGGCCTGGCCTCGGCCTTCATCCTGGCCATGGTGATGAACTGGTCGCAATTCCTGGTGCCGTTCATCCTGTTGGAGCGGGATGCCGATTGGCCCATCTCCGTGGCGATCTTCAACTTCGCGGGGGCGGTCAGCGCGTCGACGACGCAACTGCTGGCGGCGGCCTGCCTGGTGGCGGTGATGCCCGCCGTCCTGGTCTTCGTGCTGCTGCAGCGGATGATCGTCTCGGCCCTGATCGCGGGGGCCGTGAAGGGCTAGGCGCTCATTCGTCCATGCGCATGGCCTCGGCCTCGATGATCAGGGTGACTTCGTCGCCCACAAGGCCGTTGGCGACGCCGTAATCCATGCCCCATTCGCTGCGGAGGAGGGAGCCGCGGACGGTGAGGCCGAGGGTGAAGCGGCCGTGGCCGAACGGGTAGTCGGCGGCCTTGTTGAGCGTGACGTCCAGGGTGAGGGGGCGGGCCTGGCCGAGCAGGGTCAGCTCGCCCGCCACCTGGCCCGTATTCTCGCCGGTGGGGGTGCCGCCGTCGGCGGTGAAGACCATCTGGGGATGGGTGTCCACGTTCAGGAAATCGGCGGAGCGGACGTGCTGGTCGCGGGCGTCGTTCAGCGTCTCGATGCTGCCGGTGCCGACGGTGACCTCCACATCGCTGAGGGCCTGGGTCTCCGTGTCGTAGACGAAGCCACCGGAAATATCCGAGAAAAGTCCGAGGGTTGCGGCGTAGCCCACGTGACCCACCAGGAAGGAGATCGTGGTATGGGTGGGGTCGAGCTCATAGCGCGCGGGCTCCGCCTGGGCGGGGGCGGCGAGGTGCAGAGCGGCGAGGAGGGCGAGGAGGGGACGCATGGACGGAGCCTTTCGAGAGCCAGGGATACCCATGAATTTAGCGGTCCCGGACGGGCGATCCAGCGGGCGTTACGCGCGTTCGCTTGCGGGGTGAAAAAATCTCGATCCGGGGGTGCGGGGCGCCAGAACCCGTTCGCCTGCAACGATATTTCGGGTGTCACCCCCCGTACACCTGCCGTACACCCCCTGTACATACGTTCTGTCGGACGTAACGGGGTGTTAGGGTGTGCGGGGTTAGGGTGGTTACCACCGGTAGAAAGACTAGCGGCCCGGCAGACCTAGAGAGAATGACGACAATGCCCTCGTAGAGCCGTTCGTGATCTCCTGAACTTGGACTCTTAGCGTTCCATCTCGAACACTCTGATCAATACTGTCAGTGTCAAATTCGACGACGAGCATGTCTTCAAGAGTTTTGAGATTGCCTCCTCCGCCACCGGTTCCAGGACACCCAATCGGTATCAGATAAATTGTCTCTGGAGGGTCTCCAATTTCTATTGGTATCGGATCGCACAAAGATCTTCTAACTCCATCACTATTCTGAAACGCCTTTAAGTCTGCGATTTCACCATCCCGTGAAAGCAGAAACTCTAAGAAGGTCTGCTTGCTTTCTTTTCCGTCGAAAGTATCGGGCATTATTGGGTTCAGGGCAACCCTGGCAGTTACGGAGAAGAAAGCATCATCACCGACAAGAACATCTACTTCATTATTATCTATAGTTGAAGAATGATCGTCACCGTATACGCTCTGCGACGATATAAAAAGCATGATGCCGATAAGAGTTGACGATCGCATTGACATAGCCTCTATTTCACAATGACGGGCGGCTCTGAGTTTCTTTGAACTGAAAATTCAACTCCATCCCACGCGACTGCAACTGGTCGCTGATAAGTCTGGCGAAAAGTTATACCTCGCGCATTCCATGAGTAGAACTCAAGAGACTGACCTCGCGTTGTACTTGAGGCTAAGTTGTCCACCCTGGTTGTCAGAGCCCTTACCTGCTGTTCAAGTCTCTCATCGTCGACAGCAGGTCCCTCATTTGCATCTCCGTCCGAAGTCAGTCCCGAGCCAACCAGCGCACCTTGCACTCCGGGCGTCCTGCCTGGTTGTTGTTCGGCTCGAAGAATAGAATCTGCACGCCGCAACCCTGCAGAAGAAATCCTGCCGTTCACATATGTATAATCGATCTTTCTTGTGAGATAGACCCTTGTTATAACAGAAAACCCTTTCCTTCGCTGATTTGGAGCTGTTGCCTCATTAGAACTGTTCGTTCGAACGCTCACTAATCGATTTAGCTCAATCTCTGCGGCTGGTATCAGTGGTGCGATTGCCACTGCCGCTGCAGTCTGAATCCGGGGCATTAACTCGACATTTGGAACCCAGTATGTTCGGACATCGTCAAACTCAAGGGTGAGCCTAGTACGCCCCCCGTCAGTCAACCCAATAGAATTAAGAATATTTACTATTCCTATCCCAGAACTAAACCCAGTATCTACGCTTACCCTAGGTAATGCCGTTAACGAAAGGGACGATAATTCGTCGGACTGGGTTATTTCACCGCGGGTTTCAACATATCGTCCATTGTTGATGAAATCTCGTTGTCGGGGCGAGCTGCCTTCCGGCTCTGTGCCTGAGAAAACTACGCGATCTCTCAAGAAACGATTTGCTTCGGTTCTTACCCAAGGCAAACTTGTTAAGTAGACGGATACTGTATCCGATGGATCAGATGTCGACTGCGACCAGTAGTAGATATCTCCGACCTGAAACTCTTCACGTGGCGGAAAGACTGGGAATATCCCGAGTTCATTTACGGCTTCGCCGTAAGCTTGTTTTATTGAAATATCACTCTGTTTAGAGCATGCGGGCAGCACCAGTAATGCTATAAAGAACAGTCTTAACACTGTCACCACCTGCAGCAAAAATAGGTCTTCTTTGTTTCTCTATTAGAAACAATAGAAAATCAAGAGAGTTCTGGTGATGACTTGTTTGGAGTGAGGGCGATGCGGGAAGGAGATTGTACAGAAGTCTCTATAGCTTCTCACTCCAAGCCTATGGTTTATTGTTGCTTACCTTTGATAGCGTTGGCCTTTTTCTTTTCGGAGCTACCTCAAGCCTCCCGCGCCAACCGCTCCTCCAGCACCTCGAACGGCACTCCCGGCACGTCCTTCGCCCCTCGGATCACTAGGGACGTTTTGACCGAGGCGACGTTGTCGGCGGCGGTCAGTTCTCCGGTCAGGAACGATTGGAAGGTGGAGAGGTCGGGGGCGGTGCATTTGAGGATGAAGTCGATCTCTCCGTTCAGCATGTGGCATTCGCGGACCAGGGGCCAGGCGCGGCAGAGGGTCTCGAACGCGGTGAGGTCGGCCTCGGCCTGGCGGGTGAGGGAGACCATGGCGAAGACCTGCACCTCGAAGGAGAGCATCCGCGCGTCGACCTCGGCATGGTAGCCCTGGATATAGCCCGCCTCCTCCAACGCGCGGACGCGGCGCAAGCAGGGGGGCGCGGAGATGCCGACGCGGCGGGCGAGCTCCACATTGGTCATGCGGCCATCGGCCTGGAGTTCGGCGAGGATCTGGCGGTCGATGGGGTCGAGCTTGGCGGTGGGCATGTGGGGTCCTGTTTTGCTGTTCATGTCCCATGGCGGCGGGTGGAGCGCAAGATTGTTTCGCTTTGGGGTAAGTTTGTTCCGGGAAGATGAGGGGGTTGCCGTTATGCGTTGGCGCGGAATGGCCGCGGAGCGGCCCGCGCATCGTCGGGCCGGATCGGCGGCCCGGCGATTTGGTGGGGCTTGGTGGGCCGCTCGGGCGTCGTGCGGGGGTGCGGGGATAAAGTGCGGAGCGCGGGTGGGGGGATCGCCGGTCCCCGGCCCGACGATGCGCTCTGGTGGGGCAGGGGCGTGGTGAAGGTGTGTGGCCAGTCCGTTGGATCGCCGGACCCCGGCCCGACGCTGCGCTCTGGCGGGGGGCGCGCTTGGCAGCCGCCGCGCGGCTTGTGCCTTGGCGGGCACGGGACAAGAGGCATCGCCCCGCCGTGCCAGCGTCGGACCGGCCCGGCGGGCCGACGCTTTGATGGCCGCCCGCGCGGCGCGGCGCGGTCTTCCGGACATGGCGGGATAAAGCGCGCCGCGGATCCATCGGCGCGTCGACCCCCGGTCCAACGCCAGCACGGCTCCACCTGGTCAGAGGCGCGTGGGGTGTCGGCAGGGCCTTCCATCCCTTGCGATTCCCCCCCATATCTGTCGCCCCATCAGGAGGCGTATCCATGTCCGAGACCCGTCACGCGAAGGTTCTGATCATCGGCTCCGGCCCGGCGGGCTATACGGCGGCGGTCTATGCCAGCCGGGCCATGCTGAACCCGCTTCTGATCCAGGGGATCCAGCCGGGCGGCCAGCTGACGATCACCACCGAGGTGGAGAATTGGCCGGGCGACACGGAGGTGCAGGGGCCTGCGCTGATGGAGCGGATGGAGGCCCATGCCCGCGCCATGGGGACGGAGATCGTGGGAGACCATATCGCCTCGCTCGATCTGTCGGCGCGGCCGTTCAAGGCGGTATCCGATGGCGGGACGGTCTATACCTGCGACGCGCTGATCCTGGCCACGGGGGCGCAGGCCAAGTGGTTGGGGTTGCCGTCCGAGGAGCATTTCAAGGGGTTCGGGGTGAGTGCCTGCGCGACCTGCGACGGGTTCTTCTATCGCGGCAAGCATGTGGCCGTGGTGGGCGGCGGGAACACGGCGGTGGAGGAGGCTTTGTTCCTGACGAATTTCGCGGAGAAGGTGACGTTGATCCACCGGCGGGACAGTCTGCGGGCGGAGAAGATCCTGCAGGACCGGCTGTTCAAGAACCCGAAGGTGGAGGTGATCTGGGACCATGCCGTGGCGGAGGTTCTTGGGTCCGATCAGCCGCGAGGCGTGGAGGGGCTGCGGTTGGTCCATGCCGAGACGGGGGCCGCGCGGGAGATCGCGGTGGACGGGTTCTTCGTGGCGATCGGCCATGCGCCGGCCTCGGAGTTGGTCACGGATTGGCTGGAGCTGCACAATGGCGGCTATGTGGTGACCAAGCCGGGTTCGACGGCGACGAGCGTGCCGGGGGTGTTCGCGGCGGGGGATCTGACGGACCACGTCTACCGGCAGGCGGTGACGAGTGCGGGCATGGGCTGCATGGCGGCGTTGGAGGCGGAGCGGTTCCTGGCGGAGCAGGGGCTCGACAGCGAGGTGGGGCCAGCGCGGGACGTGGCCGAGCCGCTGGGCTATGGGGCGCCGGCGGCGGAATAGGGCGTCAGCGGCGCAGGCAGGTGAAGGTTTCGTCGCGCAGGCGAGCGATGCGGCCGTCGGGAAGGCGGGTCGTAGTGGTTTTGGCGCGGCGGGTTTCGGTGCGGCCATCAAGGGCGGGGTCGAGGCGCTGGCATTGGCCGCTGACGCGCCATTCGACCTCGGGCCGGGTGAGGCGGGCGGTATCCCAGGCGACGCGAATCGTCCGGCGACCGGTGCGTTCGGCCAGGTAAATGCCCTGGCGGTCGGCCAGATCGGGGAAGGTTGCGGCGATGGCTTGGGCGCGACGGTCCGGTTCGGGCGCGCCACATGCGGCGAGGCTTGCGGTCAGAACAAAAAGGACGAGGGCGCGCATTCTGGAGACCATGCTGTATCCGAGGATCGGTGCGGGTTGCGGGCCGATGGGGGCGGCCGGGCGCCGCGATCACGGCGGTTCGGTGGCATTTGTGATCAATTCGATGGATCGGGGCGGCCCGTTGCGCCCTGATCTTCGGCTTGACCGCACCGCATGACAGCCGTTCGCGCGGCGCGGCTTGATCTTGTGACCTGCGGGCCGTAGGGCGCGGCGGAACATTTTTCACCGCCAACCGAGAGATTTCAGGCCATGTCCTTCAACGCCCCGAACCTGGCGCCGATCCCCGAACTCTATGTCTCCTATGAGAGCGCGCAGAAGCTGAAGATGGAGGCCGCCGATCTGGTGAGCTGGGATCTGTCGCCGCGGCAGGTCTGCGATCTGGAACTGTTGATGAATGGCGGCTTCGCGCCGCTGAAGGGGTTTCTGGGCAAAGCCGACTATGACGGCGTGGTCGAGAACATGCGCCTGGCCGACGGCACGCTCTGGCCGATGCCGATCACGCTAGACGTCTCCGAAAAGTTTGCCGAGGGCATCGAGGAAGGTCAGGACATCGCGCTGCGCGATGCCGAGGGCGTGATCCTCGCCATCCTGTCGATCACCGACAAGTGGAGCCCCGACAAGGCGCGCGAGGCCGAGAAGGTTTTCGGCGCCGACGATCTGGCCCATCCAGCGGTGAATTACCTGCACAACACGGCCGGACCCGTCTATCTGGGCGGTGCGATCACCGGCATCCAGCCGCCCACCCATTACGATTTCCGCGCCCGCCGCGACACGCCCAACGAGTTGCGCGCCTATTTCCGCAAGATGGGCTGGCGCCGCATCGTGGCCTTCCAGACCCGCAACCCGCTGCACCGCGCGCATCAGGAGCTGACCTTCCGCGCCGCGCGCGAGGCCCAGGCCAACCTGCTGATCCATCCGGTCGTGGGCCTGACCAAGCCGGGGGACGTGGACCACTTCACCCGCGTGCGTTGCTACGAGGCGGTGCTGGACAAGTATCCGGCCTCGACCACGAGCATGAGCCTTCTGAACCTGGCCATGCGCATGGCGGGCCCGCGCGAGGCGGTCTGGCACGGCCTGATCCGCAAGAACCACGGCTGCACCCATATGATCGTGGGCCGGGACCATGCAGGGCCGGGCAAGAACAGCCAGGGCGAGGATTTCTACGGCGCCTATGACGCGCAGGACCTGTTCCGGACCCACGCCGAGGAGATCGGCTGCGAAATGGTCGACTTCAAGCACATGGTCTATGTGCAGGAGCGTGCGCAATACGAGCCCGCCGACGAAATCGCGGACAAGGACGACGTGACGATCCTGAACATTTCGGGGACGGAGTTGCGCCGCCGCCTGCGCGAAGGGCTGGAGATCCCGGAATGGTTCTCCTTCCCCGAGGTGGTGACCGAGTTGCGCCGCACCTCGCCGCCGCGATCGAAGCAGGGCTTCACGGTGTTCTTCACCGGCCTGAGCGGGTCAGGCAAGTCGACCATCGCCAACGCCATCATGGTCAAGCTGATGGAGATGGGCGGACGCCCGGTGACGCTTTTGGACGGTGATGTGGTCCGCAAGCACCTGTCGAGCGAGCTAACCTTCTCCAAAGAACATCGCGACATCAACATCAAGCGGATCGGCTATGTCGCCTCCGAGATCACCAAGAATGGCGGCATCGCGATCTGCGCGCCCATCGCGCCCTACACGGCCACCCGCCGGGCCGCGCGTGAGATGATCGAAGCCTATGGCGCCTTCGTCGAGGTCCATGTCGCAACATCTTTGGAAGAATGTGAGCGCCGGGATCGAAAGGGCCTCTATAAACTGGCGCGGGAGGGGAAGATCCCCGAATTCACCGGCATCTCGGATCCATACGAAGCGCCCGTTGATCCGGAACTGGTTGTCGATACAGAGGGTTACGAGGTCGACAACTGCTCTCAACAGGTGCTGTTGAAGTTGGAAAGCATGGGTCTGATCGCGGGCTGATAGCGCTGACCCGCATTGCTGCAAGGGCGCGATGCGGGTCAATTAGATCACATTCGACCTATTCCGATGGATCAAACAAGGAACCTGTCAAGGTATCTTATGCGTTAATGCCGTGAGAGTGCCGATCGTCTGGGGACAGACAGATGGCCGACGCAATTTGGAACGGCACACCGTGTTGGACGATTTGAACATCCTGATCGTGGAGGATGAGGCTTTGATCGCCTTGGATCTGTCCATGATCCTTGAGGACGAAGGCGCCGACATCCATGGCCCGTGTTGCACGGTCGATGCAGCCATGGGCTGCACGGACAATATCGACGCCGCCATTCTGGACGTTGATCTGCGCGGCGAAACGGTGTTTCCGATTGCTGATCGGCTTCAGGCCGCTGGCACGCCGTTCATCTTCCACACCGGGCGCGCGGATATGGAAGAATTGCGGGGCCGCTATGGCGCGGACGTCTCGGTCGTTGTGAAGCCCGCCAGTTCGGGCCAGGTTTTGGCGTCCCTCACACGCGCCATCGGACGTCGCTGATCGAAGACCGCCCGCCCGCCGTAACCTGCTCTTTCCGGTCGCCGGGCGACCACGTTGCAAACGCTATCCATCAGACGAACCGCACCTTGCCGGGCCGACATGACGGCGATGGCACAGAAGATGCGCGACACCTTCTAGATCGTTCCGGCGCCAGGCGCCGCCGGTCGCTTTACCGAGGCCCACAAACGGGAAAGGGCGTCCCGAAGGACGCCCTTTGGCCAGCACTTGACGAAATCCGACTCAGTGAACACTCACCGGGTCCAGGTCATTCTGTCGCGCCAACGTAAACGCTAAATGTCGGTCGCCCACAAGGGCTACCTGTTCCCCATCGGCACGATGTAGCGCATAGAGCTCGTCCAGGCCGCCTTCGCGGGCTTCCGCCTGCACGGACTTGGGCAGGTCATGGACGGCCACCTTTCTGACATAGACCAGCGAGGCGCCTGCGGATTGGATGTTCATCTCTTGGTAAGACATGGCTCACCTCCTACGCACGGGGGCCGGATCATCCGCGCCCCGTTTCGATGCGGATCGTTTGGACAACATTCTCGGGACGAGATCGTTTCAAGTCGACGTGGAGAAGGCCGTTTTGCAGCGATGCGCCATCGACCTCCACCCCTTCAGCAAGCACGAAAGCCCGTTGGAACTGTCGCGCGGCGATCCCGCGATGCAGGAATGTGCGGTCGCCGTCGTCCTTCGACTTCCCGCGAATGACCAACTGACGATCTTCCACCGTGATCGAGAGGTCGTTTTCGGCAAAGCCCGCCACGGCCAGCGTGATGCGGAAGCCCGCCTCTCCGGTCTGTTCGATATTGTAGGGCGGATAGCCCTCGTTGCCGGTGCGCGCCGTCCGCTCGACCAGCCGCTCCAACTCGTCGAAGCCCAAAAGGAAGGGATGGGCGCCGATACCCAGTTTCGTCATGTCGCGGGACCTTTCGTCAACGATCCGATCGTGTTCCAGCCCGATTGCGGCACCAGAACACATGAGAACAGATGGGGACGGCGGATCGCCTGCGCAAGACGCTTGGAGGGATGGGGCCGAGGGTGTAGGAGGCCACCAGTCGCAGGGAGGGTTGGCTTGACCGAACCGCCGGAAGAGATGTCGCACGACGAGGTTCTGCGGGTGAAGCTGGAAGTACTGCGCCAGGAGCATCGCGACCTGGACGCGGCGATCCAGGCCATGGAGGAGGCCGTGCGCCCCGATCTTCTGGCGATCAAGCGGCTGAAGAAGCAGAAGCTGGCCCTCAAGGACCGGATCAGCCGGATCGAGGACGAGTTGACCCCCGACATCATCGCGTGAGGCCCCATGAGTAACGTATTGGTGGGGGTGGTTATGGGCTCCACCTCCGATTGGCCCACCCTGAAAGAGGCGACCGATATCCTGAAAGCGCTGGACGTGCCTTACGAGACACGGATCGTGTCGGCCCACCGCACGCCGGATCGATTGTGGGAGTATGGGCGTGCGGCGGCCGGACGCGGGTTGAAGGCCATCGTGGCCGGCGCGGGCGGCGCGGCCCATCTGCCCGGGATGCTGGCGTCGAAGACGCGGGTGCCGGTGATCGGCGTGCCGGTACAGACCAAGGCTTTGGGCGGGCTCGACAGCCTCTATTCCATCGTGCAGATGCCCCGCGGCTATCCGGTGGCGACCATGGCCATCGGGGCGGCGGGGGCCGCCAATGCGGGGCTGATGGCGGCGGCGATCCTGGCCAATGCGGATCCGGCCCTGGCCGAGCGCTTGGACGCATGGCGCGCCGAGCTGTCGGCCTCCATCCCGGAGACACCCGAATAGGGGGCTGGCCCTCTGGCCCCCGGCCCAGAGCCATGGCAGAGGCGGCGCCGAACCCCGTCGGAGGAATGCCATGACCGAAGCCCTTCCCCTCGGCACCGCCATCGGGATCCTCGGCGGTGGCCAACTGGGCCGGATGCTGGCCGTGGCCGCCGCACGGCTGGGCTACAAGGTGGCGATCTACGATCCCGCGGGCGACTGCCCTGCGGCCCATGTGGCGAACTACCATCAGAAATCGGAATGGGACGACACCGCTGACTTGGCCGCATTCGGGCGATCCTGCGCCGTGGTCACCTATGAATGGGAGAACGTGCCGGAGGGCGCGCTGGATGCGGTCGAGGCCCATGCGCCGGTCCGGCCTGGCCGCCGCGCCTTGGAGGTGGCGGGGGACCGGCTGGTGGAGAAGGATTTCCTCTCGGGTCTGGGCCTTTCGACCGCGCGCTACGCAGATATCGGGAGCGTGGCGGAGCTGGCGGATGCTTCGTCGGCCTTCGGTGGCACCGGCATTCTGAAGACGCGACGGCTGGGCTATGACGGCAAGGGCCAAGTGCGGTTGGACGCGGCGGGAGAGGCCGAGGCCGCCTTCGCCCAGATGCACGGCGCGCCGGCCATTCTGGAGGCGCTGGTCCCCTTTACCCGCGAGGTGAGCGTCATCGCCGCGCGGGGGCTGACGGGCGAGGTGGTCTGCTACGATCCAGGCGAGAACGTCCACGAAGGCGGCATCCTGCGGACGACCACGGTGCCCGCCACGCTGAGTGCGGCCCAGCGCACCGATGCTGCGTTGCTTGCTGGCCGCATCCTGAACGCGCTGGATTATGTGGGCGTGTTGGGGGTGGAGTTGTTCGTCGCGCCGGACGGCCTGCTGGTGAACGAAATCGCGCCGCGCGTTCACAATTCGGGGCATTGGACGCAACTGGGCTGTGCCACCGACCAATTCGAGCAGCATATCCGCGCCATCGCGGGCCTGCCGCTGGGCGACGGGACGCGCCACGCGGATGTGGTGATGGAGAACCTGATTGGCGACGATATGGACAAGGTTCCCGCGATCCTGGCCGAGGGTGGCGCGCAGTTGCATCTCTACGGTAAGGCCGAAACCCGGCCGGGCCGGAAGATGGGCCATGTGAACCGTCTGCAGCGGGGCTGAGGATGGAGCGACCGCACCGCAACTTCTATGGTCGCCGCAAAGGCAAACACCTGAAAGAGAGCCAGGAGCGTTACCTGGAGGAAGACCTGGCCGCCCTTTCGCCCGGGCCGGTTTCTTGGGAAGCGAACCCGGAGCGGATGCCGCTGGATCTGGACACGCTGTTCGGCGGGCGCGACGTCTGGCTGGAGATCGGCTTCGGTGGGGGCGAGCATATGGTCGCGCAGGCGGCTGGGAACCCGCAAGTCGGCATCATCGGAGCCGAGCCGTACATCAACGGGGTGGCCATGCTGCTGGGCAAGCTGCGCCGCGCGGGGGCGGAGAATGTGCGGCTGCATCCCGGCGACGTGCGCGATCTGTTTGACGTGCTGCCCGATGCCAGCATCGCCCGTGCCTTCCTGCTCTATCCCGATCCCTGGCCCAAGGCCCGCCACCACCGCCGCCGCTTCGTGACACCGGAGCACCTGGCGCCCCTGGCCCGCGTGATGCGGCAAGGTGCGGTGCTGCGTGTGGCGACCGACATTCCCGATTATGTGCGCCAGACCCTGCTGGAAGTGCCGCGCCATGGCTTCGACTGGCTGGCCGAAGGGCCGCCGGATTGGCGGGCGCCCTGGGACGATTGGGTGCGGACCCGCTATGAGGCCAAGGCCCTGCGTGAGGGGCGGGTGCCCCACTACCTGACATTTCGGCGGGCGTGATCGTTTTCGGACCGGACCGCTGGCGCGGTCCGATCGATGGGGCGCTGCCCCGTCGCCTGCGGCGACCCCCCGAGGTATTTTTGGCAAGATGAGGAGGAGCGTGGCGCCGGGTGATCGCCGTCGGCTTTTGCCGGATCGGTCACATCTTGCGGCGCTTGAGCGCGGCTTCCGACGGTAAGGCGGCCGACCGGGTCGATGCGGAGGTTAGGCCGGGATGTCCCAGGCCTCTCCGGGGGCGAGGGCTCGGAAGCGCTCGGCCGCGATGTTCTCGGCGGCCAAAGCGGCGGCCAGCTTGGCCGGCGGTTCCTCCCGCGCCTCGTTCGTGAGTTGGAACGTGCCCCAATGGTGCCCGATCGCATGGCGGGCGCCGCAGGTCGCGAACCCGGCCACGGCTTCTTCGGGATTCTGATGCTGGGGCGCCATGAACCAGCGCGGCGCATAGGCCCCGATGGGCAGGATCGCCAGGCGGAGGTCGTCTGGCAGGTTCCGGTAGGGACGTCCCTGGTCGTAGCCAGTATCGCCGATATGGAAGATGCGGCCCGCGTCGGTTTCGATCACGAAGGCCGCCCAAAGCGCCATGGAACGGTCGCGCGTGCCCCGCGCGCTCCAATGATGGCAGGGGGTGAGCGTGATGCGCGCGCCGTCGATCTCCAGCACCTCGCCCCAATCGGCGGCGCGCGCGTCGATCCCGTCGATCTCGTCGCGGATCAGCGCGTCATTGCCCAGCGGGGTCAGGATCGGCATGCCATGGGCCGCGTGCAGGCGGCGCAGGGTGGCGATGTCCAGATGGTCGTAATGGTTGTGGCTGATCAGGACCGCGTCGATGGGCGGAAGTCGGTCGAAGGCCACGCCGGGGGCGGTGACGCGGGCCGGGCCGGCAAAGGCGACGGGGCTGGCCCGCTTGGACCAGACCGGGTCGGTCAGCAGGTTCACGCCGCCCGCCTGGATCAGCAGGCTGGCATGGCCGACCATGGTGACGCGCAGATCGGCCACCCGTTCGTCGGGCGTGGTCTGGGTGATGGCCACACCGCCAGGCCAGTCCGCTTTGCCGCCGCCCAATTGCCAGCGCAGCAGATCGCCGAAGCCGCGCGGATCCATCCCGTCGGGATTGAAGAAGCGGGTGCCGTCGAAATGGCCGGTGACGGGGCCGGAATAATAGGGGTTGGTCGGGCCCGTCCGCTGGACGGCGCAGGCCGCCGCTCCGGCGAGGGAGCCGAGACCGGCAAGGGTGAGGAAACGTCTGCGGCGCATGGGGCGGAGATAGCAGGATAGGCGGCAAAGCAAAGTCCCGGCGGCGCTGGACGCGGCCCCGGGGTGCGCGATATCGGTCGCGCGGTCGTCATTCCGGGAGATGAAAAGATGTCCCATGCGCCGCTTTCCCCTGGATTTCATCCGGTGCCGCGCGGGCATCTGGCCACCATCGTCACCCATCTGGAGATGACCGCGCGGCCGCCTCGGCGTTCCGTGCCGTTGGTCCCCGGATTGGCGCTGCGTGATGTGCCTGCGCCGGATGTGTATTGGTACCGGGAGCTGTTTCGCCGGGTGGGGGAAGAGTGGCTCTGGCAATCGCGTCTGGCCATGGCGGAGACGGATTTGGCCGCGATTTTGCACGACGGCGCGGTGGATGTGGCGGTGTTGGAGCGGCACGGCGTGGCCGAGGGGCTGCTGGAATTGGATTTTCGCGTGCCGGGGGAATGCGAGTTGGCCTTTTTCGGGGTGACCGCTGCGCTGCAAGGCAGCGGGGCGGGGCGCTGGATGATGGAGCAGGCGCTGGACCGGGTGTTCGCGCGCGGAGTCAAGCGGCTCTGGGTCCATACCTGCACGCTGGACCATCCGGCGGCGCTCGATTTCTACCGGCGGAGTGGTTTTGACGTGACGCGGCAGGAGGTCGAGGTGCTGCCCGATCCCCGTCTCCTCGGTCTGTTGCCGCGGAAAGCCGGAGCCCATGTGCCGCTGGCGGGCTAGGGCCGGGGGACGCCCCCCGGACCCCCGGCTTTTGGCGGTGCTTTGAACGGGGCCAGGTCGCGACCGGGGCGGGCGATCCGCCTTTGAGTATTTGAGGCCAGAGGAAGGAGTGGGCTTTGGCGCCGGGAGATCGGGCCGCGCGCCTCTGGCCCCCCGGTCCTGGACGGGCTAAGGGGCGGCGATCCATCGCGAGCGAGGCGCCCATGGCCGGTCACGGCACTCCCATTCCCTTGACCGCGCGGTCAGCGGCCCCGCTTTCGGGCACGGCGCATGTGCCGGGTGACAAGTCGATCAGCCATCGCAGCCTGATCCTGGGGGCCATGGCCGTGGGCGAGACGCAGATCACGGGGCTACTGGAAGGCCAGGATGTCCTCGACACCGCTGCGGCCATGCGGGCCTTCGGGGCCGAGGTCGAAAAGCGGGGCGAGACCTGGCATGTCCATGGCGTGGGTGTGGGCGGGCTGATGGAGCCCGAGGATGTCATCGATTGCGGCAATTCCGGCACCGGGGTTCGATTGTTGATGGGGGCCGCGGCGACCCATGGTTTCGCGGTGACCTATACCGGCGATGCCAGCCTGCGCGCGCGCCCCATGGCGCGGGTCACCGATCCGCTGGCCTTGTTTGGGGCCACCGCCCATGGCCGTTCCGGTGGGCGGTTGCCCATGACGATCGTGGGCGCCGACGAGCCGACCCCCGTGCGCTACGACGTGCCTGTGCCCTCGGCGCAGGTGAAATCCGCGGTGCTGTTGGCCGGGCTCAACGCACCGGGCGAGACAGTGGTGGTGGAGCGGGAAGCCACGCGCGACCATTCCGAGCTGATGATCAAAGGGTTCGGTGGCGATCTCGATGTTGAAGAGACCAATGCGGGCCGGGTCATCACGCTGCAGGGGCGGCCCGATCTGGCGCCGCAGGCGATCACAGTGCCGCGCGATCCATCCTCCGCTGCCTTTCCGGTCTGCGCCGCGCTGATCGTGCCGGGCTCCGACGTCTTGGTGCCCAATATCGGCCTGAACCCGACCCGCGCGGGCCTTTTCGAGACGCTGCGCGAGATGGGGGCCGACCTGACCTATGAGAATCGCCGCGAGGAAGGCGGCGAACCGGTGGCCGATCTGCGCGCGCGCTTCTCGCCCGATATGAAGGGGGTGGAGGTGCCGCCCTACCGCGCTGCGAGCATGATCGACGAATATCCGATCCTGTCGGTGGTCGCCGCCAATGCCGCCGGGACCACGTCGATGCGCGGTGTGGCCGAACTGCGCGTCAAGGAGAGCGACCGCATCGCCGCCATGGCCGATGGCCTGCGCGCCTGCGGGGTGGAAGTGCGCGACGGCCCGGATTGGTGGGAGGTGGACGGGCGCGGCCCGCTCGGCGTGCAGGGCGGCGGGACCGTGGCCACGCACCTGGATCACCGCATTGCCATGTCCTTCCTGATCTGTGGCATGGCGGCAAAACAGGCCGTTACCGTGGACGATGCCGGTCCCATTGCCACGTCCTTCCCGATCTTCCGGGAGCTGATGACGGGGCTGGGGGCAGCGCTGGACGTGTAGCGATCGCGTCCGGCGACAGCCGCGAGGATACCGGCCAAAGACGCCTGCTTTACTTGTCCTGCGCGATGGCGCGGCTTTCCTTCCGAAGCGGACGGCCGACCGGGCATACCTCCTGCACGAAACCGTTCAGCGTGTTGGTGAGGTTCTCTGTGACCAAGGAATAGTGCACGAACTGGCCCTTCTTCCGGCCCTTGATGAGCCCTGCATTCTCCAAGACGCTTAGGTGTTTCGAGATCGACGGTTTCGACATCTCGAAGCGCGCCGCGATATCGCCTGCCGTCATGTCCGTCGCGGACAGATAGGCCAGGATTTTCCGGCGCGGCGCAGAGGCCAGGGCTTGGAACACGTTATCCATGGGGCGGCACTCCAGAAACTTTGGTCCGATAGTAATTAGCCTATTGACTAATTTCCTAACTTCCGAAATTAGGTGTTTAGCTCTTTAGCTAATCAAGTACCCACCGACGGAGGTTTTATCAAGATGCTCTATACCTATGCCGCTTATCTCGCGATCAGCTTGGCCATCACGATCTGGGTGGGTCGGACGCTCAGCAAGAACGGTCGGCTGTTCCTGGTGGATGCCTTTAAGGGCCGCGAAGAATTGGCCGATTCCGTCAATCATCTACTGCTGGTGGGATTCTATCTGGTCAATATGGGTTTCGTGACCCTGGCGCTGCAATACGGGCGGAAACCGAATGATCTTGTCAGTTCAGTCGAGTTTCTGAGCACCAAGGTCGGCATGGCGATCGTGGTGCTGGGGGTCATGCACTTCTTCAACATGTTCGCATTGGTTCGGTTCAAGAAGGCGAGCAAGGCGCAATCCTCCGGCACGTCCGGGGTGACCGACCGGTGGCGGGAGCAAAAGCAAGCCCCTTGGGGGCCGGCCGGTCCCGCGGATGGTGGCGCCAAATCAACCTGAATTGATGTGTTAGCAGTTGGGCGGCCCGGCACCCTCAGGGCCGCCTCTCTGCGTATAGCGACATGGTCACCGGATCCCTTTCCAGTTCTCCCCTGTCACCAGCGGGCTCGGATCCTGTCACCGATGCGAAATCCCGAGATTGCCGACCGAAGCGGCGCGGCGCAGGGCGGTGAGATAGGCGCGGACGGCGCGCGGGCTCTGCAGGTGGTGGCGGTGCATCCAGTCCGGCGCGGCGGCGAAGGTGGCGGCCATCTTGGCCCGGCCTGTGCGCCGCGTGTGCCAGATGAAGCGGTAGAAATCCGGGTCCAGGCGTTCGGGGCAGCCCGGCGCCATGTCGGGGCGGGTGCGGCCCAGCCACCGCAATCCGCGCTTGGTCACCCGCCAAAGGCGCAGGCCCACGGGCAGGTCCAGCCAGATCACCGTATCGGCATGGGCGAGCCGGTCGGGCCAGGTCTCGGAATGGCCGCCCTCGAAAATCCAGGCGGGGCGGCGGTGGACCTCGCGCACCCGGCGCGTCCGTTCGGCCCGGTTTACTTCGGTCCAGCCGGCCTCCCATTGCAACTGGTCCAGATGTACAACGGGCAGATGCGTGATCCCGCCCAGCAGCTGGGCCAGGGTGGATTTGCCCGAACCGGGCTGGCCCAGGATCATGACGCGCCGCATGGTGACAGCTTCGCCACGGCGCGATCCCGGTCAAGTGGACGCGCCGCACCGGCCCGGCTAGGGAGGGGTCATGACCCGTCACGGCAGCTGTCTCTGCGGCGCGATCCGCTTCACCGTCGCGGGGCCAATGCGCCCCATCGTGGCCTGCCATTGCGGGCAGTGCCAGAAGATCACCGGGAACTACGTGGCCGCCACGTCGGCGCCGCGCGACAGCGTCGACATGACGGGTGGGGTGCGCTGGTTCCAATCGAGCGAGACCGCCCGCCGCGGCTTTTGTCCGACCTGCGGCAGCGCGCTCTTCTGGGACGGGCCGGGTGAAAATCTGTCGATCATGGCCGGGGCGCTGGACGATGCCACGGGCCTTGCGTTGGCGGGTCATATCTTCTGTGCCGATCGCGGAAGCTGGACCGACATTCCCAACGGTGTGCCGCAGGCGCCTGGGGCCGATCCCGATCTGACGACCATGGTGCCATGATCTTCACGGTCGCCATCGACGGGCCCGCGGCGGCGGGCAAGGGCACGATCAGCCGCGCCGTGGCCGCGCGCTTCGGGTTGCGGCATTTGGATACCGGGCTGCTCTACCGGGCGGTCGGGGCCACGGTTCTGGCGGGGGCCGACCCGGTCGCGGCGGCCCGCGCGCTGCGCCCCGAAGATCTGGAGGCGGATTTGCGCACGCAAGAGATCGCCGCGGCAGCCAGCCGCGTCGCCGTGATACCCGAGGTGCGGTCCGCGCTCGTCGCGTTCCAGCAGGACTTTGCCCGCAGCCAAGGCGGCGCGGTGCTGGATGGGCGCGACATCTGCACGGTGATCGTGCCCGAGGCGGAGGTGAAGCTCTACATCACGGCCAGTCCGGAAATCCGCGCCGAACGCCGCTTTGCGGAACTGGCCGCAAAGGGTGCCGAGGTGACGCGGCAGGGCGTGCTGGAGGATGTGCTGGCCCGGGATGCGCGCGACATGGGACGCGCCGAGGCGCCCTTGGTCGCCGCGCCGGACGCGGTTGTGCTGGACACGTCCGAGATGAGCATCGCCGAGGCGAGCGCGGCCGCCATTGATATCGTCGGGCGAGCGTTGGGCCGCGGCGGCTAACCGTCAAGGCATGTCTCCGTGCGACACCGACCGCCACTGGCGCACGATCCTCACCGGATCGTGCGTGGCGCGCGGCGCCCCTGCTGCCTAACCTCCGGTTAACAGCCGGAGGCCGCCATGACCCACCCCATCGATCTCGACCCGCGCCCACCCTTGCCGTCCCATCGCCGTCGGCCGGACCGGCTCTCGCGCCTGCGACCGCTCGTGATGGGTGTGATGGTTCTGGCGCTCGTCTTCGGCCTGAGCGATCTGGCCGAGGGTCAGGAGGGCGCCCCGACCATTGCTGACATGGACCTGGACCGCATGGAGGCCATCGTCACGGCGCTCGACCCCGAGGCGGAGCGGGCGGGCGCGGCCTTCCGTTTCGCGGTGGAGGACGTGCCGGTCCTGATCATCACCGACCCACGGGCCGACCGGATGCGGGCGATGGTGCCGATCCGGTCCGCCGAGGGGCTGAGCGAGGCTGATCTGGTCCGCATGATGCAGGCCAATTTCGACAGCGCCCTCGATGCCCGCTACGCCGTGGCCGAAGGGCGGGTCTGGGCGGTCTTCATCCATCCGCTCCGGCCCCTGCGGCGCGATCAGCTGATCTCCGGGATCGGCCAGACGGTGAACGCCGCGCTCAGCTACGGCACGCTCTACAGTTCCGGCGCGGGGCAATTCGGCAGGGGCGATAGCGCCGGTGAGCAGCGCAAGCTTTTGGAGCGGCTGCAGGAGAAGGGTCAGGATATCTGAGCCTCGACGGTTCTGCCGTCTGATCTGGCTCCGGCAGGGCGGGAGCGATGCGGGACCGCTTGTCCACGACGCCTGACCGCGCCATCGTCCTGCCATGTCAGACCCCACCATTCGCTGTCCGAACTGCAACCATGAGATCGCGCTGAGCGAGAGCCTGGCCGCCCGGAACCGCGCGGAGCTGGCCGAGACGCTAGAGGCCGAACGCGCCGCCATCGCCGAGGCGGCGGCAGCCACGGCCCGGGCGGCGGCGGATGCGCAGGCCGCTGCCCGCCAGGCGGAGATCGAGGCCAAGTTGCACGAGATGGCCGAACAGGCCGAGGCGCAGGCCGCCAAGCTGGCCGAGGCGCGCAAGGTCCAAGCCGAGGCATTGCGCCGTGAACGCGCGCTCAAGGACCGCGAGGCGGAGCTGGACGTGACGCTGGAGACCCGGCTCAACGCCGAACTCGCCAAGGCCCAGGCCACGCTGAAAGCCCAGGCCGAGGCCAGCGTCACCGAGCGGGCCCGTCAGATCGAGGAGCAGAACGCCCTGGCCCTTGCCCAGAAGGATGAGGAGATGCGCGGGCTGAAGGCCCAGATCGAGGCGCTGAAAAACCGCTCCGACAAGACGTCTCAGCAATTGCAGGGCGAGGCGGCCGAAGTGCTGCTGGAGGATCGTCTGGCCCGCGCTTTCCCGGTCGATACCATCGCGCCCGTCGGCAAGGGGATGCGCGGCGCCGATTGCCTGCAGCGGGTGGGCGGGACCGGCGCGATCCTGTGGGAGGCCAAGAACACCCAAAGCTGGCAGGCCGCATGGCTTCCCAAGCTGCGCGACAACCAGCGGGCCGTGGGCGCCGAGGTCGCGGTCATCGTAAGCCAGGTTCTGCCCAAAGAGGTGGAGACCTTCGGGCTGGTCGACGGCGTTTGGGTCACCGCACCCGCCTATGCCGTGCCCCTGGCCAGCGTGTTGCGGCAGGGCCTTGCCGAAGTTGCCGGCGCTCGTGCTTTGCAGGAGGGGCAGGCGGGCAAGATGGAGATGATCTACGACTACCTCACCGGCCCCCGTTTCAAGCATCGCGTGGAGGCCATCGTCGAGCGGTTCGAGGATATGCGCGCCGATCTGGAGCGTGAGCGGAAGGCCATGACCCGTCTCTGGGCCAAGCGCGAGGCACAGATTGCCGGTGTGCTGGACGCGACCGTGGGCATGTATGGCGACCTGGAAGGCATCGCGGGCCGCGCCATGCCCGCCATCGAGGGGCTGGATCTGCTGGAAGGGCCGGAGGAGTAGGATGACGCGCCCGCGCCGTAGCCACGAGGATTGTCCAAACGAGGCGGTTTTGCAGGCGCTCAAATGCATCGCCGGACGCTGGAAAATCCTGATCCTTCGTCAGCTCCAAGAGGGTGCCATCGGGTTCAACGCACTTGAGCGAGCGTTACCGGGCATCTCGCCCAAGATGCTGCGTCAGCAATTGCGGGAGCTTGAGGCGGACGGGCTCGTTACCCGAACCGAGCTTATCTCAACCCCTCCAAAGACGGTACGCTACACGCTGGCCCCGCTCGGGCGGACTTTGATACCGGTTCTCGACACGATCGGTGAATGGGGCCGAAAGTGGTTAAACGTACCGGAAAGGCGTTAGGCGTAACTGCCATGCGCGACATCGCTCAGGATGTCCGGATGGTCGGCCTCGTCCCATCCGAGGTCCTGCCGCGCGCGGCTGCTGTCGAGCCGATTGTCAACATCGAGAAACATGGCCAGAAATGGATCGAGTGCCTCGCTCGCCTCTTCTCGTGAAACGGCGACGGCGTCTGTCCCCGTTGCGCGGCCGACCGCTATCGCGATCTCACGGATCGACGGGCTGTGGCGGCTGGCCACGTGGAAGATGCCCTGCGCGTTCGACCGTGTCAGAGTTGCCAAGTAGGCATCGACGGCGCTGTCCACGTGCAGGGTGGAGCTGCCCGCCGTGCCGTCACCGACATAGATGGAGCGGCCGTCGCGACGTGCTGCGGCAACCATCGCTGGTAGGAAAATGCTTCCTCCATGGCCGTGAACGAAAGAGGCAAGGCGAAGTTCGACGGCTCTCAATCCCCTGGTCGTGTGGATCTGTGCCGTCGCATGGGCCCGCGCCGCGGCCGGATGTAGGGGGTCGACCGGGGTGTTCTCGTCAAGCGGTGCGCCATTTGATGGCCCCAGAAAGACGCTGCCGTTGGAGACGATCAGCGGCTTGTCGCTGCCCTTCATCGCGTCGGCCATGGCCGCGATGACAGCGTGGTCGGCAGCGACCGCGCGGGCGAAATCCGCATCATGGGCAGCGAATGCCGTATGAATTACGGCATCGGCCGTGGCCGCGGCGGGCCCCCAAGGCTCCGGATCGGCGAGGTCGAGGAACACTGGACGGACTCCGGGTGGAAGCGCCGCCACGCGGCGATCATCGCGAACCGTCCCGATCACGTTCTGGCCCATCGCAGCTAAGCGGTTGGCGATGCGGCGGCCGATATAGCCGGTGGCACCTGTGACAAGAATGGACATGGCGATCTCCCTATTGGCGATGACAAAGGGCTAGGTGCGTTCTCTCGAGGTGGTAAGAACGCACTTGTCGGTGCGTACCCCGTTCCCGCACGGCGATGGGTGGCGGTGCGTACGGTTGGCGCATCCTGAGAGCGGGCTAGGAGGTGGAGCTGGGTAGATGGGGCACGTCCACGCATATGACGGTGACGGCATCACGATGCGGGGCTACCGCGCGATGCCGGACGATCCCAACGGCGCAGCCCTGCTGGTCTTGCCGGCATTTGCGGGGCTGCGGGCCTTCGAGATGGCGCGGGCGGATCGTTTCGCCGCGTTGGGATACGCTGTGTTGGCCGTCGACTACTACGGCGATGGCTGGACAGCCGATAGCCGAGAGGCGGCGGCAGCGGCCATGGCGAAACTCAATGCCGATCGCGCCGCCCTGCTGTGCCGCACGGAGGCGGCCTTGGCCCAAGTCTCGGACTGGGGTGAAAAGGTCGGCGCCTTGGGCTTCTGTTTCGGAGGCAAGGCGGTGCTCGACATGGCGCGGGCCGGACATCTGGATGCCGCCGTCTCGCTCCATGGTGTCTATGACCCGCCGCCCTGGACGGGCCAAGAAATGCCACCCGTCCTCCTCTGCCACGGCTGGAACGATCCGCTTGCCGACCCCGCGGCTTTCGGCGCCCTGGCAGAAGAGTTGGAGGCCCATTCGCCCGATTGGCATGCGGTCTGCTTCGGGCAGACAGGCCATGCCTTTACCAATCCGGATCAGGTGAGCGATGTGCCGGGCATGGGCTATATCGGGCGTTCCGCCGCCCGGAGTTGGGTGGCGGTGGAGGCGTTTCTGGACCGGATACTGCTCCCATCCGATCCATCCACTTGATCGGTGCGGGCCGGGATATGTGCCCCGGCCCGTCGGCGCTCCGGCCCATCTAGAGGATGAACGTGTCGGCCACCTCATGGCTTCCGGGATTGATGAGTGGATCTAGCCCGCCGCCGATATGGGCTTCGTTGACGATGGCGCCACCGGCCATGGGTTCCGTGCCAGGATTGATCAGCGGATCGAGCCCACCGATCCCGCCCATGTCGACGATGACGAGGCCACCCTCCTCACCGTCGCAGCCGCCGAGACCTTCGCCGGGCTTGAAGTCGAAGCCGTCCACAGTCAGGCCCGGCATCGTACCGCTGCCGCCATCCGGATCGGCTGGTGTCACCGAGGTTGTGTCATCGTCCTCGGGGTCGTGGGGCTCTTCCCCGGTATCGTCCTCTGGATCTTCCGGGTCTTCGGGATCTTCCGGGCCGGTTTCGGGCGGGTCCTCCGGCTCGTCCGGGCTCGGTTCCGGGTCCGGTTCCGGATCGCCCCCGTCCGTGCCCGGCTCGGACCCCGACTTCGGCGGGGAGGTATCGAGCTCCTCGAGGATTTTCAGGATCGGCGCGATGGCGTCTTCCGCCGCTTTCGTATCGTCGTCCTTTTTCTTCCCGCCATCAGGGTTCGGATCGCCTTTGATCGGCATCGGCTCCATGTCGCACTCGTCTTCGCAGGTGCCGCCACCCGTTGCCTGCATGAGGCCCGGTTGGCCGAGGCCGCCGAGACCGCCATCGCTGTCCGGACCTTTCCCCGGCAGATCGTGTCCGAAAGGGCCGCCTTCCGGCACCGCGCCCAGGCCGGACAAAGCGTCGTCCACGGATTTCCCAGCGGCCAAGGCGTCGATACCGTTCGGCACGCCGAGTGCGTCCAAGACATCCGCCAAAGCATCCGGCGCTGCGGCAAGTCCTTCCGCCAGCGCGGCCATTTCCATACCCGTCTGCGCGGCGAGGTCGGCATCGGTGGCGCGCTGCAACTCCACCAGGAGGTCGAGGACCTTGCCCGGGTCGATTGCCTCGACTGCCTCCGCCTTCAACTCTGTCACCTTCAACGTCACTGTCATTCCGAAACTCCTGTTCTCGACATCCCCGCATCGTGCGGTCCGCCGGGTATGGTCGGAGCAAGCGCTTGATCATAAGTCGGGAAATCCGGACTTTCGGCCGGTCAGCGGGTCCGGTTTTCCGGACCCGGATGCACCGTAGCGGGTGTTGCGGAGGAGATGGCGTCAGACTTGCGTCACGCCGTCGCCTAGTATAACCCGCGCGCGTCAACCCGACAGGACGACTTCGATCGCGGCCCGACCGCAGGCGCCGTCCCGTTTCCGACCAATCCAAGACCGGCGGAGCCAACCGCGCGGCCAGTCAAATGCACTAGATAGGAATCACACAGCCACATGGCTCAGAACGCATCCATGGAGGAATTCGAGGCCCTCCTGAACGAAAGCCTCGAAATCGACACGCCGACCGAAGGGTCGGTGGTCAAGGGCAAGGTCATCGCCATCGAGGCGGGACAAGCCATCATCGACGTCGGCTACAAGATGGAAGGCCGGGTCGAGCTCAAGGAATTCGCCAATCCCGGCGAGGCCCCCGAAATCGAAGTCGGCGACGAGGTGGAGGTCTATCTCCGCAACGTCGAAAACGCCCGCGGCGAAGCCGTCATCTCGCGCGAGATGGCCCGGCGCGAAGCAGCGTGGGACCGGCTCGAGGAAGCCTATGGCAAGGAAGAGCGCGTCGAAGGCGCCATCTTCGGCCGGGTCAAGGGCGGCTTCACTGTCGATCTGGGCGGTGCCGTGGCGTTCCTGCCCGGCTCCCAGGTGGATGTGCGCCCCGTGCGCGACGCGGGCCCGCTCATGGGCCTCAAGCAGCCCTTCCAGATCCTCAAGATGGATCGCCGCCGCGGCAACATCGTCGTCTCGCGCCGCGCCATCCTGGAGGAGAGCCGCGCCGAGCAGCGTGCCGAGGTCATCTCGAACCTCGAAGAAGGCCAGAATGTCGACGGCGTGGTCAAGAACATCACCGAATACGGTGCGTTCGTTGATCTGGGCGGCGTGGACGGTTTGTTGCACGTGACCGATATGGCTTGGCGCCGGGTCAACGACCCGCGCGAGATCCTGTCGATCGGCGAGACGGTCAAGGTGCAGGTCATCAAGATCAACAAGGAAACCCACCGCATCTCCCTCGGCATGAAGCAGCTGCAGGAAGATCCGTGGGATACCGTGATCGCGAAATACCCGCTGAGTTCCGTGCATCAGGGCCGGGTCACCAACATCACCGATTACGGCGCCTTCGTGGAACTGGAACCGGGGGTCGAGGGGCTGGTCCACGTGTCCGAGATGTCCTGGACCAAGAAGAACGTGCATCCGGGCAAGATCGTC
>JBCCSY010000015.1:0-109627 GCA_039199335.1 Pseudomonadota bacterium
AACACCGTCCGCCCGCACACATCCCTAGCCTACCAGCCACCAGCCCCAGAAACGGTCATACCGGCTGATCTGGCTTCCACTCCGTCCCGGTTCCAACCACATCCGCCTTCCATCGAGGCCAATGCGATGCCTACATGAACCCTGTCTGCGCCATCGGGGTCTCGTCACTGTTTCGATAGGCGGCCGCTCTCTCCAGGCTCCGCCTTTGGATCGACTGGTATATTCTCGTTTTGTGCCCCTCGTACCGCGCCGGTCGATCCAACTTATCGCGCATTCCCGTCGACAAGCGCATGTCTCTACTGGACTTCTCTCTCGCGGCAAGCGGTTGTGGGGCTGCGGCGGGGCTTGGGGGAGCGTCGCGGCGGCCCGGAGGTTCCCGGGCTTGTCTCGGTACCGGGGGCAGAAGCCCTCGGAGCACCGAGGAGAGACCATGACCGACGAGACGAAGACTGACGAGGCGCAGGTCGCGACCTGCATGCATGACCCCGCTGCGGCCAAGACGTCGCCAACGCCAAAGACGATGTCCAAGAGCGCGCCACGCGCACCACGCAATGCGACGCCGTCGCCTGCCAAGTCCAAGCCGAGCACCACAGATCGGCTCATTCGGCTGCTGTCGCGCAAGCGCGCGCCAGCCTTGCGCAGATTGCGGCCTCGATGGGCTGGCAACCCCATACGGTGCGCGCCGCCATCTGCCGCCTGCGGCAATCGGGCGTGCCGGTCGAGACGGTGCGCTCGGAGACGGGCGGCGCCACGACCTACCGCGTCATGCGGGACGCGCCGTGACGCGCGGTGCCGCAGACCTGCCCGACCCGGCCCGGATCGCCGCGATGGCCCGGCCCGATCTTCTGGACCTCTGGCGGCGCCTCCAGGGCGCGCCGCCGCCCAAGAGCGTATCGGTGCCGATCTTGCGCAAGGCGCTGAGCTACGAGGTGCAGTGTCGCCAGCAGGGCGGGCCGTCGGCGGCCCGTCTCGAGCGCCTTGAACGGGCGCTCAAAGCCAGCTCGAAGGGCGCTGCGATGCCGGTGGGCACCGAGCTGGTCCGGGATTGGGGCGGTCGGACCCACCGCGTGACCATGACCGAGGCCGGACCTGTGATGGACGGGCGGACCTATCGCTCGCTCTCGGCGGTGGCGCGCGAGATCACCGGCGCCCGCTGGTCCGGACCGCGCTTCTTCGGCCTCGCCCAGTCGTCCGGAGAACCAAGGTGATGACGGTCCGCATCCGTTGCGCGATCTATACCCGCAAATCTTCGGAGGAGGGGCTGGAGCAGGGCTTCAACTCGCTCGATGCCCAGCGGGAGGCCTGCGCGGCCTTCATCGCCAGCCAGCGGGCCGAAGGCTGGCGGCTCCTGCCCACGCGCTACGACGATGGCGGGCTGTCTGGCGGGACACTGGAGCGGCCTGCCCTCCAGGCGCTGCTGGAGGAGGTTGCAGCGGGTCGGGTGGACCGCATCGTGGTCTACAAGATCGACCGTCTGACCCGGTCGCTGGCGGATTTCGCCCGGATCGTCGATCGGCTCGAGGGGGCCGGCGCGAGCTTTGTCTCGGTGACACAGAGCTTCAACACCGCCACCAGCATGGGGCGGCTGACGCTCAACATGCTGCTGTCGTTTGCCCAGTTCGAGCGCGAGGTCACGGCCGAGCGCATCCGCGACAAGATCGCGGCCTCCAAGCGCAAGGGGCTCTGGATGGGCGGCGCCGTGCCCATCGGCTATCGGCCCAAGGGTCGGAGCTTGGCCATCACCGAACCGGACGCCGCGCTCATCCGCGACATCTACGATCTCTACCGAAACCTCGGTTCCGCCCGGGCGGTGGCAGATGCGCTGGCCGCCCAGGAGCGCCGGACCCCGATCCGCATCGCGGCCACCGGACGCGAGACCGGTGGGAACTCCATCAATGCCGCCCATATCCACAGGCTTCTGACCAATCCGGTCTATGCCGGGCGCATCCGCCACCGCGATCAGGTCTATCCTGGGCAACACCGGCCGATCATCCCGCCGGCAGATTGCGAGGCTGTCCAGACGCAGCTGCAAACAAGCGCTGCGAAGGTCCGGGGGCCGAGCTCTCTGCGCGCGCCAGCGCCGCTCATGGGCAAGCTGCGCGACGAGACCGGCGATCCGCTGACGCCCACCCATGCGACGAAGGCCGGACGGCGGTTGCATTACTACATCTCCCGACGTCTGGTCACCGGACCTGCCAGGGACCATCCCACGGCCTGGCGCCTTTCCGCGCCGATCCTAGAGACGGCCGTCGCCAACGCGATCCGCGGCCATCTCGGCGACCCGACTGTCCGAACGGCCCTCCTGCCCGCGGCCGATGCGGCAGAGCTTACAACGCTTGAGGCGCACCTCCAAAAAACGATCGCGGCCGCCGCAACCTGCGATGTAACGATCGCCCTCTTGGCCACAGGAACGATCACACCGACGCATCTCCAACTCACCCTGGACGCCGAGGCTCTTGCCAAGCAGCTCGGCCATTCAGCGCGCAATCTCGACCCGGCCGCTCTGACCTTCGAGACCGCAATCGCCCTGCGCCGCCGTGGCCAGGAAACCCGACTTCGCATCGGCCCCGGCAGTCCCGAACTCGACCGAACCCTGCTGCGGAACATCAAGAGGGCACGTCATTGGTATGCCCGCCTCAAAGCGGGCACGCCCTTGGGCGAGATTGCCCGGGCGGGCGGTCTGCCCCGCAGCCGCGTCCAGCATCTTCTGGATCTGGCCTTCCTGGCCCCCGATCTCCTGGACGCCATCACCCGAGGCACCCAGCCTACCGGCCTGACCACCGAATGGATCAAGCGCCACAGCCTGCCCGCCGACTGGACCGCGCAGCGCTGGATCCCCGCGTCGCTCTGATCCGGCGCCGCAGCCGCCGATTCCCACCACCAAAACGCGACCGCCGGACGCTACCCAGAGAGACACCCGGCCGGTCCTGCGACACGTCGAACCACCCGCACCGTCTCCGCAGCGACCGCAGGACACCAAGCGACGGAAGGAACAACACCTTCCTGAGGCAAAAAGCCGATATATATCAATTAGATAGATGGTGGCGGAGCGGAAGGGATTCGAACCCTCGAGACAGTTTCCCGCCTACACACTTTCCAGGCGTGCGCCTTCGACCACTCGGCCACCGCTCCGTCGTCGGGTCTATGCCAAGCGTGTGGACCTCTGCAAGTGTGGCGCTGGCGTGGATGTGATCTTCTGAGGCTTGCGGGTCGCATTGCCCTCGCCGATCACTAAAGGACACGCGAAGGGGCCTGCCATGATCCGCATCGTTCTGACATTCAGCCTTCTGATCGCTGGGGCTGCCATGGCCGAGGAAGTGGCCGATATGATGCCGCGCGATGGGTGGCAGGTGACCTCGACCACCAAGGATTTCGACAGCTTGGTGGCGGATACGCGCGCAGCGGCCAAGATCGGCGGCTTCGCCGTTGTGACCCAAGCTGGCCCAACAGAGGCTGCCGCGCGGCGCGGGATCGATATTCCGGGAAACCGTGTTATCGGTCTTTTCAACAACGATTTCGCGGTTCGCATCCTGCGTCTCTCCACACCCGCAATGATCGAAGCGCCGATCCGCGTCTACGTGACTGAAAACAGCGACGGGACCGCGACATTGTCCTATAAGTTGCCGTCGGAGATTTTGGCCCCCTATGCAGCACAGGCGCCGGGTCTCGCGGCAATTGCAGCAGAACTGGACGCCGCATTTGCGGACGTTGCTGCAGCGGCGACCAGGTGAGAGATCACGTCGGCGGGAGGAGTGGCCGTTATCCTGCGGCCGTGATTGACGCTGTGCCATTGAGTGTTAAGGCCGCCCCATGACGACATTACGTGCTGCCGACCTTCTTGCCCGCCGCCTCCATGCCGCCGGATGCCGCCGCGCCTATGGTATGCCGGGTGGCGAAGTTCTGACGCTCGTGGACGCCTTGGAGCGCGCGGGCATTACGTTCATCCTATGTCACCACGAAAACGCCGGAGGCTTCATGGCGGAGGGCGGCCATCACATGGACGGCGCACCCGCCATCCTTGTAGCGACCCTTGGACCTGGTGCGATGAATGGTGTGAATGTCGTCGCCAACGCGGAGCAGGACCGCGTTCCAATGATCGTACTGACCGGCTGTGTCGATGCAGACGAGGCCGAAACCTACACGCACCAGGTTCTGGATCAGCAAGCCGTCTTTCGCCCGATCACGAAAGCCAGCTTTCGGCTGAGCGCGGAAGCTGCAGCGACACAGGCGGACAAGGCCGTTCGGATCGCCTTGGCGGGCCGGGCTGGTCCAGTGCATATCGATGTCCCGATTGGCGTGGCCGATCAGGCCGTCGAAGATAGGTCCGTCATACTTTCGGCCAGCGCCGCGCCCTCCATCGGCGGCGAAGCCTTGGCGACCGCACGGAAGTGGCTGTCGGAAGCCGAGCGGCCCATCATGCTGGCTGGATTGGACGCTCTTCGGGACGGGGCAGGGGCCGCGATCCAGACCTTCTGTACGCACCGTAACGTGCCGCTCGTGACCAGCTACAAAGGCAAAGGCTTGGTCCCGGAGGATCAGGCGCTCGCGCTTGGCGGCGCCGGTCTGTCGCCCCTGGCCGACGACCATCTTCTGCCTCTCTTCCGAGAGGCCGATCTGGTCATCCTCGCCGGATATGATCCGATCGAGATGCGCACCGGGTGGCGGGCGGTCTGGGACGTCACACGTCAGAACGTCATCGACATCGCCCATGCGCCGAACACCCATGGCATGCATCAGGCGGGACTGGAG
Organism: Pseudomonadota bacterium; assembly: GCA_039199335.1. Lineage (GTDB taxonomy): Bacteria > Pseudomonadota > Alphaproteobacteria > Rhodobacterales > Rhodobacteraceae > Jannaschia. Next base: position 4,750 of record JBCCSY010000015.1, read on the forward strand.
GTCATCGCGCCGATCAGCACAACGCTGGATGCGATCTCGGCTGATGTGGGACCACGTTCGACGTGGCCGACCGGCGCGCCCGCACAGGTTCGCGCCGCGCTCCGATCCGCCTTCGCGGCCGACGATTGGGGGCCAGACGCCGTGATCGAGACCTGTCGCCAGGTTTGCCCAAGCGGCACCGTCGCAACGGTCGACTCCGGCGCCCATCGCATCCTTCTGTCGCAGATGTGGCAATGCGACGGACCAGGACAACTTTTGCAATCGACCGGGCTTTGTACCATGGGCTGCGCGCTGCCGCTGGCCATCGGGGCGAAACGGGCGGCGCCGGACCGCCCAGTGGTCGGTTTCATGGGCGATGCCGGTTTTCTGATGGTCACGGGCGAGCTCGCCTCAGCTGCAGCACTTGGTTTGCCGGTCGTGTTCGTCGTTTTCGTCGACGGCAGCCTTGCCCTGATCGAGAAGAAGCAGCGCGCCCGGCAATTGCCGGAGGCCGGGGTCAGCTTTGGCCGTCCGGACTATGCGGCCATTGCGCGCGCCTTCGGCGGTCATGGCGTGACGGTATCGGATCGCAGCGCGCTGTCCGAGGCGATGGACGCGGCACTGACCGCCGATACTTTCACCGTGATCGCCGCGGAAATCGACGAGAGAGCTTATGACGGACGCATCTAAGGGGCCACTTCACGGCGTGAAGGTCCTGGATTTGAGCCGCATCCTTGCCGGGCCGACCTGCACCCAGCTGTTGGGGGACTTGGGGGCGACTGTGCTGAAGATCGAAAACCCCAAATCCGGCGGCGACGATACAAGGCAATGGGGACCGCCCTTCGTGATGGAAGGGGCCACGCGGACGGACTTGTCGGCTTACTTCATGTCGGCCAATCGGAACAAACACTCCGTCGCCATCGACATCGCGACATCGGACGGTCAGGCGCAGATCCGGCGGCTTGCCGGACTGGCCGATATTCTGATCGAGAACTTCAAGCCCGGTGGTTTGGCGAAGTACGGGCTGGACTATGAGACGGTATCCAAGGATGTCCCGCGCCTGGTCTATTGCTCGATCTCGGGCTACGGCCAGACCGGGCCGAACCGGATGAAGCCTGGCTACGATTTGATGGCGCAGGGCTTCGGGGGCATCATGTCGATCACCGGCGAGCCCGATGGCGCGCCGATGAAAGTTGGCGTCGGGATCGCCGATGTCATGTGCGGAATGTATGCCTGTGTCGGCATACTTGCCGCGTTGCGCCATGCGGAAGCGACGGGGCAGGGACAGCAGGTCGACGTGGCGCTTGTCGATAGCCAGATCGCCTGGACGATCAATGAAGGCGTTGCGACGCGCCTCACCGGTCAGGCGCCCATTCGTCGTGGCAACGGCCATCCGAGCATTGTGCCCTACAGCGTTTACGCGGCCGCAGATGGTCACGTGATCGTGGCGGTCGGCAATGATGCGCAATTCGTACGCTTTTGTGAGGTTTTGGGGCGGCCGGACCTGCCCGGCGATGCCCGGTTCGCGACGAACCCCGCGCGACTGGAATATCGCGATGACCTGGCTGCGCAACTTGAACCCCTGCTCGCCGATGTCCCGGTGGCCGACCTGATCGAGCGGCTTGAAGCCGTCGGCGTGCCCGTCGGACCGGTCAATACGCTGGCGCAAGCGTTGGCGACGGATCAGGTGACGGAACGGGGTCTGGCCCTTGACATGGTGTCCGACGGACAAACGCTACCGCTCTTGGGGAACCCGCTGAAGCTGTCGGCAACGCCCGTAACCTATCGTCACCCACCGCCGCGTTTCGGAGCGGGCAACGGTCGGCTGATGAAGGACAATCCCTTCGAAGACGTCTGATCGGCGGGAAATCGCACCGGTTAACCACCTTTCGGCGTGATTTTGTTCACTTGGCGCCCACAGACGCTCACGTGTCCGTGTCCGGGCGCAAAGCGCTATAGGCGCCACCATCAAAGCAAGTCTAAGTCACGGAAGACTTTATCTTGGGGCGGAGTAACGCATGACTCGATACGATCTCTTCGACCAGCCCGTCACCCTTCCGGATACGGCGGCGGTCGCGGAATGGAACGGCATGTCGATGGCATTCCTGGCCCATGGTGCCGTCACACCGGTGCATCTGGGGCGGCTTCTGGAGATGATGCCGAACCACGCTGGGACGTTGGCGTTGAAGGGGCTGTTCTATGCTCTGCTCGGCCGTCGGGAACTGATGGATGATGCGGCACAGGCTCTGGCCGGCGCCGAGAGGGCGATCGCCGACGCAAATCCGCGGGAGCGGGCCCTGGTCGCCGCGCTCCGCGCCGTGCTGGCCGGTCGGATCACACAAGGCATCGCGGTACTTGAGGATGCGCTGGCGGCGGCACCAGCCGATACCCTTCTTATGAAGCTGTCCCACGCGCTGCGCTTCATCATCGGTGACTCGCCCGGGATGCGCCGCTCGGTCGAGGCTGTCATGCCCGCACATGGCGAAGATCATCCCGGCCGGGGCTATCTTTTGGGTTGCCATGCCTTTGCCCTGGAAGAAACGGGCGATTACGCGGCGGCGCAACTTGCGGGCCGCGCAGCGCTGACTCTGGCGCCGGATGATGCATGGGGCCTTCATGCGGTGGCCCATGTCCATGACATGACCGGCGACGCGAAGGGCGGTCTCGACTGGCTCTCAGGACGCGAGGCCGCCTGGTCCCATTGCAACAACTTTCGTTTCCACGTCTGGTGGCACAAGGCACTGATGCTTTTGGATCTTGGACGTCTGGACGAAGCACTCAGCCTCTACGACGAACAGGTCCGCGCTGAGCGGACAGATGACTACCGGGACATTTCGAATGCCACTTCCCTTCTGATGCGGCTGGAGCTCGAAGGGATGGATGTCGGTGACCGTTGGACCGAACTTGCCGATCTCTGCGAAAACCGGACTGAGGATGGCTGCCTGATTTTTGCTGACTTGCACTATATGTTGGCACTGAGCAGCGATGGTCGGGAGGCTGGGACCGCCCGTCTGCTGAAGCGACTGGAAGCAGATGCTGCGCGGAGCGGCACCGAGGTTGAGGCCTGCATGGCCGTTCCCGGTCTCGCGGCTGCGCAGGGATTGGAGGCTTTCGGTGACGGAGATTACGACCGCGCCTTCGTCGCATTGCGGCGGGCGCGCCCAGCGATGCAATCAGCAGGCGGCAGCCATGCGCAACGGGACGTGTTCGAACGGCTGATGATCGATGCAGGTCTGCGCGCTGGCCGTCTGACGGAGACCAGCGAGCTGTTGAGCGATCGTACACGGCGGCGTGGCGGGCACGAGGACGGTTATGCGGCGGCGCGGCGCTCGCTCATTGCGCAGGCGCGGCATTCGGTTTGCACATTCGAGGCAAGGGCCTAGAAGACGTTAGATCAAGTTTCGCGTATTTTGGATGACGACGATAACGCCCAACGAAGCCTATGCGCCGCGTCCGACGGCGATCACGACAGCGACGGCCGGGTCCGCGATCCGTGACTTGCGTCTGGATGTGGCGCGTGGCCTCGCGATGTTCATCATTCTTCTCGCCCACACGCCGGGCAATGCCTGGACACTTTGGATCCCCGCGCGCTTTGGGTTCTCTGACGCGACGGAGATCTTCGTGTTCTGCTCAGGCATGGCGTCGGCCATCGCCTTCGGTCGCAGCTTCGATCGGGCAGGCTGGCTCATGGGAACGGCCCGCGTTGGCTATCGCCTGTGGCAGATCTATTGGGCACATCTCTGCATGTTCTTGGCCCTTGCGGCCTTTCTGGCCGGGTTGGATGCAACGGGCTGGCATGATGACAAGGTCTATATTGGCACGCTGAACCTCTGGAAGTTCTTCGCGGAACCGGCGCAGCAACTGATCGGCTTGGTGACGCTGACCTATGTGCCGAACTATTTCGACATCCTGCCGATGTATATGGTCGTGTTAGCGATGATGCCGCTCGTGATGGTGATCGCGAGGGTTTCTGTGCTGGCGCTGGCAGCCGTGTCGGTGACGGTCTGGATTTTTGCACAGCACGCGCTGCTGGAATATCTCGGCCTTGAGCAATGGCATTTGGCCCTCCCGGCAGAGCCTTGGTCTAACCGCACGTGGTATTTCAACCCATTCGGTTGGCAGCTGATCTTCTTCACCGGTTTCGCCTTCATGCGCGGGTGGATCCCCGCTCCGCCCATGCGGGCCTGGTTGGTGGGATTGGCCCTGGCGGTGGTTCTCATGTCGGCTTCGGTGTCGAGCGTCAGCTTTCGCCTGTTCCAGACCGATCTCGTCAAGGACGCTTACGTCGCGATGACCGGTTGTGCCGAGACCGGCTTCGGGGCGTGCAATCCGATCTTCGATTGGCGGCAAGCCTGGAAGCCTTGGTACGACAAATCGGATTTCGCGATCCTTCACTACGTGCATTTTCTGAGTCTCGCCTATCTTGCCTATGTCGCTGTGGGCGAGGGCGGGCACCGCCTGATCGCCATGGGGCAGGGGATCGGCGCGCGGATTTGGAACGAGGCCATTGCGATCATCACGAAGGTCGGCCAGCAAAGTTTGGCCGTCTTCGTCTTCTCGATGGTCCTGGCGCGGGTGAATGGCTGGCTTCTGGACGTGCTTGGGCGGTCTGCAGGTACCTGGGCGCTCATCAACCTGACGGGCTTCGGCCTGCTCGTCGCTTGCGCCTACAGCGCCGGTTGGTTCAAGTCGCAGCCTTGGCGGGCCAAGCGATGAAACGGCGGGGGGTTTTGACTGGGCTCGCGGCGATGGCCATCGCGCCCAGGGCGCTTGCGCTGCCGCAGGTTCTCGAAACCGTTCCCTTCGGTCCGGATACGGTGCGCGGCATGGCCTGGGCTCTGGCCCAAAAGCCCCATGAGCCGCGTGCGATGGTGCCAGAGCCATGGCGTGAACTGACATATGATGAATATCGGACCATCTGGTTCGACCCACGCAAGGCCGTTTGGTCCGACGCCGATCTGGGCTTTGAGATGGACCTGTTCCATCCCGGCCTCTACTTCCCCCGCGCGGTGGACGTCTGGGCGGTGGAAGACGGTCAAGCCTCACGCCTGGCCTTCGATTTCGACCTCTTCGCGCGTACGGACATGTCTCCGGAACTGCCTGTGGATGAGACCATGGGCTATTCCGGTCTTCGCCTGCGCCACGCCTTTCCCGGTGAGGCGAACTTACGCGAATTCGCCGTGTTCCAAGGGGCGAGCTACTTTCGGGCGATTGGTGCGGCGCAGCATTACGGCTTGTCGGCACGCGGCCTGGCCCTGCGAACTGGCGATGCCGAGGGGGAGGAGTTTCCGGATTTCGTCGGCTTTTGGGTCGAAGCCTCGGAGGATCGCGAAACCGTCACCATGCACGCGCTTCTCGATAGCCCATCCGTGACCGGGGCTTATCGCTTCGTTATCCGACCGGGCGATGCCTGCAAGATGACCGTTTCCTGCGAGCTGTTCCCTCGCGTCGACCTGGATCACGTGGGGATCGCACCGCTCACCTCAATGTTCCTTTACGATGAGACGAACCGTCCGCGTTTCCAGGATTTCCGCCCGGCGATCCATGACAGCGACGGGCTGCTGGTCTGGAACGGCGCCGGAGAGATGCTGTGGCGTCCGCTCGCAAATCCACCGACGCTGCAGGTGTCCAGCTTCGTGGATACGAGCCCCCGCGGTTTCGGTCTGATGCAGCGTGCAAATAAGCTGTCGGATTTCGCTGATCTCGAGGCACATTACCACGAACGTCCGTCCCTTTGGATCGAGCCTGAAGGCGATTGGGGGCAGGGGGTCGTGCGGCTTGTGGAGATCCCCTCCGACCAGGAAATCTACGACAACATCGTGGCCTATTGGCGCCCGCGAGAACCGCTGGCGGCGGGCTCTTCCCATGTCTTCGCATACCGCATGACATGGGGCGAGGCGGCGCCGCGACGTCGGAACGTCGCTCCGGTCCTCAACACGCATATGGGTCTGAACTTCGACCGTGATCGGTGGCTTGCTGCAATCGACTTTGCGCCGCACGACGATCTGGCGGGGGATTTGGACGATGTAACCCTGCACGTTTCAAGCAGTCGGGCGGACGTCTCCTCCGGTATCCTCCAACGAAACCCAGAGACAGGCGGTGTACGACTCGGATTCACCTTCGATCCGGGTGAGCGGGATGCCGTTGAGCTTCGGGCGCAGTTGATCCGCGAGGGGCGCGCCGTCAGCGAAGTCTGGCTGTACCGATGGGTGCGCACGTGACACATCGGATGCCACCAAGCGCGCCGCTGGCCCATCCGCGCCAGACACTGAGCCGGTCATTCCATGACGGAGCGGCCCCGGCCCCCGTTCGCGACTTGCGGGCCTGGGGCTGGCGAGCAGGGACATTCCTTCCTGCCCTTGCCGCGACGGGCATCTTGCTTTGGAGTTTCCTGGCTTGGTTCGCGACCGACGGCACCACATGGGCGGAGGCATTGCTGACCGGATTGATCGGCGTCGGCTTCTTCTGGATTGCGCTGACATTTGTCACGGTGGTGGCGGGATCGGCCGTCATGCTCTGGCGCGCATCTCCAAACCGCGACACCGGACCCATCGCGCCCCTAGACGTCGCCCTTCTGATGCCAATCCACGAAGAGGCGCCATGGGATGTGTTCGGCAATGCCGCCGCGATGCTGGAGCGTTTGGCGCAGGCCCCCGGACGGCATACCTGGTCCCTCCATATCCTGTCCGATACGCGAGATCCGGACATTGCGGCGCAAGAGGAGGCTGCGTTCGATGCCCTGCGCTCTCGGCTGCCGGATGTCAGCATCTGGTACCGGCGTCGGGTTCGAAACACTGACCGAAAGGTCGGCAATATTGCCGATTGGCTGGAACGCTGGGGCGGCGGCCACGATGCCATGCTGGTTCTGGACGCCGACAGTCTGATGAGTGCTGCCGCCATCCGCGCCTTGGCCGACGCCATGGGCGGCGATCCTGGCGCCGGGCTCATCCAGTCGTTTCCAAGGCTGATCGGCGCCCGAACGCTGTTCGCTCGCAGCCAACAGTTCGCCAATGCGATTTATGGTACGGCGCTTGCCGAGGGGCTGGCGAGATGGGCCGGGCGTGAGGGCAATTATTGGGGGCACAACGCCATCCTGCGCATTCGCGCTTTCGCCGCCTCAGCCGGTTTGCCCCATATCGGTCGACATGCCGATCAGCTGATCCTGTCGCATGACTTCGTGGAAGCGGGGCTTCTGCGTCGCGCCGGATGGGCCGTTCGGTTCTTGCCCGGCACCGAGGGCTCCTACGAAGAGACGCCGCCGACACTGATCGACCACGTGCTACGCGATCGACGCTGGTGTCGCGGAAACCTTCAACATCTTGGTCTGCTTGGAACGCGGGGATTTCACGCGCTCAGCCGGTTCCACCTGTTTCACGGGGCCGTCGGGTATCTCCTTTCGCCGCTCTGGTTCCTGCTGCTCACCCTTTGGGTCGTGATCGGGGTCAGCGAAGATCGTTCCGTCATCAACTATTTTTCGCCCGCAAATCCGACGATGCCCAACTGGCCGGAAATGTCCCCTGTGAACCATGTCTGGTTGATGGTGGCGATGTACGCGCTGTTGATCCTACCGAAGCTGATCGGGGCGCTGGCCCTCATCGTATCCGGTCTCCCTCTCGCGCGCGTGGGCGGCGGACTGCGCTTTGGCGCCTCGCTTCTCACCGAGATCGCCCTGTCCGTGGCTTATGCCCCCATCCTGATGGTTCAGCAGACCCTTGCCATCGCCTCTGCTTTGACGGGACGGCGTCAGGACTGGATACCCCAGGCCCGCATCGGCCATCGTCGATCTTGGTCGCAGCTCCTGCGCTTCCATGCCGTGGAAACGGCTCTGGGTCTGCTGCTACTGGCCGGGATGTGGGTCGGCTACGTCTCACCCTGGCTTCTCCCGATCATGGGAAGCCTACTCTTTGCGGTGCCGCTCTCGCGTTTGTCGGAACGAACCTGTGGCGACTTGATGACGACCCCACAGGACGTGCGCACCCCCCTCGTGGTGGCCCGCGCCCGTCACTGGCGCGACGAGTTGAAGGCGCGATTGGCGCCACATCCGGCGGAATAGGATCGGCGGCCGCCAATCTGAAGGCCTCTGTAGAATATACCCCTATCGTCTGGCTGCCGAGCCCTCTGCCTAGGTTGATTTGGCGATGACGCGGAGCTCGACGACAGCGCCCGGGGCGGCCAGACCCACGACTTCAACGGCGGTCCAGGCGGGGTAGGGCGCGCTGAAGCGACGGGCCCATTCGGCTTTCATTGCGATCATTTGGTCCGAAAGGCCAATATGGTAGCTCGTCACCTCCACAATACTTGCAGCCGTCAGACCCGAAGCGTTCAAGACCATGAAGACCTGATCGAACGCCGCTTCGATCTGACCGGCGACCGATCCCGGCAGACTTCCATCCAGCCGCATCCCGCTGAAGCCCGACAGGAAGATGAACCCTGCGGCCTCTAAGGCCGGGGAACGGAGACCGGCATCGCTGAAAACGCGCATCGGGTCAGGAATGATCGCTTTTGGAGGCATCGGGTCCGACACAGTCATTTGGACGGTCGCCGACCTAGCAGAGGCTGGATGGAAATCGCCTTAACGCCGCACCGCAACCACTTCACATAAAAGTAAAATTTAACACTCTCTCGAGGAAGGCGTTAGCTGTCGAGTGCTTCGAACCAGTCCAGCATCATATCAGCCCAACCGGCTGGCACGCCGTGTCCGCCGGGAAAGAGCGCCAGTTCCAAGGCTGCGCCATCGCCACACCGCCACCGGCGCCTCAGGAACATGCCTGTCTCGCCATAGCCATCCGGCGCCGGTGAAGCACATTCAAGCGTGTCCCGCCACAAGGCCAGCCCCGCAAAGATGTCGCCCTGTAGGTAGCGCCCGCCGCCCAACGGTCGCCCCTCCAGCGGTACCGTCGAATCGCGCCAGCCATGGGTATGGAGAAGGCGGACCGGACCGGCACATTGCGCCGGATGCGGCTGCCAAAAGCCACCCGAAACGGGTGCGTAAGCAGCAAAAGCATCGGGTGTCTCACAAGCCAAATAGTTCACCATGAAGCCGCCTGCGGAAAAGCCGGCCAGGATCACGCGATCTGGATTCACACCGTGGCTGCTGGCAGCGTCTTCGACCACCTGACGAAAGAACAGCGCCTCTTCCCTACGGCGTGGTCGCTGATCCTCGGGCAAGAACGACCAGATGCCGCCACGGCGATCTTCACGCCAAGGCAATCCATCCGGTGCCAGAACCGCGTAGCCCCGCTCCGTCAGCGCGTTGACCGTGCCGGTCATGCCGAGAACCCCGCGCCCCGTCCCACCGGCGCCGTGCAGGAACAGCACAGCCGGATGGCCGGCCTCAGGTCCCGAGCCATCGGGTAGCGCGACATGGTAAGTGCCCATCTCAACGGGGCAGGGGGGCGCGCTCCGCAGACAGTCGGCGACGGCAGTTCCGCTGGAAACGGCGATCGTCAGCGCGGCAAGGAGGAGCGATCTCACGGACGTTCCACCGGCAGGCCGCGCGCCAGCCAACCCGGCCCAGTACTTGAGCCGAGCATACCTTCAGGGACATCGATGATGCGCGTGAACCCGGCCGCCTCAAGCCGCGCCGCCATGCGATCTGACCGCACGCCCCGCGCACAGATCAGGGCAACGGGGCGATCGCGACGGCTGGCGGTCAAAGCATCGAGCGCGGCAATGAAGTCATCTCGTCGCATATCGATCGGTGATGCACCTTGTGCGATGCCCGTCTTCTCCCACTCGTCCGGGCGTCGAATATCGACGAGGATGACCTGGCCAGCGCGCACCGCTTCGAGAGCCTCGGGAGGCGACAAGGCGGCGCCGACGAAACGATCCCGTGTCCCAGCCCAAAGACCCGCCCCGCCTGCGATGCAGGCAAGGGCGACGCCACCAACCAGCACGGCGCGGCGCGATCGTATCGGCGGGGTCGATGAAGCGTGCGGTACCATGCAATGGCGATAGCGCGTGCGGCCATTGGCGCGAAGTCACGATCCGGTGACGAGGACGCTTAAGGGGATCTTCAATTTTGGATGGGATGAGGCCGCATGTCTCGCCGATTGAAAGCCTTGCTGTTGTTGGAAAACCTCCGCTTTGAGGTCAAGATCCCGTTGATCGCGGCGATAGTTACGTCCCTTTTTCTGACACTCGCCGTCATTCTCGCCGCCAGAATGATCGACAACGCGGTCACACGGCAGCTGGCCTTAGATGGCCAAATCGATGTCGCCGACTACACGGCCATGATGCGGACACTGATGGCCGATGCGCCCAAGAAGGTCGCCGGACTGCTCCTCGCTCTCCTTGTCGTCTTCATGGTTTTGGGGCGCACCGTCTCCAAGCCAACACGTATGCTGATCCAGCAGGTGCAAACACTCTCTGCCGGTGACCTACGGCGTCCGGTTCTCGATACGGCGCGTGGTGACGAAATCGGTGACCTGAACCGCTCCCTTGTCCACCTGCACAGACACCTGGTGCAAGGTCGCGACGCATCGGAGCGTGCCCGGATCAGCAGCGATGCGCTTGACGCGTCATCCGCTTCGATCATGACCATCACACGTGATGGACGCATCGCCTACGTGAGCCCTGCGCTTCGCGCGCTCTACAAATCCGCAACGAAGGAGGCGGGGCTAGAGAGGCCGGACTTCATGGGTGACCGGTTGTCAGACGCGGCAGCGTTCTTCGGCGTTTCGTTGCCGGAACTGGCATCTGCGCGGCAACTTGAAGTGCCGTTCCGTGACATACGGCTGGAGCTAACTGTCTCCGATATGGGCGACGATGACGACGCGCATGGCGGGCATGTTGTTGAGGTGCGCGATACGACGCGCTTCCGGCGCGCAGAGGCCATGCTGAAAGCAATTGAGGACCAGCAGATCCTTCTTGAGATGTCTCTAGACGGACAAGTTCTTGGCGCGAACGCGCTTGCCTCTGAGCTTGTCGATCTCACGCCGCCTTCCGCTCAAGAGGACAGTTCCAGTCTGGTGCGTTGCTTTTCGGATACGTTCTCGCAGGCAAAAGACGGGCAGGTGGCCCTGGGCCAGTTTGAGATACCCTCGAAAGTCGGCCGTTTGCTTTGGCTAGACGGCATGCTGATCCCGTTGGCCGACTCGCGCGGCGCGGTCTATCGGATCGTGCTGGTCGCGGCCGATATGACGGAGATGCACGAACGCGATCATCAAGCCTCCATCCGGCAGGCGGCGGCTGCCCGCGACCAAGCGGAGGTAGTGGATTCGCTTCGAACCGGCCTCTCTCGGTTGCAGCATGGCGACTTTGCCGCCCGTCTCGAGAAACCTTTACCGGAAGGATTCGACGACCTGCGGGTCGCGTTTAACTCCACGCTTGATACTTTGTCCGACGCTTTCGGAACGATCGCGGACACCACCGATACAGTCCAAGGAGAGATCTTCGATCTCACCAAGAGCTCCAGCGATCTCGGTGCACGGACCGAACGCCAGGCGCACACGCTCCAAGAAGTGGCCACGATGGTCAGCGGACTTGCAGCATCCGTGTCTGACACGGCTGGAGAGGTCGAAAGAGCTTCAGACGGCGCGCGAAAGGCCGCAGACCTCGTCGGGACATCACAGGACCTTTCTGATCGGACCGGGGCTGCGATGGATCGCATCGCAACCTCGGCCCGGGATATCGCCCATGTGGTCGGGGTGATCGAAGACATCGCCTTCCAGACCAACCTGCTGGCGTTGAATGCCGGCGTAGAGGCTGCCCGTGCTGGCGATGCCGGTCGGGGTTTCGCCGTCGTCGCGGCCGAAGTTCGCGCGCTTGCCCAACGCTCGGCGAAGGCCGTGGCGGAGGTCGACGGGCTTGTCACAGCAAGTGCGGAAACCGTCTCACAGGGGGCCGACTTCGTCGCTGAAGCGCAGACGGAACTTCAGAGCATCGTCAAGCAGGTTGAGGCACTGGCCGACCCGCTTGCAAAAATCGCCGAAGCAGCCAGAACGCAAGCACATAGCCTCGAGGAGGTCGACAAAGCGACATCAGAGCTCGACGCCGTCACTCAACACAATGCCGCATTGTTCGAAGAAACGCTAACGGCGAACACCGCCCTGAGTGCGGAGATTACCGCGTTACGGGAACTCGTGGCGGGGTTCAAAGTGGCGCGAAAAGGCGACGGCCTAATGGCCTCTTTTGAAGCAGGCCGCTGACGAGCGATGGCGCCCTCCAGTCCTCGCTTGTCAATTCTGCAATCCACGCCGGTTTTTGCAGGCGAACCTATCAAAGCCGATCCACCTGCATCTGGACGCTACAGGACAGTGGATGGTGCGCTCCAGTTTCCGGAGGTGCTTTCCCGAGGACGGCTATTCGTACCTCAGGGCGAAATGGCCATCGGAGACCGCGCACATGTCTGGCTCCACGCGATCCTGGGTTCATGTGTCGCCGTATGTCTTCACGACGCGGTCAATCGACGGGGTGCCATGAACCACATTTTCCGCGCGGTCGGTCGCGGACCGCTGGGACGCGCGCCTGTCGTCGCGGAAGTCGAACGGCTCGTGAACACGCTGATGCGAAATGGGACACGACGGGCCGACATGACGGCAGCTATCTGTGGTGGTGCACACCTGTTCAAGCGCGGACGCGACCACGGTGCAGCGATAGCCGATGCCTGTCTAGGATATCTTTCGACCGAAGAGATACCAATCATCCAAGCCTCCACCGGCGGTCATCGCGCCAGGCTCGTTCGCTTTTGCCCGTATGATGGTACCGTCATGGTCAGCCATCCCGGCGACACGTTTACGGGAGATCTTCGGCAGTTCGGCACGCGCCACGACAACGTGCCGGACCGGACAGAATTGTTCTAGCCGCTCATATCAAGCTTTCTTTAGTATTACATAATTCTGATTATATGCCTTCCGGGTATGGAACGATTGGCTCACCGAGTGTGGCAGCCGATCGTGTCCCTGTCGCAGACAAATCGCCGTGTAGTGTCATGGTTTTCACCAGCGTGAGATGCGCGCTGGGAGCCGGTGCAAGGTGATCGTGCAATCGTCGCAAAATCCTCCGCATCATAACAGATTTGCGTCCGGTTGAAGGTGCCTCCGACACCGACAGATGTCTTGGGACTTATCGCGGCGCTACACGACATCTCATCGCCATTCCAACCTCGGGATACGTTGAACGTGACCGGCCCATTCTTAGACCATCGTTCGCTATCGCACCTGAAATCTCACTTCTGTCGCCCTTCCATGGGCGCCAATGTGATACCTTCTGTCTCCAGCGCTGCGCGGGTGGCACGCGCTATGGCCAATGCTTCGGGCCCGTCGCCATGCAAGCAGATCGAGTCGCAGGCGGCCGGAATTGCTCTGCCCGAGGCCGCGAAGATGCTGCCCTCTTTGACGAACTTGACCATGCGCGCGGCCGCCACGTCTGGATCTTGGACCATGGCGCCCGGCTGACCACGAGTGATCAAGGTGGCGTCATCATTGTAGCCCCGGTCGGCGAAGACTTCCCCGGCCCAACGGGCGCCGAGCGCGCGCGCGGCGCGCTCCTGCGCGGTGCCGGCTAGAACCAGGAGGATCACCTCGTGATCCACACGCAATGCCGCGGCATAGGCGGCCCGCGCCATTGCCTCATCCTCCGAGGTCATGTTGGCCAGCGCGCCATGCAGTTTGAAATGCCGTACATCTGTGCCCAATGAAGCCGCCATGCCGCGCGCAGCTCCGAACTGCCAAATCACAAGATTTTCAAGGCTTTCTACAGCAATATTCATCCTACGGCGTCCGAAGCCCTGCAAGTCTGGGAAACCAGGATGGGCACCGATGCCCACGCCGTTATCGCGCGCGACGGACATTGTGCGTGCCATCACATCCCAATCCCCCGCATGGGCCCCGCATGCGATGTTGGCGGAGGTCACGACTTCCAGCAACGCTCGGTCATCACCCATGATCCAATCGCCAAAGCTTTCGCCCATATCCGCGTTCAGGTCGACGCGCATCACTCCTCCTTTGCGGACACGACGCCGCCGATAAGTTGCTGATTGAGAAGGTCTTTCGCGTCAGGTCGGCGGAGAAGCGGGCGTGTGGCGGGCGGCGACGGCGTAGCCGCACGCGCCGCGTCAAGCGTGACGAAGCGAAAGCGTAGGCGCGCGCCGGGAGGTGCCTGCAAGGCGCGCGGCAGGTCCGCCGCGATTACGGTTCCGATCCGGGGATAGCCGCCGGTGGTCTGACATTCCGGTCCAAGGATGTATGGCACGCCATCCCCGGTCATCTGCACGTCGCCGGGCAATACGAAATCGGAGAGAAGGTTCAGTTGTCGTTCTGTCGCAAAGCCTGGACCGTCCATGGCCAGCCGCACACCCTGCCTGTTGCCACGTGGATCGCGGGTGAAGGCGGTGGCGACGAAACGCTCTCGCTCAACGTCAGAAAACAGCCGGGTCTGCGGCGTTGGCAACAGGCGCAGGATGCCACCCGAGAAGCGGTCGGGAACCGGGTCGAGGCGTCGGGCGGCGGCTGCCGTGCTGCCACCATGGCGCAATAGGTCACCGGGCGCGAGCGCGGCGCCGATCCCCGCGATAAGATGGGCCGCGCGGCTACCCATCAGCGGTTCGGTGGCCAACCCATCCGCCGGAGTGACATAGGCATAGACGCCCTGTCCCGTGGGCCGAATGTCGAGGATCGCGCCGTCGGGCAATGTGTGGGCGGCATGCCAGTCAAGCTCGCGTCCGTCCATCTCGGCCCGCATCTGAGCGCCCGTGAAGGCAAGGCGCACCACGCCATGGCATCTAAGGCGCAGGGGCACCCCGGGCAGCTCGATGGCGGCCCCTGCCCCGCCCAGCAAGGCCGCTGCCTCGTCCAAGGCGTGCAGGTCCGCTGCGCCACCCAGCGCCAGGCCTTGACCCAGCCAACCCGGACGACCGCCATCCTGGACGGTGATCAACGGCCCGCAAGACAGAACCTCAAGGGCGGGGCTCATGTCAGCTCGGACCAAGTCGCGCCGCCATGGCTTTCCGGATCCTTTGCGGCCCCGTCCCGCAATGCAGCCGGCGTGACAGCGGGAAAGACAACTTCGTCGCCAGCGGAGAGCGCGATGGGATGGGCACGGGTCGGACGAAAGCAGCCGAAAGCCGTGCGCCCGAGCTGTCGCCAGCCCGTGGCCGCCTCCGTCCCGAAAAGAACCAGCTGTCGAACCGCTACAACCAGCGCTCCTTCGGGGACTTTGGGTGTTAGGTTTGTCTGGCGTGGCAGCTCCCAGTTATCCGGGAGAATACCGAGATATGGCATCCCGGGTACGAAGCCCAAGGCCAGGACGCGGACCTGGGTGTTGGATAGCACGTCAATGGCCGCGGCTTCGGAAAGCCCCGCCATTTCGGCCACTTCGGCCAGTTGCGGGCCATCCGCGCCACCATAGCTGCAAGGAATCCGCCACAGTTTGCGGGACGCCGGGGCGACGGCCGCCCAGTCCACACCCGTCAATCGCCGTGCCAGCGCGTCGCGAAGGTCGCGCCCATCATGGCGCACCAGCACGGAGCCGAGGGCCGACGCGACTTCGATCACACCTTCCGGCATGTCCGCCTCCAACGCAGCGCGAAAGGCCGTGCAGGCGCGGTTGGCGCCATCGTCCAGCCGGTCGGTGAAGCGCACGAGCAATGCCGCTTCGCCCAGCGGCTCGATCCGGGGAAATGTATCGCCCATGCCTTGACGTGGCGCGCTCCAAGGATGCGGTCAAGTCTTGCGCGGTAAGGCGCCCCGTGAAACGACGAGACCATGCGATTGGCCTATACGATGACCGAGGGGCGCGGCGCCCTTGATCCGCTTCTCAACGAAGTCGCACAGACAGCGTTGGCAGACGGATTGCGACTGGCCGGGATCGTTCAAGTGAACCGAGACCGACCCGGCTGTGCCCGTTGTGACATGGACGCCGTCGTGCTTCCGAATGGCCCGATCATCGCCATCAGCCAGTCCTTGGGTCCGGAGGCGCGGGGATGCCGTTTGAACGCTGACGGATTGGAAAGCGCGGTGGCTGCTGCGGAAGCGCGGCTGGCGGAGGGCGTAGATCTGCTGATCGTGAACAAGTTCGGCAAGCAAGAAGCCGGAGGGCGCGGGTTCCGGCCCCTGATCGCAGAGGCCCTGTTGCGCGGCACTGATGTCCTGGTGGGCGTCAACCCCCTTAACCTGTCGGCGTTGGACGATTTCGCCGAAGGCACCGCGCAGGCGCTTCCTCCCGACCTCGCAACAATCCGAAAGTGGATTCGCACGGACATCGCTGGACGGGGCCGCGTGGCGGCGCAATGATAGGACAGCAAAGCACCTGGGGACGAAACCATGAACGACGGTAAGGCTCCCTCGCGTGGGGAGGTGCCGGAGAGCGGCCCATCCAATGGCCCGGAAGACCTTTACGATGGCGAAGGCCCGACCGATAGCCTTCCAATAATCGTCGGGATAGCCGCATCTGCCGGCGGGTTGGAGGCGGCCTCACTCCTCGTGCAGAATCTGCCGCAGGATGTTGGGGCAGCCTACATCATCGCGCAGCATATGTCGCCGACGCAGAAGAGCCTGCTTTCCGACCTGCTCGCGCGAGAGACTGGGCTGCCGGTCGTGGAACTTGGCGACGACGTGGCGCCGGAACCAAACACGATCTACGTGTCGCGGCCGAACACCGATGTCGTCCTAGAAAGCGGTAAAGTGGGGCTGCGGCCACCTGAAGGTCACTCGGCCACGCCAAAGCCATCGGCTGATCGCCTTTTCAAGACGCTCGCAGCGGAAACAGGCGAGCGTTGCGTTGGGATCGTTCTGTCAGGCACCGGCTCCGACGGCAGTTATGGTGTGCAAGCGATCCGTGAAGCCGGAGGCGTGACCATCGCGCAGCAGCCGGAGACGGCAAAATACGATGGCATGCCTGCGTCGGCGATTGCGACTGGCTGTATGGACCTCACGCTCACGCCCGAGAATATCGGTCGGCACCTCGCGAAGATTTTGGCAACGCCCAAGGATCTCGATCGGTTCCGTTACATTGACGAGCATCCGAGCCGGTTGTCGGATCTGATGCATATTCTGTTGGCGCGAACCGGCGTGGATTTCCGAGACTACAAGGAAAATACGGTCAATCGGCGGATCGCGCGTAGGATGTCTGCTTTGGGGATCGCCGATTACGAAGAATACGTGAATTACTGTCGGACGGCGGTCGACGAGGTCGAAGCCCTGCATCGCGATCTTCTGATTTCGGTGACCCGGTTCTTTCGAGATGGCAAGCAGTTCGAGCAATTGGCGAACGCCATCGACCGTTTGGTGGAGCGCCGGCCAGGGTCCGCACCTCTTCGCGTATGGATTGCCGGTTGTGCCACTGGCGAGGAGGCCTATTCCGTTGCGATCCTCATGGTCGAAGCGCTCGGTGGCTTCGACGCGGCGATGAAAGCACGCCTTCAGGTCTTCGCCACGGATATCGACGCACGCGCTCTCGAAGTAGCACGGGCCGGGATTTATCCGACCGCGGCGTTGGGTGACATTCCTGAGGATTATGCCGATACCTACTTCCGCCTGCGTGACAGCCGGGTGGAGGTGATCCCTGCGCTACGGCAGATTGTTCTGTTTTCACAGCATAATCTGTTTCAGGACCCGCCCTTCATCAATCTGGATCTCGTCACGCTTCGCAACGTGATGATCTATTTCAAGACCGCCTTGCAGGAGCGGGTTCTGGGTCGGCTGCATTACGCACTCAATCCGGAAGGCACTCTATTTCTGGGCACGTCGGAAGCCATCGGGGCGATGCACGCCTACTTTGAGAGCGCACCCGAGGGCGAGAAGCTCTACATCAAGCGACGCGTTGGCCGTCGGCCGATGACAGAGCCGTTCATGCGGCTCGCCAACCCGGCGCAAGTCCAAAAGCAACGCGAAGCCGATGCGAGTGAGCCAGAGGATCCGGCCTCCAGCATTGGCATGTTTGGAACGCTGGCCCGTGCCGTGGCACCGAACGGATTCGTCGTGACGTCGGCCAATGAAATCGTGCGGGTCTTTGGTGATATCTCCCCCGTGACGGAGCTCAACGAGAGCTCGCTTCTGTCGATGAACACGTCGATCCTGCGCGGTGGTTTGCGTGACGAGGCTAGCAGCCTGACGTCCATGGCCCTGCGATCCAAGATGATGCGACGCGGTCGGTGGCATCAGATGAAGGGGCCGAACTTCGACGAGGTGCGGCTGGACGCCTATCCGATCCAGCCAGAGGGCGCGCGCGAGGGCCATGTCCTGTTCGCCCTGCGGATGCGCGAACGCGATCTCGATCCGCCGGACATGTCCAGCCTCGCGCCGGAGGAGCGCTCTCGCTACCTGCGCGAAGTCGAAGCCGAGATGCTCTCCACGCGGGAAGCATTGCAGCAGACCGTGGAGGAATTGCAGACCTCGAACGAGGAACTGCATGCGGTCAACGAGGAGTTGCAGAGCACGAACGAGGAGCTGCAGGCGACCAACGAAGAACTGGAGACGTCCAACGAGGAACTGCAGAGCACGAACGAAGAGTTAATCACAGTCAACGAGGAGATGCAGATCAACTCCAGCGAGCTGCAGATCGTGACCACCGAACTCCTCGCCGTCATGGAGGCCGCTCCTCTCCCGATCCTCGTGATTGACCATGCGCTGCAGATCCGTCGGGCAAGCGCTGCGGCCCAGAGCCTTTTGAAGATCCCGCTTCCGATGGGGCACGGCGTGCACCTGTCACAATGTCGTTTGCCCGACGGTATGTCCTCCCTTACAGATGCCGTGACGGAGGTCTTTCGACGGCGCGAAGAGATGGTTGTCGAAAACCAGGCCAGCGGCCATCTCATCAGGCAGATCAGGATCAAGCCGTTTCTTGGCGATACTGGCGACGTGATGGGATTGACGGTCACGATCAGCGATTTCGATCTGGGTGGGATCAATGCGATGGGCGACCTGATGGATCGGACCGCCAACCTATCTCATTGGAGGTTCGATGTCGCGTCACAGGAACTCTATTGGTCTGACGAGGTCTTCCATATCCACGGAATGTCGCCGGAAGACGGCGTTCCACTGGTCCAGTCCGCGCTTGACTTCTATATTGAGGAGTCTCGACCCGTGATCACGAACGCTTTCGAGACCTGTGTCTCTGAGGGCAAGCCCTACGATGTACTGGCCAAGATACGACGCGTCGATGGCGAGGTAGTCCCGGTTCAGGCCATGGGTGTCCCGGTCTTCGATGGCGAAGATCAAGTCACGTCGGTGGTCGGAATCTTCCGACGGACGGGCTGAAGTTTCTCAACCCTAACCTTTTCGTGCGCGCGGTAACGGTTCTTTAAGAAATTGCGCAAGACAAAGGAGAAGGTGGACGAGGCCCCTGCCTCAGGGAGATGAACATGAACAAAGGAAGTGGCTCCGCGGCGGCGGAGACGTTCAGCGTACAATTGACGAGGCAGTCGCCTCGCTCGCCGGTTATCGTCCGGCACGCCGAAATCGTGCGGCGGAACTACAGGCATCGCCTGGCATTCGCGACGAAAAACACGGTCGGTGAGGTTTTTGTTCCGGACCTGGCAAAAGAAATGTTGGCCCTGGCGCAGGAAACCATGGGGACAGGTCCACGGGTCGATGCGCGGCCAGATTTCGTTCTGTCGGCGGGCGGCCTGGTCTTGGGTGGCTTGCGCGCGATCGTATCTGGCGAGAACACCGATGGCAGTCAGCAGATCACCGTTCGCTTCCGGTACTTCGTAGGTGGGATACAGAACGCTTTCGCGGCAAACACCTATTTCGATCGACCGACCCTGGAACACCGTGAACAGATCGGCGTACGCGCGCTGGAGGATGTCGCTATGCCTCTTCTCGACATGGCCCAGGCCATGCGCGGGATACCCGGGCGCGAGATTGAGGATCGTCACAACACCCCGCTGGAACGCCGCCTCGCCGCGATCGAGGCACAGGCAGCAGACCTGGAATTCTATGCCGGGCTGTTGCGACGCTACGTGGATGAATGCGGTCCGGACCGGATCGACCGCCTGTCGCATTTTGCTGACTCTGTCGGCCGCCTTGTCGAGATGGCGGAGCCCCCTGCCCCGAATTATCTTCCACCGCGGGCAGCGAGCCGCTGATCGGGGGGCGACCCGGCCGATAGGCCGTTGCTCACGGGACGCGGCCATCTACCCAGCCGCGACTGAACCCTTGCGGCCTGGGACCGCGCCGCCCTAGGGGTTGGCGCGATGACCGGGCCAGTGCCACCCCTCAAACCCATCCCCGCCTGGCAGGTCTGGATTTGGCCGGTCCTTTTGCTGGTGATCGGCGTCGTACTCTGGCTTTTGCCCTGGAGCGATTGGGTACCCCTATCGCGCGTATGGGTGGAAGATCAGGGCGCCTGGGCCTGGGCCGCCTTCATCTTCGCCTACGTGATCGTCGTCATGCTACCGCTGCCGGCGGCGGCAATGTCCGTGATGGGTGGGCTGGTCTTCGGGTGGTGGGGCTTCCCGCTCTCCATGTTGGGCAGCCTGCTCGGTAGCCTTTTTCCCTACTGGATCGGCCAGCACTGGCTGCGCGGACCGGTGATGCGGCGCTTCGACGGTCCCCGTGTCGGCGCTGCCGATCGTGCCCTGGCCCATCGTCCGTTCGTCTTTGTGACGCTCCTACGTCTGACCCCGATACTTCCCTTCACCCTCCAGAACTGGCTCCTCGGCCTGACCAGGGTGCGGTTGTGGGACTACATTTGGGCCACCGTTCTCGGCCTGGCACCAGGTACCCTGGGCATGGTGTGGATCGGTGTGCTCGGCGGTCTCGCGTCATTGAGGGCGGAACGGACAGAGCTGATTGTCGGCACGCTCGGGCTCTTTCTTTTCGGGGCACTCATCCTGTGGCTCGGGCGGATCGCTACGCAAGAGCTTCGCAATGCGGGCTTTCCGATCGGTAAAATGCGCACGACCTCGGAACTCTAAGACGGCCCAAGGATTGTTAACGAAACGATTAAAAGCCTGTAGCCATGTCAGCTCTTCATTACACCCCGCAAGGGGACCTACCCCCGCCGCGGACGTTTGCACGAGCTGGTATCTATGAGCGACTCGCGCCCGAAACTCTGAGAAAAGGCGTCGATTTTTTCGTTTTTCAGTTCCGGTCCAAGTCGAACACCCGAGGGCAGTTGCCTTGCCACTTAGTCGGCTCAACTCGCACAGCTGAACTCTGCGCGTGTCACGCTTTGCGGACAGACTGTCCGACGCGTATGTCGAGGAACTTCTGATATGCCGTTCGATCACCACCGCGAACCGAGGGAGATCGGCCGAAGCGACATCATTCGCAAACTCAAGCAAACCCCGCTAGGGACGGAGCCCGGCGAGATGCGCCGAAACTTCGCCCGTTTGATCCTCGGGACATCCGAAGAGAAGCCCATCGACGATCCGTCAGTCGACGTTAGCGAGGCAGGGCTGCGTGTCCGCCCCGAGGTCGGACAGGCATCTGGAGCACGCGTCATCTGGTTTCATGGGGGCGGCTATGTGTTCGGTGCGCCCGAAACCCATGTCCGGCCAGCCCAGTACCTTGCCGCGCGCCACGGGTTCGAGGTGTATCTGCCCCGTTATCGCTTGGCGCCGGAACATGTCTGGCCCAGACCCTTGGAGGACGCGCTCGCCGCAACGGACCGCGACGACGACTTGATCCTCGCAGGTGACGGGTCAGGCGGACATCTGGCCATGGTAACCGCCTTGCAGTTGGCGCGCGCCGGACGTCCGCCCCGCGCGCTTCTTCTTTTCTCTCCAAACACCGACAGGTCCGGCTTCAGCCTCACACGCCGACGCCTTTCGCCGATGGACCCCGTCGTATCTGACAACGAAGATAAACGTCTGGCGCGGATGGTCTTTACCGACATGGCCGCCGACCATCCCCAGGTCTCGCCGGTTCTGGACGACTTGTCCTTGTTGCCGCCAACGCTGGTCGAAGTCGGCTCACCCGAAGTCTTGTTAGGGGACGCGACGACCCTGCATCAGGCAGGCAACGCACAGGGAGCCTTGGTTCGGATCAATATCACCAACGGGCTTCTGCATATGGGCCAACTCTGGGCTCCTTGGTGGGACGAGGCGCGGATGTCTCTCGATCGGGCCGCCGCCTTCGTCCGACGCCTCGACGCTATGGTCGCGCAACGGCAGTCCCTCTGGTACCGGACAGATCGACCGCGGCATCAACCCGGTCTGCGGCTTGCGCGGCCTTCCGCGCTGGAATGACGTGCTCGGCGGCGCCTAACCCTGTTCTTCCGCTGGCGACGGCGTGAACAGCTCTTCCTGCTCCTCGTCCTCCTCCTCTGGCACGTCTCCAGGTGGCGGCGCGCTCTCCAACAGGCCGGCTTGTCGCAATTCCTTCAAGCCTGGCAGATCGCGCGGTGAACTCAGGCCGAAGTGATCCAGGAACGTGCGCGTCACGACGAAGGTAACCGGGCGTCCCGGCGTTTCGCGCCGCTTGCCGAGCTTGATCCAGTCCAGTTCCAGCAACTGCTCGATGGTGCCCTTGGAGACGGACACACCCCGGATCTCCTCGATCTCGGCGCGGCTGACGGGCTGGTGATAGGCCACGATGGCCAGCGTCTCGACCGCGGCGCGGCTCAGTTTGCGGGTCTCCACCGTCTCGCGCGTCATCAAGAAGGCCAGATCCGCCGCCGTGCGAAAGGCCCAGGCATCACCGATCTTCGCCAGCCGCACGCCGCGTCCCTCGTAGCGTCGGCCCAACAGGTCCAAGGCCGCAGGCGCGTCGCAGCCGTGGGGCAGACGCGCGTGGAGTTCGGCTACCGTCACTGGCTCTGCGCTGGCAAACAGAATCGCCTCCACCATCCGCTCCTGCTCGGCGATGGGCGGTGCCTCGAACAGGCTCTCGCTGGGCTGGTCGTTCACACACGCCTCCGGATACGGATCGGACCGAACATATCGTCCTGTCGTATGTCGAGACCGCCGCCCTTGGCCAGTTCCAGCGTGGCGGCAAAGGTCGATGCCGTGGCGGAACGGCGCCGTGCCGGATCGACATCCCAGCCTTCGGGCAGGAAGGACAGGATATCGGTCCACTCGCCCACATGGCCCATTAGCGGCCGCATCCGCTCCAGCGCCTCTTCCATGGTCCAGACGCCGTCGCGGTCCATGACGAAGGGGCGGAAGTCCTCTTTCGTCCTCAGCCGGGCATAGCCCTGCATCAGGTCCAGCAGCGTCGCCGTGTAAGTCACGCGACGCGCGCGGGTGACGCCCTGCGGCTCCCCTCGCGCGAAGACGTCGCGGCCCAGCTGGTCACGGGCCATCAGCCGGGCGGCCGCCTTGCGCATGGCCTCCAGCCGTTCCAGCTGGAAGGCCAGATGCGCGGCCAGTTCCTCGGCGCTCGGCCCCTCTTCCTCGGGGTCCGGCGGCAGAAGCAGGCGTGATTTCAGGAAAGCCAGCCAGGCCGCCATCACCAGGTAGTCCGCGGCCAATTCGATCCGCAGCGTCCGCGCCGTCTCCACGAAGCCCAGATATTGCCGTGCCAGTTCCAAGACCGAGATCGCGCGCAGATCGACCTTCTGTGTCCGGGCCAGCGTCAACAACAGGTCCAGCGGGCCCTCGAACCCGTCCACATCCACGATCAAGGCCTCGGCCGCAAGGCGGTCAGCCACCGCATCGCGCGCGCCGCCCTCGGTCCAGTTCTGGTCGTCATCCGTCGTCATGGGCACCCCTGCCCGCCCGGTCAGGCGGCGAGCGCCTGAAACTCCGCGCGGGCGGCCGGGATGTCAAGCTGGCCGGCCGCGGGGCGCGCGGCAAGGGCGCGATCGGCCCGGGCCAGCGCCGCCCCATCCAGACGCGGGCAGATTTCGGCGACCAGCCGCATCTCCCCCAGATCGCCGTTGCAATGCAGAATGGCCTCGCATCCCGCTGCAATCGCCCCCTGGCAACGCGCGGCCAGGTCGCCCGGCAAGGCATCCATGGAGATGTCGTCGGTCATCAAGAACCCGTCGAAGCCGATATGGTCTCGGATCTCGGCATGGACCTCGGGCGAAGTCGTCCCTGGCGCCTCGGACAAGGCCGGATAGACGACATGGGCCGACATCCCCAGGGGCAGATCGTTCAAAGCGCGGAACACGGCGAAATCCGTGGCCCGCAGATCCGCCAGTGCCACGTCGGCGCGGGGCAGCCGATGGTGACTGTCCACCATGGCCCGCCCGTGCCCCGGCATGTGCTTGATCACCGGCAGGACACCGCCGCGCAGGCAACCAGCGGCATTTGCCCGCGCACGGGCGATGACGGTATCGACATCATCGCCATAGCAGCGGTTGCGCAGAAACGGATGGGTTTGCGACCCGGCAATATCGGCCGTTGGCGTGCAATTCACATCGATGCCCACGTCACGCAATTCAGCCGCGATCAGGGCCGCGCGCAGCTCCATCACGCGGACGGGATCGCGCGCACGCTCCATCTGATCCAGCGGCGGCTGCCATTGCGTCCAGAACGGCGGGCCCAAACGCTGCACCCGTCCCCCCTCCTGATCGACCAGGATCGGCGCGTCCCGCCCGACAGCGGCCCGCAAGTCGGAGGTGAGGCGCCGCAAGCGGTCGGGCGTGTCGACATTGCGGGCAAACAGGATGAAGCCCCAGGGATCCGCCTCGCGAAAGAAGGCAGCCTCCACTGCGGTCAGATCGGGGCCTTCGCAGCCAAGAATGAAGGCCCCTGCCGCGCTCATCGACCTTCAATCATCGAATGGTGACGGGAATGCAGGGCGCGTTCTTCGCCAGCAGGACCGAGCAGAAGCGCCGTGCCTCGGACCCGTCGGCAAAGCCAACGGCACGCAGGCG
The DNA here is from genome assembly GCA_039199335.1 of Pseudomonadota bacterium. Lineage (GTDB taxonomy): Bacteria > Pseudomonadota > Alphaproteobacteria > Rhodobacterales > Rhodobacteraceae > Jannaschia. The sequence goes on from JBCCSY010000015.1 coordinate 29,437, forward strand.
CCAGAAATCGCGGCCACCGGAGCGCGCCTTCTGGATCATGCGGGACTTGTCTTGCATGTAGTCGCCGAAACGGCCCGACAGACGCTCCCATTCCTCGCGGGCGATCTGCTCGCTATCGAAAGCGCCCAACTGCACAACACGGGTGCCGACGGCCACCGTCTCGGGCGCCACATCACGCGTCACGCTGACCGAGGCGACCTGCTGTCCCGGTGCGGCCGCGGGTGCCTCGGTTGGGGAGGACGTGGCCGCGGCGATCGCGGCGGCGGTCGAAATGCGGCGCGGCCCGGCGGGTCGCTGGTCCGGACGAGCGGAGACGGCAAGACCCGGCCCTGAGGCAACGGGCGCCGCATCGAGAATGGCCGCGAGTTCGCTGGGCGTGTTCGCGACAAGGGCGGCTGGCTCGGCGGTGATCTCGGCCTCAGCGGCAACCGCCGATGACAGGATCGTCGTCACCTCCGTCATGGGGGCATCACTCGGGGCGGCCAAGTCGGACAAGGATTGCACCAGAAGGGAGGTCCGCGTCCCGTCACCTGGCGTGTCGTCTTGCGGCGCCTGTTCCAACACCACCGTCGCCGCGACCTGCGCGGCCTGACGTTCGCCCATGCTGGGGGCATCCAAATCCACCGGCGGCGGGGCCAGAACAATAGCCTCGGGCGCGGGGGCCGCAGCGCCGCCCGACGTGATGTCGGACAAAGCCATTCCCTGGAACGGCGCCACAACGCCGCCCGGATCCTCGGGCGCCACACGCATAGGCCCCTCAAGTGCCCGGATCACCGGCACGTCGGATACGTCGCGCATGGTCAGATCGAAGGTCCACACCCCCAACGCCGCGGTCAGCCCCAGCGAAGTGACGACGCCTGCCCAATTGGCGACGCCGAAACCGCGCACCGCATCCAGAAACGGCGATGCAGCATCCGCACCATAATCCGCGCCGAAATAATCGAGTTCCGCCATATGCCTGCCTTCCCCTCCGGGCCCGATCCGGAGGTTTACTGTCTCTGCTCTGGACCCTGGACATTTCCAGTGATCCGCTCTCGCCTCGGCCGGTTTATCTGCCCCCGTCTCGCGCGGGGCTCAGCGCATTTCCTGCACCGGCTCGACCCCAAGGATAGCAAGGCCCGACGCGATGACAATGGAGACCGACCGCGCCAGGGCGATCTTGGCAAGACTTGTGGCTTTATCGTCCTGCACGAAGCGCAAGCTCGGCGTATCGTTGCCGAGGTTCCAGAGCGCGTGGAAGCTCGACGCCAGATCGTAAAGGTAGAAGGCCACGCGATGCGGCTCGTGGGTGCGGGCCGCGATCTCGACCAGCCGGGGCCACTCCGCCAGTTTGGCGGCCAGCGCGTGCTCGGCCGGATGGTCCAGCGCCGACAGGTCGGCAGCATTCAGCGCGGCGTCCTCCGCGTCGATCCCGGCCTCGGCGGCCTTCCGCAGCACGCTCATCACGCGGGCATGGGCGTATTGGACGTAATAGACCGGGTTGTCCTTCGACTGCTCCAGCGCCTTGTCCACGTCGAAATCCAGCGGCGCGTCGTTCTTGCGGGTCAGCATGATGAAGCGGGTCACGTCCGGGCCGACCATGTCGACCAGATCGGCCAGGGTCACGAAGGTGCCCGCCCGCTTGGACATCTTCAGCTCTTCCCCATCCCGCATCAGCTTCACCAACTGGGTCAGCTTGATGTCCAGCGGCACCCGCTCTTCGGACAGGGCGGCGACCGCGGCCTTCATGCGCTTGACGTAGCCGCCATGATCGGCGCCGAAGACGTCGATCAGCTGATCGAAACCGCGCTCCACCTTGTTGAAATGATAGGCGATGTCGGGCGCGAAATAGGTCCAGTTGCCATCCGACTTCTGGATCGGCCGGTCCTGATCGTCGCCATAGGCGGTGGAGCGGAACAGCGTCTGCTCCCGAGCCTCCCAATCCTCGGGCAACTTGCCCTTGGGTGGTTCCAACGTGCCGCGATAGATCAGGTCCTTCTGTTCCAGGCTCGCGATGGCCGCCTCGATCTGGCCCGTCCCGTAAAGTGCCTTCTCGGACGAGAAGACATCCATCTCGACGCCCAAGCGCTTCAGATCGGCCCGCACGAGGTCCATCATCGCCTCGGTGGCGAACTCCCGCACCTCCGCCAGCCAGAATTGCTCGCCCTTGTCGACGAAGGCATCACCCACCTTGGCCTTCAACGCCTCGGCCACCGGCACGAGGTAATCGCCCGGATAGGTCCCGTCCGGAAACTCCACCACCTGTCCGTGGGCTTCGAGATAGCGGAGATAGACCGACCGGGCGAGCGTATCGACCTGCGCGCCGCCATCGTTGATGTAGTATTCCCGCGTCACCTCATGGCCCGCAAAGTCCAGCAGGCTCGCCAGCGCGTCGCCGAAAACGGCGCCCCGCGTATGGCCCACATGCAGCGGCCCAGTTGGGTTGGCCGAAACGTATTCCACATTGACCTTCGCCCCCTGCCCCATATCGGAGCGCCCGAAATCGGCGCCCTGCGTCAGGATCGCAGTCACCACCTGCTGCCAGACGGAGGCGTCCAACCGGATGTTCAGGAATCCCGGCCCCGCCACCTCGGCGCTGGCCACGCGCGGATCGGCCATCAGCTTAGGCGCCAGCGCTTCGGCAATGTCCCGCGGCTTCATCTTGGCCGGCTTCGCCAGCGCCATGGCGGCGTTCGTCGCCATATCGCCATGGGCCGGGTCACGCGGCGGCTCCACCGTCACGTTTTCGGTCACCAGATCGGCAGGGATCGTCCCGTCGGAGGCGAGGTCTGACAGCGCGTCGATCACAAGGGCGCGGATATCGGCGAAAAGGTGCATGAGATCGTCCTGCAGAGGTTCGCGCGGGTCTATCAGGTCGCGGGTCAAGGTCAACGCGACGACCCGCTCCGTGCCGCGGAACATGGCAAGATCGGGAACGACCGGCGCATTTACGGGCAATCATGTGCGCCACGGTCGGGTTCCCGTCGGGGGACCGCGACAGGCCCGGCACGGTCCCACATTCTGACATCCCATGCAGCTTGAAACGGAGACGACGCCATGCCCCGCCTCACCCTCACGACCCTGGCCCTGATCGCGAGCGCGGCCGCCGCAAACGCGCAGGTGACCGCACCCCAGGGTCAGGTTCTCGTCACGCTGGGCGGCGCGGTCGAGGCTAGCAACCGGGGGCCCTCCACCGATGAAGACCTGACGGTGCTGGGCAAGCTCGGCGCCGTGTTCGAGACCGGCGTAGCGCTGGACGCAGACATGTTGGCCGCCCTACCTCAAGCCGAGATCGCCACGACCCTGCCCGGCAGCGACGTGCCGGCGACCTTCTCGGGCCCGACCCTCGCCTCGGTGATGGAGATGGCCGGCGCTGCGGGCAAACTCGCCATCCCGTTCGCACTCGATGGCTACCAGGCCGAAATCCCGTGGGAGATGGTGGAAGCCCATGACCCGATCCTGGCCACCCATGTGGATGGCGCCCCGTCAGCCATCGGCGGGCTGGGCCCAGTCATGACCGTCTTCCCCGTGGTCGAGGATGACGCCCTCTACGAGACGTTCCTGCCGCTTCAGGTCTGGGCGACGGTCTATGTCGGGATCGAGTGATCTCGCCCGTAAAGCCTAGTCCTTGCGCGCCTCGGCGACGGCGAAGGTGTTCTCGTAGAACTGGATCGCCTTGATCCGGTCGTTCTCCAACAGGAACCGACAGCAGAAATCGCTGTCGGCAACCTTCCCCGTCTTCTTGTGGCGGAACCGGAAATGGCCCTCGACATAGACGCGGTCCCCGGCATCGGCGAAATGCTGCGGCGCGAACTCCTCCACGTCGAACTCTCCGAACAACACTTCGTTCAATGCGGCGTAGCCGTCCTGCCCGTCATGGACGTAGCCAGCCCAGGGGATCGCTGCGGTCAGCTCCGGATTGGCGTTGGACGCCGTGATCACGGTGAAGCCATCGGCACCGAACCGTCGGAAAGCCTGCTCGTAGTCGCCCTCGTATTGCAGGCGGAAGAACTCCTTCACCATTTCCGGACCGGTAAGCTCTGACATCACAGCTCTCCTCTTGGCTGGCATTTCGCCCCTGCCGATCCTGCCATCTGCCGCAGGCATCAGCCAATGAACCGTTCATGACACTGCAAGGCAAAGCGATCGGTCATCCCGGCGATGTAATCCGCCACGATCCGCGCCAGCTCCGTCTCTCTCGTCACCTCGGCCACATCCTTGCGCCATTGCTTGGGCAGATCGCCGGGATGGGACATGAAATGCGGGAAAAGGTCGTCGACCACCTGCGTCACCCGCGCCCGCATCGCCACGACGGTGGGCGCGCGGTACATCCGCTCGAAAAGGAAGGCGCGGATCACCTTCAGATCAGACCAGAGCCCGTCCGAAAAGCGCGCCATCATCCGCCCGGCCCCCCGGATGGCCGCCGGGTCGTCCGGCGACAGATCGGCTAGGTTACGCTCCGTCATCTCGATGACATCCGACACCAAGATACCGAAGAACCGCCGCAGCGCCTCGTGGCGGCGGCGGTAGTAGTTCAGACCGGGATAGGTCGCGTCGACCTCCGCGAAGCAGTCCCGCAACACGGGCAACTCTGCCAGATCGTCGGTCGAGAACAGCTCCGCCCGTAGCCCGTCATGCAGGTCGTGGTTGTTGTACGCGATATCGTCCGACAGGGCCGCCACCTGCGCCTCCGCACTGGCATGGGTTCCAAGCGCAAGATCGTGCAAGCTATCGTATTCGGCCAGCGCATAGGGCACCGGCGCCGCCACCGGCCCGTTATGTTTCGCAATGCCCTCAAGGGTTTCCCACGTCAGGTACAGCCCGTCCCATTCGGCATAATGCCGCTCCAGCCGGGTGACGATGCGGATCGCCTGCGCGTTATGGTCAAAGCCGCCATAGGGGGCCATCAGGCGGGCCAGCGCCTCCTCCCCTGTATGGCCGAAGGGCGGGTGACCCAGATCATGGGCCAGGGCGACGGCCTCGGTCAGCTCCATGTTCAGGCCCAGATGCTTGGCGATGGTCCGCGCCACCTGCGCCACCTCGATGGAATGGGTCAGGCGGGTGCGGAAGTAATCGCCCTCATGCTCGATGAAGACCTGCGTCTTGTGCTTGAGCCGCCGGAACGCGCTGGCATGGATGATCCGATCCCGGTCGCGCTGGAAAGCCGAGCGGAAGGCGCTCTCCTCCTCCGCGTGAAGCCGCCCGCGCGTCTGGGCCGGGTCGCAAGCATAAGGGACCATGGGGCCTCTCTTGGCAGGGCGCGTCCCCGCCCATATATCCGGGGATGCCGGAAATCACAGCCCCGAGGCGATGATGGACCTGAACCTGCCGCCCCAAGTCACGCCCCGCGCCTTCGAGCGCCTGTCGGAGATCGGCGCCGCCGGTCAGGGCAAGGCCCTGCGCGTCGCCGTCGAAGGCGGCGGATGCTCGGGCTTCCAGTACTCCATCGACCTGGATGCGCCCGCTGACGGCGACCTGATCCTGGAAGGCGCGGGCGAGAAGGTCGTCGTGGATGAGGTCTCCCTGCCCTTCCTGGCCAATGCCACAATCGACTTCACCGAAGAGCTGGTCGGCTCCCGCTTCACGATCGACAATCCGAACGCGTCCAGCTCCTGCGGCTGCGGGGTCAGCTTTTCTATGTAATCGGCTGGACCGGAACGCGGCGCAAAAAGCGGAGATTGGCGGCCACGGCAATCCCCGCCAGCCCGACGACAAGGCCTATCCAGATCCCCTCCGCCCCGAAACCAAGCGGGAAGCCCAGCAGATAGCTGACCGGGATCCCCAGGCCCCAATAGGCAATGATCGCATAGACCATGGGCACCCGCGTGTCCTGCATCCCGCGCAGGAAGCCCAGCCCCATAACCTGCGCCGCATCCACCGCCTGGAACGCCGCCGCCAGCACAAGAAGGGCCATGCCCAGTGTCAGGATGGCAGGCGCATCCGGGTCGTCCGCCGACAGGAACAGACCCACCAACCACTCGCCCGCGCCGATATACATGACGATGCTCGCAAAGGCCGCGACGGCTGATAGCAGGCCCGCCGCACCCGCCGCGCGTCGTAGGTTCACGGCCTCGCCCCGGCCCCAAGCCTGCCCCACGCGCACCGTCGCCGCCGAGGCCAGCCCGAGATGGATCATGAACGTGGCCGCGGCGATCTGTACGGCGATGCCATGGGCCGCCAGCGGCACCGTGCCCAGCCAGCCCATCATCAGCGCCGAGGCCGCGAACAGGCCCGATTCGGAGACATGGGTCAAGCTGATCGGCCAGCCGAGCCGCGCGATCTCTGCGAAGATGGGCCAATCGGGGCGCCCGATGTTCCGAAGCAGTTCGAACCGCGCCATGCCAGGCCCGCGCGTGGCGTAGAGAAGCAGGATCCCTGCGCTCAGGATATGCACACCGACCGAGGCCAGGGCGGCCCCTCGGACGCCCAATTCCGGTGCGCCGAGATTGCCGAAGATGAAGAGCCAATTCAGACCCACATTCAGCGCCACCGCCGATAGCGTCGCGATCAGAACGATCCGCGTCCGTTCCAGCGCGCTCAGATGGCTGCGCAAGGTCGCTGTCAGCAGCGCGAAGACCATCCCCCACCCCGAGACTTGCAGATAGAGCGTCGCGTCCGTGGCGACCTCCGGCTGTTGACCCAAGGCTGTCAGGATCGGGCGCGCGAAGAGGAAGAGCGGCAGGCAGATTACACCGAAGAGAACCGCCAACCACAGCCCCATCCGGGCGACACGGCGCACGCGCGTCTCATCCTCTCGCCCAACGGCTTCTGCGGACAGTGGCGCGATGGCGAAAGCAAAACCCGAACCGAGCAGAAAGATCGTGAAGAAATACGTGGAACCCAACGTCGCCGCCGCCAGCGCCTCAATGGAATAGCGGCCCAGCATCAGCGTGTCGGTCAGGCCGATCATGACCTGCGCGATCTGACTGCCGATCAACGGCAATCCCAGCACCAGCGTGCGCTTCAGATGATGGCCAAGGGGATCCATGCCCCCCGCGCTAAACCCGCGCGGCTCAGCCGTCCAGCATGTCCTGCGTCCGGTTCGCCAAATCCACCAATGCCGCGCGCTGTGCCTGCAACGTGGCCCGTTGATCGGGGTCAGCCAGGGCATCCGCGACCTCAGCATAGCGGTCCAAAAGCCTGTTCTCCCGCTGCAAGAGTGCCGCAAGCGCGGCGTCATCGCCCGCCATAGTGGCACGCAGGGTCACCCCGCCCTTGGCGACCAAATTCACCCCGACGGGCTCCGGTTGTGCGCCGAGGGAGACCAGAAGGCCCGAAAGCGCTTCCCGATGCGCGCGGTGCAGATCGGCCCAATCGGCCGCGATACCGCCAGTTGATTGCAGGCCATCGTAGCTTTCGATCAGAGCGTCGATCTCCGAAAGGAGACCCGTCAGCCCCATTATCGCCGCGCTGTCGGGCGGCGACACGTCGGCCCCGGCCTCTTCGGTGGCCGCCATATTGTTGGCGGCAAGCTGAGATGGGGTTGCGGGATCGGTCATGTTTCAGCAACCCGATCCGCACGTGGCGGTTCCGAAAGCGCGCGTAGGCCCGCGACGCTGTCCGCCACCAGTGTGGCAGCGTCTGTGCCCGGCCGCTCCGCCATGGCGCGCAGGCCGATCAGATCGGCCTGATAACGGCGCGCCAGATGGGCAGGATCGTGGGCGCGATGGATGTCGGCCGCGCTCTGAGCCTTCCGGAACAGCGTCGCGAAACGGGCCTCCATCTCCGACAGATGCGCATCCGCGCGGGCTTTCAACGCGCCCTCCGTCTCCAACAGCGTCTTCGACAACATGCAGGCGCGCGCCGGACGGTCCGTCGCGAGAACGACCTGTCGGAGGTGATCAATCAGCACCTCCAGGGGCTCAAGGCTCACCTCCAACTCCGCAAGACGCGCCGCCCCGTCCGCGGCGTATCGGTCCAGCGCGAGAAGGAACAAACCCTCCTTCGATTCGAAGGCACCATAGAAGCTGCCGGGCTTCAGGCCCAGCACATCCCCTAAGTCTTTCATCGACGTTCCCGCCCAGCCCTGTCGCCAGAACAGGTCGCGCGCGCGGTCGATGATCTCGTCACGGTCAAAAGCAGGATGTCGGGCCATGGCTCACAGTCTTACGGTTCACAGTCTCTTGAACGATTGCTCAAGAATTATTCTTGAACGATCGTTCAATCAAGTGCATCTGTGATCGCGAAAGGAGCCCCATCATGCCCGATCTCGCCCATAACGACTTCCCGATGCACGATCTCGACAGCGCCCCCGAGGCGTCGAAACCTCTTCTGGAGAGCTCCCAGAAAGCTTTCGGTCGCCTGCCCGGCCTGCACCGCGTCATGTCGGAAAGCCCCCAGCACCTGGAAGCCTACCAGACGCTGCATCGCCTCTTCACAGAGACCGCCTTCGACGCAGACGAGCTGACGGTCGTTTGGCAGACGATCAATGTCGAACATGAATGTCACTACTGTGTTCCGGCCCATACCGGCATCGCCAAGCGCATGAAGGTCTCCGACGAGATCATCACCGCCCTGCGCGATGAGACGCCCTTGCCCTCGGCCAAGCTGGAAGCGCTACGGACCTTCACGCTTCAGATGCTCCGGGGTCGCGGAAACGTCTCTGACGCGCAAGTTCAGGCTTTCTTCGACGCGGGCTATACCCACCGCGCCGTCCTCGATGTGGTGCTGGGCCTCGCCCAAAAGGTAATGTCCAACTACATGAACCACGTCGCCAAGACCCCGCTGGACGAGCCCGTGAAGCCACTGGCTTGGGAACGGAAGGGCCCGCCCGTCGCCGCCTGATCCGCGCCGGTCAGATCAGACCCGTCCGTCGGCCGATAACATCACGGCCACCGGGCGGGTCTCTTCGATTTCGGCCAGGACGATCACCAGGATCGAGGTCATGGGCACGGCCAGGATTGCGCCCGCAAGACCCCAGATCGCGGCCCAGAAGGATAGGGACAAGAGCACTACGAAGGTCGACAGGTTGAAGGCCCGGCTCATCATCCGCGGCTCGATCACGCTGCCGACCACCTGTTGCACGATCGTCAGGCCCACCAGCGTCACCACAGCCACCGTCAGCGATCCGAACTGCGCGAGGGCCAGCAAGACAGGAAAGGCCACGCCCACCAACGAGCCCACATAGGGGATGTAGTTCAAGAGCCCGATCAGCACGGCCCAAAACACGGCAAAGTCGATCCCAAGTAGCAGCATGACTGCTAAAGAGATCACGCCGAGAAGGACGTTCACGACGGTTTTCACGACCAAGTAATTCCCGATCCGGTCATTCGCGGCGTGAAGGAAGGCCCGCGCACGCTCCCGCCGCTCGGTTTCCCCGAAAGCCAGCGACAGCTTGGTCTCGAACGTGCCCCGCTCGACAAACAGGAAGGCCGCGTAAAGCACGACCAGCAGCACCTGACCGCCCAGCGACGACAGGGTACCCAGCAAGGCCGTGGCCAACCCCCCGACATCGACCCGGTCTGCCATGAAACCCCGCAGAGAAGCCCAGGCCGGCTCTTCGGCCAGCCCGAAACGTCCCGCCAGCCGCGCCACCAGCGCCTCGATGTTCTGGGCATAGAGCGGCAGGGACGAGACGGCCTGCGTCACGTTCGCTGTCACCATGGCGGACAAAGCGACCGTCGCCATCAGAAAAAGCCCCAGCACGATCAACCTGCGGAACCAGCCCGGCGTCCAGCCCAGCCCCGGCACACGCGCCAGCCCGCCCGCCGCCGCCGACAGGATGTAGAGCATGATGATCGCCGCGATGATCGGCACAAGGATCGCTTGTCCGACCCAGAACAACCAGCCAATGGCGATGGCCAGGGTAACGGAGGCAAGGATCGTCAGGACGGGCACGGGTTGAACCATGGGCCGGGGCCTAGCGCAGCTCTGGGCAAGGGGCCAGCGGAACCGAACCCTAGTCCAGCTGGCGCAAAGCCGCCTCCATGGCATCGAAGGCATCATCGTCGATCCCGGCCACGAAGATGCTCAGCCCGCGATCCGCGACATGCCGCCATTCCGATGAGAAGCGGTCGTTCCCGCCATCATGCCAGTAGATCGTCCCATGCTTCGGCGATGTCTCCACGACAAGACCATAGCCGTAATGGCTCTCGCCGCCGCCCTCATCGGCAAAAGGCGTCAGGGCCAAGGCGACCAACTCATCCGACACAAGGCGCCCGGACAGAAAGGCATCCCAGAAGGCCAGAAAGCCCTCGGCCGTCGTCACCAGCCCGCCATTGCCGATCAAGTTCCAGCCTGGCGCGGCCGCACCCCAGCTGGCCTCTTGGATGGGCGCACGCCGGAAAGCGGTCGAGAGGGTTCGTGCAGTCCGGATGGACCGGTCGGGCGCATAGACGGCAGCATATCCGATGGGCGGCAGACCGTTGGGCTCCAGAAGATCATCCAAGAGATAGCGCTCATAGTCCCAGCCCGAGACCGTCTCGACGATGGCCGCCAGAAGCGAATAACCCGCATTGGAATAAAGGTATCCCGACCCCGGAGCTTGCTCCAGCGGCCGCGCCATGACACGGCGCAGGAAACCCGTCCGATCCAGACGCTCCGGGTCCGCTCCGGTGGACTCGGCAAAACCGCCCATATGGGTGAGCAGTTGATGCACGCTGATCGCCGCCTTGTCCTCCGGCACGCCGGGCAACAGGTCCGCCAAACGCGCGTCCAGCGACAGGCGCCCGGCATCCACCAGATGTAGCACGGCCACCGCCGTCACGAATTTCGTGAGGGAGCCCAGATCGACCAGTGGCGCGACCTGTCCTGTGCCTAGCCCGCGCCCCACCTCCACATCGAGCGACGCGGCCGCACCCTCCTCCTGCCGGATGGCGGCAACGATACGGGCATCGGTGTCCATCAGAGCCATGCGGATGCGGTCCGCATCGCCCGCGGCGGCGGGCCCGATGGTGGAGATCGCCGCCAATCCGGCCAGCATCTTACGACAGGTTCCCATGGTGATCGTCCCTCCATCCCGCCTCGGCCTACACCGTCGCAAAGCGCTGACGACCGCGCAATCGGCCAGTCTTGCGGCTCTCACGCCCCCGCCAACAGCACACGCAAATCTCCCACACGCATGAAACCCGCCGCCAGCGCCTGATCCAAGGCGTCACCTGCCTCATAGCCGACCACTGGCTGCCCCGATCCGAAAGCCGACACGGCATCTGCCGCCTCCGCGATATCCGCACCGAAGACGTTCGACAGCCCGACCGCACCGTCCGACAGGTTGGCGATACAACCCGCGACGATCGCGCCCGCTTGCCGGCGCGCTAGAAACGCCATCTCCGAGCACGCCAGCAGCGCATCGGGGAAAAGCTGGTCCGACACCGGCGACGTGATCGCCCAGGCCGCCTCCCAAGCGGCCAGGTCTTCCGGTGTGCGAACCCGCTCCCAGCCGCTTGAGACCACGCGCGGCGCTCGCCAAGTCCAACTCGCAGTGAACAGGCATCGCAGATCTGGCCGGTCGATCTCCAAGAAGCTGTCCTTGACCGACACATGCCCGCGGGACCGGGCCATGGCCGCGTCCACCGCCGCCGCGACCGCTGCCAACGCGCCCGCCCGCTGCACCGTCACATCCGCATAGTGGGGCGGCGGCCGGTCCATGGCGGCAAGGTGGCTCCCGGTGCGAAGGAACGGAACGCCGCGCGCATCGAAGACCAGCGCATAAAGATCGGCGTTGTTACGGGCCGCCAGTTCGGCGCGGGGATCGACTTCCATGGTACCCACCTAACAAAAAGGGCGCCCGCAGGCGCCCCCATCGTCATCGTTCCGGCGATCTCAGCCCACCAGTTCCAGACCCGAGAAGAAGAACGCAATCTCTTCCTTCGCCGTGTCCGGCCCGTCGGAGCCGTGGACGGAATTCTCGCCGATGGAGAGGGCGTATTCCTTGCGGATGGTGCCCGCATCGGCCTCGGCAGGGTTGGTAGCGCCCATGACTTCGCGGTTCTTCGCGATGGCGTCCTCGCCCTCCAGCACCTGAACGACGATCGGCTCAGAGGCCATGAAGGTCGTCAGCTCGTCGAAGAAGGGCCGCTCCTTATGAACGGCATAGAAGGCCTCGGCCTGTTCCTTGCTGAGCTTGATGCGCTTGGAGGCGACGATGCGCAGGCCCGCCTCTTCCAGCTTGGCGGCGATGGCGCCGGTCAGGTTCCGCTTGGTGGCGTCGGGCTTGATGATCGAGAAAGTGCGTTGGACGGCCATGATGTTCTCCGGTGCTGGCGTTTGGCGGCGCATTAGCAGGGGGGCGGGCGGATGGAAACCGCGTGTCGTCCGCCCGGTTGACAGCCACGGCGCCGGGCCGCAGGGACGGGCCATGCTGACCATCACCGACCTCTCCTATTCCGTCGCCGGGCGGACCCTGCTCGAAGGGGCCTCCGCCACGATCCCCGCGGGGCACAAGGTCGGGCTGGTGGGACGCAACGGCACCGGCAAGACAACGCTTTTCCGCCTGATCCGGGGGGAACTGGTGCTGGATGGCGGCAGCATCTCCCTGCCCGACCGCGCCCGGATCGGCGGCGTGGCGCAGGAGGTGCCGTCCTCGGCCACCTCCCTGCTGGACACGGTGCTGGCCGCCGATACGGAACGCGCCGAATTGCTAGCGGAGGCCGAGACGGCCACCGACCCTGCCCGCATCGCCGAGGTACAGACCCGGCTGCAGGACATCGACGCCTGGTCCGGTGAGGCCCGTGCCTCCAGCATTCTCAAGGGGTTGGGCTTCGATCTTGATGCGCAGAAACGCCCCTGCTCTGACTTCTCCGGCGGCTGGCGGATGCGGGTGGCGCTGGCCGGTGTCCTCTTCGCGCAGCCCGACCTGCTGCTGCTGGACGAACCGACGAACTATCTCGACCTGGAAGGCGCGCTCTGGCTGGAAAACTACCTGACGCGCTACCCCCACACCGTGATCATCATCTCCCACGATCGCGGCCTCCTGAACCGGGCCGTGGGCGGGATCCTGCATCTGGAGGACAAGGGCCTCACCTTCTATTCGGGGCCTTACGACCAAGTCGCCCGCCAGCGGGCCGAGCGCCGCGCCCATCAGGCCGCCGAAGCCGCCAAGCAGGCCACGCAGCGCGCCCATCTGCAAAGCTTCGTGGACCGCTTCAAGGCCAAGGCGTCCAAAGCCAAGCAGGCCCAAAGCCGCGTGAAGATGCTGGAGAAGATGACGATCATCCGCGCCCCCGAAGACGCGGCCCGCACGGTCTTCACCTTCCCCGAACCGACGCAACTGTCGCCGCCGATCCTGCGCCTCGACGGCGCGGCGGTGGGCTATGGCGGCCCGGCCGTGCTGCAGCGCCTGGGCCTACGGATCGACCAGGACGACCGCATCGCGCTGCTGGGCCGCAACGGCGAGGGCAAGTCGACCCTGTCCAAGCTGCTGGCCGACAAGCTGGCGGTGATGGACGGCACCCGCGTCGCGTCTTCGAAGCTGAAGATCGGCTATTTCGCCCAGCATCAGGTAGACGAGCTCCATATAGACGAGACGCCCCTGGACCACCTGCGCCGCGTCCGCCCCGACGACGCCCCGCCCAAATTGCGTGCCCGCCTGGCGGGCTTCGGCCTCGGCGCCGATCAGGCCGAAGTCGAGGTGGGGCGCCTGTCGGGCGGTCAGAAGGCGCGGCTCTCCCTGCTGCTGGCCACGCTAGACGCGCCGCACTTGCTGATCTTGGACGAGCCCACCAACCACCTCGACATCGAGAGCCGCGAGGCGCTGGTGGAGGCGCTGACCGCCTATTCCGGCGCCGTCATCCTCGTCAGCCACGACATGCATCTTCTGGAACTTGTGGCCGACCGGCTCTGGCTCGTCTCGAACGGCACAGTGAAACCTTATGAAGACGACCTTTCGACCTATCGCCGCCAGCTTCTTCAAGGCGACGAGAAACCCGCCAAGCCCAAACCGCAGAAGCCGAAACCCGTCTCCCGCGAGAAGGTCCAGGATCTGCGGGCCGAGGTGAAGCGCTGCGAAGCCCGCGTCCAGAAGATCGAGGACATGCGCGACAAGCTGGCCAAGAAGCTCGCCGATCCCGCGCTCTATGAAGAATCGCGCGCAGGCGAGTTGGAGACCTGGAACCGCAAATACGCCGAGGTCATGGACGGCTCGCGCAAGGCCGAGGCGCTGTGGCTCGCCGCAATGGAAAAGCTGGAGGCGGCGGAAGCGCGATGACCACGCCCGAGGCCATCGCCGCCTTCACCGCGCTTTTCGTGATCATCGACCCGATCGGCCTGACCCCGATCTTCACCGCCCTCACCTCCGGCCTGTCGCCCCGCGCCCGCCGGACCATCGCGCTCCGGGCCTGCGGGGTGGCCGCCGGCATCCTCCTCCTCTTCGCGCTGGCAGGCGAGGCTGTGCTGGGCTTTCTCGGCATCTCCATGCCCGCCTTCCGCATCGCGGGCGGCCTCCTCCTGTTCCTGACCGCGCTGGAAATGCTGTTCGAGCGGCGCACAAGACGGCGGGAGGACAAGGCGGAGGTTCCCGTGGACGATCCCTCCGTCTTCCCGCTCGCCCTTCCGCTGATCGCCGGGCCGGGCGCCATCGCCACGGTGATCCTGCTGACCGACGGCGCCGATGCGCCCGCGACGCTGGCCGTCCTGGGCGTCCTGGCCGCCGTCCTGGCCATGGTCCTTCTCTTCTTCCAACTGGCCGCTCCGATGGAGCGGATGCTGGGCGCAACCGGCATCAACGTGGTCACCCGCGTCCTGGGAATGCTGCTGGCCGCGCTCTCGGTGCAGTTCGTGCTGGACGGCCTCCGCGATCTGGCCCTCTGGTAGCGGACGGCGAAGCGCCTAGGTAAAGGTTATGGATACCGATGACACGATGCGCCTCGTCTACCTTGCCCTTTTGGGCACGGTGATCGCGGGCTATTTCCTGATGGCAAACCGCGCCCGGATGAGCCAGATGCTGCAACAGGCGGCGATCTGGTTCTTCATCTTCGTGGGTGGCGTTCTTGTCTTCGGCATCTCGGACGACGTCTCCCAAAGTGCCGTGCCCCGGCAATCGGTGGTGGAAGACGGTGGCACGCTTGCCATCGAAGTGCCGCGCCGGTTCGATGGCCATTACCACCTGACCCTGGCCGTCAACGGCGAACCGGTTGAGTTCATCGTCGATACCGGCGCCACCGATCTGGTTCTTGCCCGCGAAGATGCCCGCCGCGTTGGGCTCGACCCTGATGAATTGAACTATCTGGGCCGCGCTTTCACTGCCAATGGGGAGGTGCGCACCGCCAGCATCCGCCTGGACGAAGTGGCGCTAGGTCAGATCACCGACCGCGACGTGCGCGGCGTGGTCACCGAGGGCGACCTTCAGCAAAGCCTTCTCGGCATGTCGTATCTGAACAATTTCGGCCGGATCGAGATCGAGGACGATACCCTGCGGCTGATCCGCTAAGGCCCAGCACAGCAAACCCGCACATCGTCGCCGTATCTCTTCCGTCTGGCATCGTTTTCCGGTTTCCCATGCCCCGCACCGGCAACATCCGGCGTGCCGAGACGGACATCCTTTCTACGTGTCGCGCGGGCAGACCGTTTCGGCACACGGCTCCGGTGCAGGCGTCGCCGGTTCGATGATCGGCAAGCCGGGCAGATGCGGCACCATCGGAGCCGCCATGGCGGGGCTGCCGAGCAGAGCAAGGATGAGGACCAAACGCATAGCCCGGACCTAGGCGGCGTCACCAAGACCTCAAGCATCATCGGCCAGTAACATCGCCAGACGCACCCGCTGCGCGCCGCGGATATGGGCGCGCGCGGCCTCTTCGGCACGGGCGCCGTCGCGGTCGGCTATGGCGTCGAGGATGTCGCCATGCTCCTCCACCGCCGCGCGCCTGCGCGCCTCCCCGGTCAAGGTCGACGGCCCCAGCAACGCTTGTGCCAGCGCCAGCCCGTCCAGCGTCTCCAGCAGGTAGCGGTTATGGGCGCCATGGGCCAAGGCGCGGTGGAACATCTTGTTGAGACGCGCCGCCTCACGGGCGTCGGGCGCAGCACGCTCGGCCTCCACGATATCGCGCACCGCCTGCAATTCCGGCTCCGACATATGCAGCGCCGCAAAGCCCGCCGCCGTCCCTTCCAGCACCTCCCGCAGCCGGTAGAGCTCGTTGGCGGCCTGGTAATCCAGCTGCCGCACCACCGCGCCCTTATGGGGAATATGCGAGACGAGACCCGCCCCTTCCAGCCGCTGCAGCGCCTCGCGAATGGGCGTGCGTGACAAGCCCATCCGCTCCGCGATCTCGCCTTCGCGCAGGCGCGATCCCGGCTTCAGGACGCCTTCCACGATCTCGTCGTGGAGCAGCCGGTAAGCGTCATCCGCAGTCCGGGCGCGGGATATTGCGTTCATACTGTTCCCCAATCGAAGGATTGTATTGAATTGGATACAATCGTATCCCATCGAAGGGAAGCGAAGAATCGAAAGCTAGTCATGAACGTCTCCGAGGTGATCGCCCGCTATCTGAAAGCCGCCGGGACAGGGCCGATCTTCGGCTATCCCGGCGATCCGTCGGTGGAGTTTCTGGAGGCTTGCCGCAAGGAAGACGTGCCCTTCATCCTGGCCCGCCGGGAGGGCACGGCCGGGCTCATGGCCGAGGCATGGGGGATGCTGACCGGCAAGCCGGGCGTCTGCCTGTCGACGCTGGGACCGGGATCGACCAACCTCGTGAACGCGGTGGCGAATGCCTATCTCGACCGGACGCCGATGATCGCCATTTCCGGCCAGATCGACACCAAGCGCCTGCCGACCTTCACCCATCAGGTGGTTGATCAACAGGCCATCTTCCGCCCCGTTTCCAAATGGGTGTCCGACGTGGCCCCCCACACGGTCGGCCATGTCATGCGCAAGGCCCACCGCATCGCAACCGCGCCGCGTCCCGGACCCGTCCACCTGTCCACCCCCGCCGATGTCGTGGGGGCCGCAGCGAGCGACGACGCCGTTGCCGTGCCACCCACGGATGCCGCGGCCTGGGGATCGCAGGTGTTGGGCGGCGACCCGGTTGCCATGATCAACAAGGCAGCCAAGCCGGTCATCCTGTTCGGCATCTCGGCCATGCAGCGCGACGTCGGCGCCGCCATCGTGGCTCTAGCCGAGAAAACCGGCGCGGCCATCGTCGCCTCGCCCATGGCCAAGGGCACGGTCTCCGAGGACCATCCGCTCTTTGCCGGCACGCTCGACATGGCCTGCAACGAGGTCATGTGGGAGTTCATAGGATCGGCCGACCTGATCGTTTGCGCGGGCTTCGACGCCGTGGAACTGATCAAGCCCTGGTCCGTCACCGCCCCCGTCCTCCACGTGGACGAGGTGTTCAACACCGACCAGATCTACGCCGCCGAAACCGAATTGGTCGGCCCGCTCCCCGCAATGCTCGACGCGCTGACCGATGCGGTGCGAAGCGCCAACGGTCTGGGCCCGAACGCCATCGCCCGCCATCGCGACAGGCTCCAATCTGCCTTCGAAGATGGCCGCGTCTCGGGCATCCTCAACCCCTCCGACGTGATCCGCGTGGCCCGCGACGCCGCCCGCCCCGGCACCGTGGCGACCACCGATGTGGGCAGCCACAAGCTGCTGGTTGGTCAGGGGTGGCGGCCCGACGGTCCGCGCCGCCTGCTCATGACCAATGGGCTCAGTTCCATGGGTTTCTCCCTGCCCGCCGCGATCGCCGCCAAGCTGCACGACCCGGCACGCGAGGTGATCTGCTTCACCGGCGATGGCGGCCTTGCCATGGTGCAATCGGAATTGCGACTGGCCGCGTCCATGGGCCTGGGCATCAAGGTCGTGGTCTTCCTCGACCAGTCGCTCAACCGGATCGAACTCAAGCAGATGGCCCGGCAATACGCTTCGACGGGCACCGTGATCGAGGAAACGGCCACCCTGCCCCTGGCCGAGAGCATGGGCTGCCACGGCGTCGAGGTTCGCACGCAGGCCGAACTGGCCGACGCGCTGGGCGCCGATAACCACACCACGCCGCTGGTCATCGGCACCCATATCGACCCCGCCCAGTACCGGGCGCAGTTCTGATGGGATTTCAGGATGTCCCCACCGGCTGCTTCGTCGGCGAATTCCGGGACGGGCCGGACTTCGAGGTGCTCGACAAGTACCACTTGACCCCCCTCGCCCGCGTCACCGCCGCCGATGGCACCATGATCGCGACCGCGCTCGACCGCGCCGCTGCCTACACGCCCCCGCCTGCCTATGACCGAGCCCAAGCGCTCCTACGGATCCGCGACGCCGTGGCAGCCCGCCGCGACCGGTTCCAGCGGGTCATGACCGCCGAGGCCGGTTTTCCCATCGCCGACGCCAACGGAGAGATCGACCGCGCGCTCCAGACCCTCGCCCTCTCCGCCGGAGAAGCGGAACGCCTCGCGGGTGAAGTCGTGCCCTTCGACGGCGCACGCAGCGGCACCGGCCGGATCGGCTTCACGATGCGGCTGCCCTTGGGCATCGTGGTCGCCATCACCCCCTTCAACGCGCCCCTCAACACCGTCTGCCACAAGCTCGGCCCCGCCTATGCGGCGGGCAACGCGGTGATCCTGAAACCCTCCGACAAGACGCCGCTGACCGCGAACCTGCTCGCCGAATGCTTCGCCGAGGCAGGCGCGGGCGATGCCCTTTCGGTGCTGCACGGGGGTGCAGACGTCGCCCAAGCGCTGCTCGCCGATAACAGGCCCAATTTCTACGCCTTCACAGGCTCCACCGCGGCGGGCGCCGCGATCCAACAAGCGGCGGGCCTTCGGCGCACGCAGATGGAGCTTGGCTCCATCGCCGCCACGATCGTCCTCAAAGACGCCGATCTGGAAACGGCCGCCGCCAAATGCGCGGCGGCCAGTTTCCGGAAGGCGGGGCAAGTTTGCACCTCGATCCAGATGCTGATGGTCGAGCGGGATATCCTCCAACGATTCCGCGACGCCTATCTGGATCGCGCCAGGACGCAGGCCCCCGGCGACCCCGCCGACCCCAACACCGATGTGGGGCCGATGATCTCCCTCGATGCGGCCAAGCGGGTCGAGGGGATGCTTCAGGGCCAGAACGTCATCCTGGGCGGCACGCGCAACGACGCAGTCCTCGCCCCTACCGTGATCGAAGCGCCCGAGCCCGACGCCGCCGTTCTGACCGAGGAGATCTTCGGCCCCGTCGCCTGCCTGATCCCCGTGGACGGGCTGGACGACGCCATCGCGCGGGTCAACGCAACACCCTATGGCCTGGCCTCGGGCGTCTTCACCAACGACCTCTCCGCCGCCTGGCGGGCCGCACGGGCGCTCCATGTCGGCGGCGTCCACATCAACGAGACCTCGTCGAGCCGCGTGGACCTGATGCCCTATGGCGGCACCAAGGCCTCGGGGTTCGGCCATGAGGGCCCACCCCGCGCCGTGCGCGAGATGAGCGAAGAGCGTCTGATCACCTTCTCGGGCCTCGCATGACCGACAGCTACGACACCCTGATCGCGGGCGGCGGCAACGCGGCGCTCTGCGCGGCCATCGCCGCGGCCAACGGCGGTGCCAAGGTCTGCGTGGTCGAGGCCGCGCCAAAGGCCTGGCGCGGCGGCAATACCCGCCACACCCGCAACTGCCGCCTGGCCCACGACGAGGGCAACGGGATTCTGACCGGCCCCTACCCGGTGGACGAGTTTTGGGACGATCTGATGCGCGTCACCAAGGGTGTGACCGACGAGGAGCTGGCGCGGCTGACCCTGGAACGCTCCAAGGAGGTCTGGGACTTCCTCGAGGCGCAGGGCGTCCGCTTCCAGCCCAGCCTTGGCGGCACGCTCAGCCTGGGCAGGACCAACGCGTTCTTCCTGGGCGGCGGGCGGTCCATGCTCAACGCCCTCTACCGCACGGCCGAGGCCAAGGGGGTGGAGATCCGCTACGACACCCGGATCACGGGGCTGGAGATCGAGGACGGCTTCTTCCTCGGCGCCACGGTCGAGACCGGCTGGCAGGGCAAGTCCGCGATCACCACCCAGATCGCGGCCCGTACCTTCGTCGCCGCCGCTGGCGGTTTCGAGGCCAATCTCGACTGGCTCGAGGAAGCTTGGGGCCCTGCCGCGCAAAACTTCCTGGTGCGCGGCACGCCCTACAATACCGGCGGCGTCCTGCGGCTGATGTTGGATGCGGGCGTGCAGGCCACGGGCGATCCCAAGCAATGCCATGCCGTGGCCGTGGACGGGCGGGCGCCGAAATACGACGGCGGCATCGTCACCCGCCTCGATTGCGTGCCCTTCGGCGTGGTGCTGAACGCCCATGGCCGCCGCTTCTACGACGAGGGCGAGGATTTCTGGCCCAAGCGCTACGCCATCTGGGGCCGCCTGGTGGCCGATCAGCCCGACCAGGTGGGACACGTCATCATCGACGCGAAGAGCATCGACCTCTTCATGCCCTCCGTATTCCCACCGGCCACGGCCGACACGATCGAGGATCTGGCCGTGAAGATCGGCTTGCCGCCGCGCGTCACCGAGGACGAGATCGCGGATTTCAACGAAGCCTGCCAGGCGGGCAGCTTCGATCACACGATCCACGACGATTGCCGCACCGAGGGGATCGAGCCACCCAAATCCCATTGGGCCCGCCCCATCACCGAGCCGCCCTTCTATGCCTATACCCTGCGCCCCGGCATCACCTTCACCTATCTTGGCGTGAAGGTGGATCGCGATGCCCGCGTTCAGATGGCAGATGGCACCACGAGCCCCAACATGTTCGCCGCCGGAGAGGTCATGGCGGGCAATGTGCTCGGCCAAGGCTATCTGGCCGGCATCGGGATGACGATCGGCACGGTCTTCGGACGTATTGCCGGCGAGACCGCCGCCCGGAGCCTGTCCAATGCATCGAAGCGGGAGCATGTGGCATGAGACCTTTGCCTCCGGCGGGAGTATTTCCGGAACATCGAAGGAGCGCCCCCCGCGGAGAGTGGGCTGCCGCGTCACGTGCCGCGCGCCCGCCAGCAGCCGCGGGGGTCGCCGCCTTTCGACGTTCACGGCCATCGGCTCTCCAGCCTGTGCCGCGTCGCGAGCCTCGCGCGTTAAGGTTAATGACGCGTGAACGCGCTCCTTCGATGTTCCCCAAATACTCACATGCCGACCGAGCCCGCCCATGAGCCGCGTGGATCTTCCGGCCCTCGCCTCCGCCGCCCAGGACGAGGTCGCGCGGCAAATGCAGATCTGCAATGCCTGCCGCTATTGCGAGGGGCTTTGCGCCGTCTTCCCCGCCATGGAGCTGCGCCGGGTCTTCGAGGGGGGCGATGTCGATTACCTCGCCAATCTCTGTCACAACTGCGGGGCCTGCCATTACGATTGCCAATACGCCCCGCCCCACGACTTCGCCGTCAACGTGCCCGCCGCAATGGCCGAGCTGCGCGAGGAGAGCTATGCCCGCTTCGCCTGGCCCGCCGCCCTCGCCCCGGTCTTCGAGAGGAACGCGGTCTGGATCATCCTGATCGCCGCCTTGTCGGTGGCGGGCTTCATCCTTGGCTTCGCGCTCTGGTCGGATCCGGGGGCGCTTATGGCCAGTGGGAATTTCTACGCCGTCATGCCCCACAACGCGATGGTGGCGATCTTTGCGCCGGTCTTCCTGTTCTCGATCTTCGCCATGGGGATGGGGCTGCGGCGCTTCTGGAAAGCCGCGGATGCCTCCCGCGCGGTGCCGCTGACGCCCGCCGCGCTCTGGCAAGCGATGCGCGAGGCAGGATCCCTGCGCTATCTCGACGGCGGCGGCATGGGCTGCATGTCCGAAAGCGCGAATCCCGACCGCCATCGCCGGACGTTCCATCACCTCACCTTCTACGGCTTCCTACTCTGCTTCGCCTCCACCTCGTCTGGGACGATCATGCATTACCTCTTCGGGTGGGAGGCGCCCTATGCCTGGTGGACGCCACCGAAGCTGCTGGGTGTGCCAGGCGGGCTGATGCTGGTGATCGGCGCAGCAGGATTGATCCGCTACGATTGGCGCCGGGATCCGGCATTGCTGCCCGAGGCGCGGACGGGGATGGGCGCGGCCTTCACCTGGACGCTGCTGGCCCTCGGTGCCACGGGCCTCGCGCTCTATTGGCTGCGGGAAACACCAGCGATGGGCGTGCTGCTGGCCGTGCACTTGGGCGTCGTCTTCGCCTTCTTCCTGACCATGCCCTACGGCAAGTTCGTCCACGGCCTCTACCGTTTTGCCGCGCTGACGCGCTACGCCCATGAGAAGGCCCATTGACGCGCATTGCGATCATCGGCTTCGGCGAGGCGGGGCCGATCTTCGCGGGCGCCTTCGCCCAGGCCGGTTGGGTGGTCACGGCCCATGACCTCCGGGCCGAGCAGGTGGCAGCCGCCCCAGCTGGCGTGGCCTTCGCCAGCGATCACCGGACGGCCATCGAGGGAGCGGATCTGGTGCTCTCCACCGTCACCGCCTCCGACGCGGAGCGGGCGGCGCAAGACTGCGCCCCGGCCTTGCGTCCGGGACAGCATTTCATCGACCTGAACTCCGTCGCGCCCGTGACGAAGTCCGCCATCGCAGAAATCGTCAGCGGCGTGGGCGCAACCTTCACAGAGGCCGTGGCCATGGACACCGTGCCGCAGAAGGGGGCCGCCGTGCCCATCCTGGCCTGCGGGCCGGGGGCGGCGGAGGTCGTGCCGATGCTGGCGGAGGCTGGGCTGATGATCGACGATCTGGGGTCGGAACTGGGCCGCGCCGCCGGGACCAAGCTGACGCGGTCGATCGTGATCAAGGGGCTCGAGGCGATGTTTGCCGAAATGGTGCAGATCGGCGGCACGCTGGGCACGACCGATGCGGTGTTGGCCTCGCTCCAGGCCACCTTTCCCGGCCTCGACTGGGCCGAAGTAGCGGGCTATCACCTGAGCCGGATGACTGCCCATGCCGAAAGACGCGCCGCCGAGATGGAGGCCTGTGCCGCCATGCTCCGTGACGCTGGGCTGGACGGCGACTTGACCGCAGCCATCGCCGCCAAGCACCGCGCCGTGGCCCGCGACCATGCCCCCTATGACGGGACGGCCGTGGCCGATTTCATCGCGGCCGCACGCCGTTGAACATCGCCGTCAGTCTTGCGGTCTCCGGGCTGGGCGTGGCGCTCTGGCACCTTCTGTCCCTTCCCCTGCCCTGGCTTCTGGGGCCGATGTTCGGCTGCCTGGTCGCCGCCCTTTTGGGCGTGAAGCTCGCCGCCTGGAAGCCGCTGGGCGACGCGATGCGGACGATCCTGGGCCTGGCGGTGGGGCTGTCGATCACGCCCGCGCTTTTCGGGCAATTGCCCGCGCTAGCCGGATCGATCCTCATCATACCCGTCTTCGTCCTGGTGATCGGGCTGGTGGGCGTGCCGTATTTCAGAGCGCTCGGCTTCGACAAGGTGACCGCCTATTACGGCGCCATGCCGGGCGGGCTGCAGGACATGCTGGTCTTCGGGGAGGAAGCCGGTGGCGATGTTCGGTCCATGTCGCTGATGCAGGCCACGCGCGTTCTGGTCATCGTCAGCGCCCTGCCTTTCCTGTTGCTTCTGACCATGGGCGTGTCGCTGGATCAGCCCATCGGCATTCCCATCGCGGATCTGCCCGCCTGGGAATTACTGAGCATGGTGGCCGTGGCGATCATCGGCTGGCGGTTGTTCCTGTTTCTCGGGATCTTCGGGGCCTCGATCCTGGGGCCCATGGCGCTGGCGGCGGCCTTCTCGCTCTCGGGCGTGCTGACCCATCGCCCGCCGGAAGAGGCGATCCTGGCGGCGCAGTTCTTCATCGGGCTGGGCGTCGGCGTGAAATATGTGGGCCTGACACTTGCGGAGTTGCGGCGCACGGTGGCGGCCTCGGTGGGCTATTGCGGCGTGCTGGCCGTGCTGTCGGGGGCGGTGATCTGGGGGGTGATCGCGCTGGGCCTGCTGCCGCCGCTAGAGGCGACGCTGGCCTTCGCGCCGGGCGGACAGGCCGAAATGGCGGTCCTCGCGCTGGTCTCAGGTGGAGAGGTGGCGGTCGTGGTGGTGCATCACGTCGTGCGGATCCTCACGGTGATCCTGGGCGCGCCGCTGGTCTCGCGCTGGCTGTGACGAAACGCGCCTCTGGCCCCGCCGGGCTCTGGCGGGGTTGGTGGCGTCTTCATGGGAAGGACAGTGCCTCAGGCCGGGAGGGTATCCCGTCTGAGAAGGAAACCGACGTCGCACCGTGTCACGGGTGGACGGGCCATGCGCGGGGTTGATGGCCCCGCGATCCTGCCCCCGAGGTTGACCCCGGAGTGATGCCGGCGGGCGTGGAAGGACCCGTCGTTTCTTTCGTGTCGCGACGGGGACGGGTTGTCCGGGTGAGCGGTTAGCAAGGGGTTAATGGGCGAAGATTTTCTTCTCTAGTCGCCGATACGGATAACCCGACCGCCCGCCGCCTCCGCATCCGCGGCATCGTGGGTCACGAGCAGGATCGGTACGCCCGCCGCCCGGGCCCGCGCGAAGACGAGATCGCGCACCTGGCCACGAAGCGCGGCGTCGAGCTTGGCAAAAGGTTCATCCAGAAGAAGCGCGCGAGGTTCGGAGAGAAGGACGCGCATGAGAGCCACGCGGGCCGCCTGCCCGCCCGACAGCGTTGCGGGATCTCGCGGGCCATAGCCTTTCAGCGCGATCTGGGCCAGCGCGTCCTCCACGAGGGTCGCGCGGGCGCGGCCCCGTGCTCGGTCGCGCGGGAGGCCGAAGGCGAGGTTCGCGGCCACATCGAGATGGGGAAAAAGGAGCGGATCCTGATAGAGGATGCCGATCTTACGCGCCTCGGGCGGCAGGCCCGCCAGGTCCCGTTCCTCTAGACGCACGGCGCCGGTGGCCGAGAAGCCTGCGGGCAAAGCCCCCATGATCCAGGCCAGCAGGGTCGACTTGCCGGAGCCGGAGGGGCCCATCAGCGTCAGCACCTCTCCGGGCGGGATTGACGCCTCCACCGTCAGAAGCGGAATGGCCCCCTGCCGGATCGCGACATTGCGCAGGCACAGACCCTCAGCCATGGCGCAGGCCCCGGCGGTTGCGGAAGGCGATGGCGGGCAGGAGGAGGGCCAGCGCGAAAGGGAGGAGTGCGGCACCAGTTTGGCCCAGCCCCCAGGCACCGATGGCGCGGCGGTCACCGCCGGCCGCCAGAGCCACGGCCTCGGTCGTCAGGGTGCTGATGCGGCCGCCGCCCAGCAGAAGCGTCGGAAGGTACTGGCCGACTGAGACGGCCAGGCCCACGGCGGCGGCGGTTAGGACGGGGGCAAGCAGCATCGGCAGACGAAGGCGCCAGAGGACGCGGTCCGGGGCGGCACCCAGCCCCGCGGCGGCGCGGGCGATGCGGCTGTCCCAGGCGCGGAACGGGCCGGAGAGGGAGAGGAAGACGTAAGGCAGAACGAAGACCACATGGGCGAAGATCACCGCCGCCAAAGGGGGTACACCCAGCACGAGCGGCGCCAGTTGCAACCCCGGCAGGAACGCGATCTGCGGGATGAGGAGCGGTAGGTAGAGAAGCCAGAGCCCGCGTTGGGAGGCGGTGACGCCGTGACGATGCTCCGCCTCCAGACAGCCGATAACGAGGATGAGGGAGACAGCTGTGGCGATGGCCGCGATGGCGAGGGTCAGGAGGGTGACGTCCGCGATCTCGGGTCCGTGGCGCATCCAGCTGCGGGCCGTGAGTGCTTCGGGCAAGGGGTCGGGGAAGCGCCAGCGGGCAGCGACCGACCAGATTGCGAGGGCCGCGATGCCCGCCAGCACGGCAAGGGCGGAGACGACGCCCAGCCCCCAACCGACCACGCGCAGGCCCGGCGGCGCGCAGCGGCCGGACCAAACCCAGGCGCGGCCCAGCCAGGCGATGACGCGCTCGCCCACGAGCCAGGCGATGAGCGTGGTCACCACAGCGCCCAGCAGGATCAGCGCTCCCGCGGCAGCCACGGCGCGTTGGGCGAGGTCCGGGTCGGTCATCCAGCGCGTGACCTGCACGGCCAGGGGCGGCGGTGTGTTGGGCCCGAGGATCGTGGCCACATCCACGTTTGTCATACCGTAGACGAGCACGACCATCACCGGCAGCCGGACTTGCGCATAGAGGCCGGGGAAGACGGCTTTGAGCCAGCCTGCCACCCTGCCCTGCCCTAGCGACCGCGCCACCGCCATGCGCGGGCCTTCGGCCACTTGCGGCAGGGCGGCCAGCATCATCAGCATGAGGAACGGCATCTCTTTCGCGATGAGCCCGGCCATGAGGGACAGGCCCCAGGGATCCTGCAGGATCAGAATGTCGGGCGCCGTCTCCCAGCCGAGTGCCGTGGCAGGCAGGCGCATCAGCCAGCCCGAGGGCGCGATGAGGAAGGCCAGGCCCAGGGCGGCGGCGGCGTGGGGGACGGCCAGCAAGGGTGAGAGCAGACGTTCGAGCCAACGGAAGCTGGCGGTGCCGTGCCAGCCTGCGAGGATCAAGGTGGCGATGGCGAGCGCCCCGATGGTGGAGCCCACGCCGCTGAGAACCGCGACAAGGAGCGCGCGTGGCAAACCCGGCCAGTCGAAGACGGCGTGGAACGCATCGAGCGAGAGGCCCCTCCCCGTCGGGCCCAGCCCGATGGCCGGGAGGACCGTCCCGATCAGGCCCAGCAGGACCGTCCCGGCCAGGATCAGCGTCGTCAGGAGCGGGAGCGGGCGCAGCACCCTATTGCGCAACCCCGTAGCGGGCGACCCAGTCTTCAGCCAGACGCTCCGCCCAGCTGGGATGGGGCTCCGGCTGGGCCGGACCCAGTTCGGCGGGGCTGAGGGTGGCGGGGCCGAGATCCAGCGCCTCGAAGGCGGCGCGGTCCTCGGGCGACAGCTTGTCCATGGCGAGGACGGTGCCGTAGCCGAGGATGTCGGGGGTCTGGGCGCGAAGCTGCGCCTCGGGCGACAGGAGGATGTTGGCGATCACCATGGCGCCTGCCTTGGCGTTCGCATTGTAGGGGATCGCCACGAAGCTGGCATTGCCTAGCGTGCCCTTGTCGAAGACATGGGTGCGGACGGTCTCGGGCAGTTCGAAATTGGCGATGGCGGCGCTGGCCTCGCCCGGAGAGAAGCTGATGGCCATGTCGATCTCGCCATCGTTCATCAGCTGCAACTGGCGCGGGCCGGTCTGCGGATAGGCGCGGCCCTGCCGCCAGAGCGTGGGTGTCAGCGCATCCATGAAGGCCCAGAAGGACGCGGTGACCGCCTCGTAATCGTCGCCCACCGGCGCCTGAAGGACGGCCGGGTCCGCCACGAGGTCGATCAGCATCTGCTTGAGGAAGGTCGTGCCGAGGAAGTCGGGCGGCTGGGGGAAGGTGAAGCGGCCCGGATCGTTGGTGGACCATTCCAGCAGTTCCAGCGCCGACCGCGGTGGTTCCGCAAGTCGGGCGGTGTCGTGGATGAAGACGACCTGCGCCATGGCCCACGGGCTCTCGTAGCCCTCGGTCGGGATGGTGAAGTCGGTGGTGACGGTCTTCCCCTCCACATCAACGAATTGCCAGTTTGGCAGGTCTTCAGCGAAGGGGCCGAACAGCAGGTCCTGTTCCTTCATCGACGCGAAGTTGGCCCCGTTGATCCAGATCATGTCGACCGACCCGCCCTCGTCCTTGCCCGCTTGGCGTTCGGTCAGGACAGCGCCCACGGCATCGGCGGTGTCGGCGAGCTTCACGTGCTCCAGCGTGACGCCCTGTTCTGCCGCCTGCTCGCCGATCCAAGAGATGAAGTCGTTGGTCGTCGTGGACCCGCCCCAGGCGTGCCAATAGACGGTCTGGCCGTCCGCCTCGGACAGCACGGCGTCCCAGTCGGCGGGATTGGGGTCGGCCCAGGCCGGGATCGCGATGGTCAGGTCAGCAAGGCAGGAAGGGAGGCGCATGGATCAGTCCGTCAGGAGGTTGCGGGCGTTCAGAACGCGGGCGGTGGCGGTGAAAAGGCAGAGCGCGCCGAAGGCCCAGGCGAGCGGCGCGAAGTGTTGGGGCAGCAGGCAGATGAGGACGAAGAAGAGGATCGTCTCTGTCCCCTCCAGCAGACCGGCGGAATAGTAGAGCGACTTCTGGCCTTGCGCGCTGGTCTCAAGCCCCCGCTTGCCCGCCATTGTGGCAAAGCCCAGGAAAGAGGTGCCGTTGATATAGAAGCTCAGAAGCAGGAAGGCGGCGGCGACGGCATTGGCCGGGTCCATCAATGCGAAGGCGAAGGGCACGGCGCCGTAGAAGATGAAATCGCACCAGATATCGAGATAGCCGCCGAAATCGGTCTTGCGGGTGGCCCGCGCCACGGCCCCGTCTAGCCCGTCGAGCAGGCGCGAGGCCAGCAGCGGCATAAGCGCCAGGCCCGGCGCGCCGAGTGCGATGGTCAGCGCGGCGATCAGGCCAAGCGCCAGACCGCCCAGCGTCACCCCGTCCGCCGTGATGCCGTGGACCGCCAGCCAGCGCCCGGCCCGGTTCAGGGGCGGGTCGATCAGGCGGCGGGCATGGGCGTCGAGCATGGCGAACTCCGCAAGGTTGCCCGCCCCTTAGCGACCGGACGACATGCGGGACAAGCCACGAAGATGTGAGACGGCCCCTACCCGCACGTCAAGGTTGCGCGGGCAAAGCCTCGGGGATCGCGCGGAGGGCAACGGCCGAGGCGAGCAGCATCACCGCCGAGACGGCAAGGGAGAGGGCGAGCCCACCAAGCTGGTAGCAGAGCCCCGACAGAAGCGTGCCCAGAAGCCGCCCGCCTGCATTGGCCATGTAGTAGAAGCCCACATCCATCGTGACCCGCGCGGATTTGGAGAAGTCGAGGATCAGGAAGGAATGGAGCGCGGAATTGACGGCGAAGACCGCCCCGAAAGCCAACAGCCCCACAAGGACGGGTGCCGGCTGGGCTGGCGTCAGCCAATGGATCGTGGCCAGCGCAGCGGGGATCGCGGCCAGGCCCAACACCCAGGCCCGCGCCTTGCCCACCGACCCGTCGCGCAGCAGGCGCGGCGTGTTGGCCTGGACGATCCCGTAACCGATGATCCAGAGCGCCATGAAGCCGCCGGTCAGGAAGAACGCCTCCCGCGTGCCCGCATTGCTGCCGTCGGACAAGGTGCCCGCCAGCCAGATCGGCAGCGCCACGACGAACCAGACGTCGCGCGCCCCGAAGAGGAACAGCCGCGCCGCCGAGAGCCAGTTGATGCGGGGGTCGCGGCTGAAGACCTCTTTGAACTTTGCGCCCTTGTCCTTGGTCGACAGGTCGCGCGGCAGGAAGGCCAGGACTGCCAGAAGGATCGCGCCCAGCACCGCCGCCATCGCCCAGAGAGCCGGGGCGAAACCGATGCCACCGAGAAGGGCTGCCCCAAGGAAGAAGCCGATCCCCTTCACCGCGTTCTTGGATCCGGTGAGGATGGCGACCAGACGGAACAGGGCCGTGCCATCCGGCGTCAGCAGCTTCACGGCCGATTTGGACGAGGTCTTGGCCAGATCCTTCGCCACGCCCGAGAGGCCCTGGACCAGCATCACGAAGACGACCGAGGTTCCGATGGCCCAATTCGGGTCGAGCCTGGCCAACGCCAGAAGTGCCACGATCTGCAAGGCGAGCCCGGCATGGAGCGTCATGGCCAGCCCGAACCGCGCGGCCAGGAAGCCCGCGCTCAGGTTCGTGACGATTCCCGCGACCTCGTAGAGCAGGAACAGCCAGGCCAACTGCAGCGGCGAGAAGCCCAGTTCATAGAAATGCAGCAGGACCAGCATCCGGAGCGCGCCGTCGGTCAGCATGAAGGCCCAATAGGCCGCCGTGACGGCGATATAGCCGCGCAGGTTCATGTGACCTCCATAGCTTCCTACCCGCGCGCCATCATCCGCGCGATATCCACCATGCGGCAGGCATAGCCGAATTCGTTGTCGTACCAGGCATATAGCTTGAGATGCGTGTCCTGCACGACGACGGTCGAGAGCGCGTCGATCACGGCGGAGCGGCGCTCGTTAAGAAAGTCGGAACTGACGAGTGGCCGGTCCTCGACCCCCAGGATGCCGTTCAGGTCGCCGGCTTCGGCGGCCCGGAAGGCGTCATGGACGGCCTCCACCGTCACGGGGCGCTCCATCTCGAAGGCGCAATCGGTCAGCGATGCGTTGAGGAGCGGCACCCGAACCGCATGGCCCATGAGCCGCCCCTCCAAATCGGGGAAGATCTGCATGATCGCCTTGGCCGACCCGGTGGTGGTGGGGATCAGGTTGGTCAGCGCGGACCGGGCGCGGCGCGGATCCTTGTGGGGCCGGTCGACCATGGTCTGGGTGTTGGTGACGTCGTGGATCGTCGTGAAGGAGCCGTGGCGCAGCCCGAACGCATCGCGCAGGACGGCGACCAAGGGGGC
The DNA here is from genome assembly GCA_039199335.1 of Pseudomonadota bacterium. GTDB lineage: Bacteria > Pseudomonadota > Alphaproteobacteria > Rhodobacterales > Rhodobacteraceae > Jannaschia. The sequence goes on from JBCCSY010000015.1 coordinate 59,634, forward strand.
CAGGCAGTTGGTCGTGCAGGAGGCGGCGGTGACGAGGCGCTGCCCCGTGTAGCGGTCATGGTTCACGCCATAGACGAGGTTCAGCGCATCGCCGTCCTTGACCGGGGCTGAGACGAGGACGCGGCCAATGCCCTTATCCCAGTAGGGCGCGGTGGCGGCAGCGGATTTGAAGACACCGGTGCAGTCGATGACCATCTCGGCCCCGCGCATGTCGAGGTCCTCGATCCGCCGCTCCTTCGATATTGGCAGGCGCATCTCGCCCACAACGAGGGCCGTGCCCTCGGCCCGCACGGCGCGGTCCCAACGGCCATGGACCGAGTCGAACTCCAGCAGAAGCGCGTGCTGCGCGGCATCTCCACCGGCGTCGTTCAGCCCCACGATCTCCAGATCGCCCGGCGCCGCAATCAAGTCGCGCAGGACCAGTTTCCCGATCCGCCCGAGCCCGTTTAGAAAGACTTTCATTCGGATACCCCCGCCCGGCGGCGCGTAGGCGGACTGCGTAACGGTTTCATGACACTTTCCAAACGGCGTCCGGCGCGGTAGCGAGGCGCCGTCCGGGGGTGTGGCCGAGCGGTCGAAGGCACCGGTCTTGAAAACCGGCAGGCGTGAAAGCGTCTCGTGGGTTCGAATCCCACCGCCCCCGCCACCACTTATTCTTTTGATATGGAGAGATTTTTTGCCCCCATAACCTGTCGTCTCTTCCGTCGTTTGGGTGCTAGCAGTTACGTCGGAGATAACGGTGACGGCCTGACGTGTCGCAAGTTGTGATGGCCGTGATCGGCCGGAGTTGCACCTGCGGGGCTGCGAGATCTGCCGTGCGGGCCGCGGGCCGAAGGGCTACTCGGACGGCTGGGTCGCGGAGATGCTCACGGATCGCGGTGGCAAGACACGCCTTGATCACGTTCATTCCGCCAACGTGTTTTCTGGGCCTGCGCCGTGCACGGCAGACCAGGCCGGGCGCATGGCGTCTAAACGTCCAAGGATGAACAAGCGGAGACATCTGCGACGAGGTTATTTTTGCCGCCAGCAGACAGATGTTGTGCCCCGAGCGCCGAGATCGGCCGCCGCCGCAATCATTCGCCTTACCCGCCGCTCTCGGTAGAATCTCAAGATATCTGGAAATCAATTGTTCTGGAATCTGAGGCAAGCAGGCGTCGTGGTCCCGACATTGAAGGGGTCGCCATGATCCCGCGGCTGCGCGCCGATCAAACGTTCCGAAATGTTGGCCCCTCGCGCGTTGCGCTTCCCCTTCTGCTTACCTCGCGGAGGAGCATGACCGCGATGCTTGTTCGAAAACTAACGGGCTCGATCAGGAGACGTATCACGCAGCCGGGGGCGGGCGACGCGCATGGTCTCGCTGAACGCATCCCCAGAGGCTGAGAGAGCCAGTGCTCTTGGTGTGGGCTTCTCTGTGATTGCACAGGAAATACGCGTGCTGGTGAAACAGACAGAAGATGTCCTCAACGGCATCGTCCGGGAGATGACAGACATCGGCCCTTCCAAGGCTCGATGATGAACTCAACCGATAAGCAAACGCCACTGGACTGACGTTTCCAAGCGGCCGCGCATGGCGACATCTCATGGAACATGTCCGACAAGGTGCGGACCTCCGTCGGCGAACGGCGGATATCGGGTAATCTGGGCGGTCTTTTCGGGAATCTCCGACCCCGCCGGGCAAACGCGCTCACCTCGAATGGAAGCACTTTATCCGACTAGAATACTCAGATAAAGGTGTGGGCGAAGGCAAGCCCGACGCCAGCCGCCCGACCCGTGCGAGGTGCGTCTTGACCGTCCAGCAGAGAGATGAAGCTGCCGCTGGCTGCCGCGCCCTCCGTATCGAAGACCTGAGCGTCGGCTATGGCGATGTGCCCGTGCTGGAGGGTCTTTCGCTGGACGTACCCGACGGCGCGCTGACGGCTATCGTCGGACCGAATGGCTGCGGCAAGTCCACCCTATTGAAGACAATGGCGCGGGTCCTGCGACCGAGCGGAGGTCGCGTGCTCCTGGGCGATGATCCGGTCCATGGGATACCCACCCGCGAGGTCGCGAAGCGCCTCGCCCTCCTGCCCCAAGGGCCCGTCGCGCCCGAAGGCCTGCGCGTGCGCGAGCTTGTCGCGCAAGGACGGTTCCCACATCAGTCCCTGCTCAGGCAATGGTCGCGTGAGGATGCGCGGGCCGTGGACGCGGCGATGGCGGCGGCGGACGTCGCGGAGATGGCGGACCGGCCGGTCGACGCGCTGTCGGGCGGGCAGAGGCAACGCTGCTGGATCGCGATGGTCCTTGCGCAAGAGACGCCCGTGCTGCTGCTGGACGAGCCGACGACCTTCCTCGACCTGAAGGTGCAGGTCGATCTGATGACACTCTTGCGCCGAATTGCCCATCAGGAGGGCCGCACACTGGTCGTTGTCATGCACGAGCTCAACGTCGCCGCGGCCTTCGCCGATCGGCTTGTGATGATGCGCGCAGGCCGGATCGAGGCGGAGGGCGAGGTTGCTCACGTCTTTACGGAGGAGAACCTGCAGAGCGTGTTCGACCTCGATGCGACCGTGCTGCACGATCCCGCTAGCGGGCGACCGGTCTGCGTGCCTCGGGTCGCACGACCCCACCTTAGAGCGGTCGCGGAATGAACACGGTCCGCAGAGGCTCTTGGGTGATTGCGCTCGGCGCGCTGGCGCTGGCATTCGGCTGGCACATCGCCGTCGGAGCCAAGACGATCCCGCTGGGAACGATCCTGGAGGCGCTGGTCGCCTACGATCGGGCCATATTCGACCATGTCGTCATCCGCGACCTGCGCCTGCCACGCGCGCTGCTTGCCATCGGGGTTGGCGCGGCGCTCGCTGTCGCGGGCGCGCTGATGCAAGGGGTCACGCGCAATCCCCTGGCCGATCCCGGGCTTTTGGGCCTTTTGGTCGGCGCCTCCTTCGCGGTCGTCCTGTTCCATGGCTTTCTCGGCTGGGGTGCTGCGGCGACGATCCCGGTCTGGGCGGCGATAGGCGCGCTGGCAGGCGCGCTGACGGTGTGGGGTGTGGCATCCGCCGCACCAGGCGGGGCGACACCGCTGACGCTCGTCCTATCCGGCGCGGCGTTGACTGGGTTCTTGGGCGCGATCATCTCGATGCTGCACTTGATCGACGAGGACACGTTCGAGAACCTCCGGGTCTGGCTCACCGGCACGCTGGCCGGGCGTCGAACGGAAACGGCGCTTTGGGCCCTGCCCTGGGCGCTCGCCGGGCTGGCGGTGGCACTCGGGGTGGCGCGCCAGGTCACGGCGCTAGCCATGGGCGAGGAGACGGCGACGGGGCTTGGGGTGGATGTGAAGAGGCTCCAGGTCGCGGTTCTGTTCTCGGTCGTGGCGCTGACGGCCGCGGCCGTCGCCGTGGCGGGACCGATGGGCTTCGTCGGACTGGTGATCCCGCATGTCGTGCGGCTGTTCGTGGGGCAGGATTATCGCCGGATCGTGCCGTGGTCCGCGCTCGCTGGCGCACTTTACATGTTGCTTGCCGACATCGCGGCGCGGCTGGTCCTGGCCCCGATCGAGGTCTCGACCGGCCTTGTTACGGCCTTCCTCGGCGCGCCGTTCTTCGTCTGGCTGGTGAGGGCACGGCTGTGACCGAGGCCATCCTTCAGCGTCTGGAAGGCGCGGTTACCTATCGCTTGCCCCTGCGTGCGACGGTCGTCGCGGCCCTACTGCTCTGCGGATCGCTCGTCGTCCTGGTGGTCGCCCTCATGTCGGGCAGCTTCCCGCTGACGGCCTGGCAATCCCTCGCGACGTTGTTGGGCGCGGCCCCTTCCGAGACGGCGACGACAGTCGTGTGGACATTTCGCCTCCCCCGCGCGCTCGTCGCGGCGATGGCAGGCGCGTTACTCGCGCTGTCGGGCGCGATCCTACAGACGGTAACGCGCAACGTCCTGGCCGACCCGAGCCTGGTCGGCGTCAGTCAGGGTGCAGGCCTTGCCGTCGTCGCCACGCTCATCGCCTTCCCCGGGACACCGGCCATGCTGCGTCCGTTGCTCGCCTTTGGCGGCGCGCTGGCCGTCGCGGCACTCATCTTGTGGATCTCGGCCCGAAGGACCGGGGGGGCAACGATGCGCTTCATCCTGACGGGGATCGGCGTCGCGGCCTTCATCTCCGCCTGCACCTCGGCTCTTCTGACCTATGGGAATATCGATCGGGCCTTGGCCGCGCTCGGCTGGCTCGCGGGCTCGGTCCATGCCGCGGGCTGGGGCGAAGTGCGCTCGTTGGCACTCGGCCTGCTGGTCCTCGTGCCGCTGCTGGTCTGGGGCGCGCGCCCGCTTGCCGCCTTGCGGATGGGGGAAGACATCGCAACCGGGCTCGGCGCCGCCGTCGCCCGCGACCGGCGCATCCTGGTCGTATTCGCGGTCGCCTCCGCAGCCTTCGCGGTGGCCGCAGTCGGCCCGCTGGGCTTCGTTGGCCTCGTTGCGCCCCATATTGCCCGGCGATTGGCACGCTCGGGGCCTGGGCTGCACCTGGTGCTATCGGCGGCTGCCGGGGCGCTGATGGTGAGCGCGGCGGACCTGCTCGGTCGCACGCTCTTCGCGCCCGTCCAACTCCCCGCGGGCCTCGTCACGGCCGTGATCGGCGCACCGGTCTTCGTCTGGCTCATTCTGCGAAGACAAGCGCGGGGTCAGTTGTGAATGCGCCCGACCCAATCCGGCCCGCGACGGTCTCCACGGCGGAGGCGGATCGCTTCTGCACCGCCTTCGCGCAGGCAGCAGGCACCCCTTTGGCGGGCATCGGCGCACATCAGGAGCGAACGCTCTGGTTGCGCTGGCCCAAGCGGCTATGGCGCTACTCGCTCAGGGTCGCACAGGGAATGGAGGGGGCCGTCGAGACAGCGATCGAAACCGTCTTCGCCGATGGCCGCCGGGTCAACCTGATCGACCGCAAGGACGGCGCCGAGATGGTCCAGGCGCTTCTCTATCCCGAGGCGCTCAAGCTGGACTTGGCAGCCGACGCTCTCCCTGCCTTTCTCACGGCACTCGCCGAAGGCACCACCCTGACCTCTTTCGCCCCGGCACCCATGGCCCGCCCCGCCGTCTTTGTCTGCACCCATGGGGTCCACGACCGATGTTGTGCGAAATGGGGCTTCGCCGCCTATAAGGCGCTATCGCGTGCGGCCGCCGACCGCTTCGATGTCTGGGAATGCACGCATCTTGGCGGCTGCCGCATTGCCGCCGGGGCGCTGGTTGTCCACCCCGATGGGCGCACCCGCCGGAAGTACGGGCGGATCACCCCGATCCACGCTGTCCCCCTACTCGCCGCCGAGGCCGAGGGGCGCCCCTACCTTCCATGCTACCGCGGTGCGTCGGACCTCACACCCCAAGCACAAGCCGCAGAGGTCGCCGGCCTCCGCGCATTGGCCAAGGCTGGCCATTGGGGCGTGGCAGACGTCACGCCGCTTGGCGGTCCCGATCATGCGCCCCGCTTCGCCGTGGCGCTGGAAGGCGCGTGGGCTGAGGTGACGCTCGTCCAGAACACCGTCGCCGACCACGGCGCCTGCACCGACCTTCACGCGGGCAACGCACCCGAGCCCCGCACCGTGTGGCACGCTAGCGAGAGCCGCCTAATGCGTCTGCCACCAAGCGCCGCCACCTAACCCCTCCGGCCAGCCAGGGAACCGCCCGAGCCAGCCCTTTCCCGAACCGAAAGGACGCCTCGATGCGCATCCACCTGACCGCCCTCGCAGTTCTTTTGACGTTTTCTGCTCACGCCCAGGATTGTGCGACCAGCGAACGGGCTTTCTCGCATTTCGGCGGCGTGACATGTATCCCCGCCGACCCGCAGCGGATCGTAACACTGCAAGATCAAAATGGTCTGCTGCCGCTGATGGAGCTGGGCGTCACGCCGGTTGGCAGCCTCGGCCACGTTCAGAACGACGGGAGCCGCATCTTCCGGCGAATGGATGGCTACGATACCTCCGAAGTTGAGTGGATCGGCAGCTACCGTAACCCCGCGGATGCGGAGGCCGTGGCCGCGCTCGCCCCCGATCTGATCGTCGGCACGCCCTTTCAGGCCGACGAAGTCGAACGGCTTGGCGACCTCGCGCCGGTCGTGCTGATCGACATGTTCGGCCAGCCCCTCGACGATGCCCTGATGCAGTTCGCCGCTCTGGTGAATCGGACCGACCGCGCGAAAGAGTTGGAAGACGCGTTCTCCGCGAAAGCGGCGGCCGTGCGCGCGACGCTTGGGCCCGCACTGGCCGCGACCACGGTCTCGTTCATCACCTCCGACCTCGAAGAGAGCCGCTTCTACCCGAACAATCCGACCCAGGCGATGGGTATGATGTTCCGTGCCCTCAACCCCCTGCGTCCGGCGGCCGAGCAGGGGCTGGGCGCGGAGCGCGAGTATCGTGCCATCGAAACCATCGGCGCGCATGCCGCGGACCTGATGCTGCACACGGTCTGCGACGCCGACGATGGCGGGGCATCCGAGAGCCATACTGCTCTTCTCGCCCATCCGCTGGTGCAGGCCATGCCCGTGTCTCAAGCAGACCAGATCGTCGCGCTCGACTGCATCGCGATGGTCGGCTCGGCCTGGGGCAAGGCGATGAACGGCCTCGATCAAGTCTCGGAGGCGCTCGCCGACCCCAAGCTGAACCGCGATCTGATCGTGGAATGATCCCACATGTCCGGAACCAGGGAAGGATTGGACAGATGATCCGCCAAGTCCTCGCCGCTCTCTTCGTCGCTCTTGCCCTCCCTGCTGCCGGACAGAGCTGCCAGGAGGGCCAGCGGCTCTTCGCCTCTCCCTCCCTCGTGGATGGCCCGCTCTGCGTGCCCGAAGCGCCGGAGCGGATCGTCTTTCTGGAGCAGCAATGGCTGATCGGGAGATTGATGGACGCGCCGATGGCCATCGAGAACCGCCATGCTCGTGACTACCTCAAGCTCTATCCCGGCATGCTGACCGAGGCGGAGCGCGCGGGGCTCATGGACCTTGGGGCAATGCTCGAACACCAGGTCGACCCCGAGCTGATCGCGGCGGCACGGCCCGATTTGATCGTCTCCGTTTCGAACCTCCAGGAGACGAACGACAAACTGCGCGACCTCGCGCCGCTCGCCGTCTTCGACTGGGGCGAGATAGACGGACGCACGCCCCGGATGGTCGCCTTCGTCGCGGACCTCCTACGCGCCGACGGCGCGGCTGAGCGTTTGGCGGCGGAGCTGGAGACGCGCTACCATGCGGTTAAGGAGACGATCGGCAAAGCGCGCCCGACCGTCACGGTCGTCGAGGCGCCGGCCAAAGGAAGCGACACGTTACGCGTCATGACGGCTTCATCGGCGGTCGGTCAGGTCGTGGGCGCCCTTGGCTTGGAGCCCGGCCCGGGCGTGCTGGATGCCAAGGCCTCCGCGGCAATCTCGGGCAACACCAGTGTATACTCCGTCTCGTTGGAGAGCGTCGGCGACCTGGCGGCAGACTACATTGTCATCATCGGCTCCGGCCATGACGGGGAGGGCGCATTCGACCCGTCGGATCCGATCTGGCAGGCAATCCCCGCCGTAGCAGAGGGCCGGTTCATCGCCCGCCTGCAAGACGACGACCATTATTACGGCCGCACGCCGCTCGCGAACCACCTGGTGCTCGATGACCTGATCCGCCTGCTGCTGGACCGCGATCCCGCCGAGGTCGCGCCAAACCCTTACGCAGCGTGGCTTCCGCGATGAATCCTCTCGTCCAGTCCATTCAAGCCCAGATGCCGGAGATCCATTCGATGCGCGCTGCCCTTCTCCTTTTTGCGTCCACCATGCTCGCCATGCCTGCGACTGCACAGGATTGCCCCGACGGTCTCCGCATCTTCGAGCATGAGATGGGCATCGCCTGCATCCCAATGGCGCCGCAGCGGATCATCGCCACCCGAGGAGACAGCCTCGCGACCCCCCTCCTCGATATCGGCGCACCGCTCGTCGGCGCGGGTTTCCGCGAGATGGAGGATGGAACGCCTTGGATCCGTGGCGCGACGGACATCTTCGGCGACGTCTTCGTTGAGGCGGCAGGTCTCGCCAGCGTCGGTGCACCCAACCAGGCGGATATCGAAGCGGTCGCCGCGCTTGCGCCCGATCTGATCTTCATCCGTGCGTTCGAGGCAGAGCGTCTGCCGCAGTTCGAAGCCATCGCCCCGACCGTCGTCGTGCCGGGCGACCTCCCCTATCTCGATCATATGGCATTCCTAGCCGACGCCGCCGGGCTGGCCGATACCTATGAGGCGCGCATCGCCGCCTATCGCGCCCGGATCGACACGGCCCGAGACGTTATCGGCAGCCCTGAGGAGATCACCGTCTCCCGGCTCGACGTCGAGGATGGCGGCCTGTGGTACTACCCAAACTGGGGCGCCATCGATCAGGTCATCGACGATATCGGCTTCGCCAAGCCGGCGATCCAAGCCGAAGCGCCGCCCGACGGGTTCAACAACCTCAGCGCCGAGCGGATCATGGCGTTCGACGGCGACGTTATCCTCACCTCATCGGCGCCGCGCTTCGGTCAGACAATTGCGATGAAGACCGAGCAGTTCGACACGGTTGCGCCCTTCTGGGACCAACTGGCCGGCGTGCGGTCCGGCAACCTTTTCTGGTACGAACGCGACATTTACGTCGGCTACACCTTCGAGAGCCTCGACCGTTCCATCGACCTGCTCACCACGATCACCGCAGGCCGCGATTTCGACTGATCCCACTCGGCAAGCCAGGGCCGCAGCGCCTCAGCTAGCCTCCCCCCGCCGGAGGCCCCCAATGCTTCGATCCGCCCTTCTCCTATTTGCCCTGACCCTTCCCACCGCCGCAGAACAGACACGCGACGTCACCGACATGCTGGGGCGCACCGTCACGATACCCACTGACCCGCAGCGGATCGTCTCGCTCGGCTCGAAGAACGTCACGGTCCCGCTGATCGAGCTCGGCGTGATGCCCATCGGCAGTCAGGGCACGTTGCCCCAGGGTGGGACGCCGACGATCCGCGCCTCTGCGACCGCGACTGGCGTGGATTTCGACAATTCCGACATCGAGTATGTGGGCGACTATCCCGTCGACCTGGAGCTGATCGCCAGCCTAGAGCCCGATCTGATCATTTGGCCCGACTGGCAGGACGAGGTCGATCTGGATCAGCTCTCGATGATTGCGCCGACCATCGCCTACGAGACCGATGCGACGCTTCATGACGGCCAAGCCTTCTACGCCGCGCTCCTCGGGCGAGAGGAGCGGCTGGCGGCGAACCGTGCGCGCTACGATGCGCAGATCGCGCAGCTCGCAGGGCTGGTAACGCCGGGCACGACCTACAGTGTCCTCCACGGCCGTGAGGGCGAATTCTGGACATGCAAGCCCTATGGCAACCTTGAACTGATCCTGCAGGATGCGGGCCTCGTTCCCGTTCCGTTGATCGACGGAGCAGAGGCCGGAACCTGTCCGCGCTTTTCGGCCGAGCGGCTTCAGGATTTCGACGCCGACTGGATCTTCACGACCTATCGCACCGACCGGGGCGAGCGGCCCGAGGACGCAATCACAGCGCTCAACGCCGTCTTCCCAGGCTTCTGCGACCTGCTCACCGCATGCCGCGACGGGCGCCATGTCGTCCTACCCAGAGAGGAGATCACGACCCCGTCCTACGACGCCGTCGGTGGAGCGATCTTCATGCTCACCACGCTCCTGCCGAACCCATTCGTGCAACCGGAATGAGAGCCGCCTTCATGAAAGCCTTCGCCGTCGTCTTTGCCCTCGCTTTCCCCGCTGCCGCGCAAGACATGCGCATGGTCACCGACGATGTCGGACGCAACGTCCAAGTGCCCGCCGACCCACAGCGAATTGCGGTTCTGCACGACAAAAACCTGGGCACGCCGCTGATCGAGCTCGGCGTGATCCCGGTCGGCTCACACGGGCGGACGACCGCGGAGGGAGAGCCGTTCATTCGCGGCTCGATCCGGGTGACGGGCTACGACTTCGGCAACTCTGGGATCACCTATCTTGGCGGCAACCCAATCGACCTGGAGGTCGTCGCAGCCGTGCGACCCGACTTGATCCTGACCTCCACCTGGCAGAACGCGGATGTAGACCAACTTCAGGCCATCGCGCCGACCGTCGTGATCGATACCGGCAAGCGTGAGACGATAGAGGTCTTCCCACTCTTGGCCGAGGCGACCGGGACCGAGGACGTGCTCGCCCGCCTCCAGACCCGCTATAACGCGCAGATCGACCAATTGCGCGCGCTGGCGCCCAACGACGTCACGGTTGCGGTCATGCAGGGCGTCGATGGAGAAGTCTTCGTCCAGCACACCTACTCCGCCTTGGGCCGCGTCCTGCGCGATGCGGGCTTCGCTTTCCCGCCCGCGGTCGATGCGATTCCCGAGGGCAGCTTCGAGCGTTGGAGCGCGGAACGCCTACCCGAGCTAGACGCCGATGTCGTCTTCCTCACCTACCGTAACGATGCGGGCCAGACCCCCGCCGATGCCATCGCCGCGATGGAGGCGGTGCTGCCCAGCTTCTGCGACATCCTGCACGCCTGCCGCGAAGGCCAGATGGTGATCTTGCCGCGCGACGAGGCCACCTCTGCCTCCTACGACGCGCTGATGGCGTTGTCGCTGGTGGTGCTGTCGGAGATGACGTCGACTGAGATTGTCCGGCGGACGGAATAGGTGGAGGGCTGGGTACTCGCCTTGGCTCTCGTGCTTGTGCCGGTCGCGTTGACCGCATGGCTGGCCCAAGCTGACAGGCATCCGCCGGGACAGGACGACCGAGACGATGCCTCGCACCCGGGACAGACCGGCAACACACTCCAAGCAGACCGGCAGGACCGACCAGAGTGACCCCGACGATCTTTGCCGCCCTCGCCGTCGCCCGACTGGCCTCAGCGCATGCGCTGGAAGGCCCTGATGGGCAACTTGTCTCTGTTCATAAAGTTCGTGGACGGACGGGCTCGCATCTCGGAGGGTTTGCAGAGGTTGATCTTCTCCAGCGATTCCGGCTCGGCCGCAGTCACGCTCGGCCCAATGGAGATCGTCGACCACCCGGTTCTCTGAGACACGGCGCGAGCGTCAGGTGCCATGGTGGCCCCGCCGGAAAGGAAGTGGAGCGCGCGCATGGTCACAGCGCTGGAGGCATGCATCGCCCGCTCGAGGGATGGGCTCGGCGACGACGCCCCAACTCTCGCCGTGATCCGCATCACGGTCCCATCGACCGCTATCCCACTCCCGATGCGGGTGGGACTCGGTGGAGACATTATCGAGGCTTGAGGGGGCTTCCGCGTGGCTTCAAGAGCCGGAGCGACCGGTCCAGGGATTACGACCTTTCGCGGGAGCGGCAAGAATATCTCAGCGTACATGACGTTTCGTGCCCCCGGCTGGGACGAGGAGGCCGAGGCCCAGACCGCCGACGCCGCTCTCTGGCAGGGGTTGTCCGCGTTGGCGCTTTGGCGCTGCAATGGCGCCAACTCCCGAGAACCAGGAAAGGACTCGCTGTGAATGCGGGAACTCGCATGTTGGGTTCCAAGCGGTTCTCCACAGTGGGCACGGCGATGCCTGACGGCTTCGGTTTGCCACGACAGTAGACTTTTGCATCTCTCCGAGAGGCTGGCACCTCAAGCAGACGCGCGCATATTGCGATAGCGAAAGAAAAGTTCGAGCCCTTTGTCACGCGTGCTCCGCAGGCCCAAACCACCTTTGGCGAGGACCCTGTCGAAGAGACGATCTGCCAGAACCATTGTCGATCTCGGGGGACGGACCGTGTTCGTTCCGCGCGGGATCGATGTCGAGATGTGGAATGGTGCGGGTGAGAGGACTCGAACCTCCACGCCTTGCGGCGCCAGAACCTAAATCTGGTGCGTCTACCAGTTCCGCCACACCCGCATACACGGCCCCTTAGCATCGGATCGATCGGGCGGGAAGGGTCGTGAAGACTCCGTCCGGCTGTCCCCGTTTTGCCGCAATCCAAAGGTCATTTCGATGTTAACCCTGCCACGGATACGCCACCGCCATGACCGTCCAGCTCCGCGCGAATGCCCAAACACTGACCGCCCAAGCGATCCCGGTCGCCGCCTTGCCCGGCAGCCCACGAAAGGGGGGCTTTGCGGCGGGAACGCCAATCTTGACGGCCCATGGACCGCGGGCTGTGGAGACCTTGTCGCCAGGCGATCGTATCGTCACGCGGGAACGCGGTTTGGTGCTGCTCGTGGCGCGGGACGTTCTGATGGCGCCCGCGGCCAGTATCCATCTTGGGCAGCTTGGGCCGAACAGACCGAATGCCCCTGTGACGCTGGCCATGTCCCAGCATATCGCGCTCCGCGCGCCAGGGACGGGCGCCACGATCCTGACGGCGGAGCATCTGGGAACGACTAAAGCCGCCGCGGAAGTCCCCTTGCACCGGCTCGATCTCGGAGCGCCTTTGACCGTCTATGCCGCCGGTCTCGAGGCACCCACAGGCCACGCCGCGCCGGGTCCGCTCACTCTCCCACACTGAGCCTCGCCAGCACCTTCGGTAGCATTTCCGGCAGATCCTCGGCGATCAAACCCGGCCCGAAGGCGCGGGCGGCTTCCACATGGCACCAGGCAGCGGCTTCCGCTGCCTGTTTCGGGGCCAAGCCTCGCGCAAGCAGCCCAGCGATCATACCGGCCAACACATCGCCCGCGCCCGCCGTGGCGAGCCAGGGGGCGGCCCGATCGTAGACTGCGGCGTTGATCGCGGCCCTGCCGGATGGATCGGCGATCACAGTGTCGGGTCCTTTGAATAAGACGGTACAACTCGCGCGCGCGGCCGCATCGCGCGTAGCGTCCACCTTGGAATAGGCCGGGCCGGTCTCGGCCGGGTCGATCAGCCGCTCAGACAGGTCGGGAAAGAGCCGTGCGAACTCGCCGCCATGGGGGGTGAGGAGACATTTGTCGTGGAGCGCCGCCATCAGGGCCGGGTCGCCCGCGATCAGCGTCAGCGCATCGGCATCCAGAACGGTCACCCGCCCCGCGGCGAGCGCTGCCGCCACAAGCCCGGCCGCACGGTCGTCGGTGCCGAGCCCCGGCCCGAGGCAGAGCGCGTTGATCCGAGCGTCCTCAAGCAGCTCGGTCAGATCTTCCGGCTCTCCGCAGCGTCGCAGCATGAGCGCCGTGATCTGCGCCGCACATTCCATCATCGCGGATCCCGGCGCGCCCAGCGTCACCAGCCCCGCCCCGATCCGCAGCGCGCCGCGTGCGGCAAGCCGGGCCGCGCCGGTGCGACCCATCCCGCCCGTGATGACGAGGGCATGGCCGTGGTCGTATTTGTGATGTCCTGTAACAACCTTCGCCAGCCGTCCGGCATAGGGCGCGGCGCACCTCGCGCACTCACTTGGCTCAGCAGACGGCAGCCCAATATCGGCGATGACGACCCTGCCACAACACGCCGCCTCGGGGCCTGTCACATGGCCAATCTTCAGCGAATGAAACGTCACGGTCAGATGCGCGGAATGACCGTGGGCCTCCCGCTCAGCGGAGCGGAGAAACCTTCCGCTATCGAGATCCAGACCGCTCGGCGCGTCGAGGGCGACCACCCGCGCGCCACGATCATGTAGCACGGCCAAATCGCCAACAACCCGGGTCGCGTGTTGCAAGGCCGGATCTTCGAGCGGTCTTCCGATCCCCGTCCCAAAGAGCGCATCGATCCAGACGACGCCCTCGGCCCTTCGGGCCTCTTCATCCTCCCGGAGGATGCCGTTCACGAGTTCGCGGACCACCCCCATCTTGCCCCATTGCCCATAATTCACCTGCGCATCCGGCGGCAGCTTTCCGGGATCGCCGTAGAGGAACACCTCGACCTCCCATCCGCGATCCTTCAGCAGCCGCGCGACCACAAAGCCGTCGCCACCATTGTTGCCCGGCCCGCACAGCACGACGGCGCGGCCCGGTGCCGCAGCAAGGTAAGGCCATTCCGCCAGGATCGCATCCACCGCACCCCGGCCAGCGCGCTCCATCAGCTCCAGCCCGGTGACCGCGCCGCTCTCGATCGCCGCGCGTTCCACGGCGCGCATCTGGGCAGCGGTCAGCAGGGTTTCGGACATCGATTTCCCATGTGATCAAAATATATGCACAAGGCGTAGAAAATAGGCGGGCCCGTCGGATTCACCCCACCGGCAAACCCCGCCGAACCCTACCCGATGGACGCCCCAAGCCAAGTCTGGTGTCACCCCGGGTGACCGCAGGAGGGGACAGGCGCATGAAGAAGCTCGAGGCCATCATCAAGCCATTCAAGCTCGATGAGGTGAAGGAAGCCCTGCAAGAGATCGGGGTCCAGGGGCTCTCGGTCACGGAGGTCAAGGGGTTCGGTCGCCAGAAAGGCCATACAGAGCTTTATCGTGGTGCGGAATACGTGGTGGACTTCCTCCCGAAGGTGAAGATCGAGGTGGTCTTGGCGGACGACCTGGTAGATGCCGCGGTCGAAGCCATCATCTCGGCCGCCAAGACGGACAAGATCGGCGACGGCAAGATCTTCGTCTCTCCGGTGGAGCAGGCCATTCGCATCCGGACCGGCGAAACCGGCGAAGACGCGATCTGATCTCACATCATTCAACAGACCCGACAGGAAGGGGAATTCCATGAGTAAGGACAAGGTCCTCAAGCAGATCAAGGATCAGGAGGTCGAATATGTCGACATCCGCTTCACCGATCCGCGCGGCAAACTGCAGCACGTGACGGTGCTGTCCGACCAGGTCGATGAGGACTTCCTGGACGAAGGCTTTATGTTCGACGGTTCGTCCATCGCGGGATGGAAAGGGATCGAGGCCTCGGACATGAAGCTGATGCCCGACACCGAAAGCGCCTATATCGACCCGTTCTACGCCGAGAAAACGCTCTGCGTGCATTGCTCCATCGTGGAACCGGATACGGGCGAGAGCTACAACCGCGACCCGCGCGGCACCGCGCAGCTGGCCGAAGCCTATCTGAAGTCGACCGGTATCGGCGACACGGCTTTCTTCGGACCGGAGGCAGAGTTCTTCCTGTTCGACGACGTGCGCTTCTCGAACTCCATGAACAAGGTGGCCTTCGAGGTGGACGCGGCTGACGCGGCCTGGAACACCGACACCGAGTACGAAATGGGCAATATGGGCCACCGGCCCGGCGTGAAGGGTGGCTACTTCCCGGTGAACCCCACCGACGCGTCCATGGACCTTCGGTCCGAGATGCTGTCGACCATGAAGCGGATCGGCATGTCGGTGGACAAGCATCACCACGAGGTCGCGTCCTGCCAGCACGAGCTGGGCCTGATTTTCAACTCGCTCACCAAGCAGGCCGACGAGTTGCAGAAGTACAAGTACGTGATCCACAACGTCGCGCATGCCTACGGCAAATCGGCTACCTTCATGCCAAAGCCCATCGCGGGTGATAACGGCACGGGGATGCACGTCAATATGTCGATCTGGAAGGACGGCAAGCCGCTCTTCGCGGGCGATCAATATGCCGACCTATCGAACGAGGCGCTTTACTTCATTGGCGGCATCCTGAAGCACGCCAAGGCGCTGAACGCCTTCACCAACCCATCCACCAACTCCTACAAGCGCCTGATCCCCGGCTTCGAGGCGCCGGTGCTGCGCGCCTACTCGGCCCGCAACCGCTCGGGCTGCGTGCGGATCCCGTGGACGGAGAGCCCCAAGGCCAAGCGTGTCGAGGCCCGCTTCCCCGACCCGTCGGCCAACCCGTACCTGGCTTTCGCCGCCCTGCTGATGGCTGGGATCGACGGTATCCAGAACAAGATCCATCCGGGCGAGCCGTCCGATAAGGACCTCTACGATCTGCCGCCTGAGGAACTGGCCGGTATCCCGACCGTCTGCGCATCGCTGCGCGAGGCGCTGGACGAGCTGGAGAAGGATCACGAGTTCTTGCTGGCGGGCGACGTGTTCAGCCGCGACCAGCTGGACGGCTACATGGAGCTCAAGTGGGAGGAGGTATATGCCTTCGAACACACGCCGCACCCGGTCGAGTACCAACTCTACTATTCCTGCTGATCGAAGGCGGATCGAGAAGAGGGGGCGCCCGCCTGGGCGCCCTTTTTTGTAATGCACGTCAAACGGTGATCAGCGCGCCTTAGGTATGGTCGGGCGCAGCCGCTGTCCCTGCAGTTCCGCGGATCGGCTCACGGGCCGCATGGCGGCTTGACGATACGGCATCTGCCCCGGACAAGATGGTGTCGAATGATTAGGACGGTCCATGCGCCCTGCCCTGCTTCTCCCTCTGGTTCTCGCCCTGCCCGCCTGGGCTGAGGTGCCGCAGTTGCGGTACGGACTTTGGATCAATACCGGCGAGATGTTCGTCGCTGAGCCGGAATGCCCCGCAAGCCTGGTTCGTCAGCAGCAGGAGGTCGCCGCAGAGTTCGCCGAGCGCGACGAATTGCTCATACAGGAGGACGACCCGTTGGGCCTGACGGAGATGACGGGAGAGATCCGCGATTGGACCAAGATCAGCGATGACCGATGGGAAACACCGATCCTGTCCGA
Source organism: Pseudomonadota bacterium (assembly GCA_039199335.1). Lineage (GTDB taxonomy): Bacteria > Pseudomonadota > Alphaproteobacteria > Rhodobacterales > Rhodobacteraceae > Jannaschia. The sequence goes on from JBCCSY010000015.1 coordinate 76,087, forward strand.
GGAAGGACCGCATCAGATCGGAACGATGCATGTCGAATTCGGCGGTCCCGAGCTCTATCGGATCACCATGAGTTACGTTGGTGAGAACATCGCTCCGGCAATCGGTGCGCCGCTTGCACATTTGCGCGGATGCGAGATGCGGTATGTCACGATCTGGACGCATGAACGCGATCTGACACAAGAGGAGATCGCCGCCGCGGTGCCGGAAGAGGACACCTCCGAGGGCGAGGTATCCGACACCGGAAAGGCGGCCGAAGATGTCATGTCCGAGCAGGGTTCCGAAGCGCCCGTACCGACCGGGATGGCGGCGGAACCGCCCGATGACATGACAGTCGGGACAGAGGCCGTGCCGCAGGCTCCCACGCCCGCCGCCGAGGAGACCCGCCCATGACCGACCGCCTGGAGGCAGGTGAAGCGCGGCGCCGCGCGGTACTGGGCGACGCCCATGTCGATCGCGCCAAGGCGAATGCCGGCGGGTTGGACGACCAGTTCCAGGATCTCGCCACGGTGACGGCCTGGGGCACGGTCTGGGCGTCGGATGCACTGAGCCTGCGCGAACGGTCCATGATCACGCTCGCGATACTGGGGGCCACCGCCGCGTGGGAGGAGTTCGAGCTGCATCTGCGCGCCACGGCCAATACCGGCGCCAGCGCCGACGATCTGGTGGAGGTGACGCAGCATATTGGCGCCTATGCGGGCATTCCCCGCGCGAATACGGCGATCAAGCTGGTCAAGAAGGTGCTGGCGGAGCGCGCCGGATGAGGCGCCCGCTCAAGCCGCGAGTCCGCGGCAACCATCCGCCCGCACTGCATCCAGACTACAGAACGACGGTTCTGCGATCCCCGCGTCTCGCGCCGCTTTCGATGCCCTCCACCCTGTCCGAAGAGACCGGGCCGGTCTTCGGCCATGATATGCTGGGACCGGTGGACGCGGACCTGACGCGGAACTTCGGCAACGACGATCCGATCGGCGAGCGGATCATCGTGCTGGGCCATGTCCATGACGAGACCGGGCGGCCCGTGCCGGACGCGCTGATCGAGGTCTGGCAGGCCAATGCGGGCGGCCGCTATCGGCACAGAAAGGACGGCTATCTGGCGCCGCTCGATTCCGGCTTCGGGGGCTGCGGACGCTGCATGACGGACGCGGATGGGGCCTATGCCTTCCGCACCGTCCGCCCGGGCCCCTATCCGTGGCCGAATGGCGGCAACGATTGGCGGCCCGCCCACATCCATTTCAGCCTGTTCGGGGCCAGCTTCGGCCAGCGCCTCGTCACCCAGATGTATTTTGAGGGCGACCCGCACATCGCGCTCTGCCCAATCGTGCAGTCCATTCCCGACCCGGTCGCCATCGAGCGCCTTACCGCCCGCCTCGACATGGAGGCGACGATCCCGATGGACGCCCGCGCCTACCGCTTCGACATCGTGTTGCGCGGCCGCCGCGCCACCCCGTTCGAGGGCCAACCATGAAGGAAACCGCCAGCCAGACCGCCGGGCCCTACCTCCATATCGGGCTGCTGCCGAACGTCGCCGGCCTGCCGATGTATAACGGCACCGATCCCGGCGCAGCGCTCGTCACCGGCCCGACCGACGCGGCGCGCATCACGCTGACGCTGCGCATCTTCGACGGCGCGGGCGATGCCGTGACCGACGCGATGGTGGAGATATGGCAGGCCGATGGCGCGGGCCACATCCCATCCCAAGACGCAGACTTCACCGGCTGGGGCCGCGCCACCGCCGACCCGGAAACCGGCCTGATCCGCTTCGAGACCGTGAAGCCCGGCCCGGTGGCCGGTCAGGCGCCGCATGTTACGCTCTGGATCGCGGCGCGGGGGATCAACCTGGCGCTTCACACCCGCGCCTATTTCGCGGGGGATGATGGGCAGGACACCGACCCCGTTCTGTCACGGATCGACCCGCCCGCCCGGCGCGAGACGCTGATGGCGCGGCAGGACGGCGATACCTGGCACCTCGACATCCGCCTGCAGGGCGACGCGGAGACGGTCTTCCTGGATATCTGACGTGGCGCGGGGGCCGCGACCCGGCTGCAAAGCGCCCTGCCCCGCTAGTCCCACAACGCCCCGACCGATAGAGGGGGGCGAATGCAAGAGGCGCCTATGTCTACGATCCACGTCCTCAACGGTCCGAACCTGAACCTTCTCGGCGCGCGAGAGCCGGAGACCTACGGCACGGCCACCCTCGCCGATGTGGAGGCGCTGTGCCGCACAACCTGGAAGGGGGACCTGGTCTTCCGCCAATCGAACCACGAGGGAGAGCTGGTCGATTGGATCCAGGCCGCGCGCGGCAACGCGGCGGGGCTTGTCATCAATCCAGCGGCCTATTCCCACACGTCCATCGCGATCCTCGACGCGCTGCAAGCCTTCGAGGGGCCGGTGGTCGAGGTCCATATCTCCAACATCCATGCTCGCGAGCCCTTCCGCCACCATTCCCATGTCAGCGCCCGCGCCGATGCGGTGATCGCCGGGCTGGGGATCGAGGGCTATGCCGCCGCACTGCGCTGGCTGGCCGAGCAGGTCTGACGGCACATGACCGCCCTGCCCGATATCGCGACGCTATGGATCGGGGGGCGGTTGTCTTGGCTTGAACAGCTCTGCCTGAAATCCTTCGCAGATGCCGGGCACCAGATCACGCTCTATAGCTACGCACCAATCGAGAATGTACCGCCCGGCGTCTCCGTCGGCGATGCGGCGGACATCTATCCGGGCGAGCCCATGCTGCGCCATGTCCGAACGGGCAGCCCGGCGATCCACGCCGACATGTGGCGGCTTCACCTGCTGGCGAAGACCGATGCGATCTGGGTCGATGCCGACATGTATTGTCACCGACCCTTCGATTTCGTCAGCTCTCACGTCTTCGGCTGGGAGAAACCGGGCCTGGTCTGCAATGCGGTCTTGCGGTTGCCCAAGACGTCACCGACGCTCCGCGCGCTTCTCGACTTCTTCTCCGACGAATACGCTATCGCACCCTGGCTGAAGCCTTGGCAGCAGGAGGAATTGCAACGCGAGGCGGACGCCGGAAACCCCGTCCACATGACCGAGCAGAACTGGGGTTTTACCGGCCCCGCCTCGGTGACCTACTTCCTGCAGGAGACAAGCGAGATCGAACATGCCGAACCGGTTGAGGCATTCTATCCGGTCTCGTTCCCCGATCGGAACAAGATGATCCTGTCACGGCACAACGACTGGGTGGCGGAGCACATCACCGACCGCACCCGGGGCGTACATTTCTGGGCGCGCCGAATGAAGCCCCGCCTGCAGGAGCGTGAGAACAACACGCCACGGCGCGGCAGTTTTCTGCACCGCTTGCTCGCCAAACATGAGATCGATCCGGCTGCCGCGCCCATCTCGGCCAAGGTGGTGAAAGCGGACCCGAAGCTGCGCGACCCGGCCTTTCAGGCAAAGATCGGGCTTGAGGCTTTGAAGGGCGAGGCCCAGATCGACCGCCTTTGCCGCGAGCACCTCCTCGAAAAGCGCTTCGTGAAGCAGTGTCGCAATACGATCATCGAGAATGCCGCGTCCCTATTCGAAGCGCCCTGACGGCGGGGCGATCTGGGTCTCGTGTAACAACGGCTAGAAGGCATTCTGAGGCGCAATGATCCGTCGGTGAAGTCCACCGCGCTCAGGCAAGCCGATTGCGTATCTCCGGGGTCATGGCGTCGGCGATCACCTCGGGTGCCGTGCCCGTAAAGAGCAGCGTCTCATCGACACATCTGAGAAGCACACCGTCTTCATCGATCTCGAGACGAGGGGGCGGCAGAGCATCCCAATCTCGCAGGTCCAGGGTGCCATTGCGAAATCCATGGATCGTCTGCTTGCGGGCCGTCCGCTGGGCCACAAGGTCCAAGGGAGCCTCACCGGCCTCGATAATCGTCCCCCCCGCCGCCAGCACGGCGATGGTACGCCCCGCCCCGCAGGTGATGCGGGTCGTTCCGTGGCCGGTCACGACGATCAACTGCGCGGCGCCGCCCTGAACAACCAATTCCCCAGGCCCGCCCAAGACCTCCAGAGGCCCGGTCCCGGCGATCACCCGGTCGCGGCCACGCCCGGCAACGATGCGGCCGCCGCCTTCACCGACGCGCACCTCGTTATCACCGGCGGTCAAACGCAAATGAACGGGATCCAAAGCTGTGGTGATGCGATCGTCGCCCTCCCCACACACGACATCCAGCGTGAAGCGCGCATGTCCGCCACTGAAATCCACATCGTTGCCCAGGTCGTTGCCGATCAGGCCGAAACGGTGGATGCCGAACCGATAGTCGCTGGCGCAGCGAACCGCGCGGAACCCGTCGGCAAGCGTTAGATCCGTTTCCTCGCGCAAGGTCGCGTAGAGAACGCGATTACCGGGGTCGGGTACGGCAACATCCGGCGTATCCACGGCGATCACCCCCCCAGACGGCAAGCGGTGGGGCGCCGCCGTCTCGGCCGTGACTGACGTGAATGCGCCCGCACGCTCCGCGGTGTCCACGGCCAGGCCGTAGTCGAGGCAGGTTTCCGCGAGACAGGCGCGCATCTCATCGACGCGGTCACTTTCCCCGGACAGATCGCGCAACTGCCAAGGATCGGCAGCGAGATCGTAGAGTTGGCTGCTTCCATCCTGATATCGGATGTAGCGCAAATCGCCCCGCCGCACGCTGGCGCTTCCATAGAAGAAGGTCGGCACGGTGCGGCCGGTGACGTCGGCGCCATCCACCTGAGGGCGCAGGGATCGCCCCGCGCACCCCTCGAGCGGCGGACATCCCGCATAGTCGAGGATCGTCGGTCCCAGATCGAGAAGCGCGACAGGATCCGTCACCACCTGTCCGCGCGGCTGAGCCGGATCGTACAGGATGAACGGAACGCCCGCCGCTTCCTCCCAAAGCGTGTATTTTCGGAACCGGTTCTTATCGCCCAAATGATAGCCGTGGTCGGCGATGATCGCGACGACCGTCTCGCCCGCATGGGGCGACGCCTGCAGCGCATCCCAGACCCGCCCGATCTGTTCGTCGACATGGCTGATGGCAGAGAAGTAGTTGCGAACGCTCTTCTGCCAGAAGGACAGCGCCCTGCTGTCGATATTCTCCCGCATGAACGTGTCGGCGAATGCGTTCCGATCCCATCCGGCCGCCCAGCTCTCGGGCGGGACGAAGGCGGTCTCGTCGTAGAGCTCCTTGAAGCGAATGGGCGTCGGATAGGGGGAATGGGGATGTCGAAAGCCGCATTCTCGGTAGAAGGGAGCGTCGCGCGAATAGCTCCTTAGGAACCGCTCGGCCGAAGCTGCCGAAGCCGCGTCATAGTATTTCTCGTCCTGCGCCGGATCGGTCGTCCCCCAACCGCGCATCATCCCACCGAAATCGACCCGCGCCGAGCGGACCCCCGGGCTGTTGCCCAGATCCTCGGCTGGATGGGAATAGAGGGTCCGGTGGATCTCCGGCGGCAGCGGACGGTACCCGTGATGGACCTTCCCAGCGGTCGAGCAATAGTAACCCGCCTCCTTCAGCCGGAAGGGCCACATTTGCTCGGGTCGGACTGCATCGAAGATGCTGGCGTAATTGTCGAAGATGCCCGTTTGGTGCGGCGCGAGGCCCGACATGAAGCTGGAGCGAGACGGGCCGCAGACAGGTACTTGGCAATAGGCGTTCTGGAAAACCGTCGCGATCTCGCAGATCCGGTCGAGATTGGGCGTTTGAAGCCGTTCGCCGAACGCATCGCGAAACTTCCAATAGGCCCCGCAATCATCAAGACTGATGAGGAGGATGTTGCGCTGCCCAGCCATCAATCACCGAGATCGCTGGGCATGATCGCCGTGCGACTGGCAAGGGCGTAGCGATGCAGTATCTGACCCGGTGCGAGCACGCTTTCGGCAGACCACCGGTCGCGTAACGTCCCGGTCCCGGGCCCGCCCCAAGCATATGTCAGAAAGGACCCCGCTAAATCAGCGTCCCGATCAAGGTCGAGCCTGAGGCGTGACCCCTCCACCGATATGCCCGTGATCGTCGGCGGGTCGTCCCGTCCGTGTAATGCGAAGCCAGCGGGCACATCCTCAAATTCCAAGCCATCCATAGTCGCAACATCTGCGATCACAGTCCGGCCGATCTGCCGCGCTTGCAGGATGTAGGGACAAAACCAGCGCTGACCGTCCAGAACCGCGTCGACCGCGCGGGCCTCCATTTCATCTACCAACATCCGCCCCACGGCCGTGTGCGCGAAGGGATAGCGCGGTGTGGCGACCAAGAAACCGGACGCCGGGTGGTCGATATCGAGCCGTCCTTCCGCCAGCGCGACCGGGCTCGGCACGTCCCCCGTCGCCGGGGTTTGCGAGACGACAACCAATGGCGGGCTAGCCTGTCCGGTGATCGCACAGACCCGTCCGCGGAGCGTCCGTGCGGTCTGCAGATAATGTCGGCTGGCCGTCTGGGGATCGGTCGCTGGTGCCCCGTCCAGCAGCGAGAGGACGATGCGGTCTGCGAAAACCGTTTTGTCGCGTCGCTCAAGGGCGGTCGTGGCCGTCTTCACTCGCTCGAAACAGCTTTGCATCAGCGGGCCGCTGGCCTCGGCATCGTCTGCCACGATGCTCCCCTGGGGCTGCGATAGAGCGATGATCGTCATGAAGGCATGACCTCGTGCCGCAGAAAGCCGTTGCGCTGCGACACCGTGGGCCACCGCCCCCAGACCCGGACCGCGCGCCAGTTGCTCATCCACGACGTGCCATTCAAAGCGCTCCGGCAAGGGACGGGTCATGGCACTTTGGCCGCCAATGGAGATCATGACCCGCGCGATGGGCGGGCTTTGGGCCAGCGTCACGCCATCCCGTTCCTCATAGCCAATCAGTCGGCCCTGATACTGGTCCGAGAGGTATCGGAACGTGCCCTCCGCTGTCTGTTCAAGCATCCAGACGTTGCCGCGCGTCCTTGGCCAGTCGCGCCAGCGCCGTGAGGGAACGGCAGCGGTCTGCAAAGCAACCAGACGCGCTTGCGCCGCGCGACCGATGGCTGCCGGATCCGCCGAGCGGATCGTTTTCCGCGCGCGCGCCTGCTGTTTGAATGCTGCCGTGAAGCGCGTCTTGAGTGTCTCCCGACCCCGCAGGTCCAGATGCGCTTCCATACTTTGGCGATAGATGTAGAGCGTCCGCCGATCGCGGAGCAGATGCGCAAGGGCATGTTGGTCCCAAGGGCCCCGCCATGCCTCGTCCAGCAGGTCGGGAAGATATTCCAATCGTCGCAGCGCAAGGCCAAGGGACCGCCCCAGTCCGACTCCATTCCAGAAGGTGAGGCGATCGTGTCCAACGGGACCGATGCTGGCTTGGGTCGTGCGATCCAGAAAATCGCAGATCATCTGGGCCGATGTTCGCTGTCCAAGCTGCGAGAGTGCGGCCACGATCTCCTCGGCCTCATCCTGCACCGAGTCTGGGCTAAGCCCGATGATGCGCGCATCCTCGAAGGCCGCGCCATGGCAGAGCGCTGCCCAAGCCGCACCTGCATGATCGGCCCCGACCAGCATGACTTCCCCTTCGCGGTCCCGCGCCCAAGCCGACAGCGCGTCGCGCAAGGCCGGATCGAAGAAAGCGGCGCGGTCGGGCGCGTAGACAGACCAATGGCTAGCCGCCCGATCGGCCGCATAGCGATCCATCCAGCCCCCCCAATCCTGCTCCGGATGATCGCGATAGCCATCGGCACAGAAGCTGACCACCAACCGCGTGCGGCTTCGGCGCACGCGGAAAATATCATTGCCGCCGATCTCGACCCGCTCTGCCTGACCTGCGAGATCCCGCGCCCAAGCGGGCAGCGCTTTGCCTGTCATGGAGCCGACCTGGCGGCGATCTGCGCTTCGGCGTGGCGCATGGCGTTCACGAAATGCGGCCGACTTCCGGGCTTCGACATCGCCAAAACGGCCTTGCAGAAGCGCTGGGTCAGGAGTGGATGATCCGATTGCTCCAACCGTCGCAAGAGGGCCTTTTGGTACGGACGGGAGTGGCGCCGCGCGCGCATGATGCGGAAGATCTCGGTCGGTCCGATATCCTCATCCACAATTCCTGTCACCAGCGTCTTGAGAATACCCATGCGCGCCAGGGCGCTGGCCAGGCCATGTCCGAAGCGGCGACATGGAACATGGACGATGTTCGGCCCGTCAAAGAGCGCGGCATGACCGGCATCCTCGGACACCAGCGGATCATGGAACAGGAAGACGCGATCGGCGGAATTGGCACCCATGGGACCGAAACCGTAAGGACCGGAATAATCCCGTGACCACCCCTTTACAAAACGCGTCTCCCAAGCGCCCGTGATTGCGCGGTCAAGGGTCGCCTGCGGACTCATGGCGATGACGGTGCAACCGGGCGCGGCCCTGGCAAAGGCCGTGGCGCCAAAACCACCCATGGACACACCATAGAACACGACCCTTTCGAACCGATCGAAGAACCCTTCTGCCTTCAAACGGTCGAAGAAAGCGTCCATCTCCTGTGTTCGGAACCAGGTCCAGCCATGGGCCATGATCCCCAGGGACGACCAGCCATTGGAGACGGCAAAGTCACTTCCCCATGGAAGGCGGCCGGTCTCGTCCTGACGCGCGTCGTCGAGATTGTCGAAGGTAACGACCAGGGTCGAACTGCCCTGGACGAACAGCGCCTTATGCTCGTCTCCGACAGCTTCATAGAAGCCCTTCTCGGCGCCAATCTCGGCCAGCTTTCGATCCCAGGACAGCTCCGTCTCAGCCATATCGCTCCCTATCTTTGTCGCAGACTAGGGATATCGGGCGACGACTGTCACGACGGATCCGCCGCGACCCGAAAGCCAGTGTGACCTGTGGTCGTGCCAGCACTGTTCGAGATGCGGGAATGGACATAGTACCGCTCGCAATAAGACGCATGGCACAAATAGGAGCCGCCGCGCTGGACGTAAGCGTCGCCCCCCCGCCTTTCAGAATTTTCCCCCATCCGCGGCAAGGGCCCCCAATGCGTGGCGCACCATTCCCAGACATTTCCGGTCATATTGTAGAAGCCGAGCTGGTTCGGTGCGAAGGCTGTCGCCGAGACGAGGCCTCCTGCCCCACCACCGGTCGGAAAAGTGTCTTGCCAGACATTATGACGGGGCGGATCATCTACGTCGGGCGCACTCCCCCATGGATATTTCTTTCCCACCAATCCACCACGGGCGGCGCATTCCCATTCCGCTTCCTCGGGCAGGCGATGCCCCGTTGCAGTACAAAAGGCGGTCGCATCCTCCCAACTGACATGGGTGACCGGGTGATCCTCCAAACCGGCAAGATCGCTCCCGGGACCAGCCGGTGCGCACCAAGCGGCGCCGGGCACATCGCGCCACCACGGCGTCAGAGGTGACGGGGCCGGGAAGCGCTCTGGCCGCGTCAGGTGGCGGTAGAACACGTAGGATGTCCCGATGCGCTCTGCCGTGGTGACATAGCCAGTCTCGGCAATGAACCGAGCGAACAGTGCATTGGTCACCGTCGTTGCAGCTAATCGGAAAGCAGCCACCCGGACCTTACGCCGCGGGCTGTCGAGGTCGGCCTCATGGCGTGGTCGCCTGGCCCCCATCTCGAAGATCCGTCCTTGAACGGCGACAAGCGTCGACGCCACATCCGAAGCCAATACTCCCGAGGCTTTTGAGACCGATCCCACCGATGCCGGGCAAGACCTGGACGGTCCGCAGCAAGGGGTCGCGCTGGACATCAGGCCGTTTTCGCGGGCCGACCAAGGGCCGCACGGGCGTCTCGCGCCGCGTTGGCAAAGTGCGGCGCACCACGGCGCGCGGTCACGGCGTCGGCATAGCGGATGATCAGTTCGTGTCTCTTGTTTTCCAAGAGATGACCCAGGATCGCCTTCTGAAAGCGCGGCACGGTCCGGCGCGACCGCATGAGACGGCGTATCTGGGGCACAGTGATCGTGTTCTCGATGCAGCCAGACACCACCGCCTTCAGCACCCCCATCTCACGCCAAAGCGACAGCATCCCATGCCCCATGAAGGGACAGGCGATCTTGCTGACATGATCTCCACGAAAGAGCGCCGCGTGCATTGCATCGGCGGTGATCCGAGAATCGTAGAACAGCCACATGCGATGGGCGTTACGCACCATGTCCGGTGCATATCCGTACCTGTCGGTATAGTCATAGCGCCAAGCCGGTCGATAGCGCCGCTCCCACACCGCTATCGTGCGATCCAGCGTGGCCTGCGGGTTGATCGCGACGATCGTCGCACCCGGCGCCGCGGCAGAGAAGGCGGCGGCCGCGTAGCCGCCCATGGATGTGCCGTAGAAGACGACCTTGTCGAAACCATCGAAGAAGTCGTCGTCGCGCAAGTCGTCGAAGAAATCGTGGACTGCCGCGTCGCGATACCAAGTGGGACCGTGGGCCATGAACCCCAGAGCCGACCATCCCTGTGCGGCGATGAAATCCACCGCCCATGGTAGCCGATCCGGATCCTGCCGCACGTCATCGAGGTTGTCGAACACCACGACCAGCGTGCGCCCCTTCGCGCCGTCCTGGGGAATGAAGATCGCCTTATGACGCGCGCCCAGCTCTTCGAAGAACCCGTCTTCGGCGGCGATGCTCGCGAGTGTCGCTCTCCACGCCTCGCGTTTTGCCTTCACCCTTTCCGCTGATCTCGCCACCCATCCTCCATGTGCTGCGCGGGCTCAGTTGTCGCCGTGACGCTAGGCTCAAGTAAAGGTCGGGGAAAGGATGGCCGCACTGAACAGGTCAGAGGCGGTTCGCGCCGTGACGGTTCCGGCACGGTTGGCGCACCTATCCCGTGCTCGGAACACAGGTTCTCAAGATCAGGGATAGGCTGGTGCGGTCGAGAAGACTCGATTCTGGGAATGCTTTTCCTATACTAACGATTTCCGGTGCTTAGAATTGAGTGTCACACAGTAATGTGTGTCATCATGTGTGACACTTCCACGGATATCGTGGTAACCTCAGACGCGTCAGGTTCCTATTCTAGCGGCGCTGGGTAGCCTTCTGTTGCTTTGCCGCGAATGCAGGACGCTACGACAAAGGCCTCTGAGATCGCAGCCTAAGCCGACGTAGTGTCTTTGGAACCCGGCGTCCCTCTAGCGGACGTTGTCCTGGGACCAAGAAGGCCGGGGCATCGCGCGCCGGCCTTTGGCTGCAAATTGCCTGACTTGGTCGGCAAAGACTGCGAACCGATAGACTGCCTAGATGGAGCCGACTATGCATTAGTCTTGTGGTGGCCGGCCGGTACTCGGCCACCCCCGAGAGTTAACGCCGATTCGTGATCAGCGTCTGGTCCAGATCCTTGAAGCAGACCGGGAGACGGGCGATGCGTCGGTTCACGGAATGAGCCAAATGTTCGTCCCGCTTCTTCAGAACGATGAAGGCCTTGGTACCGCCTTCAAGATTGTAGACGCCCCCTCGTTGGAGGGGAACGATGCTGAACCCGTGTGCGTCCGCCCACCGTGCCCGACCTGCGATGTCGATCTCGCGGTACGTGTAAGGCTCATCCAGCATCATCCGAACGCGTGACGTGGGATCTTGCCACATACTTGTATGGTCTGCGCCTGGAAGAGGTTCCGGGGAATTTGCATAACTGCGCCGTCGGTAGACAGACACCTTGCTCGGTCGCAATCCTGTGGCGTCCATGAACTGCAAAACGCGCACCGCGTTGCCTACGTACGTACGGGCCCAGTCTTCGCTCAAGCCGCGGGGCAGATGGGCGTGCAGGCCGTTCTTTCCGGCAAACTTGAAAGCCGGATCGAGGTGTGGGCATTCAGCTATGTGATCACGCCTGAGGAACGCACGCAGATCTTGGTTGAGACTGACTTTCGTCTGCAGCGTACGCCTTATCACCCCTTCCTGGAAGCTGGCGCTGACAACCGCTTTGCAGGGGAGTACGGATAGCAGCGTGCGCTCCTCAGCCGAAAGAGGCAGGTTGCCGGTCTCGATCGGGTCTTGCGGATCGATCATGGGGATCTCCCCGTAGTCGACGGGTACCGGCATCATTCGCCGATTCAAGAATGGGTTGGTGGAGACATCGTGAATTTCACGAGCGCGATTCATATTTCAACCTTTCAGATTTGAAGAAAAAACCTTCCGCCATGCCAACACTGCACGCACATCGTCGCGACATCAGAGGCTGATAAGCGAAGGGAGTTTGACGCCCGCTTCTGGTCTCGGGGCGCGCCCCATATCGGGGTGAGCGACCTGTACCAGAATTCGGCCGCTACCCCAAATTTCCCGCAGAACGGTTTCTTTGGGCTGTCCGCGTCGAACGGACCCTCATAATTCGCGTAGCACGCGTCGGTAAGTTGGCCGTCGACGGTACGCGCGGGTTTCGCCAATGGGTTGGCGCAGACCCGAAGCCAGCGTAGGAGCGCGGTTTTCCCGGTGTCGATGCGCGATCATTTTCAAGCCTGCGCCACCCGACCATCTTCGATCGACTTGCGCTGGCGGTCCTCCTCGGCCGTCCGCCGCTCCAGCGCGTCCAGGCGCGCAGCCGTCTCTTCGATGTTCATGGCGAAATCGCCTCCGTGGTCTCGGAGACGAGTGATCGCAGAGCGCTCTTAAGATCGTCTTAACGCCGTTCGTCGCGCCGGGCGGACCTCCGTTCGCGCGGCGCGGCCCTTGGCGTGAGGCGCCCGCCCCTCGGCCCGACCGACCGCGCGCCGCCCCGCTCCCCGGCAGGAATTTAGCGCGAGGAGGCCCCAAATCCCCTCAATCGGGTCTACATGCCCTCAACCAGACCCCCAAGCACTCCCGAAATTTCCTTGGATCTCTGGTCTTTATCTCTGTTTAGTGTATTTAATGTATTAAGATCTAAGAGTAGAGTAGATCTATAGAGAATAAAAAAAAAAGGGAGAGAAGTAGAAGAGACTCTATAGGGCGGGAGGGGCGGCACCCACATCCACATTTTTTTTTTCTTAAATATATATAGGGGCGCTCCGCCGCCCCACATTTACTGCATTTAAGCACGCTCGCGGCGCTTTTTCATTCGTTATCAATGCCTTATCGCAATGCACTGCATGTGCTTGAAGAATACACGAAAGCATCATTCGCACACCAACCCGCCGATAACGCGCGTTTACGACCCGTCTCGGCCCACCTTCGGGAGGTAGCAGAGGCAAAATCGGACCCTGCCGCGCTCGTCTCGGACCGGCCGGATCCGCCGACCCGAGGCGTTCCATCTTCCGAAGAGTTCCCAAAACGGATGACGCGCGTCGGGCTGAACCTCCCTCGGTCGGAGGTCTGAGCGCCGCAAGAGGACCGGCCCGAAGAGATCAGAGAGCTCGAAAAGGTAGCGCGCCGACCCCTCCCGGAGGAGCAGCGGACCCCCGCCCCAGGGCGCCATGAGGGTCCACCTCTCCATCACCGACGCGCCAACGCAGCCCCCTTACGCAAGGTCGCCCGCCCCATTTTCTTGACAGGTCATGGTCGTCGCGCAGATGAAGAACGAAAAGTGAACATGTAGCGGTTTATCGGATGCTGTTGTATCGCACCCCCCGACCGGTGATCCCCGACAGGCACCCCATAGGACCGGTCTCCATGGCGGTCAGCGCGGGGTTTCCCAGCCCCGCCGAGGATGACCTCAAAGATGAGATCGCCCTATCGCCTGGGTCGTGCGGCAGTCCAGCGAAGCCCATGTTGAGGCGGCGCCGATCGGCTCAGGAAGGAACCATGTGCCCGGTTGCGGATCGCGAAGGCGACTATGAACGGACACAGGGTGGCAAGGCATTGTTCGCGTTCGTCAGCCCATTCCAGCGAGCTCCGGAGTGGGCTATCGAAATACCTCGGGCGTCGGGATGACGATCTGAGATTAGTAGTACGGCTCTTCGTAGAAGAATTGGACGTCCCAAGAGAGATCGATGTCCCCTTGCCCGACGCCGACCAACCGGATGGTTCCAGACCCGTAATCCAGGATCGTATCGCCCCCGGCATAGGTCACCCCGACATCATCGATATGATCGAGGCCATTGACCCGAAGATCGATCATGTCCAAGGAACTGCCGTATTGATCGGACCCGGTCCCGAAATCGGTGATCGTGTCGTTGCCACCATTCGCGGTGAATTCGAAGACGTCCGCCCCTTGACCGCCCGTTAGCGTATCGTTGCCCCCGCCGCCGTTCAGAGTGTCATCTCCGGCCCCGCCGTCGAAGACTTCGCCACCGGCACCGCCGTTGAAGTCATCGGCATATTGGCTTCCCACGATGCGCTCGATCGACGTGTAGTTGAACCCTGTCTGATATCCCGGATTGGCGATTGCCGCCGCACCATTCACATTGATCCCGTACTGACTGTCGACGAAGGACAAGGTGTCCAGGCCATCGCCGCCATCGACGGTGCCTTCACCATAGCCACCGGCGAGAAAGAGATCATCGCCTGAGCCACCAAGGGCCGTGTCCACTTCCGGCACTCGTCCAGTATTGCCGATGCGGATCGTATCGTTTCCGACGCCCCCGTCGAGATGGTCATCGCCGAGACCGCCTTCCAGCGTATCGTCCCCTGCGCCGCCGGTGATCGTATCATTTCCGTCGCCACCTCGGAACGTGTCGTTGCCGCCACCGCCATTGATCGTGTCGTTCCCGGCCCCGCCATCGACCGTGTCATGGGCATGCTGGTTCGACTGGTCGTTGTCGTGGAAGATGTCATCGCCATCGCCCAAGTCGACCGTGTCCTGGCCGTTGTCGCCCCAGACCTCGTCATCGCCTGCGCCCGCATTGATCACGTCATAATGTGATCCACCCCAGATACGGTCGTTCCCGGCACCGCCGAAAATCTCGTCCTCTCCGGCCCCACCATCAATCTCGTCGAACCCGTCGCCACCGGAGATCGAGTCATTCCCGTCGCCCCCAGACAGCGTATCGTCACCGCCATTCCCGCTGATCGTGTCGTTGCCGCCATTTCCCGAGATCACATCGGCCAGTTCGGTTCCAACGAGCGTATCGTCTCCGGCACCGCCGGTGAACGAGTTCCAGTCTGCGATATCACCGCCCTGAATCAGGATCGTATCGCCACCGCCATAGGTCAGGATCACGTCGGAGCCGTCGGCCGTTGCTAGTACCCCGGCCGGAAGATCGGCCGGATCGATGACGAAGCCGTCGATTTCGATCAGATCATCGGTCAGAGTGAAGTCGGTGATCGTGTCCGCGCCATCGCCTGAAGCGAATACGAACCGATCCATTCCGGCGCCGCCGGTCAGCGTATCGTCGCCACCTCCGCCAGAAAGCGTGTCATCGCCAGCATCGCCACTGAAGACATCAAAGCCATCTCCGCCTTGGATTATGTCCGCCCCATCATCTCCGTAGACAATATCGAAGTAGCCAAGCTCAGTCTGATCTGATCCATAGTATTGATCGGCCCCGGCCCCCAAGAAAACGGCATTGCTACCCCGACCGCCCCAAACCGTGTCGTTCCCCGAACCTGCATCGATGGTATCGTCACCATCGCCCCCGCGCAGGATATCGATGCCAGTACCCCCGGTGAGATCATCGTCACCGTCCCCGCCATCCAGCTCGTCGTCACCATCGCCGCCGTTCAAAATGTCAGCGCCCGCCTCGCCCAAGAGCCTGTCTGCTCCCTCCCGACCGGCCAAGGAGTCATTGCCATTTCCACCTTCGATGACATCGTCAAGATTCGCGCCGCTAATGATGTCGTCGCCACCGAGACCATAAACCACGCCGCTTGAATCGTAGTCGGTGAAGAAAACATCGTTCCCCGCTCCGCCAGAGACATTTAGATCATTTCCATAGAGTGTTTGATAGTCATCCGGATCGACGCCATTCGTGATGGCTCCAGCGTCCGTCGTCTCGCGGGTCGAAACAAGTCGATAATATTCGAACTCGCTAAGGTAGTAATCAAGGGACGAGAATCCGGCCTCGGAGAAGCCTGGGTCTGGTGAATTTGCGAGACGATCAAGATAATCTTGTACCGCGGCTGTCGCGGTCATCTCGTCGGGCGACTCTCGTTCAAATATATATTCAACGCCGGCGCTATCGTAAGACTGGATGGTCGCTGCAATTGTTTCTGATCCACGCGATGTGATTCCAAATCTTGTATGGTCAACATCGTCGAACTTTGCTGTAAAGTTTTTTTGCTGACCCAATTCCGGGTTAACGTAATTTCCAACAAAATTTACGAGGTCGTCAATGTGCTCGAAACCCGTCAGCGCTCCATCTATAACTCCTGCGAGAGTCTCGGCCATATCCGGCGGCACGCCCTTTGAGATGAGATCGGCGACAAGAAGATTTCCTACTTGATCAAGGGGGTAGGTAAAAATATTCCTTGCAGCGTTGGCCCCAACAACAATAGTAATTGCATTTCCATCTATTCGAATACTTTCAAGGGGGACGTTATACTCGAGAAATTTCGCCTTGACGCCCGACGATGCCTCAATCCCCGTGGCAAACATACGGCCTTGTGGGCCGAACTTTCCAACAATACCAATACTTCCACTGACAGATGTAGCGTCTGCCGAATCAGTAACTGTGGCACCAACGCTTATTGATAGGTTCAAAACGTTTTGCGGGCCAGATGTCCTTGTAGAGATGGTAAAAAGATCCGCGTCAATACTTGGAATCCTTTCGTTTATGACTGGATTTGTACCAAGTCCCGTATATCGACCAGGCAGTGAGGACATTTTGGAATCTCCATATTATTGCATTACACGGATAAGCCTGAACCCGGTATACCTCGATCTATGGTTCTCCGGGCTAAATCCTCGATTGGCAGGGCGCGCGAAAGAAGATCCGCTTCCGTATCCACCACCTTTTGTAACTCGGTCGCAGGTTTGAAGCTTTTCAGCGTCCGAAAGATATTCGCTTGAGCTCGC
Source organism: Pseudomonadota bacterium (assembly GCA_039199335.1). GTDB lineage: Bacteria > Pseudomonadota > Alphaproteobacteria > Rhodobacterales > Rhodobacteraceae > Jannaschia. Next base: position 92,872 of record JBCCSY010000015.1, read on the forward strand.
AAGCCCGCGATGTCCGATGCTCCAGCAAGCTATTGTTAACTCATTTACGTTTCCGGACATATGACGCAGCCCCCAGGTATTAGCGGCTTCTCGGTCATCCACCGGAATTGGTAGCATCGGCGAAGGCGAATTCGGACCAATTGTCGGATCGTACGGATCGACATCGGACGCGACGAAATTTGCTTGATCTGTACTCAGCTCTTGCCCTTGAGCAAAAGGGGTTTCTGTGCCAGCACGAGCGGCGTATTCCCACTCAGCTTCAGTCGGAAGACGATACACCTCCAGCGCAATTTTTCCGTTAAGCCAAGTCGCGTACTCTAATATGTCCAGATACGAGACATTGATTACCGGAGCTCGGGAGCCGATAGTGTGTTGGCCGTTGGGAGTTAGCACAACCGGGTCGGGACTGTGAGAACACCCGCCTTCAGCGACACAATTCATCCACTCGCCGTAGGTAATTTCATTTCGACTTGCAGCGATAGGAAGGTCGATGACAACGGGATGCTCCGGGCCTTCCCAGTAGCCTCCGGGAACTTGTCGTCTATAAACCTCGTCAAGATCGGCGCCCTCTGAGGGTGGAGCCCCCATTGTGAAGCTACCCAGCGGCAGGACGATCATCTCTGGGCAGACATCGCATTCTTGGAATATCTCCAGCGTCTCGACCGTGCGGCCGTCCGACAATGTGTACGTCTCCGATGCTGCCATCTCTGGAAGGGTCAGTAGCAACATCGCCGCTGAAAGCACGGCCAGGGTAGACAAGGCGGGTCCCCGTACTCGGAGCGCCGTTTTCATCTCGATCATCAATGTCCCTCGGCATCTTTGGGTGCCCCTACGTCACCTTAACTGTTCGGCTGCGGGCAACAACAGCCAAAAGATGCGCATAATGCGAAAGCATATTTCCGAACGTGCCGAGACCCAGTTCGGTATCTTCATTCTCTCGCGCTGATTGATATCGCTTCGGGCGAGCGAGGCCCTCTATGATAGGGAGCGCTGCGAAGGAATCCCTGTCGATATGGATTGGAACGGCAAGCGCTGCCTCAGTCGGACCGTCCTGGAATTGCAGGGCGAGCCCTGCCTCTCGCTTGAGGAAGTAGTTGAGCCGCGCCGCAAGGGGACGGCCGTCACGCGCTCGGCCGCGACGCCCATGACGGACTTCGACACGCTGTTCCAGGCCATCACGGCCCATGCGACGCGGGCCGCCGAGAAACTCCGTCAGCACGGCCTCGTGGCCGGGACGCTGACGGTGATCTTCCACACGAACAAGCATCGCCCCGACCGCCCGCAATGGTCCACCGCCCGGCCGGCGAAGCTGACGCCCATGTCGTCGGATACGTTCGACCTCATCGAGGCCGCCCGGCGCTGCGCACGTGCGGGCTGGCCGAAGGACGGCAAGCCCTACGGCTTCACCAAGGCGGGCGTCCTGCTCGATGATCTGCTCCCGCTGGAAGACCGCCCAATGACGCTGTTCGACACCCTGCGCCCGAAATCCGCGCAGCTCATGGGCGCGCTGGACGCGGTGAACGATCGGTTCGGAAAGAAGACGCTCGTCGTCGCCTCCGAGGGCATGCGCCGCGCCTGGGCCTTGCGCGCCGATCATCGGAGCCCGCGCTACACCACACGTCTCTCGGACCTGCCGGTGGTCCGATGAGGACAACGCTGTCCCCGATGACGATCCGGACACCGGCGGTCACCCTGACATGCGATCGCTGCCCCATGTCGAAGGACCTGCCGCGGTTGGAGTTCCTACGCCGGGTCGGACCATATACGAGCCTCGAGGTAGCATTGGCCGTGCTGTCGCGCGGTTGTGAGGGGGACGAAGGTGTCTGTGGCCTTCGGTTCGTCGGTGTCGGCGAGGCACAGGGGGTCCGGTCGGTCCTCAACAGGCGCGGCACGGGATTCACCCGATCCCGGGACCACACCACGCCGCCGGAGACGTGGAAAATCTCCTACGACGGATGGCGCATAGGCCGCGTCAGCCTCGTGGCGTACGGTCCCAGGCAGGGCGAATGGACCTGGACGACCTGGACGCATCCTCCGAAGAGCGGTCAGGACGCGGTACTGGAGGACGCCTTGGCTGCGATCAAGGAGGCGGCAGTGCTCGACGAATGGGGCAGACCGATGAGCGATGAAGCCTTCCTGTTCTCTCGCCGCGCTGGCCGGACGGCAAAGATCGGAGCTGCCGAGGCGGGAGGGCGGCTCTGATGCAAATCGGCACGAGCGCGGATGTCTACGATACCTGGGTCGCGCAACTACGTCTGACGGGCGGTATCGCGGAGCAGGACGAGCTCCACGACGCGCTGACACAGGCGCGCCGTTGTTGCGAGCGGCTCCAGCCGCCCGGTGACGACCCGGTGGCGACCCTGACCCACCTCGTCGGCGCCCGGATCCTCGCGGCCTACATGGTCGTCCTCGTGACGCGGCCAACCGGAAGCGTGCGTGACTTAGCCGGGTCCGACGAGGTCCGTCTAAGGAATCTCCGCGATGCCGCAGAGGCCATGCCCGGAACGCCGGTCGAAGCGGACCTGCGGACGGCGCTTGAGATGACGGAGACGTTACGCACGATGGCGCTTCGGGCGGTGGGGCTGTGATTTTCCTCCAATGTGGCAGATGGCTAATGTGCAGAGTTTCAGCGAGGTTACGGGTCAAGCAGAAACGCCCGCCGACATGGACCCAGCGGTCGTGCCCGATGGCGATCATTTCAGGTAAGAAAAATCTGCGGTTCAGGACTGGGCGTCGATCATACGTACCAGAAAGCTGGTCGCGCCCGGGCGGCCTCAGGCAACTTCCCGCGCCATCGCTTCAGCTTGCTGGATCACAACCTTAACCGCGTCAGCCTGAAGATCAGGCGGGTAGCCATGGCGTCGTAGGATGCGCTTCACCGCGACACGCATTCGGGCCCTCACGTCATCACGCCGCCACCAGTCCGTTCCGCTCGTCGAGCGCACCGAATTTACTAGCTCGGTCGCAATGATGCGAAGCTCTTCATTTCCCAGTACGTCGACGGCATTCTCATTCACGGCAAGGGCGTCGTAGAAAGCGCGTTCGTCCGCCGACAGGTCATCGTCGGGCTCGGCCTTTAGATCTCGGGCTAGGTCGATGAGCTCTTGAATGACTTGGATCGCGTCGACGCCGCGATTATGGTATCGTGCTATAGCTTCGTTCAAACGCTCCGAGAATTTCTGGTTCTGGACCACGTTGCCCTTCGTCTTGGCGGTGATCTCTCCATTCAGAAGCTTCTTCAAGGCTTCCACGGCTAGGTTCTTGTGCTCCATCCCCTGGACTTCGAGTAGAAAGGCTTCCGACAGAACGGAGATGTCCGGACGGTCGAAGCCGCAGGCGGCCAAGATATCGACTACCTCGGTGGAGGCGACGGCGCGATTCAGGAGCTGCTCGATAGCGAAGTCGGAACCCCCGCCCGTCTGACCGCCCGTCACGCCCATCTTGGCGAGGGCCGCCCGCACGGCGAGGAAGAATGCGACCTCATCGGAGCGATCTGTTGCCTCCACCGAACCGGAGGCGAGCTTAAACGCCCTCGCCAAGGCCGCAGCCGCGTCGAGGAAGCGTTTTCCGAAAGTCTCATCGTCGTCACCCCCGTTCTCGCGAGCCCCTGCGAGAATTTGGTTCGTAGCCGCAGGGAGGAGGTTCAGGCGATCGGATGGGGTCCCTGTCAGCGCCAAAGAGTAATCGAAGCTATGGAAGAAGCCGCGCGCCACCTCCAAGGCGGTGAGGAAGGCAGCGACAGCCTCCCGCTCGTCGATCCCCGTTTGCCGCTGACTGCTCCCCGAGTAGTGCGACAAGGCCCTCTTCAGATCAGCGGCGAGTCCGATGTAGTCGACGACTAACCCCGCAGGCTTGTCACGAAACACGCGATTCACCCGCGCGATCGCCTGCATCAACCCGTGGCCGCGCATCGGCTTGTCGACGTAGAGCGTGTGCATCGACGGTGCGTCGAAGCCGGTCAGCCACATGTCTCGCACGATTACGAGCTTCAGCGGATCGGTAGCATCCTTCATGCGCCGGCGCAGAGCATCCATCCTCGCCTTTCCGCGTTGATGGGGGTGAAACTCAGGCGGGTCAGTGGCGGTGGTCGTCATTACGACCTTGACGGCCCCTGCTTCGTCGTCGTCCGAATGCCAGTCCGGCCGGGCTGCGACGATCCGGTCGTACACCTCGACGCAAATCCGACGGCTCATGCAGACGATCATCGCCTTGCCGTCCATCGCCTCGAGCCGCGCGTCGAAGTGTTCGAGGATGTCGGCCACAACAGTGTCGAGCCGCTTGTTGGAGCCAACCAGTTTCTCGACCTGCGACCATTTTCGGCCCGCCGCGACAACCGCGCCCTCGTCCAAATCCTCGGTCGCGTCTTCGAAGGCCTCATCGATCTCGGCCTGCACGTCGGCGTCAATCTCAATTCGCGCGACCCGGGCCTCGTAGTAGATCGGCACCGTAGCCCTGTCGGCCACGGCCTGCGCGATGTCGTAGACGTCGATATAATCCCCGAAGACCGATCGGGTGTTCGCGCCGACCAGCTCCACCGGCGTGCCGGTAAATGCAACGTAGACGGCGTTCGGCAGAGCGTTGCGCAGATGGTGCGCCAGCCCTCTTTTTAGAGAGCCGTCGGCCCCAATCTTCGCCTCAAACCCGTATTGCGTCCGGTGCGCTTCGTCGACGAGGACGACGACGTTTGAGCGGTCCGTCAATTTAGGGAAGTCCTCGCCACCAATAGGTCGGAACTTCTGGATTGTTGAGAAAACTACGCCGCCGACCTGCCGATCGAGCAGTGTTTTTAGCTCAGCCGTGCTATCCGCCTTCACCGGTGTCTCGCCGAACAGAGCTCGACATTGGCCGAAGGTCGTGAATAGTTGTTCGTCAAGATCGTTGCGGTCCGTCAGGACTAGCAGCGTCGGGTTCTCCAGCGCGGGATCGTGCGTCACCCGCCCGCCGAGGAAGGCCATAAGCAACGACTTGCCCGACCCTTGCGTGTGCCAGATCACCCCGCCCTTGTTGTCGCGCCCCCGCGCGTCCGCAATAGAGGCGACCGCCTTCCGTACCGCGTGGAACTGGTGGTAACCCGCCACCTTCTTAATTGTCTCCCGCCCGTCGTCCTCGAATACAGTGAACCAGCGAAGCAGGTCGAGCAGCGTCCGGGGCGTTAACATCCCCTCCGTGAGGGTCGCCAGCGCCTCCGTCGCCGGCGTCTCGGTCTCGCCGTCCGTCGTGCGCCACAGCATGAACCGGTCAAGCCCGGCCGACAGCGTCCCGTAGCGCGCGTCGATCCCATCGGAGATCACTGACGCGAGCGCCGTGCGAAACAATTGCGGCACATCGCGCTTGTAGGTTTCTATCTGGTTCCACGCCGCCTCGACATCCTCACCCTCAGCGCCCTTCAGCTCGACCGTAACCAGCGGCATTCCGTTCAGGAACAGCACAACGTCCGGGCGGCGAGGGTTGCGGCCAACGACCTCGACCTGCCGGTAGGCGCGCCAGTCGTTGGCGGCATCGTCCCAGTCGATCAGACGGGCGCGGTCGTTGCGCTCCTCCCCGTCTTTGAGGAAAGTGATCGGCACACCGCGCACCATTAGGCCGTGGAGGCGCCGGTTCTCAGCCAAGAGATCAGGGAATTGCTGGTTCGCCACTTCGGCGACTACCTGATCGACGGAGCTCTCGGGCAGATCGGGGTTCAGGGAGCGTATGGCCTCCCGCAGGACGGGCGGCAACACGGCGTCCTGCCAAGAGCGGCGCAGGGGGCTGGGGATGTCTGGCGATAGGTCGCGGCCGTGGCCGGTGGCATGGCCCAGCGCGGCAAGCAGGTCGACGAAGTAGGTCTCGAGGTCATCCTCGGAGGTGAAGGACATTAGCGCGCGCATTCCATCATCGGCGCCATGAAGCATCCGGGCTCCCCGGCCGTCAACGGCATCGGCACACTATCCGATCGCTGTAACGGATGCGCGGGATCGGTTCCCTTCGTGTCGCTGCTCAGACACCTCGTCGGCGAGGTCGAGCCATGTCTCGAACGCCGCCGTATCGAAGCTGCCTTGCGGCGTGAGGAAAACGAGAAGCGGCCTGCCGTCCTCGTCGAGCACGGCACCATGATCGTGGCCGAGCAGCCCCCGGCCGACCGCGCCCCAGACGTAACGCGTCGCATGCAGCATTACCGCTTCTGGCGCCATGTCGATGGCGACCCCCACGCCATCCGCACCATCGGGCTTGAACGCGCAATCGGCTTGTATTCCCGGCGGCGGGGCACCGTCGGCCATCAGCCGTTCGACGGCGTCGAGGAGGCGCCCGAAACTTTTGACCGCTTCCCCGTCTGCGAGGTCGGGCAGCCAAGACCAAAGCGTCGCGTGCAGACGGCGAAGCAACTGGTTGTCTCGCCCCGACAATTGCCACGGAAGGAGCGCGTTGTGAGCTGGCGTTTCCTTCATGCGTTCACCGGCACGCGAAGTTCGCCTGACATGAGCCGGGGGAGGAGCGCGTCGCGAAGGGCGGCGAGGCTCTGGGCTTCATCTTCCGCTGCATCGGCGCGCGCCCGCAGAAGACCAGCGGTCGCTGAGAATGCGGTGATTACAGCATCGCCGCCCCAAGGAACCTCGAGGCGATACGCATTCTCTCGGTTGAGACCAGGCACAGCAGCGTCGGTGTTCATGTCCGCCAACGGTTGCTCTCGTAGGCTCTCGAGAACGAAAGAGTCGGGCAACTCGGACGTCGCATAGAATGCCGTATCGATTGGCCAACATCCTTTTGGACGCCAGTGGATGCTCCCGACCGTTCCCTTACGGCCAACGACGATCGTGGGGCCGCTGACGAGCGCGTCCTTGTGCGAGCCCGAGTCTCCTCCCGATCCAACAACCGGATAGGGACCCGGGACCCGTCGGTCCTTTCGAAGGGCCTTGCCATAATTCAGGGTCAGCAAGTCGCGAAGCTCGCGTAACTTCCACCCCTCCGGCAGACCGTCCTTGCCAAGGCGGTCGGGAAAGAGGGCGGCGGTGGCGGGGTCCATGTGGGCGGGGGCGTGGCCCTCCATCTTGGCGCGGACGGGATCGAAGTCGACGAACCACGACCGGTAGAGCGCCCGCGCCATCCCCTCCAACGTCGCCCCCATCCGCCGGTTGAGCTCGATCTTGTCGTCCAGCGCGCCGAGCAACTCGACGAGCGACGCCGTCGCTTGCGTGCTTTCCGGCAACTCGAACGCAAGAAAATCCTTGCGGGATATCGAAAGGTTTGTCGTCCCCATCGCATGCGCTCGGCAATGGGCACGATATTGCGGCGTTCGCAGTGCCCAGTAGAGCATATCTGCATCGTAATCAGACTTCTGAATAAGCTTGACCGTGTCCTGCGTTAGCCTTCCCTGCGGAATATCTGGTGGAAGCCGCGCGACAGCACCGAGCAGATCGCCGGATTGTGTTACATCTTTTAGCGAAACGTAGATGTCGCCGGAAACTAGCACATGCCGGGGATCGGTCGGCCCAGGGTAGAGCCGTAAGGCATCACCCCGAAAGCCTCCGTCGCGCGCGATGCTACCCAATCCAAGGAGCGGCAGCCCATGATCACCTATGAGCTTGCTTTTGTAGGTATTACCGCGTTGGAGGTCGACGACTTCGCCAAGCGTCGGTCCTTTCATTCCAAAGCCCCCAACCGCGCCTCGATCTCCGCCTCCAGCCTCCGGCCCTCCTCGAACTGCGCGCGCAACTCTTCGGTCAGCCGCGCGAAGGTCTCCTCGAAGGGCGCCCCATCCTCCTCCGCCGCCCCGGCGCCGACGTAGCGGCCCGGGGTCAGGACGAAGCCGTGGCGCTCGATCTCCTTCAGGGGGGCGGCGCGCACGAAGCCCGGCTCGTCCTGGAACCCGTCCCCCTCGCGCCAGGCGTGGTAGGCCCCGGCGATCCGCGCGACCTCCTCCGGGCTCAACGTCTTCTGCTTGCGCGAGCCGAGGATCAGCGCGCCCATCTTGCGCGCGTCGATCATCAGCACCTCGCCCCGCCGGTCGCGCAGCTTGGCGTCCTTCGCGACGCCGTTCGACTTGTCCCGCGCCAGGATCCAGATACAGGCCGGGATCTGCGTCCCGTAGAAGAGCTGCCCCGGCAGCGCGACCACGGCATCCACTGCCTCGGCCCGCACCATCGCCGCTCGGATGTCACCCTCGCCCGATTGCTGCGAGGACATCGCCCCGTTGGCCATGACCACGCCCGCGATGCCGGTCGCCGAGAGCTTGTCGTGGACGTGCTGCATCCAGGCGAAGTTGGCGTTGCCCGGCGGCGGCGTGCCGAACGCCCAGCGCCGGTCCTCGGCCAGAAGCTCGCCCAACCAGTCGGAGACGTTGAAGGGCGGGTTGGCCATGACGAACTCGAACCGCTCGTCGGGAAAGGCGTCCTTCAGGAGCGTGCCCTCCGGGTTCCAGGCGAGGTTCGCCGACAACCCCCGAATCGCGAGGTTCATCTTCGCGAGCCCGTAGGTCGTATGATTTCGCTCCTGCCCGTAGATGGCGAGGTCGTGTTTCCAACCTTCTGGCGGCCTGTTGTTCTGATGATGGTCGGTGAATCTCTCGGACTGGACCATGAAGGACCCGGACCCGAAGCACGGCTCATAGAGGCGGCCCTTCACCGGCTCCAGCATCTCGACGATCAGCTCGACCACGGCCTTCGGCGTATGGAAGTCGCCGCCGCGCTTGCCCTCGTTCGAGGCGAACTCAGAGATGAAGTATTCATAAACCCGCCCTAGGAGGTCGAAGTCCTTCTCCGTGCCGGTGAACTCGATGTTCGAGAAAAGGTCGACGAGCCCCGACACAACCGCCGGGTCAAGCCCTTGCCGCCCGTAGACCTTCGGCAGCGCACCCTTCAGCGCATCGTTCTCGGTCTCGATCGCGCGCATGGCGTCGTCCACCATGACGCCGATCTTAGGATCCTTGCTATGCGCCGCTAGGTGCCGCCACCGCGCCGCGGCGGGCACCCAGAAGATGCCTTCGGCCAAGTATTCGTCGCGATCCTCGGCGACGTCCTCTCCTTCCGGCAGCAACTCCTCGTGCTTGCGCCCGAAGGCGGCCGACACGTAGCGCAGGAAGATCAGCCCCAGCGCCACGTGCTTGTATTCGCCGGGATCCATCGCCCCGCGCATCTTGTCCGCCGCCGCGAACAGTGTCTTCTCGATCGTCATAAGTCTGCTTTCGGATTGGGGCGCGGTCGACCGCTCTTCTCCGAACAGAACTCTAGGTGGTTCCGCCGCGCCTCGTCCATCAACAAGGTAAATTGCTGAAGGATGATACTCTGCTCTGTGCGTTATTCGGCACGTCAATTCATGCGCAGCGCCCGCTTGCTGTTTGCTTATCTGAAGCCTTGGGGCTGCCCACGCAGCGAACATTTGTCTTCTGTTGCATTTACCTCGCTGTTGCCTGCTACCTGCGCCCAGCCACTGCACCGGTTTTGAGTGGGAGGGGGTACCCCCCGGTGGGTCCCCCTGCCTCTTCACCGCCTCCCCCGCTCGCGCGGTCTATGGCACGATGAGGTAGAGAACGAAGAGCAGCATCAAGATCTCGACGAACCGCGCGATCATGCGCTCGCCTCTTGGCTGTCGGAGAGCAGCCGATAGACCGATGAACGCGCGATCCCCATCTCTCGGGCGATAGCGCTGGCACCCTTCCCGGCGGCACTGAGGTTCTTCACGCGGTCGCGGTCGAGGCTTGGCGGACGTCCCTTGAAGGGGGAGTCCTTTCCCTTGGCCAAGGCGGCGTCGATCCCTTCGCGCTGTCGTTCGGCGCGGATCGCGGCCTCGAACTCCCCGAATGCGCCGAGGATCGTGAAGAAGAGCTTCCCGGCGGGTGTGGAGGTGTCCACGGGCTGCTCCAGCACGCGAAGATGGACTCCCTTGGCCTCCAGCGTCGCCGCAATCTGAAGCAAGTCACGGGTGCTCCGGGCGAGGCGATCCAGTCGCGTGACAACGACCGTGTCGCCCTTCCGGATGCCCCGGTCGAGCATCTCGGCCAGCGCAACGCGTCCGTCACGCTGCGTGCCGCTGCGCTTCTCGGAGTAGAGATGGGGCTGGGCCACACCCGCCGCCATCAAAGCCGCCTCTTGGACGTCCAGGGATTGTCCGGCGCTGCTCACGCGCGCATATCCGATCATCTCACTCATCACGACCTCACTTTGTCCGATTTAACTGTCCGACAAAGATTGCCTGTCCGATAAGTCCATCCGAAGGTCTAGTCGGACAGATTCCGAGGCAAATCGGGCGTCCTGTGAGGGTATACTCATGTCGGACATCGACTGGGCAGGTAGAAATGTGAGTGTCGATTTTGGTAGATGCCTTCAGCGGACCATCACTGACGGGTCAGCTATCGCTGGAATCGATGGGCGCAAGCGCTAAACCCGGAGTCGTTCCCCGGCCCCGCCCGCTCTAACCTGTCTGTAACCGTGGAGAGCAGCGTACGTCGTGGGATTTTCCCCTAAGCCTTCGGCTATGTCGCAGACCAGTCGATGATACCATGATCTCGTACATGAGTGACATTCTCGATCGGCATGTAGTCCCCAAGAAGCACCAAATTTCGTCCCTCGCGTCGCGCGTTTGGCACGATGAATCCGGAAGGATCGCTGGGATCGTCACTGCCGAGGAAATGGATCGCCTCCCCGATCCGCTGACAGGCGGTGTATTCCGTTTCCCGCGACAGGTAGGGCGTCTTTCCGAATGCGGCCTTCCCGACGCCGAAACGTTCGAGGAACGCCCAGTCCGTAATGTCGATGACACCCGGCACTTCAACCGCCAGCTCATGCAGCACGTATCTGACCTTCGACGGGATGACCGGCTGACCTCGTGACAGATGAAAGTGCATCTCGGCGAGCGCCCCATCACGATCCATGGCCGTGTAAAGCAAATCAAAGGAGCCATCGTCCCATCGGTTGCCGCCCGAATAGAAGATCGTCGGATCATGTCCTTCGCGGCGCACTCGCCAGACGGTGCCGCTGAACGGTTTGACATCCATCGCATCGAGGGTGTCGATCAGGTCGCGATCCCTCGGTGCCGTCATCATTAGAGATAGCCGTCCGCATCCAGACGGTCGAGAACCTGGAATATCTCGATCACCTTGCCTTCATGGATCAGGTCAATCGCGCGTTGCCCTTCGAGCTGCGGGTGCCGCGCGTAGAGCCAAGTCCTTACCTCCTCATTAGTATAGTAGTCTTCCAGTCGCCGGACGACATAGACCAGATCGGCAAGAACCCGTTCGCTTCTCGGCTGGGGCTTCTTCGTGCCGGTCCGCCAGCGCGAGACAGTGGCTTTTGACACATCGGTGACGTTGGCGATGTCCATGCCGTTCAGACCGCCGATTTCTTCAAGATCACTGATACTCCGGGAGATCGCTGTAGAGGCCATGCTCACGATCCCGTCTCTGAAAAGGGTGTCGCGTGCCGGGGCGGCGAGACAGACCGGGCTATGTCCCCCCTTTCCTGCCGCTCCTGTGCCTGCGCCGCGTAGACATCGCGCAGCTTTCCGATGGTTCCGGCGTTGGCGGCGAGACGCGCCCGCATCTTGTCGAGATCTACATTGTTGTCGGCAGCGACTTTCGGATTGGGATTCAGACGCGCGGCCTTGCGGGCCGCCTGCTCTGCTTCCTTCATCCGGGCGTCCGCAAATGCCTCCGGGCGCTTGACTGTCGGCGTATCCTGAATTGCCGAAATTCGCCTTTCCGCTTCCAGAGCGTTGAGCCGTCGCGCGTCGCTGCGGAGGTCAGACGGGCCATCCGGCAGAATACCCCTATCAGTCGGAACGAGAAGCGTCTTTGCACCCTTTGCACTCAAAAGGGTCTCCATTTCCGGAATGGTGAAGCTGCGGCCGAAGACCGGCACATCGACGCGCACGGCTTGCCCTACTTTCCGCTCCTCGTCTGGCTCAGGCTTACGTGGCGGTTTGTCCCAGCCGCTGACATCGAACGAACCGTGCCTACCGATCCCATGGGCCAGTCCGGAGACAACATTCATAGAGACCAGAGCTTCCGCAGTCAGCCCACCCGAATAATCGAGAATGACCGGCTTACCGATATTGTGGATGGCCGACAGTACCTTCACTAATCGCTGCGCCGTGAGCGGACCGGCGGTCCCCGAGGACGTAGCGATCCGCAGCCAGAGGTTTTCGAAGGGGAGATCTGCGAGGCCCGCCATCAGCTCTAGCCTACGCTTCTCGTCGGTTAGGTCGGCCAGACGCAGGACGAGCAGATAATCAAGCGCAATTTCCTTGCCGCCATTCTCATCCAGTGCCGCCCGCATCGCTATACAGCCGTTCCGGTCGAGATCGAACTGTGTTCTGAAGCATGGCCCCGTCACGAGGCCGGAGGGGCTAAGGACAGCATCAATCTGATGATCCACGGCGCAGCGCGCGATCCGGCCGTGAAGGTCAAAGATGTGACTGGGCGACTGCAGCTCTGCCCTCAGAGGAGAGCCGTCTTCCATCGCCCACGGAGCCTTTGCCGCATCACCCCCGCAATACTTGAGCGACCCCAGCTCGGCGGTGCGCGGGTCAAGAACGACTTCTGCACCAGCCTCGCGCAGCATCCTGATATCCTCGCGCTGATAGGAGACGCGCGAAGCATTCACGACGAACCGCTTTGACCTGAGGAGGTTCTGCGCGTGAAGCTCCGCGATCTTTTTGTAGCCGCTGTCGCCCAGACGGATGAAGTGACCAATCGGCTGGTAGAGCGCAGCTTGAGACGGAAAAGCGACGACATTCATGGCGGAATCCTTTCGGTTTCAACATATCCTTTCGTGAAACCGAAATGTCAATCCAGCACTACGGACCTCTAGCCCGTTGGCTGTCACGCATTCGGAGAGCGATACGCAGGCGTGACATTGAAAAAAGGCCCCGTCGAAGCAGGGCCTTCCTCTAACGATACTCACGATGAATGAGGCCTAGGAAGACCCGCCCAAGGTCAGCAACAGGGCCGCATCAGAACGGGCCAGACGTTGCACCACCTCCTCGCGAAGATGATAGGTAACCGTCACCATTTCTTCGCGGAGCGTCCGGCCACGGAAGCTGTCGTGCTTCGGCGAACGAGAAAAGACCGTCATTCGAACACCCCCGTTGTCCGGCAGACGCACTACACTTGCCCAGTTCTCGCCATTGGCCTTCTGACGGAGCTGGTGCTGCTCCACCTGGGCGACCTCCCAATCGGCGAACAGACGGGGATCAGACTCAATGATCGCCGTGTCGCTGCGGCGACCTTTGAAGAGCCCCGGCCGTCTCGCTTGTGTGAAAGCGGTCATGACCTCGGTCGCGCGGAGAGCACGGTAATCTGCTTCTCGCTGCGCGATGAACGCAGCTTTGATCTCTGCAGCTTCACGCAGATAGCGGTCGACCGTGATACCGGGCTCATCCTCCAAGTTTTTGAGTGCCAGCATCGCCTCATTCAACGGGCCATCCACCGAAGTGACGACTTCGAGATCAGTCGACACGCGGTCGGTCGAGCCTGCGAAGGCGTCGGTGGTAGCCGACGCAAACAAGGCGGTCGCTAGCACAGTTCCGCGAAGAAAGTGCAGCAACTGCGCAACACCTTCGCGATCATTTGCCGACAGTTTGGCAACCCCGTTGAAGGGGGTTGCGGGCACGCGCTCATGGGCGCTACCCGAGATGTGTTGCAGTTTCATGGGAATCTCCGTGTTCCATATTGGTTCTGTTGCTTCGATGGACGGCGGCAGAGTTCCAATCAGGTCGCCGTCCGTCGCACAACGTTTCGTTCATCGGGGTCCCGTGCAAGTCAGCCTAGGCACTAGGCCCTGTTTTCGCCATATCCATGGTGCGTTCTTGCCACACTGCCCGCACCCTTCCAGTGGCGGGGATGATAAGCGTTAAGATATTGAAATCGCTATATTGATAAGATCCGTCTCGGCTTGCGCTACTCGCGTCCTGTTGGAGGTCAATCGACATCTCTGGGCGACGAGCGTCGATTCTCTCAGTTCTACTTCGGCGCAGAAAAATGAAACCGCAGTTCGGGGCATGGCTAGATCGCTTCGCCGGTTACGGCTGGGCAAAAGCTCGATCTGTATTCCTATTATCTGGTGGGTCTGATGGGCCACACACGCTTTGGTGACGCCCTTCAGCGCGTCGAAGTGACCGGGGTCCATCCATTAGCAGCGCACTCATCGGATTGCCTGTCGGCCTACGCCCGCATGGGGTTCCGCAAACCGCACGCGACTGCCGCGCGGTTCAATTGGGGAGCTGCAAAGGCAGGTTGCCAAGCGGGCTAACCTGCGCTTGCAGCGATAAAGAGCAACTGCCTTGAGACGGTCGTCGATCAGCACGGACAGGCGCTCTGCCTGATCGACGCCACCCGGAGCATGGCCGTGGTTCGCAGAGTCGCTGACGACAAAGTGCGGTGCGGACGTCGCACTGGTCCATGCAGCCACATTTCGCGAGAGCTGCAGCCCCGCTGGCCCAGTACGTTGAGATGACCTGGACGCCCCGTTGAAGAAGTCCCCGTCATTAAGAGCAGCACGAGCTTGAGACGACATCGACACGTCCTTAGGGCGCCGCGAGGCTTGTCGCTGCACCAATCGTTATTTTGGGGCGAGCACCCGGTAAACGGTCGGCCGCGATACCTCGAATAGTTCTGCCTGATCGCCCATCGTGTCCTCTCCCGCCCCGTGCATACGCCGCGGCTCGGCCTGGCGGCGGTCGGTCGGTCGGCCTGAGCCTCTGGCCTTTGAGCTTCCCCATTTCGCGCGCCACGGCCATCCCCTTGCTGGTCTGCATCCGGGTCAGACCCGTTTCGAGCGCGGCGAACGCGATTAGCACTTTTGACGACATCCGCCTCATGGAGACGATTGCGTCATGGGCGACCGCACCTAGACATTCTCGCGCCCCGCGCCGCTTCCCCACCCCCCACTGCCCGCTTCTGCGAGCTGCGTCGTCAGGGAGTCACCATAGCCTCAAATCGAAGTCCTCTCCCGTCAAAACTGGGAGTTTACCAATCGGAACTTCCCGCCTCACCCTCTCGACAGCCGCCGCACGGGCGCACGGATGCCGCACGGACCGACCCCCATGGAGGCGAGGCCAGAAAGCGTTGTGATCTCAAGGCGTAACGCGCGCACGGGGCGCACGGACCTGGAGGAAGGACAATCGCCCCTGACCCCCAACCGCCGCACGCAAGTGCGCGCGGGCTGTGCGTGTCCTTTGTTTTTGTAGGAATAACTCTTTCTTCATCCGTGCATCCGTGCCGTCCGTGCGGTATTGATCTGGAAGGGTTTTCCGCACGGACCGCTTTGCCGATGGGTCCGTGCGAACGCTATCCGTCCGTGCGGGGGTCTTACTCCTCGGCGACACGCGATTTACCCCCTTCCAGAATGGCCCGTTTGATGCGGATGTTTCGGACACGCGATCCCTCCCGCCCGGCGATCCGCAAGTCCTGCGGCAGATTGGTGAAGCTGTAATCCTTACCGCTCTTCTCGAGGGCGTTGATCGACCGCAGGGCCGCGAGACACTCCTCTGGGGTTTCTTGAAGCCCAAGCGCGGGCGCATCGAAAGCGTCCTTTGCAACGATGTAATGGTTCGGCGTCACCCATCCCATCGGTGCCTTGTATTTTGCGTTCTCGGCTTCTTCGATCGGGATGAATGCGCTGCCGATATTGGTGGCAAAGGCCGCGCGGAGCGCATCCAGCGTCGCCTCGTGCCCCTTCAGCGTCTCGCCGTCCTTGCCGCGCATGAAGCGCGCGAAGGCCCGATTGACCACATCTTTGACCGGCGCGGGATCGATCAAGCCTGCCTCTCCCGCAAGCGCCGCGCCGACGATGACATAGGCCAAGACCCTCGCCGCGCGTTGGATGGCAGGCGGTTGCGCAGAGGACGCCAAGGTTTCTTGCGCCGCCGTGAGACGGGTATCCAGTTCCGGGCGACGTTTTGGCCAGTCATTGTCGATCAGCCATTGAACGAAGGCGGGTCCGGCATGTCCGTAATTCCGCGATCCCTTGATGATCCCGGAGATGATGCCCGGTTCGATCTGGGGCGACCCGGTGACGTCGATGTCGAGAAAGCGCACGGTCGTGCCGCGCTTGATCGACTCCTTCCCCGCGGCGGCGGCGATGACCTGACGCAGGCTCCATTCGTTCGACATGATCACGAAGGGGCGGAAGGCAGCGGAAGCCGCTAGGCCGGCACCTCTGCCCTTCTTGCGGCTCTTGCCGATACCGGACGATAGGCCGAATAGCATTGCGGTGAGCATTCTGGCGTCGCCGAGAGCGCCGATCTCATCAAGGCAGAGGACGGCATCCGACCCCATGACCGCAAGATCCTCTACCGCATTGGCGGTGCTGTTCATCGAATGGAGCACCCCCTGACGCGGGGCCGGGTTCGTCCAAGCCGAGGCCGCCAGGGACTGGGCGACCGTCTTTCCGCGAGAGGTTTCGCCGCTGAAGTTGAGGCCGCATGGCAGACCATCGTGGAGCCCCAAGATCGGTCCGGCGAATGCGGCGCCGACCGCAATCACGAAGTGATCCACGCCGGAGGCCAAGGCCATGTCGATGCCCGTCTTCCAGCCCTCCAGATCGCCGCGGGTGGTGCAGTCCTGCGCCAGACCATTCTCGTGCAAACGGATATGAACGCCTGGCCCGGCATCCATCCACTGGCCGGTCGGTGTCATGAACCCGAGCACCTCATCGTGGCGCCGGACCCAGCCCGGCCGCGGTGTCGTGGCAATCAGCCGCTCGCTCGTCACGGATTGCAGGATGGCGACCATCGTCTGTCGCCATTTCGTGTCGGCCAGGCCAAGCTCCATGCCCGCATCGGCAAG
>JBCCSY010000016.1:0-93809 GCA_039199335.1 Pseudomonadota bacterium
GCCGAGATTGGCGGCCTTCTTGTCCAGCGCCACATAGAGAAAGACCGTTGGGTTCTTTTCCAGGGGACGGATCAGGTGGAACTGCTTGCCGAGCGTGATTAGGATGTCATCGATCTTGTCGTTGAGCCCCAGCATCTCGATCGCCGCCAACTTGGCTTTCACGACCTCGGTATTCGCGGCGCCTGCTGCTTCCAGATCGAGCTTGCCGCCGCCTTCAGAGGCCATCATCAGCCCCGTTTCACTGTCCACCAGACAGGCACCGATGAAGCCTGCAACGTTGGACAAGTCAGAGATATCAGTGGACATCGTACATTCCTTACGTTTCGTCGGGTTCTTATCCCGCGTCATAATTAAGCCAATTGGCACCAGGGCCCGTTGGAAAAATCGGATAGCTCTCCATCGAGTTGTCTTAGATATTTGGCAGCATCCGATCCTGTTACATCGTCCAATGATAGAACTTGCATCACCAGGTTCCGGTCATCGTCCGATAGCTCCGTGTGTTCATCAACCGTGGCGATAAGTTGTTTTAGGAGCGTCGATAATCGAAAATCTTTGGAAATCTCGGTGATTTCTTGAAGGTTTTTTCGCAAATCAAGATAGATGTGATTATCCGCATTTGCGGTATTGTCGGGTATTTCCGCGTGATCCTCACGGATCGGCGGTTCGAGAACGTCTTCTGCGATTGGCCTTTTGTCGGCATGACGGAGTGCTGTGAGATTTTCATCAAGATGCGCGATGAGGTCGGATATCCCGCTCGTTTCCCAGGCGGAGGTCCGGTCGTCGTCGGTCGCCGTCACCGCATCCAACGCCGCGATGGAGAGCACGGCGGAGAAAAGCCCCTTCGCCTCTTTGTGTCCGCGCCTGAGTACGCGCGTGAGATCACGTTTGGAGAGCCGGTCTGATCCCGTTACGGCAAGCACGGAACGGTCCCGCAACGGACGGGGCAGTGCGCGCCACATGGCCTTTTCCGACTGCCGCCAGAACTGCGTGGCATTCGAGCACCAGATGACCAAGTCCACATGGCCTGCGAGAGTTTGGATCACATCGTCCTGAAGTCGAATGTCCGAGATCCCGGGCGTATCCAAGATGTCGTAATCCGACAGGGCGTCGGAGGGGTCGATAATTCGCAAGACAAGATAGTCTTCCAGTGCGCCGTGGGCGAGATCGTCTTCGGCAAGCTGCGTGAGCGTCCCATCGTAGCGCAGCCCGTATACCTGAAGCGCAGGTCCTGCGGTGAGCCAGACTGCCGGCATACGGGTGGCCGTTGCGCGGGTTGGCAAAAGATCGGCGCCCATGAGGGCATTCAGCAGGGTCGATTTGCCCGCGCTGAATTCGCCCATAAGGGCCACGACCGGATGTTGAGCCTTCCAGGCGGCGAGCTGGCCACGTGCGTCGTCGGATATCTTCGCCATCTAGGAGGCCGATGCGTTCGGAAGCTTGAGTGTGCTCAGCGCACCAGCGATCGTTTCGAGCGCAGAGATGCGATCACGGATGCTCTGCTCTACGCCCAGGCGCTTGCGGAGATCGTCGCGTTTTTCGTCATCATCGAGGGCCAGCAGGTTCTGCAGGGTCTCGATATGCTCCGAAAGGAAGCGGTGAAGACTTGTCCGTGCAGCACGCAGAAAGCTGACGACGTAGATGTCTTGCATCTCCTTCGTCGTCGCCTTCAATTGCTTCGACGTGATGTCGCTGAAGCGTTTCACATAGGCGTCGCCGCCGTTGCGCCGTGCCAGCCAGCCCGACAACCAGGACCCGGCGACATCGAATTCCGTTGTCCGCATGAGAATTGCGGGCGTTGGTGGCTCCTGAACCGCGGGCGGCTCGATATCGAAAAGGTCGCTTTCCCGGGAGAGAACCGTTCCGTAGATGGCTTCCACCTCGCGCGCCGTTTCGGCGAAGAGCGCCGAGACCGCTGCCATGCTCGACTCGCGGAACGCGTTATACGAGCGGTTCAAGTGGCGCTGCAGATCCTCAACATCGGGTGCCCATTGATTTGGATCGCCCTTGTCGAGGATCAGCCGTTTGAGCGCCTTCGTCTCCGTGGAGACAAAGGTGTAATAGGCTTCGGATATCTTGAAGAGCATCTCTTCGGAGGAGGTCGTCGTAATGCGCTCGCATTCGTCGTTCACCGTCTTCAGCAGCCGGTCGAGACGGTCGATCAGCGCTTCGATGTCGAGGTCCGGGCGCAAGGGGGTCTGCGATCCGAGCGTTTTCTTCAACAGCACCGCTGACTGCTGAGTGAGGTCGATGGCATCTCGCGCGATGTTCCGCAGGGCAGGGGCCGCAATCCCCCTTGCGGCCTGGGTTGCGATGACCTGGCGCAATTCGTGAAGCCCGGACAGATCATCAAGGCGCCGGGTCGACGATTCCGTGCTTCCTGGCGCTCCGGTCGTGTCGTCGGGCTCGATTGCCGCCTGTCTCTCTGTGACCAGCCTCTCCAGGCTTTTCTGCAGGCGATCAGATGGATCGTCGTCGAGCGGCGCATAGGCCATCATCTTTGCCCAGGCCGCGCTCCCGAAGACGATAGGGATATTCGTGGGTAACTCGAACTCTGCGAGAAGACCGCGAATGTAGGTGTCGATTTCCACGATATCAGAATGCGGATCGCACAACTCATCCACGCGGTTCACATAGAGAACGATCTGCTCGTTGCGCATGGACATCAGGATACGGACGAGGGCCATGTCCGCGGTCGTGAAGGCCTGCGTCGCATTGAGAACGATCACGCAAAGCCCCGCGCCGCTGAGATGATCCAGCGTGACCGTCTCGCGGACAAGGAAGGGGTCGTTGACGCCCGGCATGTCGCGAATGATCGTCGGCAGGGCCCAATCCGCGTCTTCGATATAGAGATCTGCCGTGCGGGTGAGATCGGCGAATTGGCCTTCGCGTTCATCCTCGTCGGTGCCAAGGCAGACATATCGCTTCAGCAACTCGGGATGGAATCCCACGTAGGCATGGCTTGAGCCCAGAAGGTATTCGAAGTTCTGGCCAAGGCGGGCCTCGGCCTTCTCTTTCATCTCCGCGATTTGGGCGCGGATGGTGTCGCCCTCGTCTTCGTGATCGGCGCGCCCCGCCAGCTCTCCCATGTTCTGGTCGGCGCCGACCATGCGATCCCATTCTTCACGCGTGAAGAAGTTGAAGACAGCGCTGTGCCCACGGGGTTTCGGGATGTTGATGTGGACGGATGTGACGACGGACGTCCAGGGGTTCACGTCCGAGGGGAGCATGTCGAACTTGCCGATCAACGCGTTGGCGAGGGCCGTCTTTCCCGCTTTTACCTGACCGACCAACGCAACCGGTATTGTCAGGTCGTGCAGCCGTTCGTGCAGCTTCTCGACCGTCCCGACCTGTTCCGGAACCACCGCGCCTTCCAAAATTTCCAGCAGACGCTCCAACTCGTCGCGCGCGCGGGCCGCCAAGATCGCATCGCTGGGCTGCGCCGCTGTTTCGGCTGCCGGAAAGAGATGCTTCGAAGCCGGGCCGGGGCTGGACATATCAAGGCTCATGTTTGGATGCCATCGCGAAATAAGGAGGTGTCGGGCGTCTCGATCACCAGACCTGAAGGCGATTGCTTTGCTGTAACAAGGACTTGCCGGTCCGCTCGGCGAAGTTGAAACCACAGGTCAGTCTCTCCACGCGACCACCGTGTGGCAGCAGTGGCCAGTCGCAAAAGTGCGCAGAGTGCCGAGAACCGGAGATCTTTCGGAATGGTTGTCGGCCAGTTTTCCGGATCGAGGCGAAGGTGATCGTTCTCGCCCGACGTCTGTAGAAAGGCGGCCGGTCCAAACGCGATGCCATCGGGTCGATCAACCATCGGATCGACCCGGTAGGAGAGCGTGTTGCCGTTTTGTGCAGCCGCAACCGCGTGCTGGTGAAGGCGGGCGGCAGACCAGCCATCCGACAAGGCGCGAACGCCATCCGCATCGACATACCAAGACGATGGGCCTTCCGGCCCCTCGATGCGGAATACACGCGCTGCGGCGGTTCGGCCAAATCGCGATGCGAGGGCCCAGAGCACGCGCCGTTCCGCGACTTCGAATGTCGGCTCTGTCGCCCCTCGCCAATCAACGCTGTCGGAACGGGCTGGCAAGCTTCGAAGCGCCATTCCAAGATTGAAGCGCTTGTCCCCCACAAGACCCAATCCGCCCGGCGCGGTGACCGCTGCGTGACGCGTGGCCGTGCGCAAGAGCACAGCGCAATTCGCGCTCAGCGCGGCTGCCGCCCGCGATATCGCGGCCAAATCGCCGTCTGTTTCCGTGCCCTCAGCAAGTTCGACGGTGCTGGCGGTGGGCGATACCGGGAGATGGAAGATGTGCAGAAGGCCAGTCTGCTGGTTGGTATAAACTTGATCCAAAACGTCAATCACTTCGGTCATACGTGACCCCTCGATCGACCGGCTAGAAGCCAAAGATGGCGGGAATCCGACCGTTCGTGGGAGATCCTACCAAGCCGATCGAGAACCCACATTTGCGCGCGGGAGGGGTTGAAGGCTGCCGGTCGCGCCGATGGTCGTGTCCACGCCGCGCTCTTCTTCGAACCATGCCTAGGACACAGCCGGCAGTCGTCGTTGCGCAATTTGAGACGGTGGGACGCGAGGGGCGGCATAACAGACGATCCATTCTCCCAGGGATGTCCGGGCTCCCTAGGGACAAATCGTTAAGATGTTCTAACGTCATGCGGTTTTGTCCGATGGCTCGGATGGCCCCGAAGGCGTCAAGCTACGCAAGAGATGCCAGTAAAGGCAGGGCTCATCCTCCTCCGGACACGCGAAACCAGCTGGGAAGCTGCGTCTTCTAGTGGGAAAGGCGTTGTGAGCTAGGGATCAGTCAGGCGTGCGGCTGAGGCCTGATCCAACTCAGCGAGCAACGTCTGGAAGATCGATCCGCGCCACCTGTTCGGAAATCGGCTCGACGGAGAGCGGATGGGTTTCGTCCCGGTGATCGTCCGGATCGCCCAGCGGTCGCCATTGCCTGTTCTTGTAGATCTCAAGACCTGAAAACGCGGCCTTGTAGCTCATCTTCGGCGAACCGGGCACCCAGTAACCCAAATAGACGTAGGGCAGGCTTGCCTCACGCGCGACGTCGACATGGTCAAGAATGATCTGCGTTCCGAGCGAGTCCTGGGGGCAGACCGGATCGTAGAAGGAATAGACCATAGAGAGCCCGTCATCGAGGACGTCGGTCAGGCAAACGGCGCGAAGCTCCGGCGTGTCGTGCCGGTCGTCCCAGTATTCTATGACACGCGTCCGGATGGGTGTTTCCTCGATCATGGCCGCGAATTCGAAGATATCCATGTCCGCCATGCCACCATCGGCATGCCGTGCCTCCAGATAGCGGCGAAAGAGGGCGTATTGCTCCTCCGTCGCCCATGGCGACGTCACCTCTCGCCGCAGATGTGCATTCCGCCTGAGCGTCTTGCGTTGAGAGCGCGTGGGCGAGAAATCGGCGATCTTGATACGTGCCGACAAGCAGGCGGAGCAATCGGCACAGGACGGGCGATACAGCACATTCTGACTGCGCCGAAAGCCTTGCTTGGAAAGCTTGTCATTCAGATCCGCCGCCCCGGAGCCCTGGAGGGCGGTGAACAGTTTCCGTTCCCGCCGACCGTCAAGATACGGGCAGGTCTGTGGCGCCGTCACGTAGAATTGCGGCGTCAGCGGAAGGCTATGGCGCATGAAAGAACAGGGCCGGTATCGGTTTTTTGGGAAGCCTAGCCCGGCAACACCCGTCTCTCAATGGGATTCTTGCTATTCTGCGAATGCCTTCGGCAGATGATAGTTTCACATGCAAATGCGGCCCCGACCGAAGTGTCGGAGCCGTCTGCGGTAAGGGGGCGATCGGTTAGCCCGGGCGGTTGATCGCAGCGGAGCCCAGGACGAGGTCGGTCAGACCTTGGCGGCGGTCGGTTGCGATCATGGCAACGACCGAGGCCAGTGCCGGTAGCAGAAAGCTCATAGAGACGTAGTATCCGAGCACATGCAGCGTCGCCTGCATGCCGTCAAACCGCTCCCCGTCATGGCCGCGGAGTTCGATCCCCATCATTCGCATACCCCAGGTGGCCGAGCCATTCGAAAGGGTCGCGATCCGGTAGATCGAGCCGATGGCGAGGTAGACCACCGGCCACAGGAACCATGCCAAGGTCAGAGTGACGATGCCGGCCAGGATCGTCATGCCGGTGATCAGAAGCACATCCACAATCCAGGCGAAGGCTCGCTTGGGCAGGACGCCCGTGTAGAACTCGGGCTGATGATGCGGGTCCGGTAAGCGGCTGGCGAAGGTCAGATCGGTCATGTCATCCCTCTTATAGTGCGGTGGGAGCGGCCCCGTCTGGGGCCGCCCGGCTTGGCCTTAGGCGTCGGCAGTGTCGCCGCCGTTCTCCTTGGCGTCGCGCTTTGAACGCTCGTCCATGAACTGGTCGAACTCGGCCTTGTCCTTGGCCTCGCGCAGGCGCTGGAGGAACTCCTCGAAGGCAGTCTGCTCTTCTTCCAACCGGCGGAGCATATCGGCCTTGTAGGCATCGAATGCTGCGTTGCCGGTGGAGCCCATGCGGGCCATGCGGTTCATGCGGCGTCCGCGGCCGGCACAGGCGGCCATCGAATTGCGTCCTGAAAACATGCGCTTACTCCAGATCATATAGGCAAGAAGGGCGAGGCCCACCGGCCAGAAAAAGATGAAGCCCAGGACCATCACGGCGATCCAGGCACCCTTGCCGCGGGCGTCCAGCCAGGCTTCGGTGCGGGTGAACCAGCCGGTCGGTGTGGCGCCGGCATAGGCGGGGGCGGGGGTCATCGCGTCTCTCTCCTCTGGTTGATGTGAATGTCTTTCACATGACAGGAGATGGGTCGGCGCAATGTTCTCTGCAAGGGGGTTGGCGTGAAAAAGTTAAGCGGCTTCACATTTTCTTCGGCGCACTGACATCAACCATCCGAACCGTTGGAACGATGGTACGTCGCTCGCCTTAGTCAGAACAATCGGACCAGCCGTGCGTCATTGTGCACAAACCTTCCGTGATTGGTTGGCGAGATATGTCAGGCTGTTTGCCGACGTGACGCCAGTAGGATCGGGCCGACGAGCAGCGCCAGGAACGCAATGTTGGGCAGAACGTTTGCAGCGGCCCCTGCGAGGACCGAGCCGAGACTGTCGAGGCAGAACCATGCCAACATACCGTGAAGCGCTGCGCGCGGGATCGCCACGCCGCGGGACAGGGACCAGAGCGTAACGCCCCAACCCAGAAGGACGCCGCCCAGGATCGCGAGGGCGAGCCTGCTCTCCGCCGTTGCGAATGCGTCGAGCCCGGAGGGCGGCCACGCTAACGCGTCGACCAGCATCCAAGTGGGTAAGGCAACGGGTGGCCAGCTTCCCAATGTCGTGAAGATGCCGAATCCGCCGATGACGAGGGCGGGTAAGCGGAGGGCGGAAAGAGGCGCGTCCATATCCTGTCCTTTCGTTGCAAGCGCCTTTGCCATCGCGTTCAGGGGGCGGTCACGCAACTCCCTGGGAGGTAAGCGACACGCTTCCCCAATCGCGTTAGGCAGAGCCATGGGATTCGGCGCAGAGCTACGGGATTGGCGGACACGGCGACGACTTAGCCAGATGGCGCTCGCGCTAGAGGCTGGTGCGTCGCCGCGGCATGTCTCCTTTCTGGAAACCGGCCGCGCCAAACCTAGCCCAGAGATGGTCGCGCGGCTTGGCGATGCACTGGATCTGCCATTGGCGGCGCGGAATGGCCTGATGGCCGCGGCAGGTTTCGCCGCCCGTCATCCACGTTCGGACCTCTCGTCCGAGCATTTAGGGCGCATCGCCGGAGCGATGGCCCGGGTCGTCGACCGCCACGACCCTTGGCCCGGCTTCGCGGTGGACGGGACGTGGCGCCTTCTTCGCCTGAATGGCGGGGCTGAAAAGTTGTTGAACCCGCTGGGCTTGGGTGCGGGCGACAGCCTTCTTGCGCCGTTCACCCGGCCCGGCTTCGCCCGTTCCGTGATCCAGAACTGGGGTGAGGTTGGGCATCACATGAGCCTGAGACTGGCTGCCGAGAGCCGGGCAGCAGGGGGCGTCGCCGAGATTGACGCTTTGGTTGCGAGCCTGCGCGCCGATCCAGACGTGGCGGCTTGGGATGGCACCGGCGCGGAGGCGGCGGTTTTGACGACCATCTATCGCGCCGGGGACAGGCGCCTCGCCTTTTTTACAACGCTTCTTGCATTCCAAGACGCGCAAGACGTGGCGGTCGCCGAAGCTCGGGTCGAGTTGATGTTCCCTGCCGGCGCGGAGACCGAAGCAGCCTTCGAAGGACCCGATGAAATCGTTTGATGACAGATTGATGACACCTGTCGGAGCAGCTAATCTGTTGGCATGCAACATGTCCGGGACATATCCGACGCGCATGGGCCGCAGGTGGTCCGCGTCTCCGAGCTGCGGAGGCTTGCCCATGGTGTCACCCGCGAGATCTTCGAAAGACCCGGACACCCTGATCAGATCCTAAAGGTCGTTCGGCCGGAAAAGTGGGTGGCCTACCGGCAAAAGCGTGGTCTCTGGGCGCGGCTCAAGCACCGCTTCACATTGGGACGCTACAAATTCCTATCCAAGGAATATCGCAGCTACCTTCGTTCGGCCTGGTTGGCCGACCGGTATGGGCGCAACATCCCGATGGTGGAGTTCGGCCCGCTGATCCGTACGGATCAAGGCTTGGCCCAGGTCGCGCGAAAAGCGTCGGACGGGCAGGGTGGGTTGGCCCCGACCCTCGCCGGTCTCCGTGATGACGGCAGCTTGTTTCGGCCGACGATGATCGACCGCCTCAACGCTTTCGTCGGCGATGTCTATGTCACCCGCGTGATAGCGTCGGACCTCAGTACGCAGAACATCGTGCTGGATAGCGGACTGCAGCCAGCGCGCTTTGTGCTGATCGACGGGTTTGGCGACAATGCTCTGCTGCCCCTGCGGGTTTGGTTCCGTCGTCTGAATGAGCGCCAGCTCGATCAGCGGTTTGCCCGGATGGCAGCCGCCCTCCGACTAGATTGGGACGCGGAGGCACGGCTATACCGACTTCAGCCCGGTTGATACCGAGCAGCGGCCTCTGTCTTTCGGAGTGGCTGCGGGGACCGGCCTCTCGCGTCTAGTAGCCGCGCCAGATCCAACCGCCGCCAAAGACCCGCGTGCTGTCCATGTCGTAGAACACACAGGCCTGACCCGGCGACACGCCCTCCTCCGGGGTCAAAAGCTCCACCTCTGCGTGATCGGGGCCTTTGGGCCGCAGGATCGCCTCGCGCGGAGGACGGGTGGACCGGACTTTCACGTCCACATGCCATTCGGCCCGGCTGTCGAACGGAGCATCGCCCAGCCAGTTGATCTCGCGCAGCGGCACAAGCCGCGTGGCCAATGCCGACTTCGGACCCACGACGACCTGGCGTGTCTCGGGATCGAGCTTCACGACGTAAAGCGGTGTGCTGAGGCCGCCGATGCCCAATCCCCGACGCTGGCCGATCGTGTAGTGGATCACACCATCATGGCGGCCCAATTCACGTCCGTCGATATCCACGATGGCGCCAGGCTCCCCGGCCCCGGGCCGCAGCTTTTCGATAACGGCAGCATAGTCGCCGTTCGGTACAAAGCAGATGTCCTGGCTGTCCGGTTTATCCGCCACCGGCAGGCCGTAGCGTGCAGCCAACGCGCGCGTCGCGGCTTTGTCCGGCAGGTGGCCGAGAGGGAAGCGCAGATAGTCCAGCTGCTCCTGCGTGGTTGAGAACAGAAAGTAGGATTGGTCGCGGATAGGATCCGCGGCACGATGAAGCTCCGTCCGGGCGCCCGGCTTGCGCTGGATGTAGTGACCGGTCGCCATGCAATCGGCATCGAGATCCTTGGCGGTCTCAAGAAGATCCTTGAACTTGACCCGCTCATTGCATCGGATGCAGGGCACCGGCGTCGCGCCGCCCAGATACGCATCGGCGAATTCGTCGATCACGGCTTCGCGGAAGGTGTTCTCATAATCCAGGACGTAATGGGGAAAGTCCATGGTTTCGGCCACCCGGCGGGCGTCATGGATATCGCGCCCGGCGCAGCAGGCCCCCTTTTTGGCGAGGGCAGCCCCATGGTCGTAGAGCTGAAGCGTCACGCCGACGACATCGTAGCCTTCTTCGGCCAGTTGTGCGGCCACGACGGAACTGTCCACGCCGCCCGACATCGCGACGACAACGCGGGTCTCGGCGGGCGCCTTGGGCAAGCCCAGACTGTTGAGTTCGGCATCGAGTGGCATGGAGGGCTCCGGAAAGTCGGCTGCAGATATAGGAAAATCCGACATATTCTCAAGGTGGCGTTTCACCTCCGCTTAACGTGGCTTGGACCAGAAGGGCGCCTGCCAAGGACGGAGGCTGATATGTATCTCAGGAAAGGGCCGGGACCCCGCGTGGTGACCCTGCCGGATGGAACCCAGATGACACGGGCGGATCTACCACCCGAAGGCACGACCCGTTGGGTGGCGCGGCGCAAGGCCGCTGTCGTGATGGGGGTTCAGTCGGGTCTGATCTCTCTGGACGAGGCCATTGAACGCTATGGCCTCTCAGAAGAGGAATATGACAGCTGGCTGGTGGCTGTGTCCGCCCACGGGACGGACGGGCTCAAGACCACACTTCTGCAGCATTTTAGGCAATCCTAAGGTTGAATGGTCAATAAATGAGGCGCAGGGTAACGGTACATTAACCATTTGGGCCAAAAGTCGTCGCATACCTAGCCGTCTGCTGGAGAAAGCCATGCGTATCCTGCTCGTCGAAGACGACCCGACCACGTCCAAGAGTATCGAGATGATGCTCGGCAGCGCCAACCTCAACGTATATTGTACGGATATGGGGGAGGAAGGGATCGATCTGGCGAAGCTCTACGATTACGACCTGATCCTGCTGGACCTGAATTTGCCTGACATCAACGGCCACGATGTGCTTAAGCATCTCCGCATGAGCCGGATCGAGACGCCGATCCTGATCCTTTCGGGCTCGGACGATACCGAGAATAAGATACGCGGCTTCGGCTTCGGCGCCGATGATTATATGACCAAGCCGTTCCACCGCGACGAACTCATCGCGCGCATCCATGCTATCGTTCGCCGCTCGAAAGGCCATTCGCAGTCGATCATCCGGACCGGACGTGTTGCCGTGAACCTGGACGCGAAATCCGTGGAGGTGGATGGCAAGACCGTGCATCTGACCGGCAAAGAATATCAGATGCTGGAGCTTCTCTCCCTTCGGAAGGGCACGACCCTGACCAAGGAGATGTTCCTCAACCATCTTTATGGCGGCATGGACGAGCCCGAGCTGAAGATCATCGATGTCTTCATCTGCAAGCTTCGCAAGAAGCTGAGCGAGGCGACGGGCGGCGAGAACCATATCGAGACGGTTTGGGGCCGCGGCTACGTCCTGCGCGACCCAGAGGCTCAATCCTCCTCCGAAGGGCGCCTCGTCAGCGCGTAATCCGAGCAGAAGGCAGGTTTGGCCCCGCACCCCTAAGACCGTGCGGGGCCTTTTCACGCGCGGCTCTCTGCTTGGTTGTTTCTTGGTGCTCAACTTTTCGGCCGGGCTTTTGGCTACGATCGGCCCCTCGGCGCGGTGCGGAACGACCATAACCTGAATCGATCATGGGCTCGGCATTCATCAGCGTACCGCACGCTGCGTCCGCCAGCGCTAACGTAGGCGCTTACCGAGTTGATCAACGATGCGGCGATGGCCGATGCCGCGCGCATGGGTAAGACCCTGGTGACGTCGATCCCAGAGGTTTGAGCGACCGGAAACGCTGGAACGATCGCCGTGTGGAGCCTAGACACTGTCTCAAGAAGGACTGGGGCTAGGCATGGCAGGAACGGCGGAGATCGAAGTTGACGCGCTGAGTGCGGCAGAGGCGGATGCCGAACTGGCGCGCTTGTCCAAAGCCCTGAACGCTGCCAACACCGCTTACCATCGGGACGATGCGCCGGAGATCAGCGACGCCGAATACGATGGGCTCAAGCGCCGGAACGCCGCCATTGAGGCGCGCTTCCCCGATCTCAAGCGGCACGACAGCCCGAGCGACCAAGTCGGCGCCGGACCCGCAGAGGGGTTCGGAAAGATCCGGCACGAGATCGCCATGTTGTCCCTCGCCAATGCCTTCTCGGATGACGATGTGCGCGAATTCGATGCGGGCATCAGGCGCTTTCTCGGCCTCACCGAAGACGCACCGCTTGCCTATACGGTCGAACCCAAGATCGACGGTCTCTCGCTCTCGCTCCGTTATGAACAGGGCAGGTTGGTCCACGCGGCGACGCGCGGCGATGGCAGCGTTGGGGAGGACGTGACCCGCAACGCCCGCACCGTCGGCGACATTCCCGAAAGGCTTGAGGCTGCCCCTGATCTGCTGGAGGTGCGGGGCGAAGTCTATATGAGCCACGAAGACTTCCATGCGCTGAACACCGCCCAGGAACAGGCCGGGGCCAAGCCCTTTGCCAACCCGCGCAACGCGGCGGCGGGCAGCCTGCGCCAACTGGATCCCGCCATTACCGCCGCCCGTCCACTGCGCTTTTTCGCGTATGCCTGGGGGGCGCTTTCCGCACAACTGGCTGACACGCAGCAGCATGCGTTGGACCGCTTGGCGGCGTTCGGTTTTGCGACCAACCCGGAGACGCGCCGCTGCGCATCTCTGGATATGCTTCTCGAACGTTACGGCGCCATTGCCGCCGGGCGCGCCGAGCTGGGCTATGACATCGACGGCGTGGTCTACAAGGTAGACGACCT
Source organism: Pseudomonadota bacterium (assembly GCA_039199335.1). Classification (GTDB taxonomy): domain Bacteria; phylum Pseudomonadota; class Alphaproteobacteria; order Rhodobacterales; family Rhodobacteraceae; genus Jannaschia. The sequence continues at coordinate 12,746 of JBCCSY010000016.1, forward strand.
CTCCTATCAAGGGCGCCTGGGCTTCCGCTCCACAACGCCCCGCTGGGCCATCGCCCACAAATTTCCCGCCGAGACCGCCTGGACCCGACTGATCGGCATCGACATTCAGGTGGGCCGTACCGGCGCCCTGAGCCCGGTCGCCCGGCTGGAACCGATAACGGTAGGCGGCGTGGTCGTCTCCAACGCGACGCTCCATAACGAAGGTTATATCGCGGGCCGCGACTCAAACGGTTCCCTCATTCGGGAGGGGCGTGACCTGCGCATTGGCGACCGCGTGGAAATATATCGGGCCGGCGATGTGATCCCCAAGGTACGGGACGTCGACCTGTCGGGCCGGCCGGGCGATGCCGTACCTTACATCTTTCCCGAAACCTGCCCGGAATGCGACAGCCCCGCCACCCGCGAACCGGGCGAGAGCGTGCGGCGCTGTACCGGCGGGCTGATCTGTCCGGCACAGGGGGTGGCGCGACTCAAGCATCTGGTCAGCCGCGGCGCCTTGGACGTCGAAGGGCTTGGTCACAAAGAGGTCGAGCGGTTCCACGATCTGGGTTGGGTCACCTCGCCTGCGGATATCTTCACGCTGCAGTCCAGCCACGGAGCGGGCCTGCAGACGGTCGCGGCGCTTGAGGGGTGGGGCGAGACATCGGCGGCAAATCTGTTCACCGGAATTGCCCAAGCGCGGCGCCAACCGCTGGCACGGGTTCTGTTCGGTCTGGGCATCCGTCATTTGGGAGAGGTCGCAGGTAGGGATCTGGCACGGCATTACGGAGATTGGGCATCGCTGGCGCAGGCGGTGGACGCGGCCATCCCCGCGGCGGAAGCCCATCGCCGTGCCGAGGCCGCGGTGATCGCCGAGCGCGCCGCGGCCGCCGAAGCCGAACGCCGCGCCCGCCTGTCGGAGACCCGCGCCGCGGTCTGGTCCGATGTCTCAGCCGACGCCCGCGCTGCATGGGACGACTTGACCGGTATCGATGGGATCGGCGCGACGCTGGCGCTGGCGCTTTGCGAGGCGCTGGCCGGTCGCGAAGAGCGCGCGGCCATCGACGCCCTGTTGGCACAGCTAGAGATCGAGGCCCCGGAAGACGTGGCGGAGGCCAGCGCCGTCGCCGGAAAGACGGTGGTCTTCACCGGCACATTGGAGCGAATGACGCGGGCCGAGGCCAAGGCACGGGCGGAGGCGCTGGGTGCGCGGGTCTCGGGCTCGGTCTCCGCGAAGACGGACTTGTTGATCGCCGGACCGGGCGCGGGGTCCAAGGCAACGAAGGCTGCCGAACTGGGGGTCGAGGTGATCGACGAGGCCGCATGGCTCGACCTGACCGGGAGCGCATGAGCGGCCGACCGGAGCGGCTCTACCCGCTCTTCGCCAGCTTGGAGACACTTCCCGGGGTCGGCCCGAAGATCGCGAAGCTCTTGGCCAATTTACGCATCGCCACACCGAAGGACCTGCTCTTCACTTTGCCGACGGGTGGGGTGGACCGCAGGCCGGTCGGATCCATCCGTGATGCGACACTACCGGGCGTGGTTACCGTCGCTGTCACCGTCGGGCGCCACATCCCGCCAAGAAGCCGGGGCCGCCCCTACCGGATCGAGGTGGAGGACGCGAAGACCTCGTTCCAGGTCGTCTATTTTCGCGGCGCGGCGGACTTGCATGGCCGGACCTTACCAACGGGACAGCGCCGGATCGTGTCTGGCAAAGCGGAGCTTTACGACGGTGTCGCGCAGATGGCCCATCCCGATCACGTTCTAGCCGAGGGAGACGCCTTGCCCGCCTATGAGCCGGTCTACCCGCTGACGGCCGGTGTCACCGGTCGCGTCATGGCCAAGGCCGTGGACGGGGCGCTTGCCCGGCTGCCCGACATGCCAGAATGGATCGACGCACCACTCCTCCGGGAGCGGGGCTGGCCCGCCTTCGACGCCGCGTTACGGGCAGCCCATGCGCCGACAGGGTCCGGCGATCTTGCGGCGACGACGCCGGCCCGACAACGGCTGGCTTATGATGAGCTCTTCGCGCATCAATTGACGCTGGCCTTGGCGCGGGCCGCCGACCGCGCGCGCCCCGGGGTGGCCACCGAAGGCGACGGCGGTTTGCGGCGGAAAGTCTTGTCGGCGCTGCCGTTCGAACCGACCGATGCGCAGAAGCGCGCCAGCGGCGAGATCGCGTCGGACATGGCCGCAACGCGACGGATGAACCGACTGCTGCAAGGCGACGTGGGCTCTGGCAAGACGCTGGTGGCGCTTCTGGCCCTCCTGGCAGCCGTCGAGGCGGGCGGGCAAGGCGTGCTGATGGCGCCGACCGAGATCCTGGCCCGGCAACATGCTGAAGGGCTCCGTCCATTGGCGGAGGCGGCCGGGGTCGTTTTGGAGTTGCTGACCGGTCGTGACAAAGGGCGGGAGCGTCAGGCCAAGCTCGATGCGCTCGCGTCGGGGGACATCCAAATCCTCGTTGGCACCCATGCTGTCTTCCAGCGCGACGTCGCGTTCCGCGATCTGCGTCTTGCCGTGATCGACGAACAGCACCGGTTCGGCGTCCGTCAGCGGATGCTGTTGGGTGAAAAGAACGCGGCCGTCGATGTGCTGGTCATGACGGCCACGCCCATCCCGCGCAGCCTGGCCTTGACGCAGTATGGCGATATGGACCTGAGCGTGTTGGATGAGAAACCGCCGGGACGGACACCCGTTGTCACCTCCACGATTCCGGTCACGCGGATGGACGATGTGGTCGACCGGTTGCGCGCGGCGGTGGCGGAGGGACGACAAGTCTACTGGGTCTGTCCGCTGGTGGACGAATCGGAGGTCGCCGACCTGACATCGGCGGAAGAACGCTTCCGCTCATTGCGCATCGCCCTTGGCGACCAAGCCGTCGGGCTGGTCCACGGTCAGATGCCGCCCGCCGAGAAGGACGCGGCGATGGCCCGCTTTGTCACCGGAGAGACGGCGGTTCTGGTCGCGACTACGGTGATCGAAGTTGGCGTGAATGTCCCCAATGCGTCGATCATGGTGATCGAACGCGCGGAAACCTTCGGCTTGGCACAGTTGCACCAATTGCGCGGGCGCGTCGGGCGCGGTGCGGCGGCGTCAACCTGTCTGCTGATGTTCAAGCCGCCTTTGGGCGAAACCGCCGAGGCGCGGCTACGCATCCTGCGTGAGACCGAGGATGGCTTCCGGATCTCCGAGGAAGACTTGGCTCTGCGCGGGGCAGGAGATGTCTTGGGGACGGCGCAATCGGGTCTGCCGCAGTTTCGGGTCGCCGATCTGGAGCGTCAGGCCGGCTTGATGGAGACAGCCGGTCGAGATGCGCGGCGCCTTCTGCACGACGATCCCACCTTGTCGGGAGCGCGGGGCGTCGCGGCCCAATTGCTGCTGGCGTTGACGGAACAGGAACGCGCACTGCGCCTTCTGGCCGTGGGCTGAATCTTGAAAAGTTCCGCTTTGTTCTCAAATGTTCTAAAAAAGTGTTTACAGAATCGGAGAGGCGTGAGAACAAATTGGAAACAAAGCGCATAGGAGGCCAGCATGATCCGACAAACGAAGACGAATAGGCGGTTTGATCGTGATGCGGTGCTTGATGTGTTGGGGGGCGTCTGGCTCGTGACGCTGCTTCTGAGCCTGCTCCATCTGCCCGGGATGATCGCCTGATACCGCCTCTCGTTTCTGCCCGCGTCCGACGCTTTATCCGGCCCACTCTCCCCGTGTGACGCCGTTATGTTCGCGCCGCCCTGAGCGCGGAGTTCGACCATGCCTTTCTGACCTGTGTCGGCATGGTTCCTGCCCGAGCGTGTGACGCCACTGCCGCCGCCTCCGCCCCACGGAGCGCGGCGGTTTTTTCACGTGCCGCGATAGGCCAGCCGCAGACCGCCCCAATGCTCGCCATGGACCATGATCGGGATCGAGAAGTCCTTGATCATAACGACACCTTCGCGCTGCAGCTCCAGCCGGTAGATCTGCACGATGAAGGGTTCCCGGTTTGCGCCAGCCCGCTTGCTTGCGCGGTCCTCGAAACGGCGCCGGCTGCGGGAATGGACGCGGTTCCAGTCAGGGTCATCGCCCTGGGGTTGCGCAAATTTGGTGAGATGGGTCGGGATATAGCCGTTGCGGTCCGAGGGTGCGCAGACGACGATGGAGGTATCACGCTCCACCACCGGGTCGATGATGCCTGGGACGACGCGGTCCGTGAAGCTCGTGAATGGGGTCTCATAGAGTTGCGGGTTGGTGCCCGGAACCGGCCTGTATCGAAAGTCGAACAGCGTGTCCCGGTCGATCCGTCCGGTCTCGATGCCGGTTTCGAAGGCCGCGCTGACCTTCGCCGCGGTCTCTTGGGCGATGGCCAGCATCGCTTGGTCGTGGCCGCCTTTCTCCTGGGAGACGATCCGCACCAGAAGATCATCGCAGATTGCGGTGATTTCCTCGAGATGGTTGCGTGTCACACGCGTTTCCCGCGCCGTGTCCGTGGCTGCGACGTGCAGTCCTTCGATGATCGGTTGCGCCCGGCGTTCGGTCTCATTGATCTTCGTCAGCGTCTCGCCCATCTGGTCGAGCCGGGATTGCGCCGTGACCATTGCCGTCCCGATCGTGGCCACGGCGTCGCGGGCCTCCGTCGCGGATATCACGCCTTGATCGAACTCCGGAAGCAAGCGGTCCATGTCGTCTTTCAACGCGTCCGCCCAACCTCGTAGCTTGTCGACCGATCCTGCGATACCCGCGGCGGCGCCGGTGGTTTTGTGGGACAAGACGTTAATCGACTCGGCGACGGTCGCGAAGCCTTGACCAGCTTGACCCGCACGCGCGGCTTCGATGGCGGCATTGATGGCAAGGATGTTGACCTGCCTTGCGATGTTCGTGATCTCGGCATTGGCGCCGGTGATCGTTCGAAGCGTATGCTGCAGGTTGGCGGCGCGGGTCGCGACATCGGTGCCCCAATGGGCATAGGCTTCAAACCGTTGGACGTTCTCAGAGATCTTGGCCAAACGGTCTGTCGCGATGGTGCCCGCCGCAGCGGTATCGTTGCGCAAAGCGTCGAATCCGTGGGCCAGTTCATGAATCGCTTGGGAAACCTGCTGTGCGATGCCACGCATGTCGTCCACCAGCGCCCTGCTGGTCTGCGCATCCTCGTCGATCGATTCCATCAGGTTGGAAAGATCGGCCACGAAGAAGCCCAAGGGCGTGATGTCGCTGCCGAGGGATGTTTTATCGGCCTCGGGTGCGATCGTTAGACGTGCGGCGGCGGATTGCACCATGGCGGCTGACTAGCGGATCGGGATTACCGACAGCTTAAGACGCGGCGCGCGTCCGCGAGCCCTCGTCGCGATAGGCGAGCCGTAATCCGCCCCAATGCCGATTCCGCACCAGGATGGGGACCGAGATATCCTTGACCATCACGATCCCATTCACGCCCAGGTCCCGACGATAGATTTGCGCGAGAAACGGCTTTCGGTTCGCTCCGGCGCGACTTCCGGCGCGATCATCGAAGATCCGCCTGTTCCGGCTATGGGCGGCGTTCCAAGCCGGATCATCGCCCTGGGGATGGGAGTAGATGGCATTGTGGGTGGGGATATAACCGTTGCGGTCGCACGGCGCGCAGAACACGATCTGCGGATCAGCGTCCAAGATTGGTTCGATGATCGCGGGCAGGACCCGATCGGTGAAGGCGGCAAAGGCCGTATCATGCTGTGGCGGGTTCGATCCGACGATCGGGTGATAGGTGAAATCAAACAGGTCGAGCATTCGGATCGCGCCGCTGGCGATGCCGTCTTCGAAGGCGGCGGCAATCGCGGTGGCGGTCGTCTGTGCCCGCTGCCGCATGCGGTCGTCACGGCCATTCGGCTCCACCTGGATGATCCGCGCGAGCAAGCCGTCGCAGACATCCATCATCTGCTCCATCCGCTCGCGTCCCGCCTCGGTATCCGTCACGGTGGCATTGGCGGCGTCTCGCAGGCCAGAGGCAGCGGGACCGGCCTTTCGCTCGGCCGCGTCGAGGGCCGTCAACGCCACGTCCATATCGGTCAACCGGGCCTGGGCGGTCGACATCGCATCGCCGATGGTCAGCACGGCACCATGGGCCGATTGCGCCGACGAAATCCCCTGATCGAATTCCGGGATCAGGCGCGCCATGTCGTTCTTCAGCGAGTCGGTCCAGTCGCCAAGCGTCGATACGGAACTTGCGATACCACCTGCCGCCGCCGAGGTTTTCCGCGACAATTCGTTGATCGCTTCCGCCACCACGGCAAAGCCGCGCCCGGCCTCCCCGGCCCGGGCCGCCTCGATGGCCGCGTTGATCGCAAGGATGTTGACCTGCCGCGCGATGGTCGTGATCTCCAGATGAGCGACCGTGATGTCCTGCAATGTATCCTGCAGATCACCCGCGCGGGAGGCCACGTCGCTGCCCCAGCCGACATAGGTTTCGAACCGCTTGATATTCTCCGCAATGCCGTTGAGCCGTTCCGAGGCGATCCGTTCAGCCGCGGCGGTATCGCTGCGCAAGAGATCGAACCCGGCTTCCAGATCGCGGATGGCCAGCCCGATCTGCTGGGCGACGATCTGCATTTCGTCCACGCGTTCCAGACTGACATGTGCGTCGCTGTCGATCGACGCCATCAGCGCGCCGAGATCGGCGATGAGATAGCCGAGCGGCGTGATATCCCGGGCAAGGGATTGGTCGGCATCCTTCCGCTCCACGCCAGGCGGAACGATATCCGGTGGGTGGATATCGGGAATATCCGGCATCTGAGGGGTAGGATGGGCCGACATCTGCCCCCCCTAGCAGGCAAGCCCTTACCGGGCTGTTAAGGCCCGTTCGTCAAGCTGATCCATGGCGTCCACCGTCGCGTCCAATGCCAACAGGATCGAGGCATGGCGGTTCCGGTAGTCGCGGGCTGGCGTCAGGACTTCTAGGCCGTCGAACGGCGCGCTCGGCACCGGGCCGCCCGATTTCAGCATGGCCCGCAATTCGTCGCGGGCCCGGATGATTTCATCCCGCGTACGGCCGACCATCACCCTGCCGGAGACCGACGCAGAGGCTTGTCCGAGGGCGCATGCCTTTACGTCCTGCCAGTACCGCGCAACCCGCCCATCTTGGATATCGAGCGCCACCGTGACGGTAGAGCCACATAGAGGGGAGCGCTTGCGCGCCGTCACCTGTGGATCGTCCAGCGGCACGGTGGCCGTCATCTCTGCCGCCAGTTCCAGTATCCGCCCGGAATAGAGCTTGATCAGATCGGCATCGGACATCGCACTTCTCCTGGCCGTTCCCTCGGCGTCGTCTCTGCCTTAGGTAGCGATCCCGACAGCAGATGCAAAGGATGGGCAATGGCCTTCGATCCCACGACCTTGGTCTACGACGCGAACGGCTTGATACCGGCTATCGCGCAGGATCATCGCAGCGAAGAGGTGCTGATGATGGCCTGGATGAATGCAGAGGCCGTCGCGCGCACACTCGAGACCGGCCGTGTAACGTATTGGTCGCGCTCCCGGCAGGCGTTTTGGGTCAAGGGCGACACGTCCGGCCACGTCCAGAAACTGATCGACCTTCGGGTCGACTGCGATCGGGACTGCCTCCTGCTAAGAGTGCATCAGACAGGGCCCGCTTGTCACACCAAGCGACGCACCTGTTTCTACACGGCGATCCGGGACGGGGACGAGGTGGAGCTGATGGCGCCCCAGGCATAGGCGGCGGCGTCCCGCCTTCTCGCGGCAATGCTCTCGATGACGTATGTCGCCCCACAAGTGTGGGCGTGTCTTGCGGGTCTGCCGCTAGGCCGCCAGCCGACCGCAGACGGGCTCACGCGCCGCGGGCCGCCTGCCAGGCGCGGGGGTCGTTCAGGAAGGCTTCGACTCCCTCCAGCGTCTCCGCATCGAAGCTGTCCTGCGCCTTCGCTTCCGCCAGAACGTCCCACCACGTGCTGAGGCTGTGGAGCGTCACGCCGTGATCGCCCAGCGTCTTGGTGATCTCTGGAAAGATGCCGTAGCTGAAGATCACCGCGGTATGCGCGCAGGTGGCACCGGTCTCGCGGATCGCGTCCACGAAGTTCAGCTTCGAGCCGCCATCCGTGGTCATGTCCTCCACCAGCAGGACCCGCTGGCCTTCGGTCATCAACCCCTCGATCCGGGCGTTTCGGCCATAGCCCTTGGGCTTTTTGCGGACATAGGACATCGGCAGGGCCAACCGCTCGGCCATGAAGGCCGCGAAGGGGATGCCCGCCGTCTCGCCGCCAGCCACGTTATCGAACGCCTCGAAACCCGCCTCGCGCATCACGATCACGGCCAGGAAGTCCATAAGCGTGGCCCGTAGACGCGGATAGGAAATCAGCTTGCGGCAATCGATATACGTGGGTGAGGGCAGGCCGCTGGCCAGCGTGAACGGCTCCCGCGCGTTGAAATGCACGGCGCCGACTTCCAGCAGGGCGCGGGCCGTCAGGCGGGCGATTTCAGCGGCGGGCGGGTGGCTGGTGGGGATCATCGCGGACCTCTTGGATGGGGCCATTTTCTTCGCAGAAGAAAATGCGCCTAACGGACATGCCAATGCAGGGGGTGGCCGGGATCGAACAGCGTCACGGTCTGGCCATGGCCCTCGATCCGCTCGGGCAGGGCAAGAGGGTCGCCCTTCTCCAGGGTGATGGTGTCGTCATTGGGCGGAAGACCGTAATGGGCGGGACCGTGGAGCGATGCGAAGCCTTCGAGCTTGTCCAGCGCACCCTCTGCCTCGAAGACCTGCGCGTAGCAGGCGATGGCATGGGGCGCCGTGAAGCACCCGGCAGCGCAGCAGGTGGCCTCCTTGGCGTGGGTCGGATGGGGGGCGCTGTCGGTGCCGAGGAAGAAGCGCGGATCGCCCGACGTGGCGGCGGCGCGGAGCGCGGCCTGGTGACGATCCCGCTTGAGGATTGGCAGACAGTAGAAATGCGGGCGCATTCCCCCAACCAGCATGTCGTTGCGGTTCGCCATAAGGTGCTGGACGGTGATGGTCGCACCGATATTTGCGCCCTCTTGGACGAACTGGACGGCGTCCTCCGTCGTGACATGTTCGAGCGTGATCTTGAGGGCTGAGTGGGCCGCGCGGAGCGGTGCGAGCACCCGGTCGAGGAAGACGGCCTCCCGGTCGAAGATATCCACCTCAGGGTCGGTCACTTCCCCGTGGATGCAAAGCGGCACGCCCGCCTTCTCCATGGCGGCCAGTACGGGGCGCACGGCCTCGATGTCCCGCACGCCTGAGGCGGAGTTCGTCGTGGCGCCAGCCGGATAGAGTTTCACCGCCGTGATCACACCGTCCCGGTGGGCTGTGATCACATCCTGCGGATCGGTCGCCTCCGTCAGGTAAAGCGTCATCAACGGCCCCGTGAAACCCGCCGCCAAGATCCTATCGCGATAGGCGGCGGCCTCGACGCCCGTGACCACGGGTGGCACGAGGTTGGGCATGATGATCGCCCGTCCGAATTGACCGCTTTGGGGGGCGACCAGACGAAGCATATCGCCATCGCGCAGATGCAGGTGCCAATCGTCGGGGCGGCGGATGGTCAGCGTCTCCATGGGGCGGGACTAGCGGGCACGGGGCGCCTTGGCCAGAGGCACGGGCCGTGGCAGGCTCGTGCGATGCTCGACCGATCCACCCAACCCCACCGCCAAGACACCAAGCTCCAGCGTGTGCGCGGCGCGGCGATGGTTCGGCTCGGCCGACGCGGCCTTCTCGACCTGCGCCAGCAAGGCAGCGCCAAAGCCATGTTGCCCCGGACCGACGCGCCCCATCCGGAGGTCGTTTTCCTGAACACAGCCGGTGGCGTGACGTCCGGCGACCGGCTGGACTACGCATTGACCGTCGACGGCCACGCCACCGGAACGACCCAAACCGCAGAGCGTGCCTATCGGGCCCCCGACGCGCCGGGCGAGGTCCGGATCACGCTCGACGTGACCGGGCGGCTCGACTGGCTTCCGCAAGAGACGATCCTCTTCGAAGGCAGCGCGCTGCGTCGCCGGACCGATGTGCGCTTGGGCAATGATGCCGAATTTCTGGGCGTCGAGACCTTGGTCTTGGGTCGTGCCGCCCATGGTGAGGTCGTCCGGCGCATCACCTTGGACGATCATCGTCGCATCACGCGGGGCGGGCGCCTTCTCTATGAGGAGCATCTTGCCCTTACGTCGGATATCCTGGCCGATCCCGCCTGTCTGGGCGGCGCCAGGGCTATGTCGACGCTGGTCTTTCTGGCCCCGGGGGCGGCGGATGCGCTGGGCCCCATACGCGACGCCCTCGGGACGGATGGCCATGCCTCCGCTTGGGACGGGCGGCTGGTGGCGCGTCTGATGGCCGCCGATGCGGCGCCGTTGCGCCGGGCGCTTATCCGCGCCATCGTTGCGCTGAGAGGGGATCTGCCCCGTGTTTGGCCCGATGAAGGCGCTGTGTAGAAGGCTGCAAAGACGATGAACCTGACCCCCCGAGAGAAGGACAAGCTGCTGGTCAGCCTGGCGGCGATGGTCGCCCGAAACCGCCTGTCCCGCGGCGTGAAACTGAACCATCCCGAGGCCATCGCGCTGATCACCGATTTCGTGGTGGAGGGCGCGCGGGACGGCCGGTCCGTGGCGGACCTCATGCAGGCGGGGGCCCATGTCATTACGGTGGATCAATGCATGGCAGGCGTTCCGGAGATGATCAACGATGTGCAGGTCGAGGCGACATTCCCGGATGGCACGAAGCTCGTGACCGTCCACCATCCGATCCGCGCGAGGGAGGATGCCGCATGATCATCGCGAACCTTCTGATCGGCATCCTGACCGGTCTCTTGGTGCCCCGCGCCGAGCGGATTTTGAAGGACATCTCCGAAAGCATCTGGCTCGACGATATGGGGATCAGCGACCATGAGTTCGACTTGGCCGCCCTTCTCGTCATCCTGATGATCGCGGCGGTGGTCTGCGCGCTTTTGGGTGTGGACAGCTCCGCGTTCCTGCTGGCCCTTGGCGCGTTGTTCGGCCTCTTTGGAGCGCGTATCTGGCGCAAGATCGCGTCGGGAGAGCGGACATGATCCCCGGGGAGGTTCTGCCCGCCGCCGGTGACATCCTGCTCAATGACGGGGCGGAGGCGATCACGCTGGACGTCGCCAATACCGGCGACCGGCCGGTACAGGTCGGAAGTCACTATCATTTCGCCGAGACCAACGCGGCACTGTCCTTCGATCGAGAGGCGGCGCGGGGCCGAAGGCTCGATATTGCGGCGGGAACGGCCGTCCGGTTCGAGCCGGGGCAGAGCCGTCGCGTCGCGCTGGTGCCCCTGGGCGGGGATCGGCGGGTTGTTGGGTTCAACGGTCAGGTGATGGGATTGCTTTAGATATGTTCGAGTTATTGAGACTTCAGATGCGCACCGCGCACATGTTGGCCGAGGCGCAGACGGTGATCGGTCTGCGGTTGCTGGGTCTGACCGGGATACTGCCCGCCGCGTCGGGCGAGAACATGCGCATGGTGACCGAGAAGCAGACGGCTTTCACGCAGGCGGGGTTGGCGGCCGCCGGGGCCATGATGGCCGGGGCGACCCCGGCCCAGGCCTATGGGGCGGCTCTGGTCCCGATCGGCCGCGCGACGCGGGCCAATTCTCGACGGTTGAGCCGTCGACAGCGGTCGTGACACGGCGGCGTCGGCTGATCCGGGTCTTGGCGGCCGTCACCGCGATGCTGCCGTTACCGCTTCTGGCGCAATCCGCGACACCGGATTGCGCCGCCGACACGTTGGACGCCGATGAGGTCGAGGAATGCGTTCTCATCGCGCAGGATCTCGTTGAGGCCGAACTGGATGAACTCTACCGCATTGCCCTCGTGCGGGCCGCCGCCTGGGACGAAGAGGCCGCTTTGACGGGTGAGACCGCCTTCGCGCCCTTGCGAGATCTGATGGCCCAGTCGCAAGCCGATTGGACCGCCCATGCGGAATCCACCTGCGCGGTGGAGGGCCTTCTGGCGGGCGACGACACTCCGGTCTCCGTGCGGTTGTGCTATATCCGTCTCGCCGAACGGCGGATCGAAGACCTGAGGGAGTTCGGCGCAAGCGACTAGTGGAGGCCCCGATGTGTGACCATTGCGTAATCGAAGCCGTGAAGGACCGGATGCTGAGCCGCCGGTCGCTCTTCAAAGGCGGTGCGGGCCTGGCCGCGGCCTCTGCGGGTCTGGCGGCCGTCCCCGCACGGGCGGATATGCACGGCACGATCCGCGACATGACCCACACCTATGACGAAGCCTTCCCGACCTATTTCGGCGAGCCGGGGATCGCCTACGAACAGACGGCGGCCTTCGCCTCCGAAGGGTTCAACAATTACCGGCTGACCATCAACGAACATACCGGCACGCATATCGACGCGCCCCTGCATTTCAGTGCCGATGGCGAGGCGGTGGATGAGATCGATATCGGTGATCTTGTCGTGCCGCTCTGCGTGATCGACATCCGCGAGAAGGCTGAAGCGGACCCCGATGCACAGGTCACGCCCGACGATTTGCGGGCCTGGATCGACGCAAATGACGACATCCCCGACCGGGCCTGCGTGGCGATGTATTCGGGCTGGGCGCGCAAGGTGGGCAGCGATGCCTTCCGGGGCGCGGATGACGAGGGCGTGATGCATTTCCCGGGCTTCCATCCCGAGGCGACCGATATGCTGCTGACCGAGACATCGGCCGCCGCCATGGCCGTGGACACCCTGTCGTTGGACCACGGGCCCTCCACCGATTTCGCGACCCATTATGCCTGGCTGCCCGCCGGACGCTACGGGATCGAATGCCTGGCCGGTCTGGCCGACATGCCCGCCGCCGGGGCCACGCTGATCGTGGGGGCGCCGAAGCATAAGCGCGGCACCGGTGGCCCGGCACGCGTTCTCGCCATGGTCTGAGGGGGACCGGCTTAGCGGATCGCGCGGCTGAACAGGGTTTGCGCCGTTCTCAGCATATCAGCCTGCGCATCGATCTCCGACATCGTTGGGCGCGGTTCGGGTTGGGCGCGGCTCGGGCGGAAGGCCCGATCCCGTCCGACGACATGGCACCCGCGCCTCAGCCCTCGTGCAACCGGGATCCGCCCCCGATCTGCCCGAAAATGAGGCATGGGTTTTCGGCATCCACTCCGCGGCTCACACCTGATTTGACATCGCGCAGCCTCCGATGAAGGCTCTGCCGCGACCAAGCTCGGAGCCTCCATGCCCACCGCCATCTCCCGCCGCGCCTATGCCGACATGTACGGCCCCACCACCGGCGACCGCGTCCGCCTCGCCGACACCGACCTGATCATCGAGGTGGAGCGCGACCACACCACCTATGGTGAGGAGGTGAAGTTCGGCGGCGGTAAGGTCATCCGCGACGGGATGGGTCAGGGGCAGGCGACCCGGGCAGAAGGCGCGGTGGACACGGTCATCACCAACGCGCTGATCGTGGATCATACCGGCATCTATAAGGCCGATGTCGGCCTGCGGGACGGCCGCATCCACGCCATCGGCAAGGCGGGCAACCCGGACACCCAGCCGAATGTCGACATCGTCATAGGGCCGGGCACCGAGGCCATCGCGGGCGAGGGGCGCATCCTCACCGCCGGGGGCTTCGACGCCCATATCCACTTCATCTGCCCCCAGCAGATCGAGGATGCGCTCCATTCCGGCCTGACCACCATGCTGGGCGGCGGCACCGGTCCCGCCCACGGCACGCTGGCCACGACCTGCACGCCCGGTCCCTGGCATATCGGGCGTATGCTACAGGCGCTCGACGCCTTCCCGATCAATTTCGGCCTCTCCTGCAAGGGCAATGCCTCGCGCCCCGACGCGCTGGTCGAGATGGTGAAGGCGGGCGCCTGCGCCATGAAGCTGCACGAGGATTGGGGCACCACGCCCCAAGCCATCGACGCCTGCCTGAGCGTGGCCGACGACATGGACGTGCAGGTGATGATCCACACCGACACCCTGAATGAGAGCGGCTTCGTCGAAAACACCATCGCCGCCATGAAGGGCCGCACCATTCACGCCTTCCACACGGAGGGGGCAGGGGGCGGCCATGCCCCCGACATCATCAAGGTCTGCGGCCTCGACCACGTGATCCCAAGTTCCACCAACCCCACGCGCCCCTACACGGTGAACACGCTGGAGGAGCATCTCGACATGCTCATGGTGTGCCACCACCTCGACAAATCGATCCCGGAGGATGTGGCCTTCGCCGAGAGCCGCATCCGCAAGGAGACCATCGCCGCCGAGGACATCCTGCACGACATGGGCGCCTTCTCGATCATCGCCTCCGACAGTCAGGCCATGGGCCGGGTGGGCGAAGTCATCATCCGCACATGGCAGACCGCTGACAAGATGAAGAAGCAGCGCGGGCGGCTGCCGGACGAGACGGGGGACAACGACAACCTCCGCGTCCGCCGCTACATCGCGAAATACACGATCAACCCGGCCATTGCCCACGGGATCGCGCACCAGATCGGCTCTATCGAAGTGGGAAAGCGCGCCGATCTCTGCCTCTGGTCCCCGGCCTTCTTCGGCGTGAAGCCCGAGATGGTGCTGGTCGGCGGCACCATCGCCTGCGCCCAGATGGGCGACCCCAACGCCTCCATCCCCACGCCACAGCCGGTCTATTCCCGGCCGATGTTCGGCGCATATGGCCGCGCGCCGGAGCGCGGCGCGGTGCTGTTCGTCTCCGAAGGCGCGGAGGTAGACGGATTGGGCTTGGCGAAATCCACGGTCCCGGTGAAGGGCACGCGGGGGATCGGGAAGGGCGACATGGTCCTCAACGACCTGACGCCCGACGTCGAGGTGGACCCGGAGACCTACGAAGTCCGCGCCGACGGCGAATTACTGACCTGCGAACCGGCAGACGAGTTGCCCATGGCGCAGCGGTACTTCTTGTTTTGATGGGGAAGGCAATCTCCGCGCGCGGCGCCCGTGTTTCGACGCTTATGACCTGCCAATCGGCGCCTTTCGACGGGGGCGCGGTGGATCAATCGGTGCCTTTAGATGAGGGAGTGCTGGCTCGGCGTCGTAAGACGGCTCGGTCGCGCCTCTGTCACATCCCCAAGCCAACGCTCGGCTACGGTCAGGCCTTACAGAAGCCAGGCCGGGTGGCCTCCCGCATCCCTCTCCTACGGCCAGTCCAGGCGACCGCACAGTTGGCATGGGCAGATCAGACCGTCCAAACCCGGTGGTCCGGACCGGACGGACTGTGCGGAAGCCGAGGTCGATGAAAGGGCTCAATCAGGGGATCATCGTCCATGGCGGGAAGCTCCACGCGCGATGTAGTGCACGGGGCACTTCTTTGGCTGACGAAGCGCAATACCCGAGTCTCGGTCACCTTCCAAAAGGCCGGGTCTTCCCGGATCGCCGCCGGCAGCCGATCCGGCGCGAAGCGGCGGCTCAACCGCGTTTCAACCCGAAGGACGCTCCTGCTGCCCGGGTGGTCCCCGTCCGGCAGCCGCTGGAGCGCGGCCTTCAACTCCGCTTCCTCCTGCTTGAGGCTTCTGATGCGGTTTCGTATCGCGGCGAGTCGGTCGATCTGGTCCATATCGCGACCATGACAGCCATGTCTGAATATCCGGTGAAGCGGTCCGCGCCGCGTTCGGCGATTGGCGACCGATCATCCTTGCGACAGGACACCCCTCGGCCATGACCCACGAACTTCTCTCCCACCTCCACGACCCCACCGATACGATCCGGCTGGACTATGACGCGCGGCTCGTCCGCCGGAAGCGCCTCGTGACTGAAGGCGGGCGCGACGTGCTGCTGGACCTGCCCGAACTCACCGATCTATCGCATCATGCTGGCCTGCGGCTTGAGGATGGGACCGAGATCGCCATCGAGGCCGCGCCGGAGCCCGTCCTGGTGATCCGTGGCGACCTGCCGCGTCTCGCCTGGCATATCGGCAACCGCCATACGCCTTGCCAGATGGGAGGGGATCATCTGGTGATCCGCGACGACCACGTCCTGCGGGCCATGCTGGAACAGCTGGGCGCCAACATAGCGACCGAGACGCGCCCCTTCCATCCCGAAGGCGGCGCCTATGGGCACGGGCGGACGATGGGGCACCATGGGGGCCACAGCCATGACTGATCTGCTGCGGTTGACGCAGTGGCTCTCGCCGGCCTTCCCGCTCTCGGGCTACGCCTATTCCCACGGGTTGGAGACGGCAATGGCCAATGGCCGCGTCCGCGATGCCGATGGCGCCTATGATTGGGCCGCCACCGTCTTGCGCCATGGCAGCGGCGCGCTCGACGCCTGGCTGATCCGCGCGGCTATGGCGGGTGGCGATCCGGCCGACCTGCGCGACATCGCGGCCGCGCGCGCCGGCTCCGCCGAGCGCTGGGCGGAGACCCGCGACATGGGCGCGGCCTTCGCGACCGAGACCGAGGCGCTGGGCGAGGCGCCCCTGCCGCCCGGCCTGCCGTTTCCGGTCGCCCTGGGTCTGCGCGCCCGCGGCATGGACCCGGTCACCGTCGTCACGCTCTACCTTCAAGCCTTCGCCGGACAATTGGTCGGCGCCGCCACCCGCTTCCTGCCGCTGGGCCAGTCCGAAGGGCAGGGCGTCCTGCGCCGTCTCCATCCGCTGATCGCCGAGATCGCAGCACACGAAGACGAGACTCCGCCTCCGCAATCCGCCTTCCTGGCCGATTACGACGCCATGGCCCACGAAACCCTGCAACCCCGGATCTTCCGCACATGAGCACCTACGGGACCGGCAAGGCCCTCTCCGAAGAGCTGAACCCCGGCATGGAGGCCGCCCTCGACGCCCGCTACGGTCATCTCGTGCCCGGCATGGCCGAGGCTGTCGTGGATTTCGCCTATGGCCGCCACTACGCACGCCCCGACCTGCCCCTGCGCGACCGCTACATCGCCACCATCGCCGCGCTCACGGCCTTGGGCGGGCAGACGCGGCCCCAGCTGAAGGTCAACATCGCCGCCGGGCGCAAGGCCGGTCTCAGCCGGGAGGAGATCGCCGAGACGATCTGGCAGATGGCGCTCTATGGCGGACTGCCCGCCGCCATCAACGGCCTGAACGCCGCGCTCGACGTCTTTGCCGACGAAGACGAATGACCGCCCTCTCGATCATCTGGACCCTGATCCTGCTGGACCTCGCCACCCTCCACGCCGCCTGGGCCGCGCGCATCTGGTGGCCGCTGGGCGACGAGACCGCGCTGGCCCGCGCGGTGGTCGGCACGTCCGGCATCTCCCAGATGCCCGGCCCGCTACCCTGCGGATTCGTAGCGACCCTCCTGGTCCTCCTGGCGC
This sequence comes from Pseudomonadota bacterium, assembly GCA_039199335.1. GTDB lineage: Bacteria > Pseudomonadota > Alphaproteobacteria > Rhodobacterales > Rhodobacteraceae > Jannaschia. The sequence continues at coordinate 29,952 of JBCCSY010000016.1, forward strand.
TCCTCCCCTGGTGGGATCCCATCGGCTTTTCCGATGCGGCGCTCCGGGCCGCCGCCCTCGTCCTTCTCCTCCGCGGCCTTGCCAGCTGCCCGCCCGCCTGGGCCGACCGCACGCCGGAGATGCCGTTCCGCCGGTTGGACCAGATCGCTTACGGACCGCTCTGCCTACTCCTCTCGCTCCTGGCCCTCACGATCGGAACGCGACCATGACCTCCGCCAACGGCCCCCTCCGCGTCGGCATCGGCGGCCCCGTCGGCGCGGGTAAGACCACCCTGACCGAAGCGCTGGCCCGCGCGCTGTCGCCCCATCACTCCATGGCCGTCATCACCAACGACATCTACACGCGCGAGGATGCCGACTTCCTGCTGCGCGCCCAGGCCCTGCCCGAAGCCCGCATCCGCGGCGTCGAGACCGGCGGCTGCCCCCACACCGCCATCCGCGAGGATGCCTCCATCAACCTCGCCGCCATCGCGGACCTGCGCGCCAAGATCCCCGATCTGGACCTCGTCCTGATCGAAAGCGGCGGCGACAACCTGGCCGCCACCTTCTCGCCGGAACTGGCGGACCTGTCGCTCTACGTGATCGACACCGCGGCCGGACAAGACATCCCGCGCAAGCGCGGCCCCGGCGTGACCCGCTCCGACCTCCTGATCCTGAACAAGACCGACCTCGCCCCCCATGTGGGCGTCGATCTGGAGCAGGCGCGCAGCGATCTCGACACGGCCCGCGCGGGGCGGCCTTACGTCATGGCGTCCCTGCGGACCGGCCTCGGGGTGGAGGATGTCGTGGCCTTCATCCGGCGGGAGGGCGGGCTCTAGCCGCCCGGAAGACCGCATTGCCCGGCCCACTCACCCATCGTCGCGATGCAGAACCCGCAACCGGCTGTCCAGCTCGCCCCGATCCACATAGCAGCCGCGCAGATGCCGGAACCCCGTGGCCGGATCGAAGGCCTCCCGCCCATGGAGCACCCGGCGATTGTCGAACACCACCATTTCACCGCGGGAGAGCCGGTGGGTCACGCAATAGGCCGGATCGCGCGTCATCGCCATGAACAGCCGATAAGCCCGATAGAAAGCCGCCATCTCCTCTGGCGCGATGTCGAGGATATCGGCCAGATGTCCGTTGAAGCATATCTCCACCGGAACGCCAGCATCGCTCAACCCGATCACCGTCTTGCGCGACCGAATATCGGTATCCCCGTCCTGGAACCGGAAGGGCACCGTCACCCGGGACAGAAAGGCAAAGGCCTCCCGGTCCGCCACGCGCAGATCCGTCGCCACAGCGAAGCCGTCGCAGAACACCGATCCGCCGCCGGTCGCGTCATTGGCCAGGCAATGCAGGAACTGATAGCCCGGCGGCAGATCCTGGTTCGTCAGGTCGGTATGGAGCGGCAGGGCCTCGGACGTATAGGCCAGGTTGTTCGGATCGGGCTTCGTCATCACCTCGAAGATGCGCCCGAAATTGGTCTCCCGCAGGTGCCCGATCCGCGCCGCGATGGCCATCCCAGCTTCCGGGTCGTCGTCGAGCCCGGTGACTAGCGACAGCCCGTAGCTCTTGGTCTCTGCCAGCCATGCGCAGAGGCCCCCATCGCTCTCCGCGATCTCTCGCGCTGGCCAACTCGGAAGACCCCGCGCCCCCAACTCCGCACGCCACTGCACAGGCGCCAGCGCGGCGGGATCGGGCCGCACACGCCCGGGACGATTGGCCCGGATCCAATCCAGCGGGAACCGGCTGGGCTGGTCCGTATCCGGCCAGGTGAGGATCAGCGCCTCCTCCTGGATTTCGGCCGCGCGCGGTTTGGTGTCGAGCGGGATGCGGGTCAGGTCGAACGCGCGCTCGCCGGTCTCGGGATGGAAGCCTGCCGGATCGCTGTCGCGGAGCCAGAGATAGGGAAACGTGCCGAGGGTGCCGTCGGCCCAACGGATATCGAGGCCGCTGGCCCCGGTGGTGAGTGTCGGTTGCATGATGTCTCCACGCGGAAGATGTCGGGTCGGGCCGAAGCCCGCAGCGTTCGCGCCCCGTTCAAACGGGCCTAGCGCACAGCCTTTGGCGGCGGCCACCAGGCATGGACCTTGCCGCGCCGTTGCCCCGGACATCTTCCCAGCACGATGCACATGAGTGCCCACCGACTTGCGTCTCGCTGCAAGGGAAGCAGAGATCTGGCCGCGCGCGCAAGACCCGCGCTACCTGCTCCGGCCGTCACTCCCGGCCCAACAGCGGCGTGGCCTGCTTCAAACGCGCCTCAGGGCCCGGCGCCGTCCCGCCCCCTCGATGTTCCAGAAATACTCACGGGACGGCGGCGGCCGCGGCGAGGCGGCCCCAGCTCAGCCCAGCATCCGCCCCACCATCTCTCCCAGATCACGGCTCACCGCCCCGTCCGCCATCCGCTCCAATGCCGCGCGCATCAGGGCTTGCCGGTCCGCATCGTAGCGGCGCCAGGTCTCGAAGGCGGTGGACATGCGGGCGGCGGTCTGCGGATTGCTTGCGTCCAGCCGGATCAGCCAATCGGCCAGGAAGGCGTATCCCGCCCCGTCGGCGCGGTGGAAACCCGCCGGATTGCCGCCCGCCAGCCCACCGATCACCGCGCGGAAGCGGTTGGGGTTGGCCGGATCGAAATCCGGATGCCGGGTCAGGTTTTCGGCCGTCTCCACAGCCCGTTCTGGCGCCTCATGGGCGATCTGCGCCATGAACCATTTATCCATCACCAGCCGGTCATGGCGCCAATCGGCCTCGAACCGTCCGGCGATCTCCGGGTCTCCAGCCTCCAGCAAGCAGGTGAAGGCCGCCATCCGATCGGTCATGTTATCGGCCGCATCGAAAGCGGCTTGCGCCGCCGCACCGTCATCGAGATGGGTCATCAGCCGCAACAACACCGCCGAAAGTGCGCGTTGGCCCGCATCTTCCGCCCGCGGATCATAGGGGCCAGGCGTGGCACAGGCGGCCCGTGCCGCCTCAAGGTCGTCGGCCAGACGTGTCGCCACCGCCCGCCCGGCGGCCCTGCGCGCGTCATGGATGACATCCGGATCCGGCACCACGCCTGCATCATGCAGCGATCCGGCCAGATCGTCTTCGGAGGGCAGGGCCAAGGCCAAAGCCCGGAAGGCCGGATCGGCGGAGGTGTCCAGCGCCACGGCCCGTACCGCATCCAGCCAAGCGGCATCGAAGTCTGCGCCCTCGGCCACGGCCCGCATCAGCCGGTCCTTGGCCAGGCTGCGCGCCGCCTCGCAGCGGTTGAACGGGTCCGTATCATGGGCCAGCAGCACCAGCCGATCCGCGTCGCTCTGCGTCCGTTCCAGGATCACCGGGGCCGAGAACCCCCGCAGAAGCGACAGGACCGGCCGTTCCGACAGTTCGATTTCCAGCCGGTCGCTGGCACCCTCCAGCACATGCACCCGCGTCGGCGTCACTTCCCGCCCATCCGCCGCCAACAGCCCGAAGGCCAGCGGGATCGCCATGGGCGCCTTCTCCGCCTGACCGGGCGTCGGCGGCACCGATTGCGCCAGATCGAGGGACCAGACCCCGTCCGCGTAATGCTCCTCCACGCGCAGCCGGGGCGTGCCGGCCTGCGAATACCACAGCTTGAACTGCGCCAGATCGCGGCCCGACACCTCCTCGAAACAGGCCAGCCAATCCTCGATGGTCACCGCCGCCCCGTCATGGCGCGCGAAATAGAGATCACAACCCGCCCGGTAAGCCTCCGCTCCCAGGATGGTGCGCAGCATCCCGATCACTTCGGCGCCCTTCTCATAGACGGTCGCCGTGTAGAAATTGTTGATCTCCACGAAGCTCTCGGGCCGCACCGGATGGGCCAGTGGACCCGCATCCTCTCGGAATTGCCGCGCCCGCAGGGCCAGCACATTGCCGATCCGCTCCACCGCGGCCGAGCGCATATCGGCGCTGAACTGCTGATCGCGGAAGACGGTCAGCCCCTCCTTCAGGCAGAGCTGGAACCAATCCCGGCAGGTGATCCGGTTGCCCGTCCAGTTGTGGAAGTATTCATGGGCCACGATCCCCTCGATCAGGGCGAAATCGGTATCCGTGGCCGTCTCGGGCGAGGCGAGAACGTATTTGGAGTTGAAGATGTTCAACCCCTTGTTCTCCATGGCCCCCATGTTGAAGTCGTCCACCGCGACGATGTTGAACACGCTCAGGTCGTAGGCCCGCCCATAGACCTCCTCGTCCCAGAGCATCGACCGTTTGAGCGCGTCCATCGCATAGCCCGTGCGCCCCTCGTCGCCGGGCCGCACCCAAATATTCAGCGCCACGTCACGCCCTTCGCTGGTCGTGAACCGATCCGACGCCGCCACCAGATCGCCCGCCACCAGCGCGAACAGGTAGGTGGGCTTGGGCCAGGGATCGTGCCAATGGCCCGGCCCCATCTCGTCCCCGTTGGACAGGCGCACTGGTAGGTCGCTCTCGATCTCCACCTCGTAGGTCGCCATCACATCGGGCCGGTCCAGCATCCAGGTGATCCGCCGAAACCCTTCCGCCTCGCATTGCGTGCAATACATGCCGTTCGACATGTAAAGCCCTGACAAGGCGGTGTTCTTGGCGGGCGCGATCTCCACCTCGATCTCCAGGACGAAGGCATCCGGCGCGTCGGGGATCGTCATCCGGTCCCCGTCGATCAACGCGTCATGGTCCAGACGGCGCCCATCCATCTGCACGCTCAGCGTGGTCAACCCTTCCCCATCCAGCACCATCGGACCCGGCCCCTGCCGCCGACAGGTCAGCACGCTCCGCACCCGCGTCGCCTCCGGGTCCAGACGGAAGTGCATCTCCACCTCGGTCACTGTGACCGGGACGGGGGCGTAGTCCTTCAGATAGATGGTCTCTGGCGTCTGGGCCGGGCTCGCATCGCGCATGGGGGTCTCCTTCCCGGCGACGCTAGGAGAGGGGGCGGCCCGGCGCAAACGGTTCCTGCCCGGGCCATCCACCGGCCGGGCCCGGAGCGCACCGCGCACGCACCCACCACTCCCATCGGCGGATTCCCGTCGGATTTGCGGGATGCCGACGACGGCCTAGCTCCCTGATCGAGAAAGCGAATAGACTTCCTACGACCCCGCGGCGGCGCCGACGCGATAGGACACGGCGCCAAACGATTGCAACGGCCGACACCATGAAGGGGGTCTCCATGGCCAAGCACGACCAGATCGGGCCCGGGACCGGGTCAGCGCCAGGTGGCTCCTCCGCCGGGCCCGAATTGCCATTCGACCGAACCGAATGGGAGGCGCGGCTGGCCGTGGCCCGGGCCCAGCGCGAAGCGGTCTTGCAGCAGCGCGCCCTTGGCAAGCAGCCCGATGCCGCCCCCGAGATGACGGATGGGACAGTGCCCAAGACGGCCCCGTCCACGCGCCGCCCGTCCGTCCTGCGGGCTCCGGCCCGGCCGGTTGCTGACGATCTCCCCGAAATCGCCCCTCCGGCCCGGGTCAACCGGCCTGCGGTGCTCTGGCTCGCGCTCGGCTGCGTTGTCGGCGCGACCATTGCCGGGTCGGGTGTCCTAGGCGCGGGCTTGGCCGAGATCCAGCGCCGCGTGGCCGCTGTGGCGCCCTCCGGCCCGCCCCCCGCGACCCCCGCCACCGTCATCGAAAGCGCCATGGTCGCACCAACCCCTGAAGGCGAAGAAACCTGGGCACCAAATGTCCGCACCGCCGCATCGGAGGCCCCGGCAACGCCGCCCGGCCTCGCAAAGCCCGACGCCACGCAGCAGCCCCTGGTCGGACAATTGGCGACCCGCGATCCACTCGTGCCCGTGGCCGTCGTCATGGACGACCCGGCCACCATCCCGACCGGCAGCCGCGATGGGGTTGCGGCGCTGACCGCAGCCCTCCGCGCCAGCCCACCCGAGCCGGGCCCCCCGGCGCTTGAGGCGCGGCCCGCGCCGCGGGCACCTGCGCCCGATGCGCTTCCGGGCGCGACCGACGATGCTGCGGTCCCCGCTGCGCCACCGCGCCCCGAACGCCTCGTCGTGCAGGCGCCACGCAACATGTCGGCCGACCAGCGGGAGGCCGCGCTCGCCCGTTTGGAACAGGATGATTGGGCGCCCGATACGGCCGTGACATCGCCCTTCACGATCAGCCAGACCCACGTGCGCTATTACCACGCCGCCGATCGACCCTCCGCCGAAGCGCTGGCCGCACTTTTCGATGCCGAGGCCCGCGATTTCACCAATTTCAGGCCCGCTCCGGATGACGGTCTTGTGGAATTGTGGTTGTCCGGACAGGGCACGCAGCATCGCGCTGTGATCCGCTCGCGCCATTCAAATTCCGTGTCGCGGCAAGCGGCCCGCGATCTTGCACAATCCCGCGCCGCGATCCGGCGGTTCCTGAACGAATTGTCCCGCGCCGGAAGCCACTAGCGCCCGGCAAGGGCAGGGTGGGCGGCGCCGCGCGCTAGGCGAGCGGAATGTCGGAGCCGTCCTTTCGCGCCTGATAGCGCTCGGACAGGTCGGCATAGATCGTCTCGATCCGCGCGATCCTGTCCGACAAGTCGTCTGCGGCGATCCGCGCGGCCTCCCGTCGGATCGCGCGGGCCTGCCAATAGGCGTTTTCGGCACGGTAGGCCCCTGGGGCCAGCCCGAAGACTTCGCGCAGGATGTTCAGATCGTGGGGGATGGCAAAGCTGTCCCTGCTGTCCTCATGGCTGAACAGATAGAAGAAATTGTCGAACCCCGCCCAGGTGATCGCCGACAGGCAGAGCGAGCATGGCTCATGTGTGGACAGGAAGATCAGATCGGATGTGGGCGGGCGCGCGTCTGCTGGGCGCTCGTAGAACGTCTTCAGACAATGCATTTCCCCATGCCAGAGTGGATTGGCCGTCTCATTGTTGGTTTCCGCCAACACAAGGGAAAGGTCCGATTTGTGCAGGAGCGCTGCGCCGAAGATCTTGTTGCCCGTCTCCACGCCGATGCGCGTCAACGGCGCGATATCCTCCTCGATCACGGCGAGCAGGCGCGCCAGTAGCGGGCCATCGACGGGGATCACGACGCGATCTGGTGCCGAAACAGGGGCGGGGAAGGAGGCTTTGCCATCGGTCGAGATTAGTGCAGCTGTCGACCGGTCTGCAACGCTCCGCTTCCGTCCGTTAGCACCTGTTTCCCAAGTCTTACCGCAAAAGAGGGCGAAACGCGGTCTCGCGACCGTCAAGGCCGTTGTGGTTGGTCAGAGATTTGACCAAGGGCGATGTCCCTGAGCGGGCCGGACCCCGCGTATGTACGGGGGGTGTACGGGGGGTGTACAGGAGGTGCACCCGATCCTGCAGCCATGCGAAAGCGCTCTCCGGTCAGCTACCTGGACCAATCCACCTTGCGATGGCGTTTACCTCCGTTGACGAATGCTAAACGCAGTGCAGGTGACGCCCATGGACGACCCGGCCACGATTGTCTGGTTCAAGCGCGACCTCCGGGTCGCGGACCATCCCGCGCTGGCCGATGCTGCGCGCTCGGATGCGCCCGTTATCCCGCTCTACATCGCCGAACCCGAGATGTGGGCCCATGCCGACGCCGCCGCCCGCCAATGGGCCTTCGTGGCCGAGAGCCTCGCCGATCTCCGAGAGGATCTGCACGCTCTGGGCTGCCCGTTGATCCTGCGACGCGGCGAGGCCGTCGCCGTGCTGGAGGCCATCCGGGTGATCCATCCCGTCAGCCGCCTCGTCAGCCACGAAGAGACCGGCCTCGACTGGTCCTGGAGCCGCGATCAGCGCGTAGCCGCCTGGTGCGCCGCGCACGGTATCGAATGGACCGAACATGCCGATGACGGCGTCGTCCGCCGCCTCGCCTCCCGCGATGGCTGGGCCGCCCGCCGCGAACGTTTCATGCGCGCGCCCATGGCCCAGATCCCGCAGGGTCTCCGGCGCAGCGCGCTCGATCCGGGCGATATTCCCGCCGCTGCCGAACTGGGCCTGTCCGACGATCCCTGTCCCGGCCGACAACCCGGCGGACGGCGTGCCGCCGAGATGGTGCTGAATGGTTTTCTGTATGAGCGCGGAGAGCGTTATCAGGCAGAGATGTCCTCCCCGGTCACGGGCGAGGTCGCCTGTTCTCGTCTCTCTCCACATCTGGCCTGGGGCACGCTTTCGCCCCGTGCCGCGCAACAGGCCGCCATGGCGCGCGCGGCTGACATGCGCGGGAAGGGCACCGGTTGGTCGAAATCCATGCGCAGCTTCATCTCGCGACTGGCCTGGCGGGACCACTTCACACAGAAGCTGGAAGACTTTCCGCAGCTTGATCAGCTTTGCCTCCATTCCGGCTTCGAGGGGCTGCGCCCGCGACGGGGCGAGGCGGGCTTCGATCCCGATCGCCTGGCACGCTGGGCAGAGGGTCAGACGGGTCTGCCCTTCGTGGATGCCTGCATGCGCTACGCGGCCGCCACTGGCTGGTTGAACTTTCGGATGCGGGCGATGGTGCAATGTGTAGCCAGCTATCATCTCTGGCTCGATTGGCGTGATAGCGGGCCGGTGCTGGCGCGGCTCTGGACGGATTACGCGCCGGGCATCCATTGGGCGCAAAGCCAGATGCAATCGGGCGTGACCGGCATGAACCAGCTGCGGATCTACAACCCGATCAAACAGGGGCACGATCAGGATCCGACGGGCGCCTTCACCCGCTTCTGGGTGCCCGAGATAGCCCATCTCGCACCCGAACATCTGCAAACGCCCTGGACAGCGCCGGTCCCGCCCAAGCGCTATCCCGCGCCTCTCGTCGACGTGGTTGAAGCCGCCCGCGACGCCCGCACGCGCGTCGTCGCCTTCCGGCGCCGCCCCGGCTTTTGGGAAGAGGCGGAGCGCGTCGTCGCCAAGCACGGATCCCGGAAGGGTCCAAACGACCGTAGCCGCCGCAGACCGGTCCGTCCCCACACGCAAGCGGAAATGCGCTTCTGATGGCGAAGATGGTCCGCAAAGGCGATCTGCCGCAGAAAGTCTGCGCCACATGCGGCCGCCCCTTCACCTGGCGCAAGAAATGGGCGCGGGTCTGGGACGAGGTGCGCTATTGCTCGGATAAATGCCGTTCCGGCCGAAGCGGTCAGAAAACTTGACCAATCCTTGTTGCCGATCGGAAACAAGCGGGCTACCTCCCTCGCACGTAAGAGGAGCCCGCCATGACCCACACCCCCCAAGCCGATCTTAGTGTTGCGTCAGAACTCTCTGATTTCATTGAGAACGAGGTGCTGCCAGGTGCCGGGATGTCGGCTGATGCGTTCTGGTCGGGTTTCTCTGAACTCGTTCATGACCTTGCGCCGACCAACGCCATCCTTCTTCGAAAGCGGAACGAAATTCAAACCCAGATCGACCTCTGGCACAAGGATCGGCGCGGTCAGGTCTCCGATATGGCCGCCTACAAGGACTTTCTGACCGAGATCGGATACCTCGTGGCGGAAGGCGATGACTTCACCATCGGCACGGAGAATGTGGATCCGGAGATTGCGGCGATACCGGGACCGCAACTTGTGGTGCCCATCACCAACGCCCGCTACGCGCTGAACGCGGCGAATGCGCGGTGGGGCAACCTTTACGATGCACTCTATGGCACGGATGTTTTGGGCGATCTGCCATCGGGCAAAGGCTATGATCCGACGCGTGGTGCGCGCGTGATCGCCTGGGGCAAGTCGTTCCTGGATGAGGCCGTGCCGTTGAATGGTGCGCGATGGGCCGACGTCACCGGCGCTGCGATCTCAGATGGGGCCCTGGTGTTGCAGGGTGGCTCTCTGGCCGATCCTTCGGCCTATCGCGGATGGGTGCGCGATGGGGATACGCTGCGGGTCCTGCTTCAAAACAACGGGTTGGGGATTGTCCTGGTGATCGCCCCGGACGGTGCCATTGGCAAGGACGACCCGATGGGCCTCGATGCGGTGCATCTGGAATCGGCACTCTCGGCGATCATGGATTGCGAGGACTCGGTGGCCTGCGTCGATGCGGAGGACAAGGTCGTCGCCTATCGCAACTGGCTGGGCTTGATGCGCGGCGATCTGGCGGAAGACGTGACCAAGGGTGGTGCAACGTTTACCCGCAAGCTCAACCCGGACATGGAGTTCAATACGCCCGGCGGTGAGATCCTGACGGTGAAGGGCAGGGCGCTCATGCTGATCCGGAATGTCGGTCACCTGATGACAAACCCGGCGATCCTCTTGAAAGACGGCACCGAAATTCCCGAGGGGCTGATGGATGCCGTTGTCACGACCCTGATCGCGATGCACGATCTGGCCAAGCGAGAGGGTGCGCGGAATTCCGTCAGTGGCAGCGTCTACGTTGTGAAGCCGAAGATGCACGGGCCGGAGGAAGTCCGCTTCGCGGATGAGATATTCACGCGGGTGGAGCGCCTGCTGGGCTTGACGAAAAACACTGTGAAACTCGGGATCATGGATGAGGAGCGGCGCACCTCTGCCAACCTCAAGGAATGCATCCGCGCCGCCAAAGACCGCGTCGCCTTCATCAATACGGGCTTCCTCGACCGCACGGGCGACGAGATCCACACCTCCATGGAGGCAGGGCCGATGCTGCCCAAGGGCGAGATGAAATCGACGCCTTGGATCGCCGCCTATGAGGATCGGAACGTCGATATCGGTCTGGCCTGCGGCCTTAAGGGCCGCGCACAGATCGGCAAGGGCATGTGGGCCATGCCCGACCGCATGGCCGACATGTTGGAGCAGAAGATCGGGCACCCGAAATCCGGCGCCACCTGTGCCTGGGTCCCCAGCCCGACGGCGGCCACGCTCCACGCGACCCATTACCATAAGGTCGACGTGCTGGCCCGCCAGGGCGAACTGGCCGCGGGCGGCCCGCGTGGGACGCTGGACGATCTACTGACAATCCCGGTGATGGAGGGACGCAACCTTTCGGACGGCAAAGTCCGTGAGGAGATCGAGAATAACGCACAAGGCATCCTCGGCTACGTCGTGCGCTGGATCGATCAGGGTGTAGGCTGTTCAAAAGTGCCGGATATCCACGATGTGGGCCTCATGGAAGACCGCGCCACCTGCCGCATCAGCAGCCAGGCCCTCGCCAACTGGCTCCACCACGGCGTGATCTCCCGCACTCAGGTGCAGGACGCGCTGGAGCGCATGGCCGCCAAGGTCGACGCCCAAAACGCGGGCGACCCGACCTACGCCCCCATGGCTCCCGGCTTTGACGGCATCGCTTTCAGGGCCGCCCAGGACCTGATCTTCGACGGCCGCGCACAGCCCTCGGGCTATACCGAGCCAGTCCTGCACCGGCGGCGGCTGGAGTTGAAAGCGCAGCAATAGCCGCCAACCCCCTTTCGCGCCAACGGGATCTGGACAAACGATGCCGTTCGGCCTTTGAACCGCCGTGACTGGCCGGCCCCCGAAAAGGAACCAAGATGCCCGAAATCAACCTCGCCCGCGCCCGCAAGATCATCAAGACGACCCTCACCAAGGGGCGGGAGATGGGGTTGAAGCCACTCTCGGTCGTCGTGCTGGATTCCGGCGGCCACGTGAAGGCGTTCGAGCGGGAAGATGGCGCCGCGCCCGGTCGCTTTCCCATCGCCCACGGCAAGGCGTATGGCGCGGTGATGCTGGGCATGGCGGGCAAGGCGCAGATGGCGCGGGCCGAGCAGCAGGCCTATTTCATGGCCGCGGTGAACGGCGCTTATGGTGGGTCGGTGATCCCCGTGCCGGGCGGCATCCTGGTGCGTGACAAGAAGGGCGAAGTCATGGGCGCCATCGGGGTGACGGGCGATACCTCCGACAATGACGCCGAGGCCGGTCTGGCCGGGATCGAGGCGGTGGGTCTGACCGGCGAAGCCTGACGCGACTTGTGCGATTGCGCAGGGCGGGGCCTGTCTTCGTCGGTCTTTTGCCCTGCGTGCCGAGACGTTAGAACCGTCCCAAACAGACCGGAGTTCGCATGCGTCCCATCGTCGGCATCATCTCGAACCATTATCTGATCAACGATCAGTACCCGGCCCATGCCAATGGGAAGATGAACACTGATGCCGTAGCGCAGGTGAGCGGGGCCTTGCCGCTCACCTTCCCGGCCGACCCAACGGTGGTCGAGATCGGTGAGTTGCTCGACACGTTCGATGGCTTCCTGCTGACTGGCGGGCGGCCGAACGTGCACCCAGAGGAATATGGCGAGGCCGAAACGGAGGCCCATGGCGCGTTCGACCGTGACCGGGATCGCGTGGCCCTGCCTCTGATCCGGGCGGCGATCGATCGCGGCCAGCCGGTTCTCGGGATCTGTCGAGGATTTCAGGAGGTGGCGGTCGCCATGGGCTCAACCCTCCATCCCGAGATCAGAGACCTGCCGGGTCGCATGAACCACAGGATGCCGCCGGACGGGACGGTCGATGAAAAGTTCGCGCTTCGTCACGAGGTGCGGTTCAGCCCCGGCGGGCCTTTCGCCCGGCTTATCGGGGCGGAGAATGTGATGACCAACACACTGCACGGTCAGGGTATCAAACAGGCCGGGCCACGGGTGCGGATCGACGGATGGGCACCCGACGACACGCCAGAAGCGATTTGGATCGACGGGGCGCCGGGCTTCGCATTGGCGGTGCAATGGCACCCGGAATACAACGCCGCGGACGACCCGGTCTCGCGCCCCCTTTTCGAAGCGTTCGGTGATGCCTGCCGCGATTGGCGGGCCAATCGGGGCCAGCCGTTGCGCCGGGTCAGCTGACTAAGATCGGATTGTCGGCACCGAGCCCCTTCGGCCCAGCCGAGTGCGTAGCTTCGCAAGCGCGCGGCGGTGGATCGGATGCCAGGCGCGACCGGCCGGGCGTTGCAACGGCCACCAGAGAAAGCGGAACACTTGGCCGCCATCGTCGTCGCAATGATGGGCCCATCGCTGGGGCAGGCGCGATGCGCGCATGAGCCAGAACGACCATGTCAGCGGTGGTGGACCAATCACGATTGTGCCGAGGGACCGCGCCGGGCGCGCGTGGATCCCGGCCTCCTCCCACAATTCCCGAACCGCGGCTTCGGCTGGGTCTTCGCCTGGCTCGATCGTGCCTTTGACCAGTTGTACCCCCGCCCTCGGGTGACGGAAGGCGAGGATCGCATCGCCGCGCAGGATGACCGGGCAGGCTTTGGCCGCTGGAGATGCTGCGGGGGCGTGTCTCCACATCCTCAGAACCCGTAGAGCCGCTCCGGGTTGCGGACGAGAACTGCGTCACGAGTATCGTCATCCGGGCAAACGCGGTCGAATGCCTCCAGAAGGCTGCCCGCATCGGCCCGAACCGCGTCACCCAGCATGATCTGCGGCCAGTCCGACCCCCAGAGGCAACGTAGCGGATTGGCCGCAAGCAGCCGCGCGACATGGCCGTCGGCGGCATGGAACGGAGCCGGGCAAAGGCGGAACAATCCGGAAAGCTTCACCCAGACATTTCCGTGCTCAAGCAGGTCGGTGAGGCGACGGAAGCCGGGCGCGTCCGGTCCGGCGGCCAGGTCCGGCCAGGCCAGATGGTCCAGCACGACGGGGACGGGCATCGCGGCAATTCGGTCGGCCAGCTCGTCCATGTGCCGGTCGCTCATCAGCAGCATCTGGACATGTAGGCCCCGGTCGGCCAGGCGGGGGGCCATGGCCTCCACCCCATCCCAGGTCAGGACGCCGCCATGGACGTAGTTGAGACGCACGCCTTCGAACCCGTCCCGCTGCAAAGCGTCGAGATCGTCGTCGGTCGCGTCGTCGGTGACCAGACCGATGCCGCGCGTCGTCTCGCGCCCCAGCCCGGCGATGGCCCGTGCCGTTACCGAATTGTCGGTGCCGTATAGGATCGATTGCACGACGACGGTGCGGCTGATGCCGAGCGCGTCCATCTGTGCCCGGTAAGCTGCGAGATATGCGGCGAAATCCATCCCTTCGGCCGGGTCTTCCACACGATCCGGCCAGAGTTTGGCCTCGTCCCCAGCGGCCAGCACGTGAATGTGGCTGTCGCAGGCCCCTTCCGGCGCGCGTTTTGCGGGGGCATGGGCGGCAAGGGGCGGATCGGAGCGGGGCAGGGTCATGTGGAAGGGATAATCGTTGCGGCCCGGCCGGTCGAGCGGGTCAGTCGGCCCCGCGCCTGAGCCGGGCGGCGCGTCCGCCCCGGCGGACCTTGTGTCGGGGCTCCCGGGTGGGCAGCTCCGCCATGATCTCACGCCGGGCCTCGGCGGTCATGCGCGACCAGCTTGCGATCTCGTCGATGCTGCGCAGGCAACCGGTGCAAAGCCGCGTTTCGGGATGGATGACGCAGATCTTCACGCAGGGGCTTTCGATCTCCGCCCGGGCCCAGATGTCGTTGGTGCGGTCTTTCATGCTGTCCCCAGGTGGTGCAGGCGGTCCAGAGCCCCCTGTAGAATGTAGCCAGCCGCGACGTGGTCGATGACTTCGGCGCGACGTTTCCGTGACGTATCCGCCTCGAGCAGAGCCCGCTCGGCAGCCACGGTCGAGAGCCGTTCGTCCCAGAAGCCGATGGGCATGTCCAGACGGTAGGAGAGGTTTCGCGCGAAGGCGCGGGTCGATTGAATGCGCGGTCCGTCACTGCCGTCCATATTCAGCGGCAGACCGAGGACTAGGCCGGTGATCGCACGATCCTTCAGGATCGCTTCCAATGCCGTCGCATCCTGGCCGAACTTGCGGCGACGGATCGTTTCCAACGGCGTGGCCACGCTGCGCAGCGGATCGGAGATGGCGACGCCGATGGTGCGGGTGCCGAGATCGAGGCCAGCTAATGCGCCAAGCGGCGGGAGCGCGGCGGCAAAGACCTCGAAACCATCATGGATCCCCATCAGGGTGCAATGCCCGCCTGATCGGCGGCGCGCGCCAGCGTGTCGAGTGCCGTCGGATCGTCGGCAAAGACCAGGCGCGCTTCGGCATAGACTGTCGCCGCGGCGTCGGATCGTCCGAGGACGCCATAGGCCGTGATGAGCCGCGCCCATTCGCCTGGGGGGCCACCCTGGTCCGCCAGCCGCGTGGCAAGGCCGCCGACCATGCCCTCGATCATGTCCATCCGTTCTTCGGGGGAAAGGTTTTCGGCCGCTTCCAAGTCGGCAGCCGACGGACCGCGGGGTGTCGGCAGTGCGGAAACCGGCGTCGGATCACCAGCGGCGGAGGAGATCGCCTCGGTGCGGGCATAGATCGGCTCAAGCCAGGGATCGCCTGGACGACTTTCGGAAACGAGGCGTTTCCAGATCGGCCAGGCCACGTCAGGTCGCCCGCCTTGGGCATACATGACGCCGGCATAATAGCGCGCCCAGCCATTGGCCGGATCGCGTCGCAGTGCTTCGGCAAGCGCCTGTTCAGCCTCGGGTGAGACGTAACCGCCAGCCGCAAGGATCATCAGTTCGGCCAGCATGGCGAAGTCGCCGCCGGTGGCATCGTCACCCAGAATGGCCACCACGCGGTCCTGCGCACGCCACGCCGTTTCAAGGTCATTCAAGCCCGACCAGGTTTGCACGCCCAGCTGCCAGCCGCGCAGATCGTCGGGGCGGTCCGCCAGAACAGTGCGCAACTGATCGGCCATGGTCGTGATGTCGGGGCGGCTGTCGTCGATCCGGTCGGGGACTTCGGCCTCGGCCACGGCTTGGCCCGGCCTGGCTGCGCGGGCCGCTTCGATCCGCTCGATCCGGGCGGCCAGCGGCAGGTCCGCATAGCCCGGCGCGCCTATCAGCCAGTATGTGCCGCCCGCGACCGCGGCCGTGACGACGATCACCAATCCCATCCCGATCCAGCCGCCCCCATTGGACATCGGCCGGGCCGTCGCCTTGTCCGCGGCCAGAAGGCGGCGCGCAACTTCGGTGCGGGCGGCTTCCGCCTCTTCGGGGGCGAGCGTGCCGCGCTCGCGATCCCGCTCCACCTCGCGCAGCTGGTCGCGGTAGACGTCCATGTCGGGGCTGGCATCCGTTTCCGGGCCACGCCGCAAGGCCGCGATCATCAACACGACCGCAATCAGCGTCAGCGCGGTCGCCGCGATCCAGAATGCCATTCCATCCCTCCCAAGAACGCCCGCGATTTAATCTGCGTGGCCCCGGTCTGGAACCCCCCGACCGGCTGCTTTGAGACACGATGTCGCGAAAGGGCAGCGAGGTGCCGCTGACCCCCCTTCAATCCGGCCTTGGAACGCGGCACTGATACCGGAAGACCGAGGGAGCCCATGCGCCGCTATTCCGCTTTTGCCATCGCCCGTGAGGCGGCCCGCTACCATGAAGGGTGGGGCCGGGCCTGGGCCAAGCGCCCGCCGAAGGATCGCTACGACGTCATTGTCGTCGGCGCGGGGGGGCACGGGCTCGCCACGGCGTACTACTTGGGCAAGGTGCACGGCATCACCAATGTCGCCATCCTCGAAAAGGGTTGGCTGGGCGGTGGCAATACCGGACGGAACACGACGATCATCCGGTCCAATTACCTGCAGGATGCCTCTGCCGCGATCTACGAAAAGTCCCGCAGGCTTTACGAAGAACTGAGCCAGGAACTTAACTACAACGTCATGTTCAGCCCCCGTGGCGTCATGATGCTGGCTCAGACGCAGCATGAGATCCGCGGCTTCAAGCGGACGGCCCACGCAAATGCGCTGCAAGGCGTGAAGACCGAGTGGATCGGGCCGGATCGGGTCAAGGAACTCTGCCCGATCATGAACATCGACGGGCCGCGCTATCCGGTGTTGGGTGCGCTCTGGCAATCGCGGGGTGGCACGGCGCGGCACGATGCTGTCGCCTGGGGCTATGCACGCGCTTGTTCCGATATGGGCATGGACATTCTGCAGAAATGCGAAGTGACGGGCGTGCGCTCCGATGCTGGCCGTGTGACGGGTGTCGAAACAAGCCTGGGCGCGATCGGTTGTGACAAGCTTGCCCTGGTGGTCGCTGGACATTCCAGCGTCTTGGCTGAGATGGCGGGCTTCCGGATGCCGCTGGAATCGGTGGCCTTGCAGGCCCTGGTCAGCGAACCGATCAAACCCTGCATGGATGTGGTGGTCATGGCGAACACCGTCCATGGCTACATGAGCCAATCCGACAAGGGCGAGATGGTCATCGGGGGCGGCGCGGACGGGTTCGTGAATTACACCCAGCGCGGCAGCTTCCATCATATCGAAGAGACCCTGCGCGCCCTGGTCGAGACCTTCCCGATGCTGTCCCGGCTGAAGATGCTGCGGCAATGGGGCGGGATCGTCGATATGACGGGCGACCGGTCCCCGATCCTGTCAAAGACGCCGTTGGAGGGATGTTTCGTGAATTGCGGCTGGGGGACCGGAGGCTTCAAGGCGATCCCGGGATCCGGCTTCGCCATGGCGGAGCTGATGGCAACGGGGCATTCCCCGCTGACCGAGGCGTTCACACTGGGCCGGTTCCGGGAAGGCCGCTTCATCGATGAGAGCGTGGCAGCGGGGGTGGCCCATTGAGCTTAATCAGATCTTTGCGATCCCGTGCGATTTCGCGCGACAGGAACCACCGGATTGCGGTAAGGGTTACGTTGGGGAATCGTAACACAAACACCTGTCTGCCATGTCCGATTCAGCTGAGGACCGCCCGCGCGGTCTCAATTTCCTTCTCGGAGGCACCGTCGTCGCTGCCTGCTTCCTTGCCTACGCCGTTTTGGGCGGTGGGTTCGAATTCGGTGGAACGGCGCCTGACGTCCGCATCGACCGGCCGCTGGCCGCCAACGCCGGAGCGCAGTAGCAACGGTATTGCGCGGGGTTGGCCATGCTGACCCTGCGGTGCCCCTATTGCGGAATTGATGCAGAGGAGACCGAGCTCTCCGCGGGCGGAGAAGCGCATGTGAGCCGCGAAGGTCCGGGGTCCAGCGATCCCGCCTTCGAGGCCTATCTGTTTCTGCGAGAGAACCCGCGCGGTGTCGTTTTCGAGCGTTGGCGCCATGCCTATGGCTGCGGCAAGTGGTTCATCGCCGCACGCGACAGCGTCACGATGGAGGTGTTCGGCACCTACCGGGCGCAGACAACAGAGCCGCCGGCTGAGATCGTCGACCGTATCGAGACGAGGCAGTCATGAGCGCGCGGCTGGCCACAGGCGGTCGCCTGATCGACCGGACCCGCTTGGTGGAGTTCACCTTCGACGGTCGTCATTATCGCGGCTTTGATGGCGACACATTGGCATCGGCGTTGCTTGCCAATGGGCAATTGCTGCTCGGCCGTAGCTTCAAATACCATCGCCCGCGTTCGGTCGTATCTGCCGGACCGGAAGAGCCCAACGCCCTTTTCGGCGTCGGCGAAGATGCGCAATTCACGCCCAATGTGCGCGCCACCGAAGAGACCATCCAAGACGGGCTGGTGGTGCGCAGCCAGAATGCCTGGCCCGCGCTGGGTTTCGATATCGGGCGTCTGAACGATTGGGGCAGTCGGTTCCTGCCCGCAGGGTTCTATTACAAGACATTCATCCATCCGCGCCCGCTTTGGAAACATGTCTTCGAGCCCTTCATCCGCCGTGCTGCGGGTCTGGGCGCAGCGCCGACCCAGCCCGACGCAGACCGCTACGAACATCGCTATGCTTTCTGTGACACGCTGGTCGTCGGTGGCGGCGTTGCGGGGCTTATGGCTGCTTTGGGTGCCGCCCGCGGCGGAGAGCGCGTCATGCTCATCGAGCGATCGGCCCATTGGGGCGGTCGTGCGATGGTCGATGGCGGCGAGATTGACGGACGGCCGGCGGCGCAATGGGTGGCAGACACGCTTGCTGCGCTTGAGGCGATGGAAAACGTCACCCTGCTACACCGCTGCGAAGGCGCCGGTGTATATGACCACGGCTATGTTCTTTGCGACCAGACGGTGGGGGCAGGACCCGCCGGTCGGTTGTGGCGTGTCCGCGCGGAGCGGGTGGTCGCGGCGACGGGGGCCATCGAGCGACCGCTGGCCTTCGCCGGGAATGATATGCCAGGTGTGCTCCTGGCTTCGGCTGTGCGGGATTATGTCGTCGATTACGGTGTGAGCCTGGGCGACCGGACGGTCATCGTGACGAACAACGACGATGCCTATCGGACGGCGAAGGTTCTGCTTGAGGCCGGGCTTCAGGTTCCGGCCATCCTTGATGCGCGGCCCAATCCAGACAGTGCGTTAATACAGGAAATCAAAGACCTCGGCGTTCAGGTTCATGCGGGTCGGGGCGTGGCAAAGGTCTTGGGTCGAGACCGCGTGCGGGGCGTTGCGGTTTGCATCCAAGCGGGCGAGGGCGCGGTCCTGCAAGAGATCGGCTGCGACTGCGTGGCCATGTCGGGCGGCTGGTCGCCGGTCGTGCATCTCTGGTCCCATTGCGGCGGCAAGCTGGTCTGGGACGAAGACCGGACGATGTTCCGGCCCGACCCGGATCGGCCGCCAAAGGGCGCCGATGGGGCGGGCTTTATGGCCACCGCCGGGGCCGCGTCGGGTGCTCTGTCCTTGGCGGACGTGCTGGAGGATGCCGCCGATGCGGTCGAGGCCGAGGCACCGCAATGTCCACCGGAACAGGCGGCCGGGATCGAGCCCGTCTGGATGATGCCGCAAGGCGCGGGGCAGGCCCTGCGGGCGAAGATGTTCCTGGATTTCCAGAACGACGTGAAAGTCTCCGACATCCGCCTGGCCGCCCAGGAGGGCTTCGAGAGCGTCGAGCACGCAAAGCGCTACACCACGCTTGGCATGGCCACCGATCAGGGGAAGCTCAGCAACATCAACGGTCTTGCTATCCTTGCGGATCGCTTGGAGGCACGGATCCCCGATGTCGGGACCACGACTTTCCGCCCGCCCTATACCCCCATCACCATAGGCACGCTGGCGGGTGAGGCGCGGGGCGAGTTGTTCCAGCCCGTGCGGCAAACGCCGATGTCTGATTGGCATGAGAGCCATGGCGCCTATTGGGAGCCCGTTGGGCAATGGCGTCGCCCCTATTGCTATCTTCGCGATGGCGAAACGATCGAACAGGCGGTGACGCGCGAGGTCTTGAATACCCGGCAGAAGCTGGGTCTGCTGGATGCCTCCACCCTTGGCAAGATCCTGGTACGCGGGCCAGATGCCGGGCGGTTTCTCGACATGCTCTACACCAACATGATGAGCAGTCTGAAACCTGGGCGCTGTCGCTACGGGCTGATGTGTGACGAAAACGGGTTCCTGATGGATGACGGCGTCGTGGCGCGCATCGATGACCAGACCTGGCTGTGCCATACCACAACGGGCGGCGCCGACCGCATCCATGGCTGGATGGAGGATTGGCTACAGACCGAATGGTGGGATTGGCAGGTCCATACCGTGAACCTGACCGAGCAGTTCGCGCAGATCGCGGTGGTCGGGCCGCAGGCGCGAACCGTGTTGGAGCGGCTGGGCGGGATGGATGTCAGCGCCGAGGCGTTACCCTTCATGTCTTGGGCCGACGGCACGTTGGGCGGTGTCGACCTGCGCGCCTACCGGATCAGCTTCTCGGGAGAGCTGTCTTACGAATTGGCTATTCCCGCAGAACAGGGTTTGGTCTTCTGGGAAGCCTTGATGGCGGCGAGCGCCGATGTGGGCGCGACGCCCTACGGCACGGAAGCCCTGCATATCATGCGGGCCGAAAAAGGTTTCATCATGATCGGTGACGAGACCGATGGAACCGTGATCCCGCAGGACCTTGGACTACACTGGGCGCTGTCGAAGAAGAAGGACGACTATCTCGGTAAGCGCGGCCAGGCCCGATCCCACTTCCAAGACCCCGATCGCTGGACCCTTGTGGGCCTTGAGACGCTTGATGGATCGGTCCTCGAAGACGGTGCCTATGCCGTCGCGGATGGGCAGAATGCCAACGGGCAGCGGAACGTCCAAGGCCGGGTCACATCGACCTACCACTCGCCCACGCTTGGCCGCGGGATCGCCATGGGGCTGGTGGCGCGCGGGGCGGAGCGCATGGGCCAGGAAGTCGCCTTCACGCGGATCGGCAAAGATCCGGTGTCGGCGCGGATCGTCAGCCCGGTTTTCTACGATCCGGAAGGGGCGAGGCTGAATGGCTGACCTCACGATCTCTTCGGTCACCGATCTCGGAATGATCACGCTGCGCGGCGATCTTGAGGTGTTGGGTCGCCAAACGCGGGCCTTCGCCGGATGCGCCGCCCCGGAGCAGCGCATGTCCACCGCGTCGGATGGACGGCGGCTTCTCTGGATGTCGCCGGACGAGTTGCTGCTGACATGCCCCGCTGCCGAAAGCAAAACGATGGTGGCCAGCCTACGCGCGGCTTTCGGCGACGGCTTCGCCACAGTGGTGGAGGTCGGAGATGCGCGGGCGGTCTTCGATCTGGCGGGGGCGGATGTGCCGGGCATGCTGGCCAAGTTGATGCCGGTCGATTTCGACCGAATGGCTGAGACCGAGATCCGGCGCAGCCGCCTGGCACAGGTGCCTGCCGCAATCTGGCGCGAAGGGGCGGTCTGGCGCCTGGTCTGCTTCCGTTCGGTCGCGCGTTACGCCGAGGCCCTCCTGCGCAACGCCGCCGCCTAGTTTGCGGCCTCGACGGCCCTTGCGAGGGCGCACCAGCCTTCCAACGGCACCTGTTCGGCCCGGTCGGTGGGCGCGATCCCGGCGGCGCGCAAAATGCCTTCGATACCGGGTGCGATCCCTTTGAGCGCGGCGCGAAGCATCTTGCGGCGTTGATTGAAGCCTGCGGCGACGACGCGCTGCAGGATGGCCGGGTCGGCGGGATAGCGGGGTGCGGGAAGGGCCGTCAGGAAGACGACCGCTGATTGCACCTTGGGTGGCGGGGTGAAGGCTTCGGCGGGCAGGGTGAGGGCGATCCGCGCGTCGCAGCGCCATTGCGACAGGACGGCGAGGCGCCCATAGGCCTTGCTGCCCGGTGCGGCCACGATCCGCTCCGCCACTTCCTTTTGAAACATGAGCGTCAGGCTCTCCCAAGATGGGGGCCAGTCGGGCGGTGTCAGCCAGCGCACCAGGAGTTCCGTTCCGACATTGTAGGGAAGGTTGGCCGCCACGCGCCATGGGGCAGTCAGGTGATCCGCGGGATCGATCGCCAGGGCATCGTCGTTCAGCACCGTGAGACGGCCTGGATAAGCCGCCGCGATTTCCGCCAAAGCAGGCAGGCAGCGCGCGTCCTTCTCGACGGCGAGGACATGGGCCGCCCCCTCCGCCAGCAGCCCGCGGGTCAGCCCACCGGGGCCTGGTCCAACCTCAAGTACCCGCGCGCCGTCCAGCGGGCCGGAGATGCGGGCAATGCGCGCGGTGAGGTTCAGATCCAGCAGGAAGTTCTGTCCCAGG
Organism: Pseudomonadota bacterium; assembly: GCA_039199335.1. Lineage (GTDB taxonomy): Bacteria > Pseudomonadota > Alphaproteobacteria > Rhodobacterales > Rhodobacteraceae > Jannaschia. Next base: position 52,096 of record JBCCSY010000016.1, read on the forward strand.
GCCTTCTTGGCGCGCAGATCGTGTCGGGCGATGACATCGCGCAGGGGTGGCAGGTCGTCTATCTGGCTCACACCGCGCGCCTTTGGGCCATATCCCACGCCATCCGCAACGCCGCGACCATGGAGGTCGGGTCCGCGATCCCACGCCCGGCGATATCGAACGCCGTGCCGTGGTCGGGTGAGGTGCGGATGAAGGGCAATCCCAACGTGACATTCACCCCCCCGGCGAAGTCGATCGTCTTGATCGGGATCAGGGCCTGGTCGTGATACATCGCGACGGCCGCGTCATAGCCCGCCCGCGCCGCGTCGTGGAACATCGTGTCCGCGGACAGGGGCCCGAAGCAGCCTAGTTCGGGGGCAAGCCTCGCGACCAATGGCGTGATCCAATCCAGTTCTTGCCGCCCCATCGTGCCGCCTTCGCCCGCATGGGGGTTGAGCCCGGCAACCGCGATACGTGGCGTGTCGATACCGAAATCGCGGCGTAGGGCGGCATGGGTGATGCGCAACGTGCGTTCCAGCCCCGTCGGTGTCAGCGCATTGGTCACCTCTTCAAGCGCAATGTGGATCGTGGCCGGGACGACGCGAAGGTCCGGGCAGGCGAGCATCATGACAACGTCAGCGCCATCGGCCAGGGCCGCCAGATATTCGGTATGGCCCGGATAGGCGAAATTGGCGCCGTCCTTCAGCGCCTTCTTGTGGATCGGCGCTGTGCAGATCGCGGAGGCTTGTCCGGTTCTAGCCGCATCCACGGCCCGCGCGATCGCCGAGACGACACCCGCGGCCTGTGCCGGATCGGGTCGCCCCGGCGAGGTGGAGCCGGGAATATCGTGGGCCAGGACCGAGAGCGTCGTCGCCGATGCCTGGGCCGGGTCGCTGATTACCGAGACCTCCGCTCCGAGATCGGCGAAATGGTCCGGGTTGCCGACAACGTAGAATGGCAGACCCGGCGTGAGCGCGCGGGCCTTGGCAATCACTTCGGGCCCGATGCCCGCCGGCTCCCCGCAGGTGACGGCGATCGGCGCCCTAGTTGTATTCGATGACGGCATCGGCGCGCAGTTCGGCCAAGTAGCCATCGGCATAGCTGACCAGACGCTGGTTCAAAAGCTGCTGGCCCAGCGCCTCGAACGCGCCCTCGGCCGGCTCGACGACCCGGTCGCACAGCATCACGAAGCGCAGCACCGTGTCGGTTGCCAGCGTCGTTGCGGCCTCGTTTGCGTCCAGCGTGGCCAGAACCTGGCGCAGGTCGGCAGGAAGCTCCTCCACGGCGCGGACTTCGCGGCGCAGGACCTCCTCCGGTTGTCCGCGGGCAACGCCGTAAAGGTCGTCGCAGGTATCGACCCGGTCACGAAGCGTGGCGGCCTGTGCCAATGCGCCCGGTGAGCGACCGCCCGGGATCAGGTATTCGGCGTAGTCGACCGACAAGGCTTGCGGTGTCGTGGCGCCGGTCTCATCCAAGTCGCGCAACAGGAAGAGGGCGACGAAGCCGCCCAGATCGACGGGTTCCGAGACTTCGCCCGGTTCAAGCGTCAGGACCTGCGCGGCGATCGGGGGGGCGAGCTCCGCCAGGGAGATCCAGTCAATCCGCCCGCCGCGCCGCGCCGACGGGCTGCGTGAGAACTGCCGGGCGGCCTCTTGGAACGCCGCTTGACCGCGCACGGTGTCCGAGAGCCGGTTGGCCAGCGCCCGCACGTCATCCTGCGTCTCCGGCGTCAGCGGTAGCGCGATTTCCGACAGGAGGAGACGCACGCCGCCGCCGCTCTCGCCGCGATTGAGGGCGCGCTCGATCTCTTGTTCCGTCGGACGAGCCCGTGGCCCGAAGCGCTGTTGCACGAGACGGCGCCAAAAAAGCCCGTTCCGAACGAAGTCGCGGAATGTCTCTGGCGCGACCCCCGCTTGCTGCAGGGCGGCAATGAACTCCTCGGGGGTGAGGTTGGCGCGACCGGCAAACTCGACCAAGCCTTCGTCCAGTTCCTCTGCGGTAACTTGGATCCCAGCGATCCTGGCCGCGCGCACCTGAACCAATTCGTTGACCAGAACGTCGCGCACGCTGTCCCTGTCGGCATTTGGGGCGCGCAGCAGCCCCAGGAAGCGGCTGCGCTGTTCAACCTGCCAATTCGTTATCGCAACGCCGTCGACGGTGGCCGCCGCCGCGAAGGGCTGCTGCGCACTGGCCGGAAGCGGCGCCATCGCGATCGCCAGAAGGATCGCGCCGAACCATTTGATCATTCCCATGCTCTCCCGCCCGTCACAGGCCACAGCGCCGCGACCGTCTCGCGCGGTCATCACGGCCGAACCCCGCCAATTCGACACCGAGCCCGAAGCGGGTGGAGGGCTCCAGGTCGATATTTGATGTGAAGCGGCGCTCCACGTCGAAATCGATGGTCACGCAATCGGACCGGTAGGTCAGCCCCAACCCCGCCCGGCTGGCATCGTTGGTGACGAAGTCGTATCGCCAGTTGGCCTTGGCCGTCCAGTCCTCCCGCAGGTCATAGCTGAAATCCAGCGCCCATTCCGACGTGTCCAGGGGCCGTCCGGCCTCTGCATCGGCCTCCAGATAGGTGTGTCGCGTCTCCAAGTCGTGTCGGCTGCCATTCCAGCGCACGATTGTTTCGGCCCGCGACAGGCTGAGTTCGTCGCTGATCAGGGACCGCTGCATGATCTCGAAGCGGTCATTGAGGCGGGCATTGGCCGAGATCAGCCAATCGGAGGTTTGGCCGTCGAGACCGGTGCCGCTGCGAAACTGGTCGAGGTTCTCCTCGCGGAGCACGCGGCCCACCGTCCCGCCGACCACCCAACCCGAGGGCGCGTAACGGGTATAGGACAGCCCGATATTCAGACGCTTCCCCAATTCCCGGGTATCGCGCCCGGCAAAGCGTTGGGGCGAGAACAGGTTTCCTTCATCGAATTCCGGCGTCAGGCTGTCTTCGTTGGGTGTCCGCTTGCGGCTGTCTGGTACGAGCAGCGCTTGAAAGACAGGTTCCAGCACGTGACGGATGCCGCGTGTGCCCTGTCGCGCCAAGGGCATCCGCAGCTCGACCCCGAGATACGGGACGGCCCGCAGGACAGTGTCATCCTCGAAGCTCGGATCTTGCCGCAGGTTGTAGCCGTCCAGATGCAGCCCACCAAGCGCCGTGGCAAGGAGGCCGGTCTGCCCGATCCATGTCCGTTGCCAATCCAGGGCCGCCGACGCGCGCAGGACGTCACGGGCCGCGTTGGCAGGCTGACCGGCGGGAACGCTGTTGGCGGCGCGCCTTCGGGCATGGGCTTGGAGCGTCCAGACGGCCTGGCCGCCAAGCCCGCGTGGAACGGTGCGGCCCTGTTTCTCGATCGTGAAGACGGGACTTGGAAGGAAGTCATTGTCCTCGCCGGCGCGGAGACTCTGGAAGACGGTGATTTCGGCGAGGAAGCGATCATTGCGATCGACCTTGGTGATGGCGATCCGGCTGTCGAGACGGTCTTTCTCGGTGATGTCGTAGTTGAGCAGGTAGGTATCGTCGCTCACCGTCTCGAGGTCGAATTCCAGCCGATAGTCGCGGGGTAGGAAGAACTCCCCCTCCGCAAAAAGGTAACCGCGCGTGTTCAGGTCGCCCACGGTGTCGTCGGAGACGGCACCCTCGACTTCGATTGTGCCGTTGTCGAATGCCTGGCGATAGCGGAAGCCGAGGGATCGGGTCTCGGTCGTCGTCACATAGGGCAGAAGGGTCAGGTCGCGGGACGGACCCAGGGCGATGAAGTAGGGGATGGTGACGCCGGTTCCCAACAGGTCGTCGGAGGAGAAGCGCGGAGCGAGAAAACCGGTGGAACGTTCCAAGGTCGGGTCGGGCAGGCGCAGAACAGGCAGCCAGGCGATGGGAACGCCCAAAACCTCGAACCGGGCGCCCTCGAAATAGAGTTGCTGTGCATCTCGATCATGCACGATCCGGCGCGCCCGGATTTGCCAAAGGGGGACCGGATTGGCGGCACAGACTTCGCAAGAGGAGGCCACGGCACCGTAAAGCTGCGTGATTCTGCCGGTGTCGTTTGTCGCGATCTCACTGGCGGCGATCTGCAGTTTTTGATCCAGCACAATCCGTGCCCCGCGCAGGACGCTATCGCGGAGATCAGCGGAGAGATCGGCAAAGTCGGCGATGACGATCCTGTCCGGTCCGTCGATGAGCGTGAGCGGACCCTCGACCAGAAGCCTGTCTTCGTCCCGAAGATACGTGACCCGGCTGGCCCGGAGGATGCGTCCATCAGAAAAGATCTCGACCGCGCCGGAGGCCGTCAGGCGATCGCGGTCGAAATCGATCCGGTCGGCCACAAGGGAGGCGGGCGCCGTCTGCGCCCAGGCCGCCGGGGCAAGCAGCAGGAAGATGCAAAGCAGCAACCGGTGCATCACCCGTCCTCCAGATGGAGGATCACGCCGAGCGACAGAAGGATCGCGGCGACGGGTGGCGACCACGCGGCCAAGTAGACGGGCAATTGGCCGTTCTCGCCCAGCACTTGGGCGAAGTTGCGCAGAAAGAAGACCCCGAATCCGAGCAGGAGTGCCGTAAGAACCATGATGCCACTGCTGCCCGCACGGGCGTGGCGCATGGAGAAGGCCGCCCCGATCATGACCATGGCTGCCAGCATGACGGGATTGGCAAGCTCCATCTGAAGCCAGACCCGATGAGAGCGGCCAGAAAAGCCAGCCGCATCCAGTTGCCTGATGAATGCGGGGAGTTGGAAGATCGGGATCGACGATGGAACACCGAAGCTGTCCTGGATTTGATCGCGCGTCAGAGGCGATGGAAGCGTCGCGACGGGCGCGGCAATGGCGTCCCGTTCCGGGTTGTCGGAAAGGCCCAGTGGCCAGCGTTTGGCCCCTTCCAGAAGCCAGACGCCGTCCGAGAGCTCCGCCCGGTCGGCGTCGACCCGCTCCTGCGGGCTGCCATCGGCGTCGAAGCTGATGAAGGTCGCGTCGAAAAGGACTGTGCCATCCAGCGACGACCGGGCAGCCCGGATGACGGTCTGACCAGCCTCGTCGCCCTGCCGCAGCCAAACGCCTTCCTCGCTGACATTAAGGACGGAGCCGATGCCACGCTCGAACCGTGCGATAGCCCGCTCATAGGCGCCTTGCGTCGCGGCCACGATGGGATTGACCACCATCAGGCAAAGTATCCCCAAGGCGACGGCCGCCGCGACGGGCGCCAGCAAGGCGCGCCCGGCCGAGCGGCCCGAGGCCCGAATGACCACGAGTTCGGAAGACCGCGCCAGGGACAAGAACAGGGCAAGCGTCGACAGGATGACGATCAGGGGCAGTATCTCATAGAGCGCAGCAGGTAGGTTCAGCGCCGCCAAGCGTAAGCCGTCGCCGATACCGACGCCCTCATCGTCGAGCCGCCTGAGCTGCTCCATCAGGTCGATGGGTAGCAGAAGACCGGTGAAGACCAGCGTGACCACGGCCACGAGCCCCAGAAACCTACGGGCGATATAGATCGAGAGGGTCACGCCGCCCGGAATCCAGCTGGGCGATGGGCCCGTGTGTTCCACCAGACAAGGACGGCGCCGACCCCGAAGGTCAAAAGCGGCGGGAGGTAGATCAACCACCAGAGGGCCGCATCGCCGCGCACGCTGTTCTCTGCAACGTTCGCAAGCATCTTGAACAGGATCGCGGCCAGAACGGCCGCAAGGATCTGGCGCCATAGGCCGAGGCGGGAATAGCTCCCCAGCAGCAGGAAGCCGAGGGCGAGCAGGGGTAGCGCCATGGCAAAGAGCGGTTCCGAAAAACGGGCGTGACCCTCAAAGATCAGTTTGGCCCGGTCGGAGCGGGTCGCGGCCAGAGCGTCGGGGCCCGCTTGCAAAAGCGCGGCGGTCGAGAGCTCGCGGGGGTCGCGCCGACGGTCCGAGCCGCCCCCGGCCAGGCTGGCAAGATCGTAGGCGAAATCCTCGAACCGCGTCGTGACAAGACTGCGGGTCGCCACTTCGAGTGTCTGCGCCATGCCGTCGAACATGACGAGCCGCATCTCCGCGCCTTGGCCCACAAGGAAGGCGCGTTCTGCCGTGTAGGAAGTGTGTAGATCGCCCGCACGGCGGTCCTGCAGGAACAGCCCCAGAAGCTCACCGGTCTCGGTGATTTGCCTTACATAGACGGTGATCCCATCGCCGGGATGCAAGAATTCGCCTTCTTTCAGGAACCGTGCAGTGATGTCCTCGGACAGGGCTTGCCCACGCTCTCCGAGAGCCGTGCGCGAAGCGGGAACCAGGAAATGCCCCAATAGGGCGACCATCAGACCCACCATGGCGCCGAACATCAGGATCGGGCGCGCCAGACGCCACGGTCCCAGGCCGGTCGTCTGGGCCACGACCATCTCGCTGTCGGCGGAGAGGCGGTTGAGCCCGTAGAGTGTCGCCACAAGTGCCGAGACCGGCAGGACGACATAGATCACATTTGGCAGCGCGAGCGCGGTGAACTGCAGGAAGATCAACACGCTGGACCCATCTGAAATCAGCGAGTCGAACAGGCCGATCGCGCGATTCACCCAATAGACGGCGACAAGCACCAAGCTGAAAAAGCCAAAATAGATGAGGAGTTGGCCAGCCAGGTATCTGTCGAATAGTCCCAAAGGTTCCCCCGGCGATCACCCCTCCTCTCCTTAGACGCGAAGGCGGGGCTGGGCCAACCCCTGTGAGCCGAGTCCGCCGATCTGCATGGCTGAGATTGATGCTCTGGCAAAGGGTCGTTGGCGGCCCTAGTGTCCCGCAAGCCAGCAACCCGGAGACGCCCCAATGACGACGCCCGCCACCGTGACCTTCACCGAAACCGACTTGGATGCGCTGGCCGATGCGGGAGGCGCCATTGCCGTCTGCGTACCCGGAGATGGGGCGCTCGGTCGAGAGGCCCGCCGCCTCAATCGGTTGACCAAGGGGGCGGTGGCGCGGGCTGTCGAGGCTGACAGCTTTCAGGATCTCAAATCTGGACAGGTGCTGGAGATGGCCTTTCCGGTTGGTCTTTCTGCCGTCTCCCTTCTCATCGTCCGGCTAGAGAAGCGGTACGATCTGCGCTCACTTCTTAAGGCGGGTGCGGCTTTGGCGAAGAAACGTGGCGATAGCGAACTGACCCTTCTCGGCGGTTCGCAGAAGGGGCTGGCCGACCTCGTGGCCGGAGTGGTGATGCGTAGCTATGCCTTCGATGACCACAAGACGGGCGATGACAAGGCCGGTGCCGCGGCTGTTCGGGTGATGGCCGCCAAGCCGGAGGAGGTCGAGGCGACGTTCGCGGCACGGGCCGCGCAGGCGGAGGGTGTCTTCCTTACCCGCGACCTCGTGAACGAGCCGGCCAATATTCTGACCACTACGGAGTTTGCCTCGCGGCTGGAGGCCCTCCGTGATCTGGGGGTGCGTGTTGAGGTCCTAGAGGAGACCGATCTTGAGAAGCTAGGAATGCGCACCCTGTTGGCGGTGGGGCATGGCTCCGAAAGCCCGTCGAAGGTCGTCGTGATGGAATGGAGCGGCGGCGGCGACGAAAAGCCCGTCGCCCTGATCGGCAAAGGGGTCGTCTTCGATACGGGCGGTATCAGCCTGAAGCCCGCGGCCGGCATGGAAGACATGACGATGGATATGGGCGGCGCGGGCACGGTCGCGGGCGCGATGCATGCAATCGCCAAGCGGAAGGCCAAGGCGAACGTCGTGGGTCTGGTCGGCTTGGTCGAGAACATGCCCGACGGTCGTGCGCAGCGGCCCGGCGATGTGGTCGTCTCGATGAAGGGGGACACGGTCGAAGTCATCAATACAGATGCGGAAGGTCGCCTCGTCCTGTGCGATGTGATGTGGTACGCGCAGGAACGGTTTGAGCCTGTGGGAATGATCGATCTCGCTACCCTGACGGGCGCGATCATCATCGGACTTGGACATGAGAATGCGGGCGTCTTCTCCAATGACGACGCATTCTGCGACCGGTTCCTCAAGGCCGCACAAAGCGAGGAAGAGGGCGCATGGCGGATGCCCCTTGGTGCCGCCTATGACAAGCAACTCAAGTCGCGTATCGCCGATATGAAGAATGTGGGCGGTCGTCCGGCGGGGTCGATCACGGCGGCCCAGTTCCTGCAACGTTTCGTCAAGGACGGTGTGCCGTGGATCCATCTCGATATCGCCGGTGTGGCGTCCGTCTCGTCTGAAACGCTGCTTGCCCCGGCCGGGGCCACGGGTTGGGGTGTTCGGGCGCTGGACCGGATGATCCGGGACGGGTTCGAGGCGACGGATGGGTGAGGTCCACTTCTATCACTTGACCCGAAATCCGCTGGAGCCGACGCTCGCCACGCTGCTGGGCAAGTGTCTCGACCGCGGGTGGCGCGTGGCGGTCCGTGGCACGGATGCGGAGCGTCTGAAACATCTGGACGAGGCGTTGTGGTTAGGCCCGAAGGATGGATTTTTGCCCCACGGAGTATCGGGTGGTCCACATGATGCACGCCAGCCGATCCTGCTGACGGAGGGCACGGCGACGAACACGGCACAGGTTGTGATGTCGGTGGACGGTGCCGAGTTGTCGGCCGAGGAAATCACCGCTTTGGAACGAGCTTGCATCCTGTTCGACGGCCAGAACGGAGAGGCCGTGGCCCATGCACGCGGCCAATGGACGGCCCTAACCGGGGCCGGTCTGCCCGCGCGGTATTGGTCCGAAGAAACCGGACGATGGACAGAGAAGGCGTCTAAGAACCTCTGAAGGCAAGCGGCCGTTGGATCTGCCGAGGGTTCGTCGACTGTCCTTTGGGCCGGTTAAGGCGCGACTTTCACCGCAAAGTGGCCCTCGAAGGATTGCTTCAATGCCCAGTCGCGGGCGGCATCAAAAAGATGTTGCTCCATCTGGGTTCCGGCGGCGCTGACCCGGACCTGGCGATGCGTCAGGATGCCAAAGGACAGATCTGTTCGTGGCAGGATCGGGATCCGCGCGATCCCGGGCGTGGCCTCTGCGACCATTGGGTCGCAAATCGTGTAGCCCTGTCCCCGCGCGACAAGCTGACAGGCCAGTTGCGTCTGGCTGACGATCAGCAGTGGGCGCGGTGTTTCGCTGGATTGTTCAAACAGCTGGTCGGTTTGTCGGCGGATCAGCGTATTCGGTGACATCGCGATTAGCGGCGTCTCCCGAAGGTCGGCCAGGGTCACCTGATCGCGGCCTGCCAACGGGTGTCCAATCGGAAGCGCAGCGATCGCAGGGACGGAGAGCAGTGGTCGGATGCGAACATCGGCGTGGAGTGCGGGCAGGGCGCCTACTGCGACGTCGAACTGACGACCGGCAACCCACTGCTCCAAAAATCGGCGGGGCTGAATGTCGACCGTTAGCGTGATGTCCGGATGCTCCGCTCGGAACGCGGCGATGGCCGGCGTGGTCACGGCATGTACGACGCGTGACATCGACGCGAGCCGGACCCGACGCATGGGTGCGGCCTTGATGTCGGCCACGACACCCGGCAACTGCGCCAATGCCACGAGGATCGCGCTGGCCTGCTCCTGGAACGCTTCCGCCTCGGGTGTGGGCTCCAGGCTGCGTTTGTCGCGGGAGAATAGCTTTAGGCCGAGCTCCGCCTCGAGATTGGAGATCTGCCGACTGACCGCCGGCTCGGACTGGTTGAGCGTGATCGCCGCAGCCGAAAGCGAGCCATGCTGCATGACCAGATCGAAGGCGCGGAGCCCTTTCAGATTCATCACAACCTCATACTTACAAAAAACGCAAGTTTCATTAGCAAGATTGCATTTGCCTTATGAGAGAAAGCCCGTCTAGCCTTCGCTCACGAGGGAGTGCGCATCCAATTCGAGACATGCGCAAAGATCGGGAGGACCTTGAGACATGACCATCAGGACGACACTTGCGATTGCGCTGACGGCATCGACCGCCATAGCTGGGTCTGCACTTGCTGATTATCCAGAGAAACCCATAACCCTCATGGTTGGTTTCTCGGCCGGTGGCGGGACGGACACGTCTGCGCGGGGTTTCGCTTCCTACGTGCACGAGGCGGAAGGGATGAACGGCATGCCCATGGTGGTCGTCAACCGCCCCGGCGGCTCCGGTCAGCAGGCAGCGGCCGTCGTCAAGGACGCGGCACCCGATGGCTACACGCTATACATTATCAATTCGGGAACCTTCGCGGCTTCGGACATGTCGACGCCCAACGCGCCGGTCCAGCCGCTGGACGATCTGACGCTAATCGGCTGCATGACACAGTTGATCACCGGGCTACAGGTTGCCGCGGATCATCCGGCCCAGTCGGCTTCCGAATGGGTCGAGATGGTAAAGTCTTCCGGTGAGACGGTACGATGGTCCGCCTCGGGCGCGTCCACGATGCACGCGCTCGTCGGGCATCTGTTCCTCGATACCAACGAGATCGCGCATCAGATCATTCCGTTCGAAGGCGGCTCCAAAGCGCGAAATGCGCTTGCGGGCGGGCAGGTCACAGCTTCCTTCAACGGCACGCAGCTCGTCTCGGGCTTCGAAGAGCAGATCAAGGTGCTTGGCATTCCGTCGACAGAGCGCGATCCAGCCAATCCGGACATACCGACCTTCGGAGAGCAGGGACTCGATGCTCTCAATGTGACTGGGCCGATGTGCCTTTGGGGACCGAATGGGATGCCGGATGACGTGGTGGCCCAGCTCGAGGAGACGGTTGAATACGTTGCCAATAACAACGGCTTCGGTCGCTTCCTCGGCAAGTCCGGTCTCGCACCGATCTTCCTGGATCAGGAAGAGGGGGTCGCGGCGACCCAGCGCCTCTATGATGCGCTGGGTCCCGTGGTCGAGCAGATCGCGGCCAATCAGTAACCGCGATATCCGCGGGCCCTTCCTCCAGGGCCCGCGGATCCCTGATCATGCAGTATCGAACACAAATCGAGATCGGCGCTGGCAGTGTGGCGGCCCTGATCGGGCTTGTCCTTGTCTGGCAGGCCGTCGGGATTGACCCGCGCAGCTATGACGCCGTGGGGCCACGGTTTGTCCCGTTATTCGTTGCCTGCGCCATGGTGGCGCTTGGCGCCTTTATCGCCGTGCGCGCGTGGATGGCAGACGGACGGGATCGCGAGCCGATGCCCGAGGATTACGGATTTCGCGACAGCGATCTTGCCCGGGTGGGGCAGGTCGTTGGCACCGGGATCGCGTATCTCTTCGTTTTCTGGGCATTCGGGTACTTCGCCGCCACGCTGTTGGGGATCGCGCTCATGATGCTCGCTTTCGGGATCCGGTCGCCATTGGCTATTGGCGGTGTCTCGGCCGTAACCGCGGTGATCTACCAGTTTGTCTTTATCGGTCTGATGGGTCTGCTCGATGCGCCCGGCGCGTGGCTCGATCTGCGGCCGTTCACCGATCCTTTGGCAACGAAATGAGAAGCGTCTGATGCTCGACCTGTTCGGCGGTTTCGTCTCTCTGTTCGGCAATCTCGAAGCGGTCGGGTTCGTGTTTTTGGCCGCTTTCGTCGGGATCGTGGCCGGGGCTCTGCCTGGGCTGACCGCCAGCGCGGCAATCGCCATGCTCCTTCCGCTCAGCTTCTATCTCTCACCGCTCTCGGCGCTCGCCTTTCTGTATGTGATCGGCAAGTCCGGACGTTATGGCGGCTCCATCGCGGCGATCTTGTTCAATACGCCCGGCACGGCCGCCTCGGCGGCGACGATGCAAGACGGCTACCCGATGACCAAGGCTGGAAAGCCAGGCAAGGCATTGAAGATGGCCACCGTTGCCTCCGTGATCGGAGACTTCTCTGGGGAGCTTGTCCTGATCTTCGGTGCCGTGACGATTGCCGCTGTAACACAGAGCTTCGGGCCAACTGAGTATTTCGCGATCTATCTCATGGCGTTTCTCGTCATCGGATCGGTGGTGGGGTCTTCCGTGGTCAAGGGTATTCTGTCGACCCTATTCGGCGCCGCGGTGGCGCTGATCGGCCTCGATACGATCACGAACACGCCGCGCACGACCTTTGGCCTGACGGAGCTGCAGGACGGGCTTTCCTTGGTGCCGCTGCTGATCGGCGTCTTCGTGATCTCGGAAATCATCATTCAGGCCGAACGGATGGCAAAGTCGACGGTTCTCAAAGTTGGCGCAGCCGATGCGGGATCGGCCGAAAACCGACTGACCTGGGCCGAGGTCAAGCGGTGCATTCCAATCATGCTGCGTTCGTCCGGCGTGGGTGCGTTGATCGGAATGATGCCGGGGCTTGGCTCCTCGGTGGCTTGCTTCGTCGCCTATGGCGAGGAGAAGCGCCGCTCGCCGCATCCCGAAAAGTGGGGCACCGGCATCGTGGAGGGGATCGCCGCTCCCGAAAGCGCGAACAACGCGGTGTCGGGCCCGTCCATGATACCCCTTCTGACGCTGGGCATTCCCGGTTCCACCGTGGCGGCCGTCCTGATCGGCGTGTTCCTGATCCATGGCATCCAGGTCGGGCCGCAGATCTTTTCCGACACCAACATGATCTTCGATCAGACCAGCGGCGAGGTGTTCTCTTCCCGCCAATTGGTCTTCTCGCTCTTTGCTGCCGGTCTTTTGGGGATCGTGGCCTACGGCGTGATGGGCTATTTCGGCGGGCCGCTGATCGGTCGGGCGATTGCGTCCGTCCCGCCGCGTGTTCTCTACGCGCTGATTTTCCTGACGGCTGTGACGGCTGCCTATTCCGCCCGTGCGTCTATCATGGACATCGCGATCGCGCTGCTTTTCGGGGTGGTCGGCTATGCGATGCGGCGCACGAACTTCTCGCCTGCGGCCTTCATCATCGCTTTCGTTCTGACGGACGGGATGGAAGTGGCCTTCCGGCAGGCGCTCCTCCTCTCCGATGACGGGGCTCTGATCTTTGTCACCCGGCCGGTGCCGCTCTTTTTCCTTTGCCTAGGTGTCGGGGTGACGATCTACCGTGGCTGGTCTACCGGTCGCGCGCGGAAAGCCTTGGCGACATGAGCGCCTTCGCCGGTCTTCGGGTGGTCGATTTCACCCATGTTCTGGCCGGACCAGCCTGCGCGTATTTCATGGGCTGTCTCGGCGCCGACGTCATCAAGGTGGAATCGGTTCGCCGCGGCGACGCGATGCGGTGGCGTGGTGGAACGGACAAGGAAGCCCAGACGCGTGGCCTTAGTACCGCTTACGCGACACAAGGTGGCGGCAAGCGATCCATCGCCGTCGATCTGGGACACGAGGAGGGGCGGCGGATCTTTCTGGATCTCATCGCCAAAGCCGACGTCCTGATCGAGAATCATCTCCCCGATACGATGGATGCGCTCGACCTGTCGCCTGAGACGCTGAGGCGTGTTAATCCGCGTCTGATCCATTGTGGAATGACCGGCTATGGTCGCGACGGCCCGCGTGAGAACCATCCCGCTTACGACGTGAATATCCAGGCCGCCTCCGGCTTGATGGCGATGACAGGTACGGTCGAAAGTGGGCCGACGCGGACCGGGGCACCAATCATGGATTACGGGACCGCGCTGGCCGGTGCCTTTGCCGTCTCCAGCGCCCTCTATGCCCGAGAGCAAACCGGGCAGGGCGCGTTCATTGATCTCTCCATGATGGACGTCGCCATGACACTCATGTCATCCACAGTGACCGATTACCGGCTGACCGGTCAGGTTCCAGTTCCGCGCGGCAATGGCGCCAATTCTCGCTCGGTCTCGGCGGGCAGCTTTCCCTGCCGCAGAGGCTTGTTGAGCCTGGGCGTCAACGAAGAGCACCAGTTCCGTGCCCTGGCGCGGGCCCTTGGCCAAACGGAGTGGCTCAGCAACCCCGCCTTTGTCGATGCCCGCGCCCGATCGGAAAACCGTGACGCCTTTCTGGCGCGTCTTGAGGCGATCCTGGCCGAGCGCGATGCAGAGGATTGGGAGGCGCGACTGTTGGCAGAAGGTGTGCCCGCGGCTGCGGTCCGATCTTTGGAAGGCGCGCTGGCGGACGATCACGTGAAGGTTCGGGCAACCGCGGGAGCTGGAGCGGCCCTTCCTCTGCCCTTCCGGATGAACGGCGAAGTTCTTGCGGCGGATGGCGAGGCCGGGCCATCGGGACAGGAGACGGCGGAGGTCTTGGGGGAAATCGGCCGGTCTGCCGATGAGGTCACCGCGCTGGTGGAGGCAGGGGTGGTGCGTCTCGCCTAGCGCCTTTTGAGATGCGGTTGTCTTGAGATCGAGGAGAGCCCCGACCCGCGAGGGCCGCGCAGTGGCGGCCCCCGCCGTGCGGATCAGAAGAGGAAGCTGTCCGTCTCCGCGATCGTATCGACCAGCGCTGCGTCGAGCAGAGGCATTTCGATCCCAGCTTCGGCGATGTCGAAGCCGCCGACCTGCACCTCGTCCTGCGCGATCACGGCATCCAGGTCGTCCTTCTGCGAAGCGATCTGGCCGCGGAATTCGAACTGGTCGGGGTTGCGACGCATCTCGGCCTTACGGGCAGCTTCCGTGCGATCGGGGCGGTCGGGGTGCAGGTTGACGAGATCGTCATCGTCGATAACCGCGCCAGCGCCCTTTTGAACACCCGACGTGCCCAGATCGATGGTGATCTGAACGACCTCGAAGGGGTTCAGGTCCACGCTCAGATTGCCGCCCCGGACAAGCTCGGCCTCGGAAAGGGTCGTGATCTCGGCGCGAACGTCGTCTTCGTTGTAGTGGTAAGGCTGCCCGTCGATCATCACCATGTCGGCGGTTCCCGCACCGGCACTGCGCTGGCCGTCGGAGGAGCTGCGGTCGTAGCCCAAATGGATGGCCGAGATGCTGCTGTAGTTCGGTGCGATGGCGTCGAGCAGAAGATCGACCGACTGAGCGGCATCGTCGACGGAGGCCACATAGAGAACGATGGTGTCTTGGGAACCGTAGCCGTGGACCACCACCTCGCTGTCGACGGCACGCTGGTCCGAGGCACCTGTCATGGTCAGGTCCAGGCGCTGCAGGCCCACCAGCGCGTCCGACATCATGTCAAAGATCGCACCATTGACGGAGTTCACGACGATGCCCGTCTCTTCGTCGACGATGACGTCGCGGTTGCGACCGCCGGCCAGATCGTTGCGGGTGTTGTGCTGCGGCGGCCAGACCATGGCGTGATCCACGCCCGCTTCGATCATATCAGCAACCATGGTGATCATCGCACCGGCGCTGGCCAGACCATGCAATTCGAGGCGATCCTTTTGGACGTTCCATTCGGTGACATAGAATTCCATGTCATTGCCCAAGACAGGTGCCCAGCTTTCGGTATGCCAATCCATGCGGTAGCCCCGATTATTATCCGGGTCTCCGGCGAAGAAATTATTCCAGTAGAAATGGTGGATGATCCCGTCGATTGCCGAAATAGCGTCGGCGGAAAGCGCATCGATGATATCGGAATTGGCTTCGTCCCAGCGCTCACGCTCGCTCAGGCCCGCGCCCAATTGGTCGACATGGTCGCCGCGATAGCTGGAGCCCTGGCCAGCGGCATTTGCGGTTTGGATAAGAATGTCCACGTCACGACCGGTGCTGCGCGAAGCGGCTTCGACGGCCTCGGCGATGTCGGAGGCAATACGGCCGTACTCGGTTTCGCGCGAGACACCGCCGGGATTCATATCCTCCTGCCAATACTCGTTTCCGATCTCGAAGGCGGTGACGACATCGCCAAACTCTTGCAGGACAAGACGCGTGAACAGCTCGGTTTCGGCGGCGCCTGCATAGCTTTCATTGGTCGGAAGGACGAGGACGGCCGGATGACCTTCAGCGCGGGCCCATGTCAAGAATTCGCGCACCTCCGGGATGATCTGACCATTGACGACCATGCCGTCATCGAAAAGGGCCTCGACCCGGCCGGCGGGGAAGCGAATGGCCTGCAGGCCCAATGCCTCCACCGCGTCTTCGTAATTGTCATAGAGATCGCCGCTATCGCGATCCGTATTGGCAATATAAACGGCGTTGCCGCCGAAATGATTTTGAGTCACCGTCTCGCCGGTGAATTGTGAATTGGAAATCTGAATACGTGTCATCGTCATATAGCCCCGTTGCGATATGGGGAATTGATCGACCATGACCGGATCCGATTTCCGGACGGAATTGGGCGCAAAATCTGGCGAAAACTGAAAAGTTGATTTGTCCGATTTGAAAAATTTTATGAGAACGATAATTGCTTTGACGGGTCTGGGCGTTGCCAAGAACCGTTTGCCAAGGCGCAGAAGGCACGTCCGATGGGATGGAAGGATTGGGGGAGGCGCGCGGGCGTGCTAGCTCGCGATGCGAGACCCGCAGGAGCGCCGATGACCTTTACGACTCGCCCCGAGATCCGCGGCATATTCGGTGTCGTGACGTCGACCCATTGGATCGCATCTGCCGTCGGCATGTCGATCCTAGAACGCGGCGGCAACGCATTTGACGCCGCGGTCGCGACGGGTCTGACATTGCAGATCATCGAGCCGCATCTGAACGGACCGGCCGGAGATCTTCCGGTTCTCTTTCAGAAGCCGGGCGCCGCGCCGCAGGTTCTATGCGCTCAGGGGCCAGCCCCGGCAGCCGCGACCATCGCGCATTACCGCGACCAAGGGCTCTCCCTCATCCCGGGTTCGGGCCTTCTGGCCACGGTTGTGCCCGGTGCGTTCGACGGGTGGATGGCCTTGTTGAAGGATCATGGGACGATGGACCTGCGGCAGGTCTTGGCGCCTGCCGTTGCCTACGCCGCGGACGGTCATCCCATGCTCCCACGGGTGGCGCGGACGATCGCCGGGCTTCAGGGCTATTTCACCGAGCATTGGCCGAGTTCGGCGGCCGTGTGGACGCCAGGGGGTGCTGCGCCCGTGGCGCATGGGCCTTTTCGCAACCCGGACCTCGCCAGAACCTACGAACGTCTGGTCGAGATCGGAGAAGATGCCGGAGCGGACCGCGCAACACAGATCGAGGCAGCTCGTCTGGCATGGCGGGATGGCTTTGTTGCGGATGCCATTACCGACTACCTCACGGACGCTGTCGTCATGGATGTGTCCGGCAAGGCCCATCGCGGCGTTCTGGCGCGAGCGGATCTGGCGGGCTGGCTAGCGCACTATGAGCCGTCGGTGCACTACGACTACCACGGATGGACAATCCACAAGACCGGGCCGTGGGGTCAGGGGCCGGTTCTCCTTCAGGCCCTCGCAATCTTGAAGCATTTCGACATCGCGGCCATGGACCCATATGGCGCCGCGTTCGTCCATATCGTCATCGAGGCGATCAAGCTCGCTTATGCAGACCGCGAAGCCTATTACGGCGACCCTGAGTTCAGCGAGGTGCCGTTGGGCCAGCTGCTCTCCGACGAGTATGCCAGTGGCCGGGCCGCGTTGATCGGCGATGCGGCGAGCCGAGATCAGCGTCCCGGTCGCTTGCCCGGACTGGCGCATCAGGCCGAGGCATATGTGGCAAGGGCTGGGCGCGATTTCGGGGTCGGGGCCGTCGCGCCACAAGAACCGACGATGGCCCATCTGACGGAGCGGCGCGGCGATACGGTCCACCTCGATATCATCGACCGCTGGGGGAACATGGTCTCCGCCACGCCGTCTGGCGGGTGGCTCCAGTCAAACCCGGTCATCCCCGGTCTTGGCTTTCCCTTGAATTCGCGCGCACAGATGTTCTGGCTTGAGGAGGGGCTGCCATCCTCCCTCGCGCCCGGACGTCGACCGCGAACGACGCTCACGCCATCGCTTGCGCAGCACCGCGATGGTCGGCGCATGGTATTTGGCACGCCAGGCGGTGATCAACAGGACCAATGGCAACTGATCTGGTTCCTGCGCTTTGTCCACCATGGCCTCGGCCTTCAGGAGGCGATCGATGCGCCGCTCTTTCACTCGTTGCATTTCCAAAGCAGCTTCTATCCCCGGGGCGCGCAGCCAGGCGAGATGATGTTGGAGCCGGGCTTCGCACCGGAGGTCGCGGAGGAGCTTCGCAGCCGTGGTCATATCGTCCACGTGGCGGAGCCCTGGTCCATCGGGCGGCTGACGGCTGCCATGCAAGACCGCGACGGTACTCTTCGCGCGGCCGCCACGCCACGGTTGATGCAGGCCTACGCCATCGGCCGTTAGGTCCGCCCTGCGGCGCTTCCCCGCGTCCTGTTGTTCAACCACGCAGTCCAGGCTTCCGGCGTGTCCAGATCGACGGTCGCCGCCTCACCGGGCAAGGCGACGGAGGTGGCAGGATGGGCGTCGATCACGTTCCGCGCGCCGGTGTCGCCCTCCAACTGCATTAGTGCGGGAAAAAGCGACCGTGCAAAGATGACTGGCTGACCCGGTCGGCCATCTTCTGTTGTCGCGCGCAAGATCGGTGTGTCGCATGTCGTCCAAGCATCCGTAAGAGACCGGAGCGCGTCTGCGTCGATCTCCGGCATGTCGGCAAGATGGATCAGAACAGCATCCGCATCGCAGCGCGCCACGCCCGCACGGATGGACGCGGACATAGCGATATCTACGACGTCGACAAGCGTCGCCGGACTATCGCCGAGCCAAGCCCGCCGCGCGCGGTCCGAGGCTGGCAAGGTGATAAGCACGTCATCTGAGACCGCGGCGGCGGCGCGCGCAGCCCGAAGTAGAAGCGGCGTGCCGTCGATCTCCCGGAGAAGCTTGTCCTCACCGCGCATCCGGCGTGATGCCCCGGCGGCAAGGATAAGGATGGCGGGCTGCCTGTTCATGGTCCACCTGTATCATCCGAGGGTTGGCGGCGCAGCTTCGCGAGACGTACCGGCCTGCGGTTCGACGTTCCTATGTGCCGGGCCTGGGAATGCACTGCACCGCTTTACGGCATGTTAGCTTTTCGATGGCAAGCGATGCCCGGTTGGAGGTGCCGCGATGGTCCGTTTCGCCCTTAGTCTCATTCTTTCCTTGTTCCTGCTGGGCGGCGCCCATGCGCAAACGATCAAGGTGATGACAAGCGCAGATCTGTCGCCACTCGCCATCGGGGCAGAGGCGTCGCCGCGCGGCTTCTATCACGACCTGCTGGACGAGGTGGGCGCCCGCGCCGGGTTGTCCATCGACCTGACCTACCAGCCCTGGGACCGTGCCCAGAAAACCGCGATGGCGTCACAAGATCATTATATCGCGGCACTTACCCAGACCGATGCGCGGCGCCCGCATTACCGATGGATCGCGCCGATGATCACGATCCACCGAGTCTTCGTTTCCAGGGACCAAAGGGTGGACGACATGCAGACGGCCGAGGGGCTTGGCCTTGTCGTCGGAAGAAGCGTCTATTTCGGTCGGCTTGAAAGGCTGGGTTGGTCCAATATCCAAGAAACCTCGGTGGAGAGCGGGCTACGCATGGTGCAAGCCGGTCGCGCGGATGCGATGTTCATTCCGGCGGAGCGCGCGGTCTATGTCTGGCGCGACCTCGGCTTTGCCGATGAAGATCTGATCATCGGCGAGACGATCTCCGAAGCTGTTCTATGGCTTGCCGGGCCACTAAACGGCGACCCGGAAATCGAAGAGCGCCTCACGGCTGCAATGGAATCCGTGCGGGCCGATGGGGTCTATGACGAACTCTATCGCCGCTACTTCGGGCGGGACTGACGGTCTGGAGCGGCCCGAAACAAGGCGCGCCCATCAGCCGTCGGCAGGGGCTGCATCTTCGTCACCGAACCGCGCCAGAACGCGCTCCAGCAGATCGCCAGCAACTACGCCGCCGGCAATCTGCACCCGGCGCAAGGGACCGGCCCTTTCGACAGCTTCGCCCGCGACCAAGGCAATCTCGCGCGGCGGCATTCCGGGGTGGATCACGGTCATGGTGGCGACCTGTTGGCCAGCGCTGATTGGGGCCTCCAGCGGCCCCTCATAGCGAACTTCGCCTGTGACCGGCCGTCGACCGGTGACAGGCAGCAAGACGGTAACATCGTCCTCCGGCACAAGCCCGACGGTCGGGCTTTCGCCCATGAAGACCTCCGCCTGGATCGGCGGCGTTCCAGGCAGGTCGAACAGGTCCACCTCTGCGAATTGCCGGAAGGCCCAATTGACGATCCGCTCGCTTTCTTCCCGTCGCGCGGCTTCGGTCTCCATGCCAGACAGGACGAATGTCACCCGCCGGTCGCCTTGAGCGGCCGATCCGACCAGACCGTAACCGGCCTCTTGGGTGTGACCGGTCTTCAGACCGTCGGCGCCGATCCCAAGCCGCAGGAGCGGGTTGCGATTGAAGCGATTGGACGGGGAACGGCCGTCGAACGCGAACTCGGTCTCAGCAAAATACGGATAATACTGCGGAAAGGCCGTGACGAGCCGTTCAGCCAAGATCGCCAAGTCGCGCATGGACATAACATGCCCGGGCTCCGGCCAGCCATTGGAGTTGCGGAAGACACTGTCTTCCATCCCCAATTCGCGGGCCCGATCTGTCATGAGCTGCGCGAAGCCATCTTCCGTCCCATCGGGGCTGAGCGCTTCGGCCAGGACGGCCGTGGCGTCATTCCCGGACAGAACAACGACCCCGCGGATCAGATCTTCCACCGACACCCTGTCGCGCGGGTCGAGGAACATGGTCGATCCGCCATAGGCGGCCGCCTCCGCGCTGACCGGCAATTCCGTCTCGAGCGTTAGCCGCCCATCCTCCAAAGCTTCGAACGCCATGTTCAGCGTCATCAGCTTGGACATGGAGGCGGGCGGCAGCGGCACGTCTGCATTCTTCTCAAGAAGCACCTGACCGGTATTATGATCGACCACGATGGCCGACCCGGCGCTGGTCTGAAACTCCTGCGCCACGGCCGCCTGGCTCAGCAACAACGCCGCAATCAAAGGGAAACGCATGGCACGCCTCGATCTGTGTGCATCACTGGCCCGGATATAGGGGATCAGCCCTCGACCGGGTAGGCGTCGATGAAGCCCAGATCCCACGCCTTGCGAATGAAAGCCGCGCGATCCGCGCGCGTCTCGGCTGGACCGACGACCACACGCCAGGCCTGCTGGTCGCCGCTATTCTGGCTCAGGATCGTCGAGAGAAGACCGGCTTTCGACAATTGCCCGGCCGTTTCCATCGCGTTGGCTTCGAGTGAGAAGAGGCCGACCTGGATATAAGGTTCCGCCAGAGGACCGGTATCTTCGACCACCGGTGCCGGGACAGGCGCTGGTGCTGCCGGAGCCGGGACGTCGCTTGCCGTCACGGCGGCGGTCGGGATCACATCGGCAACCTCGACACGCGGCGCCGGTGCCGCCTCGGCCGCCTCAACTGCGGCAGTCGCTGCCGCAAGTACATCGGTCGCCTCGGCACCGTCCAACGGAGTGGAAGAAACCTCCGGCAACGCTGCTGGCGCCGCGGCCTCTTCGGACAGAAGCACCTCTCCCTCCTCCACCGGAGCGACGTCGGCGGGAAGCACTGCCGCTGGGACCGTTGGTTCCTCGGCTTCTTCCTGGCGCAACGCCACAACGGCAATCTCCGTGGGCGCGCCCGCCAGGACACCCAGTGCGACGGCTGCTTCCGATGAGAGCTGCATGACCGGACCAGGGTTGTCCCGCTCGCGCTTGAACAGAGCACCGACGACGGTCTTGCCGTTCTCGGTGTTCCGCATAAGAACCCGCTCCGGGCTCGTCACATCCGGGGCCGCGATCCAGACGCCGCCAAAGGATGGCCGTCCGTCCCACAACGCCTGATCCGTCGCAGCGTAAACCTCTGGCGCTTCGATGTCCCGGTCGATCCGTTGCACACCACTGGCGGCCGTTGCGGCGCGGGTCGCCTCGCTTCCGGTGCCACTGCTCTTGGCGCCCGAGAACAGATCCGATGCCTGGCATCCGGCCAAGAGAGCCGTTGCCGCCAAAACGCCGAATGTCCGAATGTAGAAAACGGGCGCCTTCGCGCCGATGCTCGCCTGTCGCACTGTCCTGATGCCCCGTGCCTTGCTCATGCCTCGGCGGCTCTGTTGACCGAACCTGCCTTGAGCAAGTGTTAGCGGATCGTGAACGGTCTGTATAGACTCCGCTGCCTCAAGCCCCTGTATCTTGCGCGATGGTCGACAGGATCCCCGGTATCTTCGATTTCAACTTGAAGAAGCCGGCCGTGGCGTAGGGCCACGCAGCCTGGTCCCAGGCGCGGATCGGCCGGATCACCGGAATGTCGAGATCGCCCGCCAACCGGTCGAGCTGCGTTCGAGCCGGACCCACCGGCGCGTAGGGGGTGACGACCTGCTCGAACCCGGCGGTCCGGATCCAGGTGGCGATGGCCTCGGGGTCGTCCGTGACCTCGGCGCAGGGGCATCGCTCTGAAATGCGCGCGGCGGCATCCTCCGCCAGCGCATGTGTGAACGCCTTGACCTGTTTGGCGACCGAAAGGGGGGAGCGTCCCGCCGGCGCCACGAGGATCGCCGCCCCGTCCGGTTCGAAGCCGCGGGCGAACAAAAAGTCGGGATGCAGATCGTCCTCGGTCAGCAGCAGGGCCGTGCGCTTATTGCGGCCCCAGACACCATCCTCCGGCATATCGGCTGGACTTGGGGGCGCGGGTGCGTCGAGCGGCTCGGCATGGGAGGCGAGCTGATGGCCCAGTTCGCGTGTGTCGAAACGGCCGCCCGTATATTTTCCAATATTGGAAGCGCGGGCCTGGTAGGTCTTGCCGCGCGTATGCAGCCCCGCCACCCACCGCCATCCCAGGGTGTTCGAAGCCGGGTCCCCATCGAGCAGATGTCGGAGGAAAAAGTCCGCGCCCAACACCCAGGGCAGCCGCAGCGTATGAATCCAGATCGAGGCAAACCACATCCTGGCGTGGTTATGCAGGTATCCCGTCGCGCTCAGTTCCTCGGCCCAGTGGTCAAAGGGCGCAATGCCGGTACGGCCTTCGCAGGCGGCCTCCCATTCCGCCCGAAGACCGCTTTCCGTCGCGAGCCGGTTTTGTGCGGCACCCAGGTCGGTGAGGTATTGCGTCCAGACCGACGGGCGCCTTTCCAGCCATCCTTTCCAGTAGGTGCGCCAGCAGACTTCCTGCAAAAATTTCTCGGCGGTAGAGGGCGCGAAGCGTTCCAGAACCGCCCCCGCAACCTCCGCCTCCGTCAGCGCGCGATGGCGCAGATAGGGGCTGAGACCGGAAACATGGGGATGGCCCGGAAGGTCGTGATTGCGCATGTTTGCATAGTCACGACCGGCATGGGGCAAAAAATCCCGGAGCCTCTCCAGGGCCGCGGCGCGGTGCGGTGGGAAGGCGATCTCGGCGCTTTGCGCGTCGTCAGCATCCTCGGGCAGGTCTTTCATGCCCGCCCCCATCCGATGTGGGTTGCGATCAGCAGGTGTGGGATCACGCCGTTTCTATGCAGAGGGGGTGAAACGTTCATCGACGATAGATAGGGCTGCCATCCGTCCCGCCCAGCCGCGGCTTGTCATGCCGGGGCAGGGGTGTCCCCAACGCTAGGCGGCGTGGATAATTCCGCCGTGATCGGATGAGACGGCTGGGCCCGTCACGTCGCCTTCATTCGCACGATGTGACAACGTCAGCCGTGCCAACTGACCGCGCGGGCGCCATTCGACCTCGAAGGTGCCATCATGAATGGTGGCGATCCGGTGCATCAGGGTTTGGCCTTGGCCTCCCTCGCGCCGGGTTTGGGCCACCGCCCTGTCGCAACGTTCCTGCCATGTGAACTCAACGCCGTCATTGGTGTAGGACACGCTCAGAGCCAGGCGCCCACCGTGATTGAACGCGCCATGCTTGGCCGAATTCACGGCCAGTTCCGACAGGACCATGCCGACCGCGTCCAGGTTGTCCGCATCCAGATACGTGCCCGGTTCGATGTCCAGGTTCAGTTCGCAATCCGGGCCAACCAATGGGCGCACCAGGACTTCCAGAAGGTTGAGCAGGTCGATGTCGACATCCGCATCTGTCTCTTGATTGCCGACCACCGATTGCGCGCGTCCCAAGGCGGCCAGACGACCGCTCATCTCTTCCACGAAGGCGCTCACCTCCGGTCGATCGCGGGAATGGAGGACCATCAGAGTGGAAGCGAGGCTGAGCGTGTTCCCCTGTCGGTGCCGCATCTCTTGCAGCAAAGCCTCCCGGGACCGAGAGCGGACGACCCGTTCCGTTACGTCCCGAGACGTGGCGAGAAACCCGAAGAGGGAACCGTCGAAATCGTCCAGCGGGACCACGCTCACATCCCACCAGCGCTTCGATCCGAGGGCGGTCGGACAAAACGCGGTGAAATGCGTCGGCGCGGCCGGGCGGTTGTCATAGCTTCTGCGGACCAGGTCCTGGCTTTCCGTCGGCCAGAAGGATGACCAATCTGCGTCCTTCACCGATGCGAAATCATCCAGCTCCATGGCGGTCAGCCCGCCGGCATTCATCCAAAGCAGCCGACCCTCGGCGCTCAAGAGTTTCACGCAGTCTTTCGAATGATCGAACACTTCTGCAATTGTGTTCATCGAAATGGGGGCGTCGCAGAACATGGCCTTTCCTCATCTACACGTCTGTGCAGAGGAAATAGCCGAATATCAGCGCGTTAACCAAAAGCATTGTCGCTCGAATTGTTCCGATTGCGGCGGAAATGTGGCGGAAACAAGTCCAGCCATCGGAATTGCGGCGGAAATAAGGCGGCCGCATCATCCTGTTCCAGAGCGGAAAAAGAAAGGCCCGGCCAGATCGGCCGGGCCTCGCATCTCGCAAAGTCTTAAGATCAGCCCGCGCTGGCCTCTTCTTCCGACTTGTCCGAATGGATCAAAAGCGGCTTCACCTCGCGTCGCACCGCCTCCTCGTTGACGACGACTTCCTCGACCGTGTCCATCCCCGGCAGGTCGAACATCGTATCGAGCAGGATGTCTTCCATGATCGAGCGCAGGCCGCGGGCGCCGGTCTTCCGCTCGATGGCGCGTTTGGCGATCGCCTGCAGCGCGTCGTCGGTGAAGGTCAGCTTGGTGCCCTCCAACTCGAACAGGCGCTGATACTGCTTGACCAGGGCGTTCTTCGGCTCCGTGAGGATCACGACCAGGGCATCCTGGTCCAGATCGGTCAGCGTCGCGATGACGGGCAGGCGGCCGACGAATTCCGGGATCAGGCCAAACTTCAGCAGATCCTCGGGCTCCAGCTCCTTGAAGGCTTCGCCGACGGTCTGCTCCTCGGGTGCCTTCACGTCGGCGCCGAAGCCCATGCTGGATCCCTTGCCCCGCTGGGCGATGATCTTGTCGAGACCGGCAAAGGCCCCGCCACAGACGAACAAGATGTTCGTCGTATCCACCTGCAAAAATTCCTGCTGCGGATGCTTGCGCCCACCCTGCGGCGGGACGGAAGCAACGGTCCCCTCCATGATCTTCAGAAGCGCCTGCTGCACGCCTTCGCCCGACACGTCGCGGGTGATCGATGGGTTGTCCGACTTGCGGGTGATCTTGTCGACCTCGTCGATATAGACGATGCCGCGCTGTGCCCGTTCCACGTTGTATTCGCTGGCCTGCAGCAGCTTGAGAATGATGTTCTCTACATCCTCGCCCACATAGCCGGCCTCCGTCAGCGTGGTCGCATCCGCCATTGTGAAGGGCACGTCCAGGATCCGGGCGAGCGTTTGGGCGAGAAGCGTCTTACCGCACCCGGTGGGCCCGATCAGCAGGATGTTGGACTTGGCCAACTCGATATCGGTTTTCGAGCTGTGGTCCAAACGCTTGTAGTGGTTGTGTACCGCCACGGAAAGGACGCGCTTGGCGTGTTCCTGGCCGATCACGTAATCGTCCAGCACCTGGCAGATCTCGCGCGGCGTCGGCGTGCCATCGGCGGATTTCAGCCCGGCCGCCTTGGTCTCCTCGCGGATGATGTCCATGCACAGTTCGACGCATTCATCGCAGATGAACACCGTCGGGCCCGCGATCAGCTTGCGGACCTCGTGCTGGGACTTGCCGCAAAAGCTGCAATAGAGGGTGTTCTTCCCGTCGCCCGATTGTTGGTTCGCCATCGTCGCCCCTTCCTGGCCTGGACGCCTGCCCCTCGGCGTACGTCCGGCGGGTCTCAAGGCCCGTCCGGATCCGTTCCGTTTGCCGTTGGCGCAGCCTAGGGTCTTCGCTCCGGGGCTACAATGCCAAAAACCGTGAGCATCCTACCGACCCGCAAACCGGCCGTTGCGCCTTTGCATCAGCCTGACAGACGCGGCCCGTAGGAGCGGCCCGCGTCCAAGTCTCAGGATAAGTCTATCACTCCGAAGGAAAAAATCAGGACTTGTCGTCCGAATCCTCGCCCGGCACCTCGCTGCGGTTTTCCACGATCTCGTCGATATGGCCCCAATCCTTGGCTTCTTGCGGGGTCATCCACTTGTCCCGGTCAAGGGCCTTCTGCACCGTTTCGTAATCCTGACCCGTGTGTTTCATGTAGACTTGGTAAAGTCGCTCGCGGGTCTTCTCGATGTGGCGCGCGGAAATCAGTATATCCTCCGCCACGCCCTGCATGCCGCCGGACGGCTGGTGGATCATGATCTCGGAATTGGGCAGCGCAAAACGCATCCCCTTCTCACCGCCCACGGCGATGACGGAGCCCATGGAGGCCGCCATGCCGCAGACCAGCGTGGAGACGGCGGGGCGGATATATTGCATCGTGTCGTAGATCGACATGCCGGCCGTGACCTCGCCGCCGGGCGAATTCACATACATACTGATCTCTTTCGTCGGGTTGTCGGCCTCAAGGTGCAGAAGCTGCGCCACGACGAGTTGGCTCATGCCGCTATGGACCGGTCCGTTCACGAAGACGATCCGTTCCTTGAGCAGCCGCGAAAAGATGTCATAGGCCCGTTCACCCCGGCTGGTCTGCTCCACGACCATGGGGACAAGGTTGTTCTGAAAATGGTTAACTGGATCCTGCATTTCGTCTGCCCCTTTCCGGCCCGCCGCGCCGGTCGCGGGGGCATCGCCGGCAGACACTATGGTCGCCATCCGCGGGCTTCAAGGCGGGCTGGCCGATCAGCCGAAAGGCGAGGCTCCGCCTATGCTTTCCCGCCCGAGCCGCGACCGCCCGCCGATGGTCCCGCCGCCCCCTACGTCAACGTTGCGTGCCTCGAAGGGGCGTGCCAGCGGTTATGGATGGCTTACGATGCAATTCTTACCGCCCTGGCCGACCCAACCCGCCGGGCGATCCTCGACCGTCTCCGTGATGGCGGAAAGCCGGTGGCGCGCATCGCGGAGCCGCTGCCCGTCTCCCGCCCCGCCGTGTCCCAGCATCTCAAGGTCATGCTTGAGGCCGGTCTGGTAACGATGGACCGTCAGGGGACGCGCAACATCTATGCACTGGCGCCCGGTGGCGCCGCGGATCTGGTCGCCTGGTTGGGCGATCTGTCCGAGCGTCCTTGCGCAACCCCCGGCAGTGCACATGGCCTTCGCCGCCGCCTCGATCTGCGCCTGACAGCGGCCGAAGCCTGGCAGATGTTTTGCGAAGACCTGCCGCTTTGGTGGCCCGTCTCTCAGGTATCGCTCTCGGCTGAGGAAGGGGCGCTGCCGCAAGGCGTCGTTTTCGAACCCGTGGAGGGGGGCGAACTGCGCGAGATCCGCCATGACGGGCAGCACGGTCTTTGGGGCACGGTGACCCGCGCGATCCCGGGCGAATGGCTTGAGATGAACTGGACCCTCGGCACGGACGGTCCCACCCGTCTGACCGTGGCTTTCACGGCTGTCCCCGACGGATGTCGCCTCGACCTGACCCATGCCGCGCCCCCCGACGGCGACCTGGCGGCGATGTGGGACCTTGTCTTGATGGACCGTTTTGCGGCCGCTGCCCGCGCCAGCCTGTCGAATTTCTAACGCATCCACAGACCTTCGCGGCGCAAGCGATTACGGATCGCCTGCTCTCGTCTAGGCAAGGTGTCTCGGTCGAACAGCGCGCGGGCCTTGGCGCCTCGGTTCTGGTAGAGAAAGCGTCGAAAGGGCTCGTATTCCTTCAAGACTTTCTTGATCCGATTGGGCGCTGCAGCCGCTTCGACGGTTGCGACCGCAGGATCCGAAGCGGTTGCATAGAAAAGCGGCATGACGCGCCAATGCACGCTGTGGCTTCCATCCAGCACATCCGTGGCAATCCCGCCCCGGTCACCCGGTCGCCCACCGCCCAATGCGTGGATCGCAAGGGGCAGGGCGATCTGGTCTAGCCAGGGATAGATTTGCTGGCAGACAAGCGCATCCGGGGGATCGTCACGGATCATCAAAGCCGCCTTAAGGAAGGCGTCGTGGAATGCCGCCGGATCGGCCCCGAAGAACCAGCCTGCATTGAAGTATAGATATCTTTTCCAATGGCTTGCAGGCCAATCTTCATCTAGGCTTCCGGCCAACTCCAACCCCATCCGCGCATAGAGCGCGCCCCAGATTTCCGTATGGTCCGGACCGTAAAGCTCGATCGTCGGCCAGGTATTCTCCCGCTTCATGGAGGCCGCGGGCTGCGCGGGGTCCAATGCGATCTCGGACAACGGGGCCAGAATGGCGGTGTCGGTGTCGAAGAACACGAAGGGCTCCCCTGCGGGCAATGCCGCTAACCCCTCGATCTTGTTGCCATTCGGGTAGTCAGCCCCGAAATAGCGGCTTTCGAAAGGGGCGATCTCGGCGCCCAGCTCCACCAGCAATTCCCGCACCGGCCCGTCGGGGATGCGCGGATCGCCGGGCCAGAGATCGCCTGGTTGCGGTTCTGCGACGATCAGGCGGCCATCGAAGTTCGGGTCGGCATGGCGCAGGCTCGCGGCGAAGAGGGCCGCCTCGTACATCAGGCGGCCCCTTTGGCCCACGATCAGAAGGTTCAGCCGCAAGACCCCGTCACGCGATGCGGGCCAGACTGTCGAGCGCGGCCTGGATCACGGCGGCCTCTTCCTGCCGGGCGGCGAGGTTTGCGCGGGTCTCGGCCACGACCTCTGCCGGGGCGCTTTCGAGGAATTTCGGGTTGTTCACGCGCCCCTCTAGACCCTTGATCTCTTTGCCTAATTTGCCTGCCTGCTTTTCCAGCCGCGCGCGTTCCTTGGCCACGTCGATGATCCCGTCCAGCGGCATCGCGAAGCGCGCGCCCTGCACCGCGACGGCGATGGCGCCGTCCGGATCCGGGCCGTCCTGCGGCGTTTCGGTCCGCGTCAGACGTTCGATCATCGGGGCGTTGGCGGCGTAGGCGGCGCGGGCCGTTTCGTCCCAAGCTACTGCAATCATGGGCACAACCGCGCCGTCGGGCACGTTCATCTGCTTGCGGGCGGAGCGCACGGCCTCCACGAAGGCGATGACCCAGCGTATCTCTGCCTCGGCCGCCCGGTCCACGACCTCTTCGCCCAACGCTTCGGGCCAGGTGCCGTGGACGAGCATGCCGTCATGACCCGTAACTGCCCATAATTCCTCGGTAATAAAGGGCATGAAGGGGTGCAGCAGCGTCAGGCAGTGCTGCAACACCCATCCCATGACGGCCTGGGTCTCGGCGTCGCCCTGCTGCAGAAGCGGCTTGGAGAATTCCACGTACCAGTCGCAAACCACGTTCCAGACGAAGCGATAGAGCGCGCTGGCGGCGTCATCGAAACGGTAGGCGGAGAGCGCGGCGTCGACCTCTTCCCGCGTCCGCGCGGTTTCGCCGAGGATCCAGCGGTTTATGGTGATCTTCACATTTTGGGGTACATTTTCCGGGCCGGTTTCCCGTTTTGTACGGAACGTCACGCCGTTCATCTCCGCGAAGCGGACGGCGTTCCAGAGCTTCGTGCCGAAGTTCCGATAGCCCGCGATCCGGCTGGTCGAGAGCTTCAGATCGCGCCCCATGGCCGCCATGGAGGCCAGCGTGAAGCGCACGGCATCTGCGCCGTATTCGTCGATTAGCTCCAGCGGGTCGAGGACGTTGCCCAAGCTCTTGGACATCTTCTTGCCCGTCTCGTCGCGGACGAGGGCGTGGACGTACACGTCTTTGAAAGGAATTCGCGCTTCAAGGGGCAGAGAGGACGGCAAGACCGAGGTCTGCATCATCATCATCCGCGCGACCCAGAAGAACAGGATGTCGAACCCGGTGATTAGGACGGAGGTGGGGAAGTACTTCTGGAGTTCTTCCGTCTGTTCGGGCCAGCCGAGGGTGCCGAGCGGCCAGAGGCCGGACGAGAACCAGGTGTCGAGGACGTCGGGGTCGCGGGCAATAGTAATGCTGAGGACACTTGTGTCGCTGCCATATCCACCTGCACCCCAACTCGGAAATATCAGGTCGCGTTCACCTTCGATATCTCCCACGATCTGCCGATCAGTTCTTGCTTCGATCTGGATTGCGCCACCGTAGTATTCATGTGCCGCAGCAACGGCTTCTTCTTCGGTAACGGCGCAGAACTGTTTACCATCCAAGCGTCCAAATGCGCTGATGCCATCGGTGAGTGGATCTTTTCCGTCGATAACTTCTGGTCCAAACCAAACCGGGATCCGGTGCCCCCACCACAACTGCCTCGAAATACACCAAGGCTCGATATTCCGAAGCCAGTGGAAATAGACCTTTTTGTCCGCCTCGGGGAGGATGCGGACGGTGCCGTCCTCGACCGCCCCGATGGCGGGGCCGACGATCTTGTCGGTGTCGACGAACCATTGATCGGTCAGCATGGGCTCGATGACGACCTTCGAGCGGTCGCCATGGGGCTGCATAATCGGTTTGGGTTCGACCAGCGGGACGAGGGCGTCTTCGTCGGTGCGTAAAGTGTCGGCGCCTTCCTCGGGGGCGAGGGGGGCATCCGCGCCCCGGGCTTGACCCGGGGCCTCCGGCGACGATGCGCCCGGATTGGCATTGGAGCCGCCCGATTGAGACGGAGGCCCCGGCTCGAGGGCCGGGGCGGGTTTGGCCTTCTTCGATGGTGCGCCCAGGCGTGGGTCGGTGGCCGGGACCATGACGGCCAGGCCCTCGGATGTGATCTGCTCGACGACCAACTTGCGCGCCTCGAACCGGTCCAAGCCCCGCAGGTCGTCTGGGACGAGGTTGACGGCGTCGGCTTCGGCCTCGGTCAACTCGCGTTGCCCCTGCGCGACCTCCATGGCGATGGCCGCCGCCTCGGCATAGGGCGCGCCGTCGGCGCGCATGGCGGCCTTCGTGTCCATCAGCCGGTAGAGCGGGATGCTGCCGCGTTTGGCGACGGCGTAGTCGTTGAAATCATGGGCGCCGGTGATCTTGACCGCGCCGGAGCCGAAATCGGGGTCCGGGTATTCGTCGGTGATGATCGGGATCAGGCGGCGATGTTCCTTGGGCCCCACGGGTATTTCGCAAAGCTGGCCCACGATGGGTGCATAGCGCGCATCCGACGGGTGGACGGCGACGGCGCCGTCGCCCAGCATCGTCTCGGGCCGCGTCGTGGCGATGGAGATGTAGTCGCGCGTCTCGGTGAAGAGGACGTTCCCGTCCTCGTCTTTCTCGACGTAGTCGTAGGTCGCGCCGCCGGCCAACGGGTATTTGAAGTGCCACATATGGCCCGGCGTCTCGATATTCTCGACCTCCAGGTCGGAGATCGCCGTCTCGAACTGCGGATCCCAGTTCACCAGCCGCTTGCCGCGATAGATCAGCCCGGCCTCGTACATTTCCACGAAGACCTTGATGACGGCGTCGTGGAAGTTCTGTTGGGTCGGCTCCGGGTCGCCGGGCGCGCCGCCCATGGTGAAGGCTTCGCGCGACCAGTCGCAGGAGGCGCCGAGGCGCTGCAACTGGCCGATGATGTTGCCGCGCGATTTGGATTTCTGCTGCCAGACCAGGTCGATGAATTCGTCCCGGTCCATGTCGGTGCGGCGGCGGTTGGTCTTGGCCAGCTCCCGCTCGACTACCATCTGGGTGGCGATCCCCGCATGGTCGGTGCCCGGCTGCCAGAGCGTGTCGAAGCCGCGCATCCGGTGCCACCGGGTCAGGATGTCCTGCAAGGTGTTGTTGAAGGCGTGCCCCATATGGAGCGCGCCGGTCACGTTGGGCGGCGGGATGACGATGGAGAAGGTCTCGGCCCGGGACGCATTGGCCCCGGCCTTGAAATAGCCGCCCTCGATCCACGCCTTGCTGATGCGGGCCTCGGCCGCGCCCGCGTCGAATGTCTTGTCCATCGCCGTCTCCGTCACTTGGGGCGGAGGTAGCGGAAGGGCGGCGCGGGGGGAAGGCCGCTCAGAGCCAGCCGAGCCCGTAAACCGCGGCGGAAAGCGTCAGGGCCGCCCATCCCGCCGTCAGGACCGCGCCGGTGCCGAAGGGCAGGGGCCGCAGCTGGCTCAGCGCGAGCGCGGCCAGCGGCACGATCTGCATGGCATGGGTCGCCATGAAATGCGCGGGCCGCAGGTCGCCCGGCTGCAGGGTCCAGCCGAAGGGCGGCAGGCCGGATCCGGTCACGGGCGATCCGGTCAGGGAATAGGCGATCGGGATCGTCAGGGCGAAGGTCGCCAGGAAGGACCAGCCCACCGCGCGCTCTACCTCGCCCCAGCCGTGGCGCAGGATGTGCCAGCCGAAGACCAGCGTGGCGGAGGTCAGCAGGGTCGCCGCCACGCCCATGATTGGGTAGAGCGCCATCATCAGCGGCTGTGCCTCGTTGTAGTGGGATCGAAGGCCCAGGATGGCCGCGCCGGTGATCCAGGCCTGTTCGGCCGCGATGCAGGCCACCACGATGCGCAGATAGGGCCGCATCCAGCGCGCGGTCCGGATGCGGGACGGCAGGAAGCGGGCGGCCCAGGCCAGGGTCAGCGTGTAGGCCGAGAGGGCGACAGCGAATTTCAGGGGTTTGAGGAAGATCGGCTCCCCGTCGATCACGCGGGGGTCGGTGAGTGTCGCGAGGGCCAGCACGATGGCGAGCAGGGCCAGGACCGCGCCGGTTCGGGTCAGGAGCGGGGCGTCGCGCAGCAGGCGGGATGGGGGTGTCGGGATCATGGTGGCATCGGTCATGCGGGGGTTTCCTTCCGGAGCAGGCGGGCGCGGATCGCCGCCGTGGCGGCGCGCAGGGCGAGGTAGGCGAGCAGGCCCACGGGGCCGACCATGAGCGTCAGGTAGAGGCAGGGCAGGATGGCCAGATGGGGCACGCGGCGGGCGCGGGCATCGCGCGTGATCCAGCCGCCGATCAGCAGATCGAAGGCGAGGAAGTGGACCCAACCCGCAGTGGTCGCGCCTGGATCGGTGAAGAGGCGCATGACGTTGGGCAGGCTGTCGAACCCGCCGGGCGCGCCGGGCAGCCAGAGGGCGGCACCAAGGGCGTAGAGCAGGCAGAGTGCCAGGGGGATCGCGATGCCGCCCAGCGGGAGCAGCCAGCGCGGCGCCAGCGGTGCGACCGTGAGGGTCGCCCAACCCGCCAGGGCCAGCGGAGACGCGATGGCAAAGAGCAGGTCTGGGGTCATGGCGGCGTCTCCGGTCTTGACAGTGACAAGACCGAGGATGCGCGAAATCCTGACAGTGTCAAGAAAGATTTTGACAGCGTCTAGATCAGGCGGTATCTGGACGCATGGACGGGTCGAAATCCTATCACCACGGCGATCTGCGCGCCGCGCTGCTGATGGCCGCCGAGCAGGAGCTGGACGCGACCGGGATCGAAGGGTTCTCGCTTCGCAAGGTGGCGAAACGGGCGGGGGTCAGCCATGCCGCGCCCGCCCACCATTTCGGCGATGTCCGCGGCCTGCTGACGGCGCTGGCCGCCCTTGGTTTCGAACGGCTCGTGCGGATGGGCGAGGCCGAGGCGGCGGCGCTTGGGGAGGACGATCCGCGTGGCCGGGCCTTGGCCTACGGGCTTGCCTATGCGGAGTTCGCGGCGCGGCATACGGCGCTTTTCCGGCTGTGCTTTTCCTCGGGGCGGCCGGATTTCGAGGATGCTGCGCTGAAGGAGGCCAGCGACGGGGCCTTCCTGCGATTGGCCGGGCTGGTGGCGGAGATGAACGGCAGGCCGCTTGAATTCTCGGCGCTCGGGCTGGCCCATGCCTATGCCGTCTGGGCAGTGACCCATGGTGCGGCGGATTTGTTGGCCTCGGGCAAGATGGACCACTTGGCGTCGCTGGATAAGGCGACGCGGGCGGCGGCCATTCGTGCCCTGATCGCGCCCGCGCTCGACACCCCTCCCGATCTTGTCGCAGGCGGCAGCGCTGGACACGGGACCGCGGCCCGCTAAGGTCCGCTCCGACCCAGATTTCCGAAGGTGCCCGCAATGGAAAAGTTCGGCCTCAGCCAGTCCAACCGCCGTGCGGAGGATCCGCGCCTGCTGACGGGCGGTGGCGCCTATGTGGATGACCGCCCGCCGGCGGGTGCGCTGCACGCCTATATGCTGCGATCCAACGTCGCGCATGGCGAGATCACGGGCCTCGACATCTCCGAAGCGGAGGGGATGCCCGGTGTGCATATGGTTCTCACCTCCGACCGTCTGGAGGCGTCGGGCGTCAACAACCACCTTGCCAGCGCGCCCGCGACGAACCGTGACGGCAGCAAGGCGGCCATGCCGAACCGTCCGCTCCTGGCCAATGGCCGGGTCCGCTTCGTGGGCGAGGGGATCGCGATGGTCGTGGCCGAAACGCTGGCCCAGGCGCGCGACGCGGCCGAGTCGATCTGGCCGGAGATCGACGAATTGCCGGTGAAGACGGATGTCGCCGCCGGAGGGGCCAATGTCCATGCAGAGGCCCCGGACAACGTGGCCTATGACTGGGAGAAGGGCGACGCGGACGCGACCGAAGCGGCGCTGCAATCGGCCCATCGGCGCGTCACCCTGACGGTGGACGACAACCGGATCATCTGCGCCTCGCTGGAGCCGCGTGGCGCTTGGGCGGAGATGCAGGACGACCGCCTGCATGTCTGCGTGAACGGGCAGGGGGTCTGGAGCACGAAATCCGCCCTGGCACGGGTTCTGAAACTCGACGAGGCGGCGATCCGCGTCACCAACCCGGATGTGGGTGGCGGCTTCGGCATGAAGGCCATGTCCTATCCCGAAACCTTCCTGGTGGCCCATGCGGCCCGCATGCTGGGTCGGCCGGTGCGCTGGATGTCCGACCGATCAGAAGCGATGTTGTCGGACAATGCGGGCCGCGATCTGATCTGCACCGCCGATCTGGGCTTTGACGAGAACCTCAAGCTGGTGGCCTATCGGGCGACCAACGTGGCCAATATGGGCGCCTATAATTCCGGCTTCGCCCTGCACATCCAGTCCGACCTTTTCAGCCGAGTGATGCCGGGGGTCTATGACGTGCAGGCCTGCTACATGCGCTCGACCGGCATTTATACCAACACCACGCAAGTGGATGCCTATCGCGGGGCCGGGCGGCCCGAGGCGATCTATCTGCTGGAGCGGGCCATGGATTACGCCGCCAAGGAGCTGGGCGTGGATCGGTTCGAGTTGCGGCGCCGCAGTTTCATCCAGCCCGATCAGTTCCCCTATGCGCAGGCCATGGGCGAGACCTACGATGTGGGGGATTTTCCGCGCGTCCTGGACCGCGCGGTGGTCGAGGCCGACATCGCCGGCTTCGAAGCGCGCCGGTCCGAGAGCGAGGCGCAGGGCAAGCTGCGGGGGCTGGGGGCCTGCTATTACATCGAATCCATTCTGGGCGATCCGTCGGAACATGCGGAGATTGAGTTTGCCGAGGATGGGCGCGTGAAGCTTTATGTCGGCACCCAAACGAACGGGCAGGGGCATGAGACGGTCTACCGGCAGTTCCTGGCCACCGATCTGGGCCTCGATCCGGAGGTGATCGACGTGATCCAGGGCGACAGCGACCTGATCGCGGAAGGCGGCGGGACCGGCGGTTCCCGATCCGTGACCACGCAGGGATCGGCGAACCGGGCCACCGCCGAGAAGGTGATCGAGAAGTTCACGCCCTTCGTGGCAGAGGCGCTGGAGGTGGACGAGGCCAGTTTCGAGGACGGCCAGTTCACCGCGCGGGCCACCAACCGCGTCATGACCCTGATGGAGGCCGCCGAGGCCGCGCGGGCGGCGGGGCGCACCGATCTTTTGAAGACGCGCGAGAAGGCCACCTTGCCGGGCCGGTCCTACCCCAATGGCTGTCACCTGTGTGAGGTGGAGATCGACCGCGCCACCGGCCAACTGGACGTGGTGAAATACACGGTCGTGGACGATTTCGGCAACCTGATGAACCCGATGCTGGCTGAGGGGCAGGTCCATGGCGGGGTGGCCCAAGGCATCGGTCAGGCCGTCAGCGAGCATGTGGTCTACGATGAGGACGGCCAGCTTCTGACGGCGTCGTTCATGGATTACGGGATGCCCCGTGCGCTGCAGATGCCCATGATCGCCTTCTATTCGGAGCCCGTGCCGTCGACGACCAATGTGCTGGGCATGAAGGGCTGCGGCGAGGCCGGGACCGTGGGCGCCATGGCGGCGGTGGGCAATGCCGCGCTGGACGCGCTTTGGCCGCTGGGCCTGCGCAACGTGGACATGCCTTTCACGCCGTCCCGCGTCTGGGCCCTTTTGCAGGAGGCCGACAGCGCCATTGCGGCTGAGTAAGCTCCTCTCCCGGCTGCGGCGGCGGGCGGCCGGGCCCCAGATCCGCCCCGCGCCCGCGCCGGGGCGGGACCACGTGGTCCTGATCGACGGCACGCTCAGTTCGCTGGAGCCGGGCTATGAGACATCGGTCGGGCTGATCTGGAAGATGCTGGAAGCGGAGGGGCACGATTGCCTCTACTACGAGCCGGGCATTGCCTGGCGCGGCTGGCGCAACGTGACCGAGGTGATGGCGGGCGTGGGCATTAACCACCAGATCCGCCGCGCCTATGCCTTTCTCGCCAAGCGCTATGCGCCGGGCGACCGCATCTATCTGATCGGCTATTCCCGGGGGGCCTATGCGGTGCGCGCGCTGGGCGGTCTGATCGACCGGGTGGGTCTGTTGCGGGCCGATGAGGTGAGCGAGGCGCGCGTTCAGGTGGCCTATAACCATTATCGCGACGACCCGACCCATCCGGCGGCCCGCAGCTTTCAGGCCCGGCTCTGCCACGACCGGGTGGAGATCGCGGCCATGGGTGTCTTCGATACGGTGCAGGCGGTGGGCATCCGCTGGCCCGTGCTGTGGCGTCTGTTCCCTGAGGTCCATGCCTTTCGGTCCCACCGGCTGGGGCGCAGCGTGAAGCGGGGGTTCCACGCCATGGCGCTGCACGAGACCCGCCGCGCCTATGCGCTGGACCGCTGGCGCACCCATGGACAT
The DNA here is from genome assembly GCA_039199335.1 of Pseudomonadota bacterium. Lineage (GTDB taxonomy): Bacteria > Pseudomonadota > Alphaproteobacteria > Rhodobacterales > Rhodobacteraceae > Jannaschia. The sequence goes on from JBCCSY010000016.1 coordinate 88,994, forward strand.
CGGACGGATAGCGTGGAGCAGGTGTGGTTCCGCGGCTCCCACGGGGATCTGGGCGGACAGCTCAGCGGGTTTCACCGGGCGCGGCCGCTGGCGAATGTGCCGCTCAACTGGATGCTGGATCGGCTGGCCTCGGCCGGGTTGGCGCTGCCGCCGGATTGGGCCACGCGCTTCCCCGCCGATGCCCATGGGCCGTCGGTGGGGACATGGCGCGGCTTCGGGCCGGTCTTCCTGGCCCGCCGGGCGCGGCCACGAGGTCTGGACGCATCGGAGGCGGTCCATCCGACGGCGGCCCATCTGCCGGGGGCCACGGCGCTGCCGCTTTGGCAGGAGAGGGAAAGAGAGGAGACCGCCGCGGAGTGAGCCGGGACGGCGCACGGGGCGGCCCCGCCATCCATGGGGAACCAATCAAGGATAGCGGGGCCTCGTGCCGGCCCCGCGGGGAGGCGCGGGACGTAAGGCAAGTCTAACCGCGCGGCCCCGGTATCGGACAGTCAGGTTTTCCTGACCTTCGGCGGTTTTCGGAGCCATGGCGGGGGCGCCGGTTGACATGACGTGCCGCGCGGTTTGCCATGTGCCGGTGTGAGGGAGGGACGGCATGGACCGGGTCATCACCAACATTCTGACCGCCGATCCCGCCGCCGCGGCGGATTTCTATGGCGCGCTGCTGGGCATGACGCGGCATTTCACATCGGACTGGTTCGTCATCCTGACCCATTCCGACATGCCCGGCCTGGAATATGGGTTGCTGCAACGCGACCATGCCATCGTGCCCGACGCCGCGCGCGGGGCGCCCGGTGGCGTCATGGTGACCTTCGTGGTGGCGGATTGCGACGCGGTTCATGCCCAGGCCCAGACGATGGGGGCCGACATCGTCGCGCCGCCGGAAGACATGCCCTATGGCCAGCGCCGCATGATCCTGCGCGATCCCGACGGCACGATCCTGGATATCAGCGCCCCCACGGCCCCGCGTCCGGGGTGAGATGGCGGGCGCGGTCGCCTAACGCTCCTGCAGGGCCAGGCGGATGCCAAGGGCGCAGTAGAGGCTGCCGACGACCTTGCCCTGCCATTTGAGAATCGTCGGATTGCGCCGCAGGAGGCCGCCGAGCCCGCCCGCAGCCAGCGAATAGACGATCGTGCTGAGGAAGCCGATCAGCGCGAAGACGACGCCCAGGATGGTGAGTTGCGCAATGACGAAGCCCCGCTCCGGGTCAACGAATTGCGGAAGGAAGGCCAGGAAGAACAGCGCGGTCTTCGGGTTCAGAACCTCGGCCAGGATCGCCTGCCGAAACGCTTGCGGCGCGGTGATCGGAACCCGTCCCTGACCCAGATCGGCCGTGGCTTTCTCGAAGATCGCCTTCAGGCCGAGATAGACCAGATAGGCCGCGCCCAGATATTTGACGATGGTGAAGAGGGTGGCGGAGGCGGCGATGATGGCCGAGATGCCGATGACGGCCATGATCGTGTGGAGAATGTCGCCCGCCGTGATGCCCGCCCCGGTCGCGATCCCGACTTTCGTTCCGGAGGTGGTTGCCCGCGCAACCGTCAGCAAGGTCGCGGGGCCGGGGATGAAGACGAAGCCGAGGACGATCGCGGCGTAGGTTATCAGGACCGAAGGGTCGATCATGCCGTGGGCTCCTTTGGCGGTGATCTGGACAGGAACCCACAGATCGCGCGGGAGGACAAGCGCCCTGGCGTGCTGCCGTCCCATCCGGACCGGGCGGCGCCTTTGGGGCGGCCTGCTGCGAGGCGCGCCGATGGTCGACCGGACGCCTTATCCCCCGATCCCGGCCATGAGCGCCTGGATCAGCGCCGCGCCATTGGTGCCGTTGGTCAGCACGACCAGCCCGTCGCCGGTGGCGGGCATATAGCCCGCGAGGCTGCGATATTCGCCGTTATTGCCGCCATGGGTGACGACGGTGTCATCGCCCTGGGCCATGATCGCCCAGCCCAACCCCCAAGAGACGGGCGCCGGAAATCCGTCCTGCGGGGCCGGGGATTGCGGGTCCAGCATGGCGGTCAGCATCGCATCCGACAGGCCTTCGCCCCGGCACATCAGGCTGAGAAAGGCGGCGTAGTCCGGGGCCGTCGTGATCAGGCCGCCCGCCGCGCCGCCCCGGAAGCTGAGGTCGCGGATTTGGCCCGCGCCATGGCCGCGGGAGGGGCGCGCGCCGTCGGGCAGGGGCGCCGCAAAGGCGGAATGGGGCATGGCCGCGCCCAGCCGGTCCCGGAACAGGGCATCCAGCGATTGCCCGGTCACGGCCTCCACATGGGCGCGCAGCAATTCGAACCCCTCGCCGGAATAGGTGTAGGCATGTCCCGGCGGGGCGTCGAAATCGAGCGGTCCGGCGCGATCGGGCGCCCAGTTCGGCAGGCCCGTGCGGTGGGTCAGCACAATGCGGGGCGTGATCCGCCCGTAGGCGGCCTGATCGGTGATGCGTGGATAGGACAGGGTCTGGGCGAGGGGGCGGTCCAGGTCGATCCGGCCCGCATCAACCAGTTGCAGGACCAGATAGGCGAAGACCGGCTTAGCGAGGGAGGCGGCCTCGAACGCGGTCTCTGGGACGACCGGGGTGGCCGGATCGCGGATCGCCTTGCCCACTGCCAGCGTCTTTCCCACCGCGCAGCCTTCGAGGGTGGTCACGGCCATGCCCGGCACATCGAACTGCGTCAGCAGGGCCGAGAGCGTGGCCGCATCGGGCGGGCCTGGATCGGTCGCGCGGGCGTTGGTTTGGGCAAGGGCGCGGCCGGGCGGGATGATGGCCAGGGCCAGACCCAGCAGAAGCGCGATCAAACGCATCGGAACGATCATGGAAGCTCCGGCATCGGGGCAGGTCATGCGGTGGTTAACGCAGCGTCAAGGCGCTGTCCACCGGGGGTGTTCTTGGCCGGCCTGTCCCTGACCCCGCGCGAGCGAGAGCACCGGGTCACGCGCCGCATGCGGATCGTGCGCTTCGAAGATATTGTTCCTCGTCAGGGGCTTGCGACCTGTTCTTAAGAAAGCGGGCGGATGCGGAGCTGCGTGATCCGGTTGGCTTGCCGCTCTGCCACCTCGAAGCGAAATCCGTGGAAGCTGAAGACCTGTCCCCGCGTCGGGATCGTCTGGGCTTCGTGGATCACGAGGCCCGCGATGGTATTGGCTTCTTCATCCGGCAGGTTCCATTCGGCCGCCCGGTTCAGATCCCGGATCGTCATGGCGCCGTCGATCAGGTAGGAGCCGTCGGATTCCGATTCCAGAACAGGGGCTTCCGGCTGATCGTATTCATCCGTGATCTCACCCACGATCTCTTCGAGGATGTCTTCCAGCGTGATCAGGCCCTGCAGGGCGCCGTATTCGTCCACCACCAGCGCGAAATGGGTATGGCGGCGCAGGAATTGCCGCATCTGGTCATCGAGCGTCGTCGTCTCGGGGATGAAATAGGGCGCCATCATCACCTCGGTGATGTCGAAATCCGCCAGTTTCGCCAGATCGCCACCGGAGCCGCGCACCAGGGCGTCGATGGCGCGCAAAAGCTCCTTCGCGTGGACGACGCCGATGATGTTCTCGGGCTCGTCCCGGAAGACGGGCAGGCGGGTGTAGCGGCTGGCAAGGCATTGATCCAGAATGGCTTCTGGCTTGGTGCTGACATCCACCATCTCGATATTGGAGCGGTGGAGCATGATCTCTTCCACCGTTCGCTCGCCCAGGTCCAGGGCCCCCAAAAGGCGGTCGCGATCCTCTTTCTCGACCCCGCCTTCGGTATGGCCCAGCGTGATGGCGCCCACGATTTCCTCATGGGCGGACATGATGTTGCTGTCGGGGTCGATATCGACGCCGAAGAGACGCAGGATGAACCGCACGAAGGCCCGAACGGCGCCGACAATGGGCGCGAAAAGGCGCACGACGATGGCGATGGCGGGGGCCACGCGGGCCGCCGCCGTCTCGGGGTTGGAGATCGCGTAGGTCTTGGGCAGCACTTCGGCGAAGACCAGCACCAGCGCCGTCATCACCAGCGTCGCCACGGCCACGCCCCCCTCGCCGAAAAGCGCCGTGAAAAGCGCCGTGGCCAGGGAAGCGGCGAGGATGTTGACGATGTTGTTGCCCAGGAGGACCGAGCCGATCAGCCGCTCGTTATCCTCGGTCACCTTCAGGGCGCGCGCGGCGGCATTGTCGCCCTTGTCGGCCTTGGAGCGCAGCTTGGCGCGCGAGGCGGCCGTCAGCGCCGTCTCGGAGCCCGAGAAGAAGGCGGACATCATCAAGAGGAAGAGAATGGCGGCGGCGATGCCCCAAAGGGCGCCCCAGCCGATCGTGGCAGCGGTTTCCATGGCGGGGTTATGGGGGTGCCGGGGGCCGGCTTCAAGCGCGCCGTGGCGCCGCTGACGGGCCTATGCGTCCCTGTTCGCCATGGCGGCCATGGGGACCTGGTCGCCGGCATCGCCGGGCCGGGCGTCGATGTCTTGCGAGGAGAACCGGCATCGGCGCGCGCGACGAGGAGGACGTCCGGAACAGGCGCGTCCATGGCCGACGTTTCCATCCGAAAATGAGCGCTTAACTTCAGCGTCAGCCAGACCTTCGAAAAGTGGGGTGTGCTTCAGGCGCCGATGTCGGGTGCGCGGAGCTGGACGGACTTTCGCCGCGATCGGCAAAGATATTCGTTCTTTTCGGCTAGACCCAAACGAAGCGGTTCTCCGATGGCCTTCGGTGATCTACGGTCGCCGTATCGCTGAACGGCATGTGGAGCGCGGACATGGACTGGGGCTTGGTGCTCGTGATGATCGGAGTGCATGCGTTGATGTTCCTGACACCCGGCCCGGACAGCATCGTCGTCGTCTCGCGCGC
>JBCCSY010000017.1:0-84097 GCA_039199335.1 Pseudomonadota bacterium
CACTTCGAAGCGGGCATCGTCGACGCTCCAGGTGAGGGCGCCGCCCTCGGGATCGGTGGCGGTGACGGTGCCGACACTGGCCCCGGCCTGGTTCTCGGCGACGGCTGTGGCGGTGAAGCCCAGCCCCTCGGGCGCCTCGTTCGTGGGCGTGGGGTCACTTGGCGTCGGACCGGTGTTTGGCTCGTCTGGCACGTCCGGTTCTTGTTCCTCGCCGGGTGTCTCTTCCGCAGAAATGTCCGTTGGCGGCGTGGATACTTCTTCTCCTGGATCCGTTGGCGGTGTGGATACTTCATCTCCGGTAGATATGCTGTCACCGGTTCCGGCGACGCCGTCGAGTGAGGCCTGATCGTCGGTTACCGGCTCCGTCGGATCGGGTCCCAACGGACCGGTTGTCGCGACGCCCGCGCTGTTATCGTCGTCCGACGCCGTAAGTTCATCCGTCTGGATCGGGTCCGCAGGTGCCGTTGGCGTGACGGTCGTGCCCGGAATGGTATCGGGCTTGTCCTCGGTATCGGCGGTGCCATCTTCTGGATCATCCGAAGATGCGGTGCGTGTCCGATCAGGTTGGTTGAGGATGGCCTGTCCGTCCGGCCCCGGACTATCTGTCCTTTCGGAACCATCCGAAATGTCGACCCTTTGCGGCGATACACGTTCCAAGCCAATGTCGACGTCACGATCGCCATCGGACCCTGACCTTGTTTCGGTGTCTCTTGCGTCTTCCGCGCTCGATGCGACGACCGGGTCGGTGTCGGCGGTGGAGCGGGCTTCCGTTTCCTCGCGGCGCCGGGCGCCCGTGAAGCTTCGGTCGATCGCATCCGCCGCGTCGGCATCGCGCAGTTCTTCGATGTAGGCGGCATCGTCGATCTCGTAATATTCGGCTGTGCCCGAATGGAGCATGGCCTGCCGCTGGCTTTCGGACACCGAGCCGTCATCGGGTGTCTGTCCGGTAATCCCGCCACCGGCCGCTTCATCGGATACGGTGTCCTGAACGCTTTCGGCAGCACTGATCGCGGCTTCGAGTTCGGCATTGTCGTCCTGCTCACGGTCGGCGGAGTGCTGTTCGGTCATCGCTCAGTCCTTTCGCAGGGCGGCCCAGGTTTTCCGCCCGCGGCAAAACCATTTGCCGCTGACGAGTTTGCCAATCGTTAAGTCTCGGGACCTAGGGTCCGGTCAGACAGCCCACGCGCTGCGACGAGAGCTGGGACGACGTATGACCAATTTTGCTTCCGCATGTGGCGGATACGAAAAATCCGACCTAGATTCCGACGCCTTCCTGGCGTCGTTGCTCGTCAACGTTCTCGGACTGGCGATCCCGATTGCGATGCTACAGATCTTCGATCGCGTCATCCCGAATGAGAGCCTGCCGACGCTGGACGCGCTGTTTCTGATCATGCTGGTGGTTGTGGCTTGCGATACGCTTCTGAAAGGTCTTCGGGGGCGGATCGTTCTCGCCCATGGATGTCTGGGTGAGCATGCGCTCTCTCGGCGGCTGCTTGATCGCCTTTTCGAAGGCGATCTCATCGAGTTGCGCCGTCTGGGTCATGATCGGCTTTTAGAAGGGCTTCAGGCGCCACCAAGGCTGCGCATCCTGATGTCAGGGCAAGTGAAGCTCCAGAAAATCGATCTGGCATTCTCGGTCGTCTATCTGGGCGTCGTGGTCGTTCTTGGCGGTGTGCTCGTCTTTGTCCCTATTGCCACCATTGCCGCGATTTGGCTGACCTCACGGCTTGTCGCGCCGACCTTTCGACATGCGATTGCGTTGCATCAAGACAATGGCGTGGCGCGTACATCGCTCCTGCGCGACATCCTCAACCGTGCGAGATCCGTGAAGCTGCTTAGCGGTGAAAGTCGGCTTCTGACACGCTATGACGGATTGCAGGAGCGGGCATCCGCGGCGCAATGCACTTTGGCTCGGGTCTCTGACATCGCGTTTGCGACCTCGGCCATGGCAGGACAGATCACCACGGGTCTGTTGTCGTTGTTCGGTGGATATCTGGTGATCGCCGGCGCGACCGATCTGGCCAATCTGGCCGCCTGCATCATGCTGGCTGGCCGATCCGTTCAGCCATTTGCCCAGGGGTTTCTTGCCGAAGGTGAGGTGATGCAAGCGCGGGAGGCGGCGCGCACGATCGATGGTTTCTTGTCGGTCGCGGACGCACCTCAACCAGGTCTTGCCTTCGGGGATAAGGGTGTGGCCGTCGAAGCCAGGGGTTTGACATGGGTAGAGGGCGCCGCGGCGGCCGGAGAACAGCTGGACGTGTCCATACGTCCTGGAATGCTCGTCACCCTCGGAAGCGCCTGCGGCGATACTGCTTCGGATGTCGTTCGGATCTTGGCAGGGGAAAGACCTGCTGTAACCGGGAGTGTAAGGGTGAACGGGCGTTGTCCGCGGCCAGGCGTCAAGCCGGTGGAAGGCGATCCGGCGGTTCTTTTCGTTCCGAAGAATCCGAACTTTTTCCAGGGTTCGCTGCGAAGTAACCTAACGCTTTTTCGGCAAAGTGAGGCGGACGCACAATTCGTCTCGGGTCTTCTCGATGTCCACAGCGAGATCGATATGATGCCGGACGGCATTGATTGGCAGCATGAAGGTGCCAATCGAGGCGGCGGCAGTACTGGCTTGCGAAAGAAAATCGCATTGGCCGCCGCTTTGGCCGGTGACGCGGATGTTCTGTTCCTGGACACGCCTGGTGCTGGTCTCGACCCTTCATCCCGTCGCTTGATGTGTGATCATCTGGTGATGACCAAGGGCATCGCGACCGTCATCGTCGCCAATGCCGAACCGGAATTGGTCGAGCGAAGCGACTTGCATGTCGAGTTCGTCGATGGTGCCCCTCCGCAATTGACATATCCCACCCATGAGGAACGGCTGGACGACGCCGACATGCTTTGGCTCAGCGCCATGGATGGCCCAGAAGACGGCCGTAAAGCGTCATGACGGCAATTCCCGCACCTCCCTCATCGCGCGGCCTCTCGATCCTGGCAACGGCTGAGCATCTGCGGACTATCCTCGATGCCGGCGGTTGGTTTCCCTCTCTCTCTAACGTGTTGGCGGTCATCCGGACGGATTCGGCAACGGTCGGCGCGGCGGACCTGGCTAACGCGCTCAACAGGCTAAGAATACCGCATGAGATCGTGCCGGTGACGCCTGACGACGTTCTTGCCGGAACCGCTCCGACGCTTCTCGTCGATGGCGCCGGCGGATTGTACCTTGTGGTCAGGGCAGACCCCGATCTTGGCCTGCAGGTGGTGGACCGCCCCTCTGCCGATGCCAGGTGGATCGGCGTGCCGGACGGCCCACTCAGCCTGATCGATATCGCCCATGCGTCCAGCACGCCGGATAAGGCCAATGAAGCTGAGTCGATGGTGGCGACCCTCCGAGCAATCGCTCCGCAACTCTGGCCCATGGCGTTGATTTCCTGCGTTATCAACGTTCTCGGTCTCGCGACCCCGCTATTCGTGATGACCGTCTACGACACCGCCATGCCATCCCGCTCCGTAGATGCGATCGCCATGCTCGGCTTGGGACTTGGTTTGGCCTACGCGGTTGAGTTCGCGCTACGCAATATTCGCCGCGAGGCGATCGTCCATCTCGTCGCGGATTTCGAAGACAGAATGGGGCTATCGCTGGTGCGCAAGACGCTGGCTCTTCCTTTGGCGGCGCTTTCCCGGTCGGATGCCTATCGGCAGCAGACCCGGCTGCGCCGCTTCGAGGGGATCCGGGACGCCCTGTCGGGCCCTCTGACACAAGCGGTCTTCGATCTTCCCTTCTTGGCCGTCTTCGGAGCCGCTCTGTTCATCATCGCGCCTGGCGTCGGCTGGATCGTGCTCGCCTGTGCGATCGTGAGCCTTCTGGCGTTGGCCGTTCTTTCGCCGTTCTTGCGGGCCCGCGATAGCGAGTTGTCCGACCTGCAAGACACTTATCGCCGTCAGGCAGAAGAAGCGGTGGAGCGGCAGTCCGAAATCCGCCGCCATGGCCTGTCGGAAAAGACCCAAGCGCGCTTGGAGAAGAGCCTGCAAGCGACCCTAGATGCGGGCATGCGGGCCCAGGCGTTGCGACAATCAGCGGGTTTGGCCGTGCAGGCGCTCCTCATCGTTTCCGGCCTTTCCGCCAGTTACTATGCGACACGATTGGCGGTGCAGGGTGAGTTGCAGATGGGCGCGCTGATTGCCGTGATGATCCTCATCTGGCGTTTTCTCATGCCGGTTCAGGTCTTGACGACCGCAAGTCAGCAAGCCGTCTCCGTGCTCGAGAGTATCCGCGTGATCGAAGCGCTTTTTGCCATGCCTGAGGAACGGTATCGCGGTGTGACGGCCGCGCCACCCTGCGAGGTCGGCCCGCCCCTGCAATTCGATCAGGTCACGTTACGGTTCCCCGACACGACCATGCCCGCCGTCCTCGGCGTGAGTTTCGAGGTTCCCGCGGGGCAGATCGTGGCGGTAGCTGGGCGGACCATGTCCGGAAAAACCTGTCTGGCTGAGCTCGCCGCCGGGCTGCATTGGCCCTCGGCGGGACGGATCCTGATGGCCGGACGGATGATCCGGCAATTGCCGTTGGACGACGTCCGGTCGGGGCTCGCCTATTGCCCGCAGACGCCGCAAGTCTTTCCCGGCACGATCCGTCAGAACCTTCGCTTCGCGGCGCCTTTGGCCGATGAACCCGACTTCTGGCGGGCGCTCGAAGAGGCCGGGGCTGCCACCGAGGTCCGCGCTCTCCCTCAGGGTCTCGACACGGAAGCCGATAGCATCGGGGCCCCACGGCTCGGTGACGGTCTGCGCCAAAGGCTTTCGCTTGCGATGACGTTTCTGCGACCTGGGCCGATCCATATCTTTGACCAACCGACGGACGGTCTTTGCGCCGCTGCGGGAACGCGGATCAGGGAGGCGATCCGCGACCGCGCGAAGTTCGGTGCGGTCCTGCTTATCTCCAACGATCCAGAGGATCTCGCACTCGCCGATCGAACGCTTGTGCTCGATCGCGGCCGCATCGTTTCGAACGATCGCGGACGCCGCGGACGGGATCGCGCGATCGCTCTTCTCACCTGAGGAAACGCCCATGACCCGGACGCCAGACCCTCTTCTTGCGCGCAGGCCGCCGAAGACGGTACGCCATACGATCCGCGCCATTACCGCCTTGGCCCTTCTCGGTCTGGTCTGGGCGCAGCTTGCCGAGCTACCAGAGGTCGCCTTCGCAAGTGGAAGCATACAGCCCACCGGAGCCCTGCGCCGCGTCGAACATATCGACGGCGGCGTCGTCGATACGATCCTGGTGCGCGAAGGCGAGATGGTCGATTTGGGCGCTTCTTTGGTGCGCCTTGCCGATACGGACGTCGATGCCGAATACGAGAATCTGCGCGTGCGAGAGGACGTCGTTCAGCGCGCCCTTGAACGCAACCGGCAGATCCTCTTCGCCATGGGCTTCAGCCCCAACGCACCGGCGAGTATCGTTCGGACCGATGCGCGGGCAGATGCGCAATTGCAGGCCTATGAGGCAACCCGTCGGCGCCTGAGCGACCGGATCCTGGCGCTGGACGATCGCATCGCTGCGGCCGACCAAGCCATCGCAAATGTTGAGGAGCGACAACGGATCGAGGCCCAGGAGTCGATGCGGCTTAGTCGACTGGCCGAGTCCGGTCTGGTCTCGCGGCGGGACCAAGTGACTGCCGACGGGCGTCGAAACGATGTCGAGGCGGCGTATCTGCGGGCAACGGCCACCCGCCGCGATGCCGAGGCCGATCGCAGCGACGCGATCAATGCCCTTCAGGAGCTCTATGCCGGGACACGGGATACCCTTCTAGGAGACATCGAAGCCAGTTCCGAGGAGCTGGCGCTCATTCAGCGTGCAATCATCGACAACCAATTGCGTCGAGATCGCCTGTGGATCAACACATCGGTCGGTGGCGTCGTTCAAAGCCTCTATCTGAACGCGACAGGCGAGGTGATCGAGCCCGGCGGCATCGTGGCAGAGATCCTGCCAACCGGGGAGCAATTGGTGGCAGAGCTTCGGTTGAAGCCGCGCGATATCGGTCACGTGGACGTCGGCGACCGTGTGGAGATTCGCGTGACCACCTACAGCGCCAAGCGCTTCGGGACCATCGCGGGAGAGGTTGCGCAGATCTCGGCGACCTCCACCGAAAACGAACATCGCGAAACCTTCTTCCGCGTCCGGGTGGTTCTAAAGGAAGAACTGGTCGGGCCGGACAACATTGTCTACCCGGTCAAGGCCGGCATGGAGGTCCAGGCCTCCGTGATCACCGGTTCCCGCAGTGTCCTCGAATTCATCGCGGCGCCCGTTCTCCGGCCCTTCCAGGGCGCCTTCGGCGAGCGTTGAACCCGGTGGGCTCAGCGCGCGCCTTCGCCGAGATGGTCGAACCGAACCTCGATCTGGACATGTTGCGGATCACCGATCGTGGCACCGCTCCAGAAGCGCACGGCAAAGGGATTGAGGGACGTCGTGTCATCCAAGGCCCGATGCTGGACCTTTACGAAATCCATGGCGCGCAGCATTGCGAACATGAACTCTCCGGTCTGCATCATTCTCGCCGCGCCCTCGGCCGTCTCAATCATATGCCGGGAGATGCCGTCATCCGTGCTGGTCCCCTGGTTTTCCACCGTATCGAACCAGGCGCGAGACAGCGCTTCCGCGACTTCGGTTTCCTTGAGATAGCGATCCCGCCGCATGACCACGAGATCGACGATGTCGCGCTCAATGGCGTGACTGTCGAAGATCCGCTGCATATTCGGCAAATCCAATAAGTCCATTCCGGCCGGCGCCCGCATCACCGCCACATCAATACGCCCCTCCTTCAGGGCTTTCGGGATCTCGGCGGGGTCCAGGTCGACCATTACGGGCGGGCGCTCATTCTCGTGGGAGAAAGTGTCGAGTTCGCGCATCATCAGGTAGTGGGATACAGTTACCCTTGGGACGCCGACCCGTTGTCCTGCCAAGTTCGTCGCATCCGCCCCGCTGGGTCCAACGATAAAGTCGGCGCCGTTCGAGAAGCTTGTGGGGAAGAGAATGACGGCTTCCGAAGATGGAGCGTCATCCGCCATCAGCGCAAGCAGATCGACGTGAGAAATCGCAATCATGTCGGCCGCGCCAGACCGGTAGGCTGCAATAGCCTCGGCTTGGCTGTCGACCTTCTGCATCGTGACCTGCGGCACGCGGATCTGATCCAAAATGTCCCAGCCCGGATAGCTTGCGAAGACAAGTATGGCCGTTCTGTCGCGGCCATGGGCGGGTGCGGTCAGAAGGCACAGAGACATCAGTACCGGTCTGAGAAACGACGCGAATGACATGGGTGTCCTCCCGAAAGGTTCGGGACAGGTTGGATCACCATGCGTTACCGGTCCGTAAATCTGTCCTGTGATCAAATCGGCGATATCACGGAGACGGATGTCCGGCAGCGGAACCTCGGACGCGCTCGGTAAGCGGCCCGCCCCCGGGGCGTTCCGCGGGAGCTTAGGCGGCTACAGAAACCTGTGTCGCGGCGGATTTCGGCGCACGCACCATGATCAATGTGCTGCCCGTTACCCCATGATGTGCAAGCGCCTGTTCCATGTTGTGGATTGTCGTTGTGATCATCCGTTCCTTGTCGGTCGATACATCGCAGGCCAGATCGACCCGTGTGTCCGTCGGCGCCCCCTGCGCGATCAACCTTGCCGCAAGACGACCCGCCGCCCTGACGCCCATATAGACAACAAGTGTCGTCCCCGGCCGCCAGCATCCGGACCAGGCCGCCTCTCCATCGTCCGCTTGGCACGTGCCGGTGGTCAGGACCAGTGTGTCGGTCTCGCCCCGTTCCGTCAGGCTTCGCCCCATGCTTGCGGCTGCTGCACTTGCTGCGGTGATGCCGGGCACGATCTCCACCGGAAGCCCGGCCTCCCTTGCGGCCGCCAACTCCTCGGTTGCGCGTCCGAAGACCGATGGATCCCCGGATTTCAAACGCACGACACGCCGCCCCTTTCGGGCCTCCGCGACGATCAGCGCACAAATCCTGTCTTGCGGCCAGGCACAGGCGCCGACCTCTTTGCCGACGAAGACGCGTTCTGCATCGCGGCGGGCCGTTTCCAGGACGTCCGGGTCGACGAGGCGGTCGTAGAAGATGATGTCGGCTTCCTGAAGCCGCTCCACGGCGCGAAGCGTCAGCAGGTCGCGCGCGCCAGGTCCGGCCCCGACCAGGGCAATATGTCCATCCCCGGCGCCATCGGGCACTTGTCGGTCATCAATCGCCCTTTTGATGATTTCGGCTGCCTCACCTTCAGCCCCGGTCTTGTGGAGCTGGGCCGGGGCGCCACCGAAAACCCAAGCCCAGAAGGCGCGGCGGCCTGTCTGCGGTAGGTTTTCTGCCACGGCACCACGAAGCCGACCGGCCAGCGCAGCGAGGGCGCCGATCCGGCGCGGGAGGAGCGTTTCGATCTGTGTCTTCAAAACCCGCCCTAGGACGGGTGCCGTGCCCTCCGTGCCGATCGCCACCACGACGGGATCGCGGTCCACAAGCGATGGCGTGGTCGCATCGCAAAGTTCCGGGCGGTCGACGACGTTCACAGTGGCGCCGCCCGCCTTGGCCAATGCGTGTAGTGCCGCATCCGCACCGGCGCAGCCGGTTGCAATGAAGGTGAGGGCGCTGTCGCGGAACGTCTCGGGACCAATCGGGCCTTCATGGTGGGCCGCGCGGCCCTCTGCGACGAGGCCGCGAAGTTCCACGTCGAGCTCCGGCGCCGCCAACACGATCTGCGCATCGGTCTTGAGGATCAATCGCGCTTTCTGGGCGGCCTGCTCGCCTCCGCCTGCGATGACCACGCGGCGTCCGGTCATGCGGATGAACATCGGGAAGGATTTCATCGGCTATCCTTTCTCATTCGGCCGCCGCGCGCAGGGCGAAGCGGCTGATCAGATTGGCGATCTCAGGGCGACAGGAACCGCAAGTCACGCCCGCGCCGGTCGCGCTGCAGACGCGGTCGAGATCGGCGCCTTGTTCATTTGCTGTCGCCAGAAGTGTGTTCGCGCCGACGCCCATGCAGGCGCAGACGATTGGGCCGGGGTCCGGGACGCCAGAGCCCGGGCGCGACGCCAAGACGTCCGAGGCGGGTTTTCCGATCAGCCCCGCAACATGGTCGCGTGCCACAGAGACGGGGCTACGTCCCACGAACAACGCGGCGGCAAGCGTTCCGTCTTCCGCAACGAAGGCGAGGCGGGTGAGGCCGCCGACGGGATCGGAGAATATCTGCGGCTCGGCGTTCAGGGCGAACAGGCTCTTTCCGAAACGCACCCAGTCCTTACAGGCGATGTCGTTGGCCAGCTCCATCCGCCATCCGGTTTCTGTGCGCGTGCGCGCCCAGTACGCGACGTCAGGCTGGGGCTTGTGCGCCGAGACGGCAAAGGCGTACCAGCGCGCTTGAAAGCGTTCGATCGCCACCGTCGATGCTTTGCTTTCAGGCTGACCCGACATGGGGTCGATTGCCGGTGCGACCAGGGTATCTATTCGTGCACTGGGTGCGGTTTCGCCCGTCCAGTGCATGGGGGCAAATGGCATTCCGCGCATGGTATCGGGGCTGATCAGGACACGGAGGATCGCGTCTCCGTGCGCGTTCGTGACGCGTGCAAGATCCGCGGGCGCGAGGTTGAGGGTGCTGGCATCGTCCGGGTGGATCTGAAGGAAGGGCTCAGCCAGGTGTCGCGACAATCGGGCGGTGAGTCCGGTTCGCGTCATCGTATGCCATTGGTCGCGGATGCGTCCCGTGTTCAGTCTGTACGGAAACTCCGTCGATGGCGCCATTGCCGGAGCTTTGTGACGAACCGACAGGAATCGCGCGCGCCCGTCGTCCGTGAAGAACTGGCCATCACCGAAGAACCGGCCACCACGTTTTACTGCCGTCACGGGCCATCTTATCGGGGCCAGTTCATCGAAATCCGTGTCGGAGATATCGGCGAGCGCCGAGATGTCGAAATCCCGCCCGAGGCGGCCAGCGATGCCAGACAGTGCGGCGTGTTCGCGGAAGATCTCTGCCGGGGTTCGGTAGTCGAACGCAGCCTGCCAGCCCATCCGTCTTCCGACTTCCGCGAAGATAGCCCAATCGTGCCGCGCGCTACCCGGTGCGGGTCGAGCGGCCCGCTGGCGGCTTATGGTGCGGTCGGAATTGGTGACGGTGCCGTCCTTCTCGCTCCAGCCGGTCGCCGGAAGAAGCACGTCCGCTAGTCTTGCGGTATCCGTTTGACCGGTGATGTCAGAGACGACGACGAAGTCACAGCCGCCGATGGCGGCACGAACAGCATCGGCATCGGGCATAGACACAGCCGGGTTTGTGCAGGCGATCCAGAGCGCCTTGATGCGCCTATCGCCCACCGCACGGAACATGTCGACGGCTTTCAGACCAGGCTGTGTCGCCAGGCGTGGGGCGGCCCAGAAATCCTGCACAGCGGCGCGGTGTTCGGCACGTTCGAGATCGAGATGCGCCGCCAGCATGTTGGCCAGCCCCCCGGTCTCGCGCCCGCCCATGGCGTTCGGCTGCCCGGTGACGCTGAACGGCCCCATGCCCGGCCTGCCAATGCGGCCCGTGGCAAGATGGCAGTTCAGGATGGCGTTGACCTTGTCCGTGCCGGATGTCGATTGGTTCACGCCTTGGCTGAACACCGTGACCGTACGCTCGGTCGCCGCGAAAAGGCGAAAGAATTCCTCGATGTCGTGGTCTTCCAGGCCGGTGACATATAGCCCGTCTGCGGCGGCGGCCGTCAAAGCATCTTCGAAGCCGCTGGTGTGCTGGGCCACGAAGTCCCGGTCAATCGCCCCGACGTCGTGCAGGTGAGCGAGTAGACCGTTGAAGAGCGCAACGTCGCTGCCAGCGGCTAGCTTCAGATGCAGGTCTGCGATGTCACATGTTGCGGTCCGGCGCGGATCGATGACGACGACCTTGGTTCCGCGCGCAGCGCGTGCAGCCACAAGGCGCTGATAGAGAACCGGATGACACCAGGCGAGGTTGGAGCCAACGAGCACGACAAGATCGGCCTCCTCTAAGTCTTCATAGGTACCGGGAACCGTATCGCTGCCGAAGGCCCGTTTATGTCCGGCAACCGTCGAGGCCATGCAGAGACGCGAGTTCGTGTCGATGTTCGCCGACCCTATGAAGCCCTTCATTAGTTTGTTGGCGACGTAATAGTCTTCGGTCAGCAACTGCCCTGAAACGTAGAAGGCCGCGCTGTCGGGACCGTGGGCGGCAATCGTCTCGGAGAAGCGGCGCGCGACGAGGGCCAGTGCGTCGTCCCATGTGGCGTCCTGGCCATCGACTTGGGGTGTCAGCAGGCGCTGATCCAAGCTGAGCGTTTCGCCCAAAGCTAAACCCTTGGAGCATAGGCGACCTCTATTTGCCGGATGGTCCGGATCGCCTGTCACCAACAGGCCACCAGCCATCTTGGCCTGCAGCTTCACGCCACAGCCGACACCGCAATAGGGGCAGGTGGATCGGATCTCCGATGTGCCGCCCCCGTCCATCAGGCAGCCCGCTGTCCCAGGATGTCAGCGTCGATCAGAACGCGCCCATCTTCCACCCTTGCCGGGAACGTCTCGATCCTTCCGTCGTCGGCGCCCTGTGCCTCTCCGGTTTCCAAATCGAAGACCCAGTTGTGAAGGGGGCAGGTGACCTTGCGGTCGTGGACGATGCCTTCGGCAAGCGGCCCGCCCTTGTGTGGGCAGGTATTACTGGTAGCGAAGACGGTATCGCCTGCGGTGCGAAACACCGCGATGCATCCCTGACGCGTCTTTACCTTCCGGGCCCCACGAAGCGGGATGTCGTCCAGCGCGCCCACATCGATCCAGCTCATTCCGCGGCCTCCAGCGTCAGATCGGCGAGGGGCTGAAACCTCTGAGCCGCCTCATCGCGCGCATGTTCAGCCCAGGGGTCCTTCTGGTAGATCGATTGGCTCAGATCGAAAGCCGCCACGAGGCGGGACCGTTCGGCCGGGTCGCCAAGGCGCTCCTGCACCCAGTCCAGCCCGACCTTGGCGATCCACCTATAGGGCCGGTCGAGATACTTGGCGTTCTCGCGGTAGAGTTGGACGAAAGCGACGGTCCACTCCATCGCCTCTTCCTCGGTGGCAACCTTGACCAGGGGCTGGGTCTCTTTGACGTCCATGCCCGCGGCACCGCCGACACCGATCTCATAGCCGCTGTCCACGCAGACGATGCCGACATCCTTGCAGGTCGCTTCAGCACAGTTTCTGGGACAGCCGGAGACCGCCATCTTCACCTTGTGCGGCGTCCAAGAGCCCCAGAGCCGCTTTTCGAGCTTCACGCCCAAGCCGGTCGAATCCTGGGTTCCGAAGCGACAATGATCCGTCCCCACGCAGGTCTTCACCGTACGAAGGCCCTTGGCGTAGGCATGTCCCGAAACGAGGCCCGCGCGGTTGAGATCGGCCCACATCGCGGGCAAGTCTTCGCCCTTCACGCCGAGCAGGTCGATCCGCTGACCGCCGGTCACCTTTACCGTCGGCACATCGAACTTGTCCGCGGCGTCCGCGATGGCTCGCAACTCGTCTGCCGTGGTGATCCCGCCCCACATGCGCGGCACGACCGAGAAGGTGCCGTCTTTCTGGATGTTGGCATGCTTGCGCTCGTTGACGAAACGCGATTGCGGGTCGTCTTGGTATTCCACCGGCCAATCCGCGAGCAGGTAGTAGTTCACCGCCGGTCTGCAGACATGGCAGCCATTGGGCGTATTCCAGCCAAGCTCCTGCCAGACCGCGGGCTGCGACTTGAGCTCGCGCGACTTGATGAGGCGGCGGACATCCTCATGGGTCAAATCCGTGCAACCGCACATCGGCTTCGCCGTCGGCAGTTCGAACTCGTCCCCCAGGGTCACCGCCAGCAGTTGCTCCACCAGCCCCGTACACGTCCCGCATGACCCAGACGCTTTGGTCTGGGCGCGCACGTCGTCAAGAGACCCCGCGCCTCCTTCGATGGCCTCGACGATCTGACCTTTGCATATGCCGTTGCAGCCGCAGATTTCTGCGTCAGCCGGTAAGGCTGCAACGGCCGCCATAGGGTCCAGCGCGGCCCCCCCCTGGTAGGCCGGTCCGAAGATCAGCGTTTCGCGCATCTCCGAGACGTCGGTCTTGTCCTTGATTAGACCGTGGAACCAGGACCCGTCTGTCGTGTCCCCGTACATGACCGCGCCGATGACGCAATTGTCCTGCAGGACTAAGCGCTTGTAGATGCCACGTCCCGGATCCCGGAGGACGATGTCCTCGCGGTCCTCGCCTTCGGCGAAGTCGCCTGCCGAGAAGAGATCGCATCCGGTAACCTTGAGCTTTGTCGCCGTCTCGCGGTTGACGAAAGCCGCTTCGGTTCCTGCGATGGTCTGGGCTGCGACCTTGGCCTGATCGTAGAGCGGCGCAACCAGGCCGAAGACCTGTCCGTCATGTTCGATGCATTCCCCGATGGCGAGGATGTCTGCATCGCTCGTGACCATCTGGTCGTCCACATGGATACCGCGTCCGGTGGCGAGACCGGCCTCTGCGGCCAGCGCGACATTCGGCCGGATGCCCACGGCCATGACCAGAAGGTCGCAGGGAATCTCTGTCCCATTATCAAGGCGCAGCGCCGTGACATGACCGTCCTGACCCACGATTTCCTGGGAATTGGTGGAGACGAGGACGTTGATCCCGCGGCTTACCAGTTCCTTCCGCAGGAGATACCCGGCCGCTTCGTCCAGCTGACGTTCCATCAGGTGGCCCATCAGATGCACGACGGTCACGTCGACGCCGCGCGCATGCATCCCGGCGGCCGCTTCCAGGCCCAGAAGCCCACCTCCGATCACAACCGCTTTCGTATCATGGCCCAGGGCCATCATCCGTTCGGTGTCTTCCAGGTCGCGATAGGCGATGACGCCGTCGAGGTCGTGGCCCGGAAGCGGGATGATGAAGGGGTTCGAGCCGGTCGCGATGACGAGCTTGTCGTAGGCGACGGTGCCGTGCTCTCCGGTGACGGTCCGTGCGGCGCGGTCAATCGCGTTCACACGTTCGCCAAAGCGGCAGGTGACGCCATGTGCCTCGTAGAAGGCGTCGTCGTGGGTGACGATCTCTTCATAAGTCTTCTCGCCCGACAGAACCGGGGAGAGCATGATGCGGTTGTAGGTGCCGCGCGGTTCCGCGTTGAAGAGGGTGATCTCCCAACCGCCCGCTTCGGACACCTGTTCGACCAGCCGACCAGCGGCCATGCCCGCGCCGATGATAACGAGTTTCTTCATCTCCCTCACTCTGCTGCTATGGCCGTGGGCTTGGGTTTCGGCTTCGCGCCGTGCTCATATTCCTCAAGGAAATCGAGGACTTCCTGCCGGTAATCGTAGTAATCCGGGTGCTCCAGCAGAGCCTTCCGTGTCCGGGGTCGCGGCAGATCGACATTAGTGATCTTGCCGATGGTCGCCTGCGGACCGTTGGTCATCATCACCACTCGGTCGGCCAGAAGGATCGCTTCGTCCACATCGTGGGTCACGCAGATCGCGGTGACCTTGGTGCGGCTCCACACCTCCATCAGCACTTCCTGAAGCTCCCAGCGGGTCAGGCTGTCGAGCATTCCGAAGGGTTCATCGAGTAGAAGGAGCTTGGGGCTGAGCGCAAAGGCCCGGGCGATTCCGACCCTCTGCTTCATCCCGTTGGAGAGATCGACGGCGGGCTTGTCCATGGCGTCCGCAAGACCCACCCGTTCCAGGTAGTATTCGACCACATCCTGCCGCTCGGCCGTGCTGGCCCGCGGATAGACCCGGTCGACACCCACTGCGACGTTCTCCTTCGCGGTCAGCCACGGGAACAGAGAGGGCGACTGGAAGACGACCGCACGCTCCGGATCGGCTCCCTCCACATGCCGCCCATCCAACTTGATCGCGCCTTTGGAGATCTCGTTGAGACCGGCAGCCATGGTCAGAACGGTGGACTTACCGCAGCCCGAATGCCCGATCAGCGAGATGAACTCGCCCCGGTCAATCTTGAGGTCGAAATCCTCGACCACAGTCAGCGGGCCCTTGGGTGTCGGATAGACCTTGTGCAACTGGCTGAAGTCCAGGAAGCGGTTGTCGATCAGACCTTTTTGCGCTTCGGCGACCGCCGCCGGCACGCCGTGGATTGGTGTGACGTCCGGGAGAAGACGGCTGCCCTCGACCTTGGCCTCGATGCCTACATCCATGAGGTACTTGGTGACGTCTGCCCGCAGACGCTTGAACGTCTCATCGTGGTTCATGGCCGTCCGGTCACGGGGGCGCGGGATCGAGACCTTGAACTCTTGGCCAAGCGTGCCGTTCGGGTTGAGCGCGATAATGCGGTCGGCAAGCACGATGGCCTCGTCCACATCGTTGGTGATCAGGACACAGGTCTTTCTATCTGCCTCC
This sequence comes from Pseudomonadota bacterium, assembly GCA_039199335.1. Taxonomy (GTDB): domain Bacteria; phylum Pseudomonadota; class Alphaproteobacteria; order Rhodobacterales; family Rhodobacteraceae; genus Jannaschia. Next base: position 15,373 of record JBCCSY010000017.1, read on the forward strand.
CAGATATGCTCGATCTCGTCGGCGAGATTGGCGCGGGTCAGCGCATCCAGAGCCGAAAGCGGTTCGTCGAGAAGCAGGACCTCGGGGTTCATGGCTAGAGCCCGGGCGACGTTCACCCGTTGCCGCATCCCCCCAGACAATTCCGCCGGCCGACGCGTTGCCGCGTGGGAGAGACCCACCATCGAAACGAAATGGTCGACCTTCTCCGCACGCTCTTTTTTCGACAGGCCGGGGAAGATGGTATCCACGGCCAACCCGACATTTCCGTTCACGGTGAGCCACGGCATCAGGGAGTAGCTCTGGAAGATGACGCCGCGCTCCGGTCCGGGGCCGGTGACAGGCGCGCCCTTGAAGCTCACGGTTCCACTGGTCGGCGTTTCAAGCCCAGCCAGCAGGTTGATCAGCGTCGTCTTCCCCGTGCCCGAGAAGCCGAGCAGCACGAGGAATTCACCCTCTTCGACCTCAAGGTCGACGTTCTTGAGCACGCCGGTGGCCTGCGTCCCGGCGCCGAAGCTTTTGGAGACGTTCTGAAGTGTCAGGAAGCCCATGCCGATCACCGATGGTTCGTGAAGGTGAAGAGCGACTGGATCGCGTACATCAGCCGGTCGAGCAGGAAGCCGATGATGCCGATGGTCAGCACGGCCACCATGATCTTGGCGAGCGACGAGGAGGAGCCGTTCTGGAATTCATCCCAGACGAACTTTCCGAGGCCCGGGTTCTGCGCCAGCATCTCGGCCGCGATCAGAACCATCCAGCCCACGCCCAGCGACAGGCGAAGGCCCGTGAAGATCAGCGGCAGGGCAGAGGGCAGGACCAACTTCGTGATCTTGGTCCAGGTCCCCATCTTCAACACCTTGGAGACGTTGACGAGATCCTTGTCGATGGAGCTCACACCGAGCGCGGTGTTGATCAGAGTAGGCCAGAGCGAGCAGAGCGTGACCGTGATGGCGGAGATCACGAAGCTTTTCGGCAGAAGGCCGTCATTCGACGCCGCGAGGGCCGAGACGATCATCGTCACGATTGGCAGCCATGCCAGCGGTGAAACCGGCTTGAAGATTTGGATCAGCGGGTTGAGCGCAGCATTTGCCGTCTTCGAAAGACCTGCTGCGATGCCGAGCGGCACGGCGACGACCGTCGCGATCAGAAAGCCGAAGAAGACCGTCGCGATGGATGTGCCGATCTGCTGATAGTAGGTGGGCGCACCGGTATAGGCCCGCTGAACCGGCTCCTGGCCATTGGCGATCCGGCGCTCGTTCAGCGTGGCCACCTGCTCCTGGAACTTCGCGCGGCTCTCGCCCTTGCGCACCGCATCTTCATGCAGATTGACAGCCTGTTCCCATACCTGACCCGGCCCTGGAACGGCCCCGAGTGAAGTCTGCACCTGCGGCGCAAGCGTTGCCCAAAGCGCGAGGAACCCGATGATCGCAAGGATCGGAACCCCGAGAAGGCGCCAGATTTCGCCGAACTGGGCCTTCGGATTGTCGCCCGCAATTGCCTTCAGGATCGGGGTGATCCAGCTCAGGCCCAGAACCGTGAGCCATTTGTCGGCTTTGTTGATGCGCGTGAACCAGGTGGCGCGGCGTGCCTCACGGGCCTGGCTGTCGAGGATATTCGGGTCAACGGCGGTCATGGCTACGCCCCTTGCCTGCTAGCTGGTTGGAAAGGTTGAACCGGGCCGCCGGGGAGAGACGGCAGCCCGGACGGTCGTCCTCAGCCCTGCACCTCGGAGCCGACGATGATCTGCTGGCCTTTCAGGCCGATCGGAAGGCTTTCGAGATAGGCGTTGGGTGCCCGACCGTCATAGGCAATGCCGTCGATGATATCCTCGGCCGGGGTCGGTGCCTTGTAGCCATCGCTCTCCCAGGGGAAGTCCGCTTCGTTGGCAAGACCTTCGTCCACCAGCATCCGTGCAGCTTCCAGGTAGATCGCAGGCTTGTACACCTTCTTCGCGGTCTCGTGGTACCACTCGTCAGACTTCGGCTCCGCAATCTGACCCCACCGGCGCATCTGCGTCAGGTACCAGATCGCGTCCGAATAGAAGGGATAAGTGGCGTTGTAACGGAAGAAGACGTTGAAGTCGGGGATGTCGCGCTTATCGCCCTTCTCGAACTCGAAGAAGCCGGTCATGGAATTGGCGATCACGTCATAATCGGCGCCGACATATTCAGGCCGCGACAGGATCTCGACCGCTTCGGGCCGGTTGGCGTTGTCGTTTTCATCCAGCCAGATCGCCGCCCGGATCAGCGCTTTGGTCACGGCCAGCGTGGTGTTCGGATACTGTTCGGCAAACTCGGCTGTGATGCCGAAAACCTTCTCAGGATTGTTCTTCCAAAGTTGATAGTCGGTGATCACCGGCACGCCAATGCCCTTGAACACGGCCTGCTGGTTCCAGGGTTCGCCCACGCAGTAGCCGTAAATCGTTCCGGCTTCGAGCGTGGCTGGCATTTGCGGCGGCGGCGTTACCGACAGGAAAACATCCGCGGCGATCTGCCCGGTGACATCCTGAGCGCTGTAGTAGCCGGGATGCAGACCACCGGCGGCGAGCCAGTAGCGCAATTCGTAGTTATGGGTCGAGACCGGGAAGACCATGCCCATGTTGAAGGGCTTGCCCTCTGTGCGGAACTGCTCGACCACCGGCGCCAATGCCTCGGCGCTGATCGGATGCTGTGGACGGCCGTCATCCATCGATGGGATATGCGGGCGCATCAGGTCCCAGACTTCGTTGGAGACGGTGATCCCGTTGCCGTTCAGATCCATGGAGAACGGCGTGATAATATGGGCCTCGGTCCCGTAGCCGATGGTCGCAGCCAAAGGCTGCCCGGCCAGCATATGGGCGCCGTCAAGCTGCCCATCAATCACGCCATCCAGCAAAACCTTCCAGTTTGCCTGCGCTTCCAGCGTGACGAAGAGCCCCTCGTCCAGGAAATAGCCCTGTTCATACGCCACGGCGAGCGGCGCCATATCTGTGAGTTTGATGAAGCCGAAGGTCAGCTCGTCCTTTTCAAGGTCGAGCATCTCGGCGGATGCAGATGTAGCCAAGAGCGCCGTCAATGCGGCACCTGTCAGGATGTTCTTCATCGGGAGCTGTCCCCTCTTTCATTGCTGCCTGGCAGCAGCGCGCAAACAAAAAAGCCGCAAGACCGGCCCGGCACGGATTGTGCTGGGTGGTCGAGCGGCTGTGCTCGGAACGCCCTGTCGTGGGAGTCATGATGAAAGCGCCATTGCTTTCGACTTCAGATAAGCGATGTCTGGCCATCGCATCGCAAGAGCGTTCCCGGGATCTCCGTAAGATTTCCGCATCGCAGCATATTGCCCGACAGGAATGCCTGTCTTTTGATCACTTCTCGGACCGCGGGTCGAAAACTTGGCCGTTGAAGAACGTGTTCTCGGACAGAATCAGACGTCCGTTTTCAGCGGCAACGGCCAAACCGTCCGCGATTCCCCCTTCGATCTTTTCCGATGCGCCCGGCAGGATCGCCCCGACATCGGCCAGATGATGGCGGTAGAGATCTGTACGAAAGACGGCCCGAGCCGCGTCCATCGCGGCCGCGCGCTCCAAGCCGAGGCGTCCGGCCATCTGTGTGGCAATCCATGCAGCCTGACTGCGCCAGGGAAAACTCGCTGCACCGGCATGATATTCGATGAAGCCGGAGCAGTCCCGCGTTTCGCCCCGCGCATTGATCACAAGGCGCCCTGTCAGAGCGCGGTCGATGATATCGGGTGCCAGGTCCAAATACTCGCTACGGGAAAGCATCTCAGCGGCTGTGGTTTGCGCGCCGCCCGCGCCAAGCCAGCGGCCTGCCTTCCAGACGGCCCGCATCAAACGGCCGGTCAGGTCGCCGTTTTGTTCCGCCCATTCCGACCGGACGGCCAGGACTTTCTCGGGCGCGGATGACCAGATCGCCCGGCCCGGCAGGAGAAGCGCGCCCATGCCGCCTTCCACCGCCTTTGACCCCCAAGGCTCACCGACACAAAAGGCGTCGATCTCTCCAGCGGACAGCGCATCTGCCATCAGCGGCGGTGGGACGGTCCGGATGGTCAACCGCTGCGGCGCCTGCAGGCCGGACGCGGTCAGCCAATAGTAGAGAAGCTCGGCATGCATGGAGAATGGGAACGGAACCCCGATCCGCAACTGCTCTCCTGACGCCGCGACTAGCGCGTCGCCGGCGGCGGCCGCATCGTTGAAGGCGAAGGAATGACCTGTACCCCGCAATCGATCGGCCAACGCGCTGCTGACACCCACCACCGTCCCGTTGAGCGACAGCACCATCAGGGCGGAGATTTCGGAGGCCACCCCGCCGATGCCCAGTGCCATGGCCACAGGGACTGGCGACAATAAATGTGCGGCTTCCACATGCCCGAACGCCAGCAGGTCGCGGAGCGAGGACCAAGAGGGCGCACGGACCAGATCGAGTGTCAGATCCTCTTCGCGCGCGAAGCCCATCTCTTCGGCCGCGATGAGTGGTGCCGCATCCGTCAGCGGGATGAATGCGACCGAAAGGCGGGTTGGCGTCATGACAAAAGGTCCGCCGCCGTCACCAGGGCGGCCGCGACCTCCGGTATCTTCTTGCCGCCATCCATCGCCGTCTTGCGAAGCAAAGCATAGGCCTCGTCCTCATCGATCCCCCGCGCTTTCATCAGGATCCCCTTCGCACGGTCGATGATCTTGCGTTCCTCCAGGGCGCGCTTGGTTTCGGCCAGTTCGTCGCGCATGCGCCGGAACATGTTGAAGCGCGTGATCGCGGCCGAAACGATGGGGCGCAGGCGTTCCGGTCTCAGGTCATCCACGACGTAGGCCGACATGCCCGCCTCGATCGCGGCCTTGGTCAGGCTGTCGTCGCTGCGGTCCACAAACATCGCCACGGGCCGGTCCAGCGGAGAGGTGGCGAGCGTCAACTCCTCGATCATGTCGCGCGTGGGGCTCGTGAGGTCGACGATCACGACATCTGGCGAGAGTTCCGAGATCCGGCGCCCGATGCTCGACACCTCGGAGATAACATGAATGTCGTTGTCGCCTGCCTCCTGCAAGCTGTCGACGATCATCAGAGCCCGATCTCGGTCCGGTTCGACGACAATAATGGAAAGCTTATCGGCCATCCGCGGAAGATGCGTCCGTCTTGCGGTTGCGGCAATGGCTTTCTGCGGTGCGGCAATTCGTTGGATCACGGATGCCCACGAAACAGGCGATGCGCCGGTTCGCGATGCAGGTGACATGGGCTGGTTCCATCGCGGGCAGAGATCGGCCCGGCATCCGATGACCGAAGAAGCCCTCCGTCCAGGCGGGTATGGCTTTCTGCGCTTGGGCCGACAGGACGAACGCGGCAGGTCCCCATGGCTTCCGCTTGCGGGAAAGATCGGCCAGGAAAAGGTCGATGGGACGAGTCAGCCTCAAGCAATTGGAAGCCTTCATCGCGGTTGTCGACCTGGGCGGTTTCAGTCGCGCGGCGGAGAAGCTGGGAACGACGCAGCCGAGCATCTCGTCCCGCATTTCGGGACTGGAGGCCCGGCTGGGTATCACGCTGATGGAACGGGATGCAGGCTCGATACGGCTAACGCCGATGGGGGTGGCCTTGCTTGCAAAGGCGCGCCGGGTGATCCGGGCGGTCGATGACTTCGTCGTGGCGGCCGAAGATGATGCGATTTTCGACGGGGTGCTCCGATTAGGCGTGACCGAAATGGTCGTCCATTCCTGGCTTGGCGCCTATCTTGCCGCTTTGAAGAACCGTTTTCCCAATATCGACGTCGACCTGACCGTTGACCTCTCTGCCAACCTGTCCGACGCGCTCTTCACCCGGTCGCTGGACCTGGCCCTGCAGAGTGGTCCCTTCAATAGACAGACGTCGGGCGTTCTGGACCTGGGCAGCTTTCCTTTGATCTGGGTCGCCGCACCGGACCTTGGCGTGGCGAAGCGCGCGCTTTCGCTGGGCGACTTGGCCGCACATCCCATCTTGACCCACGCGCGCGGGACGCTTCCGTTCGAACAGTTGAACGCCCATGTCGCCGATGCGCACGGGGGAAAGATGCGGCTCGTCCCTTCCACAAACATGGCCGCCTGCATCCAACTCACGACGGAAGGTCTGGGGGTGGCCTGCTTGCCCGCTGTCATGGTCCAGCAGGAAATCGCCGCCGGGCGACTGGTCGTGCTCGACTATCCTTGGTGTCCGGATGCTTTGTGCTTCTCGGCGCGCTACGACGCGGAGACGTCTCCGCACTTCGTGCGCGAAGCGGCTAGGCTTGCCGAAAGGATTTCATGCCAAAGCCAGCAGAAAGCATAGAAAAATCCGATCCTTCCTATCCGATATAATAATTGGCTGAAATCGGCGATCCCGCGATACCCTTCCGCCGACTCGTGGAGGGATGACGGCAATGTCGCATGGTGGAACCAGACTGGGTGTGGATATCGGCGGCACATTCACCGATGTCGTCCTGGAGCATGCCGAGAAGCAGTTCTCCACGAAAGTTCTGACGACCTACGCGGCCCCAGAGGATGCCATCATTGACGGGATGCAGAAGGTCTGCGCCAAGGCGGGCATTGCACCCTCCGGCATCCGCCAGATCATCCATGGCACGACGCTGGCCACGAACGCTTTGATCGAACGGCGCGGCGCGAAGACGGCGCTGATCACGACCGAAGGTTTCCGCGACGTGATCGAGATGCGGACCGAAAGCCGGTTCGAACAATACGATCTTAACCTTCGACTGCCCGATCCGCTGCTTCCGCGAAATCGCCGATACACCGTCTCGGAGCGGATCGATGCGAGCGGCCGGGTGCTCTTGCCGCTTCAAGACGCTGACGTCTTGGCCTTGGCCGACGTGCTTGCCGAGGCCGAGTATGAGAGCATAGCCATCGGTCTCCTCCATGCCTACGCGAACGATGCGCATGAGACGCGGATCGCGGACATCCTCACGGAGCGGCTTCCGGGCGCGATGATATCGCTCTCCTCCGCCGTCTCGCCACAGATGCGCGAATACGAGCGGTTCAACACGACGATTGCCAACGCCTATATTAAGCCACTGATCAAGTCGTATCTGGGGCGGCTTGGCGATCGCTTAGCGCGGGAAGGGGCGGAATGCCCGATCTTCCTGATGCATTCCGGCGGCGGGATCATGTCACTGGAAAGTGCCGCCGAATTTCCCGTGCGGCTGGTCGAGTCCGGTCCGGCGGGCGGCGCGATCTTCGCCGCCGACATCGCGGCGCGCCACGGACTCGATAAGGTCTTGTCTTTCGATATGGGCGGAACGACGGCCAAGATCTGCCTGATCAAGAATCAGAACCCGAAGACCGCGCGTGTCTTCGAGGTCGCGCGGACATACCGGTTCAAGAAGGGGTCCGGGATGCCGATCTCCATCCCGGTCATCGACATGGTCGAAATCGGCGCGGGCGGCGGATCCCTGGCCCATGTTGACGGCATGAACCAGATCAGGGTCGGGCCGGAAAGCGCAGGCTCCGAACCTGGCCCCGCCTGCTACGGGCGCGGCGGAGCACGACCGTCCGTCACCGATGCCGATCTTGTTCTCGGCAGATTGGACCCGGCGGCTTTCGCGGGCGGGTCGATCCCGCTTTATCCCGAAAAGGCGACACAGGCACTGGCCGCGCAGATCGGCGAGACTCTGGACATGGACCCGTTGGAGGCCGCCTGGGGTTTATCGGAAGTCGTCGACGAGAACATGGCGAATGCCGCTCGTGTCCATGCAGTGGAAAATGGCGAAGACCTCAGCGGCTACGCCATGATCGCCTTCGGTGGCGCAGCCCCGCTCCATGCTGCGCGGCTCTGCGAGAAGCTCGGCATCGGCAGGTGTCTGGTGCCGCAAGGGGCAGGCGTCGGCTCAGCCATCGGTTTTCTGAAGGCGCCGTTCAGCTTTGAGGCCAATCGGTCCGTCTTCATGCGGCTGTCGGATTTCGACGCCAAAACGGTTGCGGCCCTCTTCGCCGAGATCGCGACCGAGGCAACCGCTTTCGTTCGGTCTTGCGATCCCTCGGCCCCCATCGCCACCGATTATCGCGCCTATATGCGTTATTCCGGCCAAGGGTGGGAAATTCCGGTTAGCCTGACGGCCGAACAAGCAGCTGCTCCGGACCCGGTCACCCTGCTCTCCCTGTTCGAAACGGATTACGTGAAACTCTTCGGACGTGCCGTCGACGGTCTGGAAGTGGAGATCACGGTCTGGTCGGTCAATGCCCACACGGAGGCGGCGCCGGTCGATCGTGTGGTATCCAATGCGGAGCAGGCCGAGATTTCCGCCTCGGATCGACGCCGGCTTTTCGACCCGGCTCTAGGCACCGACTTATCCGCTTCGGTGGTTCCACGCGCCGATCTGAAGATGGGGAACACGCTCTCCGGCCCCGCTCTCATCACCGAGGATGAGACCACCACAGTTGTCCCTGCAAGCCGCGCGGTCATCACCCATCCAGACGGAACGCTTGAGGTTCACGTGCCCGACGACAGGTCCGTGACCAAGCCAACGAGCGCCAAGACGGAGACGACCTATGCCTGATCCATCCCAGGTCGCCTATCAGGTCATGTGGAACCGGTTGATCTCCATCGTGGAGGAACAGGCCCAGGCCCTCGTCCGGACAGCCTTCTCGACCTCGGTCAGGGAAGCGGGCGACCTGTCGGCGGGTGTCTACAACGCCGACGGTGCGATGCTCGCCCAAGCGGTCACCGGCACGCCGGGCCACGTCAACGCCATGGCCGATGCGGTGGGGCATTTCATTCGCCGGATCGGGCGTGAGAACATGTGCGAAGGGGACGTCTATATCACCAACGACCCATGGGAGGGGACGGGCCACAAGCACGATATCACGGTCGTCACGCCGTCTTTCCATCAGGGCAACCTGATCGGCTTCTTCGCATGTACGGCCCATGTGACCGATATCGGCGGGCGCGGCTTCGGGGCGGATGCCAACGACATCCATGAGGAAGGGCTTTACCTTCCGATCATGAAGTTCGCCGTGCGCGGTGAGGTCGACCGCACCCTCTTGGCGATCATCCGCGGCAACGTTCGGGAGCCGGACCAACTTGTCGGCGACATTTACGCATTGGCGACGAGCAATGAGATCGGTCATCGTCGGTTGACCGAGATGATCCACGAGTTCGATCTGCCGGATCTGGCAGGGATCTCCGACTTCATCCTGACCAATTCGCGCCGGGCGACGCTGGACCGCATCAACGCCCTTTCACCCGGAACGGCGGACGGACACATGCGCATCGACGGCTATGACGTGCCGATTGATCTGCGCGTGCGCCTGACCGTCGAGAAAGACCGCATCGTAAGCGATTGGGACGGCACCAGCGGCCTGGACAGGAAGGGGATCAATGTCCCGCTCGTCTACACCAAAGCCTACGCCTGTTACGCTTTGAAATGCGCCATCGCGCCAGAGTTGCCGAACAACGCGGCGTCGCTGGCCCCGTTCGAGATCACGGCCCCCGAAAACACCATCGTCAACGCGCTGCACCCCGCACCAGTGGCACTGCGCCATGTGATCGGCCACATGATCCCGGACACGGTCTATGACGCTTTGGACAAACTCCTGCCGGATACCGTGCCCGCCGAAGGGGCCGGGTGTCTCTGCAACTTTCAGGTCTCGCTCCGCCCCAGCCGCGATGGGGTGGCACCCGATGACGCTGGGCGGGCAGAGGTGCTGACGTTCAATTCGGGTGGGTCCGGTGCGCGACCGACACTCGACGGGATGAATGCAACGGCCTTTCCATCCGGCGTCATGACCATGCCAGTAGAGGCGACCGAGCATGTCGGGCCGGTCATTATCTGGCGGAAAGAGCTGCGCCCGGATAGCGGCGGCGCGGGGACCTTCCGGGGCGGCCTTGGCCAGTTCATGGAGGTCGGCGCGCAGGAGGGATACGAGTTCGACTTTCAGGCGATGTTCGACCGTGTGGATCATCCGGCCCGCGGGCGGCGCGGCGGCCGGGCGGGGGCGCCGACGACCATCGCGCAGGGCGACGCGACGCCCATGAAAGGCAAGGGAAAACAATTCGTTCCAGAAGGCGCCCGCGTCTGCATGGCTTTTCCTGGCGGGGCTGGTTACGGCGATCCGCACGCCCGCGACCCGGACGAGGTGAGAAGGGACCTGGCGCTTGGCTATATCACGCCAGACGCCGCGTCAGAGGAATACGGTCTCCCGCAAACCGAGATCGCCGAAGCGCTTGCGCGGGCAAAACGCGGGGAGATCGTCTGATGCTGCTGCCCGGTTTTTCCGACACGCCCGCGCGCTCCAGCTATGACGTCGTCATTATCGGCGGCGCGATCATGGGCGCGTCCACCGCGTGGTTTCTGACCGACAATCCCGATTTCGACGGCTCAATCCTCGTGGTCGAGCGCGATCCGCGTTACGAGACGGCATCGACGACGCATACCAATTCGTGCATGCGTCAGCAGTTTAGTACAGAACTGAACGTCCGAATTTCACAATTTGCCGCTGATTTTGTGAAGAATATTCGCAGCTGTATGGGCGGCGACGCGCGGGTGCCCGCCCTTTCGATCCGCAGCTTCGGCTACATGTACCTGGCCGACACGGACGCCTTCGCGCAGGTCTTGCGCGCGAACCAGGCGGTGCAGCAGGCCGCGGGTGCCCAAACCCAGTTGATGACGCCGGACCAGATCGCGGAAGCCTATCCGTTCTACAACGTCGACGACATCGTCCTGGGCTCGATCAACCTGGTCGACGAGGGATATTGGGACGGGGCCGCCGTCTTCGACAATTGGCGCCGTCAGGCACGCGAACGCGGTGTGGACTTCGTGGCGGACGAGGTGGTCGCCATGACGAAGGACGACGCGGGCAGGCGGGTCGAGAGCGTGACGCTCGCCTCAGGTGCGGTTATTTCCTGCGGGCAGGTCGTCAACGCGTCCGGCCCGAGAGCCGCTCGCACGGCGGCTATGGCCGGGATCGCGGTGCCGGTCGAGCCGCGAAAGCGGTACTCCTGGGTCTTCAAGGCGGAGCAACCGCTGGCCCGGGATCTGCCGCTGACCATCGATCCGTCCGGCGTGCATGTGCGCGAAAACGGCGGCGGCACCTATCAATGCGGTGCCCATTCCGACGTGGATCCGGCCGTCGCATATGACGACTTCGCCATGGATCATAGCATCTGGGAGGACCATGTCTGGCCCCACCTCGCCGCGCGGATCCCGCAATTCGAGGCGATCCGCGTGCAGAGCGAGTGGGCGGGCCACTACGCTATGAACACCTTCGACCACAATGCCATCATGGGCCCCCATAACGAGGTCGAGAACTTCCTATTCCTGAATGGGTTCTCTGGTCACGGGCTTCAGCAATCCCCGGCCATGGGGCGCGGCATGGCGGAATGGATCACCTATGGTGAGTACCGCAGTCTCGACCTTTCACCGTTCCGTTTTGAGCGCATCGCCCAAGGCAAAAGGATCCTCGAGCGGGCCGTGATCTGAGCGTCCTGGGCGGCTCCGGTTCCAGCACCGAAGACAGTTCCGTGCCGCTATCCTTGACGATGACGGATCGCGAGGCGCTTTAGGACGCGGCAGCACCGTTTCACCCACGATGCGGGGAACCTTGTCCGGTATCCAGGTATTGCTTGAGGCTGCCCAAGAAGAAGAGATCCCACCCCGCTTCGCAGATGTCGTAGCACAGCAGCTTCGGTGTCAGCCCCACATGCTCGATTTCGATCACGGTGCCCTTGGCGGTCTCGGCGATGTCCCATGTCACCGTCGTTCCTAGCCATTCGGTCTGGATCGCCTCGGGCTGCCCTTCATGGAGGTGGAGCGCATCGACGCAGCGCCATTCGGCATGGACCGGCCGGTCCGTCTTTGTCAGCTCAAACGTCCAATAGGATCGACCGGGCGGGAAACCGAACTTGGCGCGGTCTCCGATCTCGCGCAGCGGCCGATCCGGCTCGGTCCACCAGTGTCCTACGTCTTGGGTCACGGCATCAAAGGCGGCCGCGACGCCGGAGGCGACTTCGATGGATTTCCTGTAATTCTTTATGGTCATCTCTCCGGTCCTTCATGCAGCGTCTGCCCAGTGGGGCGGGAAGGTCTGCGTCACCCCGGGCAGCGCGTCGCGGTGTGCGGTTCAGTGGGCATGTTGGCTGACACTTCGGCAAGGCGTGGTCACCTGCCTTCGGCGTCGGGACCGTGCCGCGAGGATCGAGCGCGAGGTAGGCGTCTGACGTAGGCTCTGTCCGCATGGCCGGGAGCAGATGGGTCCCGTCGTCGAGCCCCCTGAAAGCCATGGCCGGGTCCACCTGCCAAGGGTTGGGTGCCCGCTGACGGTCCGGAATTCGAGGGTCATGGGGTCTGTTCTCCGCGGCGATGGGTTCCCATGGACCTAGCGGCGACGGTATCTTTTCAAAAGTAGGCAAGTTTTCTTGATATACTTCCAAAAGCAGTACTAATGCATGAAACATGGCCTCTGAAGCTCACACCACGTCGTCCGGGGCGCCCCAGATCGGTCAAGAGAAGTGTCCCGCGCCGGTCGTGATCGGGATGATCGGCGGAAAGTGGAAGCTGCTGATTCTGCAGATCCTGATCTTTCAGGGCACCAAGCGCTTCGGTGAGCTGCGCAAGGCGGTCGATGGGATCACGCAAACGATGCTGACCAACCAGCTTCGCGCATTGGAGGCGGACGGGCTGGTGGTGCGTAAGGTCTATGCAGAGGTTCCGCCGCGGGTCGAGTATTCGGCGAGCGCCGATGGCAAGGCGTTGGAGCCGGTCTTCCTGTCGATGCACGAATGGTGGACGAACCGCTCGGGCGCGCCCTAGGGACGGACCGAGCCGATCGATGTCAGCCTCATCCGAGCTGATCGCCTCTGCGCGCGGGGTTCTAGCTTGCGGTTGGACATCCCACGCAATGGGCCTGCCTGCCGTGCAAAAGCAAGTTTCGCAGCAAAGACAGGCGCCCGGTGTCCCTGACGAAGCCAGCCAAGTACTGGGTTGGTATCCGTTCCGACCTTGCTTTTTCGCGGAATGAGCAAAGCGGAGGTGAGCCTGGCATTGGCTTGACCAGTCTACCCACCGGGCAAGAAGGCGTCAGGGTTCGTGCTGTGCTCTGCCGACGACTTGGGCGGCTTCTGCATCCCAGGCGCGGAAGTCCTCGGCCAGGAAGGTGATCAGCGTGGCGACGCGGCGCTTTCGTTTGGCTAGGGGCGACCAGACCAGAGAGACCGGCCCCCGACGTTCATACCAGCCCGGCAAGACGTCGATCAGCCGCCCGTCCCGGATCGGGGAGCGTACTGCAAAGCTTGGCAAGAGCCCGATCCCCGTACCGTTCAGTGTCAGGGACAGGGCGCAGAGACCGCTATTCGTCGTCGTCTTCGGTGTGATCTCGATGCGGGCGATTGCGCCGGTCTCGTGGGTGAATTGCAGTTGCGGTTGCGGGTTGGTTGTGGAGATCAGCACCCAGTCCTGCGTCGCCAGCGCGGCAGGATCGTCGACCGGCACGAGACCGGGTGCGGCACAGGCGAGCATCGAGAAGGTGCCGATCCGTCGCGCCACAAGGTCTTCCGGCAGGACCGGTCCGACGCGGAGGGCAAGGTCGACCCCCTCATCGGCCAGATCCACGAAACGTTCGCGGATGATCAGATCGACCTCGATCCCAGGATGATCCGCCTGAAATCGGGCGATCGCTTCGGCGAGGTAGAGCGTCGCCAGCGTATGAGATGTCGTGATTGCGACGCGCCCCTTCAGGTCCGCAGTCTCGTGCAGGGATCGGTCGGCCAGGGCCAATGCGGCTTCCGCCACCTGCACGCAATGCGGAAGCAGGTCTTCCCCGGCTTCGGTCAACGTGATGCGGCGGGAGGTGCGGTTGAGCAGGCTCAGCCCCAACTCCTGCTCGAGGGTCGATACGTGCTGGCTGACTGTGCCTTTCGTCAGACCCAGTTCCGCGGCGGCCTTGGTGAAGGAGAGGTGCCGGGCAACCGCCTCGAAGGCGGCCATGCGAGGGAGAGAGGAGAGCTTCATCGTATGGTAACGCCGAACATATAGTTCGAAAACACGCTATCTACGCGCCTCTCATAATACAATAGCCTCAGATCGAAAGCGGGAGGACGGCATGGCGGGACCGTTGCAAGGCGTGAAGGTCGTCGATCTGACAAGTATGCTGTCCGGTCCCTGGGCCACGACCATCCTGGCCGATCAGGGGGCGGACGTCATCAAGGTCGAGCCGCCGGGCAAGGGCGACCATGTCCGCAGCCTGGGCAACCAGCGCGGCGGCATGTCGTCGATGTTCCTCAACATCAACCGCAACAAGCGGTCCATCACGGTGAACCTCAAGGATCCGGCCGGTGTGGCGATCGTCCACGATCTTTGCCGCGATGCAGATGTGGTGATCCAGAACTTCCGGCCCGGTGTCGTTGAGCGGCTCGGTGTGGGATACGACGACATCAAGGCGGTTAGGCCGGACGTGATCTACATGTCGCTGTCGGGCTTCGGCGAAACCGGACCCTGGAAGGACAAACCCGTCTACGATCCGGTGATCCAGGCGGTGTCGGGACTGACGACGATCCAGGCAGGTTCGGATCAGGAAAGGCCGCGACTGGTGCGAACGGTCCTTCCGGACAAGTTCAGCGCCATGGCCGCCGCGCAGGCCATGACGGCCGCTTTGCTGCATCATGCCCGGACGGGGGAGGGCCAGCATGTCCGCATGTCGATGCTGGACGCCGTACTCTCGTTCCTCTGGGCGTCGGATTTCGGGGCTCAGACCTATCCCGATCTGGAGGTCGGCAATGCCAGCGCGGCCAGCTTCATCGACCTGATCTACGAGGCGTCCGATGGCTATCTGACGGTCTCCACCATGTCGGACAAGGAATGGCGCGCCTTCTGCGCCGCGATGGATCGGGACGATCTTGCCACGGACGGACGGTTCGCCACGCCCAGCTTGCGGGACCAGAACGTCGATGCACGGCTGCGCGTCATTCAGGAATGCCTCGCCCCCCGCACCGTCGCGGCCAATCTTGAGCTTCTGGAGGCCCATGGCGTGCCCTGCGCGCCCGCGCTGACACGGGATCAGGTCGTCACCCATCCGCAGGTCGTGAACAACGAGACCTGGTTCGAGTACGACCACCCCGCCGCTGGGCGCCTGCGCCAGGCGCGGAACGCCGCGCGCTTCGCGGTCAGCCAGGCAGAACACCGCAGAGGCGCCCCCGAGCTCGGCGCCCATACGACAGAGATTCTGCAAGAAGCGGGCCGCGACGAGACCGAGATTTCACGGCTCTTCGCCGCCGGAACAGTCGGCGGGGAACGGGACGCCGCACGGCGCCATGCCGCAGAATGAGGAACTGAGATGGAAACCTGTCTCCAGGCAAGGCGGAACCGCCGGTCCGAACGGAACACGACCTGGGCTGTCAAGAGATCCGCCAGGACTACGGTCGCCACGCCCTTTTCGGCATATCCGCAGCGACCCGGATTTAACGGCGTCTTAATGCATCTTCGACAGAGATGCGCCGGGGATCATACCCGCTGCGGTCACATGGCAAAGAAACCTGTCGAGTACACACTGGCTCTTCCAGATGACCTTGGACCGGCGGCCGATCGCGATGCGGCTTTCCACGCGGCGTCAGAACTTCCCATCCATATCCGTGTGCATGGCATCCGAATGCTGATGTACCTAGCCGCGACCTTCGTGGACGTCACGAATGATGAACGACAGAGAAGCCTCGCATCCTACGCCAACGCGCGGCAAGCCTACGCGCTCTATTGCAGTGCGATCCTGTGCGATCCAAAGGTCGGACCTATTCACGAGGATGCCGACACCATGCTGTCGGAAGCCGTGTCTCGCTGTCCCGATACGATGCCGTTGCTGGCAGAATTCGCAGAGATGGCCGACACCTTCCGGGACGCGATCGCGGAAGGCAAAGACGATCTCTCGCGCGAATTGTATCGACGTGCGGCCGATTTCGCGTCCGGCCGGCCTGCGGAAGCCTCTACCGAGTTGAGTGCTGCAATGCGGGCGGTCGCGGCTGAGTTTCGGGCGTCGTCGGTTCGGTCAGCTCAACATGCGCAGGCGAGAACGCAGAATGGACGATCTGAAATCACGGATATCGCGAAGACCATTCGATTGATCTCGTTGAATGCGCGGATCGAAGCCGCGCGGGCCGGGACTGCGGGGCGGGCATTCGGCGTGATCGCTGAGGAGATCAAGCTGCTGAGCGACAGAACGACGATGGCGACCGACGAAGTTGGCCGTGGGATCGACGCCATCATGTCTCAGTTTCACGGCGCGAAGGAAACGAGCTTGCCAGCATCGTCACACCCCAGGCCGACGGCAGGCTGCGGTGCGGCGCAAGACCGCCAGATGGGGGAGTGACATGGCCACATATCTGATCGTCGGCGCGGATCGCGGCATCGGCCGGGAAATGGTCCGTCAACTTGATGTGCGGGGCGAGGCTGTGGTTGCGGCCTGCCTTGGTGGCGAGACATTGGATGGCGCCAATGTCGTCACCGTGCCTTACATGGACGTCACCTCGGATGCGGCGGTTGCGAAGCTTGCGCTTGCCCTCGATCAGCAGCCCAAGCTTGACGCGGTCGTCATCGTCGCCGGTGTCCTCGGCCTCGATACGCTGGGCGAGATCGACTTCGACGACGTCCGAAGGCAGATCGAGATCAACACGATCGGACCGCTGCGGGTCGCGCAAGCGGTGCTGCCGTTCCTGGCGGCAAATGCGAAAATCGGGATCGTGACAAGCCGCGTGGGATCCCTGGCGGATAACGGGTCGGGCGGCATGTATGCCTATCGCGTCTCGAAATGCGGGGCGAACATGGTGGGTCTGAACCTGCACCATGATCTCAGGGAGCGCGGCCATTCCGTTCTGCTGCTGCATCCCGGCATGGTTGCCACCGACCTGACTGCGGATATGCGCGGCGACCTGGAATGGGACACGCCCGAAAACGCCGCCGCGGGGCTGATCCGAAACATGGATGAGTTGACGCCGGAGACCTCCGGCAAGTTCCGGCATGCCAATGGAGAATGGCTGCCCTGGTGAAACCACGTCTTTGGGAGGGGACGCGAATGAAGATTTACGGATATATGCCCGGCTGGTCGGTGCCCGACATCAGCCCCTATGTCAGCAAACTGATTGTCTACTGCCGCATGACAGGCATCGATTACGAGATGGTCCCCCAAGGCGTGCCCGATTTGCCCAACGCGCCACGACACAAGCTGCCCTATATCGAAACCGAAGACGGCTTCCTGCCGGATTCGAACGAGATCATCGCCCATCTCAAGCGCACCGTGGGCGACCCGCTCGATGGAGATGCCACGGCGTCTGAGCTTGCCGCGATGCATGCCTGGATGCGGATGATCGACGAACACACCTATTGGTGCGGCGTCATTCAGCCGCGCTGGCGCAAGGATGCGGGCTGGGAAGTCTACAAGCCCATCATCATGATGTCCGCCGCGCCGATTTCCGAACCGGTGTTGGAGGTTCTGGACGGATTCCGAGACCGGATCGTCACCCAATTCAAGAACCAGGGCATGGGCCAGAAATCCGATGAGGAGGTGTTCGAGACCTTCAAGACCGATGTGGACGCTTTGGTGACCCAGCTTGGGGACCGGCCGTTCTTCATGGGCGAGGCGCCCCGCAGCATCGACGCGGCCGTCTTTACGATCCTGACCCATACGATCGAGGCGCCTTTCGATTGGAAGGGGCGTGACTACGTCTCAGCCCAGCAATCATTGAAGGACTACATCGATCGGATGCGGGGACGGTTCGACCTGACCTGGCCCCATCTCTCGTACTAACGGGGCCGGCGGTGATCGACCTTTACTACTACCGCTCACCCAACGGTCGGAAGGTGCTGATCGCGTTGGAGGAGTTGGGCCTGCCCTACCGGGTGGAATGGGTCGATATCGCCGCCGGAGACCAGCACAGCGAGGCATTCCGACAGATCTCGCCCGGGGGCAAGATCCCCGCCATTGTCGATCACGATGCGGAGGGTGCGAGGCTCGCGCTCTTCGAGAGCGGGGCGATCCTGATCTATCTCGCCGAGAAGGCGGGCGCCTTGCTGCCCATGGCCGGGCGTCGCCGCATGGACGTCTTAGCCTGGGTTGCGTGGCAGGTTTCGAACCAGGGTCCGATGCTGGGGCAGGCGGCCTATTTCCACAGCCATGCGCCCGCCTCCGGCATCGATGTGCCCCACGCCAGAGAGCGTTACGTGGGCGAGGCGCGGAAATGCTACGAGGTGCTGAACCTGCAGCTTCTCGGAAATGACTGGGTCGCGGGCGATTTCTCGATCGCGGACATCGCACTGTTCCCATGGACACGCGTGGCGAAGGGCCATGGGGTCGACCTGGCCGAGTATCCCAATGTGAAGCGTTGGTCCGATGCGGTCGCGGCGCGCCCCTCCGCCAAGGTCAAACCGGCGGTGGAGGCTGCGCGTGGCGCGGGTGCGGGCCGCGCCTATACCGGCGATGCTGCCCGCGCGCTCTTCGGTTCCCCCTCCGACAGAAAGGATGGCTGACCCCATGCCCGATGGCCCAAGCATCGACTTCACCCATCATTATGCGCCGGACCTGCGGATCGCGGGCCAAGCCCAGGCGCTGGCCCGTGCGGATGTTCTGGATCCGGCGACGGGGCGTCCGTTCGGCGATGCCCCCGTAGCGGAGGAGGAGACCCTCGACCGTGCCGTCGCCGCTGCCATGGAAGCACAACGCGAATGGCGCACGCGCCCGTGGCAGGCGCGCGCCGATACCATCCGCGCCTTTGCCGATGCCGTCGCCGCCGATGCCGACATCCTCGGCCACCTCTTGGCCCGTGAACAGGGCAAGCCGCTCGCCAAAGCGCGGGGCGAGGTGATGGGCGCCGGCTTCTTCATGAACGGGTTCGCGGACCTGACACTGGAGCCCGAAACGTTCCGGGATGTCGACGCGCAATATGTCCAGGCCGAGCGTCGCCCGATCGGGGTCGTCGCAGGCATCACCGCCTGGAACTATCCCGTTCTGCTCGCCGCTTGGAAGATCGCCCCTGCGGTTCTGACGGGCAATGCGGTGATCCTGAAGCCAGCGCCAAGCACGCCGCTCGCCTCTCTTCGGCTGGCGGAATTGGCCGACCGTGTCTTTCCGCCGGGTCTTGTGGCGGTGCTGACGGGCGATGACCGCCTCGGCCCCTGGATCACGGCCCATCCGCGGATCGGCAAGGTCAGCTTCACCGGCTCTGTCGCCACCGGACAGGCGATTATGCAAAACGCGGCCCCGACCCTGAAGCGGCTCACACTGGAATTGGGCGGCAACGACGCCGCAATCGTCATGCCCGACTTCGACGTCGCGAAACATGCAGCGGAGCTTTTCTGGTCGGCCATGTCGAATTGCGGGCAGGTCTGCGCAGCGGCGAAACGCATCTTCGTTCCCGATGGGCTCTACGCCGCGCTCTGCACGCAATTCGGACAGATCGCATCCGGGGCGATTGTCGGTCCGTGGAATGCCGAGGGGGTCGAAATCGGCCCGATGCAGAATGCCGCCCAAGCCGCGAAGGTGCGTGATCTGATCACCCGCGCCAAGGCCGCCGGCGCGGTCGTGGTGTATGAGGGCACCGTCCCAGACGGCGACGGCTTCTGGGTCCCGCCGACGGTCCTGCGGGATGCGGCCGATGACAACCCCGTCGTCGCCGAGGAGCAGTTCGGCCCCGTCATCGCACTCTCTCACTACACGGATATCGACGAGGTCATCGCCCGTGCCAATGCCGATCCCCATGGCCTTGGCGCGTCGGTCTGGGGGGAAGATCTGGATCTGGCAATGTCGGTCGCCAGCCAGCTTGAGGCAGGAACGGCCTGGGTCAACCAGCATCCGTCTATGGGGCCGGAGATCCCCTTCGGCGGTATCAAGGCATCGGGCTACGGGGTGGAATGTGGGCGGCGTGGGCTTGAGGAATACACCGTTCCCTTCGTCTTAAACGTCAAGCGGAACTAGCGCGAACCGAAGGCCGCTCCGTCGCCCAGGGACAAGTCTTCTTCCCTACGGCAATGCCCCAAAGGTTCAGATGCCCGCCAGGGCATGGCGGACGCGATTGGGACGCATGCGCGCCCTGTCGGCATTCGTCACGTTGGCGAAACGACTGCCGCAAATCGTTGTGACCTGCCGGATACCAACAGCCTGCCTTGCGAAAAGCCTGTGGCGGAGACGAAGGGATTCGAACCCTCGAGACGGTTTCCCGCCTACTCCCTTAGCAGGGGAGCGCCTTCGACCACTCGGCCACGTCTCCGCCGACCGCTCTAGCGGGCTGGGGCGGATGGAGCAAGCGCTTCCGGTGCGGCGGTCGTCCGATCAGGCGCCTTTGGGATACAGCACCACACGCGATCGCATCGGGACGCGCTGATAAAGCTCGATGATCTGATCGTTCACCAATCGGGCGCAGCCGTTGGAGACTGCCGTACCGATGGTACGCGGCGCGTTCGTGCCATGGATCCGAAGGAAGGTATCCCCGCGCCCGGGCTCGAACAGATAAAGCGCCCGTGCGCCCAACGGATTGCCCGGACCGCCCGGCATCCCGTCGGCCCATTCCGCATATTCGTCCGGATCGCGTTCGATCATCTCGGGCGTTGGCGTCCAGCTCGGCCATTCCTTCTTGGCGCCGATGAAGAACTCGCCCGGCTCATAGAGGCCTGGCCGTCCGATCCCCACCATATAGCGCATCGCCCGCCCGCCAGGCATCGTCCAGTAAAGCATGAACGTATCCGGCACGACATGGATCTCGTTGGGGCCGAACCCCTCGCGGATCCGCACTTCCACGGGCGTAAAGTCGGCGGGCATCGCGCGGGCCGCGGCTTCCAGCGGCGTGATCACGCTTGTCGTGGCCATGGCCGCGCTCAGGGCCAGAAAATGGCGTCGGTCCATCGGACCCTCCACATCTTTCGATCGTCGGTCTGGACGCACAGTATAGGGATTCGTGGGCCGGCGCGAAGGGCCGCGCGATCACGTGTTGAAGAGAAAGTGAAGAACGTCGCCGTCCTGCACCACATATCCCTTGCCTTCCGCACGCATTTTGCCCGCCTCTTTGGCGGGCTGTTCGCCGCCCAGCGCGACGTAATCGTCATAGGCGACGGTCTCGGCGCGGATGAAGCCCTTCTCGAAATCCCCGTGGATCACACCCGCCGCCTTCGGCGCGGTGGTGCCCTGTCGGATCGTCCAGGCCCGCGCCTCTTTGGGCCCTACGGTGAAATAGGTCTCCAGGTGCAGCAGCGCGTAGCCCGCCCGGATCAGGCGATCGAGCCCCGCCTCCTCCAGGCCCATCTCGCCCAAGAACTCCGCCGCTTCGTCGTCGGAAAGCTGCGCGATCTCCTCCTCGATCTGGGCCGAGATCACAACATGGGCCGCCCCCTGCGCCGCGGCCATCTCGGCCACAGCGGCCGAGAACGCATTGCCTTCCGCCGCAGAACCCTCATCGACGTTGCAAACGTAGAGGATCGGCTTGGTCGTCAGCAGCTGTAGTCCTTTCCAGGCCTTCGCATCCTCTGCATCCACGTCGACCGTCCGCGCGGGCCGTCCGTCCTCCAGAGCGGCCAGCGCCTCCTTGAGCAGTCGCTCCTGCTGCACCGCTTCCTTGTCGCCGCCGCGCACCTTCCGGCTCAGCCCCTGCAGCCGCTTCTCGATACTCTCCATGTCGGCGATCATCAGCTCGGTCTCGATGACCTCGGCATCCTCCACCGGGTTCACGCGCCCCTCCACATGGGTCACGTCGCCATCCTCGAAACAGCGCAGCACATGGGCGATGGCGTCGGTCTCACGGATATTGGCCAGAAACTGGTTGCCCAGCCCCTCGCCCTTGGAGGCGCCTTTCACCAGCCCCGCAATGTCCACGAAGGTCATGCGCGTCGGGATGATCTGCTTGGAACTTGCGATGGCGGCCAGTCGGTCCAGTCGGTCATCCGGCACGGCCACATCGCCCACATTGGGCTCAATGGTGCAGAAAGGGAAGTTGGCGGCCTGGGCGGCGGCCGTCTTGGTCAGCGCGTTGAACAGGGTGGATTTGCCCACGTTCGGCAAGCCGACAATGCCCATCCTGAAGCCCATTTCGCACCCTCCGTATCACGATGGCGCGGCATAGCCTCGGGCGGGCAGGGGGGCAAGGACCGGTTGGAAGCCCTTAGGACGGAGCTTTGTTGCGCCCCTCGAAGATGATCAGCCAGGCCAGGATGATGAACATCGGATGGGTCAGCCCGCCCGAGAAGATCAAGGCCGGGATCCAGATCAGGAACGTGAGGACCCCAGGATCGGACGTCCTGCGAGCAGGATCGAGAGCGGCGGCAGAAGAATGGCGAGTAGATAGTTCATAAGACGGAAATGGTGATCGCCGTGCGAGAGTTCCAGTCTTTCGATACACGAGGGCGTCGATGGCGCGGTTTTGTGCGCAGGTCCCGATGTTCATGCCCTGTTCGTCAATGCGTATGTACGGGGGGGTACAGGCGGTGTACGGCGGGTGACCCCGGAAATCGTCGGAAAATCCGCGGGTTGAGCTCACGCTTGACGGCAAGCGCCGCCGCGTTCATACGAACGCCCGTCGGGGCCATAGCTCAGTTGGTAGAGCGCGTCGTTCGCAATGACGAGGTCAGGGGTTCGACTCCCCTTGGCTCCACCACCCGCCATCCGCGTGCCAGGGTCTTGGTCGCTTTCCATCGCTTCGAAAGCGATCGGGGCTGCGCCGTGAACTCAGGTTGCCTTTAGGTCCGGCCAGTGGCGCGGTTGACCTCGAACCCCTTATCAGCAAGGGTTTGCCGCATTGCGGCATCGGGGAAACGGCATGGCGACGATCATCACTCTGGCTCAGCAGAAGGGCGGCTCGGGTAAGACCACGCTGACGACCCATCTCGCCACCGAACTGGCATCCCGCGACTATCGCGTCGCCCTTTTGGATGTGGACCCCCAGGGCAGTTTGGGCCGCTGGTTTTTGACCCGATACGAACGGGAGCACGGGTTGAAGGGGGACATCACCTTCTCCACCTCCTCCGCCTGGGGAGTGAACTTCGAGTGTTCCAAATATGCCGATGATTACGACTTCATCCTGATCGACACCCCGCCCAAGATCGACAGCGATTTGAAGCCGTCGCTTAAGGTGGCCGATCTGGTGATCGTGCCGGTCTCCGCTTCCGAGGTGGACCTTTGGGCGACGGAGGGCGTGCTCGATCTCGCCGCACGCGAAGGCAAGCGTCCCCTGGCCGTGTTAAACCGTGCCCGGTCGGGCACGCGCCTGACCGACAAGATCCGCTCTGCCTTGGCCGAGTTGGAGGCCGATCCCGCGGAAACCGTCATCGGCCAGCGCGTCGCCTATGCCGAAGCCATCGGTGCGGGGCAGGGCGTCTGCGAATATCCGGGCGCCAAAGCCGCGAAGGATGAGATGGCGCGTTTCGCCGATGAAGTGCTGACCCGGATCGACGCTTAGCGCCAAAGCCACGGCCAGGAGGCCAGTGCGCCTTGGGCTTTGGCCAGCATCCTGTTGGCGGGGCCCGGTGGCGGCAGCGGACCGTTTGCCAGCCGATGGACGACGGTTTCCGGAGGGCAGGCCGTGCCCAGGACAGGGTCGAAATAGCGCGGATAGTCGATCAATACGGCATGAACCAGCGCGTCCAGCGACGGCCGCGCAGCCCGGCGCCGCGCTGGCTCGGGGCCGCGATCATCGGTCAATCCCCAGCCGGCATAGAAGGGCGCGCCGAATGTGGTCACCGGCAGGCCCCGCAGAAGCGCCTCGAAGCCCAGAAGGGAGGTCATCGTCCAAACGGACGTGACCTTTCCCAACAGGGCCGCCGGGTCCGTCCCGCGCGCCACCAGGTCTGCATCCGTGGCCTCGATAGCGCCGTCGCGCAGCCCGGCCTCGACATCCGGATGGGGTTTGTAGATCAGAAACGCGTCCGGGTTTGCCGCCCGCGTTGCCCGCAGGAGAGCCGCATTGTCTGCCACCTGACCGGCCCCGTGGATCATCGAGGCGTCATCGGCCACCTGACCGGGCACCAGGATCGCCGGGCCATCCGGTATCTCGGAAGGGGCGTCGCCCAGGTTGTATTTGGATAGTCCGGCCTCGACGATCGCCTGCCGCAGCCGCCGTGCCCGGCCCAGGGTCTCGGGCGGTCGGGCGGCGGCGCGACCGATCGCGTCTTCCAGGTCCGATGGCCTGGACGGATCGTAATAGAGGCCCTGCCGGTCCACGACGAGGGAGAGAGGCGGGATCAAATCGGCCCCAAGGCCGCGGGACCTGAGAAACCCATCCTCTAGCCGAGCGCCCCCGTCCGCCAGGCCTCCGCCCACGCCCCAGAGCAAGGCAGGCCGCTTCGGGTGCGGGCCGAACGTCACCCGGCCGCCAAAGAAGCGGCGCAAGGGCGCGCGCTTCCAAAGGCGCATGTCATGGGCCGCCCAACCCTCTCGATCTTCGCGCCAGGCCCGCGCCCGGGCCGCCAGGATGTGGGCCACATCCTCCGGGTCGCAGAGACGGTCCCGATGGGGATCATACCATTTCGGATAGAGGACCATCGCCCCCGCAAAGAGCTGGTTACGGGTCAGCTTGCGCAGCCTGCGGGGGAGGTGAACGCGGTCGTCATCCAGACCCCAGCCCGACCAGAAGGGCTTCCCGAAACAAATCGGGCGATGACCTGCCAGGATCGCCTCGAACCCCATCTGACTGGACACGGTATAGACCTTGGTCGCGCCCTCCAGCAGCAGGGAGGGGGGCAGGGGGCGGCTTTCCAGCGCCGCGCCATGCACTGCGTCAGCCTCGGCATAGTGTCCGGCGCGATGCCCGGCGATCGTATCGGGGTGGGTCTTGATCAGAAGGCGCGCGCCGGGATTTTCCTCTCGCGCGATCAGCAGCATCTCCCGGAAGGTGGCTTCCGACGCGCCACCCAGCCGGATCGAGGCGTCGTCGCGGCTTTGGTCGATGACCAGGACATAGCCGGGGTCCGGGGGCGGCATGTCGGCGCGCGTGGCGGCGTATTTCGTGACGCCCGTATCGCGCAACGCCTCGCGCCCGCGGCGGGCACGCTCGATCAGGTCGCCGTCATCGAAAGGATGGGTCGCCAGCAGGGTCTCAAGCTCTGACGGCTGTCGCGCGTCGAAATGGCAGCCTGCCGCATCAATCAGCAGACCCAGCGGCGGCTCACCCGATCGGCCCGGATGCAGCGAGCGTAGGAACGGATCTTCGAACCGCAGGATGGGCGCGTCATAGCGCCGGGCCACGGCCTCTGCGCGGGTCGAAGTGTCTGCATGGCCCCAGGCGGCCACATACTCACCGGCCTTGGGCAGGCCCGGCTTCAGGTCGATACCGGCCAACCAAGCGATGCGCCGGATACGGTTTGACAGAAAGCCGCCCGATACGAAGCGGGCGACGCGCGGCACGCCCGCATCACCCTGCGCGGACATTAGAGACCGTCGACGGTTCTCGCCACGCCTGCTGCTGTGCCAAGGCCGCCAAAGATCGCGGCGATCGTCTTGTTGAACGACACGATGGGCGCCTCGGTCACGTAGAGCGTATCGCCGTCTCGGATGACGAAGTCGCGGGCCATGAACATGCCGTTTGGCTCCGTCAGGTCGAGGACGTAGACCATGCGCTGCTCGCCCTCCAAATCGTCGCGTCCCAGCACGGCTTCCGCGATGGCCTCCGGCTCGTTCCGGAAGACGAAGACACCGGTGGGGTTGGCGAGAACGGGGTTCAACCCGCCGACCTGCGACAGGGCCTCAAGGGCGGAAATAACCTCTTTCTGGAACTCCAAACGGCTCTGGGCGCCCGTGGCACCAAGCACGGTGAAGGCTCGGGTGTCCGCTTCGATGAAGATGCGGTCTCCATCGCGGAGTGCGATGTCGAGGTCAGGCTTGCGGTACAGATCGGCCAGATAGATCGTTTCGGACTTGTGCCCGCGATGGACCGTCACAAGCGCGATTTCAGGATCAATGGCCACGCCGCCCGCCGCCGCGATCATGGAGACGAGCGTACGGGTCGGCCGTTCGATCGGATAGACGCCCTGCGCTCCGGCCACCCCAACGACAGAGACCGTCGCCCCATCGCCCGCCAGGCGACGGACAAGGACCTGCGGGTCCGGTGTCTGTTCGTTGAGCCGTTCGGTGATCACGCGACGCAACGCCTCGGGCGTGTTGCCCGCGGCCCGCACGCGCCCCGCATAAGGCACGAAGATGAAGCCAGACGCATCCACCTGGAGTTGGTCAATGGCCGAGGCCGATTGGCCGAGGCTGCTCAAAAGGCCGTCTTCGACGTTCTCGTAAACGATCAATCCCAGCGTATCACCCGGCCGGATCGTGTCCGGACCGATGGGGGCCGCGCCCTGGAAATCGGCGGAGAAGCCCAAGGCCGGCGTCAATGCCGTGGCCGCGGTCACGCGGTCATTGACCGCGACGACGAAGGCATCGCCCTGCCGCTGTACAGAGCCGTCGAAGATTTCGCCTTTGGTGGGACCGGATCGCGGAAGATAGCCGCAAGATGCGAGCAAGCTGATGCAGAGGGTAAGGGCGACCGCCCGTGTCCGACGGCTGATCTGTCTGCTCACGTGTCCCGGCCTTTCTCTGCCTCGGTCTCCGGCGAACTCTCCTGCCCGGGACCGCTTTTGCTGCAGAATTATCCTAGCCGGATACCAATTTCAAACGCTGGCGCAAGGCCGGGCGACCGGCATCCAAATGATCGTAGGGGTCTTGGTCGGACAGAATCATGTCGACCACCTGCCGCAGAAGTTGTCGACGGCCACGTGCCGCGTAAAAGCCGCCGGGAATCTGGCTCGTCTCCAGCAGGTAGTGGCGATAGTCGCGGTATGCGCGTGCGTCGGGACGTTGAGGGTCGGCAAAGAACGCGGCGAGGGGCTGCTCGCTCACAAATTCGGGTTTCGAATAGACCGCGCGACCCAGCGCCTTGACGGGGATCCCGCGCCAAAGCGCCTGTTGCGCAGCGGTAGAGTTGATCGTGACCGCACTTCGCGCCTGGTCCATCAGCGGGGCGAGTTTGCCCCCCGGAAGGAAATGGACGCGGCCCGTCAGCCCGTATTGGCGCGTCAGATTTCGGGCATGCGCCGCCAATGGCGCACGCCCGTCTTCCAGCGGATGGGCCTTCAGGATCAGGTGATGGTGCCGCGGCGCGCCCTCCGCGAAAGCGGTGATCACGGTCTCGATGAAGGCCGTCATCGAGGCGAAGCTGGAATGTGCCGTCACACTGGCATCGTGTTCCAACTGCAACAGGCAAAGATGATAGGGATGGCCGCTGCCGATGATCCGCGCGGTTCTGATTCGCCGGATCAGGGCTGTGGCAGGGATCTTCAGCAGCCGGGTCAGATGCAGACGGAACTCCGCCCAGACCGGCAGATCGCGATGGGTGGCGATGCCGGGCTTGCGGCCGCGCAGGACATGGAAGTGGTAAAGCGCGCCGTAGAAGATGTGCTGGCGCATGTCCCCCCAATGGGCAGGCGGGTCGGGCTGGTCGAGGTCCAGCCGATCCAGCGCGGCGCGCATGTCGGCGACGGTTTTGTCCATCAGGCGCGAATGGCCATTGGCGCCGTCCCGCTCATAGCTGACCCACCAGGGGCGGAGATACCCTTCCTCGAAGACGTGGATCCTCAGGGACTTGTCGCGTGCGACGTCAAGCGCGCGGGCGTGGAAGGGGCGCGTATCGCCGTAAAGGACGAGATCGGTAATTTCGTGGCGCTCGATCAAGTCGCGCAACCGTGTTGGCCAATCCTCGATCGTGCCGTCGAAAGGGATGTAGCTGTCTTTGTCGGGCCAGAACGCCCGATCCCCGCCATTGACGCCCACGCGCCAGACCTGGCCTCCGGCCGCTCGCAAAAGCCGGGCGAGCCCTGCGAAGAACGGGCCATGGGGGCCCTGTAGGAACAGATATCGGCGGGTCTGGGTCATGTCCGTCGCGATGTTTGCAGGCCAGTAAGACAAGGGGTTCAGGGTCTGAAAAGCGTAAATTCGTTAAGAAACAGGGTGACCTTGCGCCAAGCGGACCGGCCTTCTAGGTCCAGCCGGAAAGGAGCGCTGGCATGTTCACGGGCATCATCACGGATATCGGCACCATCCGGCAGCTGGAGCGTCGCGGCGATCTGCGTGCCCGGATCGGCACGTCCTATGCCGCCGATGGGATCGATCTGGGCGCCTCCATCGCCTGCGACGGATGCTGTCTGACGGTGGTGGATCGCGGTGCGGACGGGGAAAGCGACTGGTTCGACGTGGATATCAGCGCGGAGAGCCTCTCAAAGACGGCGTTAGGCCAGTGGCGCGTGGGCGGCCGGGTCAATTTGGAACGATCGTTGCGCGTGGGGGACGAGCTGGGCGGGCACATCGTCTCGGGCCATGTGGACGGGGTCGCGCGGATCATCGGCATGAGGCCGGAGGGCGATTCGATGCGCTTCACCTTCGAGGCACCGGCGGATCTGGCGCGCTTTATCGCGCCTAAGGGATCGGTCGCGCTGAACGGCACGTCGCTGACGGTGAACGAAGTCGACGGCGCCGTCTTTGGCGTGAACCTCATCCCCCACACCCAGGCGGTGACCAGCTGGGGCGAGCGCGAGACGGGCGACACCGTCAACCTGGAGATCGACACGCTGGCCCGCTATGTCGCGCGGCTTGCGGAAACCGTCTGAGGCTCCGCGCTTTCCATGGTTGGGCGGCGTGACAGGGTGATCACATCCCTCGAGGATGCCACTGGCGATCGCTGCGTGGATGTCCTGCGAGGGTGCGATGGCTATGGCTGGGTCGAATGTCGCCGCGACCCCGAGGACGGTCACGGATGGCGCCGCCTGCACCCGCCGCGCATGGGCTTCGCCGATGCGGCGAGCGCGCGGGCCGATGCGGCACGTGCCGTCGGTTGGCTGGCGCCCGATCCCACGCTTTGACCTGTATCAAACCGGCCGCGTCACGGGCGCGGTAGGGACGGGGCGTCAGGAGGCCCGATGTCCCACATACCCCACGCGCTTTACGAAGACTTTCCCGAGACCGTGCCCCATCTCGCGCGGCTCAAACTTCAGGATGCGCATTTCGCCCGTCTCTCCGCCCGGTATCACGAAGTGAACCGAACCCTTCACCGGGCCGAAACCGGCTTGCAGACATGTTCTGACGAAGAGGCTCGAAAACTAAGGGCCAGCCGATCGCGTCTGGGCGAGCAGATCGCAGCCCATCTCACCCCGGCGCAAGACTAACGTCGACACCCATCGACGACGGGAGGGGTACGAAACTCCTTCGCCACGAGGACACCTTCGACATCCTGCTCTTGCGTCCAAATACCCGTTGCGCCTCTCTGTCGGTGATAGGAGCGCGCCATGACCTCGACACCCGGCCTCGGCCACAATTCCGGCTTCGACCCAAACGGCTATTCCGGTCGCCTGCATCAATGGCGGCGGGCCCGCGCCGAGCTGATCCCCCGCACCATGCCGCTGGAGGTGGTGCGCTTACGGGTGCGGCGTGCGGAACGGCTGGGCCTCGACTACCGGACCTATGCGGGGATCCGCGCGACGACGGGGCGGGACATCGTGGCGCTTCTCTTCTCGTCGAACGCGCTGGGCATGATCGGGCAGGCACACGTCCCCGAGGCGCTGGCCGCCCGCCTATCGCTGGTGGAGGCGGAGCGGGGTGTCCTGATCCATGCGCCCTTGTCCAATGCCGAGGCCCCGGCCCCGCTGGACTGGGCCGAGGTCGCACCGCTCTTCACCGATAGCTGGACGGCGATGCGCGGGAAGCTGGCCGAGGTGCTGCGGTCGCGTAGGCTACCGCCAGATGGTGTCCTCATGATCGGCGACACCGCGTTCGAGCGGGAATGGTGCGCCGCGATACGCGCGGCGGGCTACGTGACGGCGGATCGCTACTTCGCCACGTAACCCGGCCATTTCAGATCAGCGGTCCAGCGCCCCGGCCAGGTCGATCAAGTCGGCCAGTTGACGGCGACGCCCATCGGGATCGTCGCCCAGGGCGGCACGGGCCAGGGCCTCCAAAGCCTCCCAATCGGTCTCGCGCCCGGTTTCGGTGCCGCGCAGCCGCTCTGCGAAACCGGCCGCCGCCACCGAGAAGCGCAAATCGTCGGAGGTCTGCGCGAAGGGCACGGCCTCGGCCAGCCGGATCGGTGTGGCGATCAACCGGCTCTCGTCCTCGCCCGGTCGCTTGTGGCGGATCTGCAGATAGCCAAGCTCCTCGGGCGCATCGGCCGCCTCCACCGTCGCCGCCTCACCATAGCGCAGCGGGCGATCCTCCTCTGGGTAGAGTTCGTAGATCGCCGTGACCTCATGCCCCGCGCCGATTTCCCCCGCATCCACGCGGTCATCGTCGAAATCGCGCGTGGCCAGGGCCCGCGTCTCGTAGCCCAGAAGGCGATATTCGGCGATGGCGGCCGGGTTGAACTCCACCTGCAGCTTCACATCGCTGGCAATGGTGTAAAGCGCGCCCTGCGCTTCCAGCCCCAACACGTGCCGCGCCTCGGAAAGGGTGTCGATATAGGCCGCGATCCCGTCGCCCGCCTGGGCCAGCGCCTGCATCGTGTCGTCACGCAGGTTGCCGGTGCCGAACCCCAGGACCGTCAGCCCGATCCCCGTCTCGCGCTTCTCGGCGATTAGGTCTTCCAGCGCGTCGGGGCTGGATGTCCCGACGTTGAAATCTCCATCCGTGGCCAGGATCACCCGGTTGGCGCCGTCTTCGATGAACGCCTCTTCGGCTAGCGCATAGGCGGCTTCGATCCCCGCCGCACCCGCCGTGCCGCCACCGGCCATCAGGCCGTCCAGTGCGGCCTCGATGGCCTGGCGGTCCGATGCAGGGGTGGAGGGCAGGATCGTGCCCGCCGCCCCGGCATAACCCACGATGGCCACCCGGTCCTGCGGTCGCAATTCCGCCAGCAACAGGCGAAGCGACCGCACCAGCAGCGGCAGCTTGTCCGGTGCGTCCATGGAGCCTGACATGTCCACGAGGAAGACGAGGTTGGCAGGCGGACGGGCTTCGGGCGGCAGGTCATAGCCTTTGATCCCGATATGCAGCAGGCGCGCGCCTGGCGTGAACGGACTGTCGGTCAGGGTGGCGGTCGCGCGAAACGGCGTGTCGCGGCTGTCGGGCGCGGGGTAGGCATAGTCGAAGGCGTTCACCACCTCCTCGGTGCGGACCATCTCCGGCGGCGGCATCCGCCCTGCCTCCAGCTCGCGGCGCAAACGCGCATAGCTGGCCGTGTCCACGTCGATGGAGAAAGTCGAGATCGGGTCTTCGAGGACGCTCAGACGGCCGGCGGAAACGTCGTTTGCGTAGGTTTCCGTGGGATGGGGAAGGAGAACCAGGCCGTTTTCCGAAGGGCGAATGGCCTGCACGGACGGTGTGGCTCTGAGCTCGATGCCTTCGCTTTCCTGCGCGCGTCGCAAGACGTTCGGCGCAGTCTCGGGCACCGCCATCCGGGGCGCCGGGGTGGCCTCCGGTTCGGCTGGAGCAGGTGCCTGCGTCACGGCTTCTCGGTCTACGATCAGCGGACCCTGATGCAGCTGTGCATCGGGCGCATCGGGGCGAGACGTCACCTCGGCGACGTCGTCTGTGCTCTGACCTAGCTCGATCTGGGGCATCGACGGATCGTCCCGCATCACGAGCACGGCCGTCGGAACGGCGAGGCCGACCACGAGGACGGCGGCGATGGCATTGGGGGAGGTGGCGGTGTTGAGGCGGTGCATGAGATCACTCCAAAGGGTTGCGATACCCTTTGGACGTCGCGCAGCGGCCGATCCTTTGGTCCGGACCGTATCGAATTCCGCCAGCCCGGCCTCCAGCGCACGGGCGCGGGCTTGCGCATCGGGCTTGGACACCTTGGCCCCGCGCAGGAGGTCCAGTTCATCGGTCATGCCGCTTCCTCCTCCATCATCTCGCGCAGACGGGTCCGCGCGGCGTGAACATGGTATCCCACCGTCGCCGTTGCACAGCCCATGGTGGCAGCCGCCTCCGCGTGGGACAGCCCCTCACCGTAGACCAGCGTGATGGCCTCGGCCTGGGCCGGGGGCAGGCGGCGGACGGCGCGCCACATGGTGTCGGCCCGGTCATCGTCCGACCCCGTCACCGTCTCCCGCGGCTCCCGCGCCCATTCGTCGCGCAGGCGCCCGTCGCGTGCCAGCCGCCGGCCGGCATCGTGGGCGGCGTTCAGCACGACGCGATAGAGCCAGGTCTCGAACCGCCCCTCCCGCGACCAGTTCGCCAGCCCACGGGCCAGTTTGACGCAGACATCCTGTGCGACGTCCTCGGCCGCGTCCCGCCGCCCCAATGCGCGGAAAGCCACGCGGAACATCAAGTCATAATGCCGGTCCAGCAGCGCGCCCATGGCCGCACGGTCCCCCGCCAGTGCGCGGGCGGCGAGATCGGCATCGGGGCGGGTGCGGTGTCGGCGCATGACGTTCATTCTTTAGTGAGACGTTCGGGAGATCGCGATCCTTTGGTCGCCATCGCGATATTCTTCACGGTCTCTGTACAAACCGGGGTAGAAATCCGCGCCCGTCTGGCCTCTTCGGAGCCCCGGCGCTACTTTTGTACAAAAGCGAGGTGCGCCATGGCCGACCCCATTCCCTTCGAGCAACCCGGCCCCGTGGAGCGGGAGAACGCGGACGTCATCTCCGCCATCGAGGACATCATCGAGGATGCCCGCAACGGCCGGATGTTCATCCTGGTCGATCACGAGGATCGCGAGAACGAGGGTGATCTGGTCATCCCCGCGCAGATGGCCACGCCCGACGCGATCAACTTCATGGCCACCCATGGGCGCGGGCTGATCTGCCTGACCCTGCCGGGCGAGCGGATCGATGCGCTGGGTCTGCCGCTGATGGCGTCGCAGAATTCGTCGCGCCACGAGACGGCCTTCACGGTCTCCATCGAGGCGCGGGAGGGGGTGTCCACCGGCATCTCGGCCCATGACCGGGCGCGCACCGTTTCGGTGGCCATCGACGCGGGCAAGGGGGCTGCCGATATCGCCACACCCGGCCATGTCTTCCCGCTGCGGGCGCGCGATGGCGGCGTGCTGGTCCGGGCGGGCCACACGGAGGCCGCCACCGATATCGCGCGGCTGGCCGGGCTGAACCCGTCCGGCGTGATCTGCGAGATCATGAAGGAAGACGGATCCATGGCCCGCCTGCCGGATCTGATCGCCTTCGCGCAGTTGCATGGGCTGAAGATCGGCACGATCAGCGATTTGATCAGTTACCGGCGCCGTCACGACAACCTCGTGAACCAGACCGCCGCGCGGCCCGTGACCTCCAAGATCGGGGGGGAATGGCTGATGCGGGTCTTCACCGACGAGACCCAAGGATCGGAGCATATCGCGCTGACCAAGGGCGATCTGACCGACGGACCGGTTCTGGTCAGAATGCACGCCATGAACCCGCTGGAGGACGCGCTGGGTATCGGTGACAGCGATCTGGCGGGGGCCATGCAGGTCATCGCCGAGGAGGGGCGCGGCGTCGTGGTCCTGCTGCGCGACACGGAGATGAAGCTCGACCCCGGCGGGGTCTCACCCCAGAAGCTGCGGCAATATGGGCTGGGCGCGCAGATCCTGGCCGCCCTCGGCATCCACGAGATGGAACTGGTGACCAACTCGGGCGCACCCAAAGTGGTGGGTCTGGATGCTTACGGCCTGTCGATCACCGGCACCCGCCCCATTCCATCGGAGACCTGACATGGCCGGACATTCCGACAACGTGCTGGACCTGCCGCGCTTCGATAGGGCGCCGAAGGTCCTGATTGTGATCGCGCCTTATTACAATGACATCTCGCAAGCGCAGCTGGCCTCCGCCCGCGCGGTGATCGAGAGCGCCGGCGCCACCCACGAAACGGTGGAGGTGCCCGGATCGCTGGAGGTGCCCACGGCCATCGGCATTGCCCATAGGCAGGCCGATTACGACGGCTATGTCGCGCTGGGCTGCGTGATCCGGGGCCGCACCTCCCATTACGACGTGGTCGTCAACGAAAGCGCCCGCGCCATCGCCACTTTGGGCCTGGCGGGCGCCTGTATCGGCAACGGGATCATCACGGTCGAGAACATGGAACAGGCTGAGGAACGCGCCGATGCCGACCGCCTCGACACGGCGGGCGGCGCGGCGCAGGCGGCCCTGCACCTGATCCACCTGCAGCGGGTGCTGAAGAAAGAGACGAAGGGGATCGGCTTCAAGCCCGGCGCCTTCCAGCACGACGCGGCGGGGAAGACCGGGCCGACGGTGGCCTAGTACCGACCTGTGGGGTTTGGACGGGACCGCGCGACCGGGCGCAGCCGATGACGGAGGGAGGTGTGGCGATGGCGACGCGCGCAGGTCAGATGACCGCCACGCCGCCGGTGTGGTTTGCCACAGGGAGCGTGGATAGCAGCGGCGCGAAGCCGATCCTGCCGGTAGGAGATCACGAAGAGGACAAGGCAAAGCTATCGTCCGAAGAAATCAAGGAAAACGCCAAGCGGCAGAAGGAACTGGTGTCACGATATCGCGCCGGACGAGAGGTGCCCGCCGAAGAGATCGGCACGCAGTTCGCACTGATGACAACGGCCAAGAAACCAGCGCGTCCCCAGCCCTTCATGAAGATGTTCGGCCGCCTGGTCGTCACCTCTGAGACCCGCGAAGTGCTGGAGGGTCTCGATCCCGGCCCGCTGAAATTCCACCCAATCGAGGTGCTGAATGCCGCGCGGACTGCGCCACTCTGGGAGGGCGCCGAGTTGCATCTGATGCAGGTGCTCACCTGTCGGCGGGCCATGGTTGTCGAGGACTCGAAATGGCTCAGCAAGCGCGTTGGAACCTGCGCTGACGGTGAAGCCCGATACATGGCGACGGCGCTGGATATGGACGATGCTCTTACGGTCACGGCGCCCACTGATGGCACTGCCGAGATCTGGCTTGATGATCGACTGGATGGCGGTCTCTTCCTGTCCGGCCGCATCGCCAAGGCACTGAAGACAGCGAAGCTGACACGCGGCTGGGGCCTGAAGCGCTGTGTCGTGAAAACGCTGCACTGACCCATCCGCCCACGTTCGGGCGAGGCAAGCGCGCCAGACGTTGCCGCAACGCAGCCGCCGCCCATATCAAGCATGTCCTCAATGAGCGGAGCCTGCCCATGCCCCTGCGCCATCTCATCCCCGTCCTCTTCCTGACCGCCTGTCTGCCTGCGGCTGCGCAGGACAGTTTCGCCGTGACCGGCACCGACGGCACGGCCTTGACCGCCCAGCCGACCGATACGTTCGACGCCGCCTGGGCCATGGCCACGCTGCCCGACGGGCGGATGTTGGTCACCGAGAAGGAGGGCAACCTTGTCCTCGTCTCCGCCGAGGGCGCGCGGCTGGGCCTGATCGATGGGACGCCGCCCGCGCAGGATTCCGGGCAAGGCGGTATGGGCGACGTGATCCTGCATCCGGATTTCGCGCAGAACGGGCTGATCTACATGTCCCCCGTCGAATGGGAGGGCGGGCGTTCGGGCGCGGTGATCTACCGGGCGCGGCTGGACCTGACCGAGACTGGCGGGACGTTGAGCGATCTGCAGCGGATCTGGCAGCAGGTGCCCAAGGGTGAGACGACGCGCCATTATTCCCAGCGCATGGCCTTCGGGCCGGACGGGCTGCTTTACGTGACCTCGGGCGACCGGGGGCTGCAGACGCCGTCCCAGGATATGGGCACCAATATGGGCAAGATCCTGCGTCTGAATGACGATGGCAGCCCGGCGGCTGGCAATCCGTTCGCCGCCGATGGCGGTGTCGCGGCGGAGTTCTGGACCACCGGTCACCGCAATCCTTTGGGCCTGGCCTTCGCGTCGGACGGTACGCTCTGGTCGCATGAGATGGGGCCGCGCGGCGGCGATGAGTTGAACCGGATCGAGGCGGGGTCGAATTACGGCTGGCCGGTGGTGTCGGATGGCGACAATTATTCGGGCGTGGTGATCCCCGACCATGACACGACCGAGCAATTCACCGATCCGGCGATTTCGTGGAACCCGGTCATCTCGCCCTCGGGTCTGGTCATGTATGACGGAGACCTCTTTTCCGATTGGCGGGGCCAGGCGGTGATGGGCGGGCTATCGAGCCAGGCGGTTATCCGCGTGGCGCCGGGGGCGGGCGGTGCCCAGGAAGTGGCGCGCTATTCCTGGGGCGAACGCATCCGCGAGGTGGAGCAGGCGCCGGACGGTGCGATCTGGGCGCTGGAGGATGGCTATGGCGGTCGGTTGATCCGGCTGACGCCCGCGGGGTGAGCCGTGGCTGCGGATGGCCATGCGCTGGAGCGATAGGCGTCATGCACGGCTGGCCGCTTGACCCCGGCCCGCCGCCCCCATACCTCCCGCGCCATGCCGAACACCGCCTCAGATGACAGGCGCGCCCTGAAGCGCCGTATGCGATCCGCCGCGCGGCTCTATGCCGTGCAGGCGCTGTTTCAGATGGAGGCCATGGGCCAGTCGCTCGACAAGGTCCGGGTTGAGTTCGAGGACCACCGCTTCGGCATGGTCGTCGAGGAGGGGGAGCTGTCGGAAGGCGATGTGGACCTGTTTCGCCTGATCCTGGAATCCGCCTTGGCGCATCAGGGGCGCGTGGACCAGATGACCGACCGCGCGTTGGTGGAGCGTTGGCCGTTGGGCAAGGTCGACCCGACGTTGCGGGCGCTGTTTCGGGCCGGGGGCGCGGAATTGCTGGACACCGACACGCCGCCCAAGGTGATCATCACAGAATACGTGGAAATCGCACGTGCCTTCTTTCCGGAGGGCAAGGAGGGCGGCTTCGTGAATGCCGTCCTGGACCATATGGCGCGGGAGGCGCGGCCCGGCGCGTTGTGACTGGGCTCTGTCCCTGGGCGCCGTGACGGGGAACCGTCGGCGGGGCCCGGCGTTGGCGGGGCATCATGACTGACTGGACCGACCCCCGCACTGACCTCACAATCCGCAATCCCGACGGAATGTTCGATCCTGCGCCGCTGGCCTTTTCGCAACTTGCGATCCTGCCGCCACAGGCGCCGGTGATCATGGTCGCCGGGCAAGCGGGCGGATCGCCCAAGGGGCCCTTCGCCGCGCAGGTGCGTGCGGCTTTGGACGGGATCCGATCCGCCATGGAGGCGGCGGGGGGTGACATGAACGGGGTCGCCCGGCTCACGGTCTACATCGTCGACCATGACGAGACCCGGCACGCGGCGTTGATCGACGCGGTGAATGCGGCCTTTCCGGAGCGTCTGGTTCCGACCTGCACGATCGTGCCCCTGTCGCAATTGGGCACCGATCCGGACATGCTGGTGGAAATCGAGGCCATGGGCGTTTTGCCCAGCGATGCCGCCCCGTGAAGGTGCGCAAGACCAGCCCCAAGGCGCCGGTTCGCATCGCCGCCGCGGACGGCGCTTTCGATGGCGGCCCGTGGTCCGGCGCGATTTCGGGCGATGCGCTCAACACGGATGCGCTGATCCTGTTCGTGGCCGAAGATGCGGTGGGGGCGGGGCCATCCTGGCACCTTCATCCCTATGACGAGATCTTCATCCTCAAGCGCGGACGGGCGCGGTTCACGGTCGGCGATCAGGTGATCGACGCCGAGGAAGGCGATGTCGTGATGGGCCCGGCCAACGTGCCCCACAAATATGAGAACCTCGGCCCCGGTCGGATGGAGAGCATCGACATCCATCTGAGCCGCGTCTGGCGCCAGACCGATCTGGACGATCCCGCCGAGGGGTAAGGCCCGCGCCGAGGGATCGGCGGCTAGGTCGCGCGCCGACGTGCCAGGGCGAGACCCGTACCGGCCCAGACCGCGACCAGAAGAGCCGCCGTGCCGAGCAGGAACAGCGCCAGGGCCTGCGGGGCATTCGCCACCCCGATGGGCAGCAGGGGCGCGCCGGTGGCCAGGGTCCAACCCAGGGTCGCCACGCCCCAGGCGATAATGACCGTGCCGAGGACCAGCCCGCCCAGCCCCACGCCCCGCCCACGCCTTCGCACAGGCAGTCGCAAGAGGCGGCGGAGTGCTGCGCCCATCCGGCCCAGATCATGCCCCATGGCGAGAATGGCCGGGACCAGGATGAGGACGAGCAGCATCCCGAAGCCCAGCCCATAGGCCAGTGTGATCACGGTGGGCCGCAGGAACTGCGCCTGCTGGGAGCTTTCATAGAGGAGCGGCGTCAGCCCCAGCACGGTCGTCAGTGTCGTCAGCAGGACGGGACGTAAGCGGTCGCTGACGGCGTCCACGATGGCCGGGATCAGGGCGCGATCCTTGGAATACTGGTCCACCGTCGTCACCAGCACGATGGAATCGTTGATGATGATCCCGGTCATGCCGATCAGGCCCACGACCGAGAACATGCTCAGCGGCACGTCCCACCACCAATGACCCCAAACGGCGCCGATCAGGCCGAAAGGAATGACCGCCATGATGACGGCGGGCCGTGACCAGGAGGAGAAGATCCAGGCCAGCACCAGATAGATCCCCAGCAGACAGGCGATCAGGCCGATGGTGGCATCCGTCAGGAAGTCTCGCTCCTGCTCGGCCAGCCCGCCTTGTTCGAAGCCGACCTGATAGCGTTCCGCGATGTCCGGTAGGATCGTGTTGGCAAGCTCTTCCTGGATCTCGTTGGCGCGGGCCGCGTCGTCCATGGCGATGTCGCCCGTCACCTCCACCACTTGGGCGCCGTCCTGTCGCTCGATCGTGGCAAAGCCGGAGCGGATCTGCACGGTCACGATGTCCGCCAGCGCCACGTCGCCCCCATTGGGCGAGGCCAGGCGCAGCCCCTCCAGAAAGTCGGCGCGGATCTCATCCTCGGGCAGTTCGACACGGATCGTGCCGGTGCGGATGCCCACCGGGAAGCTGGCCGCCTCGATCCCGGCCAAGCGGTTGCGCAGGGTCGCGCCCAGCGCGTCGATGTCGAAGCCCAGCGCTTCTCCCTGCGGGGTGAGCTGCAGGATGATCTCGTCCTTGTCGAATGGCAGGCTGTCGGACACGGCGGAAACCTCGGGAAAGCGGCTCACCGCCACCTTCAACGCCTCGGCCGCCGCCTTCAGCGTGGCCGATTCCGCGCCCGTGAACTCGACCGACAGCGCGTCGCCACCGGGGCCCGAACGCCAGCCGCGGAAGCTGATCTCTTCGGTCAGCGGCAATTGCCGCGCCTCGTCCTGCAATTCGCCCACGAACTGGAAGCTGGAATAGGGGCGCAGATCGGCGTCGATCAACTCGATGGAGAGGGCGCCCAGAAGATCGCTGTCCTTGCCGTCGGCGGCGGCCAGGCCGCGCCCGGCATTTCCGCCCACCTCGCCCAGTACATAGGCCAGGGGGTTCACGCCGTACTCCTCGGCATAGCGGGCGCCCAAAGCCTCGGCGGCGCGTTGCATCTCGCGCATTTGCGCCAGCGTGTCCTCCCGCGTGGCGCCGTCCAGCATCACGAAATTGCCCGTAACCGAGCCGCGTTCGGGCGCGTTGAAGAACCGCCATTGCACGTCGCCCTTGATGAAGAGGGCGGCCTGCGTCGACAGCAGGACGAACGCCGCCGCCGCCACCGGGTAGCGGGCCATGATCGCGACGCGGACCAGCGGCCGAAAGGCCCGGTCCCGGACCCAGCCGAAGCCGCGATTCACCTGCCGGGACGGCCAGTCATACCAGTGTTCCTTCGCGGAATGGGCCAGCGCGCCCGCCATGTGATGGGGCAGAATCAGGAAGCATTCCACCAGCGAGGCGATCAGCACGGCGATCACGGTGAAGGGGATATCCGCGATCAGATCGCCAAACCGGCCCCCGATGGCCACAAGCCCGAAAAAGGCGATGACGGTGGTCAGCGTGGCCGAGAAGACCGGGCTGAACATCCGCTGGGCGGCCCGTTCGGCCGCCACGGCCGGCGGCTCGCCCAGGGTGCGGGCGCGGAAATCGGCATGTTCGCCCACGACGATGGCGTCATCGACTACGATGCCAAGCGTGATGATCAGCGCGAAGAGCGAGATCATGTTGATGGTCAGCCCGCCCAGCCACATCAGCGCGATGGCCGAGAAGAGCGCCACGGGGATGCCCGCCGCGACCCAGAAGGCGGTGCGGGCGTTCAGGAACAGGAAGAGCAGAACGACGACCAGGGCCAGACCCAGAAGCGCATTGTCCAGAAGGACCGCGATCCGGGCGGAGATCGCCTCGGATCGGGTGCGGATCAGCTCGATCTCCACGCCTTCGGGCGCGTCGGCCATTGTCGCCTCGGCCACGTCCCGCACGGTGGCCTCAAGCGCCAATGCATCGCCCTCGGCGGACCGGTCCACGCGGATCGAGATGGCGGGGTCGGCCTCCACGAAATAGGCGCGGTTGCGGTCCACGCCTTCTTCGATGACGCGGCCCACATCGCCCACGGTGAGGGCGGTGCCGTCGGCCTCGCGCCGGATCACGACCGCCTCCACCTCGTCCACGGCGCGGCGCTCGGTGCCGGTGCGCACGCGGGCATTGGCGCCGGTCACGTCGCCGGCGGGGCTGGCCTGCGCCTCGGCGCCCACGGCGCGCGCGATCTCAGCCATGGTCACGCCGTTGCGCAGCAGGCTGTCGGTCGTTACCTCGATCACGACTTCGGGGGCGGCGACGCCGCGGATCGTGGTCCGGGTCACGCCCTCCGAGAAGAGCCGGGCGTTGAACTCGTCGGTGATCCGGGCCAGCTGCTCGACGCCGACGGGGCCCGTCACGATCACATCGGTCACCCGGTCGCGCCAGCGCGCCTGCCGGATGTCGGGCTCTTCGATGCCCTCGGGCAGGCCGGTGACGCCATCCACGGCGACCTGTACGTCATCGGTGGCTGCGGCCATGTCGCGGCCCGGTTCGAATTCCAGCACGATGCGGGCAGAGCCC
This sequence comes from Pseudomonadota bacterium, assembly GCA_039199335.1. Taxonomy (GTDB): domain Bacteria; phylum Pseudomonadota; class Alphaproteobacteria; order Rhodobacterales; family Rhodobacteraceae; genus Jannaschia. Next base: position 56,061 of record JBCCSY010000017.1, read on the forward strand.
TCTTGGCTCGTGGCCTCGCTGTTGGTGACGCCCTCCACCGATCTGAGCGCGGGCTCCAGCACTTGCACGATGCCGCGATCCACGTCGCCCGCGCCGGCACCTTCCCATTCGACGCTGACCGTCACGTTCTCGACGATGACGTCGGGAAAGAACTGCGCGCGCATATTCGGCACGGCCATCACGCCGACGGCCAGCATCAAGACAAGCAGAAGGTTGGCCGCCGTGCGGTGTCGGGTGAAGTAGGAGAGCAGGCCCAACGGCTCAGCCGCCCATGCGGGATTCGATGCGGAACACCATGGAAGCGGGAACTTCTTCCTCCTCGAAGCGGGAGAGCATCCGGGCCTTCACGTCCGACGGGATGCGGCCGCTATTCTGGATGAAGGCCACGATCCGGGCGCGCCGCTCCGGGTCGAGCGTCACCATCTCCGGATCGGCCGAGGCGGAACGTTCGTCGGGGCGCAGTGGCCGGACGCGGATGCCGTCGCCCAGGGCCGGTGTCCGTTCGGCGACGATCTCGCGCCCGTCGATCTGGCCGCGCACCAGGATCTCGTCGCCTTGCCGCCGCTCCAGCGTCACGGCCATGGCCTCGAGCCGATCCTCGGGGCCCAGCGCCAAAACCTCCCCCTGGGGCGAGAGGGCGGTGGCGGGAAGCCGGACGGCGTTTTCCAGGGCCGGTTCCTCCACCTCGACGCGCACGAAATCGCCGGGGCGAAAGCCTTCGGGGTCGGACAGCATCGCGAAGACCAGCCGCCCGGTCTGCCCCTCGCCCACGGCCGGGGCCTCGCGGGTGATGCGGCCGGGGGTCGTCAGGTCGAGGCCTAAAACGTCCAGAACTGCGCGGATCGGCCCCCCCACCAGGGAGCCATCGGCATCCAGCAGACGGGCATGCTGGGCGGCGGATAACCGGAAGGCCACTTCCAGCTCGCTCGGGTCGATCAGGGTGGCGACCTGTTCGTTCTGTCCCACCAATCCGCCCCGCAGCACCGTCACATCCGACAGGCGCCCGCCGAATTCGGCGGTCAGGGTGCGGTCGGCCAAGTCTCGCTCTGCCTGGTCCAGCGCGATGCGGGCGCGGTCCACGCCCAGCGCGGCCGAATCGATCCGCGTCTCGGCCTGGGTGACGGCGCCCCGGCGCGATAGGATGGTCTGTTCCGCCGCCGACAGAGACAGTTCCGCGGCCTCGACCGCCGCGGCCGAGCCCACGCCACGGTCCGACAGGTCCCGCTGGCGCTGCAATGCGAGGGCCTGGAGATTGCGCTGTGCCTCGGCCCCCGCCAGTTCCGCCTGCGCCAGATCGAGGCCGCGCGCGGCATCGCGCACCTCCGCCTCGGCCCCGGCCAGGTCGGCGCGTGCCACGGCCAGCGCCGCTTCGGCATCGGCTGGATCGATCTGAAGCAGGGTCTGGCCGGGCGTGACCAGGCCGCCCTCTTCGAAGCCGTCGGCCAGATCGACGATCCGGCCGCCTACGGGCGCGCGCAGTTCCAGCACCCGCCGGGCGCGCACCTCGCCGAAAGCCGTCAGGACCGGCACCTCGGTCCCCGCGCTGGCCGTGACCACGTTCACCGCAAGCACCCGTTCCCGCGCGGTGTCCGGCGCCGCGTCGCGTGCCCGCCGCTCCTCCACCGCGGAATAGGTGATCTGTCCGGCCCAAGCCAGCAGCCCCACCGTCAACGCGGTGAGGAACAACCCGATAAGGCTGCGTCCCAGGAAGCGCATCGCCCGTCCTCTTCAATCTGCGATAGAAGATAGTCGTTCGGAGAAGGTTACCAAATAGCGGATGTCAGACGCCCAGATCGGGCAGGGGACATTCCAGCGGGCCGGTATCCACATCGGTCGTCACGAGGTCGTCCACCGGGTCGTCGCCCACGGCACGGGCATGGAAGTCACCGGTGGGCATCTCGATGAAATCCCAGCATTGCGGCGAGGGGTTCGTCTCGTAGACGAAGCAAATCTGCCCGCTTGTGTTCTCGAACCAGATCCCGCGTTGGCAATCGCCGCCTTCGAAGGCCCAGATGACCCTCTTGTCCGAGAAGTACTGTTCCGCCCCGAACGCTTCGCCGCGACGGTCGAAATGATATGTCTTGCCGGTCACCATGCGCTCGAACTCCTCGGCCGAGACGATGCGCTCCGCCTCCGCCGGACCGGTGGCGGGCAGGATTGTCAGGCACAGAAGGATGGCGGCGATCAGGCGCATGGGCGGTCTCCTTGGGTGCACCTTCGGGGCAAGGCACGGCGAGGTCCAGCCCAGATGCCGCGACGGCGTCCGATCCGCGCAGGCCCGCCCTGGGATGTGGCAGAGGCAGCGCAGATAAGGGCAAGGGATGGGCAGAAACGGTCCGGGTCCCTAGGATGCGGTGGGACACCCGGCAGGAGCGTGCAAACCATGATCGAAGCTTTCTTTCTGACCTGGCTTGGCGTGCTGGCCGCGCAGGCCGCGCCCGGCCCCAATCTGGTGGCCGTGGCGTCCGTCGCCTTGGCGCAAGGCCGGCAATCGGCCCTTTGGGTCGTGGGCGGCGTGGCATCGGGGATGCTGGTCTGGTCGCTGGGCACCGCCTTCGGGCTGGGCGCCCTCCTGACGGCCTTCCCGCTATCGCTGGTGGCGATGAAGCTCTTGGGCGGCGGCTATCTGCTTTATCTCGGGCTTCGAGCCGCGCGGACGACGCTGCGCGGCGCTGGCGCGCCGACGATCGGGGCCGGTGACGGTGCTCTGCCGACGGCCGGGGCAGCCTGGCGACGGGGGCTGCTCGTGGTGCTGACCAACCCCAAAGCCGCGTTGATGTGGGCGGCTGTGGCGACCTTCCTTTTCGGTCTGGGTCTGACACCGCTTCAGGTGCTCGCATTCGGTCCCGTCGGGGCCGTTTCGGGGCTGGCGGTCTATGGCACCTATGCGCTTCTCTTTTCCACCGGTCTCGCCATGCGGGGTTATGCCCGGTTCGCCCGCGCGGTGGAGGGCGCCTTCGCGGCGGCCTTTGCTACCATGGGCGGCGGGCTGGTCTGGTCGGGTCTGCGCGACCTGCGGTCTTGACGGACCGGTTCAGGTCAGTCGCCACGGGCGCAAAACGCGAACCCCGCCGCCGGACCGAGGGATATGCCGACGACGGGGTTGCTTGAAACGCGATCGCGGGCCCCAGGCTCGCTCCGCACGCTGAAGTTGCGTCATGATGGTGAACAAAGGGTTAATGGCGAAGCATTCGCCCGGACTTTCGCGTCTTGACGTCGCGTATTAGGTGAGTCCCGAAAGGGGAGCCCATGTCGTTCTTCAAGAAACTCAAAGACCGTCTGACCCGGTCTTCCTCCAAGCTGGAGGAGGGATTGGACGCGATCGTGGAAGAGGGCGCCACCGAAGCGCCCGCACCCGCGCCTGCCCCCGCAGCATCGCCGCCACCGGCACCCCCAGTCCCCGATGCGCCGACGCCCGCCCCATCGCCGCCACCCCCTGCGCCGGAGACGGCTGCCGAGCCCGCCGCCGTCCCGGCCCACGCTGCCCCGGCCGTCCCGCCGCGGGACGCGCCGTCAACGCCCGAACCAGCCGCGCGCCCCGGCCTGCTGTCGCGGATCCTGGGCCGGACGGCGGACACGGCCGCGCCGCGCCGCGTTCTGGATGACGAGATGTTGGAGCGGCTGGAAGAGCTGCTGATCGCCTCCGACATGGGGGTCGACACTGCCTTGCGGGTGACCGCGAACCTGGCCGAGGGCCGCATGGGCAAGCGCCTGTCCACCCCCGAGATCAAGGGCCTGCTAGCGCAAGAGATCGCACGCATCATGGAGAATGTGGCCCGGCCAATGCCGCTGACCCGGCAAACGCCGCAGGTGGTGCTGGTGGTGGGCGTCAACGGCTCTGGCAAGACGACGACCATCGGCAAGCTCGCCAGCCAATTCCGCGCGGCGGGCAAGTCCGTCGTAATCGCCGCGGGCGATACGTTCCGCGCGGCGGCCGTCGAACAGCTGCAGGTCTGGGGCGAGCGGGCGGGCGTGCCTGTCATGACCGCGCCCGAGGGCAGCGATCCGGCCAGCCTTGCCTTCGACGCCATGGCCCGCGCCGAGGCGGAGGGCGCGGACCTTCTGATGATCGACACGGCCGGTCGGCTGCAGAACCGGCAGGATCTGATGGAGGAGCTGGCTAAGATCGTGCGGGTGATCCGCAAGCGCGACCCGGATGCGCCGCATAACACCTTACTGGTGCTGGACGCGACCACGGGCCAGAACGCGCTGAGCCAGGTCGAGGTGTTTCAAAAGCTTGCCGATGTCTCGGGCCTGGTCATGACCAAGCTGGACGGGACGGCCAAGGGCGGCGTGCTCGTGGCCTTGGCCGACAAGTTCGGCCTGCCGATCCACGCCATCGGCGTGGGCGAACAGATCGACGATCTGGCCGCCTTCGATCCCGAGGAATTCGCAGCCGCCCTGACGGGCGCGGAGGTTGCCGCATGAAACGTCTTGTCCTGGCCTTGGTCTTCGCTCCGGCGCTTTTGGCCAGCCCCGCTGTCGCTTTGGATTGCGAGGAGGTGCTTCTGGGGGCCGAGCGGGTGGAGGGCGATGTCCAGCCCGTCCCAGGGGGCTGCAACTTCACTGCGCTGGTGCTGGACACGGGCGACGGCGGGCTTTGGAACGTGCCGCGCGCCGCCATCCGTGGCAGCGGGATCGGCACCAAGGGGCCGCCCCTGCGCGATGTCGAATTGCGGATCGACAACGCCCAGCCGATCATCGACGGCGCGCCGGATGGGCCTTGGACGACGGTCTTGCTGACCGGCGAGAAGACCGATGCCGCCTTCGAGGTGGACGAGTTCATCTTCGGCACCGTCGGGCTGGGGCAGGTGATCCTGTCGGGTCGCCTTCTGGAGTTCCCGGAAAACCTGGCTGCGGCCGATCCGGCGGGGGTGCTGGGCATCCAGGTCGAGGCGCTGGACCTCACGCTGGAGATCGAAAACTTCGCCCGCATTCTGGATCGTTTCGGCGAGGATAGCGGGGATGCCGGGATCACGCCCATCCTCACCGATCTGGCCGAAAGCTTCGCCGCGTTGGACGGTCAGGAGGAGAATGCCGCCGCATTGTCGGCCGTGGCCGCGGCGATGCCCGATCCAAGCGGGCGGCTGCGCCTGCAATCCGGGCGCGACCCGCTGCCGGTGGCGCTGTTGGCGCTGGCCGTGGCGAACGGCAATGCCGCGCCCCTGGCGGAGGCGGGGCTGCAGATCGATTGGTCCCCCGCGCAATGAGCGTAGCCGACGCGCTGACATGGTCGACGGCGCCGCCGCGCGCCGCGGAATATGTCGCGCTACGGGCGGCCACCGGGCTGGGCCCCCGGTCGGAGGCGAGCGCGCGCCGCGCCCTGCCGCAGAGCCTCCATGCCGTGTGCGTCCGCGACGGGGACCGGCTGGTGGCCATGGGCAGGGCGGTGGGCGATGGCGGCTGTTTCGTGCTTCTGACGGATATGGCGGTGGCCCCGGATTGGCAGGGCCGCGGGCTGGGGCGCGCCCTGCTGAACCGCCTGATCGCGTGGTGCGAGACCGCGTTGCCGCCCGACTGCCATATCTCCCTCGTCTCGTCCGAGCGGGCCGCGCCCCTTTACCGATCCGCCGGGTTCCGCCCGTGCCGGGGGATGGATCGCTATGCGGATCCGGCCCGACCCAGCCCGCCATGACGACGGAACTGACGCTGACCGAAGATCCACCGGACCCGGCCGCGCAGGACGAATTCCTTCTGGCCGCCGGTCAACCGCCCCGCGACGCCGCCCCCAGAGGATGCCGCGGCGTGGCGGCACTTTGGGCGCGCGACCGAGATCTGCTGGTGGGGCAAGGCGTCGTGTTGGAAGTCCGCCGCCACGCCTTGGACCGCGACCGGCTGGTCCCGGCCAACTGGGACCACCGCGCGACGATCGGGGTGATTGAGCTTCTCTGCGTGCGGCCGGAATATCGCTGGCTGGGCCTGGAAGAGCGGCTCATGCGCCATCTGGCCCGCCTGTTCCGCGTCCGGGTGCCTTGCCGCGATGCGCTGATCTATGTGGGCGAGGCCCGCGTCCCGATGCTCCTCTCGACGCTCACAGCCCTTCCGCATGAGGTAGACGGCCGCCTGCGATGACCGACTGGATCGTCGCCATCGAGGGCACCGAGGCCGGCCACCGCGCGGCCATGGTGCTGGCCCTAACGGCCGCGCTGCTCCATGCCCTCTTCGGGGCGCTGCAGAAGGGCCGCTTCGACCCATGGACGTCGCGGACGGCCATCGACGCGGCACTGCTGGTCCTGTCCGCCCCCATCGCGCTGTTCCTGGTGCCGTGGCCGCCGCTCCACCTCTGGTGGGTGCTGGTGGGCACGATCGTGATCCACTTCACCTATAAGGTGCTGATGGCCATGACCTATGAAAGGGGCGCCTATACGGTGGTCTACCCGGTCGTGCGCGGCACCGGCCCGCTTTTCACGGTGCTGGGCGCGGGCATCATCTTCGGAGAGCGGTTCACCGGCGCGCAATGGCTGGGCGTGGCGCTTCTGATGGCGGGGCTTTTCGGATTGTCTGCCTACAATATGGCCAAGGTCACCGTGGACCGGGCCACCCTGATGCCCGCACTGGGCCTTGCCGTGCTCACCGGCCTTTCGGTGGCGATCTACACCACATGGGACGCCTATGGCATCCGCGCCGTGCCCGACCCGTTTACCTTCCTGGCGTGGTTCTTCTTTCTGACGGCTTTCGATTTTCCGATCCTCGCCGCCGCGCGGGGCAAGTGGCGCCGTCCAGATCCGGCCCTGATCCGGCTCGGCCTGACCGGCGCGCTGATCGCCTTCGGCTCTTTCGGGTGCGTGATGCTTGCCACCCGCCTCGACAGCGTGGGGGAGGCGGCGATCCTGCGCGAGACCTCGACGGTCTTCGCCGCCCTGATCGGGTGGGTCTGGCTGAAAGAGCCCGTCGGCCCGCGCCGCCTGGCCCTCATGTCGCTCATCGCGCTGGGTGCCGTGGTGGTGGAGGTCGGGGGCTGACGTTTGACGGGCCGCGCATCCGCCACGCCCTTCCCGTGACGACGAAAACCGGACGCCCAAACTGGGCGTCCAGTTGGTAATTACGATGTAGTGGGATGCTCGGGCGCACGGGCCGCCCAGCATCCCGATGGCCCGGTTCAGCCGATATTGCGCGCGGCAGAGCCGTAGCTGACATCCAGGACCTCCGCCGTCATGTGACGGGTCGCGTCCCCGGCGAAGAACATGATGGCCTTGGCCACATCCTCGACCTCGTGATGGCCCACCGGGATCGGGTTGCCCGGCTCCAGCACGGCAGAGACGGCATCGAAGGTTGGGTTCGGATCGCCGGGCAGCATCTTGCGCAGGACGGCCTCATTGTCGGCCAGCGGTGTGCGCACCAGGCCCGGCGCCACCACGTTGCACATGATGTTATCGCGTCCATAGGAGAGCGCGGCGCTTTTGGCGAAGCCGATCACCGCCCATTTCGTCGGCGTGTAGACGGGGAACAGATCGTTGCCGACCCGGCCCAAGCCAGACGAGATGTAGATGATCCGTCCGCCGCCCGCGGCCCGCAGATGCGGCACGGCCGCTTGGGTGGTCTTCACGACGCCCGCCACGTTGATCTCGAACACGGTCGAGATCTCGTCGGCCGAGAACTCCTCGATGGCGCCTGCCTGGCTGACACCGGCATTGGCCAGCACGATGTCGAGGCTGCCAAAGCGCGCCACCGCGCGGGCCATGGCATCCTCTTGGTCGGCCAAGCTGCGCACGTCGCCGCGATAGGTCATGCATTCGGCGCCCAAAGCTTCGATCCGGGCCTGCGCCGCCGCCAGGTCGGCTTGGCTGGCCAGGGGATATTGCACGTTCGGCAGGTCGGGTGTGGCGATGTCGAAGAGGACGACATTCGCCCCGGCGCGCGCCATCTCTTCCGCGGCGGCGAGGCCAATCCCCCTGGCGCCGCCGGTGATAAAGGCCGTCTTGCCGTCCAATTCGCGGGGCGCCCGGCTCTCTGCGGCGTTCTGCGCCCGCGCGGCCCCGGCGCCCATCAGCGCCGCTGCGGCGGCGCCCAGCGTCCCGGCCCGCAGGGCGTTGCGGCGCCCGAGATTGGCGGGCTGGTCGGCGGTGTTCGGCGTGGTGGGATTGCTGTGATTGGTCATGGGAAGTCTCCGATTTGGGGTTGGGTCGACGCTGGATGTCCCGCCGCGCCCGCGGGGCGTGTCGTCAGCGGGTCAAGCCCGCCGCTTCCGCGGCCAGAAGCATCTCTGGCGTGGCGATGGTGTTTTCCTGCTGGAACAGCGTGACATCGGTGGAGAGCGTCGCTCCGAGGGTGATGGCGAAAGAGAGGGTCGCGGCCTTCAGCATGTCGTGCTCCTTTGCGTGTTCGGGTCCGGGATCGGGATGATCCGTTCCGTGATGAGCCAAAGATGTGGTTGTGAATTGGATGCAGTAGTGACTGGACCTGCATTCATTAATTGCGTAGATCGCAATTTATGTCGGACCCGAACATCGCCCTTTTCATTCGTGTCGTAGAGACGGGCAGCCTGAAGGCGGCGGCGCGGGAGGCGAAGACCGACCCGTCTTCGGTGACCCGCCGGATCGCCAATCTGGAGGCGCGGCTGGGCGCGAAGCTATTGGTGCGCTCCACCCGTCGCTCCCGCCCCACGGAAGCGGGCCAGGCCTATTATGATGGGATGCGCAGGCTGGTGGAGGAACAGGCGGCGCTGGAGGCTGAAGTGGCGGGACTATCGGACACGCCCAAGGGCCTCCTGCGCGTGACGGCGCCGGTCGATTTCGGCGCGCGGTTCGTCACGCCCGTGGTCGACCGGCTGCTGACCCGGCATCCCGAGCTTTCGGTCGAGCTGCAATTGGGCAGTGAGTTCACCGATCTGCGCGAAGCGAATGTCGATGTGGCCGTGCGGATCGGAACCCTGTCGGACAGCGCCCTGATCGCCCGCCGGTTCGGGGAGGTGCCGCGCGCGATCGTGGCGGCACCGTCCTATTTCGACACTCACGAGATGCCGAGGCGCCCAGCGGACCTGCCGGATCACAGCTTCCTCTTCTACCGCCCGCGCCCCGAGATGACGCTGCACCTCGTGAAGGGGGCGGACAGCGTATCCGTTTCCGTGCGCAAGGCCCGGATCACCGTGAACAGCATGGCTGCGATCCGGGAGTTGCTCTTTTCGGGGCAGGGGATGGCGCTGTCGCCGCTTTGGGCCTGCGAGGATGCCTTGGCCGAGGGCCGCGTTGTCCGGGTGCTGGAAGACTGGACGTCGCCCGCCTTTCCGCTGCACGGCGTCTTCCTGCCCGGCCCCTTTCGCCCGGCCAAGGTGCGGGCCTTTCTGGACGCGATGTCCGATCAGGCGAAGTTGGAACCGTCGTTGACCGGGACGTGACGATCCGTCTCGGCTCAATCTCTCCGATCCGTCCTCTGGACCCGGCCGACCGGACCGCTTACCTCCGGAGCGAAGGAGGCCCATATGGCAGAGCGCACCGTTCCCGGCTGGTTGAAGACATCCCTGGAACTTGGGCCCGTGCTCCTGTTCTTCCTCGGCTATCTCTGGCTCAAGGATGAAAGCTTCCCCATCGGTGGCACCGAATATGAAGGCTTCATCGTCGTCACGGCGCTTTTCATTCCGCTCATCCTCGCCTCTACCGGCGTGCTCTGGTGGCTGACGGGCAAGCTGAGCCAGATGCAGATCGTCACCGCCGTGCTGGTGACCGTCTTCGGCGGTTTGTCGGTCTGGCTAAACGACGAGCGGTTCTTCAAGATGAAGCCCACGCTGATCTACGTGCTGTTTGCGGCGGTCCTGTTCTTCGGGCTCTGGCGCGGGCGCAGCTATCTCAGCATGGTCCTGTCCGAGGCCTTGCCGCTGACCCATGAGGGTTGGATGGCGCTGACCCGCCGGATGGCGTGGTTCTTCGTCCTGCTTGCGGTCACGAACGAGGTCGTCTGGCGCGTGATGTCCACCGATGCCTGGGTCAACTTCAAGACCTTCGGCCTGCCCATCGCGATGTTCGCCTTCTTCATCGCGCAGGCGGGTCTGATCAAGGATCACACCCCGCCCGAAGACGACGCCTCGCCGGGGGAATGAGCGGGCGCTAGCGCTTGGGCCGAGCGGGCTTGCGCCCTTTGCGAAGCGAGACGGAGGGATCGCTGCGATCTGGTTTGCGCCGCGTGCGTTTGCCCAGCCCCTCGCCGTCATTGCGGGTCACCGGCGGCTTCGCGGTGCGCAGCTTGGCCGGACGGGCCGCGCGGTCGGGTCGTGGCTCGGTCGAGGCGCCGCCCTTGGGCTTGCGCGTCACGTCCCCGCCGCGTCCTTTCTGGATGAGCCGGTCGCCCGACGGACGCGGCCTGCGCCCGCCCCCCGGACCGTCGCGTCCGGCACGTGCATCGGCCACTTGTCGGGCCTCGGCCAGCGGACCTTCGAAGATGCCGCCCAATTGCTCCCGCAGGATGCGGGGCCGCACCTCCTCCACCGCGCCGACCGCCAGCTTGCCCAGCTGAAACGGCCCGTAGCTCACGCGGATCAGCCGGTTCACCGCCAGGCCCACCGCGTCCATGGCGCGGCGGATCTCCCGGTTCTTCCCCTCGCGCAGACCGATGGTGAGCCAGGCATTGGCGCCCTGTTGGCGGTCCAGCGTCACCTGCATCTCGCCGAACCGTTCGCCGTCGACGGTGATCCCCTCGCGCAGCGGTGCCAGCATCCCGTCGTCGGGCGTTCCATTGACGCGGACGCGGTAGCGGCGCAGCCAGCCGGTCTCCGGCAGCTCCAACTGGCGCTTCAGCCCGCCATCATTGGTCAACAGAAGCAGCCCTTCGGACGTGATGTCGAGGCGTCCGACCGACAGAACCCGGCCCAGTGCGTCGGGCAGCGCGTCGAAGACCGTCTCGCGCCCTTTCTCGTCCTTGGCGCTGGTCACCAGACCGGCCGGTTTGTGGTAGAGCCAGAGCCGTGCACCCTCGGCATCGGGCAAATCCTTTCCGTCGACGCTGACGCGGTCGCGGGGGGTCACGTTGGTCGCGGGCGAGGTGACGGACTTTCCGTTCACACTGACCCGACCCGCCGCGATCATCGCCTCGGCGTCGCGCCGCGAGGCCAGGCCCGCCCGTGCGATGACCTTGGCCAGCCGGGCGCCGCCGCTGCCGCGATGGGATGTCTGATCTGCCATGGGCTGGCATCTAGACCGACCGTCGGGCCGGGGAAAGCATCTTGCATGGGCGGGATGGGCCGGGCATTGGCCGCGCCATGTTCCGCTCTTTCATGCCGCTCGCTTTGGAGGAGGCCCGCGCCGCCGCGGACCGCGGGGAAGTGCCGGTGGGCGCCGTGGTCTCTCGGGGGGCGGATGTGGTCGCCCGCGCGGGCAACCGGATGCGCGAGATGCGCGATCCCACCGCCCATGCGGAGATGCTCGCGATCCGCGCCGCCTGCACGGTCTTGGGGCAGGAGCGTCTGTCAGGATGCGCCATCTGGGTCACGCTGGAACCCTGCGCCATGTGCGCCCAGGCCATTGCCCATGCAAGGCTGGATAGGCTCCATTTCGGGGCGTCCGACCCGAAATCGGGCGGCGTCCTCCACGGAGCGCGGGTCTTCGCCCATGGCCAGGCCCATCACCGGCCGGAGATTTTCGACGGGATCGAGGCGGAGGAAAGTGCGAAGCTGCTTCGCGATTTCTTCGCGGACCGGCGGTAGTCGCCGCGCCGGTAAGCTGATCCCCCGGACCCCACGCCCGATCAGGGAGATGGGGTCCGCGCCATTACTTTGCGATCAGTTGTCCTGTTCGTCGGCAATGATCGTGAAGATCATCTCTGCCTTCGGCGGATGGCTGCCACGGTCGCTTTTCTGCGTGATCAGAAGGGGCCGGTCGGCGGACTCGGCGTCCGCGGCCGCAGGGACAGCTCCCAGGGCCAGCGGAACGGAGAGGGCGGCGGCCAGCACGGTGGAGAGGGAGAACCGGGTCATGTGATGTCCTTTCCTGATGTGCCGGTTTCATTTGGTTGCGGCGGGGCGGGTTCGTCCCGCGACAGGAAAGAGATGGGGAATGCGTGCCACAGGTCCAATGCACGTCACCGTGAAAGACGCGAAAGATTGGCGCGTGAATGCACAGTGGTCGGGTGGCCGCGAACCAAGTTCACCACGGGGTGAGTACCTTTTGGCTCTTCGTGATCCGTCAGTGTCCGGTGCTGCCTGCCCCGTATCGCTCCGACCAGGCAGGCAGGGAGCCGCCGGGGGCTGCGGCATGGACCCCGCGTGCGATGGCGCGCGACAGGCAGGCGGCGGCGGCATGGCCCAGCCGCGTCATGTCCCAGACCGGGTCGGAAAGCGCTGTGGCACCGGTGGCCGCAGCGAAGACCAGATCGCCGTCGAGCGGCGTGTGCGACGGGATGATGGCCCGCGCCGTGCCGTCATGGGCGGCCACGGCCAGCCGCGTGGCTTGGGCCTGGCTCAGGCGCGCATCGGTCGCCACGATGGCGATGGTGGTGTTCTGGCCGGGCCCGTCTTCGCCCACCGGTTCCGCCGCCGGGTCGGGATGTCCCAGCCCATGCCCGCCGAACTCGTCGCCGAGTTCGAACCCGCCCGCGAAGAAGCGGCCCGCATCGTCGCAGGCCGATCCGACCGCGTTCACCGCCACCAGCGCGCCCACGGTCAGGCCGTTCTCCAGCACGCAGGAGGCCGATCCCAACCCGCCGCGCAGAGGGCGGGCCGTGGCCCCGTAACCGGCACCATGGCTGCCGATCGCGAATGTGGTGCCGGCGGCCTCCAGCGCCGCGCGGCCCAGCGCGCCATAGGGGTTCGTCGTCCAGCCTTTGTCGCCACCGTTGCGCAGATCGAACAGGATCGCGCCGGGCACGATGGGCACGCGGACATCGCCCACCGGAAAGCCCCGCCCCATGGCGCGCAACCCGTCGGCGACCCCGCTGCCGGCATCGAGGCCGAAGCCCGACCCGCCCGACAGGACCAGCGCATCCACCTCCTGCACTAGCCGGTCGGGGGCCAACAGATCGGTTTCGCGGGTGCCGGGCGCGCCGCCCATCACATGGACCGCGGCGGTGAAGGGGTGCTCGCCCACCAGGACCGTCGCGCCCGAGGCGAGGGTCTCGTCATGGGCATTGCCCACCCGAAGGCCCGCCACATCGGTGATGAGGTTGGTGGGGCCGGGAATCATGCGCGGGTGATCTGTCCGGCATAGCGCCCGAGCCGCCGCATCCGCGCATCGGCCGCGAAACGTCCAGTGGTCAGCGCCCCGGGCAGCACCAGAATGACCGCGTCCAGCCCGGATTCGGCGGCGATCTCGGCGGCGGTATCGGGGTCGAAGTAATGGCGCAGACGCGGCATCTGGGGCGGGTGGATCACCTCCACGTGGTCGAGATCGGGCGAGAGGCCGGTGCGTTCCGCGGCATCGAGTAGATGGGCGAAAGCCAATTGTTGCGAGGCGAAGCGCCCCGCCAGAACCTCGATCTCCGCCTCCAGCCGCATGGGGACAGCGTGACGGCTTGGGGCGCGCCTGTCCATGGGGTTGCGCCAGGCGGTCGTCGGTGCACGGGTGGGCGGGCGATCCGGGGCATCGAGCCCCGGCCCGCCCGCGCCTCGGGCAGGAGTATTTCCGGCCAGAGGAAGAACAGGTCAGGCGGTCTTGCGGGCGGTCACGCGGTGGTCGTCATTCGTCTCGCGCAGGCCCAGCGGTTCGATCAGCAGGATCTCGGCCTCTTCAGGGGCGCGGGGCCGATGGCGGCGGCCCTTGGGGATGATGCACATCTCGCCCGGCCCGCAGATCTGCGTCTCGGACCCGTCGATATCGATATGGACGTGGCCTTTCAGGATCAGGAAGAAATCATCGCTGTCGTCGTGGATATGGAAGGGGAATTCACCCTTGATCCGCACGACCGTGACCTCGTTGTCGTTATAGGTGGCGACCCGTTTGGGCGCCCAGAGGTCGGTGACATCGGCGAGGGTGGCGGCCAGATCGATTTTCATGGGATGTCTCCGTTTTTTTGCAGGTCTCGCGTAATCGACGCGGAAAGCGGTCGTTCCGATACGTGACGCGGCGGATCATCCATGTTGATGGTCAGATGCAGCGCCCGCCATCCACTTCGAGGCCGACACCCGTGATCATGGAGGCCGCATCCGAGCAGAGGAAGGTTGCGGCGGCGCCCAGATCGGCGGGGGTGGAGAAGCGGCCCATTGGGATCGTGGAGAGGAACTTGGCCCGCATCTCTGGCGTGTCCTCGCCCAGGAAGCTCGCCAGAAGCGGCGTCTCACCCGCCACCGGGTTCAGGCAATTCACCCGCACGCCATGGGGCGCCAGTTCCACCGCCATGGCCTTGGTGGCGGTGATCATCCAGCCTTTGGAGGCGTTGTACCAATTGAGCTTCGGACGCGGCGAGACGCCGGCGGTGGAGGCGATGTTGAGGATCGCGCCCGTCCCGGCAGCCTTCATCCGTGGCACGATGTGGCGGGCCGAGAGGTAGACGGATTTCGCGTTGACGGCGAGGACGCGGTCGAACTCCTCCTCCGTGACGTCTTCCATGGGTTTGGGCAGATGGGTGATGCCCGCATTGTTCACCAGGATGTCGATCCGATCCCATGCGTCCAGCGCGTGCGCGGTCAGCGCGGCCCAATCGGCCTCCCGCGCGACATTCATGGTCTGCGACAGCCCACCGGCAGCCGCCGCCACCTCGGCCGCGCCGTCCGCGTTGATATCCGCCACCAGGACGCGGGCGCCCGCGGCGGCGAAGGCCTCCACGATGCCGCGCCCGAAGCCCGAGGCGCCGCCGGTGACGATGGCGGTCTTGCGCGTCAAATCCATCGGATAGTCCCCCCGAGCTCGCGTGGTGCGCATCCTTGATGGCGCGGCGCAGCGGCCGATGCCACCGCAAATGCGGGTCAAGAGCGCGCCCCGATGGGGGCCGGGGTCGTGGCCTTGCCATCGGGACGCGCGGATCGCGATATCGGACCGGGCCAAGGGCTACAGGTGGCCCACGCCTCCGTCGCGATCCACCGCCACGGCCAGGTGGGAACCTTTCGACCGCGGCGAAGGGGTTCGTCCCGCCCAGTCAGTCGCCCACCAGGGCGTCGCGGCGGGCGCTCATCTGCATGACGCGCCAGCGCTCGGCCATGGTGACGCCGTCGCTCAGCAGGTCGCGCTGCTCCTGCGGGTCGTTGCTGAGATCGTAGAGCTCTTGCGTCCCGCCATCGGGCACGACCAGCTTGAACGGACCGTCGCGAAGCGCCCAGCCGAAGACGGCGTTGCGGCCGCCGCGGGACTGGTCGGAGAAATACTCGACATAGGCGAAGTCGCGGGCGTTCCTGCCGCCGCCGAGGACCGGGCGGATGTCGAACGCATCGGGGGTGTCGGTGCCAATCCCCGCATAGCCCGCCACGGTCGCGAAAAGATCGGTCGTGTTGACCAGCGCATTCGTCTGTCCGGCCGCCACATCCGGACCGGCGACGATGAGGGGCACGTTGGTACCGCCTTCATAGATCGTCTGCTTGGCGCCCTTGTCGCCGTAGATGTCGCCCACGACCTCGTTGGGCGACCCGTTATCGCCCACGAAGAGGATCACCGTCTCCGCGCGTTCTTCTGCGGGAAGAGAGGCGAGCAGCCGTCCGATCTCTGTATCCAGGGCCTGCAGAGTGGCGTTGTAATAGGGTAGGGGGTCGGCGGCGATGGCGTCTGCGTCGTCGCGAAGATCGTCGAAATCGTGCAGGTTCAGCGGCGGCAGGTGAAACGGATCGTGGGGCGCGTTATAGGCGAGCCAGAGGAACCACGGATCGTCCTGCCCCGCGATCCAGTCGATGGCGCGGTCGGTCATCTCTGTGGTGGCGTAGCGGTTGACCTGAACCTCGCGCCCGTTTTCGACGGCGGTCCAGTTCTCGTAATCTTGCAGGGCACCGCTGAAGAGGCCGAAGTAATAGGGCACCCCGAAATCCGCCGGATGGTTCAAGTCATCGCCGGAATCCGCCAGGTGCCATTTGCCGATCAGGGCGCTGGCATAGTCCGCGGCATTCATCAGGTCGAACAGGCTGGTCACATCCTCGTCGAGCCCATTGGTGCCATTTGATGAAACGGTCGACCCCACTCCGGTGCGGAAGCCGTATTGCCCCGTCATGATGGTGGCCCGCGTGGGGGAACAGACCGGCGCGGCATAGGCATTGTCGAACACCATGCCCCGGGCGCAAAGGGATTCGAGCGTCGGCATCGGGGCCTGCTGATCGCCCACCTCGTAGCAGCGTGAGGCATCGAGGCCCATATCGTCGGCAATGATGAGAAGAACGTTGGGCTGGGCCGCGGCGATGCTGGCAGATGCGGTCTGAAAAAGGAGCGTTGTAATCGCGGCAAGGCTGAGGCGCATGGGGCCCTCCGATGGGACTTAATGCGCCTTACACGTGGGCGGCGCGCGTTTCCGTCGCCCGCCGGGGTTTCCGTGCCGAGATCCTCCGTCTGGTCGTGGCGTGTTCGGGCCGGTAGGCTCCCGTCAGTGGAACCGGGATGGGAGAATGGACGATGACCATGGACGAGATCGCCAAGGAGTTGGTGGCCGGCTGCCGGGAAGGGCGCGAGGCCGAGAACCTGCAGAAGCTTTATGCAGCAGATGCCGTCAGCGTGGAGGCCGCCGATTTCGGCGATGGGCGTGAGGTGACGGGCATAGACGCCATCCAGGGCAAGCACGATTGGTGGAACGGTACGTTCGAGGTGCTGGACGCGGCCACGTCCGACCCGATGCCCCATGGCGACGACCGCTTCGCCGTGATCTTCGACGTGAAGGCCAAGAACAAGGAGACGGGCGCGATCGACGACATGAAGGAGGTGGGTCTCTACCATGTCGCGAACGGCAAGATCGTCCGGGAGGAGTTCTTCTACGGCACCGGGTAAGGCACCCCGACGGTCCCGCGCGTCCTGATCAGCCGGCCAGGGCGGCCAGGGCCAGGCGCGTGACGGTATCCGGCGCCTCTAGCTGCGGCAGATGGCCCAGGCCGGGCATCTCCTCGAAGGTGGCCTGCGGAATGGCGCGGTGCAGCGCGCGGCCCCTGTCCAGCGGGATCCAAGGGTCGTCCGCGCCCCAAAGGATCGTCACCGGGCAGCGGATGTCGCCATAGAGAGGTTCGATTTCGGCGGTGTAGCGCTCATCGGCTTGCGCGAATTGCCGGTAGAAGCTGTCGCGCCCTGCTGTACTGAGCCAGGGCGCGACGAGGGCCTCCAGATCCTCCGCCGCGATGTCCGAGATCAGCGCGCCCTGGATGTAGGCCCGGACGATTGCCGCGTGGATATGGGGCGGAAGCCCGGCAAACGCCTCCGTATGGCGGCCGACATGATCGAAGAAGTCCGACCCCCAGGGCCGCATGGCCACGACATTCACCAGAATGTATCTCTCGTAGTCGCAGCCATGGAGGAGATGGGCGCGCAGGGTCGTGGCGCCGCCGACGTCATGCGCCAGCACGCGCGGTTTGCGCAGACCCCAATGGGCCAGCATGAAGGCGAAGACCTCGCCCTGCACGCCCAGATCGGTCGGTTGATCCGCCCGCGTCTCGGACCGGCCATAGCCCGGCATGTCATACCAATGGACGGTGAAGTGCGCGGCCAGGGCCGGGATCGCCCGATGCCAGGAAAAGGACGACCATGGCCAGCCATGGGCCAGGATCAGCGGCGGACCGTCTCCGGCCGTTCCAGCGGCCACGCGGCCCGCCGGGGTTTGGATGCTGTCCCCAAGATGCCAGCCCCTGCCGCCCTCAGCCATGCCGCGCGGCCACCGTCTTGAGGGTCGAGAAGCCGTAGAGTGCCTCGAACCCCTTTTCACGCCCATGGCCCGATTTGCCGATCCCGCCGAAGGGCAGCTCCACCCCGCCGCCCGCGCCGTAATTGTTCACAAAGACCTGCCCGCAGCGCAGATCGCGCGCCAAGCGCATCTGGCGGGCGCCATCGCGCGTCCAGACGCCCGCTACGAGGCCATAATCCGTGCCGTTGGCGATCCGCACGGCCTCGGCCTCCGTCTCGAAGGGGATGACCACTTGGACGGGGCCGAAGATCTCCCGCTGGGCCAGCGGGTGATCCGGCGTCGCTCCGGTCAGTAGGGTGGGGGCGATGTAATGCCCGCCTTCCCCTGTAATCCGCCCCTGTGCGGCGATGGTCAGGCCGTTGGCTTGGCGCAGGAAATCCTCCACGATGCCCTTTTGCCGGGCCGAGATCAGGGGGCCGACATCCAGATCGTCCATGGCCGCGCCCACGATCAGGTCGCGGTAGCGCCCGGCCATGCGAGAGACGACCTCGTCGTGGATCTTGCGCTGCACAAGGATGCGGGACGCGGCGGAACAGGTCTGCCCCGCATTCTGGATGCCCGCATTGACAAGGAACGGTAGCGCTGCGTCCAGATTGGCATCCGAGAACACGATCTGCGGGGACTTGCCGCCCAGTTCCAGCGTGACCGGCACCACGTTCGCCGCCGCCGCGCGCTGCACCTCCGCACCCGTGGCGACCGAGCCGGTGAAGCTGACATGGTGCACGCTGGGATGCCCGGCCAGGGCCGCGCCCGCTTCCCTGCCCAGCCCCGGCACCACGTTCAGCGCGCCGGGCGGCAGGCCCGCCTCTTCGGCCAGTCGAGCGAAAGCGAGGGCCGTCAGGCACGCCTCCTCCGCCGGTTTCAGGACGCAGGCATTGCCCATAGCGAGGGCGGCCCCGACCGAGCGGCCGATGATCTGCATCGGGTAGTTCCAGGGCACGATATGGCCCGTGACGCCGTGCGGCTGGCGCAGGGTGTAGACGGTGTAGCCGTCCAGATAAGGGATGGTCTCCCCGTGCACCTTGTCTGCGGCGCCGCCGTAGAATTCGCAGTACCGCGCGAGCGCCAGCGCGTCGGCGCGGGCCTGGGCCAGCGGCTTGCCCACATCCAGCGCCTCTAGCACCGCAAGATCGTCGGCGCGGTCGAGGACCAGCCGCCCAAGCCGCGTGAGCAAGCGCCCCCGCTCGGCCGCCGGCATCCGGCCCCATTCGCCCGCCATGGCTTCATGGGCGGCGGCCACCGCGGCGTCGATCTCCCGCGATTGGCCGCGGGGGATCTGTGCCAGCGTCTCGGTGGTGGAGGGGTTTTCCAGGGCCAGCGTCTCGGCGGCGCGGGTCCATTGGCCGCCGATCAGCATCTCGGCCGGGTCGAACCAAGGGGTCATTGCGGCACGTCCAGCCCGAACATGTCGCGCCACCTGGCTGTCGTCATGTTGCGGCGATATGCGGCCAGCATCGACGGGTCCAGCACCTCGAGCAGCAGATCCTCCCCGGTCCAGATCTCCAGACATTCGAATGGACCCCGGTCGCAGCGACGGCAGAGCCAGCCCGCCGCCTCCGCAACCGTCTCGATGCCCGCCACATCCAGCGGTGAGGCGAGCGCCAGATGCGTGGCCGAGGGGGAGCGGTCCGGCGGCCCAGACTGGAACGAGACGGCCTTGGCCCCGCGCGCCAGGCGCGTGCCGGACGGATAGACCTCAACCGCCGTGCCGTCATCATCCGCGGTAAAGGCGATCCAGGCGCCGGGGCATGGCGGGAAGGGCAGCGCCGTGCCGCCCGAAAGGCGCGCAATGGCCTCGGCCATGGCCTTGGGGGACCGCGCCGTGATCGACATGTGCAGCAATGTCATGGTTCGTCCTCTATCCGCCCCGACGGTCGGTCATGTCGCGCGCGGGATCAAGGGCGCGCTGGCGGGTCGCGGGTTTCCGCCCGGACCCAGGCGGCGTAATCCGCGGTGGCGAAGGTAACCGGCGTCCCGATGATCGCGGGCACCTCGTAGGGATGCAGGGTCCGGATGCGTGCGGCTGCCGCTTCGGCCAGGCTGGCGCGGGTCTTGGCAAGAAGGGTGACTTCGCTCTCTCGCTCCAGTGTGCCTTGCCAGCGATACCGGCTTTCGTGCGGGGCCAGCAGGTGGGTGCAGGCGGCCAGCCGTTCCTCCACCAGCGCGGCGCCGATCCGTTCGGCCACGTCGCGGTCGGGGCAGGCGATATGCAGGATGATGAGATCGGTCATGTTTTGCCCCTCCGGTGTCTCGGAAACGGTCGAGTAGGCGAGGCGCGGAATCAAGGGCGGGGGTGGCCCTCGGGTGACGTGACCGGCGCATCCGTATGGCAATGACCAATCGACCGGCCAGCCCGAAACGCCGGAGTGTCGAGCCATGGCGACCTATCGCTTCCGTGACGTTGCGGTTAACGACCTCGACCTGCTCACACTGTGGCGGTAGGGGCGCGCGGCCGTTCCGCATTGCGTGACAAAGGTGACGCCGCTACCCGCCCAACCATCCGTCCGGGATGCGGGGCGCTGCCGCGATCAGGGTGCGGGTGTAGTCGGATCGGGGTGCCTCGAAGACCCGCTCCACGGGGCCATCCTCCACGATGCGTCCGGCCTGCATGACCAGCACCCGGTCGCAGATCGCCCGCACAACGGTCAGGTCGTGGCTGATGAAGAGATAGCTCAAGCCCAGCCGCGTCTGCAGGTCCGCCAGTAAGTCCAGCACCTGCGCCCGGACGCGGACGTCCAGGGCGCTGACCGCCTCGTCCAGCACCAACACCTCGGGCTCGGTGATCAGGGCGCGGGCGATGGCGATGCGCTGGCGCTGGCCGCCGGAGAATTCGTGCGGATAGCGCTCTAGCGCGTCTACTCCGATGTCCACGGCGGCCAGCGCGGCGGCCACCCGGTCGCGCCAATCGGGGGGGCGGCCGGTCAGGTGGAACGGTTCCGCGACCAACCGGCCGACGTTCCAGCGCGGGTCGAAGCTGCCGTAGGGGTCCTGGAAGACGACGCTGATCTTCGCGCGATCCGCGCGGGTCATGGCCGTGCCGCCGGGTTCACCCAGCAGGCGGATGGCACCCCCCTGCACCGGTTCCAGACCCAGAAGTGCGCGCGTCAGTGTCGACTTACCGCATCCGCTTTCGCCCACGAGGCCCAGGCTTTCGCCCTTGTTCAGCGTGAACGACACCCCGTCCACCGCGCGCAGCTCGCCATAGGTTCGGGTCACATCGTCGGCCTCAAGCACGGGCTCAGGCGTGATCGTCCGGGCTGGGCGGGGCGCGGGCTGCGAGGCACGCAGAAGCTCCGCCGTGTAGGGATGGGCATGGGCGCGGTAGAGCGGCTCGGTTGCGCCTTGTTCGACGATCCGGCCATCCTTCATCACCGCCACATGGTCGGCGAGCCCCGCCACGACACCCAGGTCGTGTGTGATCAGCAGGAGGGCCATGCCTTCATCCCGCACCAAGCCGCGCAGCAGGTCCAGCACCTCGGCCTGGGTGGTCACGTCCAGCGCCGTTGTCGGCTCGTCCGCGATCAGCAGGCGGGGGCGGCGGGCGATGGCCAGCGCGATGCAGACACGCTGTCGCTGGCCGCCGGACAGCTCGTGCGGGTAGCGGTCGAGCGGGATATGCGCGAGGCCCACGCGGTCGAGCTTGTCGCGCGCGATGCGCGCGGCCTCGGCGCGGGGCGTGCCGGTGCGGCGCAGGGTTTCAGAGATCTGGGCGCCGATGGTGTGGACCGGGTTCAGGGCCGTCATCGGTTCTTGGAAGATCATGGCGATGTCGTTGCCCCGGAGGCCCAGCCAATCGCGCTCGGGCAGCGTGGTGAGGTCGCGGTCGTCCAGTCGGATGGCGCCGGTGGTCGCGCTGCCATGGGGCAGGAGGCCGATCAGGGCGAGCGCGGTGAGGGACTTGCCCGACCCGCTCTCGCCCACGAGGCCGGTGATCTGGCCTTCGCGCAAGGTGAGGTCGACATCGTGGAGGAGCGGCGTGCCGTGGATGGCGAGGGAGAGGTCACGGACGTCGATCAAAGGCGGCGTCATCTCAGATGTCTCGCCCGATGGGCACCATCGGGCAGCGGCCGTCCGGCCCCCAGGGCGGCCGCTTTGCGACCGCCCGCGGACGGTCGCTGCCCTTTCCAAGTTGCCTTAACGTCGAATGCCAAAGGCTCACATCCGCACCCGCCGCAGCCGCGGGTCCAGCGCATCCCGCAACCCGTCGCCCATCAGGTTCAGCCCCAGCACCAGCGCGACGATGGCCAAACCGGGAAGGACGGCCAGCTGCGGCTCGGTATAGATCATGGTCTGCGCATCGGCGAGCATCCGGCCCCAGCTGGGCGTGGGGGGCTGAGCGCCGAGGCCGACATAGCTGAGGGCCGCTTCGGCCAGGATTCCCAGCGAGAACTGGATCGTCGCCTGCACGATCAAAAGGTTCGCGATGTTGGGCAGGATGTGCTGGACCGAGATCAGCCCCGCGCCCTTGCCCGCCACCCGCGCCGCCATGATGTAATCCAGCGTCCAGAGCGGCAGCGCTCCGCCGCGGGAGACGCGGGCGAAGACCGGGATGTTGAAGATGCCGATGGCCAGGATCGCGTTTAGGGCCGAAGGGCCGAAGACGGCGGTGATCAGGATCGCGATGACCAGGGACGGGAAGGCGAAGATCAGGTCGTTGCCCCGCATGATGACCTCGTCCAGCCAGCCGCCCCGCCGGGACGCCGCGATCAGACCCAGGGGCACGCCGAAAGCCAGCCCGATCCCCACGGCCACCAGCGCCACCGCGATTGAGGTCTGCGCGCCCGCCATCAGCATCGACGCCATGTCCCGACCGAAATGATCGGTGCCCAGCCAGTGCTGCCAGGATGGGCCGAGCGCGCGCTTGGAGATGTCCAGCGCGCTCACATCGTGGGGCACCCAGACGAGGCTGAGCGCCGCAAGCAAGGCGAAGAGGGCCGTGATGGCCCCGCCGATGAGAAGCGCCCCCCTCACCGGCGCCGCAGCCTCGGATCGGCGAGCGTGTAGGCCAGCTCCACCAGAAAGGTCACGCAGATCACCGCGAAGACCAGCAGCATGGTCACCGATTGCACCACGATCAGGTCGCGCTGGGTGATGCCCTGGAAGATCAGACGGCCCAGACCCGGCAGGAAGAACACGTTCTCGATGATGATCGCGCCCGCCAGCAGAAAACTGAACTGCAGGCCGAGGATCGTCAGGACCGGGATCGCCGCGTTGCGCAATGCGTGGCGCAGGACCACCGCGCGGCGGCTGAGGCCCTTGGCGCGGGCGGTGCGGATATAGTCGCTGTCCAGCGTGTCGAGCAGGGCGGAGCGCAGCACGCGGGCGAGGATCGACGCCTGCGGCAGGGCCAGCGCAATGGCGGGCAGGGTCAGGGCGACGAGGGCCGCCCAGGGGTCGTCCCAGCCCGGAAAGCCACCCGCCGAGACCCAGCGCAGCCAGACCGCGAAGACCGCGACCAGCAGCATGGCGAACCAAAAGTTCGGGATGGCGATGCCCAGCTGCGTGGCGCCCATGATGCCCCAATCGGCTGGCTCACCCCGGCGCGACGCGGCGATCAGGCCGACGGGCAGGGCGATCAGCACGGTCAGGATCAGCGCATAGGCGGCCAGCGGCGCCGAGACGCCGATCCGGTCCGCCACGAGATCGGCCACCGGCACGCGGTAGGTGTAGGAGGTGCCGAAGTCGCCTCGCACCATGCCGCCCACCCAGTCGAGGTAACGGGCCAGCAGGCCGCCTTCCAAGCCCAGTTCGGTCCTTAGGGCGGCCACCGTCTCTGGCCGGGCGTTCAGGCCCAGCATGAAGGCCGCCGGATCGCCCGGCACGGCCTGCAGCATCACGAAGATCACCACGCTCGCCACGATCAGCGAAAGGGTGAGGGAGACAGCCCGAGAGAGGAGTGCGCGCAGCATCGCCCGTACGCTAGCTGGGGCCGTTCAGGGGCGAAAGGGATCATCGGATAGTGACCGATCCGTCATGTTACCGTCACAGCTTCTGGAGATAGCGGGGCGCGAGGCTGGACCTTGGGCCCGCGTTCTCTTCCCCAGCCCCGCGGTTTTGATCGCCAAGGACATTCTAGCCGATCTGCCCCGGCGCCGTCCCCGCGTCGGGGCAATTTCGTTTCGGCCAAGCCGCTTGAAGCCCGTTCAATGAATCAGGAGTAGCTTGCCGGTCGGACCGGGCGCCTCCAACATGGCATGCGCCTTCGCGCCCTCTTCAAGCGGAAAGGTGGTCTCGATCTCGGGGCGAAGGACGCCATCGGCAAGATATGCGACCACCTGTTCCAGACGGGAATGCGTGGGCGCATTCTCAATGACAATCGGTTCGATCCCGCGTGCCGCTGTGTAGGGGCCGCCGGGTTTCCACCATTCGGGGATGACCGTCGCGTAGCGTCCTCCATCCGCAACCGCATCGAAGGCATCCTGCGCGGCGATGCCGCCCCGGACGTCTATGGCACCGTCAGCCGTGCCGGGTGCCGGTGCGTCCGAGACCCGCAGGCCAAGATGTCGCGCGATCTGTCTGGCGGCGCGGCCTACGGCCCCGACAGGATTATTCACGTGGACCGTTTGACCCGGCACGAGGTCGAGCGCTTCCACGGCGTTCAGGGCGGTGATCGAAGCCAGAGGCGCGGCGGCGGCGTGCTCGAACGATACCCGGTCCGGCAGGCGAATGACGAAGTCCGACGTCACGGCGGCCATATCGGCATGAAGACCGACGCCGCTGGACGGTTGCTTCGACATCACCATGACCCGGTCACCGATGGCGAGGTTGGCGACCTCGGGACCGAGGGCTTCGACGATGCCAGCGCCGTCCCAGCCGAGGACCATAGGGAAGCGATCCGGGCTGTCGGGCAGGACGTTGCCCGCGCGGACGCCCAGATCGATCGGATTCACACCGGATACCCGCAGATCGACCAGAACCTCGCCTGAGCCAGGGACGGGATCGGGCGTCTCTCCGACCTGCAGGACGTCGGGATCGCCGTAGCGTCTGAGAATGAGTGCGCGCATCTGTAGCCTCTGGGTTTGGAACGATGAGGCTTGCCATTGGTCACACATAGATCGATATGAAAAGTAGGTATATTTAGGTAACTAACGCTTTTGAGAGAGGGCTATGAAAGATCGGAGGGCTGAACCGGAGAGCGTCGACGGTCGTCGCGCGAAGACGCCCCCGGGTTTCGAATGCTGGGGGGTCTATTCGCGGGACTGCGCCACGCGGCGGACGCTTGCGCGGGTTGCGGATAAATGGACGATATTGATCGTGGGCAGGCTGATGCAGCGGCCATGCCGCTTCGGGGAACTAAAGCGCTCGATAGAGGGGTTGTCCTCCAAAGTGCTGACCGATCATCTGCGCGCGCTTGAGGCCGATGGCCTGCTGACGCGGACGGTGACGCCCACTTCGCCGCCCGCCGTGACCTATGCGTTGACATCATTGGGCGCGGAACTGGGACAGATCGCGCTTGCTCTCAAAGACTGGGCGGAAATCCATGCCGCGCGCATGCCGGAGAGTGCGTCGCGCTAGGGCGTCATCGAACCGTCACGCGAACGTCATGTGCCCATGATCCGCGCCGGGTCTGGCACCTGCGATCAACCGATGGGGGACCAGATGATCCGATCTCTTTGGCTGGGTGCGAGCCTCATCGCGCTGACGGGCGGCGCGCAGGCCGATGCCTTCAACCGCATCGCCAGCTTTCCTGTGACGGCGAACCTGCCGGACGGCACCGATCCAGAAACCGAGACCTCGCCCGAGATCGTGGCGGCCTCGCGCGACGGGCAGACCCTCGTCTATACGGACAGCCCTTTGGAGGCTTTGGGCTTCGTCGACATTTCAGACCCGGCGGCGCCTGCGCCGCTGGGTGTGTTGATGCTAGACGGGGAGCCGACATCGGTGGCCGTGGCGGGCGCGTTCGCGCTGGCCGGGTTGAACACGTCCGAAAGCTTTACCGATCCGTCCGGCGCGCTTTTGGCGGTGAACATCGCCGACCGGGCCGAGGTCGAACGCTGCGTCCTGCCGGGCCAGCCCGACGCGGTGGCCGTGGCGCCGGATGCCAGCTTCCTGGCCGTCGCCATCGAGAACGAGCGGGACGAGGATCTGAATGACGGCGTGATCCCGCAACTGCCCGCCGGAACGGTGGTGATGATCGACCTGACGCCCGAGGGCCTGCCCGATTGCGACACGGCGCGGGCGGCGGACATCACCGGGCTGGCCGAGGTGGCGCCCACCGATCCCGAGCCGGAATATGTGGACATCAATGCCGATGGCGAGGTGGTCGTCACCCTGCAGGAGAACAACCATATCGTCGTCCTGTCGACCCAGGGCGAGGTACTGAGCCATTTCCCCGCCGGATCGGTGGACCTGTCCGGGATCGACGCCACCGATGAGCGCGGGGCGCTGATCTTCGACGAGGACCAGCGCGGCCGCCTGCGGGAGCCCGATGCCGTGGCCTGGATCGATGCCGACCACTTCGCCACCGCCAATGAAGGCGATTACGAGGGCGGATCGCGCGGCTGGACGATCTTCCGGCAGGACGGAACGGTGATCTACGAGAATGGCACCGATTTCGAGCGGGCCATCGTGGAGATCGGTCATTACCCCGACCGGCGCAGCGACGCGAAGGGGGTGGAACCCGAGAGCATCGATTTCGCGGTGATCGACGGCACGCCCATGGTCTTCGTGGGCGCCGAACGCGCCTCTGTGGTGGGGGTCTACGACGTGACCGACCCCGCAGCCCCCGTTCTGACCCAGCTGCTGCCTTCGGGCGTAGGGCCGGAGGGTTACGCGATCTTGCCCGAACGCGGGCTTCTGGTGACCGCCAACGAGGCCGACCTGATCGAGGATGGCGGCGCGCGGGCGCATCTGATGGTCTATGCATGGCAGGCCGGCGATGCGGTCTATCCACATCTCACCTCCGCCGGGGCGGGCGAACTGATCGGCTGGGGTGCCCTGTCCGGTCTCGTGGCTGAAGGCGACCGGCTCTATGCGGTCAATGACAGCTTCTATGGCTTCCAGCCCCGCATCTTCGAGATCGACCCGAGCGTCACACCCGCCCGCATCCTGGGCGCGGTAGACGTGACCCGCGCGGGGCGTCTGGCGCAGAAGCTCGACCTGGAGGGGATCACGACCGATGGCGAAGGCGGCTTCTGGCTCGCCTCCGAAGGGCGGACGGACCGGCTGGTGCCCCATGCGCTCTACCACGTGAATGCCGCAGGCGAGATCGAGGCGGAGATTCCGCTGCCCACTGCGTTGCTAGCGGTGGAACGGCGCTTCGGGATGGAGGGCGTGACCCGCGTGGACGGGGCGCTCTGGATCGCGATGCAGCGGGAATGGGCGGACGATCCCGACGGGATGGTCAAGCTCGTGCGCTACGATCTCGAAAGCGAGGAATGGTCCGCCGTGCACTATCCGCTGGAGCCCGCGGGCGCGGGCTGGGTCGGCCTGAGCGAGATCACCGCCCATGACGGGTTCCTCTACGTGATCGAGCGCGACAACCAGATCGGCGAGGCGGCCGTGGTGAAGCAGATCACGCGCGTGGCGCTCGACGGGTTGTCCCCCGCACCCCTGGGCGGCGACCTGCCCGTGGTGGAGAAGGAGGTCGTGCGCGACCTGTTGCCCGATCTGACCTCCACGGGCGGCTACGTGGTGGATAAGGTCGAGGGGCTGGCCATCGCAAACGACGGAGCCGCCTGGATAATTTCCGACAACGATGGGGTTGACGACAGCTCCGGGGAGACTCTCTTCCTGTCTATTGATCTGCCCTGAGATTTCGTCGGGGGTCTTTGAAACAGGTCCTTTGGAACGCGCTGGCCCCGGAGCAGATGCTCCGGGGTCAATTCGTTCAGTTCAGCTTCAGGATCGGCGTGCGGTAGAGGTTTAGCGGGCCGAGGAGCTTGGCGTCGCGGATCGCGTTGGCGAGGCGGTCGCTGAGGAAGAGGGCCAGGAACAAGTTGGGGTCGGTCCAAATGTCAGCGCCGGTGCGGACGGTCGGATTGACGGTGATGTCACCATCTTTCTGAGGTGTGTCGGGTGTGCCGATCCAAGCGTTCCATTCGTACGGGTTGGGCTCCCACCGTGCGGAATGGTCCGGCTCGAAGCCGCGCTTGCGCTCCTTAATCTGAAAGAGGAAATGTTCGCCCGGATAGGGCGTCTTGCGGTCCATATGCAGAAGGCGTACCGGCGTCAGGAGAGATGCGCCGAGGTCGAATTGCCGGAGGATGTCGGCCAACTTCTCCGAGACCGCGAGATAGCCACCGGCCATAAAGATATGCGGAAGCGTCTTCCGGCGATCATCGTCTTCGAAGACGGTCCACATCTCAGTTGGCAACACATCA
>JBCCSY010000018.1:0-76887 GCA_039199335.1 Pseudomonadota bacterium
GAGGGGGGCGGTCTCGTGGCCGTGGTCGGGCCCTCGGGGGTCGGGAAGGACAGTGTTATCGACGGGATGGTCGCGGCGGCGCCATGGCTCAGCCGGGTGCAGCGTGTGATCACGCGGCCCCCTTCGGGCAGCGAGCCTTTCGAGAGCGTGTCGGAGGCGGAGTTTCTGCGCCGAAAGGAAACGGGTGCTTTCGCGCTTCACTGGCAGGCCCATGGCCTGTCCTACGGTCTTCCGGCCGCGACCATGGTCGAGATCGCGGGCGGTGGCGTACGGATCGCCAATCTCTCGCGGCGGATGCTCGGCCATGCATCTGAGGTGTTCCCGCGGCTGGCGGTTCTGTCGCTGACCGCCTCGCCGGAAACCATCGCCGACCGTTTGGCCGGGCGTGGGCGGGAAACGGCGGCGGAGATCGCCGCACGCCTGGCCCGCCATGCGCCGTTGCCGACGGGCCTGGACGTGGTTGAGATCCGCAATGACGGCGCGCTGTCTGAGACCGTCTCTCAGGCGCTGGCCGCATTGGCCCCGCTGAGGGGGAAGCGATGACGCAGATGAAAATGGCCGTCCCGTTCCTCACAGAGCGCCAGCGTATCCAGCACGAAGGGGGCAGGGGCGGTAAAATGGGCCTGCGCGGCCGCGCGCACAGCCTCGGGTGCGTCGACCCGGCCCGACAGGGTCAGGTGGAAGCGGAACTCGTCCAGCACGTAAGGATAGCCCCAGCGCGCCAGCATCGCCTCCTGCGCCGGGCTCAGGCCCGCCGCGCGGCGGCGCGCGGTCTCCTCCGGTGGGGCGGGGGCGCGGAACCCATCAAGGGCCGTCACGCAGGCATCCGCGACGCGCCCCAGGTCGGAGACCCCCGTTGGGCGGAAGGCCACAAAGCGATCCAGGACTGCGATGCTCAGCCCTTCGGCCCGGCCCGGCGGCGTATGGGCGGCGAGGTCTGCGACCGCCCGCGCCAATCCCTCCGGATCCGTGCCCGCGGCCAGGCGAAAGGGGGGCTTCAGCGTCCCGTGGAAACCGTAGCGGCGTGGCGTGGTCACCCAATCGCTCCGCTCCGCCGCCACCGGCACGGTGCGCCCAGCAATTGCGTCCCATCCCAGCCACGCCGCACCTTGCGCGCCGAACGCCCCGTCGGGCAAACAATAGATGGCATATCGTGACATGACCCTTCCCTTCGATCCCCCTCTGACCCCGGCCCGTGACACGAGCATGACGGAAGGGTGCTTGGCCAATGCCAGGCTCGTTCTGGAGGATCGCACGATCCGGGGGGCCGTGTCGTGGTCAGATGGTCTGATCACCGCGGTTGAGGAGGGTGATCGCGTGCCCGCCGGGGCTACCGATTGCGGCGGGGATCACGTCCTGCCCGGATTGGTGGAACTGCACACCGACAATCTGGAGCGGCATATCCAGCCACGTCCGGGCGTCGATTGGCCCCATGATGCCGCCCTAATGGCCCATGATCGGGAATTGTCGGCCTGCGGGATCACCACCGTGTTCGATGCGATGCGCGTGGGCTCCATCGTCTCGGATGGTGGCGAGAGCTATGCGGAATATGCGCGGGGATTGGCCACGGAGATGATGGCGCTGCGGGCCCGCGGCGCGCTGAAGGTGGATCATCATCTACATCTGCGGGCCGAAATCTGCTCTGAAACCCTTCTTGAGGAACTGGCGGCCTTTGCGCCAGATGACGGGGTTGGCCTGCTCAGTCTGATGGACCATACGCCGGGGCAGCGGCAATTCCGCGACATCTCCAAGCTGCGCGCCTACGTCATGGGCAAGCGCGGCATGGACGAGGCCGGGTTCCAGACCCATGTCGCCGGGCTCAAGGCGATGCGCGACCGCCATGGAGATGCGCATGAGGCGGGCGCCGTGGCCGAGGCGCGGCGCCTGGGCGCCGTTCTGGCTAGCCATGACGACACCACGGCCGCGCAAGTCGCCGTCTCGGCCGGGCACGGTGTCGCGCTGGCGGAGTTTCCCACCACGGACGTGGCGGCGCAAACCTGTCGGGACATGGCGATCCCCGTGATGATGGGCGCGCCGAACGTCATTCGCGGCGGCAGCCATTCCGGCAATGTCTCGGCGCTGGACCTGGCCCGATCGGGACTTCTGGACATCCTGTCCTCCGACTACGTTCCGGCCGGGCTTTTGTTGGCCGCCTGGCGGCTTGCCGATATCTGGGACGATCTGCCCCGCGCAATCGCGACTGTGACGCGTGCGCCCGCGGCTGCGGCGGGGTTCTCGGATCGCGGTGTCTTGGCGCAGGGCCTGCGGGCGGACCTACTGCGCGTGCGCGCGCAGCATGGAACACCGGGGATCGAGCGGGTGATCTGTGGCGGCCGGGTGGTGGCGTAGCGCTGACCGGTCATGCGCGGGGTCTTGGCTACGTTCGGCAGAACCCCCGTCACGGGTGACCGAAGGTGTCCCGGACCGTAAGGCATAACGCCGCTCCGGGACGTCCCATTTCAAGCCCATCATGCGAAACGAAAAGCGGCAGCACCCAGGGAGGAGGGTGCCGCCGCGTCTCATCGGTGGATCGCCCTAAGGGAGGAGGGGGCATCCGCCTGACGGAACCGTCCAGATTGGGAGGAGGGACGGCTTCGTATCCTGTCGCGAACGCCAATGCGTCCGTTGGGTTCCCCGGAATTTCCGGGACCGGCGCGGCGGCGTCCAAGGGAGGTTGGACACCGCCGATCCGGCAATCCGGCCCCTAAGGGAGGAGGGGGGCCGGACAGGGTGCGACGGTCCGGATTGGGAGGAAAGACCGTCGCAGGATCCGGTGCGGTTCAAAGGGAGGAGGAACCGGACCGGAAAGTCGATCCACGATCAGGCGCCGTAGGCGGCCTTGATCGCGACTTCACGCAGGTTGCCGCGGAACAGGCCCAGATCGGCCAGATCGCGGTCGCTGAGCCGCGAAAGCTCGGCGAGAGTGGTGCGGTAGGTGCGCCACTGACCCCAGGCGACGCGTGCAGCATCGATGCGCGCGACCAGACGGTCCCGCAGGGAGGTGGAGGTGGCGGCCGAATTGCCGTAGGTGACGTAAGCCATGATAGACCCTTTCTTTGCGGGGCCCTTTGCCCCTGTTCGCGCCCGGGCCGGATTGCCCAGTGGCGGTTCATGTCGTTGGTCGGAAGATGCGACCGATGCTGCGTTTGCACAACCGACGCTCTCGTCAATGCCGCTATGCAGCATCTGCATAGGTTTTGTGCCGCATCGCGGCACTCGCCTCTGAGAGGTCTTGAGCGCCCTCGATCATACCGGCTTCCGCGCCTACTTCCTGGCTGCCGTCCCGCTCGTGCAGGCACTTTGGGCCCAGCGTGTCACCCTGGGCTGGCTGGCTTGGGAAATTTCGGGCTCCGCGCCCTTCGTCGGCCTGATCGCCGCGCTGGGTCTCGCGCCCATGTTGATCTCGGGCCCGGTCTTCGGGGTTCTGGTGGATCGCACCGATATCCGCCGCGCCCTCCTGCTGACATCGGGCTCCATGGCGCTGCTCCTTGGCCTGGCGGCGCTGCTGGCAGGCGGCCCCGGCCTGGGACCGTGGGGTCTGTCGGCCGTGGCCCTCGCAATCGGCGTCGTCACCTCTGCCCACCATCCGGTCCGCATGTCCCTTGGCCCGCGCCTCGTACCGAAGGCGGATGTGTCGAACGTCGTGGCCCTTTCGGCGTTGAACTTCAATCTGGCCCGCCTGATCGCGCCGGTCCTTACGGGACTTGCCCTCGCCACGGTGGGGGCGGTGGCGACGCTGTGGGTCTCGGCCGCACTCTACCTGCCGATGCTGGTGGCGATCCGTTGGATGGACCCGCGCCCGTTGCCGCGCCAGGCCGGGGATGCCTCGATCCGCGCGGGGATCGCGGCGGGCCTATCCTTCCTCGCCGGCAATGGGGTGGCCCGGCAGGCCATGGTCCTGACCGGCGCGATGGCGGTGCTGGTGCGCGGTTACCTGGAATTGCTGCCCGTCATGGCCGAAGGGGTCCAGGCCCGCGGGGCCGAAGGGCTGGGCTTTTTGACGGCTGCCGCTGGCGCCGGCGCCCTGGTGGCGGCGTTGGCCAAGACCGGCGGCATCGGCGCGGGCAGCGGTGTCACACCGGTGACGCGGGTCGTCCTGGTGGCGGGGATTGCCAGCTTGGCCGCGCTGGGCTGGTCCGAAAGCTGGACCGCGGCCCTCTTTTGGACGGCCGTCGCGGGCTTCGCCTCGACCTTCTGCGGGGTCGGGCTGCAAGCCGCCGTGCAACAGGAACTACCCGATGATCTGCGGGGGCGGGTCATGTCGCTCTGGGTCGTGGTGGGCATCGGTGCGGTGGCCATCGGCTCCGGTGCGCTGGGCTGGGCCGCGGGCGGGCTGGGCCTACCCATGGCGCTGGTGATGGCGGGCATGGCGGGGGCGCTGGCGGCGGCGGTCTTGTCATTCCGCGGTCCCGCCGCCACCTAGCCCGAAGACGGCAGGAGAACGGGCATGGCGATCACGAGGGACGAGGTGCGGGCGGCGCTGGCGCGGCTGGCCCTGCCGGATGGGGGCGACCTGATCTCGCGTGACATGGTCCGCGCCATAGCGATCGAGGCCGGTGCCGTGCGCTTCGTGATCGAGGCGCCGTCGGCCCAGATTGCGGGCCAGATGGAGCCGCTGCGCAAGGCCGCAGAAGCCGCCATCGCCGCTTTGCCCGGCGTGACCTCCGCCGCCGCGGTCCTGACCGCACCCACCGCCGAGAAGGCGCCGCCATCGCTCAAGATCGGCGGCCACCCGAAACCACAGGACGGGCCCATGCGCGTGCCCGGCGTGGCCCGCATCCTGGCCATCGCCTCGGGCAAGGGCGGGGTGGGCAAATCCACGCTGACCTCAAACCTGGCCGTCGCGCTGGCCAAACAAGGCCGCAAGGTCGGCCTGCTGGACGCCGATATCTACGGGCCGTCACAGCCGCGCATGATGGGGGTGTCGCAGCGCCCGGCCTCTCCCGATGGTAAGACGATCCTGCCCCTCAAGGCCCATGGCGTGACGATGATGTCCATCGGGCTGATGCTGGCCGAAGACAAGGCCGTGGTCTGGCGCGGACCGATGCTGATGGGCGCGCTGCAGCAGATGCTGGGACAGGTGCAGTGGGGGGATCTGGACGTGCTTCTGGTGGACCTGCCGCCGGGGACGGGGGATGTGCAGCTCACGCTCTGCACCAAGGCCCATGTGACCGGCGCCATCGTGGTGTCGACCCCGCAGGATGTCGCGCTGCTGGATGCCCGCAAGGCCCTCGACATGTTCGCCACGGTCAAGACGCCGGTCCTGGGATTGATCGAGAATATGAGCGTTTTCTGCTGCCCGCATTGCGGCAAGGAAAGCCATCCCTTCGGTCATGGCGGCGTCGTGGCCGAGGCGGAGCGGTTTGGCCTGCCACTTCTCGGCACTCTGCCCATCGACTTGGAGACCCGGCAGGCCGGGGATGCGGGCACGCCCGTGGCCGCGGGGACCGGACCAGTGGCCGAGATGTACGCCAAGATCGCCGCCGGTCTCGTGGCCGGAGGGATGGCGTAGCCGGGGGCGCGGGCCCGGTCATTCGCTCAGGCGCCGAATTTTACGGATTCTTATGCCACCTTATGCCGAATCGGGTGTCGTTTCGGCTGCTCGCGGATTGGCCCTAAAACAACCTACTGATTTTTATCAATATCTTGCTGTTTCAGCGGTGCCGTATCGGCTCTGCTACGGTCGGGCCGCCCTGCGCATCGGTCGTGAAGGGGGAGTTGCATGTGGAATTCTTGCAACGTCTTGCCGCCAGACATGGAACTTTCTGGGATCTTATACCGCTACAATTTGTGCTTTTTGGATCAGTGGTAAACACCACATGTAGTGAAAAAGAGCGTTTATCCACAGTTCATCCACATGCTGTGAATATCTTTGGTGGAGCAAAGAGGCATAAAGGGGCTTCCCAGACCGATCGGCCCATGCCATCACTCTTCTCACAGAGCACGGGGAGGAAAGAGGCGCAGACCTCAGACCCCCAAATAAAAACGAGGCAGGTCAATAACAGGCACCCCCCATACGTCTCTGGACGACAAAGATCCGACGCGCGCCGTGAGCAGACATC
Source organism: Pseudomonadota bacterium (assembly GCA_039199335.1). Lineage (GTDB taxonomy): Bacteria > Pseudomonadota > Alphaproteobacteria > Rhodobacterales > Rhodobacteraceae > Jannaschia. The sequence goes on from JBCCSY010000018.1 coordinate 6,063, forward strand.
CCCCCAGGTGACAGCGCGCAAAGGACGCCCGGTAACGGGAATTCGCGGCGGATCGGGATTTGGCAGACTCCCGATCCGCCGTTTTCATTTTCAGGGGGCAGAACAATGGAGACGTGCGCCCAGCACGCGCGTCCCAAGGAACGGGTCGGGTGACGCAGCGCTTTCGAGGCAACAGCACCCACAAGGTGGATGGAAAGGGCCGGGTTTCGATCCCGGCCGATTTCCGTCGCGTCCTCGACACCGCCGATCCCGCCCGCGATCCCGGAACGAACCCGTCCGTCCATGTTTGCTACGGCGATACCCGCGTGCCCTGGCTTACCTGCTATACGGTGGCCGCCATGCAAGAGATCGACACCATGATCGACGGCATGGACGAGGGCGATCCTGACCGCGAGGCGCTGGAAGACTACTTCTATACCTATGTCGAGACGCTGAAGCTCGACGATAGTGGCCGCTTGATCCTGCCGCGCCACCTGCGCGAACAGGTCGGTATCGGCGAAGAGGCGGTCTTCGCCTCCAAGGGCAAGACGTTCCGCATCTTGTCGCCCGAAGTGCCGGAACGGGCCGCCAACAAGTTGCAGACCCGCCTCTCCGAATTGCCCGAAGGCCGGTCGATCACCAGCCTTTTGCCGTCCCGCAAGGGCGCCGTGGCGGAATGACCGGCGGTGCGGATGCGGCGCCCCATGTCCCGGTCCTCATCGCCTCTATCCTCCGGGCCGTGGTGCCCGTCGGTGGGGTCTGGATCGATGGCACACTGGGCGCGGGCGGCTACACGCGCGCATTTTTGGATGCGGGGGCCGCGACCGTGATCGGACTGGACCGCGATCCCTTGGCGCACGAGATGGCGCGGGGTTGGGGCACCGCCTACGGTGATCGCCTGCAGACCCGGCAGACGCTCTTCTCGCAGATGGACGAGGTGGCCGAGGCCGTGGACGGCGTCGTCCTGGATCTTGGCGTCAGCTCCATGCAGCTCGACCGCGCGGATCGGGGCTTCAGCTTCCTGCGCGATGGCCCGCTCGACATGCGGATGGGCGATGACGGCCCGACCGCCGCCGATCTGGTCAACACCCTGTCTGAGGCGGCCCTGGCCGACATCCTGCACCGCTACGGCGAGGAACGGGCGGCCCGCCGCATCGCCCGCGCCATCGTGTGGCGTCGGACGGACCAACCCTTCGCAACGACTCTCGACCTGGCCGAAGTGATCGAGGGCCAGCTCCCGCGCGCCAAGCCGGGGCAAAGCCATCCCGCCACCCGCAGCTTCCAGGCCCTTCGGATCGCGGTGAACGACGAATTCGGCGAATTGGCCGAAGGGCTCATGGCTGCCGAGCGGGTCTTGGCGCCCGGCGGTTGGCTGGCGGTCGTCACCTTCCATTCCCTGGAAGATCGCGCGGTGAAACGCTTCCTGCAGGACCGGGCCGATACCGGCGGCGGCGGCAGCCGTCACCAGCCCGAACGCGCCGCCCGCATTCCCGCTTTCACGTCGCCCGGCAAGGCCATCGCGCCCGACCCGGAGGAGATTGCCGCCAATCCCCGCGCCCGCTCCGCCCGGCTGCGCGTCGCGCGGCGCACCGATGCCCCGGCAGGCGCCATCGACCGGCGCCGCCTGGGCCTGCCCGATCCCGTTTTGTCCTGAGGTTCCCATGCGCGGTCTGCTCTATTCCCTCTCCATCGCCGTGGTCGTCCTGCTGGCCTTCTGGGCCTATGGCGAAGGCTACGAGACCCGCGCCACGCAGCGCGCCGTCTCGGACCTGCGCGTGCAGATCGGGGCCCGCCATCAGGAGCTGTCGATGCTGCGCGCCGAATGGGCCTATCTTAACCGCCCGGACCGTCTGCACGAATTGGCCGAGATGAATTTCGAGCGGCTGGGCCTCATGCCGCTGACCCCGGATCACTTCGCGCAGGCCGATCAGGTGGCCTATCCGCCGCAGCGCCCGCCGGAATGGCCCGTCTGGGCGGGTGGTCCCGCCCTGGAAGAGAAGATCGACGGCGTCATCATCATGAGCCACAACCTGCAGGCCGATCCCGAACCGGTCATCGTCGCGCCCCCGACCCTCGCCCGCGACGGAGAGCAGCTGCCGTGATCTTCCGCCGCCGCAAACGTGTCGCCGCCGATCCCTTCGTGCCTGTGGCGCCCGTCGTGCCGCGCTTTGCCGCGCCCCCCGTCAAAGCGCCCACTGAGGCGCCAGAGATCGTGCGGGTCCGCGCCAGCCGACGGCTTAAATTCACCGCCATCTGCTTCGTGGCGGGCTTTGCGACCGTGGGCCTCAAGATGGGCGCCATCGCCGCCTCGGAGGCGCGCGAGCCGGCCACAGGCGCCTGGTCCGGCGCCGGTATCGTGAACGCCCGGGCTGACGTGGTGGACCGGTCGGGCCGTGTCCTGGCCACCAACGTCACCGCCACCGCCCTCTATGCCCAGCCGCATATGATGGTGGACCCGCTGGCGGCGGCTGCGGGTCTTGCCGCGATCTTCCCCGACTTGGACGAAGAGACCTGGGCGCGGCGGTTCACGTCAGGCTCCAAGTTCTTCTGGCTCAAAGGAAATATCTCGCCCGAGCAGCAGCAGGCCGTCCACGATCTGGGAGAACCGGGTCTTCTTTTTGGCGAGCGGGAGATGCGCCTCTACCCCAACGGGCCGCTGGCAGCCCATATTCTGGGCGGCGCCCGCTATGGCGAACAGGACGTGCGCGCGGCCGAGATCGTAGGCGTCGGCGGCGTGGAGGCGGTGTTCGACGATTACCTCTCCGATCCGGCACAAGAGGGCGCGCCCCTGCGCCTCTCGGTCGATCTGGGCATCCAGACAACGGTGGAACGTGTCCTCGATGGCGGGATGCGCCTGATGAACGCCAAGGGTGCCACGGCGATCCTGATGGACATCCATACCGGCGAGATCCGCGCCCTGGCGAGCTTGCCGGATTTCGATCCCAACGATCGCCCTAGCCCTTTGGTGGAGGGCGATCCGGGTGACAGCCCGCTTTTCAACCGGGCCGTGCAAGGCGTCTACGAGCTGGGCTCCACCTTCAAGATCTTCACCTCCGCCCAGGCGATGGAGCTGGGCCTCGTGAACGCCCGCACCATGATCGACACCAAAGGCCCGCTGCGGCAGGGACGCCACCGCATTCGGGATTTCCGCAATTACGGGCCGGAACTCTCGGTGACGGATGTGATCGTGAAATCCTCCAATATCGGCACGGCCCGCCTGGCCCTGGATATCGGCGCAAAGCGGCAGCAGGACTTTCTGCGCGCCTTGGGCTTCTTCGAGCCCACGCCGGTGGAGCTGCAAGAGGCGCGGCGCGCCCGCCCGCTCATCCCGGCGAAATGGCCGGATATCTCCACCATGACGATCAGCTACGGCCATGGCCTTTCGGCCTCGCCCCTGCACCTGGCGGCGGGCTACGCGTCTCTTCTGAACGGGGGCACACGGGTCCAGCCGACCCTGCTCGCCGGGGCGGAGCGCGGGCCGGGCCCGCGCATCGTCTCGGAACGCGTGTCGGCGGAGGCACGGCACATGCTGCGCCAGGTGGTGACCCGCGGCACCGCCTCCCTGGCGGAGGTGCCGGGCTACCATGTGGGCGGCAAGACCGGCACGGCTGACAAGCCGAAATACACCGGCGGCTATTGGGACGATCGGGTGATCGCCACCTTTGCGGGCGTCTTCCCGGCCCATGATCCCGACTACGTCCTGGTCGTGACCCTGGACGAGCCCGAGGATCGCACCGGCGAAGAGCCTCGGCGCACGGCCGGTTGGACCGCCGTTCCCGTCGCGGCAGAGATCGTCCACCGCATCGCGCCGCTTCTGGGTCTGCGCCCCACCTTCGATCCCTCCCGGGACGAGTTGGGCGCGTTCCTGCAACAGGCGTCGCTGCGCTAGTGGACGCCATGGGGGGATCGGGCTAGGCGGGCGCGCATGGGCATGACGCTGAGCGAGTTGGGGCTGACCGGGCCCGAGGGCATTGCCGTTACCGGCCTTGCGGTCGACAACCGCAAGGTGCGGCCGGGCGATCTGTTCGCGGCCTTGCCCGGCGTGAACGTCCATGGCGCGCGCTTCGCCGCCGATGCCGTCGCGCGTGGTGCCGTCGTCGTTCTGACGGACAGGGCCGGGGCCGAGATCGTGCCGGAGGGCACGCCGCTGGTGGTGACCGAAGACCCCCGCGCCGCCCTGGCCTTCGCCGCCGCGCTCATGGCGGGGCCGCAGCCCGACACGCTGGTCGCGGTCACGGGCACGAACGGCAAGACCAGCGTGGCCAGCTTCACCCGCCAGCTTTGGGAGGCGCTGGGCCTCAGCGCCGCCAATCTGGGCACGACGGGGGTCGAGGGCGGCTTCCATGCCCCCTCGGTCCATACCACGCCGGAACCCATCACGTTGCACCGATTGCTGGCGGACATGGCCGAGGCGGGGGTCACCCATGCCGCGATGGAGGCGTCGAGCCACGGCCTGGACCAGCGGCGGCTAGAGGCCGTCCGGCTGGCGGCGGCGGGCTTCACGAACCTCACGCAGGACCATCTCGATTACCACGGCACCATGGCGGCCTATTTCGACGCCAAGGCCGGGCTTTTCGACCGCATCCTGCCTGGCGATGGCGTGGCGGTGATCAATGTCGACGACGCTTACGGCCCGGACCTGGCCGCGGCTTGCGAGGCCCGCGGTCAGGAGGTGATCGGTGTGGGCCGCAACGAGGCTGCGCGCCTGCGCCTGACCGGGCAGCGCTTCGATGCGACGGGGCAGGAGGTGCTGTTCCAGTGGCAAGGCCGCCCCGTCTCCGCCCGGCTGGGCTTGATCGGCGGATTTCAGGCGGCCAATGCGCTTCTGGCGGCCGGTCTGGTGATCGGCGCGGGCGAGGATCCAGGCGCGGTCTTCGCGGCCTTGCCCAAGCTCGCGGGCGTGCGGGGCCGGATGCAACTGGCGGCCACGCGCGATAACGGGGCGGCGGTGTTCGTCGATTACGCCCACACGCCCGACGCCGTGGCCACCGCCCTGCAGGCGCTGCGGCCCCATGTGCTGGGGCGCATCGTGGCCATCGTCGGCGCGGGCGGGGACCGCGACCGCGGCAAACGCCCGATGATGGGTGCGGCGGCGGCGGAGTATGCTGACCGGGTGATCGTCACCGACGACAATCCCCGCTCCGAGGACCCGGCCGTGATCCGCGCCGCGGTTCTGGAAGGTGCGCCCGGCGCGGTGGAGGTTGGCGACCGGGCCGAAGCGATCCTGCGCGGCGCCGGAATGCTGGAGCCGGGAGATGCACTTCTGGTGATGGGCAAGGGACATGAGACCGGGCAGAGCGTGGGCGACATGGTGCTGCCCTTCGACGATGTCGAGCAAGCATCCCTGTCCGTCGCCGCGCTGGAAGGGCGCGAGGTATGATGGGCCTCTTGGCAATCTCTCATGGCCACGGGGCCGGTGCGGACCGAAGGACTAATTTTTCTGAACCTCGTTCAGCCTGGGCACGCACTCGCAAGCCAAGCCTTTTGCGCCGACCGCAAAAGGCGGTCCCATGACCCTCTGGACCGCAGCCGATGCCGCCGCAGCCACCGGCGGGCGCGCGCAGGGCGATTGGTCCGTGACCGGCCTGGGCATCGACAGCCGCGCCTTGGCGTCGGGCCACCTCTTCGTTGCGCTGAAGGCGGCGCGGGACGGGCACGATTTCGTGGGCGATGCGCTGGCCGCTGGCGCGGGTGCCGCCCTCGTCTCCCGCGTGCCGGAGGGATGCGCCGACGCCCCCCTCCTGATCGTCGAGGACGTGCAGGCCGCGCTAGAGGCGCTGGGCCGGGCGGGCCGGGCGCGCACGGGTGCGCGGGTCATCGCGGTGACGGGCAGCGTCGGCAAGACCTCCACCAAGGATATGCTGCGCCATTGCCTTGCCCCCCAGGGCAAGACCCATGCGGCAATCAAAAGCTACAACAATCATTGGGGCGTCCCGCTCACCCTGGCCGCCATCCCGCCCGACGCCGACTACGCCATCGTGGAGATCGGGATGAACCATCCCGGCGAGATCGCGCCCCTTGCCGCCCAGGCTCGGCCCCATGTGGCCATGGTCAGCACCGTGGCGCCCGTGCATCTCGAAGCCTTCGCCGACGGTGTGGACGGGATCGCACGGGAGAAGGCGTCGATCTTCAGCGGGCTGGAGGCGGGTGGCACCGCCATCTGGAACGCCGACCTGCCCGCCTCCGACATCCTGTCCGAACAGGGCACCCTGTCCTTCGGGCAGTCCGATGGGGCCGATTGGCGCATGGCCGAGATCCTGCCCGGCCCGGACGGGACCACCTGCACCGCCGCCACGCCCCTGGGCGAGATGAGCTTCCGCATCGGCGCGCCCGGCGCGCATTTCGCGTTGAATGCTCTGGCCGTTCTGGCGGCTGTGGACGCAGCGGGCGGCGACACCGCGCTGGCCGCCCTGCGGCTGGCCGATTGGGCACCGCCGGACGGGCGGGGGCGGCGCCATGCCGTGACGCTCGACCCGGACCGCCCGCCACTGGACCTGATCGATGATGCCTATAACGCCAATCCGGCCTCCATCGGCGCGGCCCTCGATCTGCTTTCGGCGACAGAGCCGCCGCGCCGCGCCCGCCGCATCGCGATCCTGGGCGACATGAAAGAGCTTGGCCCCACCGGACCGGCCCTGCACCGGGCTCTGGCCGATCACCCCGCGCTCGATAACATCGACGAGGTCCACACGGTCGGCCCGCTCATGCGTCACCTCCACGATGCCCTGCCAGTAGACGGGCGGGGTCGCCATTGCGAGGACACGCTGGCCTTTGCCCGCCACCTGCGCGATCTCGTGCGGCCGGGGGATGTGGTGCTCGTGAAGGGCTCGCTTTCCATGAAGATGTCCGTCCTAGTGGACGGCCTGCGCGCGCTGGGCGCGCGCGGCGCGAACGGATAGGACCAAGACATGCTCTATTGGCTCACCAACCTTTCCGATGGCGGCGACGTCTTCAACCTGTTCCGCTACATCACCGTGCGGGCGGGGGGCGCGTTCTTCACGGCGCTGATCTTCGGCTTCCTTTTTGGGAAGCCGCTGATCAATCTGCTGCGCCGCCGCCAGGGCAAGGGCCAACCGATCCGGTCGGACGGGCCGGAGAGCCATTTCGCCAAGGCCGGGACGCCCACCATGGGCGGCGTCCTGATCCTGGGCGCCGTGACGGTGGCGACCCTGCTCTTCGGGCGGCTTGACAACCCCTATATCTGGCTCGTGCTGATGGTGACGATCAGCTTCGGGGCCATCGGCTTCGTGGACGATTACGCCAAGGTCCGGGCGGGCAATGCCAAGGGCGTGCCGGGCCGGGTTCGACTGCTTCTGGGCTTCCTGATCGCGGCGGCGGCGGGCTGGGCGGCCACTTTCGTGCATCCCGTGGAATTGGAGAGCCAGCTGGCCGTCCCGGTCTTCAAGGATGTCCTCTTCAACCTCGCCTGGTTCTACATCCCCTTCGTCATGCTGGTCATCGTGGGCTCCGCCAATGCGGTGAACCTGACGGACGGGCTGGACGGCTTGGCGATTATGCCGGTGATGATCGCCGCAGGCACGCTTGGCGTGATCGCTTATGCTGTGGGCCGCGTGGACTTCACCGACTACCTCGATGTCCATTACGTTCCCGGAACGGGCGAACTGCTGATCTTCAGCGCGGGCCTGATCGGCGGAGGGCTGGGCTTTCTGTGGTACAATGCCCCGCCCGCCGCGGTCTTCATGGGCGATACCGGCTCGCTCGCCTTGGGCGGCGCGCTGGGCACCATCGCCGTCGTCACCAAGCACGAACTGGTCTGGGCCATCATCGGCGGCCTCTTCGTCGTCGAGGCGCTGTCGGTCATCATTCAGGTGGCCTATTTCCGGTCCACCGGAAAGCGCGTCTTCCTGATGGCGCCGATCCACCACCATTTCGAGAAGAAGGGTTGGGCCGAGCCACAGGTGGTCATCCGGTTCTGGATCATCGCGTTGATCCTGGCTCTGATCGGGCTGGCGACGCTGAAGGTGCGGTGACGCGATGGCCAAGGACGATCGGCCATCCCTGTTTGAGGTTCTTACCGATCCCGAGGTGGATCCGGCGGACCCGCTTTACGGACGCCCGTGGGCGCGGGCGACGGACGATGCCGTCGCCCGTCTTGCCAGAGCGATGATCCTGGCCGCCGGTATCGGGGTGTTCGTGTCGTTCTCCTTGCGGGCATTCGGTGATGCCAATTGGGTATTCGCTCTTCTGTCGGTCGCGGGTGCGCTGTTCTTCGGGACGTGGATGCTGGTGCAGGTTTTTCTGGCACAGTCCGCTCTCCTGCACGCGCTCCATCTGTTTTATGCCGCTGGGAAGAGCCATCGGTATTCGCGCCGTTTAAGACTTCTCGCATTCACATTCACGACGCTTTCCTGTTTCGTCGTCGCGCTCGGCGTTGTCTCTGCGGTCAGTCAGCTTCAATCTGCGGATGATGCCCTGGAAGGAAACATGGCCGTTCGCGACGCAGAGGATACATGACTAAGGCATTGGTGACGGGCGGAAACCGGGGGATCGGCCGGGCCATTGCGGCCGGTCTGGTGGCCGAAGGCTTGGACGTGGTCATCGGGGCCCGCGACGGCGGGGCAGAGGTCGCCGCCGAGATCGGTTGCGCCGCCGTGGCCATGGACCTGACCGATGACGCCTCGGTCGCATCCGCGCTGTCGGAGGTCGGGCAGATCGACATCCTGGTGAACAACGCCGGCGTCCTTTGGGACGAGGGGCTCTACGACGACCCGGACCATTTCGATCTGTCGATGTCGGTCATGGTCCGTGGTCCCTACCATCTGATGCGGGCGTTGGTGCCCGGAATGGTCGCGCGGGGCTATGGGCGGGTCGTGAACGTCTCCTCCGGTTGGGGCAGCTTTGCGGAGGGGCTGGGCGGGGGCGGCGCCTACGGCATCGCCAAGGCGGCGCTGAACGCGCTCACCGTCCGGGCGGCGGACCAGGCGCCGGAGGCCGTGAAGATCAACGCAGTGTGCCCCGGCTGGGTGCGCACCCGCATGGGCGGTCCGTCCGCCAACCGCTCCCCGGAGGAGGGGGCGGCAACGGCGATCTGGCTCGCCACCCTACCCGCCGACGGCCCCACGGGCGGTTTCTTCCGCGACCGGCGCCGGATCGAATGGTGAAGCTGCGCAATCCGCTGATCGCCCGCAATGGCCCGCCCGTCGCGCTGAACGTGCGCGCGGCGCGTTGGGGCGCGGTGGCGACGGTGATCGGCCTCGGGATCCTGCTCTGGCCGGTGATCGGCGGATATCGGCAGGCCCAGACGATCCTGGCACTGGACCCAGCGGCATGCGGTAAAGAGCTGATCATAGAGCCGTGGTCCGAGGGGACGGATCGTCTGCAACAGGAGATCGTCAGCTACTTCCTGGTGCGATGTCAGCCGGAGGCGTCTCAGTGATGCTTGGGGAGCAGAGCCCGACCCCTGCCGCGTCCCGGAAGGCCGCGCCGCTCCGGCCCCCTTTGTCCGCAAGGGGAGATCGGCCATGAGCGCCGATGCCGACACACCGCTCTGGCTGCCGAAGCTGGAAGCGGCGGCGCGGCTATCGATCCTGACGGCCGGGCTGGCTGCGGCGGCGACGACCTCTGCGGCATTGCTTGCCGCACCGGCGCCGAACCTCTTCTCCACCTCGGCCGGATGGGCCGGGATCGTGTTCTTCGGTACGCTTTGCGTGGTGTTCCTGGGTGTCAGCATCTTCAGCTATTTCGAGGCGGCCATGGCGCTGACCTCGCCGCTGGCATCGCGGCTCAAACTGATCCGCGGTCCGCTTGTGGTTCTCATCGGGATCGTCGCATTCCTCGCCTGTCTCGGAATGCCGATTGCCGCTGTCTGGCTTTTGGTAAACGGCGGTTTGCCGGGCGTGATGCGGCCATGATCCCCGTGCGTGGATACAAGGGCGCGAATGTCGCCGTTCTGGGCCTGGGGCGCAGCGGGCTGACGGCAGCGCGGGCGCTCCGGGCCGGGGGCGCGCGGGTGCTGGCCTGGGATGACGGGGCCAAGGGGCGCGCGGCGGCCGAAGCCGAAGGGTTCGAGACGCGCGATCTGGCCGCGCCCGATGCGCTGGATGGGGTGGCGGTACTGATCACCAGCCCGGGCATTCCCCATCTCTATCCCGCGCCCCATCCCGCCATCGCAGCCGCCTATGGTGCGGGCGTGGCGGTGGATAACGATATCGGTCTTTTCTTCCAGTCGCTGGGCCATGACGGAGAGGCGCCGCGCGTCGTCGCCATCACCGGCTCAAACGGGAAATCCACCACCTCGGCCCTGTTGCACCACATCCTGATCGAAGCCGGGCGCAACGCCCATCTGGCAGGAAATATCGGGCGCGGTGTGCTGGATCTGGACGCCCCCGGCGGCGAGGACATCGTGGTGCTGGAGCTGAGCAGCTATCAAACGGAACTGGCGCGCAGCCTGACCCCTGACGTAGCAGTCTTCACCAACCTCTCCCCCGACCATCTGGATCGTCATGGCGGGCCGGGGGGGTATTTCGCCGCCAAGCGCAGGCTTTTCGTGGAGGGCGGGCCGGACCGTGCGGTGATCGGCGTGGATGAGGTGGAAGGCCGCTTTCTGGCAAACCAACTGGCCGAGGCGCCGGGCGATGACCGCGTGATCCGCGTCGCGTCGGTCAAGCCGACGGGGCCGGGCTGGCAGGTCACCATGCGCAAGGGTTGGCTGGCTGAAACCCGGAAGGGGCGGCAATTGGCCAGCGTGGATCTGCGTGACATTCCCGGCTTGCCAGGCCGGCACAACCACCAGAATGCCTGCTGCGCCTGGGCGGCGGCGCGCAGCCTGGGCCTCGGCCCGCGGGAGATCGAGGCGGGCCTGCGCTCCTATCCGGGTCTGCCCCATCGCAGCCAGATCGTGGCTCAACGCGGCGGCGTGACTTTCGTGAACGACAGCAAGGCCACCAATGTGGATGCCGCGGCGCAGGCCCTGCAGGCCTTCGACGGGATCCGCTGGATCTGCGGCGGCTTGATGAAGGAGGGCGGGCTGGACGCGCTGCAGCCCCATCTGGGCCGGGTCGTCCGGGCCTATGTGATCGGGCGCGAGGCCGAGGCTTTCGCGCTGGCCCTTGGTCCGGAGCTGGACGCGGTGATCTGCGGTGACATGGGCACGGCGGTGGCCCGCGCGGCTGCGGAGGCGAAGCCCGGAGAGACGGTCCTGCTGGCGCCTGCCGCGGCGAGCTTCGATCAATACGACAATTTCGAACGGCGGGGCGAGGATTTCGCGGCCCGTATCACCGATCTGGAGCCGTAGCCGATGATCGACACCCATATGCCACCGCCGGCCGATCTGGTCGAGGAACTCCACGCCCATCTGGCGCGGGCTGGCCAGGCACTCACGGCCGACCAGATGCCCGAATTCCTGCTGACGGTACCCGGCCCGGACGGCACGATTGATGGCGGCTGCAAGGGAGAGATCGCCTTCGAGACGGGCCATATCTCGGAATTGTGGGTGTCTGCCGACCGGCGGGGCGAGGGGCTGGGTCGTCGGCTTCTGGAAGCGGCGGAAGATCTTGTCCGCCAGAAGGGCTGTCGAAGACTGCATCTGGAAACACGCAATCCGAGCGCCGAAGCGATCTATGCGCGGCTCGGCTATACGGTCTTCGGACGACTTTCCAATTATGACGGCGACAATGATTTCGTTTATATGGTCAAAGAACTGACCTGAACGCTTCTGAGGGAGTTTCGCCATGTCGCTATCCACCATCCGCGTCGAGGACGAGGTCTTCATCCGGGACGGCGAAACCGGTGTCGGTGCGGTCCGCGAGGTGCGGCCCGATACGCTGTCGGTCTATTTCGAAGGCTATGGCGAGGTGGTGATCGGACCCGATCAAATCACCTCTGCCCATGACGGCAAGGTGATGGTCGATCCCGCGACACTGCCAAAGGATCTCCAGGCGCGTCTGCCGCATATCCATGATGGCGAGATGCGGCGTCCGAGCGAAAGCTGAGCCGATGGCCCGCTGCACGCATCTCGACATGGTCGCCGTTGCCGCGGTGCCGGAGGACCGGAAGGGAGATGCCGTCTGCGCCGCCTGCGTCGCGATTGGCGGGTCCTGGGTGCATCTGGGGCAATGCCGGACCTGCGGCGTGGTGCTCTGCTGCGACGACAGCCCGCATCGTCACGCGCGCGCCCATGCCGAGGCGGATGACCATCCGATCATCACCTCCGCGGAGCCGGGCGAACGCTGGAGCTATTGCTTCGTCGACGATGTGGTCCTGAGCCTGGACTGATCTCTTATCCGTATGTCGCGATCCAGTTCGCGATCGTCGTCGGGTTGTCGTAAAGCCGACCCCAAAGCGTTGGGAACATCTTCGCGAGTTCCATCTCGAACCAGGACATCAGGATGAAGCCCGACGTGATCGCGCCTTGCCAGAGCAGGCCACCGCGCACGATCCGGTCCGCCAAGAATGAGAGCCCCAGGGCGATCATGACGGTGGAGCCGAATCCTTCCGTGTTCATCGCCTGATCCGGTTCGACCAGGAAACGAAACTCGATGACCTGACCTGCCAGGACTGCTGCGGCCCCGAGAAGCAGGCCGAAGGAAACCGAGAAGAGATCGGCGTAGACCGTACGGCCCCGTATGTCGGACGTGAACTGGGTTGCAGCGGCCGCGGATGTGCCATGGCCGATTACGTCGTTTTCAGTCATGGCGCGGGCTTCGATGGACGCGATCCTGTCCTGGGAGCTCTCGCTCATCTCTGAAATCCCGTCGTGACGCAGGACGAGTGCTGGCGCCAAGGTGCGTTGGATCGACGGCGGGGCTGGGATGACCCGAGAGACCGGGTCAGGTGACGGCGACCGCGCCTTCCGGCATCTCGTCGGGTCGCTGGGAGGCCGGATAGACCAGACCCGCCGAGATGACGAGCTTGGCGGCGTCCTCCACGCTCATGTCGAGGACGATCACGTCCTCGGTGGGCACGAACAACAGGAAGCCCGAGGTGGGGTTGGGCGTCGTGGGCAGGAAGACCGAGGTCATGGGTGCCGCGGACCGGGCTGCGATCTCGCCCTTGGCGGTGGTGGAGATGAAGGCGATGGCCCAGAGGCCCTTGCGCGGATATTCCACCAGACACGCCTGCTCGAAGCTGGATTGATCCTGCGCCAGGACCGTCTCGGCGATCTGCTTGAGACCGCCATAGATCGAGCGGATCACCGGCGTCTTCTGTACCAGCCCCTCGGCCCACCGGATGATCGAGCGGCCGATATAGCCTTTGGCCAGCCAGCCCACGATCAGCGTGAAGAGCAGGAAGAACGCGACCCCGATGCCGCGAATGTCGACGTCCAGGCCGAAGCGTTGCAGAAGCCAGATATCGGGGCGGTAGGAATAGGGAACGAAGGGCAGAACCCAGCCGTCGATCCAGCCGATTACTGACCAGATCAGCCAGAAGGTCAGGCCCACGGGCGCGATGACGATCAGGCCGGTGAGGAAGTTGTTCCTCAACCGGGTCAGAAAGCCGGGCCGCGGTGGCCGCGGTGTCGTCTCCTCACCAAGTTGCATCGGATCCGTCCGTTACATCGCGCACCGACATAGGCCGGGCGCCGTCGGGGAACAAGCGGACCGCGCGTTGCAACGGCCAGCGGGCCGGTTCCGGACTGCGTATGCCCGAAAGTCGCGCATCAATAGGTGTCTCCCGAGACATAGATGGCCGCCGCTTCGCAGGCGCGGGACAGGGCTGCGGCCTCGTCGGCGCCCTTGGTTTCGGCCGCGATATGGGCGGCCATGAAGGTGTCGCCCGCGCCGGTGACGCGGGTGACCATCACGTCGCGGGGCCGGGCGGTGACCGTGCCAGTGGGCCCAGCGCAGGCCGCCTCGTTCGGGCCGTCAGTGACGATGGCACGGTGGAGGCCGCGGGCACGCAACGCCTCCGCCGCCCGGCCCGCCGCGCTCTGGGGCTGGTGGAGGAGAAGGCCCGCCTCCTCCAGGTTGACATAGAGGGTGGCCGATGGGTGGTCGAGCAACGCAAGCAGCCGTTCCGCCTTGCCGGGGGAAGCGGGCGCCACCCGCAGATCGGCGCGCGCGAAGCGGGGATCGGCGGCGATGCGGGCCAGAAGGTCCTGCGTCAGGTTTCCATCCAGCGCGATGGGCCGGGTCCAATCCGGGAAGCGGTCGAAGGGGCGCAGGATCTTCTCGCCCGCCGCTTCCAGGGAATGGGCATCGGCGATGGCGGCGATCAGGCCGTTGGCGCCCTCCACGGCCATGTAACGGTCGGTGGGTAGGTCGTCGGAGCGGTAGATCGTCTGGGTGACGAGGCCCATCCGGTCCAACGCGGCGATCAGTTCGTCCCCTTCCGCATCGCGGCCCACCACCGACAGAAGCGCGGGTGTCATGCCATAGGCCCGTGCGGCCATGGCGATATTGAGCGCCACACCACCGGGCAGGCGGGTGATCCGGCCCGGTACGTCGGAGCCAACGTTCATATGGGCGTTGGACCGGCCGATAATGTCCCAAAGGACCGAGCCGATGCAGAGGATATCGGGTGTCATGGCCTCGCTTGAGCCATAGCGGCGGGGAAACGTCCAGTCAGCGGGGCAGGGGCTGCCAACGGGCCTCAAGCCGCTCGATGGCGGCGATGCGCTCCTCGGTCTTGGGATGGCTCATCAGCCAGGCAGGCGCGCCGTTACCACCCATGCCGGTCAGTCGTTCGAGCTTACCGAAGAGAGTCTTCTGCGGCTCGGTCCCGATGCCCGACTTCACCAACAGGGCGGAGGCATATTCGTCGGCCTCGTATTCATCCTGCCGCGACAGGCGGGCGGCGACCATGCTGGCCAGGATATTCGCCAGCCAGGGACCGAGGCCTGGAATGAACCGGCCCAGAACGCCCGCGAGGACCACGCGGATGGCATTCTGGCCCGAGAAGTCGATCAGGCGACGGCGCGCATGGCCCAGGGCCACATGGCCCAGTTCATGGGCCACGACGCTGGCCAGCTCCTCCGCGGTGACGAGGCCCTCTTCGTATTTCCGTAGGAAGCCGCGCGTGAGGAAGATGCGGCCGTCCGGCGCAGCGAGGCCGTTCACCGGTTCGACCTCGTGGACATGGACGCGGATTTTCTCGACCTCCAGCACATCGGCCATGCGGTCGAAGACCTTTTGCAAACGGGGATCGGCCAGCGGCGTCGCTGTCTTGTCCATCTGCGCCTTGAGCCGCCAGGCCGAGAACATCCACAGAACCAGCCCGTAGCCGATGGCGAGCAGGAGGGGGGAGAGCTTGAGCATGGGAGAGATATGGGGGGCCATGGGCCGAAAGGGAACGGCACGACATGCGACGGTTCGCCCATGTGCCTATGGCCGCTGCGGAACTGCGCCGCTGCGGGGAAAGGCCGTCTCGTCGGTGAGGGAGGGCCACTGCTCGGATCGGGTGAAGGCCCCGAAAAGAAGTGAAACCGGCGCCGCGCCCAAGGGGCGGCGAGCCGTGCCACGGGGGGTCGCCCCGCGATCCTGCCCCCGAGGTTGACCCCGGAGTGATGCCGGCGGGCGGAATTGGGCCCGTCGTTTCAAGTCCTGTCGCGACGGGGAGGGTTCTGGGCGCGAGCGGTTAACGAGGGGTGAAGGGGGCGTGGAAAAAAGGTGGTGGGTTTCACCCGCCCTACCACGCGACGGGTACCGTTACCGGGCCACGGAACGCCCAGCCATGGAAGCGGACAGGGCCTGTCAGGCGAAGCCTCGGCAGGCGGTCGAAGAGCATCGGCAGCGCCACATCCGCCACCAACGCGCGGGAGGCGGCGGCCCCGGCGCAGAAATGGGGACCGGCCCCGAAAGCCAGGCTTTTGGACGTGTCGCGGGTCGTGTCGAAGATGTCGGGTGCCTCGAAAGCGCGGGGGTCGCGATTGCCTGCGCCGAACATCAGAAAGACACGCTCCCCCGTCTGAAATGCGTGACCCAGCAGCGTTGCGGGGGTGGCGATCTGGCGTGGGGACATGCCGATGGGGCTGATCCAGCGGGCATATTCCGCGAAAGCGGCCTGCCAAGCGCCTTCCGCCCGCACGCGCTCCAGCTGGTCGGGATGGGTCAGCAGAGCCCAGGCGGCACCCGCAATGGCGTCGCGCGGTTCGTTCTGGCCGCCGGAAATGGCCAGCTTGATATTGGCGCGGATGCTGGGATCGGGCAGGCCCGCCGCCTGTTGCACCGCCAAGAGCGATCCGTCCGGCGCGCGATCCCGCATCCGGTCGATATGCGTGTCGATCAGCCGGGTCGCGGCATGGCAGCGCGCCTCCACTTCCGGGTCGCCGGTGTAGTTCGCGATGCCGTCGATCATGCCCTGGGAGACGTGGTCCATCTCATCGGCGCGCATCTCTTCCAGTCCGGTGATGGCGCGCAGGGCATGGCCGCTGACTGGCATGGCGAAATCGCGGACCAGATCGCAGGCGCCGCGCGGCTGCAGCTCCTCCAGCACCGCAGCGGTGGCGGCGCGAAAGCGCGCCAGCCAGCGGTCGCGGACCGTGCGGGGCGAGAAGGCGGGAAAGGTGGCCTTCCGCTCGGCCATATGGGCGGCACCGTCCTTCCGCATCATGTTCTCGCCCATCAACCGGGTCATCAGCCCGTCGGGCTGAAGGCTGGAGAAGGTGGCGATGTTCTTCTCCTGCGTGAAGATGTCGTCGCGCCGGGTCATGAGAAGGGCGCCAAGCTGCGGCACGCGCACAACCGGCGCGGCCGCCTGCATCTGCGCGAGGGTGGGATAGGGATCAGCCGCGAATGCGGCGGGATCGACGGGAAAGTTCGGGACCTGGGTCATGGGGTATCTTCCGCAGCTTCGACCGACCCGTCCAGCGGCGACTCATCCGAGGGGCGATTTGCCGAATTTTCCGTCACCTTCACCTTGTGCTTGATCCATCCGCCCACATTTGACGTAAGGTAAGGATGAAACCGTAGGGGAGACCGGCCGATGGAAGGCTCAGACGAGGGATGGGAACGCCGCTTCCTGGCTGTTCTGACGCGGGCCATGCCCGACCTGCCGCCTGCGGAGGGCTTTGCCTTTCGCCGCGACCGCGTGCGGCAGCGCTGGCCGGGTCGACCGGATGCCGCTCTGATCGTCGCGGCGGCGGAGCTTCTGGAGGAGGAAGGCGTGCCGCGTAGACGCATCCCGGACTACCTGCAGGCCGTGATCCGAGAAGTGCCGGGCCCCGGTCTGGATCAGGTGGAGTGGCTGTGGAATGCCGGGCGCGGTGACTTGATCGCTGCGCTGGAGCCCGCCACGCCCCGTGCTACGGGGCGATGCCGCATGGCGATCCCGATGATGTCGGTGCCGCTGCTGGCGATCACCGTGTCAGCAATCGCATGCCTTCGGTGATCCCTTCCAGGGTCATCGGCACCATCCGATCCTCGAAGATTTCCCGGACCATGCGGACGGAATGGGTGTAGTCCCAGTGTGTCTGTGGCAGCGGATTGATCCATAGGTTCAGGGGCCACTGGTCGCGCGCCCGTTCCAGCCAGACCTGTCCCGCCTCTTCGTTCCAATGCTCGTTGGCACCGCCGGGATAAGCGATCTCGTAGGGGGACATGGAGGCATCGCCCACGAAGATGCAGCGCCAATCGGCGCCATAGGTGTTCAGCACGTCGCGGGTGGGGGTGACGGCATCCCAGCGGCGGCGGTTGTCGCGCCAGACGCCTTCATAGAGGCAATTGTGGAAGTAATAGTGTTCCAGATGCCGAAACTCGGCGCGGGCGGCTGAGAAGAGTTCTTCCACCACCTTCACGTGCGGGTCCATGGAGCCGCCGACATCCAGCAAAAGCAGAACCTTCACCGCGTTGCGCCGTTCGGGGCGGGTCTTCACGTCCAGATAGCCGGAATGGGCTGTGGAGCGGATCGTGTCGTCGAGATCCAGCTCTTCGATGGCGCCGTCTCGGGCCCAGTTCCGCAACCGTTTGAGCGCCACCTTGATGTTGCGGGTGCCCAGTTCGATCGTATCGTCGAAATCTCGAAATTCGCGCTTGTCCCAGACCTTGACCGCGCGCTGATGGCGGCTTTGGTCCTGCCCGATCCGCACGCCTTCGGGATTGTAGCCATAGGCGCCAAAGGGCGAGGTTCCAGCCGTGCCGATCCATTTGGAGCCGCCCTGATGGCGGCCTTGCTGTTCGCGCAAACGTTCCTTCAAGGTATCCATCAGCTTGTCGAACCCGCCAAGGGCCTCGATTTCGGCCCGTTCTTCTTCGCTCAGGTGTTTCTCGGCTTGCTTTTCCAGCCAGTCGTCCGGCAGATCCACCGCCCGCAGGACATCGGCCATGGCGATCGCCTCCAGCCCCTCGAAGGCTTCGGCGAAGGCGCGGTCGAAGCGGTCGATATGGCGCTCGTCCTTCACAAGCGCGGCGCGGGCGAGGAAGTAGAACGCCTCCACGTCGTAGGTGACGAGATCGGCGGTCATGGCCTCAAGGAAGGTCAGGTGTTCGCGCAGGGAGACGGGCACCCCCGCGCCGCGCAGCGCTTCGAAGAAGCGCAGGAACATCTAGAGACGGCTCAACACGATGATCGCCACGACACCCAGCAATCCGCCCATGATGGCCCAGACGGCCGCCCATTGTGCGATGTCGAAGCCGCCGCCCTTGCGGCGGATGGCAGCGAAGGCACCGAGAATGGCGCCGATGGCGGCGGTGATGAGTGGCAGCATGGGCCCCGCTTAGACGCGCGGGCGCAGACCCGCAACCTCGGCCGCGCGGAGCGCGAGAACACGGTCGCCCCAAGCATAGCGGCCCCAGGCAAGTCCCTCGCGGCGGATGCGCGCGGCGGCGGCGCGGTCGCCTTTGAGTTCCGTCGCCTCGGCGCGCATCAGAAGGAGGGTCGCCATCAGCGAAGCGTTCTGGGCGCCGTCGGCGGCTGGGATCGCGCGGTCGAGGATCTCCAAGGCGGCATCGGGCTGGCCTGAGGATAGGGCAAAGGCGCCCAGTTGCAGGGCCACCTGTGCGGTGTGAATGTCGTCGCCGCCCGCCTGCCGGTAGACGCGATCAGCGGCCACGAACGCGTCGAGCGCGGCATCGCCATCGAAGGGCAGGGAGGCGCGGGCCAGCGCCAGGTACGACAGGCCCAGCCGCCGGTCGGTCCAGTTGCGCTGTTGCGCCAGAGAGACCGCGCGCTTGGCCTGCACTACGCGCAGACGGTCCGGACCGCGGGGATTCAGGGCCGCGCGGATGGCCGAGACCCATTGCGGAGAGGACGGGCGCTCGCCCGTGCCCACATCGTCGGCATTCCGCCGCGGTGCCACCCGGCGTACGACAGCCGGCAGACGCGCCACCACCTCCTCGCGGGTCATGCCGGAGCGGAGGTCGTCATCATAGGTCATCTTCAGGATCGTCATGTCGTAGCTTGTCAGCACGACATGGACGTTGTCGTCATTGAAGACGGAATGGGACAGCCGATAGAGGTCGTTGAGCGGACCGAGAGCCTGCGCGATTTCCTCGTGCAGGCAATCGCGCACCTCTTGCGGGCTGACATCGGCAGGCAGGAAGACGCTGGCGCGGCTGCGCGTCTCCAGCGTGGTCCAATCGGTATCCGGGCCCAGCCGCCGGTCGAGGTAATCCTGCCAGCCCGAGACGCGCGGCACGACGAAACAAGCGGCGCCCGGAACATAGCGCTGGAGCGTCTCGCGTGGCAGGGCGGTGACGGTGATGGAGCCGCGCTCGCCCTGGCTGGCGCGGCGGATGTCGATCCCGGCCTCGCGCCGTAACCTCGCCAATAGGTCGTCCAGGTCCGGGCCCAGTGTGGGCGGTACGGCCCCCTCCAGTGCGACGGTCACCGGCCCCTCGAAGCGCGTGAACCGCGGCACCTCGCGACCGGTTTCAAGCTGGAACGTTAGGGCCAGGAAGTCTTGCGCAAGCTGGCTCGCATCGGGCAGGGGCACGGCTTTGGGGGCGCCGGAGAAGCGGCGTAGATCCGGCAGGGCCTCGGGCATAGACGCCACCGAGGCCCGGCCCGCTTGGGGACCGGGCCCGGTGGGCGCGCAGCTGGCCAGCACCGTCAGCAGCGCAAGCGCGCCGGGGCGAATCAACGACATCCACATAGTCCCAGGCCGACGCACGAAACCGGCGTCGCCAAGACGGGTGGAAATGCAGACATGCTCGGATCGCCTCGGATCGCTTGTTATTGTTTCCCGTATATAAGCGCATCATGGCCAAAAATGGGCAAGGGGGCGCGGATCGCAGCGGTCGGACCCGCCCGACCCCGCGCAGGCGGAGATCAGCCGCCCTGAGCTTCGGCGATGCGTCGGAACATCGCGATGAACTCCGCGCGCGTGCCGGGGGCTTGGAAGAGGGGGTCCACGCCATTGGCGGCGATCACGACGTTTCGGGCGCGGTCGATATAGACGTATTGGCCGTAGACGCCGTGGGCATAGACCTCGCCCGGTCGGGCATCGGCGGGTAGCCACCATTTGTAGCCGTAACCCTCGGCCCCGTCCGGCGTGTTGGCGCTGGCTTCCGTGCTTTCGGAAATCCAAGCTTCGGGCACGATGCGCCGGCCGTCCAGCATACCGCCCTGCGCCACCATCAAACCCATACGCGCATAGTCGCGCGTGGTCATGTTGAGCCCACCCAGGACGAAGGCCGCCCCGTCCCCGTCGACCAGATAATAGGCGGGGCCGGTGCCCAGGGGACCGGTCAGCTTCTCGGCCATCAAATCGGGGATCGACCGGCCCGTCGCGCCGCGCAGCACGAGGCTGAGGACATGGGTGTCCATGGAATTGTAGACCATTTGGCGCCCTGCCGGACGGGCCCGTTCGGTCAGGGCGGCGGCGAAATCGTCCAGCGACCGGCCCAGGGCCAATTGGCGGCCCATGCGATTGATGTCGCTGCCGGGGTCGAAGTAATCCTCGTCGAAGGCAACGCCGCCCTGCATCTGCAGCACGTCCCGCACGGTGACCCCTTCATAGGCCGCCCCCGCAAGGATCGGCGCGTGCTGGGTGACCGGGTCCGTGAGGTCGAGCATGCCGTCCTCGATCACGATCCCGGTCAGGAGGGAGAGGAACGATTTGGCGACCGACCAACTCATCCGCTGGTCGTCGGTATCGGTGCCCCGGTAGTAGCTTTCATAGGTGATCCGACCGTCATGAAGCACCACAAGGGCGGTGACAAGGCGGTCTTCGATCCAAGTCTCGGCGCCCTCTGGCAGCGGCGTCTCCGGGCCGCTTGGCAAGGCGGGGCCGGGCGTCGCCGGCAGCGGCGTCGACAGGAAGGCGCGGTCCATATTGGAGAAGTTCGCGACGATCCGGTCCGGGTCGAACAGGCTTTGCACGGCCATGAGGCGCCCCAATTCCTCGCGCTTGACGAGGGCGGCCGCCGCCCCGAGCACGAGAATGGCGGAAAATGCCAACCCGATCCGCTTTATCCACGCCATGCCAGGCCCTCCTGGCGGTCAGGTCTCACGGAGGGCAGGCGGGATCCAGAAGGCCGTCACGTCATATTCCAGCGCACCCACCGGCCGTGGAAATCCACGCGCCCCGCCTCCCGCTCCTGTCCGTCGGGCCAAGTTCGCAGGGTCAGGCCCGCGCCCGGACCCCGACCATCGGCCTCCATCCCGAACCAGGCGAGGGGGCTTGTTGCCCTAGCGGTGCGGCCCATGGCCTCG
The DNA here is from genome assembly GCA_039199335.1 of Pseudomonadota bacterium. Lineage (GTDB taxonomy): Bacteria > Pseudomonadota > Alphaproteobacteria > Rhodobacterales > Rhodobacteraceae > Jannaschia. Next base: position 27,591 of record JBCCSY010000018.1, read on the forward strand.
ATGGCGGCGCGGGCGCGCGCCTGGATCTCGGCTGGGAAGTATTGCCACGCGACGGTGTGAAAGATCATCCGGCACTGTCCGTCCCGGAGCGGCGGCAGGGCTTCCAGCCAATCGGCAGCGTCTCCGTGGTCCACCTGTGCAGGCGGCAGGTCGCAGGCCCGTTCCATCCGCGCCATCCGCTCGGGCTGGTCGGGCCAGAGATACGCCAGAAGGCGCAGGCGGTCACGGGTCGGGTCCAGCGGGTTCAGATCGACGCCGCGCCGGGACGCGATGGCTGGCGCGACTGAGGGCGGCTCGGGCCCGTCCCAATCGGGTGCGAACCGGATGGCCGCGTCGGCAGGTCCATGGGCCGTGCCGAGATCCAGCGCGTAGCGGTCCCAGTTGAGATTGAGCCCTGCCGAGGCGCCCAATTCACACAGGTCCAGCGGTAGATCCGTCTGCGCCGTCAGCCATTGGCCCGTGGCGCGCAGGACCACGCTGCGGCGCAATTCGTTGGTCTGGGGCGGAAGGTCGATCCAGGTGCCCAGAAAGTCGGCCTCCGTCACCATGACATCGGAGACAGCGGCCCAAAGATCGTCATCGCTGGCTATGTTCGGCGGGTAGACCGATGTCAGAACGGCATTGCCTTGCAGGCGGAGCGCATGGAGACCGCCCGCCAGACGTAGCGGCAGCGAATGACCCGATGAGGTGACATCTCCCGGCCAGGCAAAGAGCCGGGCCGCGACGGAACCGTGATGGGCCGTCAGTCGTGCCGCCATCAGGGTCATCAGGCGGTGCATGAACGGCGAGCCCAGCGCGCGGCAGCTTACGGCCTGGGACAAGAAGGCGTCGGTCAGGCTCACCGGAATTTGGCCACCAGCTTTTGCAGCGGGCTGCGCGTGTCCTCGGTGGCGGCTTGCGGGGCCGCCTCGCTTGCGGGTTCGGCCTTGGGCTTCGGCGCAGTGGTGGAGGAACGCGGCGGCGCCACCCATAAGGCCACCGCGTTCTGAAAGCCCGGGCCGTCGTCTGCCGCCAGTTTGGGCGCACCGTCGGAGATGCCGCGCAGCAGATCGTCCAACATCGGACCTTCGGCTTTGGCGAAGTCGGACAGCACATAGCCCGCCACCCGGTCCTTGTGTCCTGGGTGGCCGATCCCGATCCGCACGCGGCCGTAGTCCGGCCCGATATGCTGATGGATCGAGCGCAGGCCGTTATGGCCCGCATGGCCGCCACCCTGTTTCAGGCGCAGCTTGCCGGGGACCAGGTCGAGCTCATCATGGAAGACGGTGACATCGCCGGGTTCCAGCTTGTGGAAGCGCATGGCCTCGCCCACCGATTGGCCGCTGAGGTTCATGAAGGTCGCCGGTTTCAGCAGCCAGACCTTCTCGGACCCGAAGCGCGCTTCAGCGATCTGGCCTTGGAACTTGGATCGCCATGGCCCACCGCCATGGTCTTCGGCCACGCGATCCAGCGCCATGAAGCCGATATTGTGCCGATTGCCCGCATATTTCGCGCCCGGATTGCCCAGGCCGACCCAAAGCTGCATGGACGCCTCCGTCGATCTCGCGCCTGCAGCATAGGCGAAGGGAACCGCCGGGACCATGGCCGGTTAAATCCGGACCGAATGGGAGAGAGACATGCACTTTTTGATCTATGGGGCCGACGGGGCGACGGGCACGCGCCTAGTGGATCAGGCCTTGGCCGGGGGACACCGGGTCCGCGCTTCGGTCCACGATCTGGGCACGCCGCCGCGACGGGATGCAGCGCTGGAATGGGTGGAAAGCGACGTGCTCAAGGGTGAGGGCTTGGATCGCGACATGGCCGGGGTCGATGCTGTGCTGAACGCCGTGGGGATCGATGCCGGGCCGGACACGGTGATCTCGCCGCCGCCGCTCCATTCCGAGGGGACGCAGAACCTGCTGGACGCCATGCGGCGCGCGGGCGTGGACCGGTTGGTCACCATCTCCGCCAGTTTCGTGGAGACGCTATCGCGCGGCCCCGTCTGGTTCGAAGCCGCAGCCCGGCTTGGCCTGAAGTCGATTTTCGAGGATATGGCCAAGATGGAGGAGGTCTTGCGCGAGGCGCGGGACATCCGTTGGACGGCGCTCCGCCCCGGCTGGCTGCTAGATGAGGGGCCGAGCGGCGATATTCGCGTCTTCGACGATGTGATCCCGCCCGACCTGATCCGGACGCGCACCGGCGATCTAGCAGCCTATATGCTGCGGTGCGCCACCGAGGACCTGCATATCCACGAAACCCCGGCCATCGCCCGCCCGGAACCCGATGCGAAATCGGGCCCCGACGCGGTTCTGAAAGAAATGGTGGGCTAGGCGCAGCAGCCCGCTTACCTCTACTGCAACACGCTGGGCCAGTTGGCATCCGCCGAGGTGATATGGCCCGGAATGTCCCGTTCCCATCGGCGCTGGATGCGGCGCGAATAGTTCAGGTAGAGCTTGCCATCGACGATCTTCCAGGCCTCAGGTGTGGTCTCTGCGGTGTAGCCCTGACTGACGGCCCATGCACAGTAGCCGCCATATTGCGGCGCGTAGGCGGCCGGGTCGGCGGCGAAGGCATCGCGGTTTGCGGCGCTGGAGAACTGCCAGGTGACGCCGTTCCAATCGTGGGTGATGGCGGCATCCCCGGCGACGGGCCGCCCGTCGGTGAAATAGGCCACGACGTCGGTGCCATCCACAGCGATACCGTCGCCTGAATAGATCGGCGCAGTCTGCGCGTGCGCGGGCAGGCCAAGGGTCGAAACGGCGCCTGCCGTGGCGGCGAGGGCGAGGATCTGGCGTCGGGTCTGGGTCATGCTCTCTGCTCCTTGTTGGACGTGATGGCCCGTCATGTGGGATTCGCTTGCGTTGGGGCCAGCGCACCCCACGCGGTTGTCATCTGGCGTCAGAGGGTCGCGCGGTCGGGCGGCGTGCCTTAGGGCGCGGGCGGGATCAAACCGGCCAGGCGCAGTGCGAGGTTTTGGATCAGGAACGCGGTCTTGGCATCAGCGATGCGTCCGTCGGCGACCATGGCCAATGCGTCCCGGAGGGGGATGTGCAGAACCTCGATATCCTCCCCCTCCTCCGCGGCGCCGCCGCCCGCGCCCACGGAGCGGTCGCGCCGATAGCGTCCCAGATAGCAGGCCAGGTATTCCGAGACCGAGCCGGGTGAGGTGATCAGGTTGGTCACATGTTCCAGCGGGCCGACCTCGTATCCGGTCTCCTCCATCAATTCGGCCCGGACACGGGCATCCGGGTCGGCCCCTTCCAGAAGACCGGCGGGCGTCTCGATCAGGAAGGGCGCCTGTCCGCTGACCTGCATGGGCAGCCGGAATTGCCGGGTCAGAAGAACGGTATCGGCGACCTCGTCATGCAGCAGGCAGGTTGCGCCATGGCCCCGATCGTAGACTTCGCGGCGCTGGCGCTGCCAGGTTCCATCCCGACGGCGATAGTCGAAATCGTAGCGGGTCAACCGCCCCCAATCATCGGCCAGGACGGTCTCGCCGACCGGTCTGTATACGTCGTCCCTCATGGCATGTGCACCTCTATGGCGATCTTGCCGACATGGGTTTTGGCTTCGAAGGCCGCTTGCGCCTTCGGCAGATCCGCCAGCGTGAAGCGCTCGGCAATCAGAGGTCTTAAGCGCCCGCTTTGGACGTGATCGAGCACGGTCGGCATGATGTGGTCCCGTTGGTAGGTGCTGCCGAAGAAGGTGAGATCCCGCAGGTAGAGGTCGCGCAGGTCCAGCTCGACGATGGGCCCGGCGATGGCGCCGGAGGTGACATAGCGTCCACCGCGTCGCAGCGCCGCAACCATGTCGGGCCAACGCGGCCCGCCGACCAGATCGACCACGACGTCCATCTCTGGTGGCAAAGGGTCATCGCGTCCGAGAACGGTTTCCGCGCCCGCCGCAACCACGGCACCGTGCTTGTCGCGACCTGCCATGGCCGTCACGTCCGCACCGCGCAACTTGGCCAATTGTACCGCCGCCAGCCCGACACCGCCCGATGCGCCGGTGACGAGCACCCGCTCCGCGTCCAGCCCGACGCGGTCGAGCATCCCCTCGGCCGTCGAATAGGCGCAGGGAAGGATGCCGAGCACCTCGTCCGGCTGAGACGCGTCGGTCACCGTCAAGGCGTGCTGTGCTTCGGCGGTGGCGTATTCGGCGAAGGCGCCGTCCCGTTCGGACCCGCGCGTCATCAGATCGAACGGTCCTGCATCCGGCGGCGGATACATCGCGCGGCAGACCACCCGCTCACCGATGCGGGCGGCAGCCACGCGCGGTCCCACCGCGACGATCCGGCCCACCAGGTCGGCGCCCTGGATGCGCGGAAACGTGAGCGCCCCTGCCCATCCGCCGTCTTCGGACTGGGTTTGCGCGCCTTCGGTCCCGCCTCGGACGGATTTGGAGTACCAGCCGACCCGCGTGTTGATATCGGTGTTGTTGACGGAGGTGGCATGGACGCGAATGAGCACCTCGCCTACGCCGGGTCGCGGCACGACCAGATCGGTGCGCCAAGATAGTCTTTCCGGCCCACCATGGCCGGTCAGCAGCCAGCCGGACATGGTGGACGGAAGATGGTCGTCGCTCACTCCATCGCTTCCAATTGGTCGATGAAGCCTTCGATCATGCCCAGCCCCTTGTCCCAGAAGGCGGGGTCCGACGCGTCCAGGCCGAAGGGCGCGAGCAGTTCCTTGTGGTGCTTGGACCCGCCTGCGCGGAGCATGTCGAAATACTTGTCCTGAAAGCCCTCGGGCGCGTCCTCGTAGGCGGCGTAGAGCGCGTTTACCAGCCCGTCACCGAAGGCGTAAGCGTAGACGTAGAAGGGCGAGTGGACGAAATGGGGGATGTAGGACCAGAAGGTCTCGTAACCCTCCATGAACTCAAAGGCGTCGCCCAAGCTCTCTCCCTGGACGGACATCCACAGCGCGTTGATGTCCTCGGGCGTCAGCTCGCCTTCGCGGCGGGCGTCGTGCAGCTTGCACTCGAAATCGTAGAACGCGATCTGGCGGACCACCGTGTTAATCATGTCCTCCACCTTGCCCGCCAGCAGCACCTTGCGGGCCGCATCGTCGGGGGCCTGGTCCAGAAGACGCCGGAAGGTCAGCATCTCACCGAAGACGCTCGCCGTCTCGGCCAGGGTTAGCGGCGTGGAGGAGAGCCATTCGCCCTGCTTGGCGGCCAGCACCTGGTGGACGCCGTGGCCCAATTCATGGGCCAGGGTCATCACGTCGCGCGGTTTGCCGAGATAGTTCAGCATCACGTAAGGGTGCGCCGTCGTCACCGTCGGATGGGCGAAGGCGCCGGGGGCCTTTCCGGGCTTCACCCCCGCATCGATCCAACCATCGGTGAAGAAAGGCTTGGCGATCTCCGCCATGCGCGGGTCGAAACCGGCATAAGCCTCCATCACGGTGCGCTGCGCTTCGTCCCAATCGACGATCCGCGTTTCTTCCATGGGGAGGGGGGCGTTGCGGTCCCAGACCTGCAGCTTGTCCAATCCCAGCCACTTGGCCTTCAGCCGGTAATAGCGATGAGACAGGCGCGGATAGGCGGCGACCACCGCGTTGCGCAGCGCCTCGACCACCTCGGGTTCCACATGGTTCGACAGATGTCGGCCCGATTGTGGGGTGGGTAGGCCGCGCCAGCGATCGTTGATCTCTTTCTCCTTGGCGAGCGTGTTGTGGACGCGGGCGAAGGTCTTGAGGTTGCTGTCCAGCACATGCGCGATCTCTTCGGCGGCGGCCTGGCGGATGGGGCGCTCCGGCTCGGTCAGAAGGTTGGCGACGCCCTCCATGTTGAGCGTCTCACCATCGACCGTGAATTCCAGCGCGGCCACGGTTTCATCGAAAAGCTTGTTCCAGGCCGAGGCGCCCACGACGGATGTGTCGTGGAGATAGCGCTCCAACTCATCGGAGAGCTGGTAGGGCTTCATGGCCCGCAGCCGGTCCAGCGTGGGGCGGTAGCGCGCCAGGTCGGCATTGGCCGCGTAGAGCGCCTCAAGATGGTCGTCATCCAGCCGGTTGAATTCGAGCCCGAAGAAGACGAGCGGCGCGGACATGACAGTGATGCGATCCTGCATGTCGGACATGAACTTGGCGCGTTCGCCATTGGTCGTCTGCTGGTAATAGCGCAGCCCCGCGAAGGAGAGGATGCGGCCCGCCACCTCGTCGATCTTCTCGTTGCGCTGGATGGCGTGCAGCAGGCCCTCCGCATCCAGATCGGCCAGCTTGCCTTCGTAATCCGACGCGTAGGCCGCGCATTCGGCCTCGAGCCATGCAAGATCCTCGGTCAGCTTGGTGGCGTCCGGGGCGGTGTAGAGATCGCTCAGATCCCATTCGGGCAGGTCGCCGAACGCGCCCCCGGCGGTGGCATTGGCGTCGAAGGTGCGAGGGTCGCGCATGGCAGTCTCCTGATGGGTCCGTTGGAGCGTAGGGGCGCCGCCAATTGGCGGCAAGCGAGGGTCAGATGCGGGCGTCGAGCGTGAGCGCCGTGTCGCCCGCTTGCATGGTCTGGGCGCGGTCGAAGCGCAGATAGGCAAGGGCGCGGTCGCCAGAGACTGTGTTGAGCGTGCCGACAGGTTTGCCGCCCGATGTGATCTCGGTGCCGGGCTGGGCTGGGCCGTCAAGCCCGACCCGCGCCAGACCTTTCCGCAGTTCTGTCTTATGCTTCATGCGGGCGACGATTTCCTGGCCGACATAGCAGCCCTTCTTGAAGTCCACGCCGCCCAAACGCTCGAAACCCATTTCGAGGATGTAGCTTTCGTTGGGGATGAGTTCGGTGCCGCTTTCGGGGATCAGATTCTCAACCCTTACGGCATCCCAATCGGCGTCGTCGGACGGCATGGCCGTGCCATAGCGCCGCCAGCCCATGCCGGGGCGCGGGTCGGTCATGGCGCCCTCGGGCGCGTCATCCAGGCCGCGTTGCACCTGCAGATCCGTCGCCTCGATCGTCACATCCGAGCGGAGTTTATACATGTTGAGCCGCTGAACGGTGGGCGGGACGAGGTCGGTGGCCATGTCCAAATGGGCGGCCCCGTCGGCGCGGAACATCAGAAAGTCGGCGAGATACTTTCCCTGGGGCGTCAGAAGGGCGGCATAGCCCAAGCCCGTCTCGGGGATGTTTCGGGTCAGGAGGCCGTCGAGGAACTTGTCCGTGTCGGTGCCCGAAAGGCGGAGGATCGTACGCGTCATGTCCCCGAGATAACCATCCGGGCGGCGGAGCCAAGGCCGCATTGACCCGGCTGAGCCTCGGGTCTAGCTGACAGCAGGCGATCAGAGGAGGCGGCCATGCGCGACGAGACCGACAAGACGGGTGCGCGACTGGCCAGCGGCCCACAGACCTTGGCCATTCCGGGCCCTTCGATCATGCCGGAGCGCGTGTTGCGGGCCATGCACCGCCCGGCGCCCAACATCTATACCGGCCCGTTGATTGACCTGACCCATGCCCTGATTCCCGACCTGAAGGCGGTGGCGCGCACCGACCATCAGGCGACGATCTATATCGGCAATGGCCATGCCGTCTGGGAGGCTTGTCTGGCCAATACCCATTCCCGCGGTGATCTGGTTCTGATCCCGCGAACCGGCAGCTTTGCGGATGGCTGGGCCGATGTGGCGCGGGGTCTGGGGCTTCGGGTGGAGTTCTTGGATTTTGGCAACCGCGCGGCCATGGATCCGGCGGCCATCGGTCAGCGCCTGCGCGACGATACCGCCCACGAGATCAAGTCGGTCCTTTGCGTCCATGTGGACACGTCGTCGAGCGTGCGTTCGGACATTGCGGCGATCCGCGCCGAGATGGATGCCGCCGGGCATCCCGCGCTTCTACAGGCCGATTGCATCGCATCGATGGGCTGCGATGTCTTCGAGATGGATGCCTGGGGCGTCGATGTGGCGATCACCGGTTGCCAGAAAGGTCTCATGACCCCACCGGGCATGGCCTTCGTCTTCTACAACGAAAAGGCAGACCGCGCGCGGGAGCGAGCGGATTGTGTGACTGGCTATTGGGATTGGCGTCCGCGCACCAAGCCGGAGGTCTATTTCCGCTATTTCAACGGTACGGGGCCGACGCATCACCTCTACGGTCTGCGCGAGGCACTGGACATGATCGTCCACGAGGAGGGGGTGGAGGCTGTTTGGGCGCGCCATGCTCTGCTGGCCCGTGCGCTCTGGTCGGCATTTGCGGTGTGGGAGGCACCGGGCGGTGTGGAGCTGAACGTGCGCGACGCGGCACAGCGCAGCCATGCCGTGACCGCCGTGCGCCTGCCAGAGCGTGGCACAGCCCTGCGGGATTGGACGGAGGCGTCCATGGGGCTGACGCTGGGCATCGGTTTGGGGATGGCGCCGCTTGGCGATCCGGCATGGCACGGGTTCTTCAGGATCGGCCATATGGGCCATGTCTCTGGCCATAGCCTGATGGGGACGCTGGCCGGGATCGATGCCGGGCTCAAGGCGCTGGGCGTTCCCCATGGTGGCGGGGCGTTGGACGCGGCGGCGAAGGTGATGGCCACGGTCTGATCGCCAGCGGTGACGGGGCGGGCGACGCCGTTGCCGCGTTGGCTTGGCTTTTGTGCGGTAGGGCATCATATCTGCGCATCCTCGCACGAAAATATCGCCCGCATCACGCGAGCGTGCATTGAACGTGTGCCCGCATCCGCCCAGCTTCCATGCATCGGCAGACAAAACGTCCGCCCATTGCAAACCAACAAGGACATCAGACAATGATCCGCACCGCATCTTTCGCCGCCATCCTGGCCACCGCCGCAGGCCCCGCCTTCGCCGATGCCACGGCCGCCATCGCGCATTTCAACCAATCGCTGGAAAGCGGTGATCGCATCGTGCTGACCGACGCGGTCGCGTCCAGCCGGACGAACGCACAATCCGGCATCTTCGCGCAGTTCAATGCCGATGCGGACGGGCAGGACGATCTGCGTGGCCTCAACGGCGCCACGCTCGTCTCGGGTGCCCCGGCCGTGGGCGGCGACATCTTCGCCGCCATCCGCGCGGAAGGTCTTGAGAACGAATAGGCTCGAGGTAATCGAAACGGAAAGGGCGCCCCAGGGGCGCCCTTTTCAGGTCTGGCTGCGGCGTTTGCGGCTTTCGGCGATCCGCGCTTCGATCCGTGCTTCGTGCCGTTCCAGGCGCAGGCCAAGGCGGTGGATGCCCCAATGGATGCAGGCGCAGATCATAAGGGCGACGGGGTAGCCCCACATGCCCCAGATAACCACCAGCGCCATCACGAGGATCAGGTAGAACATTCCTAGGAACGCGTTGGTATAGTCTTCCACTTGCCCAGGATGGTGATCGCGCATGCCGGCCTCCGCGTGACGCTTTCCAAAGAACTTAGCCAAAACTTCCGGCCAGTCTAGCGTTCCCGCTGCGGCATCGCCGAGGCGGCATCTTGCAAGGCGCGGGGCAATGCCTTGGCCAAAGCCTGCATATCCGCCCCCGGTCCGCAGGATATGCGGACGCAGCGGTCGAGCGGTACGATGCCGGGCATGCGGACGAAGACACCCTGACCGAGCAGCTCTGCCAGGACCGCGCGGGCGAAGGCGCCGTCGCGGCCGCAATCGACGGCAACGAAATTGGTCGCGGAGGGTAGGGGCGTGAGGCCGTTTTCGCGCGCGATCTCGCCGATCCGGTCGCGGGACATGGCCACCTTCTGACGGACCTGCACCAGCCAATCCACGTCGGCCAGGGCAGCGATTGCTGCCGCCTGCGCCAGACGGCCAAGTCCGAAATGGTTGCGGACCTTGTCGAAGGCGCGGATCAGATCGGGATGGCCGATGGCGTAGCCGATGCGCAATCCGGCCAATCCATGGGCTTTGGAGAAGGTCCGCATCCGGATCACCCGGTCATCGGCCGGATTGAGGGGCGGGATCGCCTCCGACGGGGCCAGATCGGCATAGGCTTCGTCCAGGCAGAGCAGGCAGTTGCGTGGAAGCGCGTCCAGCAGGCGCGCGATGGTGCCCGCAGAGTGATGACTGCCCATCGGGTTATCGGGATTGGCGAGGTAGACGAGTTTCGCGCCGACCTCCGCGGCCTTCGCGGCCAGGGCGTCCGTGTCTTCGTGGTCGCCGCGATAGGGGACCTTGTGCAGGGCGCCGCCGAAGCCGGCCACGTGGTAGTTGAAGGTCGGATAGGCCCCATCGCTGGTGACGACGGGATCGCCCGGCCCGATCAGCAGCCGGACCAGATAGCCGAGAAGGCCGTCGATACCTTCGCCCACCACGACGGCTTCCGGCGCAAGGCCGTGGTGGGCGGCGATGGCGTGGCGCAGGTCGTGAACCTCTGGATCGCCATACATCCATGTCTCGCCCGCAGCCTGCGCAATGGCCTTAACGGCGCCGGGAGCGGGGCCGAAGCCGCTTTCATTGGCGCCCAGACGCGCAGCGAAGGGCTGGCCCATGCCGCGCTCCTGCGCTTCGGGACCGATGAAGGGGACACTGGCGGGCAGGCTATTGGCGAGGTCGGTGAGGCGGGGTGGCATGTTAGTTCTCCAGGGCCTCCCGACGGTCCACGACGTGGAGAAGCGGCTCGCCCGCCTCGCCGCGCCGGATGTTCTCCGCCAAGACCTTTGCCGCCGTCTTGGCCCGCGTGGCGGAGGCGATATGGGGTGTGATCGTGATACGCGGATGGGACCAGAACGGGTGGTCGTCGGGCAGCGGCTCGGTGCGGAACGTGTCGAGTGTGGCATGGGAGAGATGGCCCTTGTCCAGGGCAGCGAGCAATGCCGCATCGTCGATCAAGGCGCCGCGGCCAGGATTGAGGAGGACGGCGCCGGGGCGCATCCAGTTCAGAACCTCTGCGTCGATCAGGTTTTCGGTGCGCTTGGTATGCGGGACAAGGAGGACGACGATCTGCGCCTCGCTGATCGCTGCACGCAGGCCGTCCGGACCGGTAAGGCTACGGACACCTGGGATGTCTTTCGGACTGCGCGCCCATCCCGTCACCGGAAATCCCAGCCGGGCCAGGGCCTGCCCGCAGGCGGTGCCGAGTTCACCCAGGCCCAGGATCGCGACCGGGCGGTCCGAGGCCAGAGCCGGCGCGGTGGCGTCCCATTGCCGGTCCGGATTGTTGATATGGGCATCCATGCCCAGATGGTGTCGCAGGACGTGACCGGTCACCCATTCGACCATGCCTTGCGTCAGGCCGTGATCCACCATGCGGGTGAGCGGTGCGGTGAGGGTGCGGTTGCCCTCAACGTCCTCCACCCCGGCCCAGAGGTTCAGGACCCCCTTGAGGCGCGTATAGGGGCGAAAATCCTGGAGCGGCGCGTTGGGCGCATAGACGATCCAATCGATGGCGCCCGGATCGTGCTCCGCCTCGAAGGGCAGGATCGTGGCGTTGACGCCTGCGGCGGCCAAGGCTTTGGGAAGCGCGTCGCGATAGTCTTCCCAGCGCTCGGGTCGGGCGGCAAAGAGGATCGTCGTCACGTGGCGAAAGCCCGGTCGGGATCGGTCATCCCCTTCACCTCGATCGGGTTGCCAAAAGGATCGAGGAAAAACATCGTCGCCTGCTCTCCGGGCTGACCCTCGAAACGGAGGGTGGGGGCGATGACGAAATCCTGCCCCACCGCTTCGAGCCTGTCGGCCAGGTCGCGCCATTCATGCATCGCGAGAAGGACGCCGAAATGGGGCATCGGCACCATGTGGTCCCCAACCTTTCCGGTGGGCTGATGGGCGAAGGGGGTACCCAGATGCAGGCTGATCTGGTGACCGAAGAAATCGAAATCGACCCAGGTTTCGGTGGAGCGCCCCTCGGTGCAGCCGAGCCGGCCGCCATAGAAGGCGCGGGCGTCGTCCAGATCGCCGACATTGAAGGCCAGGTGGAAGATACTCATACCTCCGTCTAGCGCTCCGAACCCAGCGGCCTCAAGGCGATATGCCGCGCCCGACTGGACGGCGGCGAGGCCGGGCCGTATCTCGGGGCGGACAGGAGAGTGCCGATGCCAAAACCGCCGCTGACCCTCTATCTTGCTGCGCCGCGCGGCTTCTGTGCGGGCGTAGACCGGGCCATCAAGATCGTGGAGATGGCGCTGCAGAAATGGGGTGCCCCGGTCTATGTGCGCCACGAGATCGTCCATAACAGATATGTGGTGGACGGGCTGCGCGCGAAGGGTGCGGTCTTCGTGGAAGAGCTGGACGAATGCCCGCCCGACCGGCCGGTGATCTTTTCTGCCCATGGCGTGCCGAAATCCGTTCCGGCCGAGGCTGCACGGCGCGAGATGCTGTTCGTGGACGCGACCTGTCCGCTGGTGAGCAAGGTCCATATCGAGGCCGCGCGTCATCATGAGAACGGGCTGCAGATGGTCATGATCGGCCATGAGGGTCATCCCGAGACCATCGGGACGATGGGGCAGCTTCCGGCGGGTGAGGTGCTGCTGGTGGAGACGGTGGCGGATGTGGCCGATCTGGAGGTGCGCGACCCCGAGCGTTTGGCCTTCATCACGCAGACGACGCTGTCGGTGGACGACACCGCCGATATCGTTTCCGCCCTGATGGCACGGTTTCCGGCCATCGTCGGGCCGCATAAGGAAGACATCTGTTACGCGACGACCAATCGGCAGGAGGCCGTGAAGGCCATGGCGCCCAAGGTCGATGCGATCCTGGTTGTCGGTGCGCCCAACTCCTCGAATTCAAAACGGTTGGTGGAGGTGGGGGCGAAGGCCGGGTGCCGTTATGCCCAGCTTGTCCAGCGCGCGAGCGAGATCGACTGGCGGGCGTTGGACGGGATCGGCGCGGTGGGGATCACGGCTGGCGCGTCCGCGCCCGAAGTGTTGATCGACGAGGTGGTCGCGGCCTTCCGGGCGCGGTTCGACGTCACCGTCGAGACGGTCGTGACAGCCGAGGAAAACGTCGAGTTCAAGGTACCACGGGTCTTGCGGGAACCGGCCTGACCTATCGGGTCAACCGGCCCGCCACCCCTGGATCGTCTGGACGGCGATCGCCGCCATGGGGGCGGCTGCGGTGGTATCGCGGGCCAATCGGATCTGGCTGAGCATCCCCCAGAGCAGGCCCATCAGGAACTCTGCCCGCGCGTCTGCCTCGGGGATGCCGTCGGCATCGAGACACGCCTTCATCCGGTCGCGGAACATGGCGCGGTAGCCCGCGACCCGTTCGGCGATCTCGGCCGGCGGATCGGCACGTTCGAAAACCGTGTTCACCATGAGGCACCCCGAATTGCGGACGTCATCGGCCGGGAGAGGCGCGGCCATTCCTTGGAAGAGCGCGATTAGGCCGTCGGTGCCAGGCGGATCGAAGACCTGATCCAGCACGGCCTCCGCGCTGTCCCGGTAGAGGTCAAGCGCGCGCGCAAAAAGGGCCTCCTTCTCTCCGAAGGCGTTGTGGAGGCTGCGCAAACCAACGCCCGTTTCGCTCTCCAGCCCGCGATAGGTCGTGGCTTCGAAGCCGGCGCGCCAGAAGGCCGTCATGGCGCATCCCAGCACTTCACCCTCATCGAACTTGCGGGGTCGGGCCATGGGTGGCTCCTTTTTGAAACGTGTGTTGCATATCTCTGATCGTCGCCTTAAGGATATTACATCGGCCGATGCAAAATCAAATTCAACATTCGGAGACCACCATGCCCACGATCCGTGTCACTGTTCCACGTTCTGCCTGGAACACGACAGAGAAGGCGGAGATCGCCGCGACCCTGACCGATGGCCTTGCCCAGATCGGGCAACGCGCCGGCAAGGGCGATATCAAGCCCTATATCAACGTCCATATCGAGGAGACCGCCGAAGGCGGCTACGCGATGGGCGGTACCGTCGTCGGCTGACGCATATCCGGGTGCGCGGCCATGCCGGGCGCCCGTTTCCCATTTCCCTTCATATCAGAATGGAGACGAACCATGATCGTCACACGCGAAATCACCATTGCCGCGTCAGCGGAGCGGGTCTGGGATATCCTCGGTCCCAATTACGCAGATGCCGCGGCATGGGCCTCCTCGGTCTATGTCAGCCGGGCCCGCCAGGATGGCCCGGTCCTGCCGGGCGCGCCTTTGGCCGGACGGACCTGCGAGACAAGCCTGGGCCCCTTCACGGAAACCATCGAGACCTACGACCCCGCGGATCGCCGGGTGGCCTATTCGGCGACCGGCGCCAAGATGCCGGGTTTCGTGAAGCGCTTGTCCAATGAATGGATCGTGGAGCCCGAGGCAGGAGCTGCGCGCGTGCGCTGCACCCTGACGGCGGACATCGCCTTTCCGTTCAACCTTCTGATGGGCCCGCTTATGCGGCTACAATTCGGACGCGTTCTCAAACAGGCCACGCAGGAGTTGAAGCATTATGCCGAGACGGGACGACCGCATCCGCGCAAGATAAAGGTGGACCAGTCATCCGGCGCGCGGGCTGCCCGCGCCGCGCTGGTCTGAACATGTTGGGGGCGGCGGCTGGGCCGCCGCCCTTCACGGGTGATGGGGTTTTCGTGATCGATCGTGCAGTGCTTACTGCGACATTCTGTCCTAAATGAAGGTCAGACGCGGCAACACGCCGCACCCTGAACCGGAGTGAAGACCATGACCTACACGCTGTCCATTCCCGCCTGTCTGCTTGCCGTCGTCCTGATCGGCACCGCCTTTGTCCCGGCCCCGCAGGGCGACCGCGGGCCGCTGCCGGCCATCACAACCACGATGTGATCGCGACCGTCATCCTTGCGCGGTGATCCCAGGCCGGGCAGGGTGCCGTATGATCTCTCTGCAATTCCTCCTGACGGCGTTTGTCGTCGTCATCGCGCCGGGAACCGGCGTCGTCTATACCTTGGCGATGGGCCTTGGCCGTGGGGCCCGGGCAGCCCTTGCCGCCGCCCTGGGTTGCACGTTCGGTATCGTGCCCCACCTGGCGGCGGCGACCCTGGGCCTCGCAGCGGTGCTGCATACCTCGGCCCTGCTGTTCAATGTCGTGAAGTTCGCGGGCGTGGCCTATCTGCTCTGGATGGCGTGGGGCGCGCTGCGGCAGACTGGCGCGCTTGCCGTTCGACCAGCCGAAGCTCGGCCTGAGCGGCTCTTTCGCGTGGCCTGGCGCGGGACGCTGATCAACGTGCTGAACCCGAAACTCTCGATCTTCTTCCTGGCGCTTCTTCCGCCATTTCTGTCAGGCGATCCGGCCAGTGCCACGGCCGAGATGGCCGCGTTGGGGGCGGTGTTCATGGCAATGACCTTTGCAGTCTTCGCCGTCTACGGTCTGTTCGCAGGAACCGTGCGCACCAGGTTTCTGGCGTCACAGCGCGCCATGGCTTGGCTGAACCGCACCTTTGCAGGTGTCTTCGCGGCCCTCGCGGGTCGGCTTGCCTTGGAGCGCGCGTGAGCGACTACGTCACTTTCGAGGGACGGATCGAACCGCTGGAATGGGGCCGCTCAACCTATACTATCTTGCGATTGCCTGCGGACGTGATGGCCGCGCTTGGCAGCACCAAACGGGTGGAGGGCGAGATCGCCGACCATCCGGTTAACCTGGCTCCCGCAAAAGCGGACGTTATCGACGACGCCTTTCTTTGGACGGGGAAGGCATTTCTGGATGCCGCCGGATTGGCGCCCGGCGACGCGGTGGAGGTGCGCCTGCGGCCAACGGATCCGGATGCGGTGGACGTGCCTGACGATGTGAGCGCGTCCCTGCGCGCGGCGGGGCGAAGCGCGGCCTGGGCAGCGCTGACGCCGGGCAAGAAACGGGCAGCTCTGCACCAGGTCGCGACGGCCAAACGGGCGGAGACGCGCGCCCGCCGGATCGCGCAACTGATCGCCGATCTCTAACGGCGCTTTGGCCTTTATCGCCCCCCATTGCCATGGCAAGGGAACGGGATGTTGACCGCCCGTATTCCGATGTCAGCCCTTCTGCTGGGGCTGAGTGGTCTGATCCCTTTCGCCTGGGGCGCTGCGACACTGTGGTCCCCGACCTTGGCCGGGTGGGGGATGGCATCCCTGGGGCCGCGCTTCATCGGGCCCTATATCGGGCTCTTCTACGGGGCGGTGATCCTGAGCTTCATGTCCGGCGTGCTTTGGGGGTTCGCGACGAAGGCGGAGGGCGCGGTCGCGGCCACTGGCTACGGGTTGAGCGTCCTGCCCGCGCTCTGGGCGTTCTTCATGACTGGCGGCGGGCCGGTCTCGGCGTCAATCGCCTTGATCGCCGGGTTCGTGGGACTGTTGGGGCTCGACTGGCTCTTTTGGAACCAGGGTCTCGCCCCGGCTTGGTGGATGAAGCTCCGTCTCATCCTGACGGCGGGTGTAGTTCTTTGCCTGCTTCCGGTGACGTTGTGAGCGGCGCTGATCGCGAAACGCTGGACTGCTATGCGGAGCAGGCACGCGACTATGCGCGGATAACCGGCGGCGACTTTTCGGCAGCGGATCTAGATCGCTTCGTTGCGGCGTTGCCTGCGGGGGATGGCCCGGTCCTCGATTGGGGCGCGGGGCCCGGCCATGACGCGGCACGGCTGATCGCGCATGGGCTGGACTGCGAGGCGAGCGATGCGTCGCCCGAGATGGTGGCCTTGATGGCCGAGAAGGGCGTGTCGGGGCGGTGCGAGACGTTCGATGCCTTGGAGCCTGTCCCGCGATATCGCGGCATCTGGGCGAATTTCTCATTGCTCCACGCCGAGGAAGGGGCCCTGGCCGGGCTGATAGAGCGGGCTGCGGACGCACTTCTGCCGAAGGGCGTTCTGCATCTGGGGATGAAGCGCGGGCAGGGCACTCGGCGGGACAGCCTGGGGCGGCGCTATGTCTATGTGGAGGCGGCGGACCTGGATCGAATGACGGGTCAGGCCGGTCTGGAGCGGATCGCGCTGGCCCATGGCCGGAGCGTCGGATTGTCGGGCGAGGTCGCCGATCACGTCATCCATGTGAGCCGGAAGCGAGATGCCTGATCTATTCGCCTATACCGACGGCGCCTGCAGCGGCAACCCGGGGCCGGGGGGGTGGGGTGCATTGCTGGTGGCATCGGAGGGCGATCGCGTCGTCAAGGAGCGTGAACTCAAAGGGGGCGAGGCGGAGACGACGAACAACCGGATGGAGTTGCTGGCCGCGATCAATGCCTTGGAAGCGCTGGAACGGCCCGCGCGGCTGACGGTCGTCACGGACTCGGCCTATGTGAAGGGTGGCATCACCGCCTGGCTGCATGGTTGGAAGCGCAACGGCTGGAAGACCTCCACACGGAAACCCGTGAAGAACGAAGACCTATGGCGACGCCTCGATGAAGCCCAGTCCCGGCACGAGGTGCGGTGGGAATGGGTCAAGGGCCATGCAGGCCATCCCGAAAACGAACGGGCCGACGCACTTGCGCGCGCCGGGATGGCACCCTTCAAGCCGAAGGGTTGACGGCTATTCGCCCGCTTTGAGCGCCTGTGGCGGGGCGCTGACTTCACGAGGCGGACGGCCGATCACTTCGCGCAATTCGTCCAACTCGATGAAGTTGTCCGCCTGACGGCGAAGGTCATCCGCGATCATCGGCGGCTGGCTGCGGATCGTCGAGACAACCGAAACCCTGACGCCTTTGCGTTGCAGCGCTTCCACCAGCGGCTTGAAGTCACCATCGCCGGAGAAGAGCACGATATGATCCACGTGATCCGCGGTCTCGAGCGCGTCGACCGTGAGCTCGATATCCATATTGCCCTTCACCTTCCGACGGCCTTGACCGTCGGTGAATTCCTTCGCTGGCTTCGTCACCATCGTGAAGCCGTTATAGTGCAACCAATCCACAAGTGGGCGGATCGGCGAATACTCCTCGTTTTCGAGCAGTGCAGTGTAATAAAACGCACGCAACATCTTCCCACGCCGCACGAATTCTTGGCGCAGAAGTTTGTAATCGATATCGAACGACAGGGCCTTTGCGGCCGCATATAAGTTGGAACCGTCAATAAAGAGCGCGAGGCGCTCATCCCGGTAAAACATGGTCTCCAATCCTCTCGGACACAGAACGGTGAGTGATCCGTCCTTTCCTTCCCCTTTGCAAACCCTACAGATAGTTCGTCTCGCCGAAAAGGTATACAGGGGCTGACTTGGCGTTAAATATTATCGCATTTGGCGCCAATCTCGGCCTGACGGCCAGATCGAACGCAAATCGTATCCAGCGGGCGGCGAGAGATGTGGGCATTTTGCCCACGGATATGTCACGTTTATATCGAACTCCGGCTTTTCCGCCGGGAAGCGGCCCGGACTATGTGAACGCCGTTGGGCTGTTGCGGACGGCGGTGCCGCCATCCGCGGTTCTGGCCCGGCTCCACGCGGTCGAGACGCGTCACGGGCGTCGTCGCGACGTACGGTGGGGGGCGCGTCTCCTCGATCTCGATCTCTTGGCCGTGGATGGGCTGATCCGGCCCGATCCGCCGAGGCTTCGACAATGGATCGACTTGCCCGCCGAAGAGCAAATACGCGCGTTGCCAGATCGTCTCGTTCTGCCGCATCCGCGATTGCAGGATCGTGCTTTCGTCCTGGTGCCGCTTTGCGATGTGGCGCCCAGCTGGCGTCACCCACTGACCGGCCGGACGGCGCAGGCCATGCGCGATGGCCTGCCCGCGGCGGAAAGCGCAGCGGTAAGACCTTTGCTGGGCCTATCGAATCACCGCTTGCGAATCCGGTCGTGACGGCCTAGATCAGCCTCTCGCCGATCCTCCAGGAGGTGCCATATGGCCCGCGTTACCGTCGAAGACTGCGTCGACAAGGTTCCCAATCGGTTCGAGCTTGTCATGCTCGCCGCGCATCGGGCCCGTGAAGTGGCCACCGGATCGCCGATTACCGTGGACCGCGACAACGACAAAAATCCGGTCGTGGCCCTGCGCGAGATTGCTGAGGAGACTCAGGCGGCCGACGATCTGCGCGAGCGCCTGATCGAGTCGAACCAGACCCAGATCGAAGTGGACGAGCCCGAAGAGGACTCGATGACACTTCTCATGGGCGTGGAGAAGGATGCGCCGGCCCAGGACGATATGTCCGAAGAAAAACTGCTTCGCGCGCTCATGGAGGCGCAGGGGCAGGGCTGAGCATGGGCGTGCGATCCGCATGATCGAGGTCGACGATCTCATCGCGCTGGTGCGCGCCTACAATCCTCGAACGGATGCAGACCTCATCCACCGCGCCTACGACTATGGCGCGGCGGCCCATAGCGGACAGGCGCGTCGGTCGGGCGAGCCTTACTTCACACACCCGGTCGAAGTTGCGTCGCTGCTGACGGAGCAGCGCTTGGACGACGCAACCATCGTCACCGCGCTTCTTCACGACACGATAGAGGATACCCGCTCCACCTATCAGGATGTCGAGCGGGAATTCGGGACCGAGATTGCGGAATTGGTGGATGGCGTCACCAAGCTGACCAATCTGGAACTCACATCATCCGAAACGAAGCAGGCGGAAAATTTTCGTAAGCTTTTCATGGCGATGTCGAAGGATCTTCGCGTAATCCTCGTCAAGCTGACCGACCGCCTGCATAACATGCGGACGATCCGCCACATGACGCCGGAGAAGCAAGCGCAAAAGGCCCACGAGACAATGGAGATCTATGCGCCTTTGGCTGGGCGTATGGGCATGCAATGGATGCGGGAGGAGTTGGAGGACTTGTCCTTTGCCGTCCTCAATCCGGAGGCGCGCACTTCGCTCTTGCGCCGCTTCGTGAACCTGCAGCGTGAATCCGGCGATGTGATCCGGCGCATCACAGACGATATCGAGATCGAATTGGCAGGCGCCAATCTGACGGCGCAGGTTTTCGGGCGTGCCAAGCGTCCCTTCTCCATCTGGCGGAAGATGGAGGAAAAGGAGATCGGCTTCTCACGCCTCTCGGACATCTACGGGTTCCGCATCATCACCGGCGACGAAAGCGACTGCTACAGGGCGTTGGGCGTCATCCATCAGCGCTGGCGATCGGTGCCGGGGCGGTTCAAGGATTATATCAGCCAGCCGAAATCCAATGGTTATCGGTCGATCCACACGACGGTGTCGGGGCGCGACGGCAAGCGCGTCGAGGTGCAGATCCGCACGCGCGAGATGCACGAGGTCGCAGAGCGGGGTGTGGCCGCCCATTGGTCCTACCGCGACGGGGTGCCGTCCGAGAACCGCTTTGCTGTCGACCCGGCCGAGTGGCTTCAGCAGATGACGGAACGGTTCGAGGAAGCGGCGGACCATGCCGAGTTCATGGAGGCCGTGAAGCTGGAGATGTATACCGATCAGGTCTTCTGCTTCACACCCAAGGGCGACGTGATCAAGCTGCCGAAAGGGGCGACGCCCATCGACTTCGCCTATGCCATTCATACCCGGATCGGTCACCGGACGGTTGCCGCGCGGGTCGACGGGATGCGCGTGCCGCTTTGGACGCGACTGCGCAACGGACAGTCGGTCGAGATCGTGACGGCGGAGGGTCAGACGCCCCAGGCGACGTGGATCGACATTGCCACGACTGGCCGGGCAAAATCGGCCATCCGCCGCGCCTTGAAGGCGGAGCGGCGTACAGGCCATGTCCGCCTAGGTCGGGAATTGGCGCGCGCAGCCTTCGGCCATGTGGGCAAGCGCGCGACGGACAAGGCCCTGACCACGGCCGCGCGGATCCTTGGGTTGGAGGACGAGGCAGATCTTTTGGCCGCGATCGGCGCATCCGAGATCAGCGCGCGAACCGTTGTGGATACCCTTTACCCAGAGATCGCGCAGACGCGCCCCGCCGCGGATGTTCCGCCGAACAAGGCCATCGTGGGCCTGGACCCGCGGGCACATTACGAACGCGCGCCCTGCTGCCAACCGCTTCCGGGTGAGCGGATCGTCGGGGTCACCAACAAGGGACGAGGCGTGTCCGTCCACGCCATCGATTGCCCGCGTATGGTGGAGTTCGAGGATCAGACGGAACGCTGGGTCGATCTGCATTGGTCGCCCGGTCACCACGCCCCAAACAACGCGGTGACGCTCGATATGACGATTTCTAACAACTCGGGTGTGCTGGGGCGGATCTGCACGTTGATCGGGGAACAGAACGCTAATATTTCCGACCTAAGGTTCGTCGACAGGAAACCGGACTTTTTCCGCCTTCTTATCGACGTCGATGTGCGGGACCGTGAACACCTGCACGCGCTCATCATGGCGTGCGAGACGGATAGCGATGTGGCCCAGGTTGCGCGGCACCGCGAAAGCGCGCGGCCAAGATCGGCGCCCGGTATGGTCCCCGCCTGAGAGAGGCGGGCGAGAGAGGAGAGCGCAGCGCGTGTTCAAGCGCAGGGACCGATTGCCGATCTGGCAGGCCTTACTCCACGCGCTTTGGCCCCGTGGCGGCTGGGGGCGTGCCGCGCTTTACGTTAAGCACCGCGTGCGGCGTCTGCCCGACACCCCCAAGAAGATCAGTCGGGGGATCCTGGCTGGCGTCTTCACCACCTTCACGCCTTTCTACGGCGTCCATTTCGTGGTGGCGGCTGCCATCGCCATCGTCATCCGCGGCAATGTGATGGCGGCCCTTCTGGGCACGTTCTTCGGTAATCCCCTGACCTATGTGCCGATCGCCGTCGTCTCGCTAAACCTCGGGCATTGGATGCTGGGGACGGAGTTCCGGCGGGAGGTGGACGAGAACATATTCGACAAGTTCTGGAACGCGGGCACGGATGTGTTCTGGAACGGCTGGTATGGGCTGACGGGCCGCGACGTCGATTGGACCGCGACCGCGATTTTCTGGCACGAAGTCTTCCTGCCGTGGCTTGTCGGCGGCGTGGTGCCCGGTCTGGTGACGGGCATCGCCGCTTACACGATCTCGCTGCCGCTGATCGAAGCCTATCAGCGCCGACGGCGGGGTGCGCTCAAGAAGAAGCTGGAGGGCATCCGCCGCAAGGCGGCCGAAAAAGCCGCGGCTAAGAAGGCGGCCTCCACCCGCGACGAGGGCACCGCCTGAGCAGCTGTTCCTTTGTCGGTACGGCCCGCGCCAAACCGCAAGAAATGTCGGTTGAGATGGTGCTAGCCCAAGCGGGATGACGGACCGACCTTCCCATCTCGCGCCGCGGATCGACCGCGTATTGACGCACATCCACACCCATTTGGACGGGGATCTTTCGCTGGATGCGCTGGCCGAGGTGGCCGCGCTGTCGCGCTTCCATTTCAGCCGGACGTTCCGAGACGCGACGGGCGAGGGCGCGACCGAGGTGGTACGCCGCATTCGGCTGAACCGGGCGGCGAACCTGCTTGCCGTCACGACGCTGCCGCTGGGCCGGATCGCCCGGTCCTGCGGCTATGGCCACACCGACAGTTTCGGCCGGGCCTTTCATCGCGCCTTCGGCCAGCCGCCCAGTGCAGTGCGGGCGGCCAGCCGGATGCCACTTCCCATTGTGCCAACCAAGACAGGAGACTGGACCATGTACCCCGTCGAGATACGAGACGAGACCGAAACGACGGTCGCCGCATTGTTCCACCAGGGGCCCTATCTGGAGATCGGGCCGACCTTCGACCGGATGGATGCGATGCTGCGAGAGCGTGAGGTTCCGACCGGCCCATCCATCGGGATCTATTACGACAATCCGCAGGAGACGCCGCTGGACCAGCTGCGCGCCCATGCGGGACGCACCATCGTGGACAGCGATGTGCCGGAGGAGATGGACCGTGTCGTCATCCCCGCCGGACGCCACGCGATCCTGACCCATGTGGGCCCATTCGACGGGTTGCCTGCGGCCTGGCACTACATGTTCGAGGTGGCTCTTCCTGAACGTGGCCTGCGGATGCGCGAGGGGCTGACGTTTGAGCGTTATCTCAACAACGTGGCCGATACGCCGATCGAGAAGGTCGTGACCGAGGTCTGTGTCCCGGTGGCCGATGCGTGACCCCATGGTCCCTCCGCACGCGCCGCGATAAGACGGGGTGATCGTCGCGGAGAGGGCCCATGGAGAAGCTGCGCCTTGGTATCAACATCGACCATGTCGCCACGCTGCGGAATGCGCGTGGCGGCGTCGTGCCGGACCCGGCACGGGCAGCACAGGTCGCCCAGGCGGCGGGAGCAGATGGCATCACCGCGCATCTGCGGGAGGATCGGCGCCATATTCGCGATGAGGATATCGAGACGATCCTGACGGCCACCGATCTGCCGCTCAACTTCGAGATGGCGGCGACGGAGGAGATGCAGGCCATCGCTCTGCGCCACAATCCCCATGCCGTCTGCCTCGTGCCCGAGCGGCGGGAAGAGCGGACCACCGAGGGTGGGCTGGAAGTTGCAGCCGATCAGAACCGTCTCACGGATTTCATCCTGCCTCTGGCAGAGGCGGGGGCGCGGGTCTCTCTCTTCATTGCGGCCGATGCGCGACAGATCGAGGCCTCGGCGCGGGTGGGCGCGGCGGTGGTCGAATTGCATACCGGGGCCTATTGCGATGCCGTGGCGGAAGGCCGGACGGAGGATGCGGCTTCGGAGCTTGTCCGCCTGACGGAGGGCGCCCGGATCGCCCATGATGCGGGGCTGGAGGTCCATGCTGGCCACGGGCTGAGCTATGATAGCGTGGCCCCCATCGCTGCCTTGCCGCAGGTGGTCGAACTGAATATCGGCCACTTCCTGATCGGCGAAGCTGTGTTTCGCGGTCTCGACGGCGCCATCCGAGAGATGCGGCGCCTGATGGATCTGGCCAGACGCGCCGCGGCATGAGGGCCCGGCTGGCGGCCATCGCCTATCTGGGCACGGCGATCTTGGCGCTGCCCGTCGCGGCTCAGGACGTCGGCGATTGCGACGCTTGGCCCGCCAATGCCCGGAATGTGGCCTGGGCGGATGACCTTTCGGCGACGACGCGGACCTTTGCCAATGGGGATGTTCGGGTAACCCTTCTCGACACAGGCGAGCCGGCCGCCGCTGCTTTCCACCTGATGGTCACTTACGGGCGACAACAGGAAGGCTATCAGGAATGCCGCCTGATTTCGCTGTCCCCCGGTTTCGGCTTTCCTTCGCTCGCCCTCGATAAGGCATTCGCGAGCTACGATCCCTCTCGTGGCCTGACCCTAGAAGTTCCGGGTCTGACGGCGGAGGGGGATGCCCTGCTCATCACGTTCACAGTCAATCGCGCCACGGGCGAGGTCACCATTCCGTGACGGGCTGTCTGCAGGAAGGCCAGGTGGCGCGATGATCCTGGGTATCGGCACCGATCTCGCCAATATCGAGCGGATCGCGGGCGTTCTGGAGCGTTTCGGCGACCGGTTTCGCCATCGGGTTTTCACCGAGACCGAACAGCGCAAGGCCGAGAGACGCCATGATACGGCGGCGACCTATGCCAAGCGTTGGGCCGCCAAGGAGGCGTGTTCCAAAGCGTTGGGGACCGGCCTGCGGATGGGGATTGCCTGGAAGGACATGCATGTCACCAATCTGCGGACCGGTCAGCCGATCATGCATGTCACCGGGTGGGCCGCTGAACGGCTGGACCGGATGACACCGGATGGGCACGAGGCGGTGATTCACGTGACCCTGACGGACGACCATCCCTGGGCCCATGCCATGGTCGTCATCGAAGCCCGCCCCTATGGCTGAGGGATCGCCCGGTTGACTATGGCCGGGGCTGGGGGCAGGGGAAGGCGAAAGGGACGAGGCAGGTATTGATGGCGACGAAGGCCGAAAAGAAGAAGGACGGACCCTGGGAGACGGTGAAGACGATCTTCTGGGCCCTCGTCATCGCGGGCATTTTCCGGACGCTGTTTTTTCAGCCGTTCTGGATCCCGTCCGGCAGTATGAAGGACACGCTTCTGATCGGTGACTTCTTGTTCGTCAACAAGATGGCCTACGGGTATTCGCAGCATTCCTGCCCGCTGTCGATGTGCCCGTTCGACGGGCGGATCCTGGGGCGCGAACCAGAGCGCGGCGATGTGATCGTCTTTCGTCACCCGGTGAACGGAACGGACTTTATCAAACGGTTGGTGGGCGTGCCCGGCGACACGGTGCAGATGCGGGACGGTGTTCTCTTCCTCAACGGCGCCGCCGTACAGATGGACCCCATCGACCCGTTCACGGAGTTGAAGGCGCCGCAGGGGCCGCAGCAACTGGTCCCGCGCTGTGCCAACGATCCGGTCGGCATCGGCGGCGAATGCATCAAGGAACGCTTTGCCGAAACCCTGCCCGACGGGACGCCGCATTCGGTGCTGAACATCGGGGATACGGCGACCGACAATACGCCGCTCTACACCGTTCCCGAGGGCGAGTACTTCTTCATGGGCGACAACCGCGACAATTCCCGCGATAGCCGGGTACCCCGGCAGGTTGGCGGTGTGGGCTTCGTTCCCTACGAGAACCTGATCGGTCGGGCCGATAGGGTGATCTTCTCGTCGGCTGGGTCGCGGATGCTCTTCTTCTGGACCTGGCGTATGGACCGTTTCTTCGAGGAGATCCGGTGAAGCTCTCCAAGGAGCTTCAGGCGTTTCAGGGCCGGATCGGCCATCGTTTCGACCGCCCTGAGCTGCTGGTCCGTGCCATGACGCATAGCTCTTTCGGGAGCGAGACACGTCCCGACAACCAGCGGCTGGAATTCCTGGGTGACCGCGTTCTGGGTCTGGTGATGGCCGAGACGTTGATGGGTCAGGACGATGCCGCATCCGAGGGTCAGCTGGCTCCTCGGTTCAACGCGCTGGTGCGAAAGGAGACCTGTGCGGAGGTTGCCCGCGATATCGCGTTGGGTGAGGTGCTGAAGCTGGGCAAATCCGAACAGGTGACCGGCGGCCGACGCAAGCAGGCGCTGTTGGGAGACGCGGTCGAGGCGCTGATCGCGGCCGTCTATCTGGATGGCGGGCTCGACGCCGCGCGCGCGTTGGTTCTGCGGCTCTGGGGCGCGCGGGTGAACGAGGTCGAGCAAGATGCCCGCGACCCAAAGACGACCTTGCAGGAATGGGCGCAGGCGCGGGGCATGTCACCCCCGAGCTATGAGGTGGCCGACCGGTCCGGGCCCGATCACGCCCCCGTCTTCGTGATCCGGGCCACATTGGGTGACGGCCGCAAGGCCGATGGTGAAGCCAGCGCCAAGCGGGCCGCCGAGCAGGCCGCCGCCAAGGCACTTCTGGCGCAGGTGCGAGATGAGTGAGGGGCCTACCCGCGCGGGCTTCGTCGCCCTGATCGGAGAGCCGAATGCCGGCAAATCCACGCTTTTGAACCGCATGGTTGGGGCCAAGGTCTCCATCGTCACGCATAAGGTCCAGACCACGCGTGCGCGGATCCGGGGCGTCGCCATGGAAGGGGCCGCGCAGTTGGTCTTCGTAGACACGCCCGGTCTCTTCCGACCGCGCCGACGGTTGGATCGGGCCATGGTCGCCGCAGCCTGGGGCGGCGCTGCCGACGCCGACGTGGTTGTCTTGCTGGTTGAGGCTCATCGCGGTCTCACCGACGGGGTGAAGGCGATCCTCTCTGCTTTGGAGGAGCGTCGTGCCGAGGGGCAACCGCTGGTCCTTGCCATTAACAAGATCGACCGGGTCGAAGCGTCGAAGCTGCTGGATCTGACCGCGCGGCTGAATGCGCGGATGGCGTTCGACGAGACATTCATGATTTCGGCCGAGAAGGGGCATGGTGTGGGCGACCTGCGCCAATGGCTGGCGGGCCGCGTTCCCGAGGGGCCGTGGCTCTATCCAGAAGACCAGATCGCGGACTTACCGCTCCGGATGATCGCCGCCGAGATCACGCGCGAGAAGCTGACGCTGCGACTGCATCAGGAACTGCCCTACCAGCTGACCGTGGAGACCGAAACTTGGGAAGAGCGGGAGGATGGCTCCGTCCGGATCGACCAGGTGATCTATGTGGCCCGCGACGGGCATAAGGGGATCGTTCTGGGTAGCAAAGGCGAGACGACGAAGGCGGTGGGCCAGGCAGCGCGGGCGGAATTGGAGACGTTCCTGGACCAGCGCGTCCACTTGTTCCTGCAGGTCAGGGTCCGTCCGAACTGGTTGGACGAGGCGGAGCGGTTCGACGCGATGGGTCTGGATTTCCGGGATGGCGGATGAGCCTGACCAGCGGGTTTTGGGTGGCTGCCTATCGACAGCGGCTGTCACTAGAAGGCATTCCCTGCTTCGTCACGCGACATGGCGACGACCATGCGGGCGCGATCCTGGTGAAGCTCAACACGCTTGACGGTCGAGGCAAGGTCTTCCAGCGCGGCTTCGATCTGACCACTGGGGCGCGGAACTGGGTCGTTCTCGCGGAAGGCGACGAGGCCAGCTGCGATGCGGCTTGCGCTCGTCAGGCGGGGTTCGACCCTGATCTTTGGGTTCTGGAAGTGGAAGACCGGGCAGGGCGCCATCTTTTGGATGCGCCGGGTCTGGAATGATCGAGTGGCGGGATACTGGCCTCGTCCTGTCGGCGCGTCGCCACGGGGAGAATGCGGCGATCCTGGAGGTGCTGACCGGCGCCCATGGACGGCATTTGGGTGTCGTCCATGGCGGTGTCTCCAAACGAAAGGCGCCGATGCTGCAGGTGGGTAATCAGGTTCAGGTGGTCTGGAAGGCGCGGTTGGAAGATCAGCTGGGCACATTCACAATCGAGCCCGTGCGTAGCCGATCGGCGGCCATCCTCGGCGACCCATTGCGGCTTACTGCGCTGAGCGCGGTCTGTGCGCTCTGCGGTTTTGCCCTGCCGGAACGGGAGGTGCTTCCGGACTTCCAGGCCCGGACCGAAAGTCTGGTCGACGCCATCGAAACCGGGGAGGGCTGGCTTCACGATTATGTCTTTTGGGAGCTGGCGCTCCTGGATGTGACCGGCTTTCGGCTGGATTTGTCGACCTGCGCTGCAGGTGGGGGGGCAAACGATCTGGCATATGTGTCACCGAAGACCGGGCGGGCGGTCAGCCGCGCCGGGGCCGGTCAATGGGCCGATCGCCTGTTGCCGCTGCCGTCCATGCTGCTGGGTGGTGTGGCGACGCCCGAGGGGGCAATGGCCGCGCTGGAACTGACCGGCCACTTCCTTGAGCAGAAGCTTGCGGCGGCCTTGGGCAACCGTCCCTTGCCCGCGGCCCGTGCCCGTTTCGTGGCGGAGCTACGTCGGATTCTCTGACGCGGGACCGGCTTCGAAGACCATCTCCAGGCCGTCATCGTTCGTCAGCAGCAAGATGTTTGGCCCCGGCTCTGCCAAGGTCGCAGCTTGCAATCCGGTGAGAAAGCGTTGCTCGTCGGCAAGGGCGGGACAGGCACGGCGGGTGACGGCAAGGCTCGTGATCTCGATCCAGGGGAGCGGTGCGGCCTGGCGACCGGTGAGGCTGTTGCACGGACCGGCGCCTTGGACCACGCCTTCGGTCGGAAAGCGGAGCCACGCCTCAGCCGAATAGGGAACGCCGTCGACTTCGGTCAGCGTCCAGATCGTGTCCGGATCGGTGTACCCCGAAATCGTCTCGTCCGGGCCGCAGGACCAAAGCAGTCCCACCACAAGAAGCGATCGGATCACGCAAGCGCCTCCACGGAGGCGCGTGCGGCGTCGCGAGGGGAGATCCAGTCGATCCCGAAGGTACGGGCGGCCTTGTCGCCGGAGACGGGATCGTTGCGTCCGAGGATCGGAACGATCCCTTTGAGCGCGGGATCGAAAAGCGAAAGGGCCCGGATGAGAAGTCGCGGTGCGGTGCGCTTGGGGATCTTTCGTCCGGGGAGCAGGTCTGCCGCGATATCGGCGATGTCGCTGAACCAAAGCGTCCCCGCGACAAGGGCAAAGCGTTCGCCGATGCTGTCGGGCGCGGTGAGCGCACTCACATGTGCGCGTGAGACGTCGCGGACATCCACGGTCTCGAAGGCGATGGGCGGCACCATCGGATCCTTGCCCGACATCAGCCGTTCGACGACCTTGAGGGAGGTGTTGCGCTCTGCTCCTAACGGTGGACCTAGTACGAAGCCCGGATTGATGCTGGTCAGGTCGAGACCATGTTCCTTGGCGAAGTCCCAGGCGGCCCGCTCGGCCTCCGTCTTCGAGCGGACATAGGCGTTGGCGTTCGGATGATCGGGTGTGGACCAGTCGCGTTCATCCCTTTTCCGGTTCTCGGGGCGCGGCCCATTCGTGATCGCGACGGTGGAGGATGTCAGAACGACCCGCTTGACGGCCGCATCGCGTGCCGCGCGAAGGGCGCGAAGCGTGCCGTCCACGGCAGGTCGGATAACGGTTTGTGGATCGGGCACGATCTGCGCGATCGGGAACGGTGAGGCTGTGTGAACGACAGCATCCATTCCCTGCGCTGCGGCCGCCCAGCCGGTATCGTCGTCCAGCGTGAGTTCAACGAAGTCCAGCCGGTCTGTCGCATCCGTCGGCATGGAGGAGCGCACGTCGTCCGCGCGTCCCATGTCCCGCAAGGATCCTCTGACGTGATGGCCCGCAGTCAAAAGATCGTGGGCGATGCGATGGGCGATAAAGCCCGTCACGCCGGTGAGCAGGACATGCATAGGACCTCCGCGCGGCTGGTTGACCTAGCATGTGGGCGTCGCCACGCGCGGTGCAAGGGAGGTCGTCAGCCGCGACTGAGACTGGCGCGCCGATCACCGGCACCTTCGGTCCGAGCGGCCCAAGAGCCGGGCGATGGGTCAGGCCAGCAATCGGCGAGCGATCACCTGTGCCTGTATCTCCGCTGCGCCTTCGAAGATGTTCAGAATGCGCGCGTCGCAGAGCAGCCGAGAAATCGGGTATTCCAACGCGAACCCATTGCCGCCATGGATCTGCAGGCCCTGATCCGCACAGGCCCAAGCGACGCGGGCGCCCAGCAGCTTGGCCATGCCGGCCTCCACGTCGCAGCGGCGCTCCAAGTCTTTCTGGGCGGCTGCGAAATAGGTCAGCTGCCGCGCAACTGTGATCTCGACGGCCATCATGGCCAGCTTGTCGGACACGCGGGGGAAAGCCACCAGCGATTTGCCGAATTGGACCCGGCTTTCCGCATAGGCCAGCGCCTCGTCGAGCGCGGCCTGGGCGACGCCGACGGCCCGCGCCGCAGTCTGGATGCGCGCGCTCTCGAAGGTCTGCATCAGCTGCTTGAAGCCTTGTCCCTCGCGTCCGCCCAGCAGGTTGTCTCCGTCGACACGGAAGCCGTCGAAGGCAAGTTCGTATTCCTTCATGCCGCGATAGCCTAGGACCTCGATCTCCCCGCCTGTCATGCCCGGCGTGGGGAACGGATCGTCGTCATGGCCTGGCGTCTTCTCTGCTAGGAACATGGAGAGGCCGCGATAATCCCGGCTGTCCGGATCGGTGCGCGCGAGCAACGTCATGAGGCCGGTGCGTGCGGCATGCGTGATCCAGGTCTTGTTACCGGTGATCAGCCAATCCTCGCCGTCGCGCACGGCCCGCGTGCGGAGACTTCCTAGATCGGAGCCGGTATTGGGTTCCGTGAAGACTGCGGTAGGAAGCGTCTCACCCGACGCCAGGCGCGGCAGCCAGGTCGCCTTCTGCGCGTCGGTTCCGCCGCACAGGATCAACTCCGCCGCGATTTCGGAGCGCGTTCCAAGAGAACCCACGCCGATATAGCCGCGCGACAATTCCTCTGACACAACGCACATCGCCGCCTTCGGCAGACCGAGACCCCCGAACTCTTCGGGGATGGTCAGGCCGAAAACACCCATCTCGGCCATCTCATCGATGACGCTCATGGGGATCAGTTCGTCTTTCAAATGCCAGTCATGAGCATGGGGCACGACGCGATCCAGGCTCCACCGGCGGAACTGATCCCGGATCATCTCTAGCTCATCATCCAGCCCCGATGCGCCGAAAATCGCATTGGCTGTCCCGTCGCGCAGCAGCGCTGTCAGGCGCGCCCGGGCGTCGGGTGTGTTGCCCCGTGCTTGCAACGTGCCGACCGCATCGCTCTCAAGCATGGAAGGGTCGATGCCGATCTGGGGCAGACGCAGAAACTCGGTCTGGCTAAGGGGCAAGCCGCCACTAATCTGCGCGAGGTATTCCCCGAAGGCGAGCTGGTGGATCAGTGCCTCCGCCTCACCGAACTGACCTTGGCCTTCGAGGCGTTCGGCCCAAGTTTGCATCTGGCGTAGCGCGGCGCCGTAGGTGGCCAACCATGCCAAGCCATGTGCGATCGCCTGCTCGCTCTCGAAATCGGTGGCCGCGATACGGGCGGAGACGGCGTCTTTGGCCGTGTCGACCAGAGCTTCGACACGTGTCACGGCATCCCGCGTCAGCGACAGAAGGTCCGGCAGGATCGCCGTGCTCATGGGCATGGCCTGGCCGTCATGTGGCATGGGTCTCTCCGAATCCAACTGCGTGATTTTGCATCTGCAGCGCAACTTAATTCCCGAAGATATTTCCCACAAGCAAAATAGTGTCGCACTTGTTGTTCTTCCGGTGGCGTCGCCGCAGCGCTAAGCAGGGCGACATGGAAGGACTCTCGCCCTTGGATTGGATGCTTGCTTTGGGCGTTGCTGCGCTGGCGGGCATCATCAAGGGTGCGGTCGGTTTCGCGCTTCCGTTGGTGATGATTTCGGGCCTGTCCAGCTTTCTCGATCCGCGGCTGGCGCTGGCGGGAATGCTCATACCGGTCCTTGCGACGAATGGCTGGCAGGTGATGCGCCAGGGGCCAGGCCCGGCCCTGGCAGCCGCGCAATATCACTGGCGCTACCTCGTGATCGTCGTACTCGCGATCTTCGTGACGGCACAGTTTGTCACCGCACTCCCGCGCGAGACCTTCTACCTGATCCTCGGCGTGCCGGTGGTTGGTCTGTCGATCGTTCAATTGTCCGGTTATCGGCCGAGTATCCAGCCGTCACAGCACAAGGTCGCCGAATGGGGCATCGGTCTGATCTCCGGCATGTTGGGAGGTCTGGCGGGAACATGGGGGCCGACCACCGTGCTGTACCTGCTTGCGATCGATACACCTAAGGCTCGGCAGATGGTGGTACAGGGCGTGATATACGGTATGGGCTCGGTCGTTCTTGTCGCTGCCCATCTGCGCTCCGGCATCCTAAACGCCGAGACGGCGTCGTTTTCAGCCGCCCTTCTGCCCCTTGCCCTTGCTGGAATGTGGGTCGGCTTCCGGCTTCAGGATCGCATGGATCAAGACAAGTTCAGGCGGATCACACTGGTGATCCTGATTGTGGCGGGTCTCAACCTGATCCGAAAAGGTCTGGCGTAACTGTCAGCTCATGAATTGGAAACACGCCGAATCCACTGGCGCAGTGGCGGGCGTGTCGGCGACTGTGAAGGGTACGTTCACCAGTGTCTCACCGTCCGCTTCTATGGCGAATGTCCAGTCACCGGGGACTTTCTCGTAATCCTCTTCGAAGGTGAAAAGGTTGAGATTGGTCATTCCCGGCCAAAGCGTATCGGTCCATTCCTCTCGCGTCACGCCGCGCGCACCCATCGGCGGGTGTGTCACCACGACCGTCACATCCATTGCCTCGGCGCCGGCTTTCAGGCCAACGCGGAATCCAAAGCTGAGATTGTCCATCAGCGGCACGGTGCGGTCCATCAGGTCGAAGCCCATGCCTTGTTCGATCCTGCGGATGAAACCGGCCTCGGTTCCCGGAGCCTCAACCAATTCACCGGTCGAAATCCGGGGGCAGATGATCCCGGCTTCGAGAAGGGCGACACCTGCTTGGGCCGCCCCCGACCAGAGGGCCAGGACGGCCGAAGAGAGAATTATCCGATAGCGCAAGCTCGCACGTCCTCGTCGATGTGATCGACGTATTGTGCGAAGTTCTCTGAGAACATGTCCACCAGCTTTTTCGCTTGCGCATCGTAGGCCGCTTTGTCTGCCCAGGTGCGTCGCGGGTCTAGGAGGACGTCCGCCACGCCCTCCGCGGAACACGGAACCTGGAAGCCGAAATTGGGGTCGGTCCGGAAGTCACCGCGCGCCAGGGAGCCGTTGAGCGCGGCGGTCAACAGAGCCCGTGTCGCCTTGATCGGCATACGGGAGCCGGTGCCATAGGCGCCGCCGGTCCAACCGGTATTCACCAGCCAGCAATCCGATCCGTAGCGGGCGATCTTGTCTTGCAGCAGTTTCCCATAAACCTCTGGCCGCCTTGGCATAAACGGTGCGCCAAAGCAGGTGGAGAAGGTTGGCTCCGGCTCCGTTACGCCCCGTTCTGTGCCCGCCACCTTGAGGTGAAGCCGGACAGAAAGTGGTACATCGCCTGGGCCGGTGTCAGCCGCGCGATCGGGGGCAGAACGCCGAATGCGTCGCATGTCAGCATCACCACATTCTTGGGATGACCGCCCAGCGCGGTGGCCGATGCGTTGGAGATGTAATCGAGCGGATAGGCACATCTCATGTTGGCGGTAATTGAGTCGTCCTCAAAATCGAGATCCAGTGTTTCCGGATCGAAGATCATATTTTCGATCACCGTCGCGAACTTCGTGGTCGTGTCATAGATCTCCGGCTCGGCCTCGCGGCTGAGATTGATCGTCTTCGCGTAGCAGCCGCCTTCGAAGTTGAAGATCCCCCGTTCGGACCAGCCATGCTCGTCATCGCCGATCAGCGTGCGATCGGGTGCGGCCGAAAGCGTCGTCTTGCCGGTACCGCTGAGCCCGAAAAACACCGCGGCATCGGTCGGCTTGTCCAGGGCGTGGTTGGCCGAGCAATGCATCGGCATGACGCCTTTCTCTGGCAGGATGTAGTTGAGCAGCGTGAACACCGACTTCTTGTTCTCACCGGCATATTCGGTGCCAGCGATGAGGATCTCTTTCGCGTCGAGGTTCAGGGCGATCACCACGTCGGAGCGGCAATCATGCCGCGCGGGATCGGCTTTGAAGCTGGGACAGTTGATGATCGTGTATTCGGGATCGAACGTCGCCAGTTCCGAGGCATCCGGCCGGCGCAGCATGTGCCGGATGAACAGGGAGTGCCAGGCGAGCTCCGTGATAACGCGAACGTCCAGGCGATGCGCCGGATCGGCCCCCCCGAAGAGGTCCTGCACGAAGTAGTCGCGACCTTTCATATGCTGCAGCATGTCGGCACGGAGCGTATCGAAGCCGTTCTCCGACATCGGCGCATTGCAATCCCACCAGATCGTTTGCTCCGTCGTCGCACTCCGTACGACGTGCTTGTCCTTGGGCGAACGTCCGGTGAACTTGCCGGTCGTGACCAAGAAAGAGCCGCCAAGCCCCAGCGTCCCTTCATTCCGGGCCAAAGCCTCTTGGATGATCGCGGGCTCGAGGAGATTGTAATAGACCCGACCCAACCCGGTGATGCCCTGGGCTTCGAGTGTCCTTTCCGGATTCACACGCTGGGTCGTCATAGCGAACTCCTGTCTGAGCTATTCTCGGTATCTGAATGGTTTACCAGCCACACCCCGGCCACTGGCGTTAGGCCTTCGACCTTATCAGGCAGGCGATGGGGAGGGCAGGGTGCGTTAGCGCAACCATCGAGCCGGTTTAGCGCAATCATCTCTGTCCGAGGGACGGATTGTTGCCGACGTCAGGGTGGCTGCTTCGGTAACCTCCTCTTAATGGCGTGGGGGTCACAGTCGACGTGCCGAATCACCCTGGGCGCGATTTCGGTTGATTCCGCTGGCGATTTTCCCTGATTTGGAGGAAAAAAGAGCAGTTGCAGGCAATACGAGGACCATCGACATGTCGAGGATCGCGCTCGTCGACGACGACAGGAACATCCTGACGTCCGTCGCCATGACCTTGGAGGCCGAGGGCTTCGAGGTTGAAACATATAATGACGGACAGTCCGCACTGGACGCGTTCAACCGGCAAATGCCGGAACTCGCCGTGCTGGATATCAAGATGCCGCGTATGGACGGGATGGACCTGTTGCAACGGTTGAGACAAAAATCAAGCGTGCCCGTGATTTTCCTCACCTCGAAAGATGATGAGATCGACGAGGTGTTGGGCTTGCGGATGGGTGCCGACGACTACGTTCGCAAACCCTTTTCCCAACGGCTGCTTGTAGAGCGTATCCGGGCCATCCTGCGTCGGCAGGAGGCCATCGCCTCCGATGAAAGTGACAACCCCGAAGAGACGCAGATCATGGTTCGGGGCGAATTGACCATGGACCCGCTGCGTCACGCGGTGAAATGGAAGGGGCGTGACGTGACCCTCACTGTCACGGAATTCCTGCTTCTCCAGGCCCTGGCGCAACGGCCCGGCTTCGTGAAGTCACGTGATCAGCTGATGGACGTGGCCTATGACGATCAGGTCTATGTCGACGACCGCACGATCGACAGTCACATCAAGCGGCTGAGAAAGAAGATGCGTTCCGCGGATCCCGAGTTCTCGGCCATCGAGACGCTTTACGGGATCGGGTACCGATACAACGAGGAATAGCCCCCGGATGGCATCCGCCACAGACGTGGATATCAAGCCGGACGGACGCAAGTTCCGTCGCAAACGCCGTCGCACCCGCGACGGCGAAGTTGTCCTTGGCGAGGATTGGGATCGTCCGGTTGGTACGGTCGAGGCGGAGCTGGCCGATGCCCGCGCCCGCCGCGGCGTCTTCTCGCTCGACCGCTCTCCGCTGGCGCGTAAGATCATCTTGTTCAATCTGCTGGCGATCCTGTTTCTGGTCAGCGGTTTCCTGCTCCTCAACCCGTCCCGCGACAGTCTGATCCAGCAGCGCGAGCAAGGCCTCGTGACCGAGGCACGGCTGATTGCGAACGTCTTCCAAGCAACCTTGCCCAGCCAAGGGCCCGTCAGTTTCGCCCCGGACGATGGGCTCGACGTTGCCGGCTTGCTCGACCGCGTGGATCTGCCGACGGGCGTGGAAGTCCACGTTTTCGACGTCTCAGGAATGCTCATCGCCCAGGCCGTCGGTGGCGGCGTACTCGGCGATGTGCGCGGCATGAATGAAATGACGCCGAAAACCGGTGTTTTGACTGGCGTATTGAATGGTATCTGGGAGACGCTCTCGGCGGTGTTCTCCGGGTCCGACGGTCCCGCACCTCTGCCCAGGGAGGTGGCGCAGGACCTTGTTCTGAGTGCGGCGCCCGGCGAGACGCTGATCCGAGGCTATGCCGGTGAAACCGGGCAATTCTACACCGTTTCCACTCCGGTAACGGCGCGCGGGGCGGATATCGGCACGATCGCGATCACCACACGCGCAAGTGATATCGACGATCTGGTCCGCGTGGAGCGGGAGCAACTGCTCCAGATGTTTGTGATCGCACTTTTGGTTTCCGTCGGCCTCAGCGTTGTGCTCGCCTCTACGATTGCCAATCCGCTTTCGGATCTTTCGGCGGCCGCCGAATTGGGGCGCGACAAGAACGCTCGGAAGATGTCGCCGCAGCGTGTGCGGATCCCGGATCTGACCGCGCGACCGGACGAGATCGGGCGCCTGTCCGGGGCGCTTCGCGGCATGGTTGCGGCACTCTACGATCGCATCGACTCGAATGAGCAGTTCGCGGCCGATGTGGCCCATGAGATCAAGAACCCGCTGGCGTCCCTTCGCTCTGCGGTGGGAACCATGCGCCTTGCCAAGACCGGCGATCAGCGGTCTCGCCTTCTTGAAGTGATCGAGCACGATGTGCGCCGTCTGGACCGTCTGGTGAGCGACATCTCCAACGCCTCCCGCCTCGACAGCGAACTCGTGAAGGAAGAGGAAGAGCCGTTCGATCTGGTCAAGATGATCTCCAACCTGACCATCTACCACGCGCAACAGGCCGAACAGGACGGGATCGAGTTCATTACGGACCTACCCAAGGAACCGATCATCATCATGGGTCTCGAAGCCCGTTTGGCGCAGGTCTTCGTCAACCTGATCACCAATGCGATTTCCTTCTGCGAGGAAGGCGATGCCGTCCGCGTCTGGCTGCGCAGTCGCGACAATCGCGTTTTGGTCGTCGTGGAGGATACGGGGCCTGGCATCCCGGAATCGGCCCTTACGAAAGTCTTCAACCGTTTCTATTCCGAGCGGCCGGAGAAGCAGTTCGGTGACCATTCGGGCTTGGGCCTCGCCATCTCGCGCCAGATCGTGGAGGCCCATGGTGGTGTGATCTGGGCCGAGAACATCCGGCCCACCGATATGGACGTGACCTCCGAACCGCTCGGCGCGCGCTTCGTCGTCGGTCTGCCGGTCTGACCTGCGTTGGGGACCATCTCGGTCCATTCGCCTTCAAATGAGCACCGATCTGCGACCGATGCCGGATGGCCGTGCGTGCATACATGGCACGGCCGTGGCCTATCGCGAGAGCGGTCTTTTGATCCTGGGCCCGTCAGGGTCCGGCAAGAGCAGCTTAGCAGCCCAGATAGTCACATTGGGTGGGGCGTTGGTCTCGGATGACCTCGTGGTGCTCTCAACGGATGGAGGCCGGCTTGTCGCTGCGCCGCCAGATGGGCGGGTACCGTGCCTTGAACTGCGTGGCCTGTTTCCCGTCACGCCACAACTGGTTTCGCAGATCGCGCTGAAGGCCGTCCTGAGGATCGCGCCCTCGGCAGCGCGCATGCCACCGGAGGAGCGCTTTGCTGCCTTGGGTCTGACGGTGCCTCTCTGGCGTCATCCGGCGCTCCCAGACCTTGGCGCGAAGGTCATCCTGGCTCTGGAAAGTGACGTCGCCTGATCACGCCCCCGCGAGCTTTCGACGCGTCGGCCTTACAAATGCCCGTCCACAGGACTAGGTGTCGAGCATTGGATGCAGATGCAATGAACCGCATGTCCGACCCCGTGGATCTCGTTCTCGTTTCCGGCCCCTCCGGCGCTGGCCGCACGACGGCGATCCGCGTCCTAGAAGACGCTGGCTTTGAGGCGATCGACAATCTGCCGCTTTCCATGGTGGGACGGTTGCTGGAGGCGGGACGCGGGCGACCGTTGGCTCTGGGGATTGACGTCCGCAACCGCGACTTCTCGACAGAGGCGTTGATCGACCTGCATGGCCGCCTCCGTGCCGATCCGAATATCTCCGCGCGGCTGCTCTACCTTGATTGCGACCCCGAGACGCTGGCCACGCGCTTCTCGGAGACCCGTCGGCGCCATCCGCTTGCCCCGCAGGAGGATGCGGAGACCGGCATCGCGCGGGAATTGGAGATCATGGCTTCCGTTGCAGATCGCGCGGACCTCGTGATCGACACCACCGCGATGACGCCCCATGACCTGAAGCAGGATGTCATGCGGTGGTTCGGTCCCGGCGGACGGCGATTGGCGTTGTCGGTCCAGTCGTTCAGTTACAAGCGCGGCCTGCCACGTGGCTTGGACATGGCGTTCGATGTTCGCTTTCTGACCAATCCGCATTGGGTTCCGGCGCTGCGGGCGAAGACGGGCCGCGACCGCGCGGTTCAAGCCCATGTTCGGGCGGACCCCAGTTTCGAGGGCTTCTACGACCGGGTAGTCGATCTGATCTTGTCCCTTCTGCCCGCTTACCGTGCGGAAGGCCGCGCGCATCTTACCATCGGCTTCGGCTGCACGGGCGGCCGACACCGATCCGTTACCGTTGCGGAAATGCTGGCCGAAACCCTTGCGGGCGCGGGATGGCAGGTATCTAAACGTCATCGAGAATTGGATCGCCGCATTGCGGCATCCGCAACAAGACCGGGTAAATCGGTCGGTGGGGGTACGGCCGCGTGATCGGCATCGTCATCGTCGCCCATGGGGGCCTCGCGGAAGAATATCGCCGCGCAGTGGAGCATGTGATCGGACCGCAGACTGGCGTCCGGGCCATCTCGGTTAGCGCCGCCTGCGATCGCGGGTCCAAGCAGAAGGAAATTCGGGCCGCGGCAGATGCGGTGGATACAGGAGACGGCGTGGTCGTGGTCACCGACATCTTCGGCGGTTCGCCCTCCAACCTGTCGATGGGCGCCTGCACGCCGAAGGACCGCGTCATCTTCTACGGTGCAAACCTTCCATCGTTGATCAAACTTGCGCAAAGCCGCGCCAAACCGGTTCATGAGGCCGTAGCCTTGGCCAAGGCGGCCGGGACGCGCTACATGGATATCGCGCAGGGTCCGGCAGCCTGAGACCGGCGCAACCGGGGAGGGTTCATGCCGGAACGCGCGTTCGAGATCGTCAACGAGAAGGGACTCCATGCCCGGGCATCCGCGCGGTTCGTTGAGACTGTGGAGCAGTTCGACGCGCGTGCGCAGGTTCGGCGCGAAGGGTTGGAGGCGTCGGGCGACTCGATCATGGGGCTGCTGATGCTGGCTGCCGCGCGCGGAACCTCGATCGAGGTCGAGACCGCGGGTCCGCAGGCGGATGAGTTGATCGACGCCCTTGAGGCGCTGATCTCCGGCAAGTTCGGAGAAGAGATGTGAGCGATGTGTCCTTCATCCGCCAGACGTCTGTCCAGAAAGCAGCGGGAGGGGAAGATGATTATGTCCCCTATGACCGCGCGAAGCTCAGCTATGCCGGAACCTTCCGAGATCGCCGCAAGGCGGCCGTCATCCGAACCCTTGAGTGGAGCACCGGAAAGGTCCGGCTCCTTCGGCTGATCCGTCAATTCGAACGGGAGGGCGTGGAAGAGGGACAGGGCTTCTTCGAACATGCTTTGCGCGTCATGGGGATCCGGATCGATACGCCGCCTGAACAGGTCGCCCGGATCCCGGCGCGCGGTCCTCTCGTGGTGGTGGCCAATCATCCCCACGGCCTGGTGGACGGTATGGTTTTGGCATCTCTGATCGGGCGCGTCAGGACGGACTACAAGATCCTCACGCGCAGCCTTTTGACCGGTGTTCCGGAAATCGGCTCTTTCATGATCCCGGTGCCCTTTCCCCACGAGGCCGATGCCAGGGAACGCAATCTCCAGATGCGCGGTGAAACGATGGCGCATCTCGGGCGCGGCGGGGCCATCGTTCTCTTTCCCTCAGGCTCGGTGGCAGCCTCCACAACGTGGTTCGGACCGGCGGTGGAAGCGCCGTGGAATCCGTTCACCGCGAAGATGATCCGCATGTCCGGTGCGACAGTGGTGCCGATCTGGTTCAGCGGTCAGAATTCACGGGCCTATCAAGTGGCCAATCGGATCTCGGCTACGATCCGGCAGGGACTTTTGCTGCACGAGGTTGTCCATGCCTTGAACCGCCCGCAAGCGCCCGTTGTGCGAGAGCCAATTGGTCCGGATGTCTTGCGACCCTTGGCGGGAAATGCCAGCGCCTTCATGGACTGGCTGCGGGATCGGACGTTGTCCGGCGCGTAACGCTTGGCTCTAGCGCGTGGGGACGGGTTCTCCGTCGCCACGATAGTCGTAGAAGCCGCGGCCGCTCTTCCGGCCCAGCCAACCGGCCTCGACGTATTTCACCAGAAGCGGGCAGGGACGGTACTTCGTGTCAGCCAGGCCGTCATGCAGCACGTTCATGATGGCCAGGCAGGTATCCAGCCCGATAAAATCTGCCAGCGCCAACGGCCCCATTGGGTGGTTCGCGCCAAGCTTCAGGGACGTGTCGATGGAGGTCACGGTGCCGACGCCTTCGTAAAGCGTATAAACTGCCTCGTTGATCATCGGCATCAGGATCCGGTTGACGATGAAGGCCGGGAAATCCTCGGCCGTGGCGGCTGTCTTGCCCAGGCGATCCACGACGGTTCGGCAGGCTTCGTAGGTCTCGTCCGATGTCGCAATCCCGCGGATCAGTTCAACAAGTGACATGATCGGGACCGGGTTCATGAAGTGGAAGCCCATGAAACGTTCCGGCCGGTCCGTCCGACTGGCCAGGCGCGTGATCGAGATGGAGGACGTATTCGAGGTCAGGATCGTATGCGGCTGGAGCGCCGGAACCAGGTCTTCGAAGATGGCTTGCTTGATGCTCTCGCGCTCGGTCGCAGCTTCGATCACAAGGTCTGTGGCACCGAGGTCGCGCAACGTCATCGTCGCGGAGATGCGGCCCAAAGCGGTGTCCCGATCGGCTGCCGATATCTTTTCCCGGCTCACCTGCCGGTCGAGATTTCCCTCGATCTGCTTGAGCGCGGCGTCGAGTGCGTCCTTGCTGATATCGGTCAGTCGTACGTCGTATCCCGCCAAAGCGCAGACATGGGCGATGCCGTTGCCCATCTGTCCCGCGCCAATCACCCCGATGCTGCCGATATCCATCGCTCGTCCCCTTGCTGCGGCGCGACCTTAGCAGCGGCGGGGCAAGGCACAAGCGGCGGCGAACTCGATCGAATTCGCTGCGAATGCTCCACTCAACTGATTGGTAAGGGCATCGGGAGAGAAGCGTCCGAACGTTCTCGAATCAATGGGGCGCGGCCCGATGAACCAACAAACAGCTGAGGCGGGCATCGACTATTATCCCTGCCAGTACGGCGGGTCGTCGCTTCGCTTTCGCGGGCCGGCAGCGTCTGTCGAGGGTGCTTACACAGCGGTCATCGGTGGGTCGGAGACCTTTGGGCGTTTCGTGGAGGATCCTTTCGCCGATCAGTTGGCAGAACGGACCGGTCTTCAGGTGCTCAATCTCGGCATCATGAACGGTGGCCTTGATGTCTTCGTCCATGACAGCGCATTGATGGATGTGGTTGGCGGTGCCGAAGCAGTCGTCATACAGGTGATGGGTGCGAACAACCTGTCGAACCGGTTCTACCGTGTCCATCCGCGTCGGAACGATCGTTTCTTGCGACAGTCAAACGCCATGGCCTCGCTGTTCCCGAAGGTCGATTTTAGCGACTTCGCGTTCACCCGACATCTTCTCACCGCGCTGCGGGATGGACATCCGGACAAGTTTGCGATGGTGGAGCAAGAGCTTCGCGCGGCTTGGACGGCGCGGATGCGATCTATCCTTACCCGGATACCGGGGCGAAAGATCCTTCTGTGGATCGAAAACCAGAACAGCGCTGGATTGGGGCCGGAACCGCTCTTCGTGACGGCCGACATGATGCAGATGGTCGAGGACCAAGTGGATGTCACCGTCCATTGCGACGTCAGCGCAGAGGTCGGACCCGCTCACATGGATGGGATGATCTACGCGCCTATGGAGCGGACAGCGGCCGCACAGATGCTGACGCCGGCCGCCCATGAGAGGGTCGCCGATGCCCTCGTCCGGGTGATGAAGAAGACCGAAGACATGGCGGCCTAGTCGCGCCAAGCAGGGTCGCGCGCGTCGTTGCAATGCCAAGCCCGCTCTTTCTGGTGACCGCTGGCCCCGACACGACGTTTTGGCGGGCCGCGCGGTTCTGGTCGCGAAAACGCAAATGGCGCGCCGATCCGCGGCGCGCCATTCTCCTCTACGTTCGCTTTGGAAGCCTAGAGCTTCTCGATCAGTTCCGGGACGGCCGTGAACAGATCGGCAACCAGGCCGTAATCCGCGACTTGGAAGATCGGCGCTTCTTCGTCCTTGTTGATGGCGACGATTACCTTCGAATCCTTCATCCCCGCCAAGTGTTGGATCGCGCCGGAGATGCCGACGGCGACATACAGGTCCGGTGCCACGACCTTTCCGGTCTGCCCCACCTGCCAATCATTGGGGGCGTAACCTGAATCGACCGCCGCGCGCGAGGCGCCGACGGCGGCGCCCAGCTTGTCGGCGAGCTTCTCAATCAGGGCGAAATCGTCTTCGGAGCCAACACCGCGTCCGCCGGACACCACGACCCCGGCCGAGGTCAGCTCCGGACGATCGCTCTCCGCGACCTTGTCTTCAAGCCATTCGCTCAGACCTGGATTGTCGGCTGCCGAAATCGCCTCAACGGCCGCGGCGCCGCCATCGCCCGCCGCGTCGAAGGTCGAGGTCCGGATCGTCATCACCTTTGTCGCGTCCGCGGATTTGACCGTTTGTATCGCGTTTCCGGCATAGATCGGACGCTCAAAGGTATCGGCGTTGACGATGCCGGTCACATCCGAGAGGACCATGACATCCAAAAGTGCGGCGACGCGGGGCATGACGTTCTTCGCATCGGTGGTGGATGGGGCCAGGATATGACCATAATCGCCGGCCAGCCCGGCGATCAGTGCGGCGGTTGGTTCGGCCAGGCGATGTCCCAGGGACGGGTCTTCGGCCACCAGAACTTTCGCCACACCGTCCAGTTTCGATGCCGCCTCACCGGCCGCGGCGGCGGATGCGCCAGCACACAGCACCGTCACATCCCCCAACTGCTTGGCCGCCGTCAGGGCCTTGGCGGTGGCATCCGCATTCAGCTCGCCATTGGTCACTTCGGCCACAAGAAGAACAGCCATTACACAGCCCCCGCTTCTTTTAGTTTCGACACAAGCTCGTCCACGGAACCAACCATCTCACCCGCCTTCCGGGCTTCGGGCTCAGACGTCTTCACGATTTCCAGGCGCGGCGCGACGTCCACACCGTAATCGGCCGGTGCCTTCTCATCCAAAGGCTTCTTCTTGGCCTTCATGATGTTCGGGAGCGAGGCATAGCGCGGCTCGTTCAGGCGCAAATCGACACTGACGATGGCCGGCAGCGCGACCTTGATCGTTTGCAGACCGCCATCCACCTCGCGGGTCACGACGGCGCTGTCGCCCTCGACCTTTACCTCGGAGGCGAAAGTGGCCTGAGACCAGCCCAAAAGGGCCGACAGCATTTGCCCAGTCGCGTTCATGTCGTTGTCGATGGCCTGCTTGCCGCACAAGACGATTTTCGGCTGCTCCTCGTCGATCACCCCTTTCAGGATCTTCGCGACGGCCAGCGGCTCGATATCCTGATGGACGTCTTCGCTTGCCACCACCAGAATCGCGCGGTCGGCGCCCATGGCTAAGGCCGTCCGCAGGGTCTCCTGCGCTTGCTTCACGCCGATCGACACGGCCACGATCTCTTCCGCGATGCCCGCTTCTTTCAGCCGAATGGCCTCTTCGACGGCAATTTCGTCGAAGGGGTTCATGGACATCTTCACATTGGCGAGGTCGACGCCGGACCCATCGCCCTTCACGCGAACCTTCACGTTGTAGTCGATGACCCGTTTGACGGGCACGAGGACTTTCATCTCACGCTCCTCCTTAACTCGTTGCCGGACAGTTAACGGAGCCGCGCCCGCCGGGACAGGCGAAAAACGACGCAGCCCCCCGTCTTGACGTAGTGTTTGGCCGTCTTAGGTATCGTGGCTGGCGCCGGGAATCCAAAGTACGTCGCCGCGCCCATCGTCATTTGCGATCCGTGAGGCCACGAAGAACCAGTCGGAGAGCCGGTTGAGATAGGTGATCGCCGCTGGATTGACGTCCTCGGTCTCACTCAGTTCGACGCTCAGACGTTCCGCGCGCCTTGTGATGGTGCGCGACAGGTGAAGATGGGCGGCTAGCGGCGTCCCGCCAGGCAGCACGAAACTGCGCAGCGGCTCGAGCGCGTCGTTCATAGCGTCGATCTCCGTCTCGAGCCGCGCTACCTGCGTGTCGACCATGCGCAGCGGCGGATACTCCGCCTCCGCATCCTTCGCGCGGTTCGGACGGCAGAGATCGGCGCCCAGATCGAAAAGGTCGTTCTGGATCATTGCGAGCCGGGCATCCATCTCGCCATCGGCATGCAGGCGCGCCATGCCGATGGTCGCGTTGGCCTCATCCACGGTGCCGTAAGCATCGACGCGGGCAGAGGTTTTCTTGACCCGACTGCCATCCCCGAGGGCCGTCGTTCCCGCATCGCCGGTCCGCGTATAGATCTTCGACAGCACAACCATGTCAGTTCCCCCCCTGAGAGCGCAGCCAGACGAATCCGACCAAGATCAGAACGACCACGAATTGCGCGATGACCCGCCAACGCATCAACCGGTTAGCGTGTTTACGATTGAATTCGCCGCCCTTGGCGAAGCCGCCGACACCGACCATCAGGATCAGCAAAACGACAAGGCATCCGCCCACGATGACGTAGAAAAAGGGATCGTCTGCCATGGTCCAACCTCGTCTTTGGCATCTCGCACAAGCGCAGGACCTAGGCCCCGGAGAGGAGGCGGTCCAGCATCCGTGTCGGGAGGAGGCGTTTCATCGCACCGCCCAGATGCGTCGGCACCGTCACATAGTAACGCGGACGGGGCCGCTTGCTCTCCAGCGCATGGATCAACTTTTCGGTCACGGCCGAGGCCGGACGTTCGAACCGG
Organism: Pseudomonadota bacterium; assembly: GCA_039199335.1. GTDB lineage: Bacteria > Pseudomonadota > Alphaproteobacteria > Rhodobacterales > Rhodobacteraceae > Jannaschia. The sequence continues at coordinate 72,286 of JBCCSY010000018.1, forward strand.
GCGGTCCGCTCGTCATACAGGCGGGCCATCAACCGCTCATAGTCCTCGCGCCGCACCGAGGACTGCCAGTCGATCCAGCGCTCGAACTGCTTGCGGGCATTTGTCCGAAAGGCGCTGGTGATCGGGCCGGGTTCGATGAGGACGACATGGATACCGGTGCCCTTCAGCTCCATCCGGAGGGTATCGGTCAGCCCCTCGATGGCGAATTTCGTGGCGTTGTAGGCGCCGCGCCAAGGAGCGGCGGCAAATCCCAGGACGCTGGAATTCTGAACGATCCGGCCATGTCCCTGATCTCGCATCACCGGAATCACCTGGCGGGTGAGGTCGTGCCAGCCAAAGACGTTGGCCTGAAAGATGGCCTGAAGCGCATCGACGGGCAGGTCTTCCACCAGCCCAGGGATCGCGTAGGCCCCATTGTTGAAAAGGCCGTCCAGGCGACCACCCGTCGTTCTCAGAACCTGCGCCAACCCGCTCTCTATGGTTTCCGGGCGCTCATAGTCGATCAGGGGCGAGGAAAAGCCCTTGCCGATCAAGTACGCGCAGTCTTCTTCCTTCCGGCAGGCTGCAAAGACATGCCAGCCTCGCTCCGAAAGGGTCTGGGCGGCATCGTAGCCGATCCCGGAGGAGCAGCCCGTGATGAGGATGGAACGCGTCATAGCTTGACGGCCTTAGCAGCCGCCTTAGCCAAAAGACAGGTCAGACCGGTTCGAGGAAGTTGGCTGACATATAGCCGACAAGCCCGGTGGAGACGTCGCGGATTTCGACCCATCCGTCTTGCGGCTGTCCAAGGGCTTCCGTGATCGTTCCCTCCGTCAGGCTGTCCACGACGGGGTTACCCACCGACGGGCCTGCCCGCATATTCACGCGGCTTCCAGTGACCCGCATCAACGGCCCTTCGGACGCTGCAACGGTTTGGACCTCCGTCTCCTCGGTGGGTGCATCCAAGAGCGACTCATGCACGAGGCTCACGACCACGGGCTCTCCGAGGCGTCCCGGGTCGGCAAAGCCGGGCGCCGGTGCCGCGGCCGCGACGGCGCTGGGCTCTGGCGCGGCGGGAAGAGCGCGCGTGACCGCTGCAAGCTGCTGCCCCGGCAAAAGGATGGTCGGACGGTCATAACTCGGCGTGGCACCGGCCGTGCGAATGGTCAGCATCGGCTCGTCCGTTTCTTCGACGAAGCTATCGTCGGGGTTTCCCCAGACGATGAAGCTCAAATACAGAGCAACGGTCAGAAATATTGTCATCTTGAACATGGCAGACATCCCCCCGGCGGGATCAAAATCATTTCCCTTTCAACCGGATAAGCAGGCAGACGGTTCCGGTGCGGTGATTCCACTATAACATGGAAATCTGGCTTTTCCTTAGCGGAGGCGCCTTGTCTGCCCGAGTCCCCCTGTCTAGACCCGTCCCATGCGTGACCCCGATGACACGGACGACCTTCCCTCGGTCACTTCAGAGCCACTGCGCCGGGCGATCGGTGACCGCTATCTGACTTACGCGCTCAGCACGATCATGCATCGCGCGCTGCCGGATGCGCGCGACGGGCTAAAGCCGGTCCATCGACGGATCCTCTATGCGATGCGAGAGTTGCGGCTGTCCTCGGGCGGCGGCTTCCGCAAGAGCGCCAAGATCTCCGGCGACGTCATGGGGAACTACCACCCCCATGGCGACGGCGCGATCTATGATGCCATGGCTCGGCTCGCACAGGACTTCACCATTCGCTATCCGCTGGTGGATGGGCAGGGGAATTTCGGCAATATCGATGGCGATAACCCGGCCGCCTCCCGTTATACCGAGGCGCGGCTGACGGCAGCGGCCGAAGCGTTGCTGGATGGCCTCGACGCCGATGCGGTGGATTTCCGGGACAATTACGATGGCACCCTGACGGAACCGGTGGTCCTGCCAGCCGCTTTCCCGAACCTTCTGGCCAATGGCGCCGCGGGCATTGCGGTCGGGATGGCCACCAACATCCCGCCCCACAATCTCGATGAACTCATCTCGGCCTGCCTGCACCTGATCAAAGCGCCCAATGCCCGCGACGAGACGCTGGTGGAACATGTACCCGGTCCCGATTTCCCCACCGGCGGCGTCATCGTTGAGCCGCGCGAGGCCATCCTGGAGGCCTACCGCACCGGCCGCGGCGCCTTCCGCTTGCGCGCCCGCTGGGATCGGGAGGAACTGGGTAAGGGGCAGTGGCAGGTCGTCGTGACTGAGATCCCTTATCAGGTCCAGAAGTCCAAGTTGATCGAGAAGCTCGCCGAGCTGATCCAGACGAAGAAAGTCCCGATCCTGGCCGATGTGCGCGACGAAAGCGCCGACGATATTCGCATCGTGCTGGAGCCGAAATCGCGGAACGTCGATCCCGAGACATTGATGGCGACGCTGTTCCGTCTGTCCGATCTGGAAACACGGTTCAGCCTCAACATGAACGTGTTGATCGACGGTGTGACACCACGGGTCTGCTCCTTGAAAGAGGTCCTACAGGCCTTCCTGAACCATCGCCGCGACGTCCTGCTTCGCCGCTCGCGGCATCGGATGCAGAAGATCGACCACCGGCTGGAAGTGCTGGAAGGGTTCATCCTCGCCTATCTCAATCTCGACCGGGTCATCGACATCATCCGCTATGATGACGCCCCGAAAGAGGCGCTGATGTTCGAGGCGTGGGGCAGCGGCTACGACCGCGCCCGCGACGAGGCTGATTACCGTTCGCCCTTGCCGACCGATCGTCAGCCGTCGCTGACGGATGTGCAGGCGGAAGCCATTCTCAATATGCGCCTTCGGGCTCTGCGCCGGCTGGAGGAGATGGCGCTCCTGAAGGAACGCGATGCCTTGATGGAGGAGCGGGCCAGTCTGGAAGACCTTCTGGAAACCGAAGAGGTGCAGTGGAAGGCCATCGCCGATGAGCTGCGCGAGACCCGGAAGGCATTCGGCAAGGCCACTGCGCTGGGCCGCCGCCGCACCGACTTCGCAGAGGCGATCGAAATCGCCGATGTGCCCCTTGAGGCCATGATCGAGCGCGAACCGATCACAGTGGTCTGCTCTCGCATGGGCTGGGTCCGGGCTTTGTCGGGCCATCAGCCCCTCGACAAGGAGCTGAAGTTCAAGGATGGCGACGGCCCCGCCTTCACCTTCCACGCCGAGACGACCGACAAGCTGATCGTCTGGGCTTCGAACGGGCGGGCCTACACGATCCAGGCCGCCAACCTGCCCGGAGGCCGCGGCATGGGCGAGCCGCTGCGCCTCATGATCGATATCCCGCAGGAAAGCGAGATCGTCGACATCCTGATCCACGTTCCCGAGCGTAAGCTGCTTCTGGCGTCCAGCGCAGGTGACGGGTTCGTCGTCCCCGAGGTGGAATTGGTGGCGTCGAAGCGGGCCGGAAAGCAGGTCCTGACCACCCGCGATGGGGTCACGGCCCTGCGCCCGGTGCTGGCCGATGGCGACCATGTCGCCTGCATCGGCGACAACCGCAAGATGCTGGTCTTTCCGCTGGCTGATCTGCCCGAAATGCCGCGCGGCAAGGGCGTTCGGTTGCAGCGCTTCAAGGATGGCGGCCTCAGCGACGTGACGGTCATTCGGCTTGAAGACGGGCTGAGCTGGTCCGATCCCGCGGGCCGGACCCGCCATGAAGCCGACTTGACCGAATGGCTGGGGGCCCGCGCCCAGGCCGGGCGCATGGCGCCCCGTGGCTTCCCCCGTAACAATCGCTTCCGCTAGAGTCGCTCTGGCGCCACGCTTCTGGGCCGATGGCGGCGTCTGACTTGTTCGGCGTCGACGCCATGGCTAGGCCGCGAACATGGAATTCTTCGGTGAAGATCGCCTGACGCGACGAACCGCTTTGGGTCTGGCATGTGGCGGAGCGCTCACCCTTGCGGGCTGCGCGACACCGGATCCGCTGGACAGCGCGCTGCCCGATATGGGCAGCTTCCGGCTGGGCTATAACATCGCGGTCACGAAGAACGCCAAGAAGATCCCGCCCTCCCGCGATGCGACCGGGGAGGAGTGGGAGACTGCGCTGACCGATGAAATCGGTCGTCGGTTCGGCGGCTATGACGGCGCGAAAGAGTTTCACATCGCGCTCAATCTCGATGGCTATTCCCTGGCTCCGCCGGGCATTCCCATCGTCTTGTCGCCCAAATCCGTGCTGATCGTCTCGGCCAACGTCTGGTCCGCCGAACTGGGCCGCAAGTTGCATGAAAAGCCGGAGCAGATCACGACCTTCGAGGGGGCCGACACGCTGCTTCTGGGCTCCGGTCTGATCAAGGACAAGGCGGCACAGATGCAGACGCTGTCGCGCAATATGGCGGCCGAGGTTCAGACCTGGATGCTGACCAACCCGGACTGGTTTGATTTGCCCGCCTAGCCATCACTGCTTGATGCTTGCGTTCGCGCCACGCCGCCGCTAGAGGGCGCCCGATAGGAATCCGGCCCGTTGTGACACGGGCGAGCAAACATCAGGGGCCCCTCATGGCGAAGGCGAAGTTTGAGCGTACGAAGCCGCATGTGAACATTGGCACGATTGGCCATGTTGATCACGGGAAGACGACGCTGACGGCGGCGATTACGAAGTATTTCGGCGACTTCAAGGCGTATGACCAGATTGA
>JBCCSY010000019.1:0-76661 GCA_039199335.1 Pseudomonadota bacterium
CGCTGGGCTGGACAGTGTCGAGCCCCTGCAAATGGTGCCCTGCCGGATCGAGATGGGCGATGGCACGGTGCATGAGATCGAGCTCAAATGCCGGATCGATACGGCCATCGAGGTCGAATATATCGAGCATGGCGGAGTGCTGCATTCCGTGCTGCGCAACCGGGCGCTGGCCGCGTGCGCCGTGTATACCACGATGAAGTACGGGGGGGGCCCGCCCCCCGCACCCCCCGGGATATTTCTGCCAAGAAGAGAGGCGATCTGGCATGTGGCGGCGATGGCGTGCGGCGCATGATTGCGCTCGAAGGGGGCGATGAACGAGACCGAGCCCCATGCCGTCTTGGCCCATACGCCGCTGGAGGACGCCCAGGCGTTCCTGCTGGGCAGCATGCTCTGCGCGTTGGGTGTTCAGTTTCTGACGGCTGCTGGCTTGGTCACAGGTCAGACAGCCGGGCTCGGCGTCCTGCTCAGTTATGTGACCGATCTATCCTTTGCAGTCTGGTTCTTTCTGCTGAACCTGCCCTTCTATCTTCTCGGCTGGCTTCGGCTCGGACCGCGTTTCGTGATCAAGACCGTGATCGCAGTGACCATGGTCTCTGGCATCACACAAGTCATGCCGGACTTAGTCAGCTTCGACGATCTGAACCCTTGGGCGGCTTCGGCCCTCGCCGGAGCCGTGATCGGCATGGGTCTGATCGTGATCTTTCGCCATGGCGCATCGCTGGGCGGGATTGGTATCCTGGCACTCTGGATGCAGGAGCGGTTTGGCATCCGCGCAGGCTGGGTTCAGCTGGGCTTCGATGCGCTGCTGTTCCTCGCGGCCTTCGTGTTTTTGGACGCACCGTTGGTGCTCGCATCGCTTCTGGGCGCGGTGATCGTTAACCTGATCATCGCCGTAAACCACCGTCGCGACCGCTATATCGGGCGCTAGGCCCGCGCCAGCACCTCCCGGACAGCCGCCAGGGCGGCCTCCGCCTGGGCGATGTCGGCCCCGCCGCCCTGGGCCATTTCGGGTCGGCCGCCGCCGCCCCGCCCCCCCAGCGCCTCGACGGCCGTTTTGACCAGATCGACGGCCGAAATGCGCGCGGTCAGGTCGGGCGTCACGCCTGCGGCAACGGCAGGCTTCGCGCCCGTGTCGGCGACCAGAACCACGACGCCGGAGCCTAGCCCCTGCTTCTGCTGGTCGATCATCGGTCCGAGGTCTTTTCCCGAAATACCGGAAACGACATCAAGGACAGATCTTATCCCATTGATATCTTGAGCTTCCACCCCAGAAGCCATGGCGGCATCGCGGCGCAACTGCGCGACCTCCGCCTGAAGCACCTTGCGCTCGTCCATCAGGGCGCGCACCCGATCGGGAACCTCCTCCGGTTGCGCCTTGAACAGATTGGCCAGTTCGGCCACGCGATGATCCTGTGCCCTCAGGTGATCCATGGCGGCCTGCCCGGTGAGGGCCTCGATCCGCCGTACGCCTGCGCTTGACGCCTGATCCCCTAACGTCACGAAGGCACCGATTTCGCCCGTCCGACCCACATGGGTGCCGCCGCAAAGTTCGATGGAATAGGTCTGCCCCTCCGCACCCTTGCCGGACCCGGCCCGCGTCCCCATTGAGACGACGCGCACCTCATCCCCATATTTCTCGCCGAATAGCGCTTGCGCACCGAGCGCACGCGCATCGTCCGGCGACATAATCCGCGTCGCGACCTGAGCGTTTTGCCGGATGTAGCCGTTCACCTCGGCCTCGATTGCAGACAACTCCTCCAGCGTCACGGCCTTGCCATGGCTGAAATCGAAGCGCAGCCGATCCGGCGCGTTGAGAGAGCCGCGCTGCGCGACGTGGTCGCCCAAAGCGTTCCGCAGCGCCTCGTGGAGCAGGTGCGTGGCGGAATGGTTGGCGCGAATATCCGTCCTTCGGTCGTGATCCACGACCAGTTCCGCCGCCTGCCCCGGCGCGATCTCGCCCTCTTCGATCTCGGCTACATGCATGAAGATGCCCGCCGACTTGCGCGTGTCCGTCACGCGCGCGCGGCCCATTTCGGTGCGGATCGTGCCGGTATCGCCCACCTGACCCCCCGCTTCGGCGTAGAACGGCGTCTGGTTCACCACCACCGACACGGCATCGCCTGCCTTCGCCGTTTCCACTTCGGCCCCATCGCGAACCAGAGCCAGGATCTGCCCCTCGGCCGCTTCGGTTTCGTAGCCCAGAAACTCCGTGACGCCGTGGCTATCGGCCAGGTCGAACCAGATCGCGGCGTCCGCTTGCTCGCCCGACCCGGCCCAGGCCGCACGCGCGCGGGCCTTCTGTTCGGCCATCGCCGCGTCGAAACCGTCGATATCAACAGACAGACCTTTTTCGCGCAGCGCATCCTGCGTCAGGTCCAGCGGAAAACCGTAGGTGTCGTAGAGCTTGAAGGCGGCCGCTCCTGCCAAAGTCCCACCTTCGGGCAGCTTTCCCACCTCGTCATCGAGCAGGCGCAGGCCACGGTCCAGCGTCGTGCGGAAACGCTCCTCCTCACCGCGAAGCGTCTCCTCGATCAACGCCTTTGCCCGGACCAACTCACCATAATGCCCACCCATCTGGCGGACCAGGGCAGGCACCAGACGGTGCATCAGCGGGTCCTGCGCGCCCGCCTGATGGGCGTGGCGCATGGCGCGACGCATGATCCGGCGCAGCACGTAGCCGCGCCCTTCGTTGGACGGCATCACCCCATCGGCGATCAGGAACGCGGTGGAGCGCAGGTGATCGGCGATCACCCGGTGATGCACGTTCTGCGGCCCGTCAGGCTCGGTAGACGTCGCTTCGGCGCTGGCCTCGATCAGGGCGCGCATCAGGTCGGTGTCGTAATTGTCGTGCTTGCCCTGGAGCAGCGCGCCGACCCGCTCCAACCCCATGCCGGTATCGATGGACTGCATGGCTAGCGGCGTCATGGAGCCATCGGCGAACTGCTCGTTCTGCATGAAGACCAGGTTCCAGATCTCGATGAACCGGTCGCCATCCTCGTCCGGGCTGCCCGGCGGGCCACCGGGAATGTGGTCGCCGTGGTCATAGAAGATCTCGGTGCAGGGGCCGCAGGGGCCTGTAGGGCCCATGCGCCAGAAATTGTCGTCCGAAGCGATGCGGATAATGCGGTCGTCGGACAGGCCCGCGACCTTCTTCCAGATTTCGGCCGCATCATCATCCGTGTGATAGACCGTGACCAGCATCCGCTCGGCCGGGATGTCGAATTCCTTTGTCAACAATTCCCAGGCGAACGGGATCGCCTCGGTCTTGAAGTAATCGCCGAAGCTGAAATTCCCCAGCATTTCGAAGAAGGTGTGGTGCCGCGCCGTATAGCCGACATTGTCCAGGTCGTTATGCTTGCCGCCCGCTCGGACACATTTCTGGGACGTTGTCGCACGGACGTAATCGCGATGCTCGACCCCGGTGAAGACGTTCTTGAACTGAACCATGCCCGAATTAACGAACATAAGCGTCGGGTCGTTGCGCGGCACAAGGGGCGAGCTATCGACCACGGCATGCCCGTTGCCCGCGAAATAGTCGAGGAAGGTCGAGCGTATGTCGGTCAGGCTGGCCATGGATTTGCTCCGTCGTTGCGCGGGCCTACCTAGCGGTGGCTCCGGAGCCGGACAAGCGCCCGGATAGGAAAAGGCCGCCCCTGATGGGACGGCCTTCGTGTCGCTTCGGGTCGATATCAGGCGTCGAGGATGTCGTCCTTGTCCGCTTCGGTCATCTGAAGGTCCAGACCGTCGAGCCCATGGGCTGCCCGGATCTTGTCCTCGATCTCTGCGGCGGTTGACGGATTTTCCTTCAGGAAGCCCTTGGCGTTCTCTCGCCCCTGGCCGATCCGCTCATCCCCGTAGCTGAACCAGGCGCCCGATTTCTCAACGACACCCGCCTTAACGCCCAGATCGAGCAATTCGCCCATCTTGGAGATGCCTTCGCCATACATGATGTCGAACTCGACCTGCTTGAAAGGCGGCGCGACCTTATTCTTGACCACCTTCACGCGGGTCGTGTTGCCCACCACTTCGTCGCGATCCTTGATCGCACCAATCCGGCGGATGTCCAGACGAACCGAAGAATAGAATTTCAGCGCATTGCCACCCGTGGTTGTTTCGGGCGAGCCGAACATCACCCCGATCTTCATGCGGATCTGGTTGATGAAGATCACCATACAGTTCGAGCGGCTGATGGAGCCGGTGAGCTTGCGCATGGCCTGGCTCATCAGGCGGGCGTGGACGCCGACGGAGCTGTCGCCCATATCGCCTTCCAGCTCGGATTTCGGTGTCAAAGCGGCGACCGAATCCACCACGACCAGGCTGACCGCACCAGAGCGCACCAGCGTGTCGGTGATCTCCAGGGCCTGCTCGCCGGTGTCGGGCTGCGAGATCAGAAGCTCGTCCAGGTCCACGCCCAACTTGCGCGCATATTGCGGGTCGAGTGCGTGCTCGGCATCGACAAAGGCGCAGACGCCGCCCTTTTTCTGCTCTTCAGCCACGGCGTGGAGTGTGAGCGTCGTCTTGCCCGAACTCTCCGGGCCGTAAATCTCGATGATGCGGCCCTTGGGAAGCCCGCCGATGCCCAGCGCGATATCCAAACCCAGGGATCCGGTGGAGGTGGCCTCAATATCCGGCAGCTCATTCTCACCGCCGAGCTTCATGATCGAGCCCTTGCCGAATTGCCGTTCGATCTGCGCCAGCGCGCTGTCGAGGGCCTTCTGCTTTTCCGCGCTACGCTTGTCGCCCATGTCGAGTAGGTTCGCCGTTGCCATCGTCTCTGCCCTTGTTGCATGCTGCCGCGGAGGCGGCAATCGAGGTTTCTGTTCACGTCCTGTTCACCATTCGCGATATGGAACAGAAACGGAACGTGATCAAGCCCGGCTATGCCGGATCGGCCGGTCGGCAGCTTGCGCGGAGGATGGTTAAGAAAGTGTTGCCACAGCGCCGCGGCCCTGCACCATGCTAGTCTTCTGGAAGGCGCGGCTGGTTCTTTTCGCCGTCCCCAAGACCGGGACGACCGCCCTTGAAGCGGCTCTGGCACCGATGGCGGATATCGCGATCGTCAACCCCCCCGGTCTGAAGCACTGCAATATCCGTAAATATCGGCGGGAGCTTGCTCCGTTCGTCGAACAGGGTGGCCGCCGCCCGTTTCAACATGTCGCGGTCATGCGCGAACCGCTCGATTGGCTGGGCAGTTGGTATCGATACCGCAGCCGCCCGGCTTTGAACGGTCACCCCAATTCCACCGCCAACATGGATTTCGAAGACTTCATTCAGGCTCACCTGCTTGACGAGCCGCCCGATTTCGCGCGCGTGGGCCGACAGGCGCGCTTTCTCGACGGCGGTGTCGATCACCTCTTCAGCTACGATCATCCGGAGCCATTCCATACCTTCCTGGAGGCACGGATCGGTCCACTGCCCAGCTTTGGGCGGGAAAATGTCTCTCCGTCAGTGTCGGTTACGCTGGCCGATGAGACCCGTGCCCGCCTCCGCGCGGCGCGATCGGAGGACTTTGCGCTTTGGGCGGATGTCTGTCGCGCTCACCCCGGAGATCCATAGCTTCATTGTCGATGGCGACCGAGGCATGCGGCGCTCCGCGCGCTTCGATACCAGCCCTGCCTCCCCAAACTTCCATTGACCGACAAGCGAGGCTCCAAGCCGCAGTTCCGTCGGCCATCGTGCTGCCAAGACGAGCTCCAGAAACCACGCGAACGGAACGTTTCACCAGCCCCTCTCCGGCGCCGGGCGAAGATCGGCGACCGACATGGCCGCGCCGATCACGCATCGGCGCTTGGCGGGTCGACCCAACTGACGGCCGTCGCCTTCCAAATGGTCCATTCAGTTGAGGGCGCGTTCGACCGTTCGCGTCAAATCCGACAGGGAGAAGGGTTTCGGCAGGAAGACGGCGTTTGGGACGGGGGCGCTGGTGTCGGACAGCGCATCCTGCGTGTATCCGGACATGAAGACGGTGCGGACATCCGGACGTGCCTTCAAAGCCTCGCGGACCCAACTTGGGCCATCCATTCCAGGCATCATCACGTCGGTTACGAAGAGATCGACTTTGAGATCGCTGTCCATGAGCGTTTCCAAAGCGTCCTCCGCATTGGCCGCTTCAAGGACCGTGCAGCCGCGTAGACGCAACGCGCGGGAGGCAAAGGCGCGCACCGGGGCTTCATCCTCGACCAAAAGCACGATTGGCTTGCGCGTGCTCTCCTCGGCGACGCGCTCTGCATCACGGATCAGGGTCTCAGCAGGCGAGATGCCCGATGCCACCGGAGTGGGTTCCGCGCTTTGGGAACCGGGTACCGAGGTTGCGCCCTCCACCAATGGCGGAACCTGTTCGCTGTGCGCAGCTTGGTCATCATCTGTTGGAACATCCGGTTGATCTGCCTGGCCGTCACCTAGCCCATCGATGGATCGGGCGGCGCTGTCCAGCGAAGGCACCGCTTCCTCGGCGTCGATATCGCGCGGGGTCTCGGGTGTGGTGGTGGTCGCCGGCATCTCCTCTGACAGATCAGACGGTCGCCCTGCCGCATCCTGCACTGAGCGGTCTGGCAGCGTCTCTGCGGGTGAGAGCGGCAAGGCCGGCTCCAGCGTGTCGCCGATATCCGGGGCCTGCCGGCCCGTCAGATCACCGGTTTCGTCTTCGGGATTTTCACAGGCTGCCTCGTTTTCGGACGGCAGCGACCGCTCCGAAACATCCGCAGGTGACTCCGCGTTCTCTCTGTCGTCGACGAGGGCGCGGACCGCATCCGCTGTCTGGTCGATGGTCGGCTCCACGGGCAGAAGCGATGGTTCCGCGTCGGACGCCGTTGTCGGAACCGCATCGTCTTCGACGGGCCCGTCCGCCCTCGGCGTTTCGGGGCCGTCGGGGGAGACACCGGTCCTCTCCTTGTCCGACGGCCCCGGCGACGGATCATCGACATCCATGGCCGGTGCGCCGGGAATATTCCAGGACACAGCAGATATGGATGTGAGATAGGCGTCGACACCAGCATTGTCGGCCACGTCCGGGATTGGGGAACGTTCCACAGCGGATTTTTTCCCATCCGGGCTTTCGGTCGCAGGAGCCACGTCACCGACCACTTCGCCTTCAGCGCCCGGCGCCGGACCTTCCGGGGTCGTGCCAAGCACTACGTCGTCACCTTCGGGTGGCTCCGCGGCCGCGTCGACAGCATGAACCGGAGCTAAATCGGGCGCGGGCAGATCGGCAAAGGGATCGGGGTCGGGCAAGTCGGCGAAAGGATCGGCAGCGCGCGGCCCGGCCTGATCCGCTGCCGGAAGCTGGGCCGCCGTTGCTTCCATTGGCTCTGGCAGACGAAGCGGCGGCTCTCCTAACGGGGCGGCCTGCTCGAGGCCACTGTCGGCACTGGTGGTCGTGATCGCATGCAGGGCAGGCGCCAGAATAGCATCGGTGCCATCGCGGCTGCTCAGACGCGACTCGTCCAGATCGGCGGGGAAGAACAGGCTGAACCGCGTCCCCTCGCCCACCGTACTGTCGCAGAAGATGAACCCGCCGGATTGCTTGACGATACCATAGACCATCGAGAGGCCGAGCCCCGTGCCCTCGCCTGGTCGCTTGGTCGTGAAGAACGGCTCAAAAATGCGCGAAAGACTGTCGCGCGGGATCCCGCAACCCTCATCGGTCACGCTGACCACGACATATTGCCCCGCGGGGACGGTCGCGCGGTCGCGCGTCATCGGGCGTTCAAGGTACCGGCACCGCGTCTCAACAAGGATTTTGCCGCCATCGGGCATGGCATCCCGCGCATTGACCACGAGGTTCATGAGAACCTGTTCCAACTGGCGACGGTCGCCCCGGATCGGGATCAGCGCCGGATCATGGTCCAGCCGTAGCTCGGTCCGCTCGCCCACCAGGCGGTTGAGTAGATGGGTCAGGTCGCTCAGCGTTTCGCGCAGATCGACCTGCTGCATCTCCAACGTCTGCTTACGCGAGAAGGCCAGAAGTTGGCCGACCAGCGCCGCAGCCCGGTTGGCATTCTGCGTGATCTGGATGAGGTCGGCATAATCCTCATCGGCCTCGTCGTGCCGGAGAAGCAAAAGATCGCAATGGCCCGAAATCGCGGTCAGAAGATTGTTGAAATCATGCGCGACGCCCCCCGCTAGCTGACCAATGGCTTGCATCTTCTGGCTTTGGACGAACTGTGCCTCCATCGTCTTCAGCTCGGTCGCATCGTTGAGCACGGCAATCAGACCTCCGTCACCGTCCAGCGGACGGCTGAGGGTGATCTGCAGAAACGTCTCCTCGGCCGCATCGGTCACGCGCACCACTTCGGGGCGATAGAGGCCACGGCCGGACGCCGCCTCTGCGATCCATTCACGGACCGATCGGCCCAGCCCTTCCACCATTGCGGAAAGCCGCGGTTCCGCCTCCTTACCCGCGATCGGCAGAAGGTCACGCGCGGCCTTGTTGGCGGAGATCACCGCACCTTCTGCGTCCAGCCGGATCAGCGCCACCGGCAGAACGTCCAGACCGACCCGGTCGTCATGTCCCTCGCCCGCGGGCAGGACATAGGCTTCCTGTCGGTTGTTGACCGGATCCGACAGGATCACGCGGACGGGCTGGAGACCGTCCTTGACCTTTATCCGGTTTACCGAGCCGTTTTCAAGCGGCACCTCTTCGAACAGGTCGCGCAGCCGTTTGACCCGCTTGCCCACGGCGTGTCGAAGGGCCTCGTTCATCGACAGGATCGTTCCCGACGCGCCGAAGGTGAGGATCGGCAATCCGATTCCGTCGGCCGCCCGGCTCGACTTGTCGACGATATCCTCAAGCCGCCAGAGATAGCCGCCCGGAATGCGGTGGATCGCGACACGAACATGGCCTTTCCGCGTAACAACCTCTTCCCGCGTGGTGGCTTGACCCTGGACCGCGATCTGCAGCCTGTGAACCACAGCCTCGGGATTGGCGAAGAGCGTGTTGAGCGCCCGCGTCATCGTTGCCCCATCACGATCCCCGAAGCGTTCGGTCGCGGCGCGGTTCTGCGAAAAGATGCGCCCATCCTCATCGGTGCAGAAGCCGGGGGCGGTGTCGTGTTCCAGAAAACCGATGATCGCCCGCATCCGATGCTCGGACGCGACCCGCATGGCAATCGCGGTCACGTGGATCGCAACCAGGATTGCCAGCATGCTGGCGACGACCCCCATCAGGATCGAAAGTGACGGACCGAAATCGAGGAAGAAGGCGACGCCCACGCCCACAAAAGCCAGAAGCGCTATGATCGCAGAGCCGTTCCGCAGCCTGCGAAGAAGGGTCGCGGTGTCGCTCAAGGCTCTCTCCTTCCGGCGGGTCGGATCCGGTCCCCGGCCATTGCTCTAGAATCGTGGGGCATAGCTATCCGCCACAATCCTTAACGGGGGCTTAATGGAAGGTTAGCACGTTAAGCTGCGCGGCGCCTACGGCTTGCGGAGCAGGCTCAGATGGAACCCGTCGCAGCCATCGAGCGGCGTACAGGACCAGCGATCCTCAAGCAGGAGATCGTGTCGGGCCATGGCCGCGTCGGCACGGGTCTCGTTCTCGATCCGAAGAAGGGAGCAGGTCATATAGGCGATCCAACCGCCGGGCTCTGCGAGGGCGACAGCCCGGTCGAGGATATCGTCCTGCAATGCCGTAAGTTGCTTCAGCCGTTCCGGCGCGAGACGCCATTTCGCTTCCGGCGCCCGGCGCCAACTTCCGGCGCCGGAACAGGGCACATCCGCGATGACCCCGGCAAAAAGACCCTCTTCTTCCGGGCGCTCGGACAAGGCGATCGCCGCTCCGGCCCGTGCAGCGCGGACCGGAAGATCGCGCATCCTGGCCGGCTCCGCATCGTGGGCCATGAGGTCGCGTTGCCCACGCGCCGCCAGCGCCAGGGTCTTGCCGCCACCGCCGGCGCATAGGTCCAGAACCCGTCCTTCGGGCACCAGCGGCAATCGATCCACCAGCGCTTGAGACCCGGCATCCTGCATTTCGAATGCACCCTCCAGGTAGGCGGAATGGGTGGTAAGGCCGCGCGGCGCACCCTCCACCACGATGGCAGAAGGTGCGGCAGCATGGGGCATAGCGCGGAGCCCGTCCGCCGCGAACCGGTCGATCAGTTCCGCCGCTGTGGTTTGGGCGAGATTGGCCCGCAAGATCACCGGTGCCCGGTGGCGCAGCGCTTCCAAGACGGCGTCCGTCTGTGGACCGAGGCTCTCGTTCATCGGCGCCATCAACCAGTCGGGACAATCGAGAGCCACGGCACGGGGCGGTATCTGCGGCTTTGGCAAAGGCGCGGCAAGCGGCGCCGGGCCGTGCCGACTTCCGTCGAACAAGGCGGTTGGATCGCTTCCTTGGCCCGACAGCAGCCCGGCCATGACCGCCCGGCCCTTCAGATCGCCGAAACGGGCTTCGCCCAGACCGCCATGCCAGGCGGCAGAGCGCAAGCGCCGCAAGGCATCAAAGACATGGTCGCGAATGGCGGCACGGTCCTTGGAGCCTGCGAAGCGACTGGCCCGGGCCCAAGCGGTCAACGCGCGCTCCGCCGCCTCTCCGGCGAAGATGCGGTCAAGGATCTCGATTGCGGATTGTATCCGGGCGGCGGGTGTCATTGCGGCGCTTTCGCCCAAGCCACGCGCCACTGCAAGGACCGTGCTTGACCCCACCAGGCGAAGGGCCTACGCCCCGAGGCCGGAGCGCGGGTATGGTGAAAAGGTATCACGCGAGCTTCCCAAGCTTAAGTTACGGGTTCGATTCCCGTTACCCGCTCCAACAGAAGCATCAACGGCCTCTTGCTTCGCACGATCCGCGCGTTACCTCACCGCCATGCGCGTCCTGCTTCTTCTCGCTCTCACCCTACCAGCGCCCGCAGCGGCGGATTTCGTTGTCCTGCGATGCAACACACAGGTCAACGGCAGCACCTTTACGACCAGCCTGCGCATCCGCTTCCCCGGCGGCAGGGTGGAGCGGATCGTTGGGGAAGACGGGCTCACCGATCAGATTGCCTTCAGTGCAGAGCGCGCCGTCGCCTGGACCCGTGCCACCTTCCCCAATGAGACGGCGGGCCAGCGCGCTTTTTACGATCGTAATTGCGGTGTGCGCTCCGACGATAACGACGACGACGATTGATGCCCGCGCTTCTGACGCCGCTCGACGCGGAGGCTTTACGCGCAGAAGGCGTGCCCGCGCCCTTCCGGATCGGACAAGCCGACAGGGTCCGGTTTCGGGAGTTGGACGTCCTCGATCACGTCAACAACGCAGTCTATTTGAGCTGGTTCGAGACGTTCCGGATCGCTTACTTCCGCGCCACCGGCTTGAGTAATTACGCGGGTAGCGCCGACCGGCCGGTCTTCGTGCTCAAGCAGGTGGGCGTCGATTTCCTCGCGCCTTTGCACCTTGAGGATGTCTATATCGTTGCCGGCCGGGTGCGGGCCTATCGGCGCACGTCCTTCACGATGGAATACGGTGTCTGGCACGACGGTCGACGCCACGCGGCGGGCCATGCCGTCATCTGTCTGATGGAGCAGGATTTCGTGACGCGGAAAGCGCTTCCCGAGCGCTATCGGGAGGTCTTCCGAACCGATGGGGCGACGGCGGAGGGGGAGTAAGCGGCCCAAGGCGCTGGTTTGGGCGGTGCAGCTGGGGGAAGCGTCGCTCCCTCAGACCCCCTCGAGGATATTTTAGCCAAGAAGAAGATGCAGTCCACGTCCGGAGCAGATCAGCCGCGCCAGGTCTGTAAATGCCGGAGCAAGGTCTGGGTGGACGCATCCTTGCCCGATGCGTCGGCGCCCTCCACCAGCGGGCCGAGGGCCGTAGCCAATTCCTTGCCCAGTTCGACGCCCCATTGGTCGAAGCTGTTGATGCCCAGCATCGCGCCCTCGACGAAGACACGGTGCTCATAGAGCGCGACGATCCCGCCCAGCACTTCGGGCGTGAGGCGCGGATAGATCAGGGTCGTTGAGGGCCGGTTGCCGGGGAAGACGCGGTGGGCGGCCTGGCGCTCCAACTCGGCGCCCTCGAAGCTATCGGCGATCTTCGCCTTCGCGTCTTCATGGGTCCGGCCACGCATGAGCGCCTCGGACTGTGCAAGGCAATTGGCGATGAGCAGCCGGTGGTGGTGATCGAGCAGGGGCTCATGACCCTGGGCCGCCACCATGAACTCACAGGGGACCGGGGTGCGACCCTGGTGGATCAGCTGGTAGAAGGCGTGCTGGCCATTGGTCCCCGGCTCCCCCCAGACCACCGGCCCGGCCGGACCGGCCAGTTCGGCGCCATCCATGGTGACGCCCTTGCCGTTACTCTCCATCTCCAATTGCTGCAGATAGGCGGGCAGCCGCGTCAGGCGATTGTCATAGGGCAGGACGGCCCGGGTCGGGAAGCCGCAGACCTGGTGGTGCCAGAGACCCACAAGCGCCAGCAGAACCGGAAGGTTTTCGGCCAGCGGCGCCGTTCGGAAATGCTCATCCATGGCCCGCCCGCCGGCTAGGAACGCATCGAAGTTGCGCGGGCCGATGGCCAGCATCAAAGACAGGCCGATGGGCCCCCAGACGGAGTAGCGACCGCCCACCCAATCCTCGAACCCGAAGACGCGGGCCGGGTCGATCCCCCATTCGCCGGTCTTCTCGGTCGCCGAGGAGAGGGCCGCGAACTGCGCGGCAGGGTCCGCGACCGCATCAGCCATCCAATCCCAAGCGGTACGGGCATTGGTCATGGTCTCGATCGTGGTGAACGTCTTGGAGGCCACGATGACCAGCGTGGTGGTCGGATCGAGCCCCTTGGCCGTCTCGGCCCAATCGGCCCCGTCCACATTGGAGACGAAATGACAGCTTGGCCCGTCATGGAAGGGTGCCAGCGCAAGGGTGGCCATGGCCGGGCCAAGATCGGAGCCGCCGATACCGATATTGACCACATCCGTGATCCGCCCCCCGGCTCCGGTGAACCGCCCTGCCCGCACATCGTCGGCAAAGGCGCCCATCCGAGCCAAGGTCTGCCGAACACCCGGCATGACATCCACCCCATCGACGGCCACTTCGGCCTTCGGCCCGGCGCGCAGTGCGGTGTGGAGAACCGCGCGGCCCTCGGTCTCGTTGATCGCGGTCCCGGTGAACATCGCCTCGCGACGCTTGGGTATCTCCGCGGCCATGGTCAGCAGGATGTCGAGGGCGGCCCCCGTGATCGCCGTCTTCGACGCGTCAAAGAGGAAAGGTCCGGCCTCGATGGTCAGGCGCGCGTTGCGCGGGTCGTCTTCCAGAAGCGTCCGGATGACCCCGCCCCTATGGTCCTTCAGCTTCGCGATGCCGTCCCAGATTGTCATCCTTGCCTCCTCAGGGCGCCCAATGAACCAAGGCGTCCTTGAGGAACGCCGCGATGGGCGCCTCCATGGGATCGGCCATGCCGGCGCGCTCCAGGACGGTGCGTTTTTCGTCGCCCATGATCAGAATATGGGTCTCCATCGCCGTGGCGAGGACCCGGCGAGACAGGGTGACGCGCGGCTCCCCCGCGCCCTCGGCCCGCATCGGGACAAGAATGGGCGCATCATCGGCCATGGCCTCCTCCAACCGGTCGGCGCCCGGAAACAGGCTCGCCGTGTGCATGTCCGTGCCCATGCCCAGGAGCAGGACGGAAATCGGAAGTTCTGGGGTGAGATAGGTGGTCAACTCCGGAATACCTTCTTCCGGAGTCGCCGCGTCAGTAATCATCGGTATGCTCACCGCCCGCCGGGCGCGGCCCACGAAAAAACTTTCTCGAAGAAGGCGCGTGTTGGAGCGGTCACTATCTGGATGCACCCATCGCTCGTCGTTGAGGAAGACGTGCACCCGGGACCAATCCAGATCGCTGCCCGACAGGATGGAGAACGTCTCGCCAGGTGAGGTCCCGCCAGGCACGCAAAGGCTGGCATGGTCGTGGACCGTCAGACAGTTCTTGAGCGCGGAGGACAGCGTCTTTGCCAGACCCATGGCCAGCATCTCGCGGTCGGGATAGGTGCGAAGCTCCATCTCAGCCGTCCAGATCGCGCCAGCGGCGGCCATCGCGATGGAGCAGCATCAGCGCCTCCTCCGGTCCGCTAGAGCCTTGGGCGTACTGATGCGGCCGGTCGCCCCGCGCTTCCCAGGCTTCGATGATTGGATCGGTCCAGGCCCAGGCGGCCTCGACCTCGTCCCCCCGCATGAACAGGGTCTGGTTGCCCCGGATCACATCCATGATGAGACGCTCATAGGCGTCGGGTATCTCCTCGTCGGAGCCCAGCGCGTCGGCGAAAGTCATGTCGAGCGGCACAGTGGTTAGACGCATCCCTCCCGGCCCCGGCTCTTTGATGGTGACCGACAGATCCATCCCCTCATCGGGCTGCAGCCGGATCGTCAGGGCATTGGCCTGGCTGGTCCCGTCGCGCTCGAAGATGGAATGGGAGGTCTCCTTGAACTGGATGACGATCTCCGACAGGCGCTTGGTCATGCGCTTGCCGGTCCGCAGGTAGAACGGGGTGTGCTTCCAGCGCCAGTTGGAGATGCCCAGCTTCAGCGCGATGAAACTCTCGGTATTGCTGTCTTCGTTCTCCGCATCTTCGCGGTAGGACGGACCGTGTTCGCCGGATTTGTACTGGCCGCGGACCACGTCTTCCAATGACACAGGGTCCAACGCGCGGATCACCTTGAGCTTCTCGTCGCGCAGACGATCGGGTTCAAACTGACTTGGTGGCTCCATCGCGGTGAGACACAGCAATTGCATCAGATGGTTTTGCACCATGTCGCGCATGGCGCCCGAGGTGTCATAGTAGCTGCCGCGTCCGCCGACGCCCACCGTCTCGGCGACCGTGATCTGAACGTGGTCGATATAGCGCTCGTTCCAGAGCGGCTCGAAGAGGACATTGGCGAACCGCACCGCCATGAGGTTCTGGACGGTCTCCTTTCCCAGAAAGTGGTCGATGCGATAGATCTGCGTCTCGTCGAAACTGGCCGCCAGATCGTCGTTCAACTGCTGCGCCGTTTCCAGGTCCACGCCGAAGGGCTTTTCCACGACAAGGCGCGAATTCTCGCAAGCAATGCCGTGGGACCGCAATTTCTCCGCCAGCGTGCCGAAGATCGAGGGGGCGACGGAAAAGTAGAAGGCCTTGATCGCATCGTCCCGGACGGATTTCTTCAGCTCTTTCCAGCCCCCGTCCCCCTTCGCGTCGATGGCGATATAACTGCATCGCGCACAGAAGGTGGAAATCGTATCCTTGTCTCTTTTGGCCTCCGAGACGAACTCTCCGATAGCCTCGCGCACGAGCTTGCGGAAATCGTCATCCGAAAGATCGGACCGGGCCGCGCCGATCACCCGCGCCTCTTCCGGCATCTGGCCTGCGACGAAACGACGATAGAGCGACGGAATGATCTTGCGCTTCGCCAGATCGCCGGTTGCCCCAAACAGGACGAGGTCGAAGACGTCCACGGGGATCGTGCGGGATACCATGGGGCCTCCTCAGGAGTGTTAACGCTAACGGAGACCGGTTAGCCGCCGCCTAGACTGGTGTCTAGCGTGTCCGGGGACGGAGTCCACCGCGCCCGGTGGATCGCTGACCTGTCCGCCACCCACCGCTGCAGCAACACCGGTCGTCCCCGGAAAGCTGGTGGCAAGCCCGCGCCGGACGCGCACAGCCAAATACGCGAAGGCCTGTGCCTCCAGCATGTCTCCGTTCAAGCCGACCGTCTCCACGGGTGCGGCCGCGGGATGGATCGCGCGCAACGCCGCCATGATCGCCGCATTGCGCCGCCCGCCACCGGTCACCAGCAAGGCGGTCGGGCGCGTCGGGCACTGATCCAACGCGTGATCGACACTGGCCGCGATGACCGCGACCCAGGTGGCGACCGCATCGGCGAGGCGCAGCGCACCGATCCCCGCGCCAACCTCCGCAAAATCGTCTCGATCCAATGATTTGGGGGGTAATCGAAAGAAGTAGCGATGCTGCATTACTTCCGCCACCAGCGCGCCATCGGCAATGCCCTCCAGTGCCAGGCGCCCATCGCGATCGTAAGGTTTGCCCAAAACCCTCTGACAGAGATCGTTGATCGGGGCGTTCGCTGGTCCCGTGTCAAAAGCCAGCAGCGCCCCCTCCTCCGCCATATCCGCCTTCGCGGGGTCGACCCAGGTCAGATTTCCGACCCCGCCGAGGTTCAGGAATGCAACCGGCGCCTCCGCGCCGATCCAGCGGGCGCAGGCGTGGTGAAAGGCAGGGGCCAGCGGGGCGCCCTCCCCACCCAAGGCCACATCGGCGCTCCGAAAATCCCATACGACACGGCGCCCCAGTTCCTTCGCCAGCCGGGCGCCATCGCCGGCCTGGTGGGTGCGCCCGCCCGCCGGATCATGGGCCAGCGTCTGGCCGTGGAACGCGACAAGGACGGCCTCGGGAAAACCACGCAGAAGGTCGAGATGCGCGTCCTCCACCACTTGCGCGGCTTGCGCCACGCCCGGCTCCCCCTGCCAAAGCCCCAGCGCCGCGCGTAAAACCGCCCTCTGGCCGTCGGAATAGTCGCGATAGGCCGTCCGCCCGAACCGATGGATCGTCTCGCCATCGGTCCAAATCTCTGCTGCGTCGACCCCGTCGAGCGACGTGCCGGACATGGTGCCGACGGCGCGGAGCGGTTCCATCCTCTTTCCCTTCGCGACCCCCCACGTTAGAGCGGGACCCTGTCAGAAATGGACCGAAAGCCCCATGAGCCACCAGCCCAAATCGGAGTTCCTGCATATCCTGATCGAGCGCGGCTTCCTGGCCGACTGCACCGATCTGCAGGGCCTGGACGACGCCCTCTGCGCCGGGGTGGTGCCCGCCTATATCGGCTATGACGCCACGGCGGCCTCGCTCCATGTGGGGCACTTGCTGAACATCATGCTGCTGCGCTGGCTGCAGAAAACCGGCCATAAGCCGATCACGCTGATGGGCGGCGGCACGACCAAAGTGGGCGATCCGTCCTTTCGGTCGGATGAACGCCCGCTGCTGGGGCCCGAGCAGATCGACGCCAACATCGCGGGGATGCAGCGCGTCTTCGACCGATACCTCGCCTATGGCGACGCGCCATCTGACGCGATCATGCTCAACAATGCCGAATGGCTGGACGGGCTGAACTACCTCGACTTTCTCCGCGATATCGGTCGGCATTTCAGCGTGAACCGAATGCTCTCCTTCGAGAGCGTCAAGTCGCGCCTCGACCGGGAGCAGTCCCTCAGCTTCCTCGAATTCAACTACATGATCCTGCAGGCTTACGATTTCCTGGAGCTCAACCGCCGTCATGGTTGCCTGCTGCAAATGGGCGGGTCGGACCAGTGGGGCAATATCGTCAACGGCATCGACCTGACGCGCCGGGTCATCGACCATGAGGTCTACGGCCTGACCACGCCGCTTCTGACCACGTCCGACGGCCGCAAGATGGGCAAGAGCCAGGGCGGCGCCATCTGGCTGGATGGGGATATGCTGTCGCCCTACGAATTCTGGCAGTTCTGGCGAAACACGACCGATGCCGATGTGGGCCGGTTCCTGAAGCTCTATACCGACCTACCCGTCGACGAATGCGATCGGCTGGGCGCGCTTGAGGGCTCCGAGGTCAACGCGGCCAAGATCCGTCTGGCCAACGAGGTCACGACTCTTCTGCACGGGGCCGAGGCCGCAAGCGCCGCCGAGGCCACGGCCCGCGAGGTCTTCGAACGCGGCGGCGCTGGCGACGACCTGCCCACCGTCGAGTTGACCTCCGAAGAAGCAGCAGCAGGCATTTCGGTCGTGCAGCTTTTCGTCCGCTCTGGCCTTGCCAAGTCCGGCAAGGAGGCCAAGCGGCTGATCGCGGAGGGCGGCGCGCGAATGAACGACGAGAACGTGACCGATGCGGGCACCGTGTTGGATGCGGGAACGCTGGCAGTGCCGCTGAAGCTCTCGGCGGGGCGGAAGCGGCACGCATTGGTGAAACTAACCAACTAAGGAACCGCTCAACGCCTGGTTGGTTGAGTGGGCAGCAAGCACGCCAACCGCAGGAGGATCGCCATGAGCGCCCCCGACACAAACGTTGAGAAACAGGAAAAGCGCCATGCCGGTCCCTTGATCGGCATCGCCGCGGCCGTGGTTTTTGGCCTGATCCTCGTCACGGCCTACACGACGCTGATGGTTCAACCCGTCGAAGATGGGGAACCGGAGGCTGCCGCCACCGCTGCCGACTGACCCTTCTCTGCCAACCTGATCGACGGCCGCCCTCGGGGCGGCCGTTTGCGTTTGGTCCAAGCGGTCCGTCGTGGCCGCGTGTGCCCGTGATGTGCGCGCGCATAAGACCCAGACCAGTCGCGCCCACTGACCAAAGACCGGCATCACCGACGCCAAAGCGCTCTGCAGCCCAAGCGGTCTTGCGATCAAGGGCAAACATGTCTGGGTGATCCACAACCGAAGGCTGCTTCGTCCCAACCGTCCAGAGCAGGCTTTAATTGATCTCGAAGCCTAGCTCTGCCCATTCCCGTCGCCAGAGCTCCGGATCGGCGACGGCGATGCCAGGCAGGAGACCGATGAGGCTTCCAAGCAGCCGATCTTTCCTTGCAGGCGACTGATCTGGTCGGCGATCTCCCGCCCGTCGCGAGGACGCATCGCCAAACAGGTCAATGCCTCTGCCCCGATAGTTCTTCCCTAGCGTCAGCGCCATCCGCCAGAGTTCGAGGCGGAGGATGAAAGGGAGGAGACAATGCTCGACACAACCACGGCCGACCAGGCCCAGACGTTTCTCGATGATTTCGGCGCGGCGCTGGAGGCGGGCGACATCGCCGCCGCCAAAGCGATGTTCCTGGACGACAGCTACTGGCGCGACCTCGTGACGTTCACTTGGAACATCAAGACGGTGGAAGGACCGTCCGGCGTCGAGGACATGCTCAAACACCAATTGGCCACGACCAAGCCGCGCAACTGGCGCCTGCAGGACGGCGAGATGCCTACCGAGGAGGGCGGCATCATTACCGCCTGGATCGCCTTCGAAACGGATGTGGCCCGCGGCGACGGGCTTGTGCGACTGAAGGACGGCAAGGTCTGGACCCTGCTTACCGCCATGACCGAATTGAAGGGCCACGAGGAGGCGAAGGGTCACGCCCGCCCCCATGGCGTCGCCCACGGTGCCAAGCGCGACCGCCAGACCTGGTCCGAGGCGCGCGAGGACGAGGCCGCCACCTTGGGCTACACCACCCAACCCCATACCCTGATCGTGGGCGGCGGACAGGGCGGCATCGCGCTGGGCGCGCGGCTGCGGCAACTGGGCATCCCCGCCATCATCGTCGAGAAGAACGACCGGCCTGGCGACAGCTGGCGCAAACGCTACAAGTCCCTCTGCCTGCATGACCCGGTCTGGTACGACCACCTGCCCTACATCAAGTTCCCCGAGAACTGGCCCGTCTTCAGCCCCAAGGACAAACTGGGCGATTGGCTGGAGATGTATAGCCGCGTCATGGAGCTGAACTATTGGACGCGCAGCACCTGCAAGTCCGCCATTTATGACGCGGCCAAGGGCGAATGGACTGTCGTCGTGGATCGCGACGGAGAAGAGGTGACGCTGCATCCCAAGGAGCTGGTGCTGGCGACCGGCATGTCGGGCAAGGTCAACATCCCCGACTTCCCAGGAATGGACAGCTTCAAGGGCGTCCAACACCATTCCTCCCAACATCCCGGACCGGAAGGCTGGAAGGGGAAGAAGGCGGTCGTCGTGGGGTCGAACAATTCCGCCCACGACATTTGTGCGGCGCTTTGGGAAGAAGGCGCGGACGTCACCATGGTGCAGCGGTCCTCGACCCATATCGTCCGGTCCGAGACGCTGATGGATGTGGGCCTCGCCGCGCTCTATTCCGAGGCGGCCGTCGATGCGGGCGTGACGACCGAGAAGGCGGACATGATCTTCGCCTCCCTGCCCTATCGCATCCTGCACGAGTTCCAGGTCCCGCTCTACGCGGAAATGAAGAAACGCGACGCGAACTTCTATGCGGGGCTGGAGAAGGCGGGCTTCAAGCTCGACTGGGGCGATGACGACAGCGGCCTCTTCATGAAGTATCTTCGGCGGGGATCCGGCTACTACATCGATGTGGGCGCCTCCCAGCTGATCATCGACGGAGAGATCAAGTTAGCCCATGGCCAGGTGACCGAGGTGGTCGAGGACGGGCTGATCCTGGACGATGGCACGAAACTCGACGCCGACCTCATCGTCTATGCCACCGGCTACGGCTCCATGAATGGCTGGGCCGCCGACCTGATCGGTCAGGACGTCGCGGACAAGGTGGGCAAGTGCTGGGGCCTGGGCTCGGACACCACCAAGGATCCGGGTCCATGGGAGGGGGAGCAGCGCAACATGTGGAAACCCACCCAGCAAGACGGTCTGTGGTTCCACGGCGGCAACCTGCACCAGTCGCGGCACTACTCGCTCTATCTGGCCCTCCAGCTCAAGGCGCGGATGGAAGGGATCGAGACGCCGATCTACGGGCGCCAAAAAGTCCACCACAAAGGCTAAATATTCGGCCCCTGCCGCCCACCGGACGGGGGCCGACCCGATCGACAGCCGGAAAGCGCGACCCAACGCTCGACCCCGAACGGACCCTTCCTAGCGTCCAGCGGGGCGCCCTCCATATGCGCCCGCCGCGACATGCGGAGTGTTCCATAGCGAGGGAGATCGAAAACATGGACCGCCGTTCTTTCCTGACGACATCGACATTGGGCGCCGGGGCCGCTGCGCTGGCGGCGCCGGCCTATGCTCAGGGCAATCGCACGCTCACCATGGTCACGACATGGGGCCGGGGTCTGGCGGGCGTGCATGACGTGGCCCAACGTTGCGCAGACCGGATCACGACCATGTCGGACGGCACGCTCACCATCGACCTGAAGGCCGCGGGCGAGCTGGTCGGCGCGTTCGAGGTCTTCGACGCCGTGACCGCCGGGCAGGCCGATATGTATCACGGCGCCGACTATTACTTCGTCGGCCAGCATCCGGGCTACGCCTACTTCTCCTCCACGCCCTTCGGCATGACCGCGCAGGAACAAATGAACTGGTACCACCATGCCGGGGGCATGGAACTGCACGACGAGCTTGGGCAGATCTTCGGTCTCAAGTCCTTTCTTGCGGGCAATAGCGGCGTGCAAGCGGGCGGCTGGTATGCGCGCGAGATGAACGCGCCCGAGGATTTTCAGGGCCTCAAGTTCCGGATGCCCGGCCTCGGCGGCCAGGCCTTGGGCAAGATGGGGGCCTCGGTCCAGAACGTGCCGGGTGGCGAAATCTACCAGGCGCTGTCGTCCGGCGCGATCGAAGGGACCGAATGGATCGGGCCCTGGGCCGACGAGAAGATGGGCTTCCAGGAAATCACCAAGATCTATTACGCCGCCGGGTTCCACGAGCCGGGCACCGGCAACAGCCTGGCAACCAACCGCGATGTCTGGGACAGCCTGAGCCCGGCTCACCAGACGATCATCGAGACCGCTGCAGGCGAGGCCCATGCCTGGAACCTGGCGCAGTTCCTGGCCGAAAACGGCAAGGCCCTGGAACGGCTTCAAAGCGCGGGGGTAGAGGTTCGTGTGTTCCCGGACAGCGTATGGGACGCGATGGGCGCTGCCGCGCAGGCCGTCACGGAGGAGAACATGGGCGACGAGCTTTTCGCGCGTATCCACAATTCGGCCATGGAAAGCATGACCGCGTCGTCGGGCTGGCTCTCCCGATCCGAGGGAACGTACCGCGCCCAGAGGGACCGCGTGATTGGCCTTTGACGTTATCCCGGTCGGCGGGACGCACCGCCGACCGGACCTCTCAAACTACGCATTTTCCGGTATTTGACTCCGGGGCCCGTATCCCTAGTGTCGCGGCACGCCCCGAACCGGGGGCCGTTGCCGTGCCGGGAGGGCGGGGCGACCGTAAAACAGTAGGGGAGGATGCAATGGACCGCCGTTCATTCCTTAAGAATTCCACCATCGGGGCGGGTGCCGCTGCCGGTGCCGCGGCTCTGGCCGCACCCGCTTATGCGCAGGGCAACCAGACGCTCACCATGGTTACCACCTGGGGCCGCGGCCTTGCAGGTGTGCATGACAGCGCCCAGCGCGTGGCCGACAGCATCACGGCCATGTCCGACGGCACGCTGACCGTGGACCTGAAGGCCGCGGGCGAGCTGGTCGGCGCGTTCGAAGTGTTCGACGCCGTCACCTCCGGTCAGGCCGACATGTATCACGGCGCCGACTACTATTTCGTGGGTCAGCATCCGGGCTATGCCTTCTTCACCGCCGTGCCCTTCGGCATGACGGCGCAAGAGCTGGCCAACTGGTACTACCACATGGGCGGCATGGAGCTGCACGACGAGCTGGGCCAGATCTTCGGCCTCAAGTCGTTCCTCGGCGGCAATACGGGCGCCCAGGCGGGCGGCTGGTACCGCAACGAGATCAGCGGGCCGGAAGACTTCCAGGGCCTCAAGTTCCGCATGCCCGGCCTCGGCGGTCAGGCGCTCGGCAAGATGGGTGCCTCGGTTCAGAACCTACCTGGTTCTGAAGTGTATCAGGCCCTGGCCTCCGGTGCCATCGACGGGACCGAGTGGATCGGCCCCTGGGCCGACGAGAAGGCCGGCTTCCAGGAGATCACCAAGACCTACTACACTGCGGGTTTCCATGAGCCCGGTGCCGGTCTTTCCGTGGCCACCAACCGCGATGTCTTCGAGAACCTCAGCCCGGCGCATCAGAAGATCATCGAGATCGCCGCGAACGAGTGCCACCAGTGGAGCCTTGCGCAGTTCATCTCCAATAACGGCGCGGCATTGGAACGGCTGCAGACAGCAGGTGTGACCATCCGCGAGTTCCCCGACAGCGTCTGGGACGCCATGGGAACCGCCGCGTCCGAGACCTTGGACGAGAACATGGGCGACGAACTCTTCGCGCGCATCCGCGAGAGCGCTATGGATTCCATGCGCAAGTCGTCCAACTGGATCCAGCGCTCCGAGGGCAAGTACCGCGAACAGCGCGACCGCATCCTGGGCTGATCGCCCGCACATGACCGCCCGGTCCCATAACGGGGCCGGGCCACCAACGGGAGCGGACCCACCGCCCCGGAGCATAGTCGGGGGACGCCATGCTCGAAGCGATCGTCTGGTTCTTCAAGAACCTCGGATTGGCGTTCTACAACGTCTTCTATGCTCTGCTGAATCCATCGACATGGCTCGCCTGGACAGGGGGCCTCAATCCGCCCGGCGTCGAGGGCGAAGAGCTGATCGAGGTAAAGGCCAGCCTGATGCGCTTTATCTACTATGGCGCCTCGGTCGAACTCTTCTTCGTGATCCTGGTCATCTTCCTGATTGTCACCGTCGCGGGCTATTTTTCGCGGCGCTTTCTCTGGGGTGTCGTGCGGGGGCTGGAAGGCACGTTGAACTGGGTGGGCCGGATTGCCGCCTGGGCGGGCCTTCTGATGGTGCTGCAGCAGATCATGATCGTCTTTCTGCAACGCATCTTTCGCGTGTCGGAGATCAGTGTGGGCCCTTTCGGTGCCACCTTCACCCGCGACCTGTCGTGGTATTCCGAAGAGCTGAAGCTCTATAACGCCATCGTCGTCTGCCTCTGCGTGGCTTGGACCTTCATCCAAGGCGGCCATGTGCGCGTTGACCTCGTCTATTCCGCCGTCAGCCACCGCACAAAGCGCGCCATCGACATGGTCGGCAGCCTGGTCTTCATGATCCCGTCGCTGGTGCTGATCTGGCTCTTCTCATGGTTCTTCTTCTGGCGGTCGATGATCACCCCCGCCACCTCGGCCAGCGACCCGCTGGACCGGATGGAGATGAAGGCGCGGGCGGTGCGCTGGAACGTTGAGACCATCGGCTTCAGCCCCAACGGCTTCGACGCCTACTTCCTGTTCAAGGTGCTGATCCTGCTCTTCGCGGCGACCGCCTTCCTACAGGCCTGCAACTTCTTCTGGCGCTCCTGGCTGGAATTCCGCGAGGGCGAGATCTCGGCGGGCCGCTACCTGGACCGCGATATCCTGGGCGACGAGACGGCCAGCAAGGCCGCAGAGATTCACTAGGCCCATTCGGCCGACGGGGGACGAGACATGCTGTTTGGATTGGACGGGGTCGAAGTCGGTCTCATCATCGTGTTCCTCTGCCTCTTTGGCGGGATCATGTCGGGCTTCCCCGTGGCGTTCGCCATCGCGGGCGCAGGCGTCATCAGCTTCGGGATCATCGCCGCCCTCGACAGCGCCGGCATCCTGATCCACCAGGCCATCGACACCGGCTCGGCGGAATATGCCGCCCTGATCGCCGAGGGGGTGGCGCGGGACACCATCTCCACCTTCCGCTTCCCGGACCTGCCCCGGATCGAAGAGCCGCTCTTCCCCGGCGGCTGGGAACAGGCGCTGGACCGCAATATCAGCTTCATCGTCAACCGCATGAACGAGCGGGTGATCGCGGGCGCCTCCATCGAGACGCTGCTGGCCGTTCTGATGTTCGTGATGATGGGCATCACGCTGGAACGCTCCAAGATCGCGGAAGACCTGCTGACGACCATGGCCCGCGTCTTCGGCCCCCTGCCCGGTGGCCTGGCCGTGTCCATCGTGATCGTGGGCGCCTTCCTGGCCGCGTCCACCGGCATCGTCGGCGCGACCGTAGTGACCATGGGCCTGCTGGCCCTACCCACCATGCTGCGGAACGGCTATTCGCCGGAACTCTCAACCGGGGTGATTGCTGCGTCAGGGACGCTGGGGCAGATCATCCCGCCCTCCATCGTGATCGTGCTGCTCGGCACATTGGCGGGCGATATCTACTCCACCGCGCAGGAAAGCCGCGCGGCCTCCGTCGGCTGCTCGGACGCGCTGACCTATCTGGGGGAACCTGCGGTCGTCTCGGTTGGCACGCTTTTCCAGGCGGCCCTCCTGCCCGGCATCCTTCTTGCGGGCCTCTACGGCGCCTATGCGTTCGGCTTCGCCCTCTTCAACCCGTCCAAGGCCCCGCCCGTCCAACTGGATGGCGGCGTGGGATCCGTCATCACCCGCAACGACGCGCTGACATGGTTCCTCGGCGTGCCAGTGGCCATCATCGTCGGCGGCATCGTTCTGGGCCTGGCCGGTGTGATCGGCAACCAGTCGGTGAACGTCTCCAGCTATGCCGCGGCGGGCGATGCGGCCAGCCTGCGCACCAATGTCTCTCCGCAATGCCAAGAAGCCATGATCGAGCTTCACGGCCAGTTGGCCTGGGACATGGCCGTGGCCGAGCAGGCGGCCATCGACGAAGCGGGCGGCGTGCAGACGGCGCGCGAACTGACCGCAGAGGAGTTGATCGAGGCCCGCAACGCCGCCCTGACCAATGCCGCCCCCATCGGCACGGGCGTCGCCATCCTGTTCCTGGGTCTAGGCCTGGTCCTCGCCGTGGCGCGCGGCGTGAACCCGCTGGCCGAAGGCCGCCCCCTGTTGATTGGCGCCGCCGGGATCGGCCTGGCATTCCTTGTCGACATCTTCCTGATCGGGCCGCGTACATCCTCAGGCACCACGTTCGTGCTGATGACCCTGCCGCTGGCCGTGACGCTCTACGGCGTCTACTACGCCACCGGCCGCTTGGCGCAGAACGAATTGCTGCGCGTGGTCTTCCCGCCCCTGATCCTGATCGTCGCCGTCCTCGGCTCCATCCTGGGCGGGATCACCAACCCGACACCGGCCGCCGCGCTGGGCGCGGGAGGCGCGATCATGCTGGCCGCCTACCGCAAGCTGAAGGATCAGAACCGCACAGGCGCCATGATCCTGATGGCCAGCCTCGCGCTGGTGATCATGCTGCTCTTCGGGGTGAATTTCGACCTCCGCACTGGGCTACAGACCACGACCACCGCCGATGTTATCGCCATGGTCATTGCGCAAATCGCCTACCACGCCGCCTTCATCGGCCTGCTCTATGCGTGCTGGGTGCTGCTGCGATCGGGCGTGCTGGGCCCGGTGGTCCGCGAGACGGCCAAGGTGACGTCGATGGTCTTCACCATCCTGATCGGCTCGCAACTTCTGAACCTGGTCCTGATCTCTTTCGGTGGCGAGCACTATATCCAGCAGTTCCTGCGCAGCTTCGACAACGAGCTGACGGTCTTCCTGATCGTGATGCTGGTCCTCTTCATCCTCGGTTTCGTGCTGGATTTCCTGGAGATCATCTACATCGTCATCCCCATCGTCGGGCCGGTCATCTATGGCGGCACATTCGACCCCAAATGGGTGACGATCATGATTGCGGTGAACCTGCAGACGTCCTTCCTGACGCCGCCCTTCGGCTTCGCGCTGTTCTACCTGCGCGGCGTGGCGCCGAAGGAGGTCACGACGGGCCACATCTACCGTGGCGTGATCCCCTTCGTGCTGATCCAGGTGGCCGGATTGGCGCTGCTATGGTTCGTGCCAGAGATCGTGACGATCATTCCCGACCTTCTGCCCAACAACTAGGCGGCAGCAGCTGCATCGGACTGGGGCGACGTAGTTGCCCCACCCGCCCGCATCGCGACGCTTGGAGCCGCGCGCAGAGCACCTACCTAAGCGTCAGATGCAACGGGAGAGAGCACCATGTCCCTCAAGAAGACCGCGATGCGGATGGCCATCGCCTTCGCAGCCGCCAAGGGTTACCAGGCATTCCGGCAACAGGGCGGCATGTCCGGTCTGAAAGACAAGCTGCAAAGGTCCGGCTTGGGCGGCGGGTCCGGGTCTGGAGGCGCCTTGGGCGGTGCAAGCTCCGGCGGCGGGATCGGCGGGCTTCTCGGGGCGCTGACCGGCGGATCGGGCATCGGCGGCGCCGGTGCCGGCATGGGCGGCGCGGGAGCCGGTGGCCTGCTGGGGGGCTTGGCCGCCATGGCGGGCGGCACTGCGCTGGCCGGACGGGCCGAACCGCAGGCTATGGACGCCATCGAAGACGGTGTTCAGGATGAGGACACGGCCGCGATCATGGTCCGCGCCATGGGCCAGGCGGTTCGCGCGGATGGCGTCATCGATGCCGATGAACGGGCAGTGCTGGATGAGATCATGGGCCAGGCGGACACGCCCGAGGACCGCGCGGTCATCGACGTCGCCCTGTCCGAGCCGATCCACCCCGAGGCTTTGGCCCGCGATGTCCCCCGTGGACACGAGGCCGAGGTCTATGCCGCGGCCTTGACCGCCATCGACCCCGATCACCCGGCCGAGCGGGACTTCCTGAAACGCTTCGCGACGGCTCTGGCCTTGAGCCCCGCCGATGTCTCACACCTCCACGATATGGCGGGCAAACCGGTCTGAGGCCGATCCGCGCGGCGCCGCCTGGCCTTGAAAATGCGATCCTGGCCGCGACCGAGGGTCGCGGTCGGCTGAACTGCGGCGCCGTCGGACCGCGCGCCCAGCGCATCAGCCTCGTCTGTCCAGATCGACGAGCAACTTTATTCGCGCGTGACGAGAGTAGATATCGTCGGTACTCTACCTGTGGCGGAGTCGAACCCGAGCTCCGAGAACGACCACAGGGACCCGAATATGAACACAAACGACCCCCAGGCCTTCCTGGAGGGCGGCAAGGCCGTCATGGCCGATCTGCCTCTGGCGATGGTCCTCACCGACCCGAACAAGAGCGATAATCCCATCATCTACGTGAATCGCGCTTTCGAGCGCGTCACAGGCTATGAGGCAAACCATGCCATCGGCCGCAATTGCAGGTTCCTTCAGGGCGACGACCGCGACCAGCCCGCGGTCCAAACGCTGCGGGACGCGATCGCGGTGCCGGAATCCGTCGTGGTGACGCTGACGAACTACCGCGCCGACGGGACGCCCTTTCTGAACCGGCTGATGATCGCGCCCGTTCAGGACGACAATGACGAGATCTTCGCCTTCGTCGGGATCCAGGCCGAGGTCACGCCGGCCGACCCCGATGCCGAGCGCACGGCCCGCAGCTTCGACACACAACTTGAGGAGATGCAGCACCGCGTGAAAAATCACCTGCAGATGGTCTCCTCCATGATCCGCTTGCAGGCGCGCGATCTCGACCCTGTCGAAAGCTATAAGGTCCTCGCACGGCGGGTGGACGCGCTGGCGCTCCTCTACGATGAGTTCAGCACACCGCCAGGCGCCCAAGGTGAAATGCGATACGACGTCGTTTCGGCCGGGGGATATGTGAGCCGGGTTGCCGCCACCGTCGGTGCGCTCGATGGTCGGCGTAACATCCGCATCGGCGTCGATGCAGATACCGTCTACATGCGCACAGAACGCGCCGCACAACTGGGCCTGCTAACATCCGAACTGCTCTCGAACACTTTGCAGCACGCATTCAAGGCGCGCAGCGAGGGTCTTGTGGAAGTCCGTCTCAAGCAGCAGGGCGGCGACCGCATCCGCCTGACCGTCTCCGACGACGGCCTCGGCATGGGCAACGCGAACTGGCCGCAGGAGGGCAATCTCGGGGCCCAGATCGTCCGGGGCCTGGTGGCGCGGCTGGACGGGGTTATCCATGTCACCACAGGGGGCGGCGGCACCACCGTCACAATCGAATTCGAGAACGCCCTCGATACATCCCTGGAAGCCGACGGGCAACGCGTCGTAACCGCTCCCTATGGCGACCGCGCTGGCCATTCGGATGAGGCGGTCTGACCTTTCCCTTCGGGTTCCCGCGCCCTAGACAGGCGCGAGAACCAAAGGGAGGCCCGGATGGCCGAGATCAAGGATCCAGAGAACACGATCATCATTGAGCTGAAGGACGGGCCCGTCACCATCGCGCTTCTGCCCGATGTGGCACCCGGCCATGTCGAACGGATGAAGGAACTTGCCCGCGAGGGGGCCTATGACGGCGTCGTCTTTCACCGTGTCATCGACGGCTTCATGGCACAGACCGGCGACGTGGAACACGGCAAGTCCGGCGGCAACATGTCCCGCGCAGGCACCGGGGGTAGCGACAAGCCCGACCTCAAGGCCGAGTTTTCGGGCATTCCCCATGATCGCGGCACCTTGGGCGCTGCCCGAAGCCAAAACCCCGATTCAGCGAATAGCCAGTTCTTCATCAACTTCGCGGATAACCATTTCCTCAACCGGCAATACACGGTCTATGGCCGCGTGATCGAGGGGATGGACCATGTGGACAAGATCACGCGTGGCGAGCCACCCGCCGACCCGGATCAGATGATCTCGGTCAAGGTCGCTGCCGACGCGTAGCGGCCATTCGGGCCGCCTGCCCGCCCAGGACGGGCGGCCCTTGAAACGCAAAGGCGCGGCGCCACGGTCGCGTTGTGTCACATGACAAAGCGCGTCGGTCCGTTCTCCGGTACCGGCACCTTGCGGATAAGGCGCTGCACAGCGTCTACAGACATCACGCCGCATCGCAGCCAAAGGCAATGCCTCCGGCAGCGCGTCGCCCATCCGCCAATTGCAGACCTTTTGGCCATGACAAAGCCCGTCGGCGCCCCTAGCTGACCCTCGACCTCATCGGAGAACATCTATGCGCCCCATCATCCTTGCCGCCGCTGCAACCTTCACCGCCACCGCAGCCCTTGCCACGGGTCTGGAGATCGACGTCGCCGGAGAGGCCAACGGAACGGTGACCGTGGACCTGTTTGAGGACGTGGCGCCCGAACATGTGGCACAGATTACCGCGCTCGCCGAAAGCGGGGCCTATGACGGCGTCGTGTTCCACCGGGTCATCGATGGCTTTATGGCGCAGACGGGCGACGTCCAGCACGGTCGCGCCGAAGGCGATCTGAGCCGGGCTGGCACCGGCGGCTCGGACCGGCCGGACCTTGCGGCGGAATTCTCTGACCTGTCCTTTGAGCGTGGCGTGATCGGTATGGCCCGGGCCGCCGATCCCAATTCCGCCAACAGCCAATTCTTCATCATGTTCGCCCCCGCCCCCCATCTCGACGGCCAATACA
This sequence comes from Pseudomonadota bacterium, assembly GCA_039199335.1. Lineage (GTDB taxonomy): Bacteria > Pseudomonadota > Alphaproteobacteria > Rhodobacterales > Rhodobacteraceae > Jannaschia. The sequence goes on from JBCCSY010000019.1 coordinate 29,796, forward strand.
CCATCATCGGCGAGGTGACCGGCGGCATGGACATCGTGGACACGATCAAACGGGGCGGCGGCCGCAATGGCGCGGTGACCGAAGACCCTGACGTCATGCAGGATGTCCGCGTCACCGAATGACGGACGCTGGGCCGAGTTTTCACGCGAAAATTCGCATCCGGCGCACATCTTTCCATCGACTGGCGAGGGCCCTAGGATCGGGCTCCCATGCCCCGGTTTTCCTATGCCCAGAAGCTGTTCCTGCTGGCGACGCTGCCGCTGATCCTGGCGGTCAGCGCCATCGCAGCCGCCATGGCCTGGCAATCGGAACGCGCCGCCGAACGTGAGATCGCGGTGATGGAACGGATGATGATCGACGCCAAGCGGCGCGAGTTACGCAATTACGTGCAGCTTGCCCGCACGGCCTTCATCACGCTCTACGGCAATGCAGCGCCCGACGATGCGGCGGCCAAACTGCGGGTCACCCAGATCCTTTCGGCCATGGTCTATGGCTCGGACGGGTTCTTCTTCGTCTATGACTATGACGGTCGAAACCTCGTCGCCCCGCGCCAGACCTGGCTGATCGGGCGGGATTGGTCGGACATGGCCGACAGGGCCGGTACACCCGTCACCGCCCGCCTGGTGGAATTGGCGCGCGAGGGGGCCGGTTACCATTCCTACGAATGGGTCAAGCCCTCCACCGGTGAGGAGGCGGAGATCATGACCTACGTGATCGGCCTGCAGGATTGGCGCTGGGTCATCGGCACCGGGGTCTTCATGGACGATGTGCTGGAACAGGTGGTCGCCGCCCGTGCCGACCTGCGCGAACGGGTGCGCGCGCAATTCACCTGGATCGGGGGCATTGCACTGGCCGCCATCCTACTCGTCTTCCTCAGCGGCTTTCTGATAACGGTGCGTGAACGCCGTCTGGCAGATGCGAAGCTGAAATCCCTGACCCAGCGTGTCTTCGACACCCAGGAAGAGGAACGCGGCCGCGTGGCCCGCGAACTCCACGATTCCATCTCTCAGCTTCTGGTAGGCATCCGCTATCGGCTCGAACTGGCCCGCCGCCTGACGGCCAAGGGCGACGCCAAGGCCGGGGACGCGGTGGATGGCGCCATTGACGGCCTTCAGGATGCCATCGCCGAGGTCAGGCGCGTCAGCCATGATCTGCGCCCCGGCGTGCTGGACGATCTGGGGCTGGGGCCGGCCTTGCAATCGCTCTGCCAGGACTTCGAGACGCGCACCGGTTTGCCTGTGGAATTCCGCACCGTCGTCTTCCGCAACCGCCTCGATATCGAGGCCAAGACCGCGCTCTACCGCATCGCTCAGGAGGCCCTCACTAACGTGGAGCGCCATGCCGATGCGTCGCGGGTCTCTGTGCGCGTCTTCGGCCACCGACGGGGTGCGACCTTGCGGATCGAAGATGACGGCCGGGGCATCGCCCAGCCCGGTGGGCCAGGTCTCGGCCTGCGCAACATGGCAGAACGGATCGAGCAACTGGACGGCACCCTGACCATCGGCCCGGGACCCAGCGGGCGCGGCACGGTGATCGAGGCCGCTGTTCCCCTCTCGCATTTGCTGCGCCCGGAAAGCGACGCTGTGGCCCATGCCGCCGAATGAGAGGGGCAAGCGCGCGGCTTCCGGGACCCGGGCGGGGGCTCGAAGGCAGAGCTCGCCTTAACCGCCGGGGGAGGAATGCGGGGTAGTTCCCATCGCCTTGAGCCGAAGCACCGGGTGACGGGATGTTCCGTCCGGTCACCAGATCGACGGTCCGTTCCGCCATCCGCATGGGATGCGGCGCCGTAGGATCAGAGCCAAGGCTGGACACGGCGCGTGCGCTCGCCTACGCCACCGCGCCATGGACCGCCCCATTCGCATTCTGATCGTTGATGACCATCCCATGGTCACCGACGGTATGCGCGCACTTCTAGAGACATACGACGATCTCGCGGTGGTCGGCACGCTCCATGACGGGCAGGCGGCCATCGATCAGGCCGGCACGCTGAAGCCTGACGTCATCCTGCTCGATCTCAACATGCCGCATGTAAACGGCCTGTCCGCCACGGAGATCCTGGCCGAACGGCATCCAGAGATCGCCGTCCTGATCCTGTCGATGCACGACAACCGCGAATATGTCGCCACCGCGCTCCGCCATGGTGCCGCGGGCTATTGCCTGAAGGATCAGCCCACGGAGGAGATCCGGCGCGCCATCGACGTGGTCATGGCAGGCGGGCGGTATCTCTGCCCCGGCGCCGAAAGCGCGCTGGAGCCCAGCGCCGACGGGACGGAGCCTCTGACCTCGCGCGAGCAGACGATCCTGCTCCTGCTCGCCCAGGGCCGCTCTAATAAGGAGGTGGCGGGCGATCTCGATATCTCCGTGCGCACGGTTGAGACGCATCGCAAGAACCTCAAGCGCAAGCTGGGCATCAGCTCCACCGCCGGGCTGACCCGCTACGCCATGGAACATGGGGTGCTGCAGGGAACGGGGCTCAGAAGCTAATAAGGGCGAAGGCCGCCATGCCAGCAGCCATCGTGGCGATCACGTTTCCTGTCCATTTCGCCATGGCCAGCGCGACCCCGGCTGCGATCCAACCCGCCAAACCCTGATCGGCCAAGGACGCGCCGACCAGCCCCACGACGATCAGGCCGGGCAGATCGTCCAGCACCCAGGCCCAGCGGGAACCGTTAAGCCGCGTGCCGACGATCAGGCCCGTCACCCGGATCGCCGCCGTCACCAGCGCGAGAGCCGCGATCAGCGTCCATTCCAAGCTCATCGCCGCAACCCGGAGATCGCAAGACCCGCCATCGCCCCGCCCACGATCGCCCAGGCGGAGGCCAGACCCATCAGTTTCAGTGCAATCGCCACCGCAAAGGCCACGCCCCACGGCGGTGCGTCCGCCCGCCCGCGCCAAAGTCCCACCGCCATGGCGATGAAGGCTGCCGTGAAGGCGAAGCCCAGCCCCCAACGCTCCAGATCGGGCAGTGCCGCGCCCAAGACTGCGCCCGCCCCGGTGGCTGCGATCCAAGCGGCCATCAGCATCAGCCCCGAGCCCAGCAGGAAGGCCCCGCCCACCGCCGGGTCGCGGCGCCGGGTAGCCAAGGTCAGCGCGAAATTCTCATCGGTGGCCATATGCAGCGCGAAAAGCCGCAGATGCCACGGCCAGTCCTGCACGAGCGGGGCAGAGGCCGCGACGATACCGACATACCGCAGGTTCAGTGCGGCACCGGCCAGCACTGCGCCCAGCAGCCCGGCCCCGGCCGCGTACTGCTCCACCGCGACGATCTGGGAGGAGCCTGCGAAGACGATCCCACCCATGATCGCAACCTGCAGCGCATCGAATCCCGCCTGACCGGCCAAGACGCCGAACGCGAAGCCATAGGCAGCCGCTCCCAAGGCGAGGGGCAGGATGGCGAGGGCGCCGTGTCGGAGGCCTGATAGCAACATCCAGATCGGTCTAGCGGTGTCCGGATGATCGACAAAGTGCGGTTTCTCGGAATTTATGATCTATTCATCTTAAAAGTAATCTCGATGCGATAGGAGCCGATCATGGATGCCAGCGATCATCGCCTCATGGACATGCTGCAACGGGATGCGCGCACATCCGTCGCCCGGCTCTCGGAGGCAACGGGCCTTTCCACCGCCTCGGTCCAGCGGCGGCTGCGACGATTGCGGGAAGACGGGCTGATCCGCGGCGAGGTTGCGGTGCTGGACCCGGAAAAGCTGGGCTTCGGCATCACGGCCATCGTGCTGGTGGAGTTGGAGCGGGACCGGCTGGACCGGGTCGACGCCTTCAAGCGCCGTGCGGCGGCCGACCCGAATGTGCAATCGGTCTATTGCGTGGCGGGCGAAGTGGATTTCGTCCTGACCGTCGTGGCCCGCGACATCAAGGATTACGAAGCCTTCACACGTCGCACCTTCCTGCGCGACGACAATATCCGCCGCTTCCGGACCAATATCGTCGTGACGACCGAGAAGGCGACCTTGTCGCTGCCGATCTGACGATCCTGCCGACGATGGGAGAGGATCGCTCGACGACCCGATCTACTGTTCCGAGAACGGCATGCCGATGTCATGCGCGACCAAGACATCCTTATAGTGACACTTCAGCGACCAGAGAGCGTTGCGGACGCTATTCAGTTCTTTGAATGCGTCGGAGGTCGGATCGAGCATGGAAAGGCCTTGGTCGGCCTGCGCACACAATTGATGCAGTGTGTCGCCTTGGATCAGAATGCCAGGAAAACGGCGATCCGGATGACGGATGACCACCGCGTTCTTCTGATCCGAATAGACTTCCATGCGATCTTCCCGCATGAACCCTAGCTCCCCAGGATCGCCCGCACGTAGTTCTGCGTCTCGCGGTAGGGCGGGATGCCGCCATGGCGCTCCACCGCGCCGGGACCGGCATTATAGGCGGCAAGCGCGAGGCGCCAATTTCCGAACCGGCGATATTGCTGCGCCAGATAGCGCGCGCCGCCCTCCAGGTTCTGGGCCGGATCGTTCGGGTTCACACCCAACCGACGCGCCGTACCCGGCATCAACTGCGCTAGACCCAGCGCGCCCTTATGGCTTCGGGCACTCGGGTTCCAGCCCGATTCCTGTCGCACCAGGCGCAGGAAAAGGTCCTCTGGCACACCGTGGCGCCGGGCAGCGGCACGGGCCGTCTCCAACCATTCCGACCGGCGCGAACCGTCATAGGCCGGAACGCGCGTGACATCCGGCGAGACCGGACGCAAACGATCCGAATGGGCGTATTGTTTGCTCAGCCGACGGTCCAGCAACCGGGTCTGGGACTGGAACAGGTCGGTCCGGGATTTGGAGGAAAAGGTCTGCCCCACCGCATCTTGCGGCATGAGCGTCATCGACATCACCAGCATCACTGCGCCGCCGAAAACATTCGGTGCCATGCCGTCTCTCCCGTCCCAGTAAGCGCCCGGTTCTCCGGATCGCCCGCGCGGCGGACCCTAGACGACCGAGGACGCCCCGCCAAGTCTGAGGCCCTCGATTTTGCCACTCGCCTCGCCTTTCCCTCTCCCCTGTGAACGGTTAGTTAACCTTGCTCCGGCTTCTCTGCCGGCGAAGAGATCAGCACAGTGGGAGAGGCGGCATGGCCGGCAGCGTCAACAAGGTCATCATCATCGGCAATCTCGGGCGCGATCCTGAGGTCCGCAGCTTCCAGAATGGCGGCAAAGTCTGCAACCTGCGCATCGCCACCTCCGAGAACTGGCGTGACAAGAATTCCGGAGAACGCAAGGAGCGGACGGAATGGCATTCCGTCGCCATCTTCTCCGAACCGCTAGTGCGCGTGGCCGAGCAATATCTGCGCAAGGGTTCCAAGGTCTATATCGAGGGGCAGCTGGAAACCCGCAAATGGCAGGATCAGTCCGGCCAGGATCGCTATTCCACCGAAGTCGTGCTGCGGCCCTATCGCTCCGAACTGACGATGCTCGACGGCCGTGGCGAAGGCGGCGGCGGGGATGGCGGCAATTACGGTGGCGGTGGCCGGGATAGCGGCGGTGAGTACCGCAGCGGCAATTACGGCGGCAGCAACCAGGGCGATTACGGCGGCCCCGCCGACATGGATGACGAGATCCCGTTCTGAGGACGTCCGGCCCATGGCCAGCCCCCTGAACCCCGCTTTGGCCGGAACCGCGCCGCCCCCGGTGATGGAGGCACGGCGCTGGATTGAGGCTGCGGCGTTCTCAGCCGAAAAGCCGCTCCTCAATCTCAGCCAGGCCGCGCCCGCCGACCCACCCCCCGAGGCGTTGCTGCGGTCCATGTCGGAGATCGTGCTGACCGACCCATCAGCCCATCTCTATGGACCGGTCCTGGGCCTGCCCGCCTTACGGGACCGGGTGGCGCGGGATTGGAGTGCGGCCTATGGCGGCACCGTCCGGGCCGCGCAGGTGGCGATCACCTCGGGCTGCAACGAGGCCTTCGCGGCGGCCATTTCGACCCTGGCGGGCAAGGGCGACGACGTGATCCTGCCCCTGCCCTTCTACTTCAACCACAAGATGTGGCTGGACATGGAGGGGATCGGCGCGCGCCTTCTTCAGACCGGCGCCGACCTTGTCCCCGACCCGGAGGCGGCGGCGGCCCTGATCGGCCCGCGCACCCGCGCCATCGTCCTGGTCACGCCTAACAATCCCGGCGGCGTGGAGTACCCCGCCGAAACGCTCGCGGCGTTCCGCGATCTGGCCCGCGCGCGTGGCCTCGCCCTGATCGTGGACGAGACCTATCGCGATTTTCACAGCCACGACGGCGCGCCCCATGATCTGTTCGCCGACCCCGATTGGGATGACGTGCTGATCCAGCTCTATTCCTTTTCCAAGGCCTATCGCCTCACCGGCCATCGGGTGGGCGCGATGGTGGCCGCCCCCGCGCGGCTGCGAGAAGTGGAGAAATGGCTCGACACGGTCACCATCTGCCCGGCCCAGCTGGGCCAGCATGCCGCGCTCTGGGGGATGGAGAACCTGGGCGACTGGCTGGCGGGCGAGCGGCGCGAGATCCTGGCCCGCCGGGCTGCTATGGATACCGGTTTCGCGGGCCTGCCCAACTGGGGTCTTCTGGGCTGCGGCGCCTATTTCGCCTATGTGCGCCATCCCTTCGACCCGGCCTCCGACGTGGTAGCCAAACGACTGGTGGAGCGGGCCGCGCTGCTGGTCCTGCCCGGCACGATGTTCGGGCCGCTGGCCTCCGATGGCGGATCGGGCCTGGCCGAAGCCAGCCTGCGCATCGCCTTCGCCAATGCCGATAGGGATGGGATTGCGACGCTCTTCGAGCGTCTCGCCGATGTGACCCGGAACGGCCTTTGACGCGCTTGCCCCCGCCCCCGCCCGCGCCTATCAACCCCCGACCCGAGCGGGAGGGAGCAGCATGGCCGAGGAACGACGCAAGAAGAAGGGCAACCTAGCCGTCTGGCTGGTCCTAGGTCTTTTGATCCTGGCCCTGGGAGGTTTCGGTATCGGCGGCTTCGGCGGTTCGCTCCAAAGCGTTGCCACGGTGGGCGACGAGGACGTCACGGTGCAGGATTACGCCCGCGCCTTAGAGGTAGAGCAGCGCCGCATCCAGCAACAGACCGGACAGGCGCTGACGGTCCAACAGATGCAGCTTTTCGGACTGGATCGGCAAGTCATGGACCGCCTTCTCGCCCGGGCGGCTTTGGCCCACGAATCCGGGCAGATCGGCGTCTCGGTGGGCGATGCCGCCGTGGCCGCAGAGATCCGCGCGAACCCAGCCTTCGGCGGCATTGCAGGCGATTTCGACCGGGAGGGCTATGCTTTCGCATTGCGGCAAGTGGGTCTGAGCGAGCGGGAATTCGAAGCCGAGATCCGGCAGGACGCGGCGCAAGCGCTCTTGCAGCGGGCGGTGACCGCGGGGGCATCGGCCCCGGATGAGATGGTGGACCGCTTGGTCCGCTGGGTGGCCGAGACCCGCGATCTGACCTTCGCGCCGGTGACACCGTCCGATCTGTCGGCCGGACCGCTGGCCCCATCCGAGGACGATCTTCAAAGCTTCTATGACGACAATCAGCTGCGCTTCGAGGCGCCGGAGCGCAAGCGCATCACCTATGCCTGGATCACGCCCGACCGACTGGCGGGCAGCATCGAGGTGGACGAGGCGCAGCTGCGCGAGACCTACGAGGCCCGGATCGACAGCTATCGCCAGCCCGCCCGCGTCCTGGCCGAACGCCTGGCCTTCGCGGATGACGCCGCCGCCGACGCTGCCCGTACCGCAATCGATGCAGGTGAGACCACCTTCGACGCGCTGGTGGAGGAACGGGGCCTGACCCTGGCCGATGTCGACCAGGGCGAACTGGCAGAAGCCGACCTGTCCGCGACAGAGGCCGAAGCGCTCTTCGGATTGGCGGAGCCTGGTCTTGTCGGCCCGATTGAGACCTCTTTGGGCCCCGCGCTCTACCGCGTGAACGCCATCCTCAATGCAACGGAGACCACGTTCGAGGAGGTGCACGAAGACCTCTCCCGCGAAGTGATCCTCGATACGGCGCGTCGCCGTATCCAAGCATCGCGAGACGATTACGACGACCTGCTTGCGGGCGGCGCCACGCTTGAAGACCTAGTCGGCGAGACCGAGATGGAATTGGGCGAGACGCTCCATTCCACCGCCTCCGAGGACGAGATCGCGCGCTACGATGCGTTCCGCGCCGCCGCTCGCGCGGTGGAGGATGGCGACTTTCCCGAGATCATCGATCTGGCCGACGGGGGCGTCGTGGCCCTGCGCCTGGACGAGGTCATCCCAGCCGCCACCCCGCCGCTGGACGACATCCGCGCCGAGGTGGAGGCAGCCTGGCGCGCGGCGACCACGACCCGTCGCCTGACCGACCGGGCCGAGGAACTGGCGGGCCAAATCACGCTGGGCGCCGCTTTCGACGCGGCGGGCTTGCGTCCGGAAACGGCCGAGGCCCTCGCCCGTGATGGCCGGCTGGAAGGCACGCCGCCCGCCCTGATCGAGCGTCTCTTCGCCGCCGAACCTGGCGATGTCTTCGCAGTGCCGGGCGACGCGCAATCCGCCTGGGTCGTCCGGCTGGACGGGGTGAACGCCGCCGATCTGGACGACCCCGAAGTGGCCGAAGCCCGCGACGCCATCGAAGCGCAGGCCGCCTTGAGCGTGGCGCAGGATTTGTTTCAATCCTATGGCGCCGCGATCCAGGCCGAAGCGGGCTTCTCACTCGACCAGCAGGCAATCCAGGCGGTGCAATCGCAGATGCTGAGCGGCGGCGCGCCGCATGGGGGCATGTGACCCGCATGATCGAACCGGCCTTTCCCGCCTTCGAGGCGGCCCACGGACGGGGCGAGAACCAGCTTCTCTGGGCCCGTCTGCCCGCCGATCTCGACACGCCCGTCTCGCTGATGCTGAAGCTGGCCGAAGCGCAGCAATTCTCCTTCGTGCTGGAATCGGTGACCGGCGGCGAAGTGCGCGGCCGCTATTCCATCGTCGGCATGAAGCCCGACTTGATCTGGGAATGTCGGGGCGAGACCAGCCGCGTGAACCGTGCCGCCCGCTGGGATCCGGAAGCATGGGAAGATGCGGGTGAGCCGCTGGCCGCCATCCGCGCCCTTCTCGACGAAAGCCGCGTGGACATCCCCGAAGGGCTTCCGGCGGCCAGCGCCGGGCTTTTCGGCTATCTGGGCTACGACATGATCCGGCTGGTCGAACACCTGCCCGACGTGAACCCGGACCCGCTGGGCTTGCCCGACGCGGTGCTCATGCGGCCCTCCATCGTCGCCGTGCTGGACGGGGTGAAGGGCGAGGTGATCCTGGTGGCCCCGTCCTGGCATGGCGAGGGATCGGCCCGCGCCGCCTATGCGCAGGCCGCCGAGCGGTTGCAGGATGCGCTGGCGAGCCTCAGCCGTGCGGTGACCGAGCCGCGCGATATGGGCGAGGCCTTCGATCCGCCGGAACCGGTTTCCAACTTCACGCCCGAAGGCTATCGCGCCGCGGTCGAGGCGGCGCGCGACTACATTGCGGCGGGCGACATCTTCCAAGTGGTCCCCTCCCAACGCTGGGCCGTGGACTTCCCGCTGCCGCCGTTTGCCCTCTACCGCGCACTGCGGCGCACGAACCCGTCGCCCTTCATGTTCCATTTCGACCTGGGCGGCTTCCAGGTCATCGGCGCCAGCCCCGAAATCCTGGTCCGCGTCTTCGGGGACGAGGTCACGATCCGCCCCATCGCGGGCACCCGCCCCCGCGGCGCTACGCCCGACGAGGACCGCGCGCTGGAGGCCGACCTGCTGGCCGACGAGAAGGAGATGGCCGAACACCTGATGCTTCTCGACCTGGGTCGCAACGATGTGGGCCGCGTGGCCAAGACCGGCACCGTGCGGCCCAACGAGCAGTTCATCATCGAACGCTACAGCCACGTGATGCATATCGTCTCTAACGTGGTGGGCGAATTGTCCGAAGACCACGACGCCTTGTCGGCCCTGCTGGCCGGACTTCCCGCGGGCACGGTGTCCGGTGCGCCCAAAGTCCGGGCCATGGAGATTATCGACGAACTGGAGCCCGAGAAGCGCGGCATCTATGGCGGCGGTGTCGGTTACTTCTCGGCCGGTGGCGACATGGATATGTGCATCGCGCTTCGGACCGGCGTGGTGAAGGACGGCACCCTCTATATTCAGGCGGGCGGCGGCGTGGTCCATGACAGCGACCCCGAGGCCGAATTCCAGGAAACCGTGAACAAAGCCCGCGCCCTGCGCATGGCCGCCGCCGAGGCGGGTCGGTTCGTACGACGCGGAAACGATTGAGCCTTGGAGTGCACCCGGGGGACGCTTCGCTCCCCCGGACCCCCTCGAGGATATTTGAGGACCAAAGAGAAAGAGACGCCTCTTCTTCTTGGCTTCAAATATCCATGGCGGAACGCCGATCCGCCGCGCCGCGTCAGGGACGGGGCACGGGGGTCAACGAAGTCTCGCGGAGCGCCCAGCCGGGCAGAGGGTGAGGACGGCGCCGCCTCGTTGGGCGGTTCCTGCTTCCTGCGGGGGTGGTGACGTCCCCGCCGGGGTCTGTCGCGCGGCTCCCCCGTGGCGGCGTCACCCGCCGGGATCGGAACCTGTCCAAATCGCTAGCGGGGGCGGTTCTCGGCCCGCGCGGTTAAGGAAGGGTTAGCGCGCCAGCCGCACCAGGATGGCATCCAACGTATTCTTGAAGGCAGCTCGATCGGCGGGACCATAGGGCTTCGGCCCGCCGCCCTGCCCACCCGTCATGCCCTCGATCCCCGGACGCAGTTCGGCCATCAGGTCGCGGGTGGCCACGGTCTCTCCGATACTGGCTTCGGTGAATTCACGCCCACGCGGATCAAGTGCCGCGCCACCCGCCGCGATCACCCGTTGGGCCAGCAGGATATCGGCGGTGACCGTCACCGTTCCGGACCGAACCACGGCGGCGATGGCATCGTCGGCGGCATCGAATTTGTCACCGGCCACGAAAAGCTGGACCAGCGGGTGATCCGGCAGCCGCAGATAGCTGCCCGCCACCATGATGACCTTCACGCCCCGGCGGATCGCGATCTCCACGATCTCGGACTTCACGGGGCAGGCATCGGCATCGACGAGGATCATAAGAAATGGCTTCCGTCGAAGGGGAGTGTGAGGGTGTCGGCTTCCGTCTTGACCTCCAACAGGTCCGCGCGCGGCGTAACGCCCGTGACCGCATGTCGGCCCGGGAGGCGTAGGATCGCATGGGGGATCACATGACGACCGGGCGCGAAGGTCAGTGGCACGCCGTCGACCATGCTGTCGCCCGACAGCGCGGCGGCAAAGCCCTCGGCCCCGGCGCAGCGGGCATCCTCGATCCCCAGCACACCCGCATGGCGGCCGTTCCAGGGCTCGTGGTGCCGACCCCGGTTGGAGATCCACAGGCACGTCAGCGGCAGCTGTTCCGAACGTTTCAGCATGAGGATTGTGTCACCCTCCCCCGCCCGCGCGATGGCCGTCCAGGCGAGGCCCGGTTGGTGGATCAGCGCGACGAAGTCTTCGCAATCGACCGCCGGATAGTCGCGCAGGTCGTGCCGGCCATCACGGCTTTCCAGCATGAAACCCGATGCGATCTGCCCGCGGGCATAGAAATCCGTGCCCGGGTTTTCAGGCTTGGGGAAGGTCAGCGCCCGGTGAACAGGCGCGGTGGACAGGCACCCGCCCGCCGCCAGGCGGATCATGGGATGGTGGGCGAAGGTGCAGGGCGCGTCGAGGTCGAGAATATGGGTCTGGTAGAGGACCGGATGATCGTCGCGGAGCGTGATCGTGGCCGTGATCTGCCCCCGTGCGATGGCCCGCTGAGCGGTGAGACTGCTGGGGGTCTGGCGGGCGACGGACCAGGGCGCGTTGGCGCTCAGGCCATGGGGCGGACCATTGTCCACGTCGTCGGCACCGAAGGGAGCGCAGGCGAAGGTGCCGCCCAGCCGCCGGTCGACCAAGGGGATCGAGGGATCCGCCTGTCCCGCCGCTTCGTCGCGCCAGGGCGCGGCATGGAGGACCGGCACGCCGTCGATCACCAGTTCCGGCAGGTGGCCGCAGCCCCGCTCCCACAAGGCGCGGATGCCCCGCGCCGAGAGGTGGATCACGGAGCCAGCCCGCGCAGCGCCCCGGCCAGGACCATGGCGTCTGAGCCCAGACAAACGATGCCCGCCCCGGCCGCGGACCAGCGCTCCGGATCGGCGGCAAAGATACCGGGCACGGAACCGGCCGCGCGAATGCGGGCGATGGCGTCTTCCAGCGCGGAATGTACCGCCGGGTCGGAAGGGTCGGTGCCCATATCAGCAGCCAGATCCGCGGGCCCGAGAAAGACGCAATCGACGCCCTCCACTGCGCAGATCGCCTCCAGGTTGGCCAGGGCGGCGCGGCTTTCGGCCTGTACCCAGACCGAAATCTCTTGGTTGGCGCGGTTCATATAGCCTGGGTCGAGGCCGTACATCCCTGCCCGGGCCACCGCGGCCCCCACGCCCCGAACACCCGCGGGCGGATAGCGACAGGCGGAAACGGCGCGCCGTGCGGCCTCCGCGTCGTCAACCATGGGCACGAGAAGGATGCGCGCGCCCAAGTCCAGTGCCTGCTTGATCAGCCAATCCTCGTTGGCGGGCACCCGCAAGCCAGCATTGGGCGCTGCGATTAGTTTGCGCCGCAGGTCGGCCGGATCCCAAGCCCCATGCTCCCCATCCAGCATCAGCCAATCGAACCCCGCCCGTGCCGCAAGCTCTGCCACCTCCGGACCCGGCAAGTTCTGCCAGAGACCGCGCTGCACCCTGCCCGCCCGGGCCTTCTCGATCACGTCGTTCATGGGTTCGGCCTAGGCCGGGTCGCGGCGCCAGACAAGCCTTCACGAGACCAGGCCTTCACGAGACCAGGCCTTGGCGCGGCGTCCGCCCTCGGCTAGCGTCGTCCGATGAGACGGGAACCCGTCCAACCTGGGAGGTACACAGATGAAATACTTGGCATCCGCCTGCACGGCGGCCATCACCCTCGCCTTCGCCGGAGAGGCCCTGGCGACGGAATGGAACGTCTCGCTCTGGGGCAAGCGCCGCGCCTTCACCGAGCATGTGGAGAAGCTGGCCGAGTTGGTGTCTGAGCGCTCCGGCGGCGAGTTCACCATGAACATCAGCTATGGTGGCCTGTCCAACAACCGCGAGAACCTGGACGGCATCTCCATCGGCGCGTTCGAGATGGCGCAGTTCTGCGCGGGCTATCATCGCGACAAGAACCGGGCGATCACGGTGCTGGAGCTGCCCTTCCTGGGCGTCGAGACGCTGGAGCAGGAAGTGGCGGTGGCCAATGCGGTCTATGGCCACCCGGCGGTGGCCGAGGAGATGGCGCAGTGGAACGCGCGCATCCTGATGACGAGCCCCATGCCGCAATATAACCTCGTCGGCACCGGAGAGCCGCGGGACACGGTGGAGGAATTCGCCGGTATGCGCGTGCGCGCCACCGGCGGGATCGGCCAGGTGATGGAGGCGGCGGGCGCCGTGCCGACCTCGGTGACGGCGACGGAGGCGTATAATTCCATGGAATCCGGCGTGGTCGATTCCGTGGCCTTCGCCCAGCACGCCCACCTGTCCTTCGGCACGATCGACATCGCCGATTGGTGGACCGAGAACCTGAACCCCGGCACGGTGAATTGCCCCGTCGTGGTCAACGTGGACGCCTATGACGCCCTGTCCGACGAACATCGCGCGATCCTGGATGAAGCCGTCGGCGAGAGCATCGACCATTACCTGACCAACTATGCCGAGCTTCTGGAAGGCTGGGAGGCGACCCTGGCGGAGAAGGAGGTTGCCAAGGTGACGGTTGCCGAGGATGAGATCGCGAAGCTTCGCGAAAACGCCGCGCCGATCCACGACGCCTGGATTAAGGAAGCCACGGCCAATGGTTTGCCGGGTCAGGAGCTCTATGACCTGACCGTTCAGGCCGTCGAAGCGAACGCGCCGTCGAACTGAGCGGGACGGAAAAGCCTTGCTTCAAGGCTTTTCCAGAACTCTTCCCTAAGAGTTTTGCGCGGGCGGTCATCGTCCGCGCGACGCTCTACCACGAGGCGCCATGTCCGCACCCTCCGCCGTTCTGACCGACGAAACCCGGCTCTCCGGGCTCGATCGCGCACTCCTGAAGCTGGAATCCGTTCTGAACCTGGCCGCCGGGGTGACGATCTTCGCGCTGGTCCTGCTGGCCATCGCCAACGTGCTGCTGCGCAAGTTCCTGAATGCGCCGGTGCCGGGCTATATCGACTGGACCGAGCAATTCATGGCCGTCTTCGCCTTTCTGGGCCTGGCCTACGTGCAGCGGGAAGGCGGGCATATCCGCATGGATCTGCTGGTCGGCAATCTGAAGGGCCGCGTCTTGTGGCTGTTCGAGTTCGTCTCGGTCCTTTTCATGCTATTGGTAGTGACGGCGCTGATCTACGGGACATGGTTCCATTTCGACCGGAGCTTCGACTGGAACGCGCCGAATTTCTCCAGCGATAGCTCCATCGACATCGCCCTACCGCTCTGGCCCGCGAAGCTGGCCGTGCCCGTCGCCTTTGCGATCCTCTGGCTGCGGCTGGTGCTGCAACTTTGGGCCTATGGCCGTGCGTTGCGGACGGGGTCTGAGGCGCCCGTGGCCGTGCCCCTGCCAGAGGACCCGGCCGAGCAGGCCAACAAGGAAGCCGCGACGGTGGCCGACTAGATGGACGCGCTCATCGACATGAAGGCGATGCTGGACGGCGTGGACACGTTCAACGTCTCGCTCTGGCTGTCGGGCCTTCTGCTGGTGCTGGTGCTGATCGGGGTGCGCGTGGCCTTCGCCGCCGCCTTCATCGGGTTCCTCGGCTTGTCGCTGCATTTCATGGGCAATCAGGGTTTCGAACGGGGCCTCGTCACCGCGGCCAAGCTGACAGGTCAGATCCCCCATTCCAAGGCCACGCAATACGCCCTGAGCTTGATCCCGACCTTCATCCTCATCGGATACCTCGCCTATTACGCGGGGCTCACGCGCTACCTGTTCGAGGCCGCGAAACGCTGGATCGGCTGGACGCCCGGGGGCCTGGGCGTGGCCACCGTCTTCGCCACGGCGGGCTTCGCCGCCGTCTCGGGCGCGTCGGTCGCCACCTCGGCCGTCTTCGCGCGCATCGCCATCCCCGAAATGCTGCGCGAGGGCTATGACAAGCGCTTCGCGGCGGGTGTAGTGGCGGCCGGCGGGACGCTGGCCAGCCTGATCCCCCCCTCGGCCATCCTGGTCATCTACGCCATCATCGTTGAGCAATCGGTGGGGAAGCTCCTGCTCGCTGGGTTCCTGCCGGGCCTCGTCTCGGCGCTGATCTATGGCGGGCTCGTGATCGGGTTGGCCAAGCTGCGCCCGAGCCTTGGCCCCTCGATCGGCAGTTTCACCTGGAAACAGCGGTTCGAGGCGCTACCCGGCGCCATGCCGATCCTGCTGGTGGTCTTCATCATCGTCTACTCGATCTATTTCGGCTGGGCGACGCCCACCGAGGCGGGGGCCCTGGGCGCGGGTGTCGTCCTCGTGATGGCGGTCTGGCAGGGGATGCGCTGGGGCCAGCTCAAGGGCGCGTTGATGGAGGCGGCGAAGCTGACTGTCATGATCTTCGCGATGATTTGGGGTGTCCTGATCTACGTGCGCTATCTGGGCTTCGCCAAGCTGCCCGACGCCTTCGCCACGTTCATCGCCGGGCTCGACTATCCACCTTATGCGATCCTTCTCGTGATCCTGCTGGTCTACGTGGTCCTCGGTATGTTCATGGATGCCATCGGGATGCTGATCCTGACCCTGCCCGTGACCTTCCCGGCGGTCATGGCGCTGAACGGGGCCGAGGCGGGCGGCGTCGGAGCCCTGGGCATGACCAACGAGGAGGCGGCGATCTGGTTCGGGATCATCGTGGTCAAGATGGCGGAGCTCTGTCTCATCACGCCGCCTATCGGGCTGAACTGTTTCGTGGTGGCGGGCGTTGCGCAGGACGCGAAGATGGATATCTCGGTGCAGGATGTCTTCCGCGGCGCCTCTCCGTTCTTCGTGGCCGACGTGGCCACAGTGGCCGTGTTGATCGCGTTTCCGGGGATCGTGTTGTGGTTGCCTGGATTGGTGGGGTGACGCCAGGCCGGGCGATCCTCGTCGCAGCTTTGATCATCTCCGGCCCGCTCGCCGCCGAGGCGCCCCTATGCGCGGTCCATTCAGCATCACGGCAGGAGACGATCGCCCTCTTCTCTCCCCTCGCGGGCCTGATGCCCTCAGAGATCACGGAGCGCGATCCCGAAGCCTGGAAGCCCCGATTCCGGGACGGGTTGTTCGCAACGGACCGCGTGCATGTTGAGACACGGATCACCAGCCTCAGGATCATCGGCTCCGACTGGACCATGGCCCATGGTCTGCAAATCGGCACGACCCGCGCAGCGTTTCTGGATCGGTACGGCGCGGCGACAGGCGAAGCCGATGGGGCGGTCGTCCGGTTCGAAAAGAATGCCCGGGAAAGTGATTTCGGGGCCGAAGGCTGCCTGATCAACGTCACCTTCGACGATGACGACTGCATCTCGGAACTGGCGATGGGCTGGCAGGAAATGCGGATGCACCCCGATCCGGACCCCGAAGCCGACTGATCCGGTACCATAGCCCGGACGCCGATCCTTCGCTAAAAACACCCGATGACCGACCCAGAGACGCCCGCCGAAAAGAGCACCCGCCGCCAGCGGGCGGACGCCATCGCCTACTTCTGCGCGAAAGGAAAACCGAACGCCATCTTCGACGAAGTGGATTACACCGTCTTTCCCAAGCTGGCCATCTTGTTCGGCAGCGAAAGCCAAGGGATCAGCGACCTGGCCGTCGACCACGCCGAGATCTGTGTGAGCGTCCCCATGCACGGCATGATCGAGAGCCTCAACCTCGGCACGACCTCCAGCATCATCTTCTACGAAATGACCAAGCAGCGGCGACGTTGCCAGAGCCTCTACCGCAGGAAGGGCAAGCGGATGCCCCATCACCGACGGGACCCAGGCATGAAGCCCATTGTCCTCGCCCTTGCGCTGTTCGGAACGCCGGCAATTGCGGAGACGCGCATGGCCCCGTGCCATATCGGATCGTCGAAACATGCCCTTATCCTCTCGGTGCCGATGAAGATCGAGGCGGTGCCGGAGGTTCTGCGCGCAGATCATGTGGTCGCGCAATGGCGACCCGGCGAGATCGCTGGCCTTGGCCTCCGGCTGCCTTACGACCGCTTCGCGAGGATCGAGAGCATTCAGGCCACAGCAGCGGATTGGCACTTCTCGGACGGGGTTCGCGTCGGCCTATCGCGGGCCGATTACCTGACGCTTCGCCCCGATGCCATCCTGACCGAAGAGGACAGCCATCCCATCGCCTGGACGAGCGGTCGCGCGGTGCCAGACGATCCCGGCTCCACCTGCATCGAGACGGTGCGGTTCGATCCGAACGGGCGGATCGTCGAAATCCGCCTTGGCTGGGCCCCGATGACCATATCACCGGCAACGGCACCGACGCGTGTCCCGGAGCGTCGTCTCACCAGCAAACCGTAATCCAACGAGCCAGGATCGCCGCAACTTTCGAAAACATTCGCCCCATGGCGGGAAACTTTCTCCGCCCCTGTTGACGCCCCTCCCCGCTTCGCTAAAGTCGCCGCAGGAACGGAGCAAACGATGAACACGCTTCTCGTAATCGTAGGAACAGGGTGCATGGGTCGCAGGTAGCGGCATCCATATTGGAACCATGCGCCCCCGGAGTTGACCCCTCCGGGGGTTTTTCGTGGACGAGACCCTTATGCGGGCCTGAGAGGGAACAGGAACGATGAACAAGCAGATGACGGGCAAGCAGATGACCGGCGCCCAGATGGTCGTGAAGGCGCTGAAGGATCAGGGCGTCGATACGGTCTTCGGCTATCCCGGCGGCGCGGTGCTGCCGATCTATGACGAGATCTTCCAGCAGAACGACATCCGCCATTTCCTCGTCCGCCACGAACAGGCCGCAGTCCACGCGGCCGAGGGCTATGCCCGCTCCACCGGCAAGATCGGTGTCGCGTTGGTCACGTCCGGCCCCGGCGCCACGAACGCCGTCACCGGCCTGACCGACGCGCTGATGGATTCGATCCCGATCCTGGTGATCTCGGGCCAGGTGCCGACCTTCATGATCGGTTCCGACGCCTTCCAGGAGGCCGACACGGTGGGCATCACCCGCCCCTGCACCAAGCACAATTGGCTGGTGAAGGAGACGGATCGCCTGGGCCCCGTCCTGCATGAGGCCTTCCATGTCGCCACCACAGGCCGGCCCGGCCCGGTGCTGGTGGATATCCCCAAGGACGTGCAATTCGCCAACGGCACCTATACCGGGCCCAAACAGGTCGAGGTCTCCCATTACCAGCCGCGAATGAAGGGCGATGCGGAGGCCATCGAACAGATGGTCGCGCTGATGGAGACGGCCAAGCGGCCCGTCTTCTACACGGGCGGCGGCGTCATCAATTCCGGCCCGGCAGCCAGCCAGCTTCTGCGGGAATTCGTGGAGGCTACGGGCTTTCCCATCACGTCGACGCTGATGGGCCTGGGCGCCTATCCGGCAAGCGGCGAACACTGGCTGGGAATGCTGGGGATGCACGGCCTCTACGAGGCGAACATGGCGATGCACGATTGCGATCTGATGATCAATATCGGCGCTCGCTTCGACGACCGGATCACCGGGCGCATCGACGCCTTCTCGCCCGGCTCCAAGAAGGTGCATGTCGATATCGATCCGTCCTCGATCAACAAGGTCATCAAGGCCGACGTTCCGGTTCTGGGCGATGTGGGCCACGTGCTGGAGGATGCGCTGCGGATCTGGAAGGCGCGGGGCCGCAAGGTGAACCGCGAGGCGCTGCAGAAATGGTGGGCGCAGATCGAGCAGTGGAAGACCGTCGATTGCCTGGCCTTCACGCAGGACGGCCCGACGATCCGGCCCCAGCACGCCGTCGCGCGACTGGAGGCGCTGACCAAGGACCATGACCGCTACATCACGACAGAGGTGGGCCAGCATCAGATGTGGGCCGCACAGTATATGGGCTTTGAAGCGCCCAACCGCTGGATGACGTCCGGGGGCCTCGGCACCATGGGCTACGGCCAACCAGCCGCCATGGGCGTGCAGGTGGCCCATCCGGACGCACTGGTCATCAACGTTGCCGGAGAGGCGTCGTGGCTGATGAACATGCAGGAAATGGGCACGATGGTGCAGTACCGCCTGCCCGTGAAGCAGTTCATCCTGAACAATGAGCGTCTGGGCATGGTTCGCCAATGGCAGGAGCTTCTGCACGGAGAGCGCTACTCCCAGAGTTGGTCCGAGGCCCTGCCCGATTTTGTGAAACTGGCCGAGGCTTTCGGCGCGAAGGGGATCCAGTGCTCCGACCCGGCCGATCTGGACGACGCGATCATGGAGATGGTGAACCACGACGGCCCGGTCATCTTCGACTGCTTGGTGGAGAAGCACGAGAACTGCTTCCCCATGATCCCCTCCGGTAAGGCCCATAACGAGATGCTTCTGGCCAACGCCGAGACCCAGGGTGCCATCAATGCGACGGGGGCGGTGCTCGTCTGATCTGTCTGACAAGGCCATCTTGTTTGGCCTCAAGAACTTCCAAGCCGTCGGTGCTGGCACGGTCGGCCTGGCGCATCTAGGCCATGGGGGCACAACACGGAGGCCCCCATGCTCGCGCCGGAATTCCTTGCCGTCATCGTCATCACCTGTCTGGCCGTGATCTCTCCCGGCCCGGACTTCGTGGTCACATCTCGAAACACGCTGATTGCCGGTCGGACCACAGGGTTGGCCACGGCATTCGGGATCGGGCTCGGCCTGTCGGTCCATGTGGCCGCTGCTGTCATCGGGATCGGCCTGTTACTCGTGCAATCGGCTACGGCATTCGCCTTGGCCAAAGTTGCAGGCGGCCTTTACCTGATCTGGCTGGGCTGGCGGACCTTTCGGCACGCATCGAACACACTGCCCGAGGGCGGGGCCGTCGCGATGTCACCGATCCAAGGTCTGCTTTGGGGTTTTGTCACCAACGCGACAAATCCGAAGACCGCGATTTTCGTGGTGTCGCTGTTTCTAACCGTGATCTCGGTGGATACATCCGTGGCCTTGCAACTGGGCTACGGGCTCTTCATCGCGGCGGCGCATATGGTCTGGTTCGGGGCGGTCGCCCTTTTGCTTTCGACCGACGCGATCCGTCAGAAGATGCTCCGCCTCAAGCGCCGCTTGGAACAGGCGTTCGGCGGCCTTCTCATATTGTTCGGTGGCTCGCTCATGGCGTCCAGCGCCCGGTGATTATGGCCCCGCGCGACGAGGTCTTTCGCTAGGGCAACCACCCGTCCCTGCGAACGGGTGGCCACTCCCGTTGTCAGGGCGTCAACAGCCCGTCCTCCGACAGGTCGGCCTCGATGAGTTCCTGCTCGGCTGCCTCGATCGCGCCGGATCCGTCGGTATCGTATCGGTTGAATAGGAGGGCGTTGTACTCCGCCGCATCGACCCCGCCATCGCCGTTGAGATCCATGTTCACATACTCACCCACATCGGTGAGCCCGGCACTCCACTCCGCCTCATCCAGCATCCCATCGGAATTGCCGTCGAAAAGCGCATGTGTGTCGAGGCCGCCGAAGCCGGCGACGAATTCTTCGGGGCTCAACTCGGCATCGCCGTTCACATCCCAAGCGGCATGGCCCATGGCTAACGCGGCGCCGGTGCCAAAGGTCAGACCTGCCAAGACAATCCGTAGCATCTGCAATATCTCCGAATTCGGCCGGGATCGGCCCCGGCAAGGCCAGTCAGCCCTAAAGCCGTCCGGGCGCCCAGATCCGCACGACAAGCATCGCCGGATCGGCATGGGACCACTTTGCCGGTGGCGACGATCGGCCCATGACAGGTGGGTTTGCGACCGGTGGACGGACTTGACAGGCAATGCCGCGCCGGGGTCCGGCAACGGGCCGCCGATGGGCTTCACGCCACCAGGATCACACCTGCCATCAAGGCGAGGCACCCGCCGCCAGCCATGTTCACCGTCCGCAAGGCCGCCGGAGACGAAATCGTCCGTCCTGCGATCAGGCCGCCCAGAAGCCAAAGGCAGGACAGGCTTGCAACCGCGATCAATGCAGTACCCCCAAAGCGGAAAGCGTGAAGCGGGATCGCGACGGCGTCCGGCTCGAAAAGGAGACCGGCGCTGATGGCGGAACTCCAGGATTTGGTTCCGACCGCGACTACCCCGATCCCGGCCGCGATCCCGGCTCCGAACCCATTGCCAGACCTGGCCAACCGGCTGTCGGCACGGGTCTGCCCGACTTCGGACATGGCGATCTTCCAGCCCAGCCAGACGAGAATAGCCGCCGCCATCATCTGCAATCCATCGAAGACATTTGGGTTCAGATCGGCAATACGCCGGGCATGGGCGGATGTGACGGCATAGAGCACGCCATAGGCCAGGGCGCCGCCGATGACGACGCCCAGACCCAGCCGAGCCCGGTTTGCCAGACCGATAGCGAAAATCGCGAGGTTTAGTGGCCCCGGTGTCCCAGCGATGATGACCAGAAACAGAAGAAGGCCCTGGCCGGGTAAGAGATCACTCATCAGCAACATGGGAGGACCATCGCCGACGAACCCGCCCGAAGTGGGACGACATCGATCCCGCCCCGTTCCCAACCTGTCATCAGTGCAGGCGTCGTCGCGGGGCACGTTGCCTGAAAGACTGCTTAACGCTTGGTCAACTTTGGGTAAGCGCGCGGCCCTGACGCGATGGTGCCCCGATCCGCTCTGCGCCCCGGCCGCAACAGAAAAAAGGGCCAACGCAATCGCTCGGCCCTTTCGCACAACGGCAAATCGCGGCACATATCGGCAAACGACGCCAGGGAGACCGCCAATGAGCGCGCTCAAGCTGAAGAAAGGCTCCACCAGCCATTCCGCCTACAACCTCCGTCCGACCTTCTCGGATGTTCAAGAGCGGCACACGATCGCGGTCATGGTGGATAACGAGGCGGGGGTCCTGGCCCGCGTCATCGGTCTCTTTTCCGGACGCGGCTACAATATCGAGAGCCTGACTGTGGCCGAGGTGGATCATGAAGGGCACATGTCCCGCATCACGGTCGTCACCACCGGCACGCCACAGGTGATCGAGCAGATCAAGGCGCAGTTGGGCCGGATCGTTCCCGTCCATGCTGTCCACGACCTGACCGTGGAAGGCCCGGCGGTAGAGCGGGAACTGGCACTGTTCAAGGTACAGGGCGAGGGCGACAAACGGATCGAGGCGCTGCGCCTGGCGGAGATTTTCCGCGCCAACGTGGTGGATTCGACGCTCGACAGTTTCGTCTTCGAGATCACCGGTGACGTCGGCAAGATCGATGCTTTCGCGGAACTCATGCGGCCCATCGGTCTGGTGGAAATGGCCCGAACCGGCGTAGCCGCCCTGTCGCGCGGCGGCTGATGGCTCCGGACATCGCTGAGGTCGAGGCGGGGCACTTTCAAGCCGTGCGCCACTTGTGATCCGCAGCGCGTAGGGAAGCGCCACAGGGGCAGGTCCGGCGCGACCGGATCGTTGCGCCGAGAAAACGGGGGCGTCCGCGCCAAGCGAGGGTCGTGAGGGCACGTGTCAGTCCTATGATGGATTGTCCACAGCACCCGTGACCGCGCCGCCCGGACAGCTTCCGAGTCCGATCCTCTGCTGCACCGACAGAAGGCCATATCACAACGTGGAAACGGCGTTTCGCGGCCTTCCCCAAATACGGTCACCACCCACGCGAAAATTTCTCCAATATCGCGAGGAATAATTCGATGCCTTGCCGCGTAACTCCATCACAAGGCCGGAACACGGGCGTCTCGGCCAAATTCAACACTTGGATAAATGGAGATGAGAAATGTCTATTGTTACCAAACCAATTGGCGGAGACGGCGGTAAGTCTTTCGGAATTCAAGCTGTTCGGACCATCGGCTTCCGCTCTGGCAATCGGGTGGACGCGCTTGTCCTGAATGGATCGCGAAAAGGCGGCAATGGCGGGCGGGAGAGCAAGGTTCTGGAACTTCAAGGCGATGAATATATCGAGCATATGGAGATCTGGGACAATACACACAAAGGCAGGTCCCGGCGTATTCACAAGATTTCTTTGCAGACCAGTCGCGGCCGCACCCTTTCGGTGGGCAAGCAGTCAGGCAACAAGACGGTTCTGTCAGGCGTGCGGGTTCTTGGCCTTGGCGGCAATAGCGGTGCGGAACTCGACAAGTTACGCATCCGCTATATCAAGGATTACACGCCCTCCGACATGATCGAACAAGGCGCTTTGGCGGTCATTGGCGTCATTCCCCAAGGGCAGACGACCGAAACATTCGTGTCCAGTCGCGTGTCGAAACTCTCGGCGTCGAGTCTCTTTCTTGAGATTGTCTCAAGCATTGAGACGACGACGGAAACCGGGGGTGCGGTTGGCGAATTCACCGCAAAAGCCAGCACGACGTTCGGATTATCGGTCACCACGTCAAGTGAATTTCGTGAAGAGATCGAAACGGAAACCGTGGAAAGCGAACGTATCACTTACGCGCCGCCGGAAGGTCATGTCGGGCTGGAGGTCATTCAGATCGACGTCTTCAAGGCAAACGACGGCACGATCTGGCAATTCCCCGTCTCGGAGCCATCGATCGTCTCCACCCCCGTCGCCAGCACTCCGGCTCTCTTTGCCAATGTCTACGACATGACCGGCACGCTCAGCCTGAACTTCCCGGCGCTTGTTCAGGACCGCGTTGAGAAGAACGGACAGGACTACTACGCCCTGCGGGCAAGAGCCGCGGCCGCCTGACCATATTCAACCTTGTCGAGGGCCCGACCTCCCATGGGCCCTTGACCTGAGGACGGCTTCCGCAGATCAGCGCCAGCAGACAGGGCCGTTGATGTCTCGCCTGCCGCAAGCGGCCCTCGCGCCCCACCTGATCGGCGTCGTCGATACTGGCTTCGGGCAACATCTCGCCGCTCATCGGCCCCTGACCGCCTCGGAACCGGCGCGACTACTCGCAGAATAATCGTCCCTAGCTGTCCGACGCGAACTTCGCCGCCAATGCGGCATTCACCGGGGGCGTGACGAAGGCCGAAACGTCGCCCCCCAGCCGCGCGATTTCTTTCACCAGCTTCGAAGCGATGGCCTGATGCTCCGCCTCGGCCATCAGGAAGACGGTCTCGATCCCGTCATCCAGCACCCGGTTCATACCCACCATCTGGAACTCGTACTCGAAATCCGCCACGGCGCGCAGGCCCCGCACGATCACCTGTGCGCCGACCTCGCGGGCGCAATCGATCAGCAGATTCTCGAAAGGATGGACGACGATCTCGGTCCCGGTCTCTTCGGACCAATGTGCGGCCTCGGCCTCGACCATGGCGACCCGCTCCTCCAGCCCGAAAAGCGGGCCTTTGTCGCGGTTGATCGCCACGCCGATCACCAGCCGGTCGACTAGGCGACAGGCGCGCTTGATGATGTCGATATGGCCCAGGGTGATCGGGTCGAAGGTGCCCGGATAGAGAGCGGTCCGCATCCCGGCACCTCCCTTCGCAAGAATGTTGCGTCATGGGTGGCACGCGCGGCGCCGTGGTTCAAGCGTTCCGCGGCCCGCCTTTGCCACGCCAATCAAGGCTGCGGCGATTCAAGACGCGCAGATCGGCCTGGCCAGCCAGCGCCGCCTCACCCAAGGCCACCGCCCGGTTCAGCACATCATCCGGGGCATGGGCATAAGCGGGACGCTTCGGGATTACATCGTACCAGACCCCGCCAACAGCGTTGTCCAGGAGAATGCGCTGGAAGCAATGGTCGAACCGCACGGGCCAGCCATGGCTCCCAGCCGCCGCGGGCATCTCCCGGCGGGTCAAGTCCAACCAGCGGGCTTCGAGCGCGTCACGATCCATCACCGCCTAGATGGCTCGACCGGCGCGCTGATCCAATACTCAACGCGTCAGGCGTGCCCGGCGATCATCGCCTCCATGGCGTCGCGCTCGTTCTGCAGCTCGCTCAGGCGCATCTTCACCACGTCGCCCATGCTGATGACGCCCACCAACGCGCCGTCCTGCAGGACGGGCATGTGACGGAAGCGGCTCTCGCTCATGGTGCGGATGGCGTCATTGGCGGCGTCACCCGGCGTACAGGTCTTGACCTCCCGCGTCATCAGGTCCGAGACGGGTCGCGACAGGATCTCGGCGCCCTGCCGTCCAAGTTCCCGCACGATGTCGCGCTCCGACAGGATGCCGTCGGGATGGCTGCCATCCGACGAGACAACCAGCGCGCCGATCCGCCTGGCGCCCAACTCCGCCACCGCATCGGCGATGGTGGCATCGGGCGTGATCGTGTGAACATCCTGCCCGCCTTTCATCTTCAATGCTCTGCTGACTGTCATGGCGTGTCCTCCTCACGTCAGCGTCCTCCCTAACCCCGCGTCAAGTCAAGTCGCGTCGCAGCGAAGGCCGCCGCTCGGCGGGCCTTTCCTCCGTGCCGCCCCTCCCCTACACATCGCGCCGAAAAGGGAGGCTTCCATGAACCAGATCGGACATTGGATCGACGGCGCCGCCGTCTCCGGGTCGGGCCGCACGGCCGACGTCTTCAATCCGGCCACGGGCGAGGTACAGGCACAGGTGGCGCTGGCCTCCGCTGACGATCTGAACCGCGCCGTAGCGATCGCCGCCGCCGCCCAGCCCGACTGGGCCGCCACCAATCCGCAACGCCGCGCCCGTGTCCTGATGAAGTTCGTGGATCTCCTGAACCGGGACATGGACAAGCTGGCCGAGGCGCTGAGCCGCGAACATGGCAAGACCCTGCCCGACGCCAAAGGGGATGTCGTGCGCGGGCTTGAAGTGGTGGAATTCTGCATCGGCGCCCCCCATCACCTGAAGGGCGAGTTCACGGATTCAGCGGGCCCCGGCATCGACATGTATTCCATGCGCCAGCCGCTGGGCGTCACGGCGGGCATCACGCCCTTCAACTTCCCCGCCATGATCCCGATGTGGATGTTCGCCCCCGCCATCGCCTGCGGCAACGCTTTCATCCTGAAGCCCTCGGAACGCGATCCGTCGGTCCCGATGATGCTGGCCGAGTTGCTGGAAGAAGCCGGGCTGCCCAAGGGCGTGCTGCAAGTCGTCAACGGGGATAAGGAAGCGGTGGACGCCATCCTCGACCATCCGGTTATCCAGTCGGTGGGCTTCGTCGGCTCGACCCCCATCGCCGCCTATATCTATGAGCGTGCCTCAGCGAACGGCAAACGGGCCCAATGCTTCGGCGGCGCCAAGAACCACATGATCGTCATGCCCGATGCAGACATGGATCAGGCCGCCGACGCCCTGGTGGGCGCGGGCTATGGCGCCGCGGGCGAGCGGTGCATGGCCATCTCCGTGGCTGTCCCCGTGGGCGACGAAACCGCCGACCGTCTGATCGAGAAGCTGGTCCCCCGGATCGAGAGCCTTAAGGTAGGCCCCTATACCTCTGGTAACGATGTGGATTTTGGCCCCGTCGTCACCGCAGCCGCCAGGGACAACATCCACCGGCTGATCCAATCCGGCATCGATGCGGGCGCGGAGCTCGTCGTCGACGGGCGTGATTTCAAGATGCAGGGCTACGAGGACGGCTTCTTCGTGGGCGCGCACCTTTTCGACCGGGTGACCAAGGACATGGAGATTTACCAGAAGGAAATCTTCGGCCCGGTTCTCAGCACCGTCCGCGCCCAGACCTACGAAGAGGCGCTGGGCCTCGCCATGGACCACGAATACGGCAACGGCACCGCCATTTTCACCCGTGACGGCGACACCGCCCGCGACTTCGCCAAGCGCGTGAATGTGGGCATGGTGGGCGTCAACGTCCCCATCCCGGTGCCGCTGGCCTACCACACCTTCGGCGGCTGGAAGAAATCCATGTTCGGCGACCTGAACCAGCACGGCCCCGACGCCTTCCGCTTCTACACGCGCACCAAGACGGTGACCGCACGCTGGCCGTCGGGCATCAAGGAAGGCGGCGAATTCTCGATCCCGGTGATGGAGTAGTCAGCCGCCCATCCGCGATTGCCGTAGGGCGCGCAGCGCATCGGCGTTATCCGCGCGATCAATCGGATTGCGGGCCGGGGGAGCAGGCGCCTTCGGGTGTCGACCTTCGGGCCATCCGTAGCTGTTGCGCCCGGCATTACCCGGCAGAGCCAATAGAAAGAGCAGGATCAAACCGCCGATTCCGAACGGGATTAGGACGAGCAGGATCCACCATCCGCTCCGATCGGTGTCGTGGAGTCGTCTGGCTTTAGCGGCCAGGTCGGTCAGGACGATCCAGAAGACATAAATCATCCAGTAGTCGAGCCAGGATCGGCCCTGTGCCCAGGCGGCCGTCCTGATGTCGGGGTCCACGGCAAGCCCGGCAGCCTCGGCCGCATTTTCGGCGAGATCTGCCTGGATCACGGGCCAAACGATAGCGACCAGTGGCGCAAACATGAGGACCGTGCTCGTAAGCCACCACCACCA
Source organism: Pseudomonadota bacterium (assembly GCA_039199335.1). Lineage (GTDB taxonomy): Bacteria > Pseudomonadota > Alphaproteobacteria > Rhodobacterales > Rhodobacteraceae > Jannaschia. Next base: position 57,243 of record JBCCSY010000019.1, read on the forward strand.
GTATTCGCTCCGGCTCGCGCGGCCCGAAAACGTCAGTGGATTTGCGATACACGTGATCGTCGCCCTGATCGGACCCATACCCATTATCTCCCACGCAATGGTTGAGCCCGAAGCATAAGGGACAATGCGGCTGGCATGGGGCCCATCCGCGCCGGTTCAGTGCCGTCGGCCTTTCCGGGCCGCCGGCGCCGCCGGGATCAGGGCCAGGTAAAGTCGAACCGATTCTGCAGACCCAGTTCCGCGATCCGCGCCTCCACCTTGGCGCGTTCCTCGGCGAGGCCGGGGATGCGGTCGCAATGGTCCTCGACATAGACGGTGCCGATCTTGTGGATCGCCGGGCTCTCGATCAGGTCTGCGAGGACACGATACTCGGCGCCCTCGATATCCATCTTGATCAGCCTGACCTCCCGGCCCAGCCCCTCGACGAAGTCGGCCAGCCGCACCGTTTTCACATCGAAGGCATTCTCATAGCTGACATTGGACTTGCCCGTCTGCAGGGTCGAACCGTCGAAGATCTTACCGCTTTCGGGCCGCTCAAAGAAAAGCTGTGCCGTCCCATTCTCGTCCGAGACGGCGGCATTCACGGGCTCGATCTTCGGGTATTTCGCCACCGCCCGCTGCAACCGTTGAAAGATCTCGGGATGGGGCTCGAACGCGTAGACCTTGGCCGCTTCGTGAGCGAACTCGATGCTGGCGACACCCAGATGGGCGCCCAGATCGATCACCACGTCGTCGGAGGACAATGTCCCGGCCACCTTGCGAACGAAGGGTTCGTCCTTCATCAGCAGCGCGTCCGGCACCCGGATGCCCCGTGCGCGCAGGCCATGACCCAGATCGGTCTTGAACCGGCGCCAGCGTCTCCGCAATCCCATGGGTCGTCTCCCCGGCACGGTGCCCGAACGGCACGCTTTGAGCGGCCATATCCGACGGCACGACAGGCGCGCAAGCCATCACCGGCCCTTGCCGCCTGCCGGGGCGCGCGGTAACGACACCGCCACCCGGCCCCAGTCAAAAGGCACCCAGATGCGCGTCGCGATCGTCACAGGCGACTACCACAAGCCCGGCCAGACCTTCGTCAACCGCCATATCGAGCATCTTTTCGGGGGCAATACCTGCGTGGTGGCCAACGGCTTCAACGGCGTCAATCCGTTCGACAAGCACGTCTTCGCCCACCGCCAGATCCGCCGCCCCTTCCCCGAGAATCTGGCAAGCCCTTTCATGAAGGCGGTCCAGCGACGGCGATACGGCTCGTCCCGCCTGCCCTGGGGCGCGCGGCGCAAAGCGCTCGAGACGTTTCTCCGGGATCAAGAGATCGCGCTGATCCTGGCGGAATTCGGCACCGAGGCTCTGACCGTCATCGATACGGCCGAAGCGATGGGTCTGCCGATGTTCACCTATTTCCGCGGCACGGATGCGAGCTATTCCCTGCGCCAGCCGACGCGCGTGGCCGGATATGCCCGGATGTTTCCGCGTCTGACGGGCGTCGTGGCCGTCAGTCAGTTCCTGATGGACAATCTCGCCGCCCACGGCTTGACCCATCCGAATTCCCACGTGATCCCGTCGGGCGTCGATGTGCGGCGTTTCCAGCCGCGCGAAAAGGTGCCCGGCAGCTTCCTGGCCGTCGGCCGCATGATCGAGAAGAAGGCCCCCCAGGTCAGCCTACGCGCCTTCGCCAAGGCCACCGCGAACCGCCCGGACGCGCGGCTCACCTTCATCGGCGACGGGCCGGAGCGCGCGCCCTGCGAGGCATTGGCAGCCGAGTTGGACGTGCGTGAGAAAGTCATCTTCACCGGTGAACAGGCCCACGAGGTCGTGCGCGATCATCTGGAGCGGACGGCCGTCTTCCTGCAGCACTCAGTCCCATCCTCCAACGGTACGACCGAAGGCCTGCCCACGGCCATTCAGGAAGCGCTGGCCTGCGGCTGCATCGTCATCTCCACCCGCCATGCGGGCATCCCCGAAGCCATCGACCATGGCGAGAATGGCTGGCTCTGCGATGAGCATGACGAGGCCGCCTATACCGATCTCGTCGCCCGAAGCCTGACGGCCGATACCGACGCCATGTCCCGCGCGGCCCGCGCCACGGCCGAGACACGCTTCGACAACGCGGTCCTGCTCACGAAGCTCGAAACGATATTTCGCGAAAGTGTGCCCGCCGGCTGACCGTCGCCCAAGGCTCACGCAACGTTGACTTGGCTTGGCGCGTTATCCGTGCGAACGCCCACGCTAATCCATTTTGGGAGGATTTGATGCCCCACCCGACCCGCCGCCGCATTCTGCAGACGCTGGCCCCTGCCGCCGGGCTGACCCTGGCCGCGCCCGCCCTTGCCCTGGATCAAGGCTTCCGCTCGGCCGAGCAGACGCGCCGCAACACCTCCAGCTTCCAAATGATCGATTGGCGCGACCATTTCGGCGCACTCGGGAAAGCCACGATTATCTGCGACACCCGGTCCCGCGCGCTGCATTACTGGAACGCGGATGGCAGCGATTACCGTCTCTACCCGACCTCTGTCCCCATGACCGAAGAACTGACGCGTCGCGGGTATACGGAGATCGTGCGCAAGAAGGTCGGCCCCACCTGGACGCCCACTGCCTCAATGCGCGAACGCGATCCGACATTGCCGGAATTTATGGAGGCCGGGCCGGGCAATCCGCTGGGCACGCACGCGCTCTATCTAAGCTGGCCCGCCTATCTGATCCATGGCACCCACGACACGCGTAAGATCGGGCGCGCCTCCTCGTCGGGCTGCATCGGGCTCTATAACGACAAGATCGCCGAGCTTTACGATCTGGCGCCGGTGGGTACGCAAGTCCGCCTGATCTAAGGGCCGCTCAGCCGTTCATCCGCGATTGCCGCAGTGCTCGCAGGTCGTCCGTCGACATGGCGGGCGCGCGCGGGACCTCTGGGGCGACCCACGCTTCGGCTTGTGCCGCGACGCTCATCCCCTCGCGACCCGGTGGGGGGCCGAACTTGTTCTTCCCCGGATCGCCCGGGAAGAACATGCAGATGAAGTACCAGAGGGCCGCGACCAGAAAGATGATCGACAGCGGGATCATCGCGATGTTGATCAGACTCAGCAATCCGGCAAAGGCCGCCAGCGCTTCGGGCCCGCTGGTTGCCACCACGCCGAAGCCCACCCCGATGCCGATCGAAATCAAGTAAGACCAGATATAGATCAGCAGGTAGAGGCCCGCGCTCCGGCCCGTGTCGTGCAAGCGCCGTGCGCCGACGGCGCACCACGCGAGATAGTGCCAGATCGAGAAGACGACATAGGCGGCGAGACCGACCCAAGCCAGACCGCTTGTGAATGCCGCTGCCACCCATTCAAGCGCTCCGGTCTCGACGAACTTGCCATACAGCCAAGCCTGCAACTCCTCTTCCCCAAGGGCCGCAACGCTTGCCAATTCCTCGAAGGGGAAGCTGGTATAAAACCAGATGACGATCCCGAAATAGACGAGGTATGTCAGCCCGGCGAACCACCAATACTCAGAGAAGGACGCGCGCCCAGCATAGGTGAAGGGATGCGTCATGACGCGTAGAATTGATCTGAAGGGTCCCATGAACGGCGCCTCCGCGGTGGATTTGTCGCCAAACTGACCGCCAATCGCGGCGGGAGCGGGGCGGCACCGGGGCACCAAACGGAAAGGGGCGGCCAAGGCCGCCCCCGGTCGGTTACATCTGCCCGCCGTCAGCGGCGGCGGCGCATCGCGGCCAAGCCGCCCAGACCGGCCAACAGCATCCAGCCCGCAGCCGGAAGCGGGACGGCAGCGATGGACTCCACGGTCACGCTGGCCAGTTTCCAGTTATCATAGGCATCGACCGCGCCGAACCCAAAGGTCTCGCCCTCAAAGAGCCCTGCAAACGTATAGCTGCCGGTATCGCCGCCATTGCCCGCGCCGCCCGAGAACGGACCATCCACGCCGATCCGACCCTTTTCGCCTGCGGTGACGCTCGTCCCGCTCACGCTGAACAAGGTGACATCGTCATTGGGATCGACATAGGAGAAGCTGGCCGAGATGATGCGCACCGCCTCGCTGAAGGCAAACACGACGATGTCGTCACCATTATAGCCATCCACCTGATGCGAATCGTGATCGCGCCAACCGTTCTTGGCCTTGATCCCCAGACCGTTGAACCATTGCTGCACGCCCACAGGGTCACAACCGCCCGCGGCACATTTCAGGCCAGACACGGTGGCCGTAATGCCATCCACCGTCTGCGCGGTCGGAGCGGCGCCGCCGCCCACGCCCGTATAGTCGAATGTGATCGACGCGGCCTGGGCGGTGCCCGCCACTGCCGAGATCGCGGCAGCCGCGATCAAGTTCTTATACATCGGTATCCCCCAAATCGGTGCGACAGACCCCCGTCGCAGCTCCAGAATGCCATATCTCTGCTGGAAGGTCAGTCACCAATTACGCTTAATCCGGAAACAGAACGTCCGCGCCTGGGAACGAATCCCGGTCCGTGCGGCCCCCTTCTAAGCGCCGGCACCCGCGCCCTTGCCAGCCTGCCTCGCACCTGCTTGGCTGCACCAAGAAACCAAGGAATGGGCTCGGACATGGCGCAAAAGGAACCGGCCTTTACCCTTGGGATTGAAGAAGAATACCTGCTCGTGGACCCCAAGACCGGCGACCTGGCCGCAGCCCCGGACAGCCTCATGTCCGCCTGTGCCGACAAGCTCGGCGATCAGGTCAGCCCGGAATTCCTGCAATGCCAGATCGAGGTCGGCACCAAGGTCTGCGCAGACATCGCCGAAGCCCGCGCCGATCTCAGCCACCTGCGCCGAACGGTGGCCGAGATCGGCGATGATCACGGTCTCGCCCCCATCGCGGCCTCCTGCCATCCCTTCTCGGACTGGAAGGACCAGCGCTTCACGGACAAGGAACGCTACCGTGGGCTGGAGCGGGATCTGCGCGGGGTGGCCCGCAGGATGCTGATCTGCGGGATGCATGTCCATATCGGCATCGAAGACCCGGAGATGCGCGTCGATCTGGCCCGGCAGATGACCTATTTCCTACCCCACCTGCTGGCCCTCTCGGCCTCCTCCCCCTTCTGGCAGGGCGAGGATACGGGGCTCGCCAGCTACCGTCTCACGGTCTTCGACAACATGCCGCGCACCGGCCTGCCGCCCGCCTTCGACAGCTGGGGCGCGTTCGAGCGGTCGGTGAACCTGCTGGTCGATCTGGAGGTCATCGAGGACAGCTCCAAGATCTGGTGGGATCTCCGCCCCTCCCACAGCTTTCCCACGCTGGAGACACGCATCTGCGACGTCACCCCGCGGCTGGAAGACACGCTCACCCTGGCCGCGCTGATCCAGGCGACCCTGCGTATGCTCTGGCGCCTGTCGCGCGATAACCAGCGCTGGCGCGTCTACGACCGCTTCCTCATCGACGAAAACCGCTGGCGCGCGCAACGCTACGGCACGGGCGGCGGGCTGATCGATTTCGGCACCCGGACCATCAAGCCCATGGCCGATCTGGTCGAAGAATGGCTGGCCCTGCTCACCCCCGATGCGGCGGTGCTCGGCACGACGCAGACCGTCGGACGGGCCCGCGACATCGTCCATGACGGCAACAGCGCCTTGGCGCAGCGCCGGGTCTTCGAGGCCGCCAAGGCCGATGGCGCGGACCGGCCCGAAGCCCTGCGCAGCGTCGTCGCCCATCTCGCCGCGACCTTCCGGGAGGGGCTTTGACAGCCCATCCCGGTCGGAGTAATTGAACGGGCGTTCTATTCATCGGCACGGGAGGGCCACCCATGGATTTCGCGCTGTCCGAGGAAAGCCAGGCCATCTTCGACACTGCCCGCGATGTCGGCGCAGCCGAGATCGCCCCCCATGCCCGCACCTGGGAGGCGGAGGGAAACATTCCCCGCGACCTCTGGCCCAAATTGGCACAGCTGGGCTTCGGCGCGCTTTATGTCTCCGAGGAAAGCGGCGGCTCGGGCCTCACGCGCCTGGACGCCACCCTCGTCTTCGAAGCGCTCTCCATGGCCTGCCCCTCCGTGGCCGCCTTCCTGTCGATCCACAACATGTGCGCCCGCATGGTTGACGGCTTCGGGTCGGACGCGCTGAAAGAAAAATATCTCTCGAAAGCAATTACCTGCGAGACGTTCTTCAGCTATTGTCTGACGGAGCCCGGTTCTGGCTCCGATGCCGCCGCCCTCAAGACCAAGGCGGTGAAGACGAACGACGCCTACCGTCTGACCGGCACCAAGGCCTTCATCTCGGGCGGCGGTTATTCCGACGCCTATATCGTCATGGCCCGCACAGGCGAGGCCGGGCCCCGCGGCATCTCCGCCCTGGTGGTGGAGGACGGGGCTCAGGGCCTGTCCTTCGGCGGGCTGGAGGACAAGATGGGCTGGCGCTCCCAACCCACCCGTCAGGTTCAGTTCGACGACTGCCCCACCCCGCTCGAAAACCTCCTGGGCGAGGAGGGCCACGGCTTCCGATACGCCATGCAAGGCCTCGACGGGGGCCGCCTCAACATCGCCGCCTGCTCCCTGGGCGCCGCACAGCAGGCCCTGGACCAGACACTCGCCTATATGCGTGAGCGCCAGGCCTTCGGCACCAGCCTCACCGAATTCCAGGCCCTCCAGTTCCGCCTCGCCGATATGGAGATCGAGCTTCAGGCCGCCCGCACCTTTCTGCGACAGGCCGCCTGGAAGCTGGACACCGGCGCGCCGGACGCGACCAAGTTCTGCGCCATGGCCAAGAAGCTGGTCACCGAAACCGGCAGCCGCGTGGTGGATCAATGCCTGCAACTCCATGGCGGCTACGGCTATCTGGGCGATTACGGCATCGAGAAACTGGTCCGCGACCTGCGCGTCCACCAGATCCTCGAAGGCACCAATGAGATCATGCGCGTGATCGTCGCCCGCGGGATGATCGCGGCGTAAGCGCATGAGCCATCGATATCTGCGGTATTGCCTGAAGCCGACAAAGTCCTGCCACTGCAACATGGCAAGGTCTCTCATTGAAGCACCCGAGCATCGTCGCACAATCCGCATGGCATCGCTGACATGACATTGACCTGGCCTTACCCGAAGCGCCTCAGGCGTTGGTACCTCCGCCATGAGGTTCGTTCTTTAGACGCGTTCCACGGATGTGGCGGCCTCGATCATGGACCGGCAGGCGCCCTGCAATACGACTTCGCGAAGCCACCACTCTTGCTGTTTTTTCTCAATGCCGCCGCAGGCCTTCTCAACACGCAGTTCCAACTCGGCCTTGAGCTATGGATCCGCAACGCAACGGTGCTTTTTGCGATCCCGGCGGTCTATTTGGCGGTTTTGTTCTTCGAATGGGGTCAGAAGAGCCGTGCGGCCATGGGCTTCGAAATGAGGTACCTCTTCATGGGCAGACCGGACGCAGTTGCGGCAAAGCTTCTGCTCACGACCCGACGCGAACAGCTTCGGCAAATCTCACAGTGACGAACACAGGCTCCTATCCCGTTGCGACGGCCATTCAACGCCGTTCGCCGACCCCATGATCCCCACATTCGACCCTCCTCCGATGCTGCGGCGTTGGTTCCTCCGCCGGGAAATCGCGGTGCTAGAGAATCCGGAAGGTCGGCATATCGGTTTTCAAAGCTTCCACACATGGCCCTCAGCGTTTGGCCTGCTTCTTCTCGTCTTCAGCCCGTTGGAGGGGCTCGGCACATCCGTCGCAATCCTGTTGCTGGCCATACTTCTTCTTCTGATCGTCGCGTACCTTTCCATTCTTTTCTTTTTCTGGGGTCGCCCTGCTCGCGCATTGCTCACATCTCCCGGTACTGGCCGATCCCTCCGACAAGATCCCATCGCCGTCTACGCCTTGCTGCACGCACGCAAGGCGGAACTGGCAGCCCTGACCACCGAGCCCGCACCATGAATGACCGCCCCTCCCGCCGCCGCGCCCTGATCGGCGCGGGCGCCCTCGGCCTGACCGCCGCCGGGATCGTCGCCCTACGCCCCCGCGAGATCCGGACCGAGCCGATCCCCGGCCTGCCGGGCTTCTCCCGCGTCGAAGGCGGCGGGGAGATCAGCGCTGGCAACTTCGCCACGATCGGCCTTGACAGCCCAAGCGCCGCGCTCCCGCAGGACATGCTCGCGGAGGCCGAGGCGCAGGTGGCCCGCGATCCAGTGGCGGCTCTCCGGGGCGATGGAAGTGATATCACCTTCTTCAGCTCCGCCGGTTGCCCGCTTTGCCCCGTCCAGGCCGACCGCCTGCCCGGCCCGGCCACGCTTCGCCCCTTGGCGTTCTTCGGCCCTGCCTCGGAACGCGCCGCGCGGGCCATGATCGTCGCTCCACAGCTCCACGACCGCCTGATCCGCACCCGCCTCGTCATCGACGACGCTTACCTCGCGGCAATTCTGGAGGCCGAAGGGCTCGACCCCGCCACCCACCTGCGCCGCCTCGACGCCCCCGAAACCACAGCCGCCCTCGCCCTCAACCACGCCCTGGCCCGTGCCCTACAGCTCCCGGGCACGCCCGGCACGTTGATCCACCGCACCCTGGCCGTGGGCCTGATGCCCCGCTCGACCCTGACCGCCCTCCTGCGGCAAGAAGAGACATGACCGACATCCATATCCGCCGCGACGGCCGCGCGGGCCGCATCACCCTGAACCGCCCAAAGGCGCTCAACGCCCTGACCTGGGACATGTGCCTCGAGATCGAGCGCGCCCTCGACACGTGGCGCGACGACCCCGCCATCCACCTCCTGCTCATCGACGGCACCGGCGACCGCGCCTTCTGCGCCGGCGGCGACATCGCCGAGATGTATGCGGCGGGCCAGCGCGGCGACCACGATTACGGGCGCCGCTTCTGGGCCGACGAATACCGGATGAACGCCAAGCTCTTCCACTTCCCCAAGCCCGTCGCCACGTTCCTGCACGGCTTCACCATGGGCGGCGGCGTGGGCGTGGGCTGCCACGCCTCCCACCGCATCGTGGACGACAGCGCTCGCATCGCCATGCCCGAATGCGGCATCGGCCTGATCCCCGATGTGGGCGGCTCCCTGATCCTGGCCCGCGCGCCGGGGCGCCTGGGCGAGTTCCTCGGCACCACCGGCCACCGTATGGACGCCGCTGATGCGATCCATGCAGGCTTCGCCGACTACCACATCCCCGATGACTGGAACGCGCTGAAAACCACCCTCTGCGAGACCGGCGACACCGCCACTATCGACGCCGCCGCCACCGAACCGCCCCCGTCGCAACTGGCCGCCGACCAAGCCCAGATCGACCGCCTCTTCGCCGGCGAGACCCTGGCAGACATCGCCCGCGCCCTGGCCCCGGAAACCACACCACTGGCCGAAACGGCCAAGAAGGCCCTGGCCAAGAACGCCCCCCTCTCCACGGCCTGCGCCGTCGAGATCCTGCACCGCCTGGGCGACGATCCGACCATCGAGCAGGCCCTCGGCATGGAATATCGCTTCACCCATCGCGCCTCGGAACAGGCCGACTTCATCGAGGGCATCCGCGCCCAGATCATCGACAAGGACCGCAACCCGACCTGGCGCCATCCCAATCCGCAATCCGTCCCGCTGGGCGATGTCAGCGCCATGCTCCGCCCCCTCGGTCCCGACGCTCTCAACCTGGAGACCCCGCAATGAACATCGCCTTCATCGGCTTGGGCAACATGGGCGCCCCCATGGCCCGCAACCTGGCCCGCGCGGGCCATGTCGTCACCGGCTTCGACACCGCCGCCGCCGCGCCGGACGGCGTGACCATGGCCCCCTCCGCCACTGACGCCGCCAGCGGGGCCGAAATCACCATCACCATGCTCCCCAACGGCGATATCCTCCGCGCCGTGGCGGACCAAATCCTGCCCGCCATGGCACCAGGCAGCATCCTCCTCGACTGCTCCACCGTGGACGTGGCCAGCGCCCGCCATATCGCGACACAGGCAGAAACGCACCACATCCAGACCCTCGACGCCCCTGTCTCCGGCGGCACCGGGGGGGCCGATCAGGGCACGCTCACCTTCATGGTCGGCGGCCCGGACGACGCGCTGGCCAAGGCCGCCCCGCTCCTCGACATCATGGGCGCCAAGACCGTCCATTGCGGCGGCGCGGGCAACGGCCAGGCCGCCAAGATCTGCAACAACATGATCCTGGGCGCCACCATGGTCGCCACCTGCGAGGCCTTCGCCCTGGCCGACAAACTGGGCCTCGACCGGCAGGCCATGTTCGACGTGGTCTCCACCGCGTCGGGCCAGTCCTGGTCCATGAACACCTACTGCCCCGCCCCAGGCGTGGGCCCCCAAAGCCCCGCCGACAATGACTACCGACCGGGTTTCGCCGCCGATCTCATGCTCAAGGATCTCCGCCTCTCCCAGCAGGCGGCCCAGGCCGCAGACGCCCCCACCCCCATGGGCGCGGCAGCCACCGCCGAATACGAAGCCTTCGTCGAAGCCGAGAACGGCGCGGGCCGGGACTTCTCCGCCATGCTCCCTCGCCTCGCCGCCAAATCCCGGCGCTGAGGATCGGGGCGGGGTCAAGGATCGGCGCAGCCGACCGCGCAGCGGCCCGTCCTTGATGCCGATCCGGTCCGACCACACTCGACCATGGCCGTTTGCGGCAAACCTGCCCGCAAACGCCCTCCCCACCGAATCCAGCCCCCACGACCGGCGCAACCCCGCCCTCGGCGCACCGCGCAGGGCGCGTCGGACCGGCGACGGCGCCAGAGGCGCCCGAGCCGGGACGAGACCCCGGTGGAGACGGAGCGCCCAGGACAGCCGGGCAAGCAGGCTCTCGTCGCGCTTCACCGAAACACGATAGCCGACTGAGAAGTCTTGGGAAATCCGCGGCGCTTCCCTTGGAAGCGCCGGTGGCGCGGTTGACGGGGCTCGAACCCGCGACCCCCGGCGTGACAGGCCGGTACTCTAACCAACTGAGCTACAACCGCGCGTGTCGGGCGGGATAGCGCCACGCGGCTGGGCGGTCAAGCGGGGTTCTGCAGTCCGCGCCGCCGGGTCCGCAACCCTTCGGCCAAATGGTCGAAAACCACCCGCACCCGCGCGCTGGTCCGCAATTCCTGCGCGGCCACCAGCCAGACCGGGAACACGAATTGCAACGCCTCCGGAAACAGCCGCACAAGCGTCTGATCGACCGCGCCCGAGCTGACAGGCCCGACCCCGATGCCAAGGCCCGCCCGCATCAGGGCCCAATGCGTGAAATGGCTCGTGCCCGTCGCCACCGAGAAGTTGCTTTCGTCCACCGGCACGCCCTGCGCGTTCAACTCGGCGATCAGGGCCGCATTATCGTCAAAGCCCAGAAATGTCGCTGCTGCCAGATCGGCCGGCCGCGTCAGGGCGGGCAACTGCGCCAGATAGGCGGGCGTCGCAAAAAGCCCGCCCTCGTCGTCGGGCAGCCGCCGCGCGATCAGGTCCGGCTCACTTGGCGCCACGTTCCGAATGGCGATGTCGGCTTCGCGCCGCCGGAGGTCGGCGCGGTCGTTGCTGGCCACGATCTCAAGCCGGATCCGCGGATGGGCCGCCCGCAACGACGCGAGGAGCGGCGGCAGGATCTCGGCGGCATAAAGCTCGCTCGCGGTGATGCGGATGGTGCCCTCGATGCTCTCGGAGACCCCCGTCGCGGTCAGCGAAATCCGCGCCGCTGCCTCGCCCATGGCCCGACATTGCGCCAGCAGATCCGCCCCGGCGGGCGTCAGCGACAGGCGTCGGCCCACCCGGTCGAACAGCGACACCCCCAGCTCCGCCTCCAGCGCCGCGACCTGCCGCCCCAGGGTCGGTTGGGTTTGCCGTAAGGCGCGCGCCGCCGCCGACAGCGATCCCTCCTCCGCCGTCGCCAGAAAGGCCCGCACGTGGTTCCAGTCGAAATCGATTGCCGCCCAATTCATACAAAAACGCATAATGAAATGGCGGATTTCCGCAATCCGCAAACAGATCGGCATGGCGTATCCCAACCGGGAAAGGAGACGACCATGACCACCGAACTGCAATTCTGGGATCGCGTCGCGCCGAAATACGCGCGCAAACCCATCCCCTGCCCCGATCAATATGCCCGTACCCTGGAACGCACGTCCCATTACCTCCACGCCGATGACGAGGTGATCGAACTGGGCGCCGGGACCGGGACCACGGCGCTGAAACTTGCCCGCCGCGTCCGTCGCTACTGGGCCACGGATCTCTCACCTGGGATGCTGGAGATCGCGCAAGAAAAGGTCTGGAATGCGGGGGGCGAAAACATCACCCTCTCGGTGGCCGAGCCGGGCGCCGACGCCTTTCTTGGCCAACGGGCCGATGTCGTGCTCGCCTTCAACCTTTTCCATTTGATCGGCGAGACCGACGCGGCGCTGGCCCATGTCGCCCGCATGGTACGGCCCGGAGGGTACTTCATCTCCAAGACGCCCTGTTTCGCGCGGATCGGTTGGCGCGGCTGGTTGATCCGCGGGATCGTCGGTGCCATGCGCCTGCCCGGCTATGCCCCTAGGGTCACTTTCCTGTCGGTGGAAAGCTGGCAAGCGGCCATCCGCGCCGCCGGTTTCGAGATCGTGGAAACCGGAGACCACCCCGCCACGCCCCCCTCCCACTTCGTGGTCGCCCGCCGACGGTGAGGGCGGAAGAGCTGCCTAAACACGACCGACGAAATGGTCCCGTATGGTGAAGCACGTTCACCCGGGCGAGGAACGTCGCCCCGAGCACCCTAACCCCGACCTCTCACCAAAGCCCTAACGGGCACCGTGCGTATGTACGGGGGGTGTACAGGAGGTGTACGGGGGGTGCATCGGAAAAATCGCACGAAAACAGGGCGCTGCGGGCGAACGTGTGCAGAATCTGGAAAAGTGTGAAATGGCGCGGTTGACGGGGCTCGAACCCGCGACCCCCGGCGTGACAGGCCGGTACTCTAACCAACTGAGCTACAACCGCGCGACGCCGTCCTGCGGCGTGGGGCGGGTCTAGTCGCCGCCCCCGCCGCCGTCAAGCGGCCCCATGCCTCAGACGCCCACCGGTTCCAGATCGGTGGACCAAAGCTCGGTATCCTCCACATCCATCAGCCGCACGCGCATCACGCCGGTATCGCCCGCGATCTCCACCAGACCGAAGAATTGCAGCCCCATGGAGGGCGGCAGGTTGCGCTGCCCTTCTTCGGGATGCTTGGCGAAGCGCACCTCCGGCCCGAAGGTGCCGTCATAGGAACTGGGTCCGAACGTCCCGGAATGGAGCGGGCCGGAGACGAATTCCCAAAACGGATCAAAGTCTTGGAAAGTCCCGCGATCGGGGCTGTAATGATGTGCGGCGGTATAGTGGACATCCGCCGTCAGCCAGACCGTGTTCTGGATCGCGCCGTGCTTGATGAAGCGCAGCACCTCCGCGATGTCCTGCTCCCGCCCCAAAGCCGGGCCGTCGCCATTGGCCCCGTTCTCCATGGCGGCCTCGCCGTCGCGAACCATCATGCCGATCGGCATGTCCGAGGCGATCACCTTCCAGAGCGCGTCCGAATTGGCCAGTTCGCGCTTGAGCCAGGCGATCTGCGCGTCGCCCAGGAACGGCGCGCCGCCCTCCTCGCGATTGGCGGTGTTGGGGCCGCGGTAGGAGCGGAGATCCAAAAAGAAAATATCCAGAAGTGGGCCGTAAGCCACCTTGCGATAGATCCGGTTCGGCTCCGCCAAACTGGTCCTTGTCGGCATCATCTCATGGAACGCCCGCGCCCCCCGCGCAGCCAGAAGGTCGACGGATTTCACCGCATATCGGTCATCGTCCAGCACCTCGGTCGGGTACCAGTTGTTGGTGACTTCGTGGTCGTCCCATTGCGCCAGGATCGGCACCTGGGCGTTGAAGGCGCGGACATTCTCATCCATCAGATTATACAGGTAATTCGCCCGAAACTCCTGCAGCGTCTCCCCCACCTTGGCCTTCTCCTCGACCATCAGGTTGCGCCAGATCGTACCGTCTTCCAGCGCCACTTCGGGCTCCATGGGATTGTCGGCATAGATCGTGTCGCCCGAGTGGATCAGGAAGTCTGGCCGGTGGCGCAGCATGGTGGCGTAGCTGCGCATTCCGCCGCGATCCGCGTCGATGCCCCAACCCTGCCCTGCCGTGTCGCCGGACCAGACGAAGCGGATGTCGCGGCGGGTTGCAGGCGCAGTACGGAAACGGCCAGTCACGGGCTCGGAGACGGCGTTCAGATCGGTCAGATCGGCCATGGTGACGCGGTAGAAGATGTCCTGATCGGCAGGCAGCCCGGTCAGGGCCAACTTTCCCGTCATATCGGTCGCCTCGCCGATATCGAGGTGTTGGACGCGCCGGGCATCCGCGAAACTTTCCGTGGTGGACCAATCGACGATCATCCGCGCCTCCCGGTCGGCGCGAGACCAAAGGATCGCGCCGTCCTGCGCCACATCCCCGGTCTGCGCGCCGTGGGTGACCAGCGGGCGGTTCTGCGCCCACACCAGCGACGGCGCTGCGATCAGGGCGGTAGAGGCAAGCGTGCTGCGCAGGACGGCTCGGCGTGTGAAATGGGCGTTCATGGCTAGTCCCCGATTGGCTGAACATCTCCAATCAGGATGCCGCCCTTCGGTGACGGGGCGGTCGCCACCACGTAACGGGGCTGCGAAGGTTTCGTGTCGGCGGAAACCGGCCGCGCGACCTCAGCGGTCGGGCAACGGGATATGTTCTCCGTCGTCGCCGGGTGGCAATTGGAACCGGCCATGGGCCCAATCCCCGGCACGCCACGCCTCCTTGGCGGCGTCGATCTTGTCCTTGGACGAGGCGACGAAGTTCCACCAGATGAAGCGCGGGCCCTCCAGCGTGTCGCCGCCCAGCAGCATCAGCCGCGCGCCATCGGGCCCGGCCTTCAACGCCAGCCGGTCGCCCGGACGGAAAACCATCATGCGGCCCGCCTCGAAGCTCTGACCGGCTACCTCCACCGACCCGGACAGGACGTAGACGCCACGATCCTCGTGATCCTCCGGCAGCGGGATCGCGGCACCGGGCTCCAATCGCGCATCGGCATAGAACATCCGGCTCGCCGTCTCGACGGGGGCCTCGACACCCCAAGCATCGCCCAAGACGAGGCGCACCTGCTTCCCCTCGGCCTCCAGCTGCGGCAGCTCGGCCTTCGGCGCGTGGATGAAATCGGCCGGGCGATCTTCCTGATCCTCGGGCAAGGCCACCCAGGTCTGGATCCCGAAGAGGCTGTCGCGCTGCTGGCGGTAATCGCCGTCCATCCGCTCGGAATGGGTGATGCCGTGGCCCGCCACCATCCAGTTGACCGCGCCCGGCTCGATCCATTGATCGGTGCCCAGGCTGTCGCGATGGTGGATCTTGCCCTTGAGCAGATAGGTCACCGTGGCCAGCCCGATATGAGGATGGGGCCGGACGTCGATGCCGTCGCCGGTTAGAAACTCCGCCGGGCCCATCTGGTCGAAAAAGATGAAGGGCCCCACCATCTGCCGCTTGGGTGCGGGCAACGCCCGGCGCACCTCGAAGCCGCCCAGATCGCGGGCGCGGGGCACGATCACGGTGTCGATGGCGTCTACGGCATCACCGATAGGCACGCTTGCATCCAGGATAGGGTTCCAGCTCATGGTCCGGGCTCCGGTTCTAGGAGTGTCCCACCATGTTTACGCCAAGGATAGGCCCGGTCCCAAGACGTTATGGCAAACCGCCAGCTGCGCCAGTGATCAAATCTCCGTTGAGAGCGCGCGCAAGCGGTATGCGAGGAACGTCAACTCTTCCGCTTGAGACGGGCTGAGCCGTGGTCTCAGTTCATCTGCGGCGAAATCCAGCAGCATCTGGGCGCAGTCCAGCGCCATCCAGCCGCTCAATGTTGGATTGTCCTCGGCCGCGCGACGGATCGTATCGGTGACGTCGGTGCGGAGATTGACCGTCTTCTCCGCACTCATGACCCGCGGCCCCGAGATGGCCCGGCCTGTGGGCCGGAAACGGATGTCGATATCTGGCATGCGCTCTGTCCGTTGAGGTTTCTGAAGATCGTCTGCCGCGCGGATATCTCCGCCAAACGGCCTCGCCCGCCTCTTGTCATCGGACGGGATTTGCGGGCACGGGAAAATGCCGGGCAGTTTCCCCGGATAGGCAAAGAGGTGCTGAGATGACGCAGACGGCCATCGTGACGGGCGCGGCCCGTGGGATCGGGCTGGCGACGACGAAGCTGTTTCTGGCCGAAGGCCGAAAGGTCGCCATGGTCGACAAGGACGAGGCGGAGCTGAATAGCGCAGCGGCCGATCTGCAAGACGTGATCGCGCTTCCTTGCGATGTTTCGGACCCCGATGCGGTGGCCGAGATGGCCGAGACGGCAATTGCGGGGCTCGGCCATGTGGATGCGCTCGTCAACAATGCGGGTTTGGCCGATTTCGGCCCGATCGAAGAGACGGGCTTCGATCGCTGGAAGGCGGTCATGGCCACCAATTTGGACGGGCCATTTCTCTGCACACAGGCTTTGACCCCGGCCCTGAAAGCACGGCGCGGCGCGGTGGTAAACATCGCATCGATCAGTGCGCTGCGCGCCTCGACCCTTCGCGTGGCCTATGGCACGTCCAAGGCGGGCGTGGCCCATCTGACCGAACAGCAGGCGGTGGAATTGGGCGAATACGGAATACGCGTGAACTGCGTTTGTCCGGGTCCAGTGCGGACAAAGCTGGCGATGGCGGTCCATACGCAGGACATCATCGATGCTTATCACGATGCCATCCCACTGAACCGCTACGGCACCGAGGCCGAGATCGCGGAAGCCATCGTCTGGCTGTGCTCCGACAAGGCGAGCTTCGTCACCGGGCAGCGCCTGGCGGTGGATGGCGGGTTCGAGGCGACCGGTATCGGATTGCCGGCCCTGCGACAGGGCAAATAGGCCGGGACGGCCGACCGCCCATTGGGCGTGCCGACCATCCCGGTTCGACGGCGGGGGGTGCGCCGAAATAAACCCGCCGCCGAATGGCGTCTTATGTTCTGCCGGAAGGGGGTGGTGGGTGGTGAGGGGCTCGAACCCCCGACATCCTCGGTGTAAACGAGACGCTCTACCAACTGAGCTAACCACCCGCTGGGATTGGCATGTAGTGAAGCCTCCAACCCACCGCAAGATGGCCGTCGTGACCGGAATGGTGGAACCGCGCATATCGGGATCTGCTCAGATTGGATATGGGTCGCGGATCTATCGCCTGACACGCGTCAGGGCATGTCACGCACCTGCGTGACAGGCGGCGTGCCGCCTTCGAGTTGTACCAGACCGGCGCCAAGGCCGCGCAGGGCCGCGGTGGTTCGGTCCGTGACACCAAGCTTCTCGAAGATGCGGCGCACCACCGTGTCGACCGTGTGCCGCGATAAACCCACGATCTCTGCGATGACCCCGTTTGATTTGCCCTGCGCGATCCAGCGCAGCACTTCGGCCTCGCGGGGCGACAGATCGCGTTCGAGGGCTGCATGCGCCTCGGTCAGCTCGCAAAAGCGGAGGTGGGCGATCTGCGCGGCGGATTTAAGCTCGAAGATCTGCGCCTCGGTCAGATCGGGGCGCACAGGTCCAAAACCGAGACCGACATAGGCAGAGCGGAGGTTGGGCCCATAGACTTGCATCGCAAGGCCCTCGCCGATTTCGGCTGTCTCCAATTCGCGCAGATACTCCGCCTCGGCGGCCGTGACGTTTGTGATTAGCTTGATATCGCCCCAAAAGAAGGGCCGGGTCGTCTTCGCCGCCTGGGCCGGGATCGGGTCATCGTCGAAAAGGGAATCGTTGGCGTAGTGGGTCACCCAATCCTCGGGAAATCCCGCAGTTCGGATCACCGTATCCCCGCCCGCCCAGAGACTATCCAGGGCATGGACGCTAAGCCGAACGACGCCGCGGGCCCGCATGAAGCCAAGGAGGAGGTGCCAGACCTCACCGGTCCGTTCAGCGGCCATTATCCGTGCCGCAAAGCTTGAGAGATTGGAGTCGGACATGCCTTGTCCCCCCGGGACAGCCCCATGCTAACGGCTGCAGGGAACCAAACAAGATCGTTCAGATCAGCAGCGTCTCGCGACCGGCTTCCACGCGATGCACGACGCCTTGCGGATCGTCCAAATCGTCCCAAGCCGCCGACGGCAGGCCCCGAAGCATGGCACGCAAAGCGATGCTGATCACCCCATGCGTGACCAGGATCGTCGGACCCGCCAGATCGGACAGGAGCGAATTCAAGCGATCTTGCAAGTCGGCGATGCCTTCGCCGTCGGGGGCAGCGAATTTCCACAAGATGCCGGAAGCAAGGGTGACCTCCTCCCGACGAAGGCCTTGCCACTTCCCCATCTCGATCTCTGCCAAGCGCGGCTCCGGCTGCGCGTCAAGACCGGCCATTGCCGCCGTTAGCCGTGCCCGTCCCAGCGGGCTGCACAAGGTCGGCATGGCAGGCTGCCCGCGCAAGATAGCCCCTTGGCGGGCGGCCTGAACCCGCCCAAGTGCGGTCAGCGCACTATCCAGACGCCCCTGCATACGGCCCTCACGATTCCAGACCGTTTGGCCGTGACGCAGGACGTATAGAGGGGGAAGGGCCTTACTTAAGGCCATGCCGCAACGCGCCGAGGACCGGCGACGCACGCCCCGCGGTCACCCGAGATGGTGGAAAATGGTGGGTGATAAGAGATTCGAACTCCTGACATCTTCGATGTGAACGAAGCGCTCTACCACTGAGCTAATCACCCGCCGATCGGTGGACTAGGCCAAAGAGACAGGTTGTTCAAGCCCGGCGGGAACAGAGGAACATGCCAGGCGCCAGAACGGCACAATCCGTGAACAAAGATGCCCTGCATGGGCCAATGGCACGCCCAAATCGCGGCCGATACATATAGCATGAAGTCAGTGTCCCATATGCCATCGCTTCGGCGCTTGGGCCTTTTTGGCACGATTGTCGCCGCCATGGCGGCTGGTTCCGCTTGCGCGCAGAACACAGCACAGTTCCAGGACGTCGATGTTGACGGCGACCATGCAATCAGCCGTGACGAATTCGCCGCCATCGGCGGATCGAACTTCACCCGGATCGACAGCAACAGGGATGGCTATATCAGCCGGGCCGAGATCTCCGAGGCGGCAGGTCAGCCGCGCCCCGACTTTGCGACGATCGACAAGAACAGGAACGGCACGCTGAACCGCGCCGAGATGCGCTTCTTCTTCGGACCGGCCGCAAATGAAACACTGCGCCGCTTTGACCAGGACGGGAACGGATCGGTAACCCGTGGAGAAATCCGCGCAAGCGTGTCGTCGGGCGATCCGGGACGCGCGACCAGACGGCGCCCATTCGATCCAAGCGGACGCAACAGCAATAGTGCGGCCGGGCGCTCGGATCGGGTTGCCCGAGACAACGGGAACGGGAACGGGAACGGGAACGGGAACGGGAACGGGAACGGGAACGGGAACGGGAACGGGAACGGGAACGGGAACGGGAACGGGAACGGGAACGGGAACGGGAACGGGAACGGGAACGGGCAACCCGATCCGAGC
>JBCCSY010000020.1:0-38044 GCA_039199335.1 Pseudomonadota bacterium
GCCCCGATGGTGGGGAGGACGGCCTTCGTGGTCCCGGCGGGGGCCGGGTCGTGGATCGGGCCCGACCCGTGACCGCGCTGTCGCGCGTCCGAGCCGTCCTGTGGGACCGGGGGTGATTGCCCGGTCCGGTGCTGCAGCGGGACGGGTTGTCCGGTGGAGCGGTTAACGGAGCGTGAAGGGCGGGTTTTTTTCGAGATCGCCGATCATGGGGTAGGCTCTCGCACCCTCTGGGCTAGACCGCCCGGCTGATCATCCGGTGAGCGCCCGGACCGCCCGTAAGGGCCGACGCGGTTCTTTGGATCATGCCGGGCCACGTCTGGTCCGCGGGGGCTAATCCATGCCGACCACATGCGGGCGATGCTTCAACGCGACCCGAGCGAGATGCAGCGCGGCCTCGCCTGCGCCGTCCAAGGCGGCGATCTCGGCGCCCAGTTCCGCGGCTGCCGGGTAATCGAACCGGTCCAGAAGTGGCTCCAGCGCGTCTTTGGCCCGTGCCGGAGTGAAACGGCGCAGCGGCAATGCGGCCGCGACGCCCAGGGCGGTGAGGCGGGCGGCGTTGTCGGGCTGGTCGCCGCCGACGGGAACAACCAATTGCGGGCGACCGGCGCGCAGGGCCTCGGCGCTAGTGCCGATGCCGCCATGGTGCAGGATTGCCGCCGCCTGCGGGAAGAGCGGCGCGTGGGGCGCATAGGGCAGCGGTAAGATATCCGGACCCGTGGGCGCCGTGGCCTGGCCGTGGAGCAGCACGGCCCTGAGGCCCATGGCGTGCGCCAAATCCGCCGCCTCGGACCAGAACTCCGCGCCGCCCAGGTCTTGCGCGATGGAGCCCAGTGTGACGACCAGCGGTGCCGGACCGGCTTCGATCCAGCGCTCAACCTCCGGGTCCAGAGTGCCGTCGGGCGGCGGAGGGAAGCCGGTGGTGATGAGGCCGTCCGGCGCATCTTCGGGCAGAGGTGCGAAGCGGGGGTGCCAAAGGCCCAGCCGCAGCGGCACGGCGGCGCGATGCTCTAGAAGCGGCGTACCCGGTTCCGGCGGCAGGCCGAGCCCCATGCGCACCTTCGTCAAATCGGCGGCATGGCGGCGGCGCAGGACGGCGCGCGCGGCCCGGATGATCAGGCGGTTCCAAGCAATTGCGGGCCGGCTGCGAGGTGCAGGGATCATGGCACCGAAGCCACGCCCGCGCGGCGGGTCCAGGGCGGAGAATTGCAACATGGGCTGCAAGAGAAGGGGCACAT
Organism: Pseudomonadota bacterium; assembly: GCA_039199335.1. GTDB lineage: Bacteria > Pseudomonadota > Alphaproteobacteria > Rhodobacterales > Rhodobacteraceae > Jannaschia. Next base: position 1,236 of record JBCCSY010000020.1, read on the forward strand.
AGGGCAGGCGCGCCATTTCGGCGGCCAAGGGCGCGTTCAGCGCAAACGTTGTTCCCGCTACGCAAGAGGCCCCGTCGCAAAGTGGGGCCAGCGCCGTGGTCATCTTTGCCAGCATCGGGATCGCGACGTCGCGGATCAGGGGCCCGGCATCGCGCAGCACTTCGGCGGCGATCTGATCCCGCGTCACCCCGAGCCGGGCGCAGATCTCTGCCTGCGACGGGCCGACCGGCGTGGCCAGCAGACCCCAGCGACGGGCGACGTCGCAATCTTCAGGAGAGAGCGCGAGACGCGGCTCAAGCCCGGTCAATTCCAGCGCGCGGGCAATGGCGAGGACCGGGTAGAGATCGCCCAGCGATCCCACAGTGGTCAGGACGACGGCGCCCCGCCGGGGTCGTGGAATGCGGCCCTTCAGACCCGGCAAACGACGAACCCCGCTCCACTGGGGGGGCGGGGTTCCGATGTGATCGTTCATCAGAGGCCGAGGCCGGGGATCAGCCCTTGGCTGCGGCCGCAGGCTTGGGCGGTGCGCTGGGCGCGGCGCCCGCAGGCTGGCCCATCGTGCCCTTGCCGCCATTGCCCAGCGGATCGTCTTGGCGCTGGACCGCGCCTTCGAAATGGGCACCGGATTCGATGGCGATGGTCTTGTGGATGATGTCGCCTTCCACGCGGGCGGTGGAGGTGAGGCGAACCTTCAGCCCGCGCACCCGGCCGATCACCCGGCCGTTGACGACGATGTCGTCGGCGACGCATTCGCCGCGGACCACCGCGCCTTCGCCCACGGTCAGCAGGTGGGCCTGGATGTTGCCCTCGACCTCACCTTCGATCTGGATGTCACCCGAGGTCTTGATGTCGCCTTTGATCATCAGGTCGCCCGATAGCGTCGAGGGGCCGACCTTGGGCTTCATGGCCTGGGATCCTGCGCCCAGCTCAAGCCCGGCGGGCTTGGCGGGAGGGGTCTGTCCGGTCGTGCCGGCAGGCGGGGTTGGTTTTTCGGCATCGCCGCCTTGTTGGTTCAGCTTGTTCTTAGAAAACATCGTTTCCTGCCTGAATGAATGGACTGGGGTTCAGGGCCCGACCTTCCCGTCGGACTTCGTAGTGCAGATGTACTCCGGTCGAGCGTCCGGTGGTCCCCATATCACCGATATGTTGCCCGCGCGAGACCCTTTGGCCGACGGTGACCCTGATCTTGCTGAGATGTGCGTATCGGGTCTCAAATCCCATCGGGTGCCGGATCTTGACCAGCTTGCCGTAGCCGGATTGCCAGCCCGCATGGGTGACGGTGCCCTCGGCGGTGGCGTCGATCCGCGCGCCGCGCGCGCCGGCGAAATCGAGGCCGGAATGCATCCGTCCCCAGCGGGGGCCGAAGCCGGAAGTCCGGCGATGTGGGCCTGGGACCGGATGGGCCAACGGCATGCTTTCCGCGGCGATGCGGTACATGTCCACCTCTTCCAGCCGGTCGAGGATGTTGTTGGCGCGGATCGTGTCGAGATCGGGGAGGGCGGGATCGCTGCCCCGGGTAGAGAAGGTGACCGGCTCCAACGGACCGCCGGTGCCGGAATAGCCGCGGCGCACCGTTTCCAAGATCGCGTCGGTCGAGATGCCCGATTGCGCGAACACCTTCTTCAGCGGGTCCAGTGAGACTTCCACCGCCTCTTCCAGCCGGGTGAAGATGCGGTCATTGCGTTCGGCCGCCAGAGTGATCATCGCTTCCATCCGCGCGATTTCCGCATCGGCGCCGTCGGCCACGACCAAAGCTGCGTCGCGGGATTGCGCCGTCTGATCAAGGACGGAGGCCAGCGCCGCCGCTGTCGCTTCCGCGTCGGAGGCGCGCCGTTCCATCTGGGCGGCGGCGGCGGGTGCGTCTTCCAACTTGGCGGTCATCTCCGCCATCTGGCTGCGCGCCTCATCGCGTTCCGCAACGGTCCGCCGCAAGGTGCGCTGGATCACCTCGATTCCCGTCTCCAGCTCGCGGCTGCGCTGTTCGGCTGCCAAGAGTGTCTCTTGCATCTTGGAGACTTCGGCGAGCGCGACATAGAAGCGGTCAAGGGCCTGTTCGGCCTCCACGGCGCGGGCGTCCCGCTCATAGGACAGCTCCGCGACGCGCGCCTCATAGGCGGTTTGGGCACGGAAGATTTGGTCGCGCGCATTGCCTGACGAGATCGCGTCAATGAGGTAGAAGGAGGTCACGACCAGGGTCCAGCCAAGGACCGTGGCGCCGCCCAGGAGCGCGAGTATCTGTGTCCCGGGTCGAAGGCGCACGAACCGGGTGCCAGCGTCGGATTTCAGGAAAAGTCGCTGCTCCGGAAAGGTGCGGTGCAACCACGAATGTACTCTGTCCGAAAGCCGCTGCTTCACGACCTGCCCCTTCGTCTGTCCCGCGCAATGCGCTCCGGATGCGTCGCCTCGCGATCTGATCCGGCGTGTCTGCCCGCGCCGCCCTTATGGTTTACGGCGTTCTACGCAGTTGCTTAACGGGGAACAAGGCGATGGCGTGGCAGGGGCTTGTCGGCAAAATGCTCCGGCGGGATCCTGCCGCCAAGCTCACCCCGTTCCGGCCAGAGGCCAGTAGAAGTCCGGCGGCAGGCCCGCCTCGGCGCGTTTTTCCTCGTTGAAGGGCGGTTTCAACGCGCCGTGAAAGTGGCGCCGCACGAGATCGTGGAAGACTGGCGCGGGGTCACGGTCATGGCGTCCGCAGAGGAAGTGGAACCATTTGGACCCGTAGGCGACGTGGTGCACCTCCTCCGCGTAGATGATCTCTAGCGCCGCGACCGCATCTTCGGCCCCGGCGCGGCGGAAGATGTCGATCATGTTCGGCGTCACATCGAGGCCCCGGGCCTCCAGCACCATGGGCACCACGGCGAGGCGCGCCATAAGGTCATCGATCGTGTCTTCGGCCGCGCGCCACATTCCCGCATGGGCTGGAAGCGCGCCATAATGACTGCCCGCCGCTTCAAGACAGTCGCACATCAAATTGAAATGTTTCGATTCTTCGTCAGCCGCCTTCACCCAATCGTCGTAGAAACCGATCGGCAGAGGCGTATCGGTGAAACGCGCGATCACGTCCCAATGCAGGTCGACCGCGTTCAACTCGATATGCGCTACGGCGTGCAAAAGCGCGAGGCGCCCGGCCGGGGAGCCCGGCTTGCGGCGCGGCACATCGCGCGGGTCCAGGAGGTCGGGCTTGGCCGGGCGCGCCGGGCGATCGGGCGGGTCCGCCCGGCCCACCGGGATCGCGGGCGCCTCGCCCGCGCGGGCGGCCCGCCACCGTGCCGCATGTCGGCGCGAAAGGGCAGTCTTGGCCCGCCCGTTCGCGGTGGTCAGCACCTCCACCGCCATCTCCGCCAATGATAGGGTCATAGGTTCAGGCAACCTGTGACGGGTCTGTTACCGTTTGTAACAACATGTAACACGTTGCTGGGGCGCGGCGTGCTCACGCTGCCTTCACCGCCTCCAGCACGGCCTCCACATGGCCGGGCACCTTCACCTTACGCCATGCCTCGCGGATCGTGCCCGTTCCGTCGATCAGGAAGGTGCTCCGTTCGATCCCCATGTATTTCTTGCCATACATGCTCTTTTCGACCCAGGTGCCGTAATCCTCGCAGGTGGAGCCGTTCTCGTCCGAGAGCAGGACGACGTTCAGCGAATGCTTGTCCCGGAACTTGTCGTGCTTGGCGACGCTGTCCTTCGACACGCCCAGAACCACGGCTCCCGCCTCGGCGAAGGCATCGGCATGTTCGGTGAAGGCGATGGCCTGCTTGGTGCAGCCCGACGTGTCGTCCTTGGGATAGAAGTAGAGAACGACGGTCTTGCCGGCGTAATCGGACAGGGACACCTCTCCGCCGCCATCACGGGGCAGGGTGAAGCTGGGGGCGGATTGTCCGACATCGGGCATGGCGATCTCCTCGGTGAATGCCCTTGGGACTTGGATCGCGGTCCGGGGTTGGTCAAGATGCGCAGAACTGCTCCCGCTTCCGGACGCGCCATGACCGACGAGACGGCCGAACCCAAGATGGCCCGGCCCAAACGCCGTGTGCTGCGCTGGTTCGGCCTGTCGGTTCTGGCGGTGTTGGTTCTGATCGCCGCAGGGGCGTGGCGGGCGACCGAAGGCTACGTGACATTGCCGGGCTGGATTGTCGCGCGGATCGAGGCGCGGCTGGACCGTGATCTGGGCGCGCGGGATCTGGCTCTGGGCGCGGTGGCTTTCGGCTATGATCTGGAGGCCCAGGCCCTGCGATTGCGCCTGAGGGATGTGGCGCTGCGCCGGGCGGAGACGACCGAACTGGCCCTGCCCGAAGCGCGGATCGCGCTGGACGGGCGGGCGCTGGCCTCGGGGCGGTTGCGCCCGCGCGTGATCTCGGTGGAGGGGCTGTCGTTGGAAGCGGGCCGCGATGCCGATGGCCGTTTCAGCCTTGCCGTGGGGCAGGGTGGTGGCGCGCTCCCGGCCAGTTGGGACGAGGGGCTGGCCGCCTTGGACGCAGCCCTGGCCCTACCCGCCGTCGCCGATCTGCGCGCCGTCACCGTGGAGGGGGTGGAGCTGCGGCTGAGCGACGCGATCACCGGCCTTTCCCAGGACGTGGAGGACGGCGTCCTGACCTGGCGGCGCGAGGCGGGCAGTGTGGAAGTGGCCCTGGCCGTGAACCTGCCCGCAGGTGGTGGCCGGTCCGCGGCCCTCTCGGTCATGGTGGAGCGCGGCGGGACGGGCGCCCGGGCCGAGGTCGCGCTGGACGCCTTGCCCATCGCGCGGATGGCCGCCATGGCCCCGCAGATCGCGGGCCTGTCCCTGGTCTCCGGCGACATCTCTGCCGAGGCGGCCATGTCCATCGGGGAGGACGGGTCGCCCGGTCCCCTGACCGGCCAACTGGAACTGCGCGATGGTCAATTGACCGACCAGCCCGATCTGGCGCTGGACCGCGCGATCCTGGCGTTCTCCTATGCGCCGGGCGGCGATCGGATCGCCCTGACCGAGATTTCGGCCGGCTCGGACGATGTCTTCTTGCGCGCCGATGGGCAGGTCTTGCTGGAGGATGGCCTGACCGGACCGATTCAACTCCAATTCCGTTTGGGCGAGACGGTCTTCGATCCGGAAGGAATGTTCGACCGCCGGGTGGCCTTCGATCAAGGCGTGTTCGAGGCGCGGCTGGTCCAAGCCCCCCTTGGGCTTCGGATCGGCCAGGCCATGGTAACCGGGCCCTCGGGTACGGCGCGCCTATCAGGCGAGGTGGCCTTTCCCGATGACGGGCTGGCCGGGACGCTGCGGCTGGTCGTGCCCGAGATGGCCGTAGAGGAATTGATGGCGCTCTGGCCGCCCGATCTGCAGCCCGAGGCCCGGACTTGGATGGCGCGCAACATGTTGGCGGGCACGGCGCGGGAGGCGACGGCCCTGGTCCGCCTCACCCCCGGCGCGCCGCCCGAGGCTTTGGCGAGCTTCAGCTTCGAGGACGGATCGTTCCGTTACATGCGCCACATGCCGCCCGCCGAAGGGGCCACCGGCGCGGCTCAGTTGGAAGGCACGCGCTTCTCCCTGCGGGTGGACGAGGCCAGTGTCCCGGCCCGCGCCGAGGGCTGGCCGGACGGGGGGCGCATCGACATCGCCGGCAGCACCTTCACCATCCTCGATGCGACACAGCGCCCGGCGCGGGGCACATTGCGCCTTCAGGCCGATGGCGCCATCGGCGATGTGCTGACGCTGCTCGACAATCGGCCCTTCCGGCTGCTGGAGCGCATTCGCAAGGGGCCCGATCTGGCCCGTGGGCAGGCCTCGGCGCTGGTGCGCGTGGAGCTGCCGCTCCGGCCCGGAAATGCGCCTGCCGATATCAGCTATGACGTGGAGGCCCGTCTGAGCGAGGTGGAAAGCGACGACATCGTGCCGGGTCGCCGCCTCTCGGCCGACGGTCTCGCTCTGCGGGCCGGGGCAGAACTGGTGGAGATCGGTGGGGAGATGCGGCTGCAGGGGGTTCCTTTCGTCGGACGCTGGCGCCAGGCGCTGCCGCCGCCCTCCACCGTGCCCATCGATCCGGATGCTCAAACCGATCCGGTGGTCGAATTGCCGGAGCCGGGCCGGGTCACCGGTGTGGCACGGATTTCGCCCGAGGGGCTGGCCGGGTTGGGCATCGACCTCTCGGCCCTGGGGCTGTCGGGCGCCGCCAATGCCACCATTTCCGTGACGTTGCCTGCGGGCGCGCCGCCGCAGCTGGTCGTCGATAGCGATCTGGTGGGGCTGTCCGCGCGGCTGCCCGCGATCGGATGGCGCAAGGCGGCCGACCGACCCGCGACGCTGGAGCTTGCGGCCACGCTTGACGCGATTCCGAACGTCACGCGGCTGGCCCTGGATACACCGGGCCTCGCCGCCGAAGGCCGCGTCAGCCTGCGCCCCGAAGGCGGCCTGGCCGAGGCGCGGTTCGACCGGGTCAGCACCGGATGGTTCCAGGGCGCCGTTCGCCTGACGGGACGCGGCGGCGCGCCGCCTGCCATTGCGGTCACCGGGGGACGGGCCGATCTGCGGCGCGCGCCCTTCGATGGCGAAAGCGGCGGGGACGGGGCGGGCAGCCCCGTGCGCATCGCGTTGAACCGTTTGCAAGTCACCGAGGGGATCGCGCTGACCGATATGCGGGCCGAGTTGCAGAACGGCGCCGGGCCGTTCAGCGGCGCAATCAATGGCGGCACTCGGATCGAGGGACGTCTGGCATCCGGCAGCGGGGGGGCGACGGTCCAGATCAATGGCAGCGATGCGGGGGGTGTGCTGCGCTCCTCGGGGTTGTTCGAGGATGCGCGGGGCGGGCAGATGGGGCTGACGCTGCGGGCCACCGGGCGAACCGGCCAATATGCCGGCGCGCTCCGGATCGCCAATCTGCGTGTGCGTAACGCGCCGGCCCTCGCGTCGCTTTTGCAGGCGCTGTCGGTGGTGGGCATTCTGGAGCAACTTTCCGGCGACGGCCTGCCCTTTGCCACCGTGGAGAGCGATTTCACCATTCGCCCCGACGATATCGTGGTCCGGCGGGCCAGCGCGGTGGGCCCCTCCATGTCGATCACGGCGGACGGCGTCTACGATATCGCGTCAAAGCGCATGGACATGCAGGGCGTGATCTCGCCCATCTATCTGGTCAACGGCCTTTTCGGCGCGCTTTTCTCGCGGCGCGACGAGGGGCTTTTCGGGTTCACCTATCGCCTGACCGGGCGCGCCGCCGATCCGCAGGTCTCGGTCAATCCGCTCTCGATCCTGACGCCTGGCGTCTTTCGGGAGATCTTCCGCAGGGCCCCGCCCACGCAGTAGGGGCTGCCGGGAGGTGATTCATGAAGCTGAGCGATTTCGATTTCAACCTTCCCGACGATCTGATCGCAACGCGGCCCGCGCGCCCCCGGTCTAGCGCCCGCCTGCTGGTGGTGGAGCCGGAGCGGTTGCACGATGCGGTGGTGACGGATCTGACAGCGTGGCTGCGGCCCGGCGACCGGCTGGTGCTGAACGACACCAAGGTGATCCCCGCGCGGCTGGTGGGCGAACGGGTCCGCGAGACGCGCGACGGGTCGGGCCGCGCCAAGGTGGAGCTGACGCTGACCGAGGCGCGGGCGGATGGCGCCTGGGAGGCGCTGGGCAAGCCGATGCGAAAGATGCGGGTCGGAGATCGTTTGGAATTCAGTGGGTTAGTGGCGGAGGTTGAGGAACTGGGCGAACGGGTCGTGGTGCGTTTCGACGCCGAGGGGGATGCGCTGGACGCCGCCATCGAGGCCGCCGGAGAGATGCCTCTGCCACCCTATATCGCCGCCAAGCGGGCGCCGGATGCGGCGGATCGGGACGATTACCAGACCATCTGGGCGCGCCATGCCGGGGCGGTGGCCGCGCCCACGGCGAGCCTGCATTTCGACGCCCCGCTTCTGGAGGCTTTGCGGGCGCGGGGCGTCGCCTTCACGGAGGTGACGCTTCATGTGGGCGCGGGCACGTTCCTGCCGGTGAAGGTGGAGGACGTGACCACCCATAAGATGCACGCGGAATGGGGTGAGGTCACGGCGCAAGCCGCGGAAGACATTGCGAAAACCAAGGCCGGGGGCGGGCGGGTGATCCCGGTGGGGACGACGGCCCTGCGCCTGATCGAAAGCGCGGCGCGGGGCGGGAAGATCGCGCCGTTCCGCGGGGAGACGGATATCTTCATCTATCCGGGTTTTGCCTTCCGGGTCGCGGATGGGCTGATGACGAATTTTCACTTGCCGCAGAGCACCTTGCTAATGCTGGTCTCGGCATTGATGGGGCGCGAGCGGATGCTGGCGGCCTATGCCCACGCGGTCGCGAATCGCTATCGTTTCTTCAGCTACGGGGATGCCTCGCTGCTTTTGCCGGGGCGTTAACACCTGCGTCCCAGCGGCCACAGGTGACGTGCACCCCGCGTACACCCCCCGTACACCCCCCGTGCATGCGGCCCGTGCCGACAGGGTTCGTTAACCGTTCGGAGTGAGGGTGGCGTTGCGCGGCCTCGTCCCACCGAGCGGGCGCTGCCGCATTCTCGCCAAGGTGCGGCGTCACGGGTCGATACGCTGTTTTGACGGGATCATAGATGAAACGACCACGCCAAGCCTTCGGACGTCTGAGCCTAGTCTTCTTCCTACTGGCCTCAGTTCTGGTGCTCTACGGAGTGCGTGCCGAGCCGATGAATTGGACGGCACTCACCAGTGCTGTCTTCTTTTTCCTGCTCTATGTCGTCGCGCTATCGGGCCCTTCCCATGCCACTGCAAAACTCCGCGAGAGGTACCGGCCAAAGCGGAACGACAGGTCGGCGGCCGGGCCCCAGCGGCAGTGGTCCGAAGCCGAGAACGCTCAGGCGGTGGCGATTGCCGAATACAATATGAAGGTCATCTCGCACGTCCCGGATGCGCGTGCCTATCAGATGAAGCCGGTCAGGCTGAATCCCATCATACCACCGAGTTCGGATGCGAAGAGTTGGATCGGCGGAACACCCACCTTGCCGAATGGGATGGACTGGCCCGAAGCGGCTGGCGAGCCGATGGCATTTCTCGCGCAGATCTATCTGCCGGACTTGCCGGAGATGATCTGGGGCGGGCTTGGACCTCGGGCCGGCTCGCTGGCCTTCTTCTCGGTCGTGAAGAATGGAGCCCTGACCCTGGATATCTTCGCGATCCATCTGGACGAGCCGTCCCTGCGATCCGTCGTATCTGATCGAGATGCCACGGGTTTCTACTTCGGGACGGATGGCGATCGCGCATATGATCTTCTGGCCGATTGCGGTGTCTCAGTGCCAAGGCGGCCGTTTTGTTGGCCGGTTGAAGTCGAACCGTTGGATGGGCAAGAGTTGCCGACTAGGCCGTCGAAGCTCAGGGATCGCAACAATCCGCGATGGCTGTGGCAGCGGGAGGCTAAGCTGTCCGATCCGGCTTATCAGCCCTTCAATTGGGCGAGCGCCCGCCTTCTCGTTGAGAGCCTTCGACGCAGCCAGGAGCAAATCATCGGTTGGCGTGAGCGATCGCGAGAGAAGGCTCCGAAACTGATCGGTCGGGATATCGCATCGCGGAGAAGGGCAGTCGGGCGGCTTGAGGTTATAGCGGAGGACATCGCCATGCGAGAAGGCCCATTTCAGGAGCTTGACTGGGAGGCCCTCCACAAGTCTCTGTTGGCAGTTGTTGTCGAAAGCGCCGAACAGAAGGAACCCGGGAGCGAGGAATTGTGCCTCATGCCGGAGCAATCGGTGATCTCGGAGCGCAATGCCCTCAAGACGTTCCTATTGCCGTTCGAGATGATCGTCAAAGACGCCTACCTGACCGAGCCAAACGCGGTAGCGGGTTCGATCCGCGAGGCCTTGGAGGCCGTTTGGCGTTTCGATGCCGCCCATGAGTTCCCGACCATGGGCGGGGTCGTCGGTGAAAACTTCCCGTATGCACGCTACGAGGATCCAGTGTTCCTCTTGGATTTACCCTCCGGTGACTTGGTGGGTTGGATGTTCGGCGACGTGGCGCATCTGGGCATCTTCATCGCACCGGATGACCTTAAGGCTGGCCACTTCGACAAGTGCTGGGCAGCCGTTTCCAACTGAACTCGGAGAGGAATGACGGAGGTGTCAGCGCGACGCCCTGCGCTAGTCTAAGTAGCAAGTCTCGAAAGACTAATACGGATGCGCCGCGATGGCGAAGATGGCGGCGGTGACTTCCCGGGGGTCGGTGACGCCGTCGCCGTCGAGGTCGAAGCGCAGCGGAGAGGGGCGGACGCGCATTTGCTGGGCGGCGCGGGCCTCGGCCAAAGCCAGGACATGGTGGAGGAGGAGGGGGGCGTCGAGGTCGATGGCGGTCCGGTCGCCGAGGTGGCGGTAATTGCGGAGCGGATCGAGAAGCGCGCCGTAGCGGCGGCGGTTCTGACGGGTGGCTGTTTGGATTTCTGCGGGCGTGATCGAGAGGTCGCCGTCATGATCGAGGGCCAGAAGCTCTCCGATGTTGCGGCCGCGCTGATCGGCATGGGCGAGCCCGTCGATCTGGGCGGTGACGGCCCGGTTCACGATCTCGGTGTCGCTATATTTGCGCAGGTCCGCGATGGCCCGCTTGGCGGCCAGATCCGGTTGGCTGCGAATGAGCGCGATCTCTCCGGCACTGAGCCGATCCATGACGCGTTGGAGACTGGTGTCATCGGCAGCGGCCGGGCCGGGGAAGAGGGCGAGTAGGAGAAGGAGAAACAAACGCATGACTTAACGGGGATGAGTTGCGGGGATGTCGTTCGGGCGGGGGCGGGGTCAATCGGGTGTCTCAGCGTGCCAGATGGCGGAGGCGGCGCCCGCGGCGTGGGCGAGACTGTCGAGGTCATGGGTCGCTTCGGCCTCCTCGCTGACCGGGATCGCGGCGGCGGGGGCGATGGCGATGGTGTGTCCCGGCGCGGGGTCGGGCGCGATCACGTAGAGCACCGCGATCAGCGGCAGGGTCATCACGGGCTGGTTCGGGAGGCGTCCCATCGGGATCTGGTCCAAATTGTGCCGGTCGCGCCCATGCTAGCAGGGGCGCGCGGCGAGAGTTTGGCCCCGCCATGGCCATGCGGTCACGGCTCGCGGCGGGAATGCGCCGTCGTGTCGCTTTCCAGCTAGACGGACCGGGCGCGAGTGCCGAGAGGGGGGCGAGAGCCGCCGCGGTGAGGGATCATGTTCAACGTCATTCGATCCTCTTGGGCGCTTCTGCTCGGCATCATGCTGTTGATGATCGGTAACGGCATCCAAGGTACGCTGCTGGGGGTCCGTGGTCAGATCGAAGGCTTCTCGACCCAGTCGATGTCCATCGTGATGGCGGCCTATTTCGCGGGCTTTCTGATCGGGTCGCAGACCGTGCCGGAACTGATCCGGCGCGTGGGCCATGTTCGGGTCTTCGCGGCGCTGGGCTCCATGGCGAGCGCGGGATTGATCCTTTATCCCGCGCTGACACAGTGGGTCAGCTGGACGGCGCTGCGGCTGCTTTTGGGGTTCTGCTTCTGCGGCGTCTACATCGTGGCCGAGAGTTGGCTGAACAACACCACCACCAATGAACTGCGGGGACGGGCGCTGTCACTCTATCTGTTGGCGCAGATGGTGGGCATGGTCGCGGCGCAGGCGGTTTTCGCGTTGGGCGATGCGGGCGGGTACGAGCTGTTCATCGCGGTCTCGGTCCTGGTGTCGCTGAGCTTCGCGCCCATCCTGTTGTCGGCGCAGCCGGTGCCACCTTTCGAGACCACGCACCCGATGTCGTTTCGCGAGATCTTTCAAGCGTCGCCCCTGGGCTGCGTGGGGGTCTTTCTGCTGGGTGGCGTGTTTTCGGGCCTCTATGGCATGGCGGGCGTTTACGGTGCGCAGGCCGAGTTCACGACAGCCGGGATTGCGGCCTTCGTGTCTGCCATCTCTCTGGGTGGGCTGGTGCTGCAATACCCGTTGGGTTGGTTGTCGGACCGGGTGGACCGGCGGCGCCTGATCTTCGCGGGCGCCGTGATCGGGGCCGTGGCCTGTCTGGTGGCCATGGTCGGGCTGGGTGGATTTCCCGGCGCCGTGACCTGGATCTTCGTGATCGGCGGCATGGCAACGCCGGTCTACGGAATGCTGCTGGCATATACGAACGATTACCTGGATCCCGACGATATGGCCTCTGCCTCGGCCCGATTGCTCTTCATCAACGGGGCCGGGGCGACGGTGGGGCCGATCATCACCGGTTGGCTGATGGAATGGATCGGCCCGGCGGGTTTCTATGTCTATCTGCTGGTCCTGTTCGGCGGGCTTGCGGGCTATGCGCTCTGGCGGATGGTGCGGCGCCCGGCGCAGATCGGCGAGGACACGGCGCAATACGTGGCCGTGCCGTCCACCGCGATCACCCCGGTCACCATGGGGGCCGTGGTCGAGGAATGGGAGGAACAGATCGCTGCCGAGGAGACGGCGCCGTGAACCAGACGGGCCGGACGGGTGTTGGGGACCGGAATGGAGGAGGGTCCGAGATGCAATATCATCCCCGGCAGGTGCTGGATTTCTGGCTTGAGGAGTGCACTCCGGAAGACTGGTACAAGGGTGGCGCGGCGCTGGATGCCGAGATCACGGCGCGGTTCGAGGCGATGTGGGAGGCGGCCCGCGCCGGGCGGCTGGCGCGCTGGCGGGCGACGCCGGAAGGGGCGCTGGCCTTTCTGATCCTGACGGACCAGTTCCCGCGCAACATGTTCCGCGGCGAGGCCAAGGCCTTTGCCACCGATGCGATGGCGCTGTCGACGGCGAAATCGGCGGTCGATGCCCGTCTCGACATGCGGATCGAAGGCGCGGCGCGGCAGTTCTTTTATCTGCCGCTGGAGCATTCGGAATGCCTGGCCGATCAGGAGCGGGCGGTGCGGTTGATCTGTACCCGGATGGACGCGCCTGAAACCCTGCTCCACGCCCGGGCCCATCGCGAGGTCATTCGCGAGTTCGGCCGCTTCCCGTTCCGCAATGCGGCCCTGGGCCGCGAGACGGGGCCGCGGGAATCGGTGTTCCTGGAGGAAGGCGGCTACGGCGCGGTGGTCCGGGAGATGCGGGAGGCTTGAAAGCGGGGCCTGCGGACGGTGCCTCAATCAAGGTCAGTCTGCCGGCCCCGATCAAGCACTCATCGCAGGCAGCTGTACCTGCATTTCTTTGGCGGTAAGGCTAGGGGTGGGCTATTCCTTCTTGGGGCCTTAAATGACGGATGGCGATTATCCTATGAAGGAAATAGCATCACGGGTTTGCCTATCTATGAGCCGATGAGCTTCATCGAGAGAGGTAGATTCACCGCGTTATTCATCGCGCTAAGCAGAAATTTGAATTGACATGATGACAATACCAAGCTGGGTGTTTTTAGCTGTCACTCTAATAACATCAGTCTTGGTGTTTGTCCGCGCCTTTATCTATTTCAACTTCTCAAAACACTTTCCTGGCGTGAAGTTCGAGGGTCAATACCTGATCCCGAGTAGGAAATACCGGGGCTCTGAAATATCCAACATGACCATACGAAGGATCATGCGTGTTTTGCAGCCTGCGACCCGGATCGCAATTGGGGTCTTCATCGTGAGCTGCATTTGGGCGGTTGTCGGATCGCTATGGCAGGAATGATCCGATGCGGTTTGCCGCTGAGGTCTAGACCGACACGTAGAGGGCGTATCAGGTCACATTGAGAAGCTGGCCATTGAAGTTTCGGACGGCGTGTTCGGCGAACCGTTAAATGACATCCCGCAGGTCGATCAGTCGAGCACACGCTTGGCGAAATCGGCGGCGGATTCGAGTGGGACACCGAAGCGGGCCGCCTCGGCCGGGTCGACATGCATGAAGCCCGGATCGCGTTCCAGCCAGGCATAGATCGCGGCCAGTCGTTTCCCGGCAGGTGGGCCCAGCGCCGCGTCCATCCCGTCCGCGAACGCGTCGAGCGGGATTTGTGCATAGGTCATGTCCCGCCCCATCACCGTTCCGATCTCTTGTGCCATCTCGGGACCGGTCAGGGCCGCGGGGCCGCCGATGGGGAGGATACGCCCATCCGCCTGTCCGTCGGCAACGGCGGCCACCCATGCGGCCAAAGTACGGTGCGAGATCCAAGACAATGGGGCGTCCGCCTTTGCCGGGCTGGCGATGCTTCCGTTCGCCAAGCCTTCGGCGGCCCAGGGGGCGGCCAAGTTGTCGAGATAGACAGTCGGCTGCAGGACGACATGGGGCAGCCCACTTTCGGTGACACGAGCCCGCATGGCGTGCATCTCTGCGAAGAAGGGATGCGCCTCGTCCGGGCCGGGCGTGCCGCCGAGGTTGAGGATGACGCGGCCGATATCGCCCTGCGTGGCTGCCGTCACCCAGCCGTCGACGAAAGCGACCATCGCGCCGGGGCGGTGATCCTGCGGGACCGTCAGCACAAGAAGATCGGCGCCTTTCGCCCGGCTGTGGGGATCGTCTGTGTCGTGGCGGCTGGACCCCTCGACCTGCCAACCGGCGGTTTGCAGCGCTGCGGCAATGGCGGTGGATTGAGCGCCCGCGCGGGCGGGGATGAACGCCTTTGGCATGGTTCTGGCCTCTTGCTGGTTTCTGGGCCGAGGCAATGGCATCCTGGTGGAGACCGCGGAAGTACGCAGGATTCTGGAACCTAGTATGGAAAACGATATCGCCTGCGCCGATCCGAAGTCTTGCCCAGTGGACGTCACGCTGACGGCCATCGGCGGCAAATGGAAAGCCTTGATCCTCTACCATATCACCGGATCGCCGCGTCGTTTCAATGAGTTACGGCGTCTCATGCCATCGGTGACCCAGCGAATGCTGACCCAGCATCTGCGGGAGTTGGAGGCGGATGGGATCCTGCATCGCGATGTGAAGGCACAGGTGCCGCCGCATGTGGAATATTCCCTGACGGGAAAGGGCCGGTCGTTGATCCCGGTGCTGGATGCGATGGCCCGCTGGGGCAGTGCCAACGCGCGGTAACGCGGATGCTTCGGGCCTGCCTGGCGCCCTGTGCCGCAGTGCGGCGTGCCACAAAAATGCCAGCGTCTTTCCCCGGAAAGTTACGATCTCGTTACCTAGGGTAAGGATACCCTCAATTTACCGTCCCGGGCGGGGGTGCGTACCGTATCGCCGGGGCTGAATTTTACTGGTGCCTCATATCGAATCCGCCTCGCCCGGTCCGGGCGAGCGGCCGATCCGTGTGGATCGGCGGAGCCTCCCCCTTTGGGTCAGCGCTTCGTCGCCATCGGGGGAGCGGCCATCGGTGGATCCGTCAAAGTCTTTGGTTTTGCAGCATTCGGAGACCCCGTCATGTTGAGTGCATCCTATTGTCTTTTGAAACGGTCGCTTTGCGTCGTGCCCGTCGTGATCCTGCTGCGGGCGGGCCCGGCCGAAGCCCATGAGGCGTGGCTTCTGACCCCGGACGAGATCGAGGCGCTGGCGGTGGCACCGATGCCGTTCGTCTTTTCCAGCCTGCTGGTTCTGGGCCCCGCGGCCGTCCTTGCGCTGCTGGTGACGATGGCGGCGTTGGCGGTGGAAACCCGTTTGCAGCCCCTGGAGGCGGAGATCGCGCCGACGCTGCAGCGCTTGTCCCTATCGGTGGGTCCGCCGATCCTGCGTTTGGGCCTGGCGGGGATGCTGGCCCTGGCGGGGACCGGCGGACTGCCGCGCCACGGGACGGCGCCCTGGGTCGAGCCCACGCTGCTGGTGCCGGACATGCAATTGTCGCTGATCCCCGGCTGGGGCGGCCTTGCCGCGGTGCAGATCGCGCTTGCGACAGTTCTGGTTCTGGGGATCGGCACACGCTTGGCGGGTCTGCTCTTGGTCGCGCTGTCCGGTCTGGGTCTCGTGCTTTTCGGGGCGGCCTTCTTGAGCTATGCGCCGCATTTCGCCGCGCCGGGTTTGCTGCTGGCGATCTTGGGCGGTGGGGCCTGGTCCGTGGATGGGCGGCGGCATCTGGATCAATGGTCGGCGGCCTTGGCCCCGCTTGCGCGGATCGGCTGGCATGTGGCGCGGATCCTGATCGGAGCGGGCTTTGTCTACCTGGCGGTGGCTTACAAGCTGACGCAGCCGACCCTGCTGATCGCCATTCTGGACCACGCCGCCTTCCCGCGTTTTGGACTGCCTTATCCCGTGCTCGCCCTGATCATGACGGGGGTCGAGATCGTCTGCGGTGCGCTCTTGATCCTGGGGCGTCTGGTGCGGCCGGTCTCCGTGGCGCTGCTGGTGGCGATCAGTTTCCTGGCCGTGACGTTGGGCGAGACGCCGCTGTTCCATGCCAACCTGTACGGCGTGATGCTCCTGTTCCTGCTGGCGGGGGCGTCGGCGCCGCCGGTGCCCATCCGCCGGGAAATCCGCTGGGGGATCGCATGATGGGGGGCGGGTCTTGGGGGCCGGTCTTGGCTCTGTCGGGGTTGCTGGCGGGTCTGGCTGTGGCGGCGCCCGCGGTGAATGCGGGCGATCCCGCGCCGCGGGCGGTTTTCCTGCAGCTTCCCGACCACCTGCCGGAGCCTAGCGTCACGGTCCGCGCGGACCCGATCTCCGGCGGGCGGTGGCGGCTGACACTGACGGCACGGGATTTCGGCTTCACCGCCATCTGCCTGTCCACGGCCGAACCGGTGCCTATGGGCCATGCGCATATCATCCATGACGGGGTGAAGGTGGCGGCGGCCTATGGACCGATCGTGGATATCGGTCCGCTGCCGCCCGGCCGTCATGTGGTGGAAGCCGTGCTGCGGGGGCAGGATCACCGCGCCCTGTTGGGCCGCGACGGCTTGATCAAAGGACAGGTGGTGATCGTGGTGCCGGAGGGGCCGCGGGGATGAGCGGCGGGTGGTTTTGAGCATCGCGTCCGGGGTGCTAGGCTGGCGGTGTTTTGTGGGAGACGCGTGATGTCGATGGTATCGTTTCTGTATCCGGTCCTGACGGCGGGGGCCAAGATGCTGGGATCCGCGGCGGCGACGGAATTCGCCAAGGGGGCCGGCAAGACGGCGTTCGAGTCGCTGCTGGGACGGCTGAAATCCGAGCATGGCGCCGACAGCATCGACCTGGTGCGCCAGGTGGCGGAAAAACCTGCCTACGAGGCCGCGATCAAGGCGGATCTGTCGGCTGAGAGCATCGCCCAAGACGCGGAGATCAAGGCCCTGGCCGATGCCATTCTGGTGGCCATGGAGGCGGAGCCCGCTTCTGTGCGCGCGGACGCGGCGATCGATGTGGGCGAGATCCGGGCGCGCGGGAACCAGGTCTTCCGCGATGTCGACGGCATTCGCGCCGACCGGATCGAAGCCGATGGCGACCAGACCTTCGAGGGCATCCGCCGGGGAAAGTAGCGGGCGCCGCGATGTCGGCTGCCGAAGCCGCGGCGCCCTTCATCGGCCAAAACAAGGTGGGCGGCGACCAGACCATCGTCGTCGAGAACGCTGTGCGGATCGACGAGTGCTTCGTGACCCAGGTTGCGATCACCCGTGGATTTCTGGCGCCGGATCAGGCGGTCCTGCTCCAGGCCGAACGTGACCGAGCGCTGCGCGACCTGGATGCACTCCGGGCACTTGGGCCGGATTGGGCGCGGGGCGTGGATGCCATCCTCGCGGGCGGGTCCGCAGCGGCGCCTGCCTTCGACCGTTTGGAACGCGAAGTGACAGCCGAAAACGCCGGGCCCTGGGAGCGGGTGGCGGAGGCGAAGCTCCTGCACGCCCGCGCAGTGATGCTAGACTGGAACGATGGCGACAAGGCAGTGCGATTGCTGGAACGCGTGGTCGCCATGGCGCCGCACGATTGGGATTACGCGCACGATCTGGCGAAGGCGCGCCTGATGGCGGGGCAGGTGGATGCGGTTCTCGATCAGCTCACCCCGCTGCGGGACATGGCGGAGCGGCATCCGGAACCGGAGGAAGCGATGGCGGAGTTGGACCTGCTGGAAGGGCTGGCGAACCAGACCTGCGGTCGAACGGATCGCGCCATCGCCGCGTTTAGACGCGCGGCCGGTCATATGGAGCAAACGGCGGCCGACGCCGCGAACCAAGCCGAACATGTCGGCGCCTGGGCCTTTGTCCTAGGGCTCATCGCCGAGAGCGAGGTCAAGGCCGGACGGCTTGAGGCTGCGCAGGCGGCCTATCAACGCGCTGCGCATGTGGCCGTCGACGCGCTGGGTCCGGGTCCGGAATGGGTGCCCGTGCTGACCCTTGGGCTCTATCTGCGCGAGGCCGAGGCGGATGTCGCGCAGCGCGCGAACAAGCTGCCAGAGGCGCGCTCCATCCTTGGGAATTGCATCGCGGTCTGGCTTGACCTGTCGGCCAAGGCTGCGCCCGGATCGGCCATTGCGGGCGGCGCGGCACGACAAGTCGGCCGCTTGCTGGCCCGCGAGGCCGATTGCGCAGAAGCGGCGGGCGATCTCGACGTTGCCCTCACGTCCCACCGGGCCGCCGCCACGACGATGCGCGACGCGCAGAGATCGATGCCGATGAACATGATCGTCGCCATGGGACTGGCCGATGCCATCCTAGCGCAATCGCACTTCCTTCACCGGCGCGGAAAGCGTGACCAGGCAAAGCAGGGCTTCGAGGCTGGTCTGGCGCTGGCGCGGGATCTGGCGCGCACCGCACCGCCCGAGATGGGCGCCCCGCTGCATCTGGGCCGCGCGGTCTATGGGGTGGCCAAGTTGGATCCCATGGCGTCGGGCGAGTTGTGGGCCGAGGTCCGAGCGACGCTCGGCGCCTCCACGGGAAACCTACAGTTCGGCCCGGAGGATCAGGAGAAGCTGGACGCGTCGGAACGAGCGCTGACGGCGATCGGAACACTGCGCGAGCTGTCCTGACCCTTGCGGGGAACGCAATCCGGCCATGCCTGGGATCCAGTGGCCACTGACGCGCGTTTCTGATTAGTTGACTATTAAACGATATCTGGGAGGACGCCCGACATGGCCACGAATTACGACATGATCGTCATCGGTGCGGGGCCCGGCGGCTACGTCGCTGCAATCCGCGGTGCGCAGCTCGGGCTCAAGGTGGCCTGTATCGAACGGGAGCATTTGGGCGGCATCTGTTTGAACTGGGGCTGCATCCCGACCAAAGCCATGCTGCGCTCTTCGGAGGTGTTCCACCTGATGCACCGGGCCAAGGAATTCGGGCTGAAGGCCGAGGGGATCGATTACGATCTGGACGCAGTGGTGAAGCGGTCGCGCGGCGTGGCCAAGCAACTGTCGGGCGGGATCGGACATCTGTTCAAGAAGAACAAGGTCACCTCGATCATGGGCGAGGCGAAGCTGGCCGGGAAGGGCAAGGTCTCGGTCAAGACCGACAAGGGGACCGAGGAGCTGTCGGCTCCCGCCATCGTCGTCGCGACGGGCGCGCGGGCGCGGAACCTGCCGGGGCTGGAGGCCGACGGGGAGCGGGTCTGGAACTACAAGCACGCCCTGCAGCCGCCGCATATGCCAAAGAAGCTCCTGGTGATCGGCTCGGGCGCCATCGGGATCGAATTCGCGTCCTTCTACAATACGTTGGGGGCCGAAACGACCGTGGTGGAGGTCATGGACCGCATCCTGCCGGTGGAGGACGAGGAGATCTCCAAATTCGCCAAGAAGCAGTTCGAGAAGCAGGGGATTAATATCCTGCAGAAGGCCGTGGTGAAGGCGCTGGATCGAAAGAAGGACAAGGTGATCGCCACTATCGAGTCGAACGGTAAGGCGGTGGAGCACGAGTTCGACACGGTGATTTCGGCCGTAGGGATCGTCGGCAATGTCGAGGGTCTGGGTCTGGAGGAGGCGGGCGTGAAGATCGACCGCTCTCACGTGGTGACCGACGAATATTGCCGGACCGGGGTCGAGGGCGTCTATGCCATCGGCGACATCGCGGGGGCGCCCTGGCTGGCGCACAAGGCGTCCCACGAGGGGGTCATGGTGGCCGAACTGATCGCGGGCAAGAACGATGTGCATCCCGTGCGCCCCGAAAGCATCGCGGGCTGCACCTATTGCCATCCGCAGGTGGCATCGGTGGGTCTGACCGAGGCCAAGGCCAAGGAGGCCGGGCACGACATCAAGGTGGGTCACTTCCCCTTCATCGGCAACGGCAAGGCCATCGCCCTGGGCGAGCCGGAGGGGATGGTGAAGACCATCTTCGACAAGGCGACCGGGGAATTGCTGGGCGCGCATATGGTGGGCGCCGAGGTGACGGAGCTGATCCAGGGCTACGTGGTGGGCCGGCAGTTGGAGACCACCGAGGAGGACCTGGCCCACACGGTGTTCCCGCACCCGACCCTGTCGGAGATGATGCATGAAAGCGTGCTGGATGCGGATGGTCGGGCGATCCATTTCTGACGGCGCGCCCGGCCGGGCGGTCGGGAATTTGGATATTTAAACCAAGAAGAAGGGGCCCCGCGGCCCCTTCTGTCGTTTGGGGCATTCGCGGGCGGCGGAGAACTGCCAAACACATCTCCGTGAGTCGACGTGGGAAATTTTCACACTAAACCAGAAGCAGCGGCGCGTGGGGCGTCGCGCATTTGGAGACGAAGTATGAAGACATTCCTTTCGACGATCGCCGTGACGGCGGCTCTGTCGGTGGGGGCCGTGGCGCAGGCCGCGACCATCACCGGCGGTCTGACCGAGGTCACCGTGACGGCCGATTTGCCCGCCCTGGGTCTGGGCGGGGCGCCGTTCGGCACGGCCTCAGCCACCGGTGCGACCTTCGGGTTCGACATCACCGGCGGTTCGGTGGACGACGCGACCGGCGCGGCGCTGATCGAGCATGATGGCAGCGGCGTGACGCTGTTCACGGCCGATCCGCTCGACATGACCGAAGTGACGGTGGGCAACTTCCTGATCGACACGGCGGCGGCCACGGTCTTCGGCGATGTGATCGGCGGCCCGGCCGGGCTGGATTTGTTCGCCTTCTCGTCCGACGACCCCGATTTCAGCGACGGGATCGACCTGGACATCACCGCGACGCTGGCCGGGGCACTGACCGGCATTTTCGGCGCGCCCGACCTGGAAGGCGCGCAATTCGGCGTGGCCTCCACCAACCCGATCGTGGCGCCGTCGCCCGTGCCGCTGCCGGCCGCGGCCTGGATGCTGCTGGCCGGTCTGGGCGGGCTGGGCCTGATGGGCCGCCGCAAGGCCCGGGCTTGATCAAATCGAGGGGCCGCACGCGGCCCCTCGTACCCGGCGCGGGGACGTGACATGGCTGCCCCATGGATCGCACGCGCTGGGACCTCGTCCTCCTCATCTTCATCGGCGGCCTGCTCGCGGCGGCGCAGTTCGGCAAGATCGCCCTGACGCTGCCGGAGATGTCGGCGGCCTTCGACCGGCCGCTGCCGCAAATCGCGCCCATGGTATCGCTGGTCGGTCTGATGGGCCTGGTCCTGGGCGCCATGGCGGGCGGGATCACCGCGTCGTTCGGGCCGGGGCGGACGTTTCTGGCCGGCCTGATCCTGGGCGGGGCGATGTCGCTGCTCCAGGCCCTGATGCCGGGCTATTGGCTGTTCGCCGCGACGCGCGGTGTGGAGGGTTTGGCCCATCTGGCGCTGGTCGTGGGCGGACCGCCCCTGATGGCGGCGGCCGCCTCAGACCGGGACCGGCCGCTGGTCATGGGGTTGTGGGCGGTGTTCTTCGGCGCCTCCCTCGCGATGTCGGCGCAGATCTTCCCGCCGGTTATCGCGGCTGGGGGGCTGCCGCTTCTCTTCGCATTACATGGGCTTGCCTTGCTGGCCCTTGCGATCCCGCTCTGGCGGATGGTGCCGCGGGTGGCCCAAACGCCGATCTCGCTGAACCCGGTGATCACGCATCTGACGATCTACCGGCGCCTGCGGAGTGTCGCGCCCGGACTGGGCTTCGTCTGGTACACGTTCCTTTTCATCGCGCTGGTCGCCATCCTGCCCGAAGCGCTGGACCGGCCGGGGCTGGCGACGATCCTGCCGCTGGTGACGCTGCTGACGACGCTGGCGGGCGGTGCGTTGTGCCGGGTAATCCCGCCCCATGTCGTTGGCGCGGCGGGCTATCTGGGAACCGCGGTCGGCATGGTGGGAACGGCGATGGCGCTGCCCCTGGCCGTCGAGGCGGCATTCGCGTTCATGGGCCTGATCCCCGGCGCGAGTTTTGCGGCCATTCCGGCGTTGAATGCCAGCGCCGCGGACCGGGCGCGGGCCACCGGGGCCATCGCGCAGTTGGGGAACCTGGGCACAGTGTCGGGCACACCGCTTTTGGCGGCGATCTGGGCGGCTGCGGGGACCGGCGCGCTGATCTGGACGGTTGTGGGCGTCAGTGTCATGGGCTTGTCAGTTGGCTATTGGGCCGGACGTCGCGCCTCTGGCAGCGCCGACGGGGACGTGGTAGGTGTTCCGTAAATGTTCTCCTGCGACTCGGTGTCGAGCCGATTGCAAGATGGCGCGTGCCTCCTAGGTAGAGGCACTTGAGGTTTCGGGGGCAGGCATGGACCAGAAGTTCATCGAAGTACGCGGCGCGCGGGAGCACAACCTGAAGGGGGTGGATGTCGATATTCCGCGTGACAAGCTGGTGGTGATCACCGGTTTGTCTGGGTCCGGCAAGTCGTCCCTGGCTTTCGATACGATCTATGCGGAGGGGCAGCGTCGGTATGTCGAGTCGCTGTCGGCCTATGCGCGGCAATTCCTGGACATGATGCAGAAGCCGGATGTGGATCACATCACCGGCCTGTCGCCCGCCATCTCCATCGAGCAGAAGACGACGTCGAAGAACCCGCGGTCGACCGTGGGGACGGTGACGGAGATCTACGATTACCTGCGCCTGCTGTTTGCCCGCGCGGGCACGCCCTATTCCCCCGCCACCGAGGAGCCGATCACGGCCCAGCAGGTGCAGGATATGGTGGACCGGGTGATGGCCATGGAGGAGGGGACGCGCGGCTACCTGTTGGCGCCCATCGTTCGCGACCGGAAAGGCGAATACCGCAAGGAGATGCTGGAGCTGCGCAAGCAGGGCTTCCAGCGGGTGAAGGTGGACGGGGAGTTCCACGACCTCGATACCCCGCCGGAGCTGGACAAGAAGTTCCGTCACGACATCGACGTGGTGGTCGACCGGATCGTCGTGCGCGAGGGGTTGGAGACGCGGCTGGCGGATTCTTTCCGCACGGCGCTGGATCTGGCTGACGGGATCGCCATCCTGGAGACGGCGCCGAAGTCGGCTGGCGACGGCGAAGCCGCACCTGAACCCGAGCGGGTGACGTTTTCGGAGAAGTTCGCTTGCCCGGTATCGGGCTTCACCATCCCTGAAATCGAGCCGCGGCTCTTTTCGTTCAATGCGCCTTTCGGGGCCTGCCCGACTTGTGACGGGCTGGGGCACGAATTGTTCTTCGATGAGCGGTTGGTGGTGCCGGATGTGACGCTGTCGCTGGCCAAGGGGGCGCTGGCGCCCTGGAACAAGGGGAAGTCCCCGTATTTCCTGCAGACCATCGACAGCATCGCCAAGCATTACGGGTTCGACAAGAAGAAGGCGTGGAAAGACCTGCCCGAGAAGATCCAGCAGGTCTTCCTGCGCGGATCGGGCGATGAGAAGATTAAGTTCCGCTATGACGAGGGCGGGCGCGTCTACGAGGTGACGCGCGTCTTCGAGGGCGTGATCCCGAATATGGAGCGGCGCTACCGCGAGACTGACAGCGCCTGGGTCCGGGAGGAGTTCGAGCGGTATCAGAACAACCGACCCTGCGGGTCCTGTGACGGCTATCGGTTGCGGCCCGAGGCGCTGGCGGTGAAAATCGCCGGGCTGCATGTGGGGCAGGTGGTGGAGAAGTCGATCCGGGAGGCGCTGGAATGGGTCGAGGATGCGCCCAATCATCTGTCTAAGCAGAACAACGAGATCGCGCGGGCCATCCTAAAGGAAATCCGTGAAAGGCTTGGTTTCCTGAACAATGTGGGACTTGAATATCTCACGCTAAGCCGTTCATCGGGAACGCTTTCTGGTGGGGAAAGTCAGCGTATCCGTCTGGCTTCGCAGATCGGCTCGGGACTGACCGGGGTGCTTTATGTGCTGGATGAGCCGTCCATCGGCCTGCACCAGCGGGACAACGACCGCCTGCTGACGTCGCTCAAGGGACTGCGGGACCAGGGCAATACGGTGGTCGTCGTGGAGCATGACGAGGAGGCCATTCGCGAGGCCGATTACGTCTATGACATCGGGCCGGGGGCCGGGGTCCATGGCGGCACCGTGGTGGCCCATGGCGTGCCCAGCGAGTTGCAGGCCAACCCCGCCTCCATCACCGGCGACTATCTTGCCGGACGGCGTGAGATCGCGGTGCCGACCAAGCGGCGGAAGGGTAACAAGAAAAAGGTGACCGTGGTGGGCGCCACGGGGAATAACCTAAAGGATGTGACCGCCGATTTTCCGCTCGGCAAGTTCGTGGCCGTCACTGGCGTTTCTGGCGGGGGCAAGTCGACCCTGACCATCGAAACGCTGTTCAAGACCGCATCCATGAAGCTGAACGGGGCCCGCCAGACCCCGGCCCCCTGCGAGACGGTGAAGGGGCTGGAGCATCTGGATAAGGTGATCGATATCGACCAACGGCCCATCGGGCGCACGCCCCGGTCGAACCCGGCCACCTATGTGGGGGCGTTCACGCCGATCCGGGACTGGTTTGCCGGGCTGCCGGAATCCAAGGCGCGCGGCTACAAGCCCGGTCGGTTCAGCTTCAACGTGAAAGGTGGGCGTTGCGAGGCGTGTCAGGGCGATGGCGTCATCAAGATCGAGATGCATTTCCTGCCGGACGTCTATGTCGAATGCGAAACCTGTAAGGGCAAGCGCTATAATCGCGAGACTCTGGAAATTCTCTTTAAAGGCAAAAGCATAGCCGACGTCCTGGATATGACGGTCGAGGATGCGCAGGAATTCTTCAAGGCGGTCCCGTCGATCCGCGAGAAGATGGATGCGCTCATGCGCGTGGGCCTGGGTTATATCCGCGTGGGCCAACAGGCGACGACGTTGTCGGGCGGTGAGGCGCAGCGGGTGAAGCTGTCGAAGGAGCTGTCGAAACGCTCTACCGGACGGACTTTGTACATTTTGGACGAACCCACGACGGGGCTGCATTTCGAAGATGTACGAAAGTTACTGGAGGTTCTTCACGAACTTGTCGACCAGGGGAACACCGTCGTCGTCATCGAGCATAATCTCGACGTGGTGAAGACCGCCGATCACGTGATCGATATCGGGCCTGAGGGTGGTGATGGCGGTGGGACCGTGGTGGCCACCGGCACCCCTGAAGAGATTGCCGAGGTCGAGGCAAGCCATACCGGCCGGTACCTGAAGCCAATGCTCGAGGCCCGTAAGATCGCGGCGGAATAGACGATCCGCCGCCCTCTTTTGGTCATGCGCTCGGGCTAGGCCGGGTGCATGACACGCTTTCGCACCATTCTTCTTGCCCTGGTCGTCGGTTGGGCCGGGCCCGCATCCGCCGCCCCTTTCAGTGAAAATGCCCTCGCCTGCGAGGCACATCTGCTTTGGATGGCAGATCAAACCTCCAATCCTGATGTGGCCCCGGCGCTGGCTCGTTTTGCGTCCGCCTTCGGAACCGCGGCGCGGGAGCAGGCTTTGATCGAGGGCCAGCCATCGCCGGATGCTTATCTGGCCCGGCTCGCCGATGCGAAGGCGGCGGAATGGGCCCGACATGGGCAGATGTGGGTTTTCACGTCGGACTTCCGGGACTGGAACGGCTATTGCAATCGCTTTGCGGAGGCTTTGGGCATCGATCCTAAGGCCTACCGCCCACCTTCGTAACGCCAGCCGTCTGGCTGCGTACGGATTCCGATGCGCCGATCTCCGTTTCTCCGGATGACCTTGATGCGATATCTCCTGTTGCTCCTGACGATGGTGCTAGCCGCCTGCAATGGCGGGGCCGATCGGCCGTCGGCGCGCCTTGGCGACCTTGATGATCCTGCAGCGCTGCGCGCGGCCATCGCCGGTAGGACATTCGTCAGCTTCAGCCAGGGGCACGGGACCTTCGTAGAGTACTTTGCGCCCGACGGCTTGGCCGTGCTTTGGCATCCCGAGGATACACGGCCCAATTCCGGACAATGGCGCGTCGAGATGGATCGCCGGGACGGGACGTCTAGCGTGGTCTGCCTGTTCTTCGGCAATGGCAGTTTTAACCCGGCCACAGGGGTCGGAGGCGGGCGGACCTGCATTACCGGGGTCCGGTTCCAAGCGGGGCAGCGCGATGTCCTGGAGGGAGACCCGTTCGATCTGTCCTCAGGAAACGTTCCCTTCGTGATGCGGAAGGGGAGGGACTATTCCGTCTCCGAATTGCGGCGCGGCCGCCGCTAGGATGGGCCGATGGACCTGTCTTTCCGGACAGGTCGAGGGCGCTGATCCCCACCGGTACGACCGCCCGCGCATGATTGTTGCGTAAAGACGGACAATTCCGACGCGGGAGGGGCCGAGGAAAACCCCGACCGCGCCCTCAGCCCGCCGTGCAGGTCAGATATGCCTCAATTTATAACAAACGGAGTAATCGGTATGGTTCGCACTCTCCTTGCCGCCGCGTTGGCGACGACCCTTATGACCCCCGCCCAGGCCGATGAAGCGATGAGCGCGCAGCTTGTCGACTGCAGCTTCATCGTTCCGCTGTCCGATATGTTCTTCGCCGACGATCCCTCGACGTTGCAGGACGCGACGATCGTTTCCGCGGATTACCAGGCGACGGCCATGCGCCACGCTGCCTTCGAAGGGCATGGCCAGCCGGCCGCCTATGTGGCGGAGATGGCCGCCGCCAAGAAGGACAATTGGATGTCGCGCGATCCGAGCTGGTTGGAGCAATCGGAATATCGGGACTGGGTCGGCTTTTGCCGCATCGTCGGTCAGAAGGCTGGCGTCGTCGTGTCGCCGCTGAATGTCAGCGGCTGACTAGGAGCCGCGCGCAGCCTTGGAAATGGTAGATGTCCGCGTAGCGCGCGGGCTCTACCAGTCGAAGATCCGGCATATGCCGGGTGAGGGCGCGTAGACCCGCCAACAGTTCGAGCCGCGCCAGCGGCGCGCCGAGGCAGAAATGCAGCCCGGCGCCGAAGCTGATCGGTGCGGGTGCGGACGGAAAGCGTGCCGGATCGAAACATGTCGGATCGTCATAGGCGGTCGGGTCGCGGTTGGCGGCTGCGAGCAGCAGGCCGACTTGATCCCCGCGCCCAAATCGGTGGCCGTGGATGTGCACGTCCTCCAAGGCGTACCGGGTGAAGAGATGCAGCGCGGGATCGTGGCGCAAGACTTCCTCCACGAGGTTGGGCGTGATGGCGGCTCCCCAAAGATCTGCAGCCAACAGGCCCGCAACACCGTTGCCAAGGGTGTGTACGGTTGCTTCATGGCCCGCATTCAGAAGCAGGATGCACGTGGCCGTGACTTCGGCGCGCGTCATGTCGCCGGCGGCTTCGACCGTCAGAAGTTCGGAGATCAGGTCATCCGCAGGCTTCGTTGTTTTGTGGGCGAAGGTGTCGTGCAGGAAGGCCGTGAAGGCGGCAGCGGCCTTAGCGGCCGCCTGCTCATCCGTCAGCGTGCGACCGGCCTGGTACATCGCGACCATGGCATTTGACCAGGCGAGCAGTTGGGGTGCCGCCTCTTCCGGCACGCCCAGCAGCCGGGCGATGACGCGGACGGGCAGTGGTTTGGCAAAATGGTCGAGAAGATCGAAGGGACCGTCGGGAAGAGCTTGGGCCAGTTCTTCGGCCAGGGCGCCGATTTCTTCGGCCATGCCGTTGATCCGGCGCGAGGTGAAGGCGCGTAAGACCGCGCTGCGCAGGCGCGTATGGCGCGGGGGTTCCAACTCTAGCATGGAATGGTCTTCGATCGCCCAGAAGGCCGCCTGATGGGCAGGCCGCGATGGTGGAGAGGGGTTCTGGCGCCCGAAGCGGCGATCCCGCAGCAGGGCGTCGACCACGGCCCGGTTGGAGGCCATGGGCATCCCGTAATCGGACCACCAGGCGAGGGGGCCGCTGGCGCGCAATCGGTCGTAGAAGGGGTAGGGGTCTTGAACGAAGGCCGGATCGGTCGGCGACTGGGAGAAGCGCTGCATGTCCCGGCCTTACCCGTCGACATCCCTGGGTCAAGCGGGCTTTCGCCGGAGGGGGGTGGCGCTTATTCTGCCTGGATGATGCGTCGCGCGCTCTCCTTTCTGGTTGCAGCTTTCTGCGCCCTTGCCCTGGCGGCCTGGACATGGCTCTGGACGTTCGAGGCGGCGGTAGAGGCGGCGGCGGCCAAGGGGCGGTCGGACCTGGGACTGGCCGCGGACAGGCTGACCCTGGAGCTGCAGCGGTCCCGCGATCTTGCCGTCTTTCTTGGCCTGGACCCGCGTATCCGGGCCTGGTTGTCGGGAGAGGGCGATCTGGATGCGGCCGATGCGGTGCTGCAGGGCTTTGCCGACCGCTCGGGCGCCACGGACATCACGCTTCTGCAATTGGACGGCACGGTTGCGGCGGCGTCGGATGAGCCCGTGGTCCAAGCCGCATCTCGAGCATTTTTCGAGCGCGCGCGGCATGGGGCGCTGGGCGTCGAATACGAGGTCTGGCGGGGGCGGGTGATCCACGCCGCACCGGTTTTCGGACCATCGGGGGTGGAGGGGATCGTCGCGGTGTCGCGGGCGCTGAACTCCATCGAGAGCGGCTGGCGGGGTGAGCCGCGCGCAATCTACTTCACCGATCAATACGGTCGGGTCGTCGTGACCAACCGCGAGGAGTTGCGTCAGCAACCTCCGCAGCGGAGCACGCCGTTCCGCGGCTACGACATTCGCGCGATCGAGGCCGGGGCCTATCTGCCGTCCGACGCGTTGCATCTGGAGATGTCGCTTCCGGTGCTGAACCTGACGGGCGAATTGCTCTTGGACCTGACGCCTGCGCGGGAACTGGCGACGGCGCGGGCTTTGGCGACCGGGGCGGTTCTGCTTGTCTTGGGTGGGCTGATCGTGGGCTTGGTGGCACGTCGACGGACGCTGGCCCTGGCCAATGCCACGCTGGAGGCACGGGTGGCCCGCCGGACACGGGCGTTGCAGGCGGCGAATGCGCGCCTGCAGGCAGAGGTGCATGAGCGGCGCGAGACGGAGGCTGCGTTGACGCGGGCCCAGGCCGAACTTGTGCAGGCGGGCAAGCTGTCGGCCCTGGGGCAGATGTCCGCGGGGATCAGTCACGAATTGAACCAGCCGCTCATGGCGATCCGGTCCTATGCACGGAACGCGCGAGAGTTCCTGTCGCGGGACAACGGCACGGCCGCCGGTGAGAACCTGGGAAAGATCGCCGATCTTGCCGATCGGATGGGGCGGATCATTCGCAACCTGTCGGCCTTTGCCCGGGCCGAGCCGGAACCGGCGGCGGCCGTCGATCTGCGGGAAGTGGCGCGCACGGCGGTTGAGATCACCGAAGCCCGCCGCAACGGGATCGAGACGCGGATTTCGGTCCCGGTGGTCCCGGTGATGGCTCTGGGGGATGAGGTGCAACTGGGTCAAGTTGCCGTGAACTTGATCGCAAATGCGGCAGACGCGATGGAACCCACCGCAAAAGCCCGGATAACCGTTCGCGTTATGGATGATCCACCGCGTCTGATCGTGACCGATACCGGGACGGGCCTGCGTGACCCGGCCAAGGTCTTCGACCCGTTCTACACGACGAAAGAACCGGGCTCCGGTCTTGGGCTGGGCCTGTCGATTTCCTATGGCATCGTTGCCGGGTTCGGAGGGGCGATCCGGGGGCGCAACGTGCCCGAGGGGGCCGAGTTCACGGTGACCTTGCGCCCGGCCAGTGCGGAGGCGGCGGCATGACGGATGTGTTGCTGGTGGAGGATGACGCCCAGGTGCGCGAGGCGTTGGCGCAGACCTTGGAACTGGCCGATCTGAGCGTGCACAGCGCAGGCAGTTTCGTGGCGGCGCAGGACCGGATCACGCGCGATCTGGACGGTGTGGTCCTTTCGGATATCCGGATGCCAGGGCGTGATGGCTTTCACCTGCTGGACTACGCTCGGCGTATCGACACGGACCTGCCGGTCATCCTTCTGACCGGGGAGGGCGACGTGCCCACGGCGGTGCGCGGGATGTCGGAGGGGGCCTTTGCCTTCCTTGAGAAGCCCTGTGATCCGGACGCCCTGGTGGACACGTTGCGCAATGCCCTTGCCGTCCGCCGTGCGGCGTTGGCGGCGCGCGGTGCGGCCCTGGAGGGGGGCGACGCGGCGTCGCGCATCCTCAAGGGCATTTCCGTCCAGGCGCGCGCTTTGCGGGACCGGGTGCGCGCGGTTGCACGGGGCGGCGGCGCCGTCCTCGTCCACGGAGAGCCGGGCAGCGGCACGTCGAAGGTGGCCGAGGTGATCCACCTGCTGTCGCCGCAATCGGACGGCCCGTTCGTAAAACGCTCTGCCCCCGGCCTCACGGCCGAAGGATTGGCGGCCGCGGTGCGGTTGGCCGAGGGTGGCAGCCTGTTTCTCGATCATGTGGATTCGCTTCCACGGGACTTGCAGCACCAGTTGCCCGAGGATGATGGTACCCGCCTTCTGGCCGCCACCAACCTCGACCCGAAGGATTTGTCGGGCGTTCTGGAGCCGGATCTGTATTACCGCCTTGACGGGCCAAAGGTGCTGATCCCGCCCCTGCGCGAGCGTCCTACGGACGTGCCCGTCTTGTTTCGACACTATCTGGAAGTGGCCTGCGAACAGGCGGACTTACCCGTTCCGGATGTCCCGCCGGACATGCAGGCGCGGTTGATGGCGCGGGGATGGCCGGGCAATGCGCGCGCCCTGATGAACCATGCCATGCGCTATGCCATGGGGCTGGAGGAAGATCCCGGTCCGGGGCGCGCCGGACTGGCGGAGCGGATGCGCGCAGTGGAGCGGGCGATCCTGATCGATGCGCTGACCCGTCATCAAGGACAGGCCAGCGCGACGGCCACGTTCCTCGACCTGCCGCGCAAGACCTT
Source organism: Pseudomonadota bacterium (assembly GCA_039199335.1). Classification (GTDB taxonomy): domain Bacteria; phylum Pseudomonadota; class Alphaproteobacteria; order Rhodobacterales; family Rhodobacteraceae; genus Jannaschia. The sequence continues at coordinate 32,030 of JBCCSY010000020.1, forward strand.
TTACGACAAGCTTGCGCGCCATGGTTTGCGTCCAGAGGATTATCGTCCAGCCTGATCTTGTGCGGATTCTCGCACGCGACCCGTCTCGAAACCGTGCGGATTATTGCACAAGTTGTGGCAAGAATGGACGCATTTCTGGCTATATATATGATTTTAAAAGATAATAACTAAGGCGCAAATTCGCCTTTACCGTTGTCAGGTGGTTGATAGCGTCTAAGGAGCTATCCCCAGACGGGAATGGCGGGGAGGAATGAAGAGGACAACTATGACCCGTTTTGCTACCGCCGCGAGCACGCTCGCACTCAGCGCCATCGCCCTGACCGGCACCGTCGGGGCCGCTGCCGCCGCCTGTGACGATGGCGAAATCGTCGTGAAGTTCGCCCATGTGACCAATACCGATCGCCATCCGAAGGGCATCGCCGCCTCGCTTCTTCAGGAGCGTGTGAACGAAGAGATGAACGGCGCCATGTGCATGGAGGTCTTCCCGAACTCCACGCTCTATAACGATGACCAGGTTCTGGAAGCCATGCTTCAGGGCGACGTCCAGCTGGCCGCGCCGTCGCTGTCCAAGTTCGAAGCTTTCACCAAGGTTTTCCAGGTTTTCGATCTGCCGTTCATGTTCAATGGCATCGATGCAGTGGACGCCTACCAGAACTCTCCCGATGGGCAGGCGCTCCTCGATTCGATGCAACGCCGCGGTCTGCAGGGGCTGGCCTTCTGGCACAACGGTATGAAGCAGATGTCGGCCAATGTGCCGCTTGAGATGCCGACCGATGCGGCTGGTCTGAAGTTCCGCGTGCAGCCGTCGGACGTGCTGGTGGCGCAGATGGAAGCCATCGAGGTTTCGCCGCAGCCCATGGCTTTTTCGGAAGTCTATGGTGCGCTGCAGACCGGCGTCGTCGACGGGCAGGAGAACACATGGTCGAACATCTACGGCCAGAAGTTCTTCGAAGTGCAGGACGGGATCACCGAGACAAATCACGGCATCATTGACTATCTCGTCGTGACCTCCGTGGACTTCCTGGACAGTCTCGATCCGGCCGTGCGCGACCAGTTCCTGACGATCCTGGACGAGGTGACCGCCACGCGGAACGCCGAATCCACAGCCGTCAACGAAGAGGCCAAGCAGGCCATCGTCGATGCGGGTGGGGTCGTGCGCCAGCTCGATGACGCGCAGCGGACCGCCTGGGTTGATGCCATGCGCCCGGTCTGGGATCAGTTCGCCGATAGCATTGGTCAGGACGTCATAGACGCCGCCCAGGGCTATTCCAACTGAGCCGCACAATCTGACGATCCATCATCGGGGCCGCATCGCGCGGCCCCGGTCTCCATGGGAGAGAGGGGATTATGTCCAAGCGATATGAGCCGCAGGGGCGGTTAGGGCGTGCGGTGAATGCGTTTGAAGAGACGTTCATTGCCCTTCTTCTGGGCCTGATGGCGCTTTTGACATTCGTGACGGTGATCCTGCGTTACATCTTCAACGCATCGATCATTTGGTCGCTTGAGGTCATCCTGATCCTTTTCGCCTGGCTTATCATTTTCGGGGTGAGCTACGGCTTTAAGATCACGGCCCATTTGGGCGTGGACGCGGTGACCAACATCCTGCCGCGCGGGCCGCGCCGCATTGCGGCGATGATCGCGGGGGCCGTCACGATTGCCTATGCTTTCCTGTTGCTGAAGGGGTCCTGGGACTACTGGGCGCCCTATGCAGCGCTGGACCGGACCTCGGGACGCTGGTTTCCCACCGGGTTCCAGGAAACACGTGAGCAGGCCTGGTTCGTCACCGATCAGGTCCCACCCGTTCGCTGGCTCTTCGGCTGGTTGGAGCCGCTGATCAACCAAGGCGAAGAATATGAGAAGCTTCCAAGGGTGATCCCATATGTGATCCTGCCGGTGGGCAGCGCCTTGATCCTGTTTCGGGTCAGTCAGGCCGTCATGGCCATCGCCAGAGGCGATCGCGACAGTCTGATCGTCAGCCATGAGGCCGAGGAAGCCGTCGAAGAAGCCGCCGCCAGTCACCGCGCCGGCGAGGACGCCGCCGATATCTATGCGGGCGTGACGCCCCCTGCCGGAAGGACCTGAACCATGGACGTCGTCCTTCTCTTCACGATGATCATCGGCCTGCTTCTGATGGGCGTACCCATCGCCGTCAGCCTGGGCTTCAGTTCCATCATCTTCCTGCTGGTCTTCTCGGACACATCGCTCGCCTCCATCGCGCAGAGCTTTTATCAGGCGATGGCGGGCCACTACACGCTGCTGGCGATCCCGTTCTTCATCCTGGCCTCCAGCTTCATGTCCACGGGCGGCGTGGCCCGGCGGATCATCCGCTTCTCCATCGCCTGCGTCGGGCATCTGCGGGGTGGGCTGGCCATCGCGGGCGTCTTCGCTTGCATGATGTTCGCGGCCCTTTCGGGGTCCTCTCCCGCCACCGTGGTCGCCATCGGCACGATCGTGATCGCGGCGATGAAGCAGGCGGGCTACACGAAGGAGTTCGCCGCTGGCGTAATCTGTAACGCAGGCACGCTCGGCATCCTAATCCCGCCCTCCATCGTGATGGTGGTCTATGCCTCGGCCACCGATGTGTCGGTGGGGCGTATGTTCCTAGCGGGCGTGATCCCCGGGCTTCTGGCCGGGTTCATGCTGATGGTGGCCATCTACGTTATCGCCGTGAAGCGCAACATGCCGAAGGGCATCTTTGCGGGTTGGGGGGAAATCTGGGCGTCGTTCCGTGACGCGTTCTGGGGCCTGATGCTAATCGCGATCATCATGATGGGCATCTACGGCATTCCGGGCGTGACGGGGGCGATCTTCACCCCCACCGAGGCGGCCGCGGTGGCGTCCATGTACGCCTTCCTTGTGGCGATGTTCGTCTACCGCGATATCGGGCCTCTGGCGCCGCGCCCGGCGCAGAGCGTCGGTGCGGCCATTGCCGGGCCGGTGGAGGGCACGCCGAAATCGCTGTTCCAGGCGCCCTGGGCTTTGATCACGGCCTTCTTCCACCGCGATACTCGCGACACGCTGCTGGAGGCGGGCAAGCTGACGATCATGCTGATGTTCATCATCGCCAATGCGTTGATCCTGAAGCATGTGCTCACCGATGAGCAAATCCCGCAGGCCATTGCTCAGGCGATGCTGGGCGCGGGCTTGGGGCCGATCACCTTCCTGATCGTCGTCAACGTGATCTTGCTGATCGGCGGCCAGTTCATGGAGCCGTCGGGCCTTCTGGTCATCGTGGCGCCCCTGGTCTTCCCCATCGCCATCGAACTGGGGATCGACCCGATCCATCTGGGCATCATCATGGTGGTGAATATGGAGATCGGGATGATCACCCCGCCCGTGGGTCTGAACCTGTTCGTCACCTCCGGCGTGGCCGGTATGTCGATGATGTCGGTGGTGAAGGCGGCGCTGCCTTTCCTGGCCGTGCTCTTCGTCTTCCTGATCATGGTGACCTACATCCCGGCCATCTCGCTCTGGCTGCCAACCCTGGTCATGGGCCCGGAGATCATCATCAGGTAGATGTTGCTGGCCGTCTCCGATCAGGAGGCGGCCAGCGCTTCGGCGATGGGCAGGAAGTCGTCGGCTTTCAGGCTGGCGCCGCCGACAAGGCCGCCATCGACATTCCGCAGGGCGAAGAGCTCCGCTGCGTTGGCCGCCTTCACCGACCCGCCATAGAGAAGCGACACCTCCGACCCGTCGCGCACCCGCTGCGTCAGCCACGCGCGCAGCGCGTCGTGGACCTCGCCCACCTGTTCGGGCGTGGCGACCTTGCCGGTGCCGATGGCCCAGACGGGTTCATAGGCGATGACGGTGTTGGCAGAGCTTGCATCGGGCGGGAGGGAGCCTTCCAACTGGCCGGTCAGCACGGCCAGCGTCTCGCCCGCCTCGCGCTGGGCCAAGGTTTCGCCGATACAGAGGATCGCGCGCAGGCCTGCCCGCCAGACCGCCTCGGTCTGGGCGCGCACGTCCGCGTCGGTCTCGCGATGATCGGTGCGCCGTTCGGAGTGTCCTGTGATGCACCAATCGGCCCCGGCATCGGCGAGCATCTCAGCGGAGATATCCCCGGTATGGGCGCCGCTTTGTGCGGCATGGCAATACTGACCGCCCGTGGCCACGCCATCGGGCATCTGACTCAGAAGTGTCGCCGGGGGGCAGATCAGCGTCACGATTCCGTCGGGTGCGCCCGCCGCAATGGCCCGCGCATCGTCCAGCGCGACGCGCATCCCGTTCATCTTCCAGTTTCCGGCGGCGATCTTTTGCGGCATGGGGCCCTCCAAGCTGATGGCCGCAGGCATAGCAGCCGCGCCACCGAAGGCCACGCCCCTTCATTTCGGATCAGATACCCGGATACGATCCGCCGTCGAGACGTTGGGTAGGTCAGCCAGGCGCGCCGAGCGTCTCGTCGAACTTGATCGATTCTCCGCAGCCGCAAGCGTCTACGACGTTGGGATTGCGGAACTTGAACCCGGCTTCCAACAGAGAGGTCTCGTAGTCGATCTCGGTTCCGAACAGGAACATCTGCGCCATCGGAGCGATGAGCACGCGCGCCCCGGAGCCGACCTCAACCACTTCGTCATTGGGTTCAGCCGCGCCCACATAGTCCATGGTATATTCCATACCTGCGCAGCCGCCCTTCTTCACCCCAACCCGCAGGCCGAAAGCGTCGGATTTACCCATCAGCCGGGCGATCTGCGCCGCGGCGGCCGGGGTCACGGTCACGGGGGGCTGGCCGGGAATGTTGAACATATGCGCGCTCCTTCTCGCCCAAGGTAAGGCCGGGGCGCGCGGGCCTCAAGGGGCGAGCCTGCGTGACAGGAAGGTTCCGAGCGCGTCCAGCGCGGCCCGGATCGGCGCGTCGTGGCGGGCTTCGTGATGGCTGACGAGCCATTCTTCATGCTCCAGATCCGCGATGGGCGCGCCACGCCGCGGCAAATCCGACGCCTCGCCGATGAACATCGGCAACACAACGGCGCCGATACCCGCCCGTGCCAGGGCCAATGCCCAGCGGGGATCGTTCGTCGTCGTGACGATCTCCGCGCCATGGGTGGCGGCGAGCCAACGCGCAGAGGGGGTCTGGGCGGCGTCGTAGCTCGTGCCGATCCATCCCTGCGCCTCGGGTAAGCCATAGGCGGCATAGCGCACCCGCGCGGTCCGGCGACCGGCCAACCATGGTTGATCGGGGCGGCGATTGCGGATGCCGATATCGACCTCGCGCCGCGCGATGTCCAAATCCCGGTCGCAATGGACGAATTCGGGGATCCAGATGGCCTCGGCGGTCCAATAGTCAGACACGCTTCCGGCCAGCGCTTGGGCAGTCCATGTCCCGGCGGACAGGCGCACGCGCCGCGGCCCCGCGCCGGTTGCTTGCCATTGCGCGACCTCTGCGGCCGCCGCTTCCATCCGCTCCGCCCGGTCCAGCAGGGCACGTCCGTCCTCGGTGATCGCGTAGCCTTGCGCGCCGTGGAGAAAGAGGCGGCGTCCCAAACTCGTCTCCAGCGCCGTCATCCGCCGCGACAGCGTCGCACTGGAAGTGCCCGTCGCGGCAGCCGCAGCCGAGAGCGTCCCCGTTCGGGCCACGGCAGCAAAGAGGGCAAGGTCGTTCCAGGCGATTGGGGTCTGCATTTGCGAAAGGCTAGTTGCGGACCCGGCGGGCTGCAATCGCGCGGCCCTGCCGTCAGGATCGTATCGAACAGAACAGGAGGTCCGTCATGATCGGAGGTTTCGACCAAAGCCTTGCGCCGCTTACGAATTATCGGCGTGAGCAGGCGATCTTTGCAGCAACGAAAGACCGGTTGCAGCGGCGAAAGCGAGCGCGTTGGCGGCTCTGGTTGGCCTTGCGCGTAGCGGGCTCCAAAAGATGCGGGTGACCCTCCTTGCTCTGGCCGAAAGTACTCCGGGGGTGTGGGGGGCGAGCCCCCACAAAGGTCGGACCCCGGCAGCCGGACCAAACCCATACACAAAAACCCCCCAAATTGCGTAAAATGTGTCGGTCGCAGGCCACTCGGAGAAGAAACCCAC
>JBCCSY010000021.1:0-18393 GCA_039199335.1 Pseudomonadota bacterium
GGATTGGCCCAGCCCCATATCCGTCGTCTGTTTCACGGCCTCGTAGGTGAGCGTGCCGGACCGGGACACAACCCCGACCGAGCCGCGCTTGTGGATGTGGCCGGGCATGATGCCGATCTTGCAGGCATCGGGCGTGATCACACCGGGGCAGTTCGGTCCGATCAGGCGCGTCGCCGTCCCTTCCAACGCGCGCTTGACCTTCATCATGTCGAGGACCGGGATGCCTTCGGTGATGCAGACGACCAGCGGGATCTCGGCGTCGATCGCCTCCAGGATCGAATCCGCCGCAAATGGGGGCGGCACGTAGATGACCGAGGCATCCGCCCCCGTCTTCTCAACCGCCTCGAAGCAACTGTCGAAGACCGGCAGGTCCAGATGGGTCTGTCCGCCTTTGCCAGGGGTCACGCCGCCGACCATCTTGGTGCCGTAGGCGATGGCCTGCTCGGAATGGAACGTGCCCTGGGAGCCGGTGAAGCCCTGGCAGATCACCTTGGTGGTTTCGTCGATGAGGATGGCCATGGGGTCTCCGGTCGGTCAGTTGTGCACGATAAGGATGACGGGATGGTCGAACGCCTGTGCGGCGCCCGTTTCATCCGTGAAAGAGGTTGTCGCGAAGGGCAGGGTTACGGCTAGGTCTTCGAAGAAGAAGCCGGCGCCCCCGGCCGAATTGGTGCCCGCGCCCACCGGGCGGGCCAAGAGATCGCTGCCATCCACCAGGCGCGAGGCGAGGATTTCGCCGGTCAATCGGTTGGCAAGCTCGACCGTGACGGCTGGCGACCCGACCGAGCATCCATGGCCCACCGAGACGACTTCACGTCCTTCCGGTGTCGTGATCGACTGCTCCGGCGCGGGGCCGAGACGCAGGAAGGTCAGCGTGTTCGGGTTGATATAGATCGTCGCGCCGTCATCGCGCTGCCGGATGGGAAAGCCCAAGCCACGGGCCGCGCGGTCCTGCGCGCTGCGGGTGCGGTTGGTCAGGCACACGGCTTCGGCCACGAAGCGCATCCGCTGCGCGGCAATATCGCGGATGCCCGGATCGAAACCATTGCTGGTGGGCACGCAGCCCATCAGCGCCACGGGAAGAAGCCAGAGGAGGCGGATCATCGGGTGACCTCTGCGCTGGCCTGGGGCGTCAGCCGCTCCACCAGAAGGAAGGTTTCGGGGCCGTTCGGACCCGGGCGCGTGCCGGTATGGACGACGGCGACCCGCGCCGGGTTGAGAAAGCGAGCGGCCAGAAGGGTCGTCCCGGGTAGGCGCGCATCGGCATGGCTGCTGGGAAGCGGCGCGTCGCGGCGGATGCCTTCGGCGGCCAAGCCGTCCCCCGCGCCTTGCGCGGCCTGAACTCCGTATCCGCCATCGAAGGCCACCTCGCAGCGACGATCCGTGCCGGGCGTCACATCCGTGGCGGCCGGTGACGGGGCGACGTCCGAGAACGGAGCGAGGTCGTAGAAATCATGCCGGATCTCCGGTGCCGCAAACGCCGCCGCCGCCCGCTCGGCGGTCAAAAACGGAGAGAAGCAGGTCTCCGCGAAACCCTTTATCGCCGCGCGCGCGGGCGCGTCGGCCCAGGCCACCGTCCCGAAGGCGGCAGCCGCGGCCAGGGCGCAGGCAGGCAAACAGAACCGATCCGTCATGCGCCGCCCCCGGGCAGGGCCATCCGGAAGTAGCGAAGGCCATCGCTGTCCACGTTGGACGAGACAGAGATGTCTCGCGGGATCTCTCCGGGCGGCACCACGGAGGTCGTCCCCCGGGCCAGCGCGGGAACGACCTCTGCGTCGGGCCGGTCGGTGGCGAACACCATGGAACAGCGCGCTGGCGTGGCATTGAGGGAGAGGTTGAAGCGCTGGTGGAAATACGTGCCCGTGCCCGTGGCCTGCTGGAACGCGCCGGGGTCGAGCGCTTGGGCGATCCCATCGAAGCGCGGTCGCGTGCCGATGCAGGCCCGTGCAAAAAGGGCGCCCGCTTCGGTCGGTTCGATCAAGTCCGGACCTGGCCCTGTCCCGGCGACGACCGGGATCGGCGCGGGCGCGGTAACGCAGCCCGCGAGGCCCAGCATCAGCGCGACCGCAACGGACGCGGCGCGCAACCGCACCGATCCGATATCAAGGCCATCACTCAACGGGCTGGATCCTCAGCGCGAAGCGGTTGCCGCCCCCGGTATTGATACCCTCAAATGCGACGATCTCTCCGCCCTCGACCGGCGCGGCGACATCGGCTCCGCGCATCTCGGCCCCGTCGAAGGTGGCGAGGTAGGTGCCGCGCGCCTCGGGGTCGGTGGCTGTGCTGAAGAAGTTCACAAAGCAACCATCCGGCCCGTCCTCCTGCTGCCGGATCACAGCTGCCATGGATCGGTCGATCGACCCGAACCCGCCGTTGCGAAGTCGCTCCGTCAATCCGGCCGCGGTCGCCTGCGCTTCGAACTCGGCGAAGCTGGGATAGGTCGCGACGCAGACATCCTGAAACACGGCCAGCGCTTGATCGAGGTCGACGCTGGCCGCCGAGACGGGAACCACCTCCTCCGGTGCGCCGCCGAAGCCGATGGCTTGGCAGCCCGAAAGCAGGGCGGCGGATGTCAGTATCGCGGCGCGCGTTGTAAGTCTGGCGGTCATCGGTATTCCCTCGTTTCTATCGCCTGTCGGCAGCCAGACCGTCCAGCGGGGGCTGCCTTGTGGGAAGCGAAGCCTGCCTGCCGCGCCCGCGCAAGGCCGACCGATCCACTGCTGCCAAGCGGTCGGCAATCCGCCGCATCCGTTGCGTGCATGGCCTGGTGGCGACCGCGCTGGGTGCCCGAGAGGTGGGGCGAGCGGGCACCCATCAGAGCGTTCCCTTCGCAAAGCCGACGGCGAGGGCGAAGATCCCTAGAAACATGAGGCCGAGGCTGAAGAATCTCATTCCGCGCAAAAATGGCCGCACAAACTTGTCATCGTACTCAGAGATATAGTCTTCGGCCGAGGTGTCGGGTGCGAGAAAACCAAACTTGACGCCGAGCCGGAAGCTAGTCCTGTAAAGACCAAGCTTGAAGTTGATCCAGAACATCGCCTGCGCGATGTAGCTCATCATCAGGAATAGGACGCCTGCGTTGAAAAGCCCCTTCGCCGTCTCCGAGGACGGCTCCCATCCGCCCTGCGTCGCCACGGCGGCCGTTGGCAGCATCGCTGCTGACGCGGTCAAGATGGATGCTATATTGCGCGATGGCATGGGGTGATCCGTCGTTCTTTCAGGGGGCGCGCTTGCGCGTGGCGCATAAGGGCTCCGCCCGTTCGACGCTCGAAAGGTCCGCTGGACCTTTCGCCGGCTGCGCCGGAGCGCATCTCACCCCTTCACCGCCTGCACGATCTTCTGTGCGCCGTCTTTCAGGTCATCGGCGGCGATGACGTTCAGGCCGGACGTGTTGATGATCTCCTTGCCCTTCTCTACATTCGTGCCCTCCAGTCGGACGACCAGCGGCACCTGAAGGCCCACTTCCTTGACCGCGGCCACCACGCCTTCGGCGATGACGTCGCAGCGCATGATGCCGCCGAAGATGTTGACCAGAATGCCCTTCACGTTGTCGTCGGACGTGATGATCTTGAAGGCTTCCGTCACCTTCTCCTTCGTCGCACCACCGCCCACGTCCAGGAAGTTGGCGGGCTCCGCCCCGTACAGCTTGATGATGTCCATCGTCGCCATGGCCAGACCCGCGCCGTTGACCATGCAGCCGATCTCACCGTCGAGCGCGATGTAGTTCAGATCGAACTTGGACGCGGCCAATTCTTTCGGGTCTTCCTCCGTCTCGTCGCGCAGGGCGGCGATATCGGCATGGCGATAGACGGCGTTTCCGTCGAACCCGACCTTGGCGTCTAGCACCTTGAGATCGCCGCTGTCGGTCACGATCAGCGGGTTGATCTCCAGCATCTCCATGTCCTTCTCGGTGAAGGCCTTGTAGAGTTTGCCCATCAGCGCCACGCATTGCTTGATCTGCGGCCCTTCCAGCCCAAGGGCGAAGGCGATGCGCCGACCGTGATAGGCCTGATAGCCTGTGGCCGGGTCCACGTCGAAGCTGACGATCTTCTCCGGGGTGGAGGCGGCCACCTCCTCGATATCCATGCCGCCTTCGGTGGAGCAGACGAAGCCGATCCGGCTGCTGGCGCGGTCCACGAGCAGGGCGAGGTAGAGCTCCCGCGCGATGTCCGATCCGTCCTCGATATAGATCCGGTTGACCTGCTTGCCCGCCGGACCGGTCTGGTGGGTCACCAGGGTGCGGCCCAGCATCTTCTTGGCCTCCTCGGCAGCTTCCTCCACCGACTTCGCCAGGCGCACACCGCCCTTTTCACCGGCATCGGCCTCTTTGAAGCTGCCCTTGCCACGGCCGCCGGCATGGATCTGCGCCTTCACGACCCAAAGTGGCCCGTCGAGTTGACCCGCTGCATTCTTGGCCTCCTCGGCCTTCGTGACCGGCACACCGTCCGAGACGGGGGCACCATAATCGCGGAGAAGCGCCTTGGCCTGGTACTCGTGGATGTTCATGGGCGTGCTCCGGCTGTGCAGTGGTCGATCCCGGACTTGGCATGGTCGCGGGGCGCGTTGGAACAGGAAACCGCCAGATCGGGCGAATTGACGAGAGAAATCGGCGAAGTGTGATCACACCCTGACAGAGTGTGATCACAAAATGCGAACACCGTGGGAAATCGCGTCGAATATGGGAATGTCTCAGTCTTTCGCGCGGCGCTTCGCGGCCTCAAGCCGAATCTTTTCCACCGCGCGCGCCACGGCACCCCAGGGGGTGCGGTCGATGGGCGGGAAAATCCGGGATCGCGTCGCATCCGTCTGCAAGGTCGGATCGTGGCGGATCAATTGCTCGATATGGCGGGCCAGCCGTCCGCCTGTCAGCGCGGCCAGGCCACCCGCGCCCAGATGCGAGAACCGGGAATTGTGGACGATGCGGGGCGCCGCATAGCGGTCGGACCAAAGCGCGACGTGGCGGTAGGCCATGAGGTTGTATTCCTCCGGCAGGATACCGACGGCGATGTCGGACTCCCAAAGGACACGCCGCAGGATCGGCTGGTCCTTCTTGGCCTGGCTCTCGTGCAATTGCCGCTCGACCTCTGCCATGATCCCTGCAGTCCGGTCGCCGGACCGCAGGGCCAGCACGCCGGAATTGATCTGGGGGAAGGCGGGCGGCAGGCTGGGATCCAGCGCCTTGCGCGAGGCGCGGTAGGCATCGTGGGCGCCCGCGATCTCGACCCGGTCGAGCAGATCGAAGACGTCCGAGATATCGGCCAGAACCCGCAGATCCGTGTCGAGATAAAGCGTCCTGTCGAACCTTGACCGGCGCATGGCTTCGAATTTCGGGCGAAACCAAACCCGTTCCAGCGGCACGACCCGCGCGAAGACCGGATCGTCGGTCTCGCCATCGGTGAAGAGATCGATGGGCAGGTCCGGGTTGGTCATTGCGACGGACCGCGCGGTGTGGATGGCCAGCGGAAGATATCGCGCACCCGCACAAGCCAGCACGACGCCGCGGGAGGGACGGCGCGTCTCCGGATCCCGTGATGACGGTGGGCTCGCCTCGGTCTGCCGGTCCTGGGTCACGATCCGTCCTGCGGTTCAGCGCGCATGTCCCTTCCGTGCCACGGGACGCCCGGTCGGGAAAGGGCGCAGACGGCTGCGGCGACGGGCCGGGCTAGGCCAGCATGGCCGCACCCTCGCGGTCATAACGCTCCCATTCGGAGACATAGCGAGCATAGGCCGCCCGATCCCGATCCCAAAGCGCGACCAGCTTGGCTTGGTTCTCGGTCATGCGGCCCGCCTCGAAGTCGCGGATATTCATGGGTTTGGGCCCATGGAAATGCACGATCCGCGCATCGTCGTTCCAGCCCCAATAGGGTTTCCAGTTCGACACAAGCGGCAGGGCCGTGCGCGCGCGCCCGCGCAGCCGATTGGCGAAGGTTCGGCGGAAGAAGGTGTTGAAGCTGACCTGATCGTGGCCGGGATACCGAAAGTCGCCCGACAGTCGCGCCCGGATGGCGTCTAGAAACGCGTCCTGAACACGTCTCAGGCCCTTGGTGTTCATCACCAGGACGCCGCTGTTGAAGAGAAGGGTTTCCTCCGGATCGACTTCCGGGGCGGCGGCCAGAAGTGGGACGCGCCAGGGCACACGGGGCGGCCCCAGAAACAGCACGTCGTAATCGGTATAGAGGATCAGCTCGTTGCCGGTCTCCAGCCTGGGGATGTCGACGCGCAGCCAATGGCCGACAAAGGTGTCGTAGGCGTCCCCATAGGCCGCGCGCAGTTCCGCATCGAATGTCGGGCGATGCTGCCGGACACGGACGCCCAGCCCTTCGATCGCCTGCACATGGGACGCCTTGGACCCGGCATAGAGGCAATGCGGTTCGAGATCGGTATTGGCGCGGGCCGAGGCGACTGCCGCCGCGATTTGCCGAATGCCATGGGGAAAACCGCGCTCGTTAGCGCAGAAGTACCACTTCCGAAGCTTCGGCGTTCGCGACGGCAGGCGATCAAGCGAGGGAGGAATCAATGCCCTTACAGGCCTCCACCAGGCCCTGAACGGCCTCCACGGACTTGTCGAACATGGCCTGCTCGTCGCGGTTCAGGTTGATGTTCACGATCCGCTCGATGCCGCCTGCGCCGATGATGGTCGGCACGCCGACATACATGCCGTTCAGACCCAGCGCGCCGTCCACATAGGCGGCGCAAGGCAGAAGGCGCTTCTGATCCTTCAGATAGGCTTCGGCCATTTCGATGGCCGACGTCGCGGGCGCATAGAAGGCAGAGCCCGTCTTCAGCAGGCCCACGATCTCCGCCCCGCCGTCACGCGTGCGCTGGACGATGGCGTCCAGGCTTTCCTGGCTGGTCCAGCCCATTTCGACGAGGTCGGGCAGGGGAATGCCGCCGACGGTCGAATAGCGGGTCAGGGGCACCATCGTGTCGCCATGCCCGCCCAGCACGAAGGCCGTGACGTCGCGCATGGACACTTTGAACTCTTCCGCCAGGAAGTGCCGGAACCGGGCCGAATCGAGCACGCCGGCCATGCCGACGACCTTTTCGTGGGGCAGGCCCGAGAATTCGCGCAGTGCCCAGACCATGGCGTCCAGCGGATTGGTGATGCAGATGACGAATGCGTCGGGCGCGTTGTCACGGATCCCTTCGCCAACGGATTTCATGACCTTGAGGTTGATGCCCAGAAGATCGTCCCGGCTCATACCGGGCTTGCGCGGCACACCGGCGGTGACGACGCAAACATCCGCGCCGGCGATATCGGCATAATCCGTCGTTCCCTTCAGCGCGACATCGAAGCCTTCGACCGGGCCGCTTTCGGCGATGTCGAGGGATTTACCCTGGGGCGTGCCATCCGCGATGTCGAACAGGACGACGTCGCCCAATTCCTTGATCGCGGCGAGGTGCGCCAGGGTGCCGCCGATCTGTCCGGCGCCGATGAGCGCGATCTTGGGTCGGGCCATGAGAGTCTCCGATCTCTGCTGCGTGAGTCGGGCGCAAGCGGTATCGGAGGCAATGGCTTGGGTGCAAGGGCCTTCGCAGTCCCTCGGCTCGTTCCGTGAGACACCGCCGGGTCGGGCGATGCGAAAACGGGCACCGCATGATGGTGCCCGTCGTGGGTCGTCTCGCGCGCGATCCGCTGTCAGGCGTCGGCATCGGCCAGATGGGCCAGGTCGTCCATCCGGTCTTCGTAATGCTGGCCGGACGCCATCAGGCACATGCGGCCATCGGGCATAGTCACCGTGATCGTCCATGTCCCGGTGTCATCGGAGGCGAAGATTTCGACGACGCGGTTCTTCGTCCCAAGGCCGATCCCACGGCGGGTTTCGCCGAACCGGGTCGAGAGACGTTCAAGGACTTTCTCACGTGCGCCGCAGGTGGGCCCGGCCGCATGGGCCGGAAGCGAGAGCAGCATGAGCGCGACAGCCGTGAGCGTCGCGAAGAAGGCATTCAGCAACTGGGTCTTCGTCATGGCACGTTCCTTTCGCGAGATGACCACCGGCCACGTCCCCGAGCGAGCGCGATACCGGCTCTTTCGGGAGGATCGGTCCGACAATCCGTCGGGTCCGAAGCGATGGGTGGGACACTGCCCGAGAGGTGCTGAAAAACGGTTAACGGACCTGCGAAGCGTTCTGCGGCGATGCAGAAAGTATGCCCGCAAGATAATTCCATCGTCGCGGTCAAATACTTGCCAAGTGTTTTCGAAGCTGCTCTGCAGCGGCCCGAAGGAGACCGCCAGATGACATCGCTCGACCGTCCTTACCGCTCGGTACTCTACATCCCGGCATCGAAGCCGCGTGCATTGGAAAAGGCCCGTGGCCTTGCTGCCGATGCCATTATCTTCGATCTGGAGGATGCCGTTTCTCCGGACGAAAAAGAACAGTCACGCAATCATTTAGCGGATGCACTGGCCGAAGGCGGGTACGGTCCGCGGTGGCGGATGGTTCGCGTGAACGGGGCCGATACGCCATGGGGCGCGGCGGACCTTCGGGCTGCCATCGCCATGGCCCCCGACGCGATCCTGCTCCCCAAGGTCGAGGAGGCGGACGCCGTTGCTGCAGCTGCACGAGGCGCGGGCCCGGACATCCAGATTTGGGCCATGATGGAAACGCCGAAAGGCATCCTGAACGCCGCCGAGATCGCCCGACAGCCGGCCCTGGGGGGATTCGTTTTGGGGACGAACGACCTCGCCAAAGAGTTGAATTGCCGCCCACGCGCCGACCGGCTGCCAATGATGCAAGCGCTCCAGACCTGCCTCTTGGCGGCGCGGGCCGCCGGGATCGCGTGTATCGACGGCGTCTACAACGCCTTCCGCGATGCCGAGGGCCTGCGGGCGGAATGTGTCCAGGGTCGCGACCTGGGAATGGACGGTAAGACGCTGATCCACCCCGACCAGATCGCCATCGCCAACGAGGTCTTCGCCCCTAGTCCCGATGAGGCAGATCTGGCCCGCCGACAGATCGCCGCCTTCGACGCCGCCCTCGCCGCTGGGCAGGGCGTCGCCGTGCTGGACGGACGCATCGTCGAGAACCTCCATGTGGACACGGCCCGCCGGACACTGGCAAAGCTGGAGGCGATCGCGGCGTTGGAGGGCTGACATGGCAATGCTGATCGCGGGTTTCCTGCTCTGGTGCGGGGCCCATTTCTTCAAGCGGCTGGCGCCAGAGACGCGAGCCAAGCTGGGCGATCCCGGCAAGGGGCTCGTCGCACTGCTGATCGTCCTGTCGGTGGTCGCTATGGTCATCGGTTACCGACGGGCAGAGTTCATCCCGCTCTGGCTGGCGCCGGACTGGCTGACCCATCTCAACAACCTGCTGATGCTGATCGCTTTCTACATCTACGGTGTCGGCGCCACGAAGGGCCTGCTGGCGGCGCGCATTCGGCACCCGCAATTGACCGCCACGAAGATCTGGGCGGTGGCCCATTTGCTGGTGAATGGCCATGTCGCGGCGCTGATCCTGTTCGGCGGGATGCTGGCCTGGGCCGTGGCCGAGGTCATCCTAATCAACCGCAGCGAGCCCTGGAACAAGCCCGAGAGCGTCTCGATCATGGGGGATGTGAAGGCACTCGTGATCGGAACCGTGCTGATGGCCATCGTCATGGGCATCCATGTCTGGCTCGGTGTCTGGCCTTTCGGAGGGGAACGCCCATGACCACACTCTATCGTCTTCTGACGGGCGAGGACGATTCCGCCTTCTGCCACAAGGTCAGCGCGGCGCTGGCCAAGGGCTGGGTCCTGCAGGGCAGCCCCTCCTACGCCTTCGACCCACAGACCAATCGGATGCGCTGCGCCCAGGCGGTGACCAAGGATGTCGACCTGCCTTACGACCCCGAAATGAAGCTGGGCGCGCAATGACCGGGGCGACCAACAAGACGAATCCCGGCCGTTTCTTCGAAGACTACCGGCTGGGCGAGGTGATCCGCCACGCCGTGCCCCGCACAGTGGCCGAAGGTGAGCGGGCGCTCTACCACGCGCTCTACCCGCAGCGGTTTGCGCTCCATTCCTCCGACGCCTTCGCCATGGCCTGCGGTTTCGATGCCAGCCCTCTGGACGATCTGCTGGTTTTCCACACGGTCTTCGGCAAGACGGTGCCCGATATCTCTCTGAACGCGGTGGCCAATCTCGGCTACGCGGAGGGCCGTTTCCTGCAACCCGTCCAGCCCGGAGACACGCTGCGCTCGGAATCCGAGGTCATCGGTCTCAAGCAAAACTCCAACGGTCGCAGCGGCATCGTCTGGGTCCGCACCACCGGCCTCGACCAGATGGACGAGCCGGTGCTGCGCTACATACGCTGGGTCATGGTGCGGCGTCGCGTCGAAGGCGACGCGCCAGAGGCCCGCGTGCCCGACCTGGCATCCCACGTCCCGGCCGCGGATCTGGTCGTGCCTGACGGCCTCACCTTCGACAGCTACGATTTCGACCTCGCCGGAGAGCGTCACAGGGCCACCGATTACGAGATCGGTGAACAGATCGACCATGTCGACGGCGTCACGATTGAGGAAGCGGAGCATATGCTCGCCACCCGGCTCTGGCAGAACACCGCCAAGGTCCATTTCGACGCGACCCATCGCGCGGATGGCAAGCGTCTGATCTATGGCGGCCACGTCATCAGCCTGGCGCGCGCCCTGTCCTTCAACGGCCTGGCCAATGCGCAGATGATCGCGGCCATCAATGCCGGTGCCCATGCCAATCCTTGTTTCGCGGGCGACACCGTTCGCGCCTGGTCCGAGGTGTTGGACAAGGCAGCCGTGGCCGATGGGATCACAGCCCTCCGCCTGCGCCTTGTGGCGACCCGCGGGGCCGCCTTCGCTCTCAGGGGCGATGACGACAAATACCTGCCGGACGTGCTGCTGGACCTGGACTACTGGGTACTGATGCCCGCCTGAGCCGTCTCGGGCAGTGGGACGCCGACCGGTTTTCCACCCCGACACGGGTGATCCGCCAAACCCGAACGTCCGACATGGCCACATGAAAGCAAGCGCGCTCCACCACGGCTTGTCGGTTCCGGCCTCCTCTCGCTAACGTGGCGTGCGACAGGATGGGCGCAAACCGGCGGCGTGGAGGGACGGGCGGATGGCAAGGCACGGCGTGTCTTCTTCCACAGATGCGGACCGCGCGCGGCGTGGCGGCACAAGGTTCACGCCGTGAAACGCGCGATCGCTCTCCTGCTCGTCCTCCTTGCATTGACCCTATGGCTGGGCGCCCGACCCGAAGCCTCCTCCGCGGCGCGTCCCATCGCGCCCGACGGCGCGGATGCGGTGATGCGCGGCGCGGCCGCTTTTGCCGGGGCGGATTTCGGGGGCCTCAGCCTCGCCGCGCTCGACAGTCATGCGATACCTTGGAAACTGGTCGCAGCCGCGCTGGTGCTAGAGGCACAGGCAGACGCGCCTGGCGATGCGACGCCCGCCGAGATCTTGGACCGGACGCTCCGCGACTTCGGCTTTCTGGTCGGGGCCGAGGCGGTCAACCTGCCCGCCGGGCTGGACGCTCCGCCCATGACGCTGCCCTTGGGCATGACCCATGGTATCGTCGCGCCGATGGCGGGGGCGCCGGTTCAGGTGGCCAATCTGGGCTGTGCCGCCTGCCATGCGGGGGTGACATATGACGCGACAGGCGCGCCGCAGCCGCAAAGGGCCTGGCTTGGCATGCCCAACACCTCCTTGGACCTAGAGGCCTATACGACCGCGATCTTCCGCGCCCTGCGGACCCATGCGGATGATCCCGATGGGATGATGGCCATGGTTCGCACGCTCTATCCCGAGACCGGGTGGCGCGAGGCACAGACGCTGCACCGCCTCGTCCTGCCATTGGTGCGGCGTCGGCTCGACGGGATCGAAGGAACGCGGCCTCTGCCCTTCCCGAACGGTGTCCCCGGCAGCACCAATGGCGTCGCCGCGCTCAAGCACCAGTTCGGCCTGCCATTGCTGGCAGAGGGGGCCGGGGATGCCGGAATCGTCTCGATCCCCGATCTGGGCCATCGCGCCTGGCGCACCAGCCTTCTGGCCGATGGCAGCTATGCTGTTCCCGGCGCAGCCCGCCAGACCGAGACGACGGCGGCGGACGACACCGAAGATCGACGCCGCGACCTGGCGGCGATCACCACCTTCTTCACCGTGCCCAGCATGGGCGTCGATCCCGCACGGGCCGTGGATGCCCTGCCCGATGCAGAGGACATCTTCGCCTTTCTGGGCGACGCCTATGCGCCACAGCCCTTTCCGGGCGCGGTCGATGCCGAACTGGCGGCGCGCGGGGCCACGCTCTACGCGGCCAATTGCGCGGAATGCCACGGCCACTATGGGCCTGATGCGCGCTTGGAGCGCTTCCCCAATTGGCTGGGGGATGTGGGGACCGATCCGTTGCGTGCTGCCGTCTTCACCGAGGCGCTGGCGGCCGCCTTCGCGAAAACGGTCTATGACGGCGTGATCGACGCGGCCCCGACGGGGCAATATGCGGCGCCCCCACTGACCGGTCTCTGGGCGTCGGCGCCGTATCTTCATAACAGCTCCGTCCCCACCATCGCGGCCCTGCTGACACCCGAAGCGCGGCCCGTCACGTTCGAGCTTGGGGGACACGCCTTGGATTTCGCTGCCCTTGGTCTGCGGCTGGAGGACGGACGCTATCCGGCGGACTATGTACCGTTCTCGCGCTCTGTGACGGTCGACACGCGACATCCGGGTTTCGGAAATGGCGGCCACACCTTCGGGGCAACATTGTCTGAGGACGAGAAGGTGGCGTTGATCGCCTTTCTCAAACAGCTCTAGCCCAGCCGCTCCCGCTGTGGCCGCCGCGCGCGCGGCACGGGCACATGGTCAGGGCGCCGTCCGATCCGGAAGGCGGAGACCAGGCGATGACCGGGGGGTAGCGGCACCCGGTCGGTGACGGCCGGGGCCGCGCTGGGGTCATCGGCAAGGGCGGCAAGGACGGCGGCGCCGAAATCGGCGGCCTCCATTCGCAACCAAGCGCGATAGAAGGCCCGGCCATGGTCGAAGGCCGTCTCGGATATCGGACGGTGAAACACGACAATGGCGCTGGAGGTGGCCGTCTTGGCCTTCTCCGACAGAAGCGGCGGGGCCAGGCCGAGACGGGCAATGACGCCGAATGCCCGGCCCATCAGAAGACCGGCACCCCATCTTTCGAGGCGGCCAAGATGCATGGCCGCGGCATTCAAGCCGTCGAGGGGCCAACGCGGGTTTCGCGGACTGAGACGCATCCAGCCCAGAAGTTCTGCCCGGAACGCGGGATCGCGCATGAAGCCGAGGCTCGCCTGGTCGTAAAGTGTCGCGATGGCGGCGATGTCGCTGGCCGCCGTGACCGGATGGCAATCATCGCTTGCCAGGTCCGCGGCGGCCCGTCGGTCGGCCTCGCCCGGCGGCCGAAACGCGCCACGCCAGGAGCGCCTGGCGGCGACGGCAGCCAACAATGGATCTGGGGCGGCGCCCGGTGTGAAGGTGATGCGCGCGCAAGCTTGATGCTCGCCTGTTTCGGCCGGGTCCAACTGCGTGACATGGGCTCTCAGCCCTTCGGCAGACGCAGCGATGACCAGTCCTTCGGCCGCAGCCCCGAGACTGAGCGCGGCATCGTGCCCCGACGGGTCGCCGACGGCCAGACGGCGGGTCCGGTCTTCCAGAAGCAGGATGCCGTCGCCATCCTGCCGCCACCGCGCGGGCTGCACGTTGTGGACACTCGGCGCGCGGGCCGCGTGGTCGACAAGGCGGTGAAACAGGTCCGGTGTCATGTCAGCGCCTTCCGGAACAGGTGGAGCCGGTGCAACGGCCTCGCCCCGATCTTCTCCATCATCCGGCGCGACGCGTGGTTTTCGTCGGCGATCCAGGTGATCCCCAGGGACCGATAGCCGCCATCGCGCAGGCTGTGGAGCGTACGGCCCAGCATGGCGCTCATCAGGCCGCTCCCATGGGCATCGGTGACCACCGAATAGAAGATGATCACGGCCCGGTGT
This sequence comes from Pseudomonadota bacterium, assembly GCA_039199335.1. Lineage (GTDB taxonomy): Bacteria > Pseudomonadota > Alphaproteobacteria > Rhodobacterales > Rhodobacteraceae > Jannaschia. The sequence continues at coordinate 13,956 of JBCCSY010000021.1, forward strand.
CGCCGCAGCCGATGCCGCAGGAAGTGAAATGGCGTGCCAATCGACAGCCGCCCCCGCGTGCTGCGCAGAAAGCCATTCAGATCGGGGATGCAGATCACCACGCCGACGGGCCGTTCGGCGCGCATCAGCACCGAAGACAGGCGCGGATCGAGGATCGTCGTCATCTCACCGGCTTGGAAGACGAATTCCTCCGCGCTGAGCGGCACGAACATCGGATTTCGCGCGAAGCCGTCATTGAGAACCTCGCGCGCCTCTTCCATCCGCGCGGCAAAATGGCGACGCCGTATGGGCGCGAAGTGATAGTCCGCCCCCAGATCGGGGTCGGGCAGCGTCGCGCGATCGACAGCCACCTCGAAGGTGGAGACGGGGAAGATCGCCTCGAAACCGTTGGCCCTGAGATGTCGGGGGATATGGGCCGGATTGACGACCATATCGGTATAGCCCGCCGCGTCGAACCCGCCGGTCTGCACGCCCATTTGTTGCATGGCAGTCAGGTTGAAATTCCCCACCAGTTCCGCAAAGCCCCGCGCGCGGGCCCAGTCTTCGGCCTGCCCCAGAAGGGCGGCGGCGACAGCCGCGTCGTCGATGCAGTCGAAGAAGCCGAAATAGGCCCGGTTGGTGCCGTGAAGGCGGTTCGACGCGGCATGGTGATGCGCCGTAATACGCCCCACTGCGCGGCCACCGGCCCAGGCGGTGAAATAGGTGACATCGTCCTCATGCTGAAACAGGGGGTTGTCCCGGGCCGAAAGAAAGCGGCGCAGGTCCGACTTCATCGGAGAGACATAGGGGCCGTCCGCCGGATAGGCGTTGAAGGGCACCTCGAAGAAGGCCGGAAAATCCCGCTCCGTGATCTCAACCATCGCGCGCCTGTCCTGCGGGCAGCAGCCGCGCCAACCGTTGGGCCACGGCCAGTTCGTGCTCCAACTGTTCCGGCCGGGCGAGCGGCGGAAGGTTGAGCGCGAGGATCCGCAGCGGCCCATCGCCGACCATAAGGGCGTGGGTCACATCGAACTTCTCGAAGAACCACGCCGCCTGTTCCGCCAGATGCGGCTCCGCGGGGGGGTCGGATTGGCGCAACACACCCTGCCGGGCGATTTCAGCGCGGAAGGACAGATCGAAATCGGCCAGATCGTCCGGCGTCAGGATCAGGGCACCGGTGGCCAGACCGGTCCGGCGCAAGCCCGCCAGAAAAGCATCGCGGGTCGGCGCAGGATCGGTGGCCAGAAAGCGCAGCAGGTCGTCCCGACCGGCGCCGCGCCGGATCGCGCGTGCCGACAGAACGGCATGGCCCGCCAGAATGGCACTGCTCAGGATCGCGCCGATCTGGACCAGGGCCGCGGGCGAGGGGGCGGCGATCCGAGCCACGGACCAAAGCGTCACGGTCAGAACCGCGACCAGCGTGGCCGCCGCCAGGGCCAACCCGGCGCGCCCCGCCTCGCCACGGCGCAGGTCCAGGGCCAGGCAGCACAGGATCAGGACCGCGATCCCGGACAGGCGCACCGGGCTGTCGAACAGGAGGCCGCGGAAATCGGTCAGCGCGAAGGAGATGATGAAAACCAGGGACAGAACCAGCCGGTCGATCAGCCCGTTCTCCGCGGTCGAAAGGCTGGCGCGGTCGCGCGCCAAGATCAGGGCCGCGATGGACAGAAAGGACAGGAATTGGAACCCGGCCAGCAGGACCAGCGGCAACGGGTGGTAGGGCGGCCAAGGCACGAAGGCTGTGAAGACCAGAAGGACCGCGCCACCGACTGTCCAAGCCTTCAGCATCACCGGCGCGTGGCGGCGCGTCAGCGCCTCGGCGATCAGCAGGGCGGCAAGCGGGACCAAGGCCGCAGCCGCATAGGTCAGAAGGCCGAAAAGGCGGATATCGGTCAGCCAGAACACCAGACGGGCCGCCATCACCACGCCGACCACATGCAGGCCCAGAACGAAGCGGCGGTTCGTGAGGCGGGCAGGGCGATCGGCGGACAGGATGTGGGCCAGCAATCCAAGGCCCAGCAGCCCCGCTGCCGTGACCACGCTGTCGGCGATCAGATCGGCCTCAGCCATCCTGTCCGATCATCCGCTGCAGCGCCCGCCGGACCAGGGGGCGCAGAAGCGCGGCCAGAAGCGGATGGCGCGGATGTTCCACGCGCCCGGTATGGGGGTTGAAGAACCAGCCGCGATGATCCGCCCCCGGCGCCCGACCGAGGATCGCGTTGACCACTTCATAGGCCATCAGCATCCCGGTCGAGAGGACCATGGGGGCGAAGGACATCCGGTTGCGGGTGCCTGCGGCCACCTCTCCGGCCAGGGTCAGGTCGATATGATGGCGCGACGTGGAATGAAGCATGACGTATTCCGCTTCGGCCCGGAAGGCCGCGTTGCGCTGTGCGTCGCTCAGCGCATTCCAGGCCGTCCCCGCCGTCGGATAGCCCAACCGCTCCTCCGGCATCGGGTCGCCCGGCCGGGTCACGTAGATCGAGGGCAGGGGGGCGGCATAGGCGTCGATCACCGCGCGGCCCCGCGCCCGTGCCGTCCGATAGAGCAGAAGCGAGGCGCCCAAGTCGTCGGTTCCGTTGACGGTCACCGCGCTGTCCGCGATGGCCGTGGCCGCGTGGTCCGGCCAATCATCGTGATGGACGGTGATCGCCATCTCCGGGTTGATCGTCAGACAGATGTCGCGCGTGGCCTCGGCCTTGTGCCGGTCCAGCGTGTCGTGGAAAGCGAAGGCCTGCCGGTTCATATTCGACGTCTCGAACGTGTCGATATCGGCCAGGATCAAGCCGCCCACACCCAGTCGGGCCAAGGCGAAGACGCAGGCCCCGCCCATGCCGCCGGTGCCACAGACGAAGACCGTGGCCGCGCGCAGCCGGGCCTGCTCGTCCTCGGTCACGAAGCCGATATTGCGGTTGGTGAACTCGGCGTAGTCGAAACTCATCCCGGGCCTCCCCATGGGCGCAAGGATTGCCAGGGGCGCGACGCATCGAACCAGTGGATCACCGGCAAAACCGCGCGTTGCACAAGCAGGATGCCCAGCGTCAGCGACAGACCGGCAAGGGATCGGCGCGGCACGCTGCCGCGCAGGTAGCGGGCGGCGGCCGCGAAATCCATCCGACCGATCTGCAGCACATCGTCCCCGCGTGCGTAGTCCAGCTGATCGGCACAGAAGCGGTTGAAGTCTTCCTGACGGTGTTTGGGGGCGGTTTCGTAGGTCTTCTTCAGATCGTCGGAGCCGCCGGTATAGGCATTTGTGATGACGAAGCGATCCTCATCGAAACCGGCCTCCGGTCCCACACCGAAGACATGGCGGTGGTCGCGCATGATGGTCCGGGCAAGCAGCAGGTGGCGCAGGCTGCGGCGTGCCGCCGGATCGGGGACCGGATAAACGCCGGAGAAGGTCTGGGCGACCATGCCGACGATGGCGGGCACCTGCGTGACATTGGAGATCCAGATGGGCCGCATCTGGTTGCGCACGAAAAGTAGGATCACGGTCAGACCGTAAAGCAGCCAGGACAGGCCGCGGGATTGCTGGTCCGGATCGACCATGACAAGGCCCAGATGCAGCACCTCGATCGGCCCGTCCCCCAGATCGAGATCGATCAGGGCGAGCGCGTTGAAGGCGATGGGCCGTCCGTCGGATCGACGGCGGACAAGCGTGATGGCGGTCCGCCTGAAGACCTCCTGTTCGCCCGAAAAGATGCCGTAGGTAAGCGAACCTTCAGGCAAGGTTTTCGCGCCGATCGTGATCAGGTCATCGGACAAAGCCCGCAGCTCATCGGGCGACATCCAGAGGCCGGGCCGGTCGAGGATCCGGGCGCTGAACTCGGAGCCGGATGCAATGGTGATATCCAGATGACGGCGGAAGATGCCGTCGAGATAGGCGCGCACACCGATCTCCCCTGCCCGAACGCGATGGATCAGAGCGTGGGGAATATCGGGACGGATCGCCAGCCCTTGCCGCCGATCCGCTGCCGCCTGATGCGCCCGCGCGTCAGGTCGGCGCGAGCGTTGCGGTCCGGCGCGCCGGGTAGGGCCCCGGCGCCGGGCGCGTTATTGCAGGTGCGACCGGAGCATCCAGGCGAATTTGTCATGGAGGCGCCCGCGCTCGATGGCCAAATCCTCCGTCCGGATGTCGCCATGGCGCGCCGCCGTCTCCGACAGACCGGCCAGGGTCGCGCCGATCGTCTCCTGGGCCTCCATCAGGTGGCGGATCATCTCCTTGTCGGAGGCGCCCTCATCGCCCTCGCCGACCTTGGAGCGCTCCAGATGGGTGGCCAGCTTGCCCTCGGCCGTGGCCCCGATGGCGCGCACCCGTTCGGCCAGGTCGTCCTGGCCCACGAAGTGATCCTCGTAGATTTCCTGGAACAGCGCGTGCAGCGGCCCGAAGGCCATGCCGGTCACGTTCCAGTGGAAGTTCTGCGCCAGCATCGTCGTCACGACGGTCTCGGCCAGCGCC
>JBCCSY010000022.1:0-4195 GCA_039199335.1 Pseudomonadota bacterium
CCTCATGGCGAAGGCGAAGTTTGAGCGTACGAAGCCGCATGTGAACATTGGCACGATTGGCCATGTTGATCACGGGAAGACGACGCTGACGGCGGCGATTACGAAGTATTTCGGCGACTTCAAGGCGTATGACCAGATTGACGGTGCGCCGGAGGAGAAGGCGCGTGGGATCACGATCTCGACGGCCCATGTGGAATACGAGACGGACAACCGCCACTACGCCCATGTGGATTGCCCGGGCCATGCCGACTACGTGAAGAACATGATCACGGGCGCGGCGCAGATGGACGGCGCGATCCTGGTGGTGAACGCCGCTGACGGTCCGATGCCGCAGACCCGCGAGCACATTCTTCTGGGCCGCCAGGTGGGCATCCCGAAGATGGTCGTCTTCATGAACAAGGTCGACCAGGTGGACGACGAGGAGCTTCTGGAACTGGTCGAGATGGAGATCCGCGAGCTTCTGTCGAGCTACGAATATCCGGGCGACGACATTCCGATCGTGGCCGGTTCCGCCCTGGCGGCGATGGAGGGGAACAATCCCGAGATCGGCGAAGAGAAAATTAAGGAATTGATGGCAGCTGTCGACGAGTACATCGACACGCCGGAGCGGGCCGTGGACCAGCCCTTCCTGATGCCGATCGAGGATGTGTTCTCGATCTCTGGCCGCGGCACGGTCGTGACCGGCCGGGTGGAGCGTGGCGTGATCAATGTGGGCGACGAGATCGAGATCGTGGGCATCCGCGACACGACCAAGACGACCTGCACGGGCGTGGAGATGTTCCGCAAGCTGCTCGACCGGGGCGAGGCGGGCGACAATATCGGCGCGCTGCTGCGCGGTGTGGACCGTGACGGGGTGGAGCGGGGCCAGGTGCTCTGCAAGCCGGGCTCGGTGAAGCCGCATACGAAGTTCGAGGCCGAGGCCTATATCCTGACCAAGGAGGAGGGCGGGCGCCACACGCCGTTCTTCGCGAACTACCGTCCGCAATTCTACTTCCGCACGACGGATGTGACGGGGACGGTGCAGCTGGCCGAGGGCACGGAGATGGTGATGCCGGGCGACAACGTGTCGTTCGGGGTCGAGCTGATCGCGCCCATCGCGATGGAGCAGGGCCTGCGCTTCGCGATCCGCGAAGGCGGCCGCACGGTGGGCGCCGGCGTCGTCTCGAAGATCGTGGAGTGAGTTTGCGGCCGGGCGGCCGGGCTGTCCGCCGCGCGGACGCGCCCGACCGCCCCGTTCGCACGGTCCGTACGGTCAGCAAGATCGTGGCATAAGCCCCGCGCCATCCGGACCCACACGCCCCAATCACAAAGGCCGCCCAAAGGGCGGCCTTTCACTTGGGGGGCAGCGAGATCGGCACGCAGCGGCAATGCGCACCACAATAGGGGCATATCGGCCTTCTTCTTCTGGACGACGACGAAGGCTGCAGCGCGTCCACGGGCTGCCGGAAAGACGGGCGGCGCGTCGCTCAACCAGCCCTCGAATGGATTGTTTCCCGGATTGCCAGGGATCGGCGGCAGTTCTAGGTGACCCCTCCTGTGAATGTGTTAACCTCCCGACAACACTGACGGGGAATGTCATGTCCGATCTGATGGAGCCGGAAACCCGGCAAACGGTGACGGCGGTGAAGCTCTACGGAGAGCGCAATACCGGCACCAATTACCTGGCCCGCCTGATCAAGCGGAATTTCGGGGTGAACCAGTTGCGCGGCGTGGCCGATCACAATCCGGCGGCGCGCCTGCTCACGCGGATCGCGCACCGGCCGGCCCGCGGCCTTTCGGTCTGGATCCAGAATACCAGCGCAGATCACTACTTCACGCGGCATCTGGACGAGACCCTTGGCTGGAAGCATTGCCGTGTGCCGGTCGACCGGGTGGTCGCCGCGGCACCCGAGGGCCTGTCTTTCGTCTGCCTCGTCAAGAACCCGTATTCCTGGCTGGCCTCGCTCCACCGCAATCCCTATTCGAACACCCGGCCCGCCGAGGATTTCAGCACCTTCATCGAGACGCCCTATCCGGTGGTCGGGCGGGAGCTGATGGGCCCCGATCCAGTACCGCCCATCGCGATCTGGAACGCTAAGGTTCGGTCCTATCTGGACCTGCAGGCCGCGCATCCCCGCGTCGCCGTCCTGCGCTACGAGGATTTCCTGACCGACGAGACCGGCTGCCTCAGCGAACTGGCCCGGATCTGCGAATTGCCTGTCCCGGATGAGTGGATGGGTTACAAACGCGCGACGAAACAGGGCAGCAAGTCCCAGTCAGAAATTCGCGACTACTATCTCGGGAAGGAATGGCTGTCGCGCTACGATGCCGCGCAGCTGGACTTGGTGAACGCCAATCTCGACGCCGATCTGGCGCGCCATTTCGGCTACGATCTCGAAGGCGCCCTGGCCGCCACCTGACATTTTGTAGGGGTATTGGGCCGGGCTATGATGCCAAGATATGGCGCCGGCATACGGGAGGCGACCGAAGCCGCCTCCCAAGGTCTTAGTTGCCGATGATCGCTTCGATCCGGCCCTTCTTCTGGCTGTCGTTGTCGTCCGACTCCACGATCGACTTGATCGCGGCGATCTGACCGAGCGTCAGGTCGAACAGCGCGCTGACAGGGATGCCCATCTGCTGGAAGTCGTTGACGAGCGCGGCCTGGAGCATGTTCAGGCCTTCACTCATGGACTGGGCAGCAGCCTGTTGCGCCGGCACGAGGCCCATGGCCAGAGCGGCGGCGAGAGCGGTGGTCTTCAATTTCATCCTTGTTCCTTTCCAAGGTCTTGTAGGCAGCGGGTCGGCTCGTCCGGCCACGCTTCCAGGGGAGAGCAAACATAGTGCGGTGTTCACTGTCTTCTCACGAATGAAGATTTAACATGTCTGTGACGCGCTGTGACAACACTTTTGTTCCTTTGGTATGACACGGTGCCGACGATATGGCCCAGATCCGGCCCTTCGGACCGGTCCGGACCGGGGATTTGACCGCTGACGGTGACGATTTCAGGCGCCGATTCGATTTGTCCGGAGGTGCGCGCGCGGTCCCGGTGGCACAGGCGGCAAGGGGACATCACGTTGTCCGGGCGGTGGGGGCGTTAGGGGTTGCACAGGGTATCAACTCGGTCTATTCGCGCGGCTCTACGGACGGGGTCGCCTCTTACAGATGGGCGACCCCGCCTCCGTTCGGGTTCGACGAGGGGGTCGGGTGGTCCGGTCTCCTCCTCTCAACTCAAACGACGGCCCCCGGCGTGACCGGATGGGCCGTGCTGTCAGGCGAATGACATGAAAAGCCAGAATATCCGTATCCGGCTCAAGGCGTTCGATTACCGCGTGCTCGATGCCAGCACGCAGGAAATCGTGAACACCGCCAAGCGCACGGGTGCCCAGGTGCGCGGGCCCATCCCGCTCCCCAACAAGATCGAGCGCTTCACCGTGCTGCGCGGTCCCCACGTGGACAAGAAGTCCCGCGACCAGTGGGAGATCCGCACCCATAAGCGCCTTCTCGACATCGTGGACCCGACGCCCCAGACCGTGGACGCGCTCATGAAGCTCGACCTGGCCGCCGGCGTCGACGTCGAAATCAAGGTCTGAGGAGGGCACCAGACATGATGCGTTCCGGAGTGATCGCGAAGAAGGTGGGGATGACCCGCATCTTCCAGGAAGACGGGCGTCAGGTGCCCGTGACCGTGCTGCAGCTCGACGGGCTGCAGGTCATCGGCCAACGCAAGGCCGACACCCATGGCTACACCGCCGTCCAGCTGGGCGCCGGATCGGCCAAGGCCAAGCGCACCAGCCAGGCCCTGCGCGGCGTCTTCAAGCAGGCGGGCGTGGAGCCCAAGCGCAAGATCGCCGAATTCCGCGTGGACCCCGATGCCATGATCGAGGTGGGCGAGGAAATCATCGCCGACCACTACTTCGAGGGGCAGTTCGTCGACGTGACGGGCACCTCCATCGGTAAGGGCTTCGCCGGTGCCATGAAGCGGCACAATTTCGGCGGCCTGCGCGCCTCCCACGGCGTGTCGATCAGCCACCGCTCCCACGGCTCCACCGGCCAGTGCCAGGACCCCGGCAAGGTGTTCAAGGGCAAGAAAATGGCCGGCCATATGGGCGCCGCCCGCGTGACCACGCAGAACCTGCAGGTCGTCAAGACCGACACCGACCGGGGCCTCATCATGGTCAAGGGCGCGGTGCCGGGATCGAAGGGCGGCTGGGTCAC
>JBCCSY010000023.1:0-3043 GCA_039199335.1 Pseudomonadota bacterium
ATTGGCTTCGCCATCGAGACTGGCCGACCGGCCGACGCTCTCGAACGCCCTACAGATCGGTACCTCGTAAACATCTTCTCCGACGAACCGTTCCTCGACGAACCATTCGGATTCCTCGCTGTACGTGACGTCTCCCGGCAACCAAGCATAGGGGCCGTCCTCGTCATCCGAGACAAGGAACTGCTCGTCTTTCAGAGAGGCGAACTTCAGATCGTGCTTCGCCATGAAGGCATTCAGCAGCGCAAGGCGATCATCGGGACACGACCCATGTTTGCATTCGAAGGCAAAGCTTCGCTTCTTGCCGTTTCCCGACCGGACGTGACAGGCCGTGTCCCGCTTTCCGCCATCGCCATGCATCTCCGCCGCGGGGCAGTCGACAATCAACATCTTCCCGCCCTTCTTCTCGTTGCAGATGTCATCGGGCGCGTGATGCCGCACGTAGTCCGCCAGGAGGAAGCGCTTGCCGTATTTGGCCGCCCAGGACTTCAACTTGTTCGGGACCGTGTCCTTGCTCTTCGTCGCCTTTTTGCGCGTGGCCTTGGTCGTTGTTCCCGACCGTCTGCTCGGCTCCGCCGTCTCCGGACGCAACGTGGCCAGATACGCATCTTTCGACGCTGTCGGCACATCGGCCCAGTCCAGAAGGCGACCACGGATGATCACGCACCTCCAGTCATTGTCGTCCGGATGGTGGCGGGCCGTGTAGAAGGCCCGGCAGGGATCGGTGCAGGCCGGATCGAAGTGGACGTCCAGAAGCTCCCGCGCCAGGCCGACAACCTTCTCGGCATAGACGCCCAGGGCATCCTGTGGGTCCTCTGCAAGCGCTCGAAGATCGATGCGCTCTGCCAACGGGATAACGATCCGGAACTTCTCCTGCGGCGGCGTCTTCACCAGCACCTTTTCTCCCGGTGACCCTTCGTCTCGACGGCCTCCGTAGGTGCATCCCGCGATGAAGTCTGCGGACCAGGGATGCCGATCATGGGTCGAAAGATATTCCCGGATCGCCGCATCATCGATCTTCGGGCCGCAGACCTTCGCCACCTTTCCGGCAGGCAGCGCGAGAGTCGTCGTGTTGTGGGTATGGGTCGTGTAGAGGAAGGCGGCGATACCCAGACCTTCGATCGTCTCGATTGTTCGCTCGAGACCCGTTCCCGCATCGCAATCCAGAGCCAGGAAGCGAGTGTGCGTCATAGCCTCTGCCTTGCGCGCACCTTTCTCGGAATGCCCGAACACATACGCGAAGCCGGCTTTCTGTTTGCTCGCCGCATGGTGCCCGAACCCGATGGCTTCTTTCCGACCGTCTTGCTCGCGACCGACGATCATCTTCTCAAGCGTCACGACAGCGTTTTTCCACTGGCCGTTCAGCGTACCTGCACGGGGGTTTTCCGGCACGACGCCACCCAGCATGAAGGGGAACTTTTCCGCCAGCGCTGCCTGCCAGTCCGGGCTGGCCGGGCCGCGAACTTCGGCATCGCGCCACCTGGCCAGAGTCGGGGGCGCCGGCTTATCGACGGGGTTAGACTGACCGGGCGTTGCGCTTCCCTCTTCGGGTCGCAGATCATCGTTCACCGCCTTAGCGATGTCGCGCCCCGTCCGGGCGCTGTTGGTGTTGGTCATCAGGATCCTCCGATACCGAAAAGCCGAACGCCTTCGGGATGTTGTCTAGGGCGAGGCACATCTTTGCCTGGGTCCGGGATGGATTTGTGGCTCCGTCTCGCGGGGCCTTCGATTGATTCTGGTGGTCATCCGCGACCGGTCGGTCGGGCTTCCACGTCTGGAAGGCGCCTACCGCGGCGAGCTTAAGATCATCTTAACGAGTTTCTGGGCCACGTGATTCGGGGGTGCACCTACGGCATCCAACTGGCCATCCACTGCGCTGACGGCTCAGCCATCCTGGCAGTCAGGATGGGGTCGGGGCCGGCTCGTCTCGCCACGTCCCATACGCCCGACCGCAGGTCTTGCATCGTGGCCCGATAGCCTGATCGATCCGATCCAGGATGCGGATGGCGGCGGCCAGCGCAGCACCGTCATTCGCGGGCGGTGCTGGGGCCTCCGCTGACCTGACGCGGTTGTAGTGCTGATCCAGGCGCTTCGCGCTGGTGCTGGCCGTCTCCGCCTCGGCCACCAGCAATGTCAGATGCGGCCGCACGGTCTCGGCCTCGGTCATGCTCTCGACGGCCGCCAAGGCGCTGGTGAAGGCAAAGCGGAGCGCATCGACCTCATCGCCCGCAATCATGGCACCGGCCCTCTCGTGCAACTGTGGGCGCATGTCTGACAACGGCGCCGCCACGCTGGGTCGAGGACACGTCGTCTTCGGCGTCCACATCGGACTTGGCCAACGCGGATGTGGAGAGGGCTCGCGCGGCATGGCCCGAGATCAGCCGCCGGACCTTCGCCAGTTCCGCCGCGCCGGCGCCCTCGTCCTGAAGACGAAGATAGGCCTGCCGAAGACTTGCCGTCAGCCGCATCATGCCCGCCCGCACCCCGTCCGCATCGGAAACGTCCAGCGCTCGCTGATCCCGAGCCTCCGCCGCGGCGCGGGCCAGCCAGTCGGCACGCAGCCTGATCCAGGGTCGACGCTGGAGGGTGTTCCAGGCGTTCTGCTTGGCATTGCCGGGATCGGCTCGATGTCCTGCCGGACGGGAGCGCGTGTAGGCCTGCGCCGCCTTCGCCCCCGCCGCCAGGTACTCGGCGAAACCCTCATCGTCGTCGCGCGAAAGCGGCGTCGACCCGTCATAGGTCTCACCGAGACTCACGTCATGCCTTCCCGGCCCGGCGCGCCGCCGTGATCCGGTCCGCCGGCCGCATCTTCGATATTCGCGTCAGTTCTTTGGCATCAGCGACCGCTTCAGACCTGTCTTCTTCGGACTGATCGAGGCTCCGGAGGAATTGGCCACGGTCGGTCGCCCAGAGTGCGGCGACAAGTTCTTCTTCGTCGACTGCCATACCGGACGTCGACGAGATGTATTGCTTTCCGACCGCGGTCTCCGGAACCGCGTCGATGAGGAACTTACGCTTGTCCTCGGGCACGCCCATCCGTGCGAGC
>JBCCSY010000024.1:0-2534 GCA_039199335.1 Pseudomonadota bacterium
CTCGGCCAGTTCAGGTCTCATGATCACAGGTCATGGATCGCCAACTCGTCAGGCCAGTTCTCGCCGTACTTATGCAAGAGTCACATGGTCAACGGCCCCCATCCGCGTGGGCCTGTCGACGATCTGAGTATCGACGGTCCCACCCGCGACCTCGACGCTTCTTTCCGGCGAACCGCCCCACAATAGCGAAACGGTAAGGGCTGTCGGTGAGATCACGACGCCGAAGTCCTTACCCCTCCAGCGCCCATTCGACGCCCATTGCGGACACGGTCTTCGCGTTGGCAAGACCCCCGGCGCAGCGCGCCCGAGCATCGGCCCGGAATCCCAGGCAACCACCCGAATGTCGGAGCCCACGACGCCCAGCCCGCGTCCCCTAACCAGTGGCGCCCAGGGCGGTGATGTGCTTGTGCGAGGTCAACGTCGCGCGGCCCGGCCCCTGCGCTTTGGACGCGTAAAGCGCCGCGTCGGCGCGGGCGATCAGCGATGCCAGATCCTCGGTCTCGCCCTCCTTGCGCACCGCTACCCCGATGCTCGCGGACAGATAGGCCTTCTCCGGTCGCTCATCCCCCATCCGGCTCAGAACCCGTCCGGCGATCGTGTCCAACACGGCGGCGTCGACGACGCCTGGAAGGATTGCCAGAAACTCATCACCGCCGCTTCGGATCAGATAATCTTCGGCCCGCATCACATCGCGCAGGATCTCAGCCGTATCCGACAGCACGCGGTCCCCCTCCGCATGGCCGTGCTCATCGTTGACCTTCTTGAAACCGTCCAGATCCAGAAGCAGGACCGCCACCGGGCCCGTCGCCCCAATGGCCTCTTCCGCCGCCATCATGGCGCGGCGATTGCCCAGACCCGTCAGCGCATCCGTCCGAGCCTCCAACTCCGCCGACACCCGCGCGGCCTGCAAGCGCTCTCCAATCCGGCTCCATGCCTGCATGGCCACGGCGTTCGCTTCGATCAGGAACAGCATCTCGAACGTTGTATCGACAGACGAAAAGTCCTCCGACTTAAGCCCAAAGGCCTGCACCGCCTCCTTCACATGGATCCCGAACGACAGGTTGATCAGAAACCCGCCCACCGGCCCCAGCGGCAACACCTGCGCCCGCATCTGCGGCGCTTTTCCGTGGCGCAACCCAATCCTCACGCGAGAGCAGGCAGCCCGCGACATATCAAGAACGGTCGTCTCTCCATGGCGCGCGAACACGGTGAACAGGTCGTCGAACGATGCGCCCTCGGTCCAATGCCCCTCGCAGACGCGGGCCAAAGTCGGGCCGATATGCGTGATCCGCCCCGTGTCGTCCACGATCAGATGCATCGGGCACAGCGCGTTCAGAACTTCGGGCTCCAGCGTGATCACGAGGCCACCGCTTTGCTCATGTCGTGTTCCGTTGCGCTGCACGTCACCGCGCCGTGGATCGAGACTCGCAGCGGCCCTGCCCGGGGCGCGTCAATCGTGATCAGCGCGCCGTAGTCATCGGCCATTCCGCGGATCAACCCGGCCAGCAAATGGTTGCCGCCAGAGAACATGGCATCCCAGAAAATCTCCGTCGTGCCATCGTCGCGCACGACAAGGCCAATGGGCGGCAAGTCAAGCGACGGCACCGCCAGCCGAATGCGATCCGGAAGCTCATCCAGCGCCAGCAGAAAATCCCGAAACGTCTCACCCGAAAAGCGAAGCAGATAGCGCACGCGCTCTGTGTCGGCGATCAGAAAGGTGCCGACGTCCTCCAGAATGGCAATCCGCGCTTTGCCCAACGTGACGCTGGACGCATCAATGAGTCGGTCCAGCAGCATCGGCTCATACTCCAGCATCGGCTCGAACACCGATGTCGGAGATTTCGCTTCAATCGTAATGGCTTCCCACACCGTATGGCCGTAGGTCTCCACAACAAAGCGCTCTAGCGTATGAAATATCAGGCCGTGCATGTCTCGCTCCGTTCAGACGCGAAGCTAAGCACCCAAACCTTAAGATTTGGCTGACCCGAGGCGGGCTAATCGTCCGGTCGCACGCGCGCCGCCGTCTTGTTGGCGAAGGCCTCCAACCGCTCTCGCGCGGGGGCCTGCGTGTTCACGACACCGGCAACCACGGCCTCGGCATAGGCCGCGTCCAGGGCGGACATGTTCTGCATGTGGCTGATGGCCGAACAGATCGCAAAATTCGTCAACGGCAGGTTCGCTGCCGCCCGTTCTGCCAGCTCAAGGGCCGTCTCCAGGGACGACCCGTCCACCAAATACTGCATTAAACCAATATCATACGCCTCTTGGCCCTTATACACACGGCCAGTCAGCATCATGTCGATCATCCGCGCCTTGCCGACAAGATCGGCCACCCGGATCGTCGCGCCGCCGCCGGTGAATAGGCCCCGCTGACCCTCGGGCAAGGCGAAGTAGGTTGACGCATCCGCCACCCGGATATGCGCCGCACTCGCTAACTCCAGGCCGCCGCCGACAACCGCGCCGTGCAGCGCGGCGATCACCGGAACGCCGCCATACTCCATCTTGTTGAACGCCTCGTGCCAGCGCAGGCACAC
>JBCCSY010000025.1:0-2352 GCA_039199335.1 Pseudomonadota bacterium
GTCGTGGTGAGGGCCGCGACGCCGAACCGGTCCCCGAGATAGGGGTTCGTCAAAACGCCGTTCTCGACCGTAGCAAGCCCGGCGGCCACCGTCAGCACATTCAGGTTCACATCGGTCGTCGCCGCTGAATGCGCCCGGGCCTCGTTTCCCAGAACGCGCAGGTAGTTCGCCAGAACGACCGCTGTTTCAGTGGCGCGCAGGCAGGCCCGATGGTCCTGTGCCTCCGCGATCCAGTCCGTGCCGGGCTCATCGCCGCGCGGGTCCCGCGGCATCTCGTAGAGGAAGACGATCGCGTGTGTGTGACGGGCGATCGACGTGGGCGGCGCCTCCATGCTCTCCTTCAGCTCGGCCATGATGACGTCGATGCCGGAGGCCAGCGTCTTGGTTTGCTTGGTGCGCAGATCTTCGGCGAGCCGGTCGATGTCGGGGTTGCGCCTGGGCTCGTCGAGATGTGCGTCCTCCGGCAAGCGGCAGATGCCCACCATTGAGGCGTCGTTGAAATATCCAAAGGCCTTCAGGTGGTTGGCCCGCTCCAGCGGGTCGTCCGGACAGTCCGCAACGACGCGGTTCACCAGCCCGTCTCGGATGGCGTCCAGCATCGCCTGATACTCCGCCATCGCGTTGACGATCGAGGTCGGTGCATCGGGGCGGCGAAACGAGAGGGGAGGCAGCGGCGGCACGTCCGACAGGTCGAGCAGGTCCGCGCGGCGGCCAAGGCGTTCGAGCGGGTAGGGCCCCTGGTGCACGGGACGGGTCTTGTCAGAGAAGAGGCGCATCCCCGACCTCCCTCAGGTCCAAGCGCCGCTTCGCGCGCCCGCACGGATCATCCGTTCGCGCTCCGCCAAACAGGGGCATCGGACTGCGACAGGAGGTCGAGCAGCTGGGTCAGGTGGCGCAATTGGCTCGCGGTCAGCTTGGCATGCAGCGGTGCCATGGCCGATGCCAGCCGCTCCGGCACGATGGCGCAAAGCTCCGCGCCCGTGTCGCTCAACCGGAAGCGATACCCGCGACCGTCCTCTTGGTTGTTTTGCCGCTCGATCAGGCCGTCCTCCTCCATCTGCCGGAGGATCCGAGACACGGCCGTCCGCTCAATCCCGATATGGCGTGCGATGCTCCCCGGCGCGTCGAAGCCATCGAAGCAGATGGACGCCAGCACGGTCCAAGACAGCCGGGTCAGCCCCAGCGGTTTGAAGACCTGATCTCCTGCAGACTGCACCACCTTGGCCGCGCGGCTGAGCTTGTAGCCCAGCCCGTCCTTGAACCGATGCCGCAGCTCGGGGGAGCTGCTTGCCTGGGTCATTGGGGCTTGCTGCATCGCGACCTCCCGATTGCGCCCTGCTGTCGTCCCGTCCTCACCGGCCCGCCCCGGCACACCGCAACGTGGACAGGATCAAATTTATGTGCCTATGTCACGTATATGGTCGGCGGGGCAGTTAGAAAAGTCAAATCGACGCCCCCAGAAAGCGGCCGTGTTCGGGTTTGGGAGGACCTCATGAAACACTTCGGCATGGCGCTGGCCGCCGCACTTCTTCTGTCATCCACTGCCGCACTGGCCGACACCCTGCGGCTTGGCCATTTCATGCCACCCCAGCATCCGATGGACCGCATGGTCATGACCCCCATGGCGGAGGCCTATAACGCCGCCGAAGGTGTGGACTCGCCCATCGGCATCTTCGGCGCGGGAGAGTTGGGCCAAGGTCCGCAGCAGCAGTACCGCCGCGTCGTGACGCGCGTGATGGACATCGCGTTCATCCTGCCAGGCTTTGCCGAAGCGAATTTCCCAGTCCTCACCAGCTACGAAGTGCCGGGCCGCTTCGCCTCGGGCCCCGAAGCGACCGAGGCGATGTGGAACGCCATGGATGAGCTGTCGGGCGAGATGGAGCGCGTCGTGCCGCTGGCCGTCTGGGCCAACAACCCCACGATCTTGATCACCGTGGATCGCCCCGTGCGCACGCCTGCCGACATGGAGGGTCTGAAGGTCCGTGTGGCAAACTCCCGCGCTGCCGACATCATCACGGCCTGGGGTGGCCTGCCGGTGAACATGCCACCGACCGAAGCCTATCTGGCGCTCAGCACCGGGGTGGTGGACGCGATCTACATCGATCCCTCGGCCATCCGGACCTACAACCTGCAGGAAGTGACCGGCTATGCCACCGTCAACATCCCCGGTGCGATTTCGACCTTCTTGTTGGCGATGAACCGCGACGCCCATGCCGGGTTGTCTGAGGCTGAGCAGGCCGCTCTGGCCGCGGCCTCGGGCCAAGCGCTCAGCATGCAGGCGACGTCCGTCTTCGAAGGCGCGGGGCGGGCCGGGCTGACTTTGGCCGAAGAGAGCGGGATGGAGCTTCTCAC
>JBCCSY010000026.1:0-2112 GCA_039199335.1 Pseudomonadota bacterium
GCCAGATCGGCCACGGCCAATTCGACGCCTTCATCCGCTTGCGAGAGCGGTTGCGCCACGGTTTGCGCACCCACCCGGACCAGCGGCCGGATCGCCGGACGGATCGAATTTGCCACGCCCGGAACAGATGCGGGGATGACCAACGGGCGCCCATCGGCGTTTGGGATCGGTGCGACCGTCTCGGATACCTCGGCGGCCGCAACGGCAGCGCCGTCTGGCGCAGCCGTACCGGGCTCTGTGGCCGGGGCATCGGCCGATTGTGCCTCCAGCAGCAGGCGGTCGATCAGGGCTGCCGTATCGGCCTCCGACGCGTCAGTGCCGGGCACCGACGCGACCTCTGGCGCTATGGCCTCTGTGCCCGAGCTATCGTTCAGGGCAACGGTAGTGTCACTGGTGACCTCGGTCGGCGCGGCGGGTGCCACCGCCGAAATTTCGCGCAGTTCCAAAGGTGGTGGCGCGATGACCAGGCGGTCGGGGACCGGTTGCGCCTCGGCCCCTTCGGCGATCCGGTTCACCGCCAATCCCTGGTGCGGCGCCTGGGTTCCGCCCGGATCAGCCGGGGGCTCCCGCATGGGACCTTCCAGCGCTTCGATGACCGGCACGCCCGAGACGTCGCGCACCGTCAGTTGCACCGCCCAGATCCCCATGCCCAAAACCAGCCCGAGCGACACGATCGCCGCCGCCCAGTTGGCCACCGCAGCCATGCCGCCGCCGCTTTGGGGCGGCGCGGCCTCCTGCATGTCGTCACCCTGATAGGCGACCGGCTGGTACGCGTCGTTGTCGGAAAAATATCCTGTGCTCGCCATGCCTGACCTCATGCCGCCCGGCTTTCTCGCCAGCCCAAAAGGCCGGGGCGCCGGGTCTGTCTACGATCTGTTGCCGTCTGCTCGTTCCGGTCGTGGCGAGGGGTTATGCCCTACATTTTATCGACCGGTTTCACGCCCAAGATACCAAGACCGTTGGAAATGACAATCGCGACGGCGCCGATCAGCGCCAGTTTGGCGCGCGTTGTGTCAGCGTCACCCTCCTGGATAAACCGCAGATGCGGCTCAGCATTGCCCTTGTTCCACAATCCGTGAAACTCAGAGGCGAGGTCATAGAGGTAGAAGGCGACGCGATGGGGCTCGCCGGTCTGCGCCGCGATCTCGACCAGGCGCGGCCATTCGGCGAGCTTCGCGACCAGCGCAAACTCCGCCGGATCGGCGATGCTGCTGAGGTCCACAGGACCCTCGCCCATGCCCGCCTCCTCAGCCTTACGCTCAACGGACCGGATCCGCGCATGGGCGTATTGCACGTAAAACACAGGGTTATCGCGCGATTGCTCCAACACTTTGTCGACGTCGAAGTCGAGCGGCGCGTCGTTTTTACGGGTCAGCATGACGAAGCGGGTGACATCCGCGCCCACCATCTCGACCACGTCGCGCAGCGTCACGAAGGTGCCCGCGCGCTTCGACATCTTCAGCTCTTCATCGCCGCGTTTGAGCTTCACGAGCTGCATCAGCTTGATGTCGAGCGGCACCTTTCCATCCGAAAGGGCGGCCACAGCGGCCTTCATCCGCTTCACATAGCCACCGTGATCGGCGCCGAAGATGTCGATTAGCGCGTCAAAACCACGGCTCACCTTGTCGAAATGATAGGCGATATCTGGCGCAAAGTAGGTCCAGGATCCGTCCGACTTCATGACCGGGCGGTCCACGTCGTCGCCATGGGCGGTGGAGCGAAAGAGCGTCTGCTCCCGCGGTTCCCAATCGTCCGGCGCCTTGCCCTTGGGGGGCTCCAGCACACCCTCGTAGATCAGGTCCTTGCCCTTGAGATCCTCGATCGCGGCCTCAATTCGGCCGGTCCCATAGAGGGACTTCTCCGAGTAGAAGACGTCCATTTCCACGCCGAGAAGGGCCAGATCCTCCCGGATCAGCGCCATCATTGCATCCGTGGCGAACTCCCGCACGGGGACCAGCCAATCCGCCTCGTCCTTGCCGAGATAGGCATCACCCACCGTATCCTTCAGCGCCTCACCCACGGGGACCAGGTAATCGCCGGGATATGTCCCATCCTCGAAGGCCACATCTTGGCCGTAGGCCTCCAGGTAGCGCAGGTAGACCGACCGCGCGA
>JBCCSY010000027.1:0-2091 GCA_039199335.1 Pseudomonadota bacterium
CAGGTAACTCGTACCGTTCTCAAAAGACCAAGCGCCTGTATGTTCTTCGGGGGTTAGACACGCTGTTTCTGGAGCGCAAATGGGAAGACTTGGCAGAGTAACGAGACGCAGCGCGCTCCTTTTGGGGAGTGTCGCCGGAGCTTATGCTCTCGGACGCAGTTGGTCGCCCGGGCTTTCCCAGCTTGACGGCGTTCCGCAGATTCCCGACCCGCCATCCGCCACCCCGATCCTGAATGACGCGAGCGAGCTTTCGGCAACGCCCATCCACTCCCATGTGCGGCCGGCCGTCCATGGCGATGCCCTAATCGACGCCTTTCGAACCGAACTTGCTGCCGCACGCGCGGACGGGCGGCCGGTCAGTGTCAGCGCCGCACGCCACTCCATGGGCGGGCAGGCCATCCCGCGCGACGGAACGGCCATTACGGTCGACAATGGCTGGATCGAGGCGGACACGGCGAATGCCACCTACCGGGTGAACGGAGGGGCCCGATGGTCCGACGTGATCGCAGCGCTCGACCCGATTGGGTTCAGCCCCGCCGTCATGCAATCGAACCACGATTTCGGCGTTGCTGCGACCTTCTCGGTCAGCGCCCATGGATGGCCTGTGCCGTATGGCCCGATGGGCGCCACAGTGCGCTCTTTGCGGATCGTGTTGCCCGACGGGGAGCTTGTGACCGCCTCGCGCAGCGAAAATGAAGCGCTCTTTGCGCTGGCCATGGGGGGCTACGGTCTGATCGGAATGATCGTCGATCTTGAGGTCGACATGGTGCCGAACCAACGCCTCGTCCCAACGGTCACCGAAATGCCCGCCTCGGACTTTCCGGCGGCGTTTCTCGCAGCCGTCGAAGACCCCGCGACGCCGATGGCCTACGGACGCCTGAACGTCGATCGCGCCCGGTTGTTCGAGGACGCGATCCTGGTCGCCTACAGCCCCACGGTCGACCAATCGGACTTGCCGCCGGCCGTGGGCTCCGGCTTTGTGTCGCACATGGCCTCCTACCTCTATCGCGGGCAGGTCGGCCGCGAAGGGATGAAGCGCCTGCGCTGGTGGATCGAGAGCGATCTCGGCCCGGCGCTCGTGGGGGAGAGCACCCGCAACTCCCTGATGAACGAGCCGGTGGTGACCCTGGATGACCGCGATCCGACCCGTGTCGATATCCTCCACGAATACTTCGTACCGCCCGAGAATTTCGACGGCTTCCTGCAGGCCTGCCGGGACGTCATCCCGAACGCCTTTGTTGAGTTTCTGAACGTCACGCTGCGCTATGTGGACGCCGACCCGGTGAGCCTGCTGGCCCATTCGCCCACGCCCCGGATCGCGGCTGTGATGTCCTTCACCCAGGAAAAGACGGCGCGGGCCGAAGCGGACCACGCGCGCATGACACAGGACCTGATCGACCGGGTTCTGGAGATCGGAGGCACGTATTATCTTCCCTACCGGCCCCACGCGACACGTGCACAATTCGGACGCGCCTATCCCCGCGCCGCTGCCTTCGCCGCCGCCAAACGGGAGATCGACCCGACCCTGACCCTGCGCAACAACCTCTGGGACACGTATTTGGAGGGGCTATGACCATCGAACGCAGACTGTGCTTTGTCTATGCCGCGATCCTGCTGGCGGTGGCCGCAATCAACTACATTCCGGGGCTGACCGATGAGAGCGGCCTCGCCTTCGGGATTTTCGCCCTCGATCCCTTCGACGACGCGCTTCACCTGGCATCCGCCATCTGGGCGCTGATCGCCGGGGCGATGTCGCAGCCGGCGGCACGGCTCTTCCTGCTTCTGTTTGGCGCGGCTTATCTGGCGGACGGCATCTTCGGTATCTTCACGGGCTGGGGATTCCTCGACTTCGCCATCTTCACCAACCCATCCCTGGGTCCAAGTCTGTCGCTCCTGAGGATCGCTGCAAACCTGCCCCATATCGCGCTCGGCGGGATTGCCCTTGCCGCAGGCATCGTCTCGGTCCGCAAGGCATGAAGCTTCTGGCAGGCCTCATCCGGTCGGTCTTTGGCCTGCTGATCATCCTGATCGTGGGGCTCGGGGGCCCGGTCCTCTACGTGGAGACCATGTGCCGCGGCGATGCCACGCCCA
>JBCCSY010000028.1:0-1965 GCA_039199335.1 Pseudomonadota bacterium
GATCGCCTCGTCGGCTTCGTCCATCTCGCCAATGAGTTTGACGACATCGAACCGGAGCTTGGTTGGCACCTGAGGCCCGAGGCCCGTGGCAAGGGCTACGCCACGGAAGCGGCCCGTGTGGCCAGAGACTGGGGCTTCACGGTGTTGCCGACCTTTGTCAGCTACGTTCACCCGGAGAACGACCTCTCGCAGCGGGTGGCCGTGCGCCTGAACGCCACCCGTGACCCGGAAGCGGAGAGTGCGATCCGCGATATCGCCGGAGACGCGCCGCAGGTCTGGCGCCACCGGCCGGACACGACGGAGGCGCGCCCATGACCACCCATGCAACGCCCAGCCTTGCCGATGCGCTCTACACCGCCATTCCCCGGCTTGAGACGTAGCGCTTCATCATGCGCGGCTACCGGGAGAGTGACATCGACGCCTTCGCGGAATTCTACGCCAGCGACCGCTCGCATTTTGTGGGCGGGCCGATGACCCGCGAACTCACCTGCCGCGCGGTAATGGCCTATGCTGGCCACTGGCATCTCCGCGGCTACGGCCGCTGGATGATCGAGGACAAGGCAACGGGCGACACGCTCGGCAATGTGGGCCTGTGGTATCCCGACGGCTGGCCGGAGCCGGAGATCGGCTGGACTCTCTTTAACGGCGCCGAGGGGCGCGGGGTGGCGACCGAGACGGCGCTCGCCTCGCGCGCCTATGCCTACGAAGTGCTCGGCTGGTCCACGTCGATCAGCCTGATCGCGCTGGACAATGCACCCTCGCAGCGTCTGGCCCAGCGAATGGGCGCATGGTTGGACGGCACCTTTGTCCATGAGCGCTACGGCGAAATGCAGGTCTGGCGACATCCGAACGCAAAGATGGAGGCCAGCCCATGACCGTTCGGACGCCCGCTTTGGCGGATATCCCGCATCTCGAAACTGAGCGTCTCATCCTGCGCGCACCGGAGGCTGCCGATTTCGACGCCTTCGCCGATTTCGCACTGTCGGATCGCGCGCACTATGTCGGCGGCGGGCCGGAGCACAACACGGGGTATGCCTGGCGCGTCTTGGCAACCTTGGCGGGTCACTGGCATCTGCGCGGCTTCGGCATCTATGTGGCCCAGGAGAAGACGACGGGGCAGCCCATCGGATCCATGGGTCCCTGGTTTCCGGGCAACTGGCCGGAGCCTGAGCTCAGCTGGACGATCTGGACAGAAGCCGCCGAAGGCCAGGGTTACGCCTTTGAGGCCGTCACCACGCTCCGCCACCATGCCTACACGGTGCTCGGATGGATCACCGCCGTGTCCTACATCGACCCGGGCAACGCGCGGTCCCGGGCGCTCGCCCAACGCTTGGGCTGCCAGGTGGACGAAGGCGCGGCGCAACCTGATTTCGACGACCCCGTAGAGGTCTGGCGCCATCCCGGCCCGGAGGATTTGAAATGACTGTCACCCAGGACACCGAAACCGAGACCGCCCGCGCCGCCGAGCTCCTCAAGGACCATCGCGACAGCATCGACCGCCTCGACGCGATCCTGATCTACACCCTGGGTGAGCGCTTCAAGCATACCCAATCGGTTGGCCGCCTGAAGGCCACCCACGACCTTCCCCCGTCCGATCCTGCCCGCGAAGCGGCGCAAATCGCACGGCTCGAAGACCTGGCGAAACGGGCCGATCTTGACCCCGAATTTGCCAAGAAGTTCCTGCGCTTCGTGATCGACGAGGTCATCCGTCACCACGAAAGCCACCAATCCTGAGGCGCGGGACCTGTCCCGCCTCACCCCGCCATTCAAAGGAGATACCCCCATGGCAATGAAAATCAGACTGGCCCGCGGCGGCTCGAAAAAGCGTCCCTTCTATCGCATCGTGGCCGCCGACAGCCGCATGCCCCGCGACGGCCGCTTCATCGAAAAGCTCGGCACCTACAATCCGCTCCTGCCCAAGGACAGCGAAGAGCGGATCAAGATGGACCTCGACCGGGTAAAGCA
>JBCCSY010000029.1:0-1695 GCA_039199335.1 Pseudomonadota bacterium
CGAGGCCACGGTTCAAACGCTGCTCGACCGGATCGAAAACCCCGATACCGAGCCACAGAAAATCGCCATCGACGGGCCGCTGATCGTGCGCGGCTCGGCACGCATCCCGGAAGGATGGACATGAGGGGGTTTGACAACCGCTGGACCGATTTCCCGGACTATATTCTCGGGATCACGCAAGAGATCTGGGAAGATCGCGGCCTAGGCGCGCGGATGCGCGAATATTACGGCGAAAAGGTCATCGTCCGGATGCCCGGCGGGATCAGCCATGGGGAACCCGCCTCGACCCAGGCGACGATGTCAACGCTTCACGAGTTTCCCGACCGCGTGCTCCTGGGCGAGGATGTGATCTGGTCGGGCAACCCCGATGTGGGGCTCTTGTCGTCCCACCGCAGTCTCTCCACCGCCACCCACGCGCGCGACGGGATGTTCGGCCCAGCGACAGGCAAGACGCTCACCTACCGGGCGATTGCCGATTGCTATGCCAAGGACAACCAGATCACCGACGAATGGCTGATCCGCGACAACGGCGCGGCGTTGCGCCAGATGGGGCAGGACCCGCGCGACTGGGCCTTTGCCGAGGTGGCAGCAGGCCGGGGCGGGGCACCGACGACGCCGGAGAATGACGTCGAAGGCCCCTATAAGGGACGGGGCAATGAAAACGAGTGGGGCCAGCGCCATGCCAACCTGCTGACCCGGATGATGGCGGCAGAGTTCTCGGTCATCCCGGCCGAGTATGACCGCGCCTGCCATCTTGAATACCCCGGTGGCCTTTCGGCCCACGGCCACGCCGCGGCGGATGCCTTCTGGCTGGGTCTGCGCGCGGCCTTCCCCGACGCGGTGTTCGAGATCCACCATGTCATCGGGCGTGACGACCCGATGATGCCGCCCCGCGCCGCCGTCCGCTGGAGCCTTTGGGGCACACACGATGGCTGGGGCGCGTTCGGCACACCCACCGGCGCGCAGGTCTATGTGATGGGGATCACCCATGTGGAGTTCGGCGCGCTGGGCGGCGCACAGCCGAGCGTCCGCCGCGAGTGGACGCTTTACGACGAAACCGCAATCTGGAAGCAGATTGCGCTGCAAGCGGGGTAGGGCATGGAGTCGTTCGCCGACCACCTTTTCACGGAAAGCGTGCGGGCCCTGCAAGAGGCCGACGGCACCGCCGAGAACTACGCCTCCATGTACCAAAAGCGCACCCAGGACGCGCTCGACGAGGACACGCGCGCCTTTATCGGCGCCTGCACGTCGTTCTACATGGCCACCGTCTCGGCCAATGGCTGGCCCTACATCCAGCATCGCGGCGGACCGGCGGGATTTCTCAAGGTCCGCGGCCCCGACAGCATTGGCTTTGCCGATTACCGCGGAAACCGCCAATACATCTCGCAAGGCAACCTGTCCGACAATGACCGGGTCGCACTGTTTCTGATGGATTACCCCCGCAAGGCGCGGCTCAAGCTGATCGGTCACGCGGCGATGGTGGCCGCCGACTCCGATCCCGATCTCGCCAAGGCGCTGGCCAAAGACGGTCAGGGCCGGGTGGAACGGCTGGTGACGATCCAGATCACCGCGCTTGACTGGAACTGCCCGCAATTCATCGAACCCAGGTACACCCAGGCCGAAGTCGAAGCCATGCTGGCGCCCCGCATGGCCGATATCAACGCGCATATCGAGATGCTCGAATCCCGGCTGACC